>JBAXNG010000027.1:0-69991 GCA_037133875.1 Verrucomicrobiota bacterium | reverse complement strand
CTCCCTTGAGCCACTGGTATGTCACATCCGAACGGTTCACCCCTACACTCAGTTCCATCGATTCCCCTGGGTTCACCGTCACCTTCGCAACCGGTTGTTCGGTGATCGCAAGCGGAGGCAGCAGACCCAAAGTCACCACTCCACTAGCAACGCGATCTGTCGCAGTATTCACTACCACATCGTATCGCCCAACATGAGACTCCCCGACTCCGGGAACCTCAAAGCGCGCTCTCGTAGCACCAACAATATTGGCGCCGTTGAAGCGCCACTGATACTTGTAGGAACCAGTCCCGCCTGTTGCCACAGCCTGCAGACTCAATTTGGAGCGCAACCCAAGTTCCACGGTGTATTCATTGGCACCAACAGATTTCAACAAGCCGTTATTAGAACGCAGCTCCACTTGCGCTACCGCACTAACACTAAGTGAGGCAGACACCGCCTCACCAGCCACTCCCAAATAGGTGGCCTGCACCGTATACGTGCCGCTATCGGTCGGCGCAACCGAGGCTATTCTTAGCTCCCCACTTGCACTGATTTCTGAAGTTACAGGCGTATTGTTCTTCTTCCACTGAAACGTCACACCACTCGCTGGCGCTGAAATCAGCCCGCCGGTTGTTGGATCCGTCACCTTCACGACAGGCGCAAACAACACAGGCTGCGACGGACGCACCGTCTGATTTTGGAGCGCCTCAATCACTGGACCATTATTGATCACTAAAAGTGTTCCAGCCTGCGTTACTCGCTCAAGCTCCGCCCCGTCATTGTCACCTCCTACTGCGTCTACAAGGACACGCACCCGACGTGTGTACACTCCTCCATCCGTCTTCGACACAGCTCCAATCGCGTAACTGCTAGCTGTCTGGCCAGTCAGCTCTACTCCATCCTTTAGCCATTGATACGCCAATTTTGTTCCTTCAACAGCAACCACACTCGAACCCAAAAGCGTCACACTTCCTCCCCGCTCCACAATCTGCACCGCAGTCGATTCCGCAGCGCTGCTTTCAAGAGCTGCTGTTTGTGCCTTGCCCACTACAATCAACTTAGCGGCATCGCTTGTTACCTGTCCGACCGCATTGCTTACTTTTACAAAATACGACTTCCCTTTTTTCGCAGCAGCCACCGCGTCATTCGGCACAGGAACCACCAATTGGGCTCCCCCATTCTCCACCTGCGGATTCACCAATACCGTTGCAGTAGAGCCAGCGACCTCACTCCATTCATACGTAAACGGTCCCGTCCCGCCTGCCTCGACGCTGAACGTCGCATTACCGACTCCATTCAAAACCGAACGGCCCGGCTGTTTGGTAATCACAGGTGCTGAGATCACCGACAACTCCGAAATGGCCGAGGCCACACCCGAACGTTTTCCTTTCCGTCCCTGTACCTTCACAAAATACCGCCCCGACGTTCCGGAATCAGTCCTGGAGACAACCCCAATCACGTTCGTTAGTACGAGACGGTCCGTCTTCGCTCCGGTCACTCCGGTTCCATCACTTAGCGGAGTCTCAACACCTCCTATTATCTTTAACCACTGGTAAGAAAGCGAAGTTTCGCCCTCGGCTGGAGTCCCAGTCGCCACGACCGCCAATTCCACGGTATCGCCTACTCGTACCACCGTAGACTTCACTGGTTGCACCGTAATGGTCACCGGTTCGGTAACCGTTACCACTGCAGCATCACTGACTGCCGTTCCGACAGGGTTCGTGACTTCCACGACGTAATTGCCCTGGCTCTTCACGACGAGTCTGTCGGTGGTTTCTCCCGACAATACGGTGCCTCCGTTCAACCAGCGGTAGGTTAGCGGCTCAGATCCCGTTGCCTTCACAATGAGAGTCACACTGTCCCCGCTGTCTAAACCAACACTACCGGGCGACTTCGTAATCTTGACGGCTTTACGAACCTCCAGCTTCACCGTCTCACTTACAGACACCCCAAAGGCGTGTCTCACTTGCACATAATATAGCGCTGTCTCGCTCGCTCCATTAACCGTGAGCGTCGAGTCCGTACCGCCACTGACCGCTTCCACATTTCTCCCAGAGTTAATCCGATACCATTGGTAATTCAAATCGACTCCTTTGGCCTTCACTTCAAACACCGCGGCGTCTCCCGGATTCACGATCTGCGAGGTAGGTTGCTGCGTAATCACATCGGCTACACGCACGACCAGCTTAGCACTCTTTGTCACCGAATTTCTAGCATTTGACACGATCACTCGGTACTCGCCTTCCGCAAGCGGCGTCACTTCCGACATCACCAACTGCGCGCCATCCGCTCCAGCAACACCCTCCCAAGTCCCACCTCGACGACGCTCCCACTTATAGGCAATCTGGCCACCTCCTGTCGCCACTACAGCAAACGATGCCCTAGTTCCGGCATCTGCGACCAGGTCATCCGGTCCACTCACAATACTCACCGCCTTCAGCAGCTGCACGGGCACACTCGCACTTGTGACCGCACCAAAGTTCGATGTTCCGCCAGCTATCGCCACGCGAACGCTATAGTTCGTCAACTCTTCCGTCGGCACGACATCCAATGTGGCCCCAACACCAACCGGTGTCGTTCCACGCAACCATTGATACACAAGCGCCTGGCCGCTTCCCTGCACATTCGCCTTCAATGTCACCGCTTCTGCGCTGGTTGCCACTGGATACCCTGCCGCCGGCAATACTCCGACACTCAAAGCGCCGTACACTTCCACTCGCGCCACCTCACTCGCAACCGCTGACCCCCCGGTGCTCACAAGTACGTCGTAATCTCCACGACTCAATTCGCTCAACACCGGAATCGTCAGGGTCGCAGAAATTTCGTTCTCGATCGGCACTGCGTTCTTTCTCCACTGATACCGCAACGCCTTCGTGGACGTGGTGGTCGCCTCAACCTTTAACGTCACAGACTTCACAGCTCCGTCCAACAAAACGGGCTCCGGCGAGCGCGGTTGTTTCGTAATCGTCAACGTATCGTTCACCCGCACCGCCACCTCATTACTCGCCACAGGGGTTCCCACTCCATTGCTGACTATCACCTGGTAAAGCCCCTCATCTGTTCCGCTCAAACTCGCAATTGCATACGTCGAAGCAGTTCCTCCAGCCAAAATATCCTTCCCATCTTTTTTCCACTGGTAACTGATCGGTGCAGTTCCCGTAGCCGCTACGCTTAACAAGACAGCCTTGTTACTGTTTGAAACAACACCAACAGGCTGCTGCGTGATCGAAATAGGAACCTTCAGTTCCACCTCTCCTGCCTCACCCTGCACCTCGTTCACTGCGTTCTTCACCACCACGTCATATTTTCCAACTGTAGACGTTCCACCCACAATCACAGACAAACTGGATTTCGTTTCGCCTAAAATCGGAGTCAGATTACGACGCCACTGATAGCTCACTTCTGTCCCAGTAGCCACGACATCAAATTGTACGGTTGCCCCCGAATCCACCAACAAACGCCCCTTCGGAGTCACCGAAACCAACACCACGGGCTTCCGCACAATAACGGTAACAGGATCGCTGGTTACTGAGCTTAAAATCGCGTTCGTAAACGGATCTTGATTGTAAACCCGTACACTCAATTTCGCGTTCGGATTGGAGACCACATCGTCTTCCGCGCTCACTGCAGGCAATTCAAAGGTCGGCGCTGTAGCTCCCGGTATCGCCTGCCCTCCACGCAACCATTGATATTTCAAATCCCGTCCCGTTGCTCCCACTGTGAACACAGCACGTGTCCCAGGATTAAAGACTCCACCCACTGGCTGGTTCGTAATGTTCGCAGGAGCGATCACACTCAAAGTCACAGGCCGACTGATCACGCTACTAAACCCATTCGAAGCCGTAACGGTATATGTACCGGCATCCGCAAGACTAACACTCGGGATCGTCAGAGTATTCGTATTCGCGCCAGGAACAACTGTTGCTCCCCTCTTCCAAACATACGTCAACGTCTGATCACTTGGACCCGCCACAAAGCCATTCCATTTGAGAGCACTCCCCGCCAACACGGTAATGGGATTCAAGTCAGATACCAAATAAACAGGGCGCTGGCTCAACGCTACCTGCACACCAGCCCATTCCGTCCGGTCTACTGTGTTGATCAGAACCACATCGTAATATCCTTCCTGGGCGAGCGAATTAACGGTGCCCAATGGCAGCGTATTACCCGTTGCGCCATCGATCAGGACACGATTCCGGCGCCACTGATACTTCAAATAAGCAGTATCGGTCCCCGCTGGAACATTCGCAGACAGAGTCACCGTCGCCCCAGGCACCACCGCGCCAACTGTTCCGCTACTTACCACCGCAGTCACCACGCCCGCTGGAGGCGCAGCATTCACTACCACACTCACTCCGCCGGAGGTCACGCCTCCTACATTCACCACATTTTTCACCAACACAGAATACGTCCCCGCATCCAACGCGCTTACGGCAGGCACGCTGTACGTCGGCGAGATCGCACCTAGGATTTCATTGCCATTTTTGTACCATTGGAATCCAAGCGGTTCGGTTCCGCTCGCTGCAACAGCCAGATCTAGACGCTGGCCCGGATTTAAGGCACGTGCCTGTTTGGCGAAGAACGCCGTATCCACAACCACCGGCGCGAGCACTTTTAACGTCGCTCCCTGACTAAGAACTTCGGCTCCCCCCGCCTTCAGAATGACATCATAGACTCCAGTTGAATCCTGCTGGACATTGGGTATTCCGTAAACCGAGGAGGTTCCTCCGCTCAACACTAGAGCGCCGTCTTTCCTCCATTGATACGCCAATGGCCCACCAGCAGCAGCCTCCACAGAGAACTCCACACTTCCCCCCACAATTCGTGACGCACTGGAAGGTTGGTGGGTCACAAGAATGCCAGCAACTTGCAGTGAATTGGATTTGATCGCAGAATACGACCCGGCACTCACGGTGACCTCATATAGGCCCGCATCCGCAAAACCCACACCGTTCAACCTCAAGGAACCTCCTGTTACGGCATCTAAAAGCTGACCATTACGTCTCCATTGATACGAGAGTGGCAGGCCCTTAGCCTGCAAAAATGGCCCATTAAGGATCGTAGTCGAAAACTCCACACTTCCGCCTCCCAAAAGATTTACAGGTAGCGACGGAGTTAACTGCACAATTGGCGCACTCTGCCCAACCGGCACTTCTGGCGTAGTAACAACGCCCGAGCCAAAAGTGACCTCCACTTTATAGAGTCCATTATCATCTCCAGTTGCTACTGGCTTTTCATACCGCTGGCTTGTCGCGCCCGGAATCAACACACCGTCCTTAAACCAACGATATGTCGGAGAAGTGGCAGCAACTACCCCCACCTCAAGCTGCAGGGATCCGCCAAGCACAAACAGCGTGGGCTGCAACGGTGCGTTAATGCCCTCAACTGTCAGCATCGCGGGAGCACTCAAGACCGGTCCTTTCACGTTGGAAACCGTCACTCCGTACGTACCCGCATCCGTAAACCTCGCACCACTTACTGTGAACGACGAAGAACCGCCACCCAGTAACGTAACCCCACGTCTCCATTGATACGTCAGAGGCTCAGTGCCACTCGCAGAAACGTTGAACGTATAGGTTCCGCCAAAAAGCACATTCCCACCGACCGGATGCGAAGTAATCACAACGGGAACAGAAGTGCTTCCACCTACCCAGCTCACCGTAACCGCTGGGTTACTGACCCGAACGTCTCCTCCGCCACTGATTGCAAACGGCAACGACACATCACTCGAAACTCCAATGAACTCGAGACTCGCTCCCGGGCGCACCGTCGCGGAGCTCACTCCCACAATGGCGCTCGGTGCTACAGACAACGTTCCGGAAACCACAATCAATTGTCCGCCGATACTCTGCGTATTTGCTATGCTCAGCTTGCCAGCTCCAGCTTTGACCACTGAGCCCGGACCACTGACGACTCCGTTGAAGATCCCATCCCCGGGGAGCTGGAACTCGACCACCCCGTTATTAGTAATATTCCCAACAACAGAAGCGGAACTCACTCCATCCCCTAAACGCAACGTACCGGAAGAAACTGTCGTGCCACCGGTGTATCCCTGATTACCGAGCAAGGTCAGATTGCCCACACTCACGAGCGATCCATTTCCGGAGATATTCCCCGTAAACATCCCGTTCGTCACCGTCAGCGGGACGCCATTGAGGGTAATCGCACCGCCGTTTAGGTTCGCAACCGAGCTCGGCCCAGACAAGTTGAGCACACCACCGCCGACAAAACCGAAGTTAGCCGGCCCAGTCACACTCAACTGACCGCCGTTAATCGAACCAAAACTTACGCTCCCCCCAACCGATACCAACCCGTCACTCATCGCTCCACCCACGGACAAATTACTGGAAACGCTCGTGTTCCCCGAACCTCCCAAACTTGTGAGCGAGGTCACACCAGCGCCCGTGAAACTGAGCATCCCGTTGTTCACAACCGCACCCAGATTTGGATTCGGGTATGCAACATTGAGAGACCCACCAGGCGCTATATTAAGACCAGATCCACCAAAGAGTGATCCAGATGCGCTGATCATCAAGGATCCAGCACTCACCGTTGTCCCACCGGCGTAGCCACTGTTTCCATTAAGCGCCAACCCTCCGGTACCGACTTTGACAAGTGCGCCATTTCCGGCAAACGCTCCATTGTAATTACCAGCACCCACATTGAGCACGCCGTCCAACTGGACAACACCGCCGCCGTTTAACCCGCCAATCGATACATTCGTGCCACTAGCGACAGCGAGACGCCCCACATTCAGTGACACTACATTTGCCGGACTCAACGCGCCACCGCCCACGAGGGAGAGTGTTCCACCGTTCACATTCACCGTGCCCGTATACCCGCCATTATTCCCCGACAACACAAGTGTACCGGATCCCTGTTTTACAAAACCTGCGCTTCCAGAAAGTGAACCCGCATACGTCGAGTTTACTGCCGGATTAAACACAACAGGACCCGGCCCAAAAATATTTCCCGCCAGTGTGCCGTCCGTGGTGCCATCACCAATCATCAGAGTACCACCCAAAATCATGGTATTCGAAGCACTGTTAGCCCCAGTGAGAACGAGGGTACCAGGGCCCATCTTGTGAATCACGCCACCGCCGTTAACTCCCGACAAGGTGAATACGTCGTTTCGATTAACCACCAAAGTCGCGTTGTTCGTAATCGGACCAGACACCGAACCGCTGGCCCCGCCGTTCCCTAACATAAGGGTTCCACTCTGTACCACGGTTCCGCCGATATTCGTATTCGAACCCGTAATCGAAAGCGTCGCCGTCCCGACCTTCGTTAAAACACCACTACCGGAGATACTTTGTGCATACGAACCACCATTCACGCTAAGTGTCGCTCCATTTAGGACAATCGACCCTGCCAAAAGATTATTCACAACAGTTGGTCCACCCAAAGTAAGGGATCCGCCCTGCAACAATCCAATCATCGCAGCTCCATCAAGGGTCAAATCGCCACCGCTGACATTCGAAAGGAACGACTTTCCTGTAACATGTACCGTTCCGGACGCCAGCGTCCCCGTCACCGCCAAGTCAGGCACATCGGTAAATCCAAGACCCGTTAAACCCGCAAGGGTGCTCGTTCCAGAACCCACAAAAGTTAAATCCCCCGCATTCGTCACAAGGCCAAACGACGCATTGTTCGTTTCAAAAAATCCAGAGGCTCCGTTTAACAGTGACAGTGCCGTGTTCGGCGCAAATGTAGCAGAGCTGATCACTTCGAAAGTACCACCATCCACAATTGTTCCGCCATTATACGAGTTTGTTCCCGACAAAATCAGATGGCCACCAGTCGATACCATTAAGGATCCTGACCCGCTAATGATTCCGGCAAATACCTCATCACCACTAAAGCTCAAGGTCCCGTTAATGAGTAATCCACTAAACTGCGAGAGCGCCGCAAAACTCTCCAACGTACCTGAGGCAATCACATGATCTTCCAAGAGCGTGACCCGAACTTGGTTCGGGGTAGAAATATCAAGCGTCGCATGAAACGCGGACCCCAATAGGGACGAATCAATCGTAAACTGATTCAGATTCAAAGCCGTTCCGTAGTTGAACAGGGTGTAAGATCCTCCTGTCATTCCTCCAAAATTCAGCAACCTCAAACTTGCACCGGCTCCAACCGACAACAACCCACTCACGTTTAAATTGTCGCTACTCAGTGACCCACCAAGACGCAGTCTGACTTCCCCATTCAGACTCAACCCGCCTCCAAAGGAAGCACTCGCGAGTCCACCGCTATTCTCCAGCGACAACTTGCTACCCGAGCCCATCGTCAGATCTCCAGTGATCGAACCATTCCCGACTAGGAGAGACCTTCCGGCGCCCACACCTGCACCGCCTCCCGACAACGCCCACGTTGCTCCCGCAGAAACTTGAATCGTATTCGAATTCAGAATCGCACCCGTGCCCGCCATCTGAAGTGTCCCCGAACTAATAATCGTGTCACCCGAGTAGTTATTGGCACCACTCAACGTAACAATTCCCGCGCCGGTTTTTATCAACCCACCTGTACCGCTCAATCCTGTCGCGATACTCCCGTTGGATACGTTTAATGATCCAGCCGTAAGAATGAGGGCACCGCTGCCCACGATGTTCCCGCCCACCAAATTCAATCCGCTAATATTCTGGTTGTTGCCGCCAATCGCCAACGTACTCGCACCATTAATGGTCAAAAGCCCACTGCCAATTCCATTCGGAGTACTGACGTTCAACGTTCCGCCAAGAACATCGGTAACCCCGGATAGACTGTTCATCCCATTAAGCGTCACAATTCCCGTCCCAGACTTCGTCAAGGAACCGGCTCCAGTCAGATTGGCGCCCACCTGACCATTGGTGAGCTGATACGCCGTCGCGTTCATCGTTCCTGCAACCACCGCGCCATCTACCAAATTCAATGAGCCCGAGACGAGTGCCTGTCCGCCTAATTCAAGCACAGCACCAACTCCGCTGACATTGATCAGGTTTGCGCTCGAAACCGCAGCGCCATTGGTGAAATGCAACGTCCCGGCCGACACATTGAGCGCACCCGTCCAACCCGCATTGTTTCCGCCAAGTGTCAGTACCGTACCTGCCGTGTTTTTTGTAACCGCTCCCCCACCACTCAAAGACGCATTTACTGCGCCGTAATCAAGATTGAGCGTCGATGCAGTCAGTGTCCCATTCTGAATCAACCCACCCGCTAAACTCAGCGTATTAAAGCTGTGAGAAAACCCGCCAAGCCCCAACACCGCTCCGGGCGCAACATTCACCACACTCGAAGTCCCAATGGCAGCCGGATTCGCAAGCGTCAACACCCCGCCATTTACGTTTGTCACGCCGCTGTAGGTATTCGCTCCGCCTAGCTGCAGGGTCCCACTAAGCACCTGCAACGCTCCGCTTCCGCTTACCACTCCGGTAAGCACCTGCGTTCCGGTTCCATTGTAAACAAACAACCCGTTATTGCTCACATTGCCGGTGCTGCCAATCAGTCCGTGCACCGCCAGCGTTCCGGCAGAAATCGTCGTATTTCCGCTATAAGTATTTGCCCCCTGCAACGTCAACGTACCCGTACCCATCTTTACCAACCCACCCGACCCCGACACCACGCCGTTAAAGAATGAAGATCTGTTATTTCCATTCGTCGTCAACGTCGCAGCCCCCAGCACCACATTCCCGCCCAGCGTTCCCCCGTCTTCCAAGGAACCAATCGTCGTATTAAATCCATTCAAATCCAGCACCACTCCCGCTGTATTTGAAAGCACCACTCGTCCGCCTACCCCAAACGCCTGTGTCCCGCCCGCACGCAGTACACCTGACGAAACAGTCGTCATCCCCGTGTAAACATTATTCCCACTGAGCGTAAACGTACCCGTCCCAGCCTTAATCAGCGACCCAGAACCGGAAATCACACCGTTAAACACGGTGCTCGAATTATCCACTCCCGTCGTCAGCGTACCATTTCCAATCAGTACGTTGCCTCCGGATGTCCCGCCTCCTAGCAGAGAACCAATCGTGTTGCTAAACCCATTCAGGTTTAACAAAACCCCGCTTTGGTTGTTCAACGTCACTTGCGAGTTCGGGCTAAAAACCTGCACGCCTCCAGCTTGAAGCGTCCCAGAGGACACCGTCGAAGCGCCAGAATAGACGTTGCTGCCCGCCAATTGGAGAATCCCTGTCCCAACCTTCGTTAAACCGCCGGAACCGGAAATCACACCGGAATAAGTCGAATTCGTGCTCAGGGCCCCAACACTCAAAGTCCCTGTTCCCAAGGCTACGTTACCACCAGATGTACCTCCGCCAATGAGCAACCCAATAGAGGTATTAAACCCATTCAAATCCAAAAGTACCCCACCTGCGTTTCCTAAACTTACAATCGAATTCGTCCCAAACGCCTGCGTTCCTCCAGCCTGCAATATCCCCCCGCTCACCGTGGTTTGACCACTATACGTGTTATTGCCAGCAAGCGTAAATGTACCCGACCCCGCCTTGATCAAACCACCAACACCCGAAATCACACCGTTATACACGCTACTCGAGTTATCTACACCGGTCGTCAGTGTCCCACTTCCCAGCACCACGTATCCCCCCGACGTACCTCCCCCAACCAGTGAACCGATCGTGTTACTGAACCCATTCAAGTTCAGCGCAACACCGCTCTGGTTCATCAACGTTACCGCCGAATTCGTGCCAAACGCCTGCGTCCCACCCGCCTGAATGGTCCCACTAGACACCGTAGTCGGTCCCGAATACGCATTCGTTCCCGATAACAGCAAGGTCCCCGCACCGTTCTTCATCAACCCGCCAACGCCACCGGCAATGTTTCCGGACTGCGTCAGCACCACCGAATTCACCACGTCAATTTTGGCGGTATTCGTACCTGTGATCGAGAATGCGCGGTTCGTACTGCCCCCCGTTCCCGTGTACTGCAACGCACCCCCACCGAACACCAAGTTCGACGCCGCATTCGAAGATGAACCGAGCCCGCTCGCCACTCCACCGTTCGCAAGGGAGTTCACGGAAAGAACCCCGCCGTTCAGATTCGTTGCACCCGTATAAGTATTTTGTCCTGCAAAGATCTGGGTTCCGGCCCCGGAAACCACAAGCCCACCCGAACCGGAAATCACACCCTGATACGCTCCCGAGGCGGGCATCAAAACTGGGACCGCCACACTCCTAGTCGTCAAAGTCCCATCTCCAAGCCCCCCATAACCGTTATAACCCACCGCCAATACGCTGCCATCCTTCTTCAAAAATACGCTATGCGTATGCCCCGCTGAAATCGCAATCACGCCATTCACCCCGGACACCTGTACCGGCGTACTACGCTGGGTTGTTGTTCCATCTCCAAGCTGGTTGGAAGTGTTGTACCCAACAGCCCACACCGTCCCGTCCGCTTTCAAAAACAGACTGTGTAAAAACCCGCCAGACATAGCAATCACCCCATTCAACCCAGCCACCTGTACAGGAATGCTCTTCGGGACCGTAGTGCCATCGCCAAGCTGTCCCTGATCATTACGTCCAGTCGCCCACACCGTGCCGTCCTGCTTCAAAAACAAACTGTGATACGCGCCAGCGGCAACCGCCGTCACACCGGTTAGCGTTCCAACCTGCACCGGTGAACTACTATTCACAGTCCCCCCGTTTCCAAGCTGACCGTCTCCGTTGAGACCGGTTCCCCATACCGTTCCGTCATTTTTGAGAAACAAACTGTGATTGAACCCAGCCGAAACCGCAATCAACCCGGTAAGCGTGCCTGCCTGTACCGGTGTACTGCGATGAGTCACACTTCCATCCCCCAATTCCCCTTCCGTGTTCCACCCAGCACCCCACGCAGTCCCGTCATTCTTCAAAAACAAACTGTGCTGATTGCCCGCCGAAACCATAATGATTCCGGAAAGCGTCCCTGTCTGCACTGGTAAAACTGCGTTAGTCGTATTGCCATTTCCAAACTGGCCCACGCCGTTATACCCCGTCATCCATACAGTTCCGTCCGTCTTCAATAGGACACTATGCGCACCACCCGAAGCCGATGAAGTCACATTGCTTAACGTCGGCATCAATACCGGAATAGATTTATCCACCGTAGTCCCATCTCCCAGCGCACCAAACACGTTCCATCCCGTCGCCCACACCGTTCCATCACTCTTCACATACGTGGTCCTGTGCTGGCCATTCCCCGTATTTCCAGCCACACCTGCAGAAATTTGTATCACGCCCACCCCGCTCACTGACGTATTCACACTCAGTGTTCCACCTCCCAAAAGCACGTTTCCACCATTGCCCCCGCCACCAGAAAGAGCGCCGGTGGTATTCGAAAACCCATTCAGATTCAGAGCCGCACCAGCCGTGTTGCTTAATGTCATCCCACCCGCCCCAAATGCCTGAGTCCCTCCCGCCTGCAATGTCCCCCCCATCACCGAGGTCGCACCACTCAACGTATTCGTCCCCGCCAAGACCAGCGTCCCCATTCCACTCTTCGTAAAGACACCGCTTCCAGTCGCAACACCTGTAGCCGTCACCGTCACTGGACTTGTGACCTCGATCGTTCCTGATTTTCCGCCATTCACCGTAAATCCACGGTCTGTACTTGTCGCATTGGTCCCCGTGAATTGCAGGGTTCCTCCGCCAAATACCAGATTCGATGGAGCACTGGACGACGCCCCAAGCTGGCTCGACGCTCCACCATTGGTCAGCGTGTTTACAGAAAGCACACCACCCGCAAGGGTCGTAGGGCCTGTATAAGTATTGGCTCCCGCAAGAATCTGCGTTCCGGAACCTGAAACCACAAGCCCGCCCGAACCGGAAATCACACCGGCATAACCAAGATTAAAGACCTGAACTGCCGGATTCCGTGTCGTAGTGGAGCCATCCCCCAACTGACCATATGTATTTTCTCCTGCCGCCCAAACCGTACCGTCATTTTTAACAAATGCGCTGTGCGCATCCCCCCCACTCGCCGCAATCACACCAGTTGACACTTGTACAGGCGTCAAAATATCCGCACCCGCACTGCCGTTACCCAACTGATTATGCGAACTCTGCCCAGTTGCCCATACCGTGCCATCTTGCTTCACAAAGAAACTAAATACGTGACCGGTCCCCACAGCACTCACCCCAGTCATGACTTGTACCGCATTACTCCGATTGGTCGTACTCCCATCCCCAAGTTGCCCCCCTCCATTCCAGCCCGTTCCCCACGCTGTTCCATCATTCTTTACAAACAGGTTATGGCCGGAACCGGATGCCATCGCCACTACCCCGGATACCCCAAGAACCTGAACCGGCGTGTACCGATCAGTTGTTGTACCATCTCCAATCTGACTCGCGCTATTCACTCCAACTGCCCAGACCGTTCCGTCCTTTTTAAGAAACACACTATGGCCCGAGCCTGCGGACGCCGCCACAACCCCATTCAATCCACTTACCTGCGCAGGCGAACTGCTATTTATAGTACCGCCGTTTCCAAGCTGACCGTAGTTATTCAGACCGGCGGCCCAGACTGTTCCATCCGTTTTAACAAACAGCGTATGTTGATAACCGCAGGCAATGGAACTCACCCCACTCATGACTTGAATCGGTGTTGTCTTATCCACCGTTGTTCCATCCCCTAATTCTCCATCCACATTGTGCCCAACAGACCAAGCCGTACCATCCGTCTTTAGGAAAACAGTATGATAATCCCCCATGGCCACTGACTTAACCCCCTTCATGATAAACACCGGTGAATTCTTATTCACCGTAGTTCCGTCTCCTAATTGCCCATAGTCATTAAGCCCCGTCGCCCGAACACTACCGTCTCCCCTCAAGAAAAATATCCGGTTCGATCTCGCAAACGCCATCGGCGTTACCTTCGTATCCACGGTTAGCGTTCCGCCTCCCAAATCCACTCCCCCCCCACTACTTCCCCCACCTCCGAGTGCACCTGAAGTATTCGAAAATCCGTTCAAATTCAGCAAGGCACCAGCCGTCGCACTGAAAGATAATCCAGAGCTTCCACTCAACGCCTGCGTACTCCCGAGAAGAAGACTTCCTGAACTTACAAAGGTCGTACCCGTATAGCTACTCGCACCAGACAGAGTTAAAATCCCTGAACCGGATTTAGTCAGCCCACCGATCCCGCTGATCCCCCCTGCGAAACTTGTCGACACCGCATTGTTCACAGTCAAAACGGCCTTGTTATCTAAAACCACATTTCCGCCGAGGGTCCCACCACCGCTCAGTCCGTTGACCGTAGCGCTAATGCCATTCAGTGCAAAAGTTGCGCCCGCAGCATTCGCCAAGTTGACCCCGCTGCTCAACGCAACGGCCTGCGATCCCCCCGCCAGCAAAGTCCCACCTATGATGTTTGTCACACCGGTGTAGGTGTTCGCTCCTGCCAGAATTTGCGTTCCGGAACCAGAGACGGTTAGCCCACCTGAACCGGAAACAATACCCGCATAACCGATATTTCGAATAAACGCCGGATTAGTGTAACTATAAGTTCCCAGCGTATCGTCCCCCCCCCCAAACTGTCCGCTTGCTCCGCTACCGCTTGCCCAAACGCCACCTCCTGCTGTTAAGAAAAGCTTATGATAGCCATTATACTGCCCAGCAGAAATAGACACCACGTTATTTAAACCAATTTGTGTCACTGCAGATCCAATTGATTGCCCTGCCCCCCATACTGATCCATCCGTTTTAATAAAATAGGAATGCGCGTATCCTGCAAATATACGAGCCACTCCAGTTTGCACCTGCGTAAGCGTCGCGGATGCAACTGTCCCTCCATTTAATAGCTCCCCATAAACATTCGACCCTACAGACCAGAGAGTCCCATCATTCTTTAAAAACAAAGACTGATTCATTCCCGCGGAAATCGCAGATACATTATTCATTACCTGAATGGGCGAGCTTTTATTAACTATTGTCCCGTCACCAAGCTGACCGACATCATTTTTCCCCACAGCCCACGCAGTACCATCACTCTTCAAAAATAAACTGAAGCCGTTATGTGCCGATATCGCCGTTATCGAATTTAATGTTCCAGAAGCCAATGGAACCGGATTTAACCGGTTCGTAGTTGTCCCATCACCGAGCTGTCCATAATTGTTGTACCCTACCCCCCACACCGTTCCATCCTGTTTCAAAAATAGGCTGTGATTGTACCCAGCACTGATAGCAACGATACCACTTAGGGTTCCAACCTGTACGGGAACAGAATGAATCACGCTGCCCTGGCCGTCCCCCAGAATCCCCGTCCCTCCACCCCACACCGTTCCGTCCTGCTTGAGGTACATCACAAAATCAGTGCCTGCAGCGACACTAGCCACTCCTGTTATCGGCATTACTGGCGTAGTTGTACTCTGAGTGGTGCCATTCCCCAATTGCCCCTCATTGTTTCTGCCAGTCGTCAAAACAGTACCATCTGCACGTAAAAATACAGAGAAGGCATTTCCTACAACAGCCATAGGCGTCGCCGTTGTATTTACCGTCAGCGTCCCGCCACCCAACAACACGTTCCCTCCGAGTGAACCACCGCCGGTCAACGCACCCGTACTATTCGAGAACCCATTGAGGTTCACAGACACCCCAGCAGTGTTGCTTAACACCAGTCCACCCGTCCCAAACGCCTGTGTCCCCCCAGCCGTGAGCGTCCCGCCTGTCACTGTGGTTCCCCCAGTGTAACTGCTCGTTCCCAAGAGTTGTAACTCACCGACGCCATTTTTGGTCACCGATCCGTTGCCGGTAATACTCGCCGTCGAAATCCCCGTGTTCAGGGATACATTACCGCCCTTCAGGTCGAGATTCCCGCCATTGGGAGTCGCCGTAAGGACGTCCAACTGGCCGCCGGTCACCGTCAGGTTCCCGCCAGCAAGATTGGTCAAGGTGCTCTTCCCGCCCACAAAGATGGAGCCGCCGTTAAACGAACCGAGTGTCGTATCCACGAGCGACGCGCCATTCACCGGATTACCCGCAGGGAAAGACGAGTAGGGGGAGTAGATTTCGCAGATATTCGTGTAATTGCTGGGGATATGCCCCCCCGCAATGAAGACCTGTCCATTTGGCAGCAATACCATCGGGAACGACTGATGTGCACTCGCCATATTCCCGCCGGAAGTCCAACTGTTGGATACGGGATCATAGATCTCCATCGTGTTGAGTTCTCCCGCGTTATAACCACCGGCCGCCAACACTTTGCCGCTCGGAAGCAGTATCATCGAAGCATAATATCGACCCTGAGCTAAACTCCCCGCAGCCGACCACGTTCCAGTGCTCGGATCGTATAATTCGGCCGCAGTGACCACCGGCCCATTCACCCCAGTCGTCACCAGTACCTTGCCACTGGAAAGAAGCGTAGCTGCAAAAACCTGACGAGGAGAACTCATCGCTCCCGTCGCACTCCAACTATTCGCTACAGGATCATAAAGCTCCGCAGAACTTAAAACCGTCGATGAACCGTCATGTCCACCAGCTACTAGCACTTTCCCATTTGGCAACAGCACACCAATTGCAGCGCACCGAGCGCTACTCATATTCCCTGCCGAAGACCACGTTCCGGCATTGGGATCATAGATTTCAGCGCTACTAATTGCAGTGCCTCCGCCGCTGTTTTCGCCTCCTGCCACAAGCACCTTCCCATTCGGAAGCAGAGTTGCTGTATGGAAATCACGCGCCGTGGTCAGACTTCCGGTACTCGACCACGTGCCAGTCGAGACATCGTAGAGCTCACAAACCGCCGTGCTCGCATTCGGAGACCCAAGGTGCCCGCCAGCCACCAGAACCTTCCCGTTGTTGAGAAGCGTTGCGGTATGATATTGTCGCCCGACACTCAACGATCCGCTGGTCACAAACGTGTTGTTCTGGGGCTCATAAAGCTCCGTACTCGCAAACGCTGCACCTCCTGCGTCGCCTCCAGCAATCAGAACCCTGCCATTCGGAAGAAGCGTCGCCGTATGGAGTTCACGCGCTACGTTCATATTGGCTGCCGGGGAGAGTTGAAGGTTCAGGCCGTTCGCCACAGGCGTACTGCGGCTCGTCGTTGTGCCGTCGCTGAGCTGGCCATAGGCATTTAATCCCGTCCCGTACACACTTCCGTCCGATTTCAGTAAAAGTGTGTGCGAAGCCCATGAACCCATTCTCGCTTGAACCACATTGTTCACCCCGGACATTTGCACCGGTGTAGATCGACCAGTGGTCGTCCCATCTCCCAACTCTCCGTTGGAATTAGCACCCACCCCCCAAACCGTCCCGTCAGACTTCAGAAAAATGCTGCTCACATCTCCCGCAGATACCGAAACCATATTGGTGAGGCCGATTGCCTGGACCACGTAAGCCTTCCCTGAAAACGTCCCATCGCCCAACTGACCGTCCGTCCCTAAGCCGGCTGCCCACACCGTTCCATCGCCTTTCAAAAACAGGCTGTGTCCTCCACCACCCGCAACGCCAACGACATTCCCAATTCCTAAAACCAGCGTCGGCACATTGAGATCTGTGCCTCCATTATTCCCCAACTGACCGGAACCAGCCGCCCCAACAGCCCAAGCCGTTCCATCCGCCTTCACAAAAAGGCTGTGGTATTTTCCACAACCAATGGCCACCACATTATTCAACGTCGTGACCTGCACTGGAGACGATCGGTTGGTGTTCGTACCATCCCCGAGCTGACCATAGGCATTGTCTCCAACAGACCAAACCGTCCCGTCTGTTTTTAAAAACAAGCTGTGCGCCTCTCCTGCCGCCATGGCGATCACTCCCGATAAGCCTGCGATCTGGGTCGGGACATTTCGATTGCTGGTATCCCCGGTGCCTAATTGCCCAGCGTTATTTCTCCCAGACGCCCAGACCGTCCCATCGGCCTTTAGATACAGGCAAAAGTGCAGGCCATTCACAATGGCTGTCACGTCAGTCAAACCAGAGACCGTGACGTAAGAGGTCTGTGCGGTAGTCGTTCCATTTCCAATTTGCCCGAATGCGTTGGTTCCAATCGCCCAAACCGTTCCATCCGCTTTGAGCACGTGACTGTTCTGCGCCCCCGCCGTCACCATCGGCGTCGCCCCAGGCGAAACCACCGCCACACGGCGCGGTGTGCTGATATCCCCCGTCCCGCCGCTTCCCAACTGTCCATTCCCCCCACGCCCCACGACCCAAACAGAGCCGTCTTTCCGCACAAAATGCGAAGTGCACCATCCAGCGTTTACCGCCTGTGCTCCGACCACGATCTGCTTGGCCGTATGCACCTCCGTTGTAGTGCCGTCACCGTACTGGCCATACGCATTATCCCCGGTCACCCACACGCTGCCGTCCGTTTTCAGGATCAAACTGTGTATATTCGCCGTTGAAACTCCGGATGCCCCGGAAATCCCGGTCATCGTCACAGGTGAATTCCGTTGCGTCACAGTCCCGTCTCCAAGCTGACCGTTCCCGTTTAATCCGGTGGCCTTCACCGTCCCATCGTTCATCAAAAACAGACTGTGCCGGTACCCCACAGCGACGCTCTTCACGCCCGACCCCAAAATCGAAGTGAACGTATTCCGGTTCGAGGTATCCCCTAACCCCAACTGACCTGATAAATTGTAACCCGTTCCCCAGACGGACCCGTCCGTCTTCACAATTAACCCGGCAGCCCCCCCAGCCGAAATCGAAACCACCCCGGAAGCCACTGCTTGCACCGGCGAAAATCGCGCCGTGTTATCCCCAAGCCCCAACTGACCAGATGTGTTCATTCCCGTAACCCAAACCGATCCGTCACCCTTGAGAAAATACGCGTGATTCTGACCTGCCGAAATCGCAATAACGCCCGTTAACCCTGAAATCTGCACTGGAGTGTGCTGGTCCACACCAGCCCCAACACCAAGTTCACCGTGAGTATTAAAGCCAGCAGCCCAGACTGTGCCGTCACTTTTCAGAAAAAGACTAAAAGACTCACCCGCTGCAATCTGCGTCACACCGCTCATTACAAAGACCGGATTCGTACGCTGCGTCGTGGTCCCATCCCCCAACTCGCCGTAAGTGTTCGCCCCTGCGGCCCAAACGTTCCCATCTGCGGAAAGGAAAAGCGTATGGAGCTGCCCAGCGGCGGACATCGGTGTAACCGCAGAGGCCTGTTGGCCAAATCCACAAAAAATCAGGAGGAACGTCAAAAAGACCACCCGGAGGGCACGGGAAGCGAGAATTAATCGGGACATAAACAGGGAAGATTGAGGGCGAGCGAAAGGGTGTGCTGCTTTCCAAACCAACACATCACGCACCCGATCAAACGAAACAATCGGCTTACTGGATGGAAGTTGGGAAGAAATCATAAATGCAGCTCCGAGCGGACTAAGCGCTCTATTGTCTAACTTAATCTTCTACTGAAGCATTTTTCGCACCAGAGCGTACGCTCTCCTTAGGATAAACAACCTGCCCCAGCCCCCCTCCACAACACCGCCCCCCCACTACGGCCGCCGTTTGGTTCGATCCTTGATCCAGGCCAACATCACCCCAAACCCCAGATCCCCATCGTCACACAAGCGCTTGGCGACACTCACGTGATTCCGATCCTTGACCATATATCCCCCCACATCCCGGTGCCCGACATCCTTCGCGATCGCGACAAAATATGCGTTCTCCTCCGAACGTGCCGGAAAATCCCTGTCCGCATACAACAACAATATGGGCATCAAGCTTTTCCGAATAAAATAGACCGGCGCCGCATCATCCGCAGTGATCCTAAACTTTTCGATCCCGCGTTCCTCGCGAACGGTGTAGTGAGTCATCACTTGAGCACTCACCGGTAGCAATCCGGCAATGACAGAAGACGTCACCCCCTGCTCCTCCAAATAGTGCCCATCCAATCCCACCATCAGGGACAGATATCCGCCAGCAGAATGCCCCCCCACAAAGATCGCTGCCGGATTTCCCCCGTGCTCCTCAATGTTCCTGGAAACCCACGCGACAGCAGCAGCAGCATCCTGCACGTAAGCGGGAAATAGAACCTTGGGACTGAGTCGGTAATCTGCGGCTACTAAAGCAATCCCCTCAGCGTTCAGACGGGCAGCAAGTTTAGGAATATAATCCTCGGTTTTCCCGCCCTCCTTGAGAGACACCCCGTGAAACCAAACCACCGTTTGGAAATTCTTTGTCCCCGGCAAATACAAATCCAGCTTACAGCGCTCCGCTTCGTAAGGAGTGATATCGGCCCGGGCAATATACTGGACGTCTTTAATACAGGTCGCTGCACCCTCTTTTTTTTCAGAATCCACAGCGGTCACGGCTGAAGATTGAGCCCACAAGGGTAGCTCCAAACCTCCGCACAACAGCAACACCAGCCCTCCAAACGAGGTGAACAAAAATCGAGACAATGAGTTCATTAGGGGGATGGAAAACCAACCTGTCGCCTTTCTCACTCACCCCTAACACACCAGATAAATTTGGACAATACGCCCCATTCACAACGCCAGTAATTGTCCACCAACAGACCACAAGCATCACGTTTGTGATGGAACTCACACTTTCCTACTAGCGCTTTGCCCGATTCCGGGTCGCCTATTCGCCTCCCCAAAACATGAAATTCGCACCTCTTTCTCTTTTTCTATCGGTAATCACACTCGCACCGTGTGCGATTGCACAAGAAACACCGCCAAAGTGGAAAAAGCTCATTCCGGAAGCTTCCACGCCCGAAGGTCTGCGTTTCTCCAAACACGTCATCGCGACTTATCCTGAACACGTCGTTGAACTGCTCGTCTACTCCCCAGAACTCCCCGGCAAATACCCCGCCATTTTAGACATCCACGGCGGCGGCTGGAGCCAACGCCAAATCGAATCCGACAGACCCATGATGGAACGCCTGGCACAACGTGGCTTTGTCACCGCACTGGTTTCTTATCGTCTCTCAACCGAGGCCCCCTATCCCGCCGCGCTGCATGACTGCAAGGCCGCCATCCGGTTTATGCGAGCCAACGCGCAAAAACTTCAGATTAACCCCGAGAAGATCGGCGTCATGGGAGGATCAGCGGGCGGTCACCTCTCCGGGCTCACGGCATTAACCTCAGGTAAAAAGGAGTTTGAAGGAAACGGACCCCTTCCCGACGTCGATAGCAGTGTGCAGGCCTGTATCGTGATGGCGGCAACGCAGGATTTAGTGGAAGCCAACCGCACCAAAACCACAGCAAGCGCACTGACTTTCTTCGGATCTTCATGTGAGGAAAACCCCGAACTGTATCGACAGGCATCCCCAATCACGCACATTCGAGCCGGTGTGCCACCGACCATTTTCATCGAGGGTGAGAAAGACACCGTGAAAATTGGACGGAAAGAGGCCATGGAAAAGCTGGAAGCACTGGGCATTGATACAGCTCTTCATACACTCAAATACGCACCGCACCCTTTTTGGATGAGTGACCCGTGGTGCGCTCAAACTGTTGATATCGCAACGCGCTTTTTCGCGAAACACCTCGGCGGCGTGCAGCCACTGATCCCAGACTAGAGACCGGCGATATTCCGGCGCCGATATTCCCGGGGAGTACACCCGACATAGCGGCGAAAAATCCGGTTAAAAAACGAGAGCTGATTAAAGCCCTCTTCCAACGCCACAATCGCCACCGGAGTATCCGTTTCCCTTAAAGCACGGCACACCGATTGGATGCGGAGCTCATTCAGTAACTCCGAGAATGGTTTTCCTGCGTGCCGCTGGAATTGGCGTGAAAACGTCGCGCGACTCATACCCGTAAGGCGCAAAAGATCCTCCAATCGGACGCCATTACGGAAATTGGCCAGCAGGTAACTCACCGCTAACGACATCGCCTCCTGCTGTTGCGCCGTACCCTCTAACGAAAACGCCTTGGTCGAGACCGGCAGCATCTCTGCCGGCGACGCATCAGTGAGAGCATGTAACACCTTAAAAAAGAGCGCCAACCGCCCAAGCCCAGACACCCCAGCCATATCCGCCACCAGCCCCCGGACAACCTTCGCGGCATGTCCTCGAACATTGAGCCCCCTCTTGGCTCGCTCCATTAACGCCTGCAAAGGAGCACTCTCCGCGAACCCCCACATCCCATGGTGCCTCGGGAAATCCCACTGCAAAACTGTTCCCTCGGACGAACCACTTAAGTCCCAGTAATGCGGCACATTCGCCCCAATCAGCACCAAATCCTCGCCGTCCACGGCATCCACAGCATCCGCAATAAACCGGGTCCCACGCGCCCGTGAAATACAGGCAAGCTCCAACTCGCGATGATAGTGCCAGCGGTTTCCATAACCTTTCCACGGCACCGCGACACCCTGATCCTGAAGCAAATCAACGGCTTCCGGCGCATCCTTCCAGCGTAATAACCGGAAGGACTGACCTGCCGCTAGGCGTACATCTTCACGTGGCAACTTAGACACGCCCGAATATTGAGCGAATACTGCTAGTATTTGGGAGAAAAAAGTAGGAATTTCGGCGATCTCGAAGGTTATACTCTGCGTAGAGTCGCATTTTTCTCCTACTATCCTCTCATGAATCCCCTCCGTCCCATCATTCTCTCGACGTTGATTACGGGCCTTTGTTCCCCGCTGCTGGCGCAGGAACCCGTAACCATCACCCTCAAAACACTCACCGCCCAAATGAAGTTCGATCAGGGCGAACTCCTCGTATCTCCCGGAGCAAAGGTCAAATTGACCTTCGAAAACCCGGACGACATGCCGCACAACGTCGTGTTCTGTCAGCCGGGGACCAACGTCGAAGAACTCGTCATGAAGATGCTCGAGAAGCCCGAGGAGGCCATGAAACGCAACTTTCTCCCGGACGACCCCAGGGTCTGGCTCAAGTCCAACCTGCTAAATCCACAGGAACATCAGGTCATCGAATTCACGGCCCCCGAAAAACCGGGTGCGTACCCATACGTCTGTAGTTTTCCGGGTCACGCCATGAGCATGAAAGGTGTACTTAAGGTGCTCGGGCAGGGGCCAAAGCTGACGGATCTCAAATTTTCGCTCTACCACGGTTCATGGAAGAAGCTTCCCGATTTTTCGACGCTCACACCTCATAGACAAGGCCCAGTCGCAGACAACCTAATCCAGCTCAACTTCGATGATTACAAAAACCAGTACGGACTGGTTTTTACTGGAAACTTAAAGGTCCCCGGCACCGACGAATACACCTTCTACACCGCTGGTGACGATGGCGTCAGACTCATCATCGACGACGAAGTGCTTATCAACGACGACGGAATTCATCCGGCGAAAATCAAAGAAAGGAAGAAGAAGCTCAAAGGAGGCGACCATTCCGTCCGAGTCGAATACTTCCAGGGAGAAGGACAGGCCGATCTTTACGTAGGCTGGAAGAGTGATCGATTCGACACCACGGCGCTTTCCAAATGGACTCCGGAGAATTGGAAAACACCGACGGCTCAGAAAAAAGACGAGTTCATTGGACTGCCGCTAGAACCGAAAGACGCGCCGATTCTTTACCGGAACTTCATAGCGGGCGCAGGCAACCGTTCGATTGGAGTCGGTTTCCCTGGCGGCCTTAGTTTTGCATGGAGCGCCGAATCCATGAACCTCGCGCTCTCTTGGAGAGGGGCGTTTATGGATGCCGCGCGGCACTGGAAAAATCGCGGAGGGGGCGCTCAGCCGCCTGCGGGGTTTGATGTTTTAAACCCCACAAACCTGGTCCCTCCGCTGGCAGTGCTGGACTCACCGGCAGCAGCGTGGCCGACCTTAACACCCGACACGACTCCGGAAGGCTACACTTGGAAAGGCTACACCCTCGACGCAAAAGGGGTTCCGTCGTTCCGATACAATTGGCGAGGGGTGGAAGCGGAAGACCGCATCGAATCCACGGGCGACTTCAAGAGCCCTGACAGCAAACTGGTCCGGACCTTGAAACTCAACGGAACGCTTCCTGAAAAAGCGTTTCTCGTTCTCGCACGGAACGCGACGTTCCAGCCAATCAACGGCGGCTTCTTGGTGAAGGGTGAGAAACTCAATCTGCCAAGTGGCAACTTCGAGAACCAGTTCTCCATTCAGGTCGAAGGCGCCAGTGTCGTCGGTAATCAGCTTCTGGTTCCAGCCCGCAAAGAAATCCAGGTCGCTTACTCCTGGTCCAACGTTCACGCAGCTCACTCCGCTCAGTCCGCCAAATAATTTACCCCAAGAACATGAAAGCGCATCGCCTTCTTCTCCCCTTCCTTTTGGGCAGCATCACCTCTCTCTCGCAGGCTCAAAATCAGGGCCCCGACCCCGCAGAGGCCGAATATTACAAGATCACAACCTTCCCAACACCTCCCGGCACCGCTCTGGAAGTGGGTTCCGTGGAGCTTTTGCCAAACGGCAAAGTCGCCATCGGCACACGGCGTGGTGAGGTCTGGATTGCCTCAAACGCCCAGACAAGCACCGTACAAGGCGTCTGGAACGCTGCGACGTCTACGTTTGAAGCGGATCCAAGCGCCCCCAAAGACGGACAAATCCAGTATCAACGGTTCGCCGAAGGCCAACACGAAATCCTCGGTCTGGCCTGGAAAGAAAACAGCTTGTACGCGACGAATCGTTACGAGCTTCTGAAACTCAAAGACGACAAAGGTCTTGGCCGCGCCACTGCTTTCGAAACCGTGTGTGACAAGTGGGGGGTCAGTGGGGATTACCACGAATACTCGTTCGGATCGCGTCCCGACAAAAATGGCGACATGTGGATCTTGTGCTGCCTCACCGGCTCGTTTTCGAGCAAAGCTCCGTTTCGGGGTTGGGCTCTGCGCGTGAAACCGGATGGAACGATGGTTCCCACTTGCAGCGGGGTTCGTTCCCCAGGGGGAGTTGGTTTCGACGCAGACGGCGAGGTTTACTACACGGACAATCAAGGCCCCTGGCATGGAGCCTGTACCCTCCAACATCTTGTCCCTGGATCATTCCAGGGGCATCCCGGGGGTAACGAATGGTACAGTTTAGCGCCAAACATGGGACCCCGCCCTCAAGACCCGATGGACAAAAGTCGCATGGTCACCGAACGAACCAAGATCAAGGAACTGGTTCCACCCGCCGTTTATATGGTCTACGGCCCTGGAAAAATCGGCAACTCCTCTACCGCGATCATTTGTGACCAAAGTGAAGGGAAATTTGGACCGTTCCAGAAGCAACTCTTCATCCCTGACCAGAGCCACTCGAACGTTTCCCGCGTGTATCTGGAAACCGTCAACGGGGTCAAACAAGGTGTCGTGTTTCCATTCCTCAAGGGACTCAAATCCGGCCCTATCGGTGCACGTATGGGAACCGACGGGAAATTCTTTGTAGGCGGATCGGATCGTGGTTGGGGAGCCAAAGGCGGACAGCCGTTTGCGTTCGAACGCATCGACTGGACCGGTAAGGTGCCGTTCGAGATTCATGAAGTGCACGCAAAACCGGACGGCTTTGAGTTCACCTTCACCGAACCCGTTGATCCCGCTACTGCCGGTGATCCCAAAAACTACACGGCTCGGGAGTTCACCTATATTTATCAGGAAAAATACGGCAGCCCCGAAGTCGACGATGTGTTTCCAAAAATTGAATCCATCGAAGTCGGAAAAGACGGCAAATCGGTGCGCCTCAAACTCGACACACTCACCAAGGGGCACGTGCACGAGTTTCACCTGGACGGCGTCCGTTCGAAAGACGGCAAACCCGTGTTACACCCAGTCGCGTATTACACGCTGAACGAGATTCCAGCGAAGTAGACGGCATCGCTCCAAAAGCAACGGCGCCTCGAATCTCCGAAAGGAGTTTCCAGGCGCCGTTTGTTTTTCCAGAGGTCAGAGGAGGCCGGTCCGACTTAGCCTCGAACTCACACTTTACTCCGCGTGAGCCTCTTTGTTTTCAAACTCCTTACACCATCCCTTAATCTCGGTGTCGTTAAAAATCTTGCCCAAAACGCGACGGAGCAATCCCTTCAAACTCGCGTTCTCGAGCTCGCCCAAAGAACGAATCGCTTCCTCCTTATAACGCTCGAGCAAATCCTGGCTCCGATCCAGCGCGCCAGACTCCACACAAGCCGCACGAACCGCCTCGGGAGAAACGCCGCTTTCACGTTTCCAGCACGCCTCAAGCACCTTCTTGCTTTCACCCTGCGCCCGCTCCCAACCAGCCGAAAGCACCACACTTGGACGCATCCCAGCAACGTCGTCGGGAGCTCCCGCTCCGCCTTCGCTGTAATCTTCGAGGTCATCGCGGATCTGATAGGCGATCCCCATCGCACGACTGTATGTCGCCAAAATGGAGGTCACCTCTTCATGGGCATCCAAGCCTGCGGCCAATGCACCAATCTGTAACGCGACATCAAACGCCGGAGCCGTTTTGCGCTCAAAAATCTCCATCACTTCCACAGAGGTCAGCGGGCGAGGACTCTTTGTCCACGCAAGCTCTGCCCCTTGCCCGCGACAAAGCTCCCGCTGTCCACGTGAAGCGACCTGCAACATCATCGCCCGTTCCTCGGCGCCAAAAGCGCTCTCCGCAAGCAAGCGATAACCTTCTCCAATCAACAAATCCCCTACGTTCAACGCTACAGCAACCCCATGTTCCGCATGTAATGTTGGCTCGCCGTAACGCGATTCATCCCCGTCCTCAATGTCGTCATGGATCAGCGACGCCTTGTGGAAACACTCAACCGCAACGGCAATCTTCTTGAGTGAATCCGGGACCGCCGCCCCGGGTTCATCCTGCAAAGCCTGATACGCCGCCACGGTCAAAAACGGACGCCACCGTTTTCCCGCACGCTGCAACCACTCTCTGGCAATAAGCTCAGGTTCCCCAACCGCAGGCCCCATCACGGAATCCAAAGAAAGTGGAGTGAACCAAAAATCGACCTCTTCACGAAGCGCCCCGAGGTCCATCCGCCGCGTCCTGTCATCACTCGTGAGGTGGATATAATCCCAGACCCAGTCCAGATCGACGGTAGTATCGATGCAATCATCTTGAAGCAAAGGAACCGCCACGCCTGGAACCGCTGCGGCTTCCATATAAGGAAAAGCTCGCTCTAAAACACTCAGACAGCTGACACCCACAATCGCCTCGATTTTACCGGTTTGAATCAGCGACATCACGATCGCGGACCCTTCGGCGACAAGAACCGCATACCCAAGACGTTCAGCCTCGAGTTGAAGATCCTGAATCGAACACAAACCACATTGCTTACAAAGCAACCCGAACTCGTCAAAAGGAGCCGGGCATTTGCTTTCGATTCGGAGACATTTGGGAATCAGCAACAACCGCCTCTCATAAGGCACCGACGCCAATGTCTCCCGCCAAAGCTCGTTGTTGATCAAAACACCGACGTAATCGCGATAGATCGGATCGATTTCCAACTTCGCCACGAGCGCATCCGCGTGTTTCGCCAGTTCGTCCTGAGGAAGAGGCGGAACGGGTTTTTCGCGCTCAACATAAGCGCGTGCAGCCAGCAGTACCCTGTTTCGCTCCTGCGGTGTTTGGGGGATATTCTTCTTGGGCGTCCGAAAGCGCTGTTGGGGCACAGGACGAGGAAGGGTTAGCTGAACCGGTGGAGGTGTAACGGTCGCTGAAGCGGACATAAAACAAAGGGGTTAACAGAGATAACTGGGAAACCAATAGGACATTAGTGAATAAAATCCTGAATCAGGAACGGCCGTTTGCAGAGCCAGAATGGGCAAGCGCTTTAGCCTTCGGCAAACTATCCGGTGACATTTGTTGATACGCCCCAAAGTCACTGAACCAGAAGCGCTTTGCCCAACGGTACATCCAATGCTGCTCTGGAATCTCCTCTCCGGGCAGCCACTGGCTGTACCTCGGCAGCATCGCATCAATCTCAGCCATCGCCGTCTTGCGCACCGTCGTGTCCCTCGCACCGTGTTTCTGCACCAGTTCTTTCACCAAGTCCGGTCGTTCCAAAACCACACAGCCCCGAGTCGCTTTGGCAGTCAACTCACGGAAATCTTTCAAAAACGCCGAATCCCTTAACGTAGCGACAATCCCCCGAGGATCCCGGATATCCTCCTTCGCGAACTGAATAATGGGACAAGGCTCCACATCCCCGTAAGGACTGATGTGATGCGAAATTCCAGTCGACATGGGACACAAAGCCTTCCCGTCATGTCCATAATAGGCGTCTACTATTCCAATCGGCATTTTGGTGCGCATCTCCACGATGAAACGCCGGACCTGAACCAATTGCTCCGGAGTTAAGCCTAACTGCGGATTCATTTTGGGGCCCACAGGCCTATAAGTGTGAAACCAGACGTAGTGCACGCCCTTTCGGATCAACTCCCGCAGCCAATCCTCCGTGAGCAAATCCTGTATATTCGACTGACAAACCGACGTGGCCACCCCAGTCAGAAGTTCCGCTTCCAAACAGGCTTCCAAGCCACGCAGCGTACGTGCAAACACATCGACATTTCCACGACGTTCATCACTGACCAATTCACGTCCCTCGATTGAAATGAGGGGCGTGGCATTTCCCAACTCACGCAACCGTTGAGCGATCTTGGGCGTAATACACTGCCCGTTCGTGAATATCTGAAAGTAACACTCCGGATGCCGCTCCAGAATCTCGAATAACCCCGGATGCAGGAACGGTTCGCCTCCCAGTATTCCAAAAAAACGGTTCCCCTGAGTTTTTGCGTCCTCGATTAATCGACTCACCGCCTCCACATCGAGTTGGGAACGTTCCGCTTCAACGTCCACCCAACACCCCTGACAACGCAAATTACACGAGTTCAGAATCGAGATATAAACAAACGCAGGAAAATACTCACCTCGGCGCAATCGGGCTTTAAACATCTCCACACTCAGGAGCGTTTTCGCCCCGAAGTTCCACAGGAACTTCCAGAGGCACTTGGGATCCGTCGTCGACAGAATGCGGGCAGCCAATTCGGGGAGCATTCCACATTCCTCTCACATGCCATCCCCAAAAGCCAACTCAGCTTACAAAGACTTACTTTCCCGTCAGACGCATCAAATCTTCCACCGTCACAACCGTGCCATCCGCCAAAATGATCAGCGGCCCCTTCCCGTGAGCCGACCCTCTCTCAATGAACCAAGGATGCGTCGTCCATTGATACGGAGCCAGCGCCCCTCCTTCAAACAAAGTAGGCGTGTAATCCAGACGAGGGGTTTTAAGCGCATCCGGTTTGCCATGCTTGCGCATATCACGCTCTACCGATGGACACCGCCAAGTATACTCACCAACTCCGTACGGCTTAAGAGCAGCGATCCATTTGGTCGCAGTTTCTTGAGCTGCCCCAGATTGGATTCCTCCGTCGGACTTCTTCTGGACCTTCGGGATTTTCGGCCACGCCTGATGTTCCTGGACATAAGCGGCAACGCCTCCGTAGAGAACACGCATATTCGCTGCACACGATACAGCCTCAGCCTTCGATCGAAACTGAAGATACACGGGGAAAGAAACCCCCGCCAATATCCCAATTACCACGACAACCGCACAAAGCTCGATCAGCGTAAACGCATCACGAATCCCAAAATAAGATCGTCGATTCAAATGCTGAACCTCGCCGCTTAAGCCATTCCTAACAATAACCCACCCTCGCCGAGACTATTCAGTGTTACCAGTTGCTGGAGCAGCACCAGTATCCTTAATATCAACCCCCCAGTTACTTGCATCCGAAGGCTGCGCAAAATTCACGATTGTCGAAACACCGGAACTCTGCAACAACCCGTCCGCTAAAACAAGCAACGCCGGCTTCTGATATCCGTCTTGAGCTGTTCCATCCAGCTTCGTTGGGTCCGTAATAATCGTCGCGTCGACAGTCCCCGAATCAGTAGCGTCCTTACCATTTGCACCAATTGTCGTAGTCTCCGTCTTCGTCGACACCCCATCCGTATCGGTAATCGTCGTTGTCACGGACTCGGAACTCGTCAGACGTATGGATTTCTCCCAAAATTGGCCGCTCCCTGTAACTTTGGTGATGCCAGTGAAATAGTCAGGTGCCATCGCAAGCTTCAACACACCGCTCATCGACCTATCCGCATAGGTCTGCGTCGATCCGCTTGTCCCGTCAGAAACCGTGCGAACAACGTAATGAGTCAACTGAGTGATCATCGTTGCGCTTCCACCACCATCCGAAAGCTTAACAGCTCCAGTGGAGGTACCTGCGTACATCAATCCTTGATCAAAAATAAGCGTTTTCGCGACTGCAAGCCCACGTGTAGGCACCGAGAGTAGCATCACACCAGTCGTGCTCAAATGGTCGTCGTTTGCGCCATTCAAAGAAACGCCGTATGTTCCTGACATCGAGGCAAGACGCAATTGCCCGTCGTATGGTCCGCCGGATATTGCCCAAGCTTGGGATGCGGCCAGAGTAAATACGAGTTGGAGGGAGAGAATCCTATTTACCATACCCTCCAATCTCCCTAAGCCTGCCCGAAAGTCAATCCACGAATCGCCATCTTCCATTAGGCACTTTATTGCGATTATCTCCCTGTTCTTTTCTCCCTGTTCTACCATTTCTTTCATTCCACGTAGCCCGAGCCTCTACCTTTACACCGTGCAATTGCCTTTTAGCCTTTTCCTCGCCGTCCGGTTCATCAAACCAAAACGCACGTTCCTCTCTGTTATTACAGTGGTTTCGGTACTCGGCGTCACCCTAGGCATCGCAGTGATGATCGTCGTTATCTCCGTCATGAACGGGTTCGATCGCGAATTACGTAGTAAAGTCCTGGGCTTCGACTCTCACATCAGCGTCACCGACGGCGGCATCCCGTTCCAAAACTGGCGTGCCATCCCAAAACTTCTGACTTCCCAGCCAAACGTTCTCGCCGCAGCCCCCTATGCAAGGGGTCCCGTCTTACTCTCCACATCCGCCGGGAACGTCCGGGCAGCGCAAATCCGTGGAATCGATCCAAGCACAGAAGGGAATGTCCAGGCGCTCACCAACGCCATAACCGCAGGCAATTTTGATCTCACCGGCGATTCCACCGTCATGGGGGAAGAATTAGCCAAAGACTTGGACATCCGAGTAGGAGACAAAATCACCGTCTATCCAGCACGCGACTTCGGCCCCATTCTTGATGCGCTAAACGAAGCGGAATCGTCGAGTGATCCCAAAACTTCCATTCAAAAGATTCGAGCCCTCGTACTTCCTGCCGAACTCACGGTCAAAGGACTCGTGAACACAGGCCGCTACCCATTTGATTCCAACGTTCTTCTAGCTCCGATTCATATCGCCCAGGAACTTTATAGCCTGGGAGACTCCGTCCACGGAGTCAGTGCGTGGCTCAAAGAACCTGACAACGCCCCGGCTTTCGCTCAGGAATTCGTCAAAATCCTGCCGGGTGGACTTAGAATACCCACAACTTGGATTGATGACAACCGGGGAATGTTCGATGCCATCCGAACCGAAAAAATCACGATGTTCTTCCTGCTTCTTTTCATCGTGATCGTCGCCGCTTTTAGCATCATGAACACGCTCATCACCGTCACCGTGATGAAAACCCGGGAGATCGGTGTCATGAAAGCGCTGGGGGCAACCCGGACACAAATCGTCTGGGTCTTCCTGACTCAGGGAATGATTGTGGGTATTTTCGGAAACGTTATCGGCCTGAGCCTCGGCCTTTCGATTTTGCGGTGGCGAAATGAATTCAAAGACTTCCTAACGGATCAGCTGGGGATCCCCATTTTCTCAAAGGACATTTATCAGTTCAGCAAAATCCCCTCTTTCACAGATCCATCCCATGTGGCGGTCATCTGCACATGTGCCTTTTTAATCTGCTCTCTCGCTGCCCTTCTGCCCGCTCTTGTAGCGGCTCGGCTCGACCCTGTAAAAGCGCTCCGTCACGACTAAACGCCCCCAATCTTCCCCAAAACAAACTCCACGAACTCGTTTATGCCTTCCTTTGATATCGTTTCAGAAGTCGACAAACAGGAAATCGACAACGCCATCAACCAAGCCCACAAAGACTTGGCCACCCGCTTTGACTTCAAAGGTTCGAAAGCCACGATTGAATGGGAAGAGAAGCTTTCCAAAATTGCGCTCGCAGCAGAAGACGCCACCCGCCTCAAAGCTCTGGATGAAATCGTGTTCGGAAAACTCGCCAAACGAAACATCGATCTCCGAAACATCGAACGGAAAGATCCAGCCATTTCCCCATTAGGCCACGCCACTCAGGACCTCATCATCAAACAAGGCTTGGACGGTGAAAAAGCCAAAGAGATCGTCAAAGCCATCAAGGCTCAGGACTTCAAAGTTCAAAGCACCCTCCAAGATCGTCAGGTCCGAGTCACTGGGAAGAAACGAGACGACCTACAGGCCGTCATTCAGTTTCTGAGAGGCAAAAACTTCGAAGTAGGACTCGCTTTCAAAAACTTCCGCGACTGACCCTCAGTCTCGGTGATAGGGAGCACCCGCCTTAATCGAATAAGCGCGGTAAACTTGCTCCAGCACCAGCAGCAACGCCATCTCGTGTTGCAACGTCAAGCGACTCAGCGACCAACGCCAACTCGCTGCAGCCCGCAGCTCCGGAGTGTGCCCGTCCGCGCCTCCGATGAGCAACGCCACCTCTTTAACGCTCCCTTGCTGCTCCCAGGAAGTGATCTTTCCAGCCAACTCGCGACTCGTGATTTCGTCACCTCTTTCATCCAAGACCACACGAAACATGCCCTGGCTCTTCTCAAGTAACAGCGCACTTTCACTCTCACGTTGACCACTTTTCAGGTAATCCACCTGCACCGGAGCCACGCTTTTCAATCGGCCCAGATATTCCTCAATGCCTGTACGGGCAAATACCAGCTTCGGCTTTCCGATCGCAAAAATCCGCCAACGCATAAATTAATCCTCACACGGCGCAAAATCGACATGCCGCTTTTGTGTATCAACGCGGCTCACCACCACCTCCAGCACCGCCCCCAGACCGAATTTCTTTCGCGTACGGCGACCGCGGAAACAAAGTTTCCCTTCGTCAAACACGTAAAAGTCCCCCGGCAACGCACTCACATGAATCATCCCTGTCATCAAGACGTCCGGCAATTCCACAACCAGCCCGTGTCCCCGAACATCCACGACCACGGCTCTAAACCGTTGGCCGTCCCGGCTACGCAATTGCCTCTCGAAAAACTCCACCTTCTTGAGTTGCGTAGAATCCTTCTCGGCTTCAGCTGACTTCCGTTCCGTTTCTGAAATGTGCAACGCCGTCTCCCCAAGCTCCCCCGCTTTACCTGCCGACTCCCCCGCCAGCGCTCGATGCACTAAAAGATCCGCATAACGGCGAATTGGACTGGTGAAATGAGTGTAATTGACCTTCGCCAACCCGTAATGCCCCAGCGGCTTAATATCATAGCTCGCGCGCTTTAAGCTTTTTAGGAAATCAAGCTTCACGAGGTACTCCTCCGATTCTCCCTTAATCGCAGACAATAACTTCTGCACCTCGCGGCGCTGGGTTAAATCGCCAACCTTGTAGCCATAAGCCCTAGCCTTCTCTCTAAATTCCTTAAGCCGCAATGGGTCCGGCGATTCATGTATCCGATAAACCGACGGCGTTTTGGAACGCTTTAATGCTGCAGCCACCGCCTCATTCGCAGCCAACATACACTCCTCGATGAGTTGATGAGAAACGTCGTTCTCGATCCGCTCCAGCCGATCTGCACGCCCCTCTTTATCCAACCATACTTTCACCTCTGGGAAATCGAGATCCAACGACCCTGCCGCAAATCGATTGCGGCGAAGTACAACCGCCAACTCCCACGCAGCACGCACCCGCTCCATCACTGTTTGATTGGTAAACGGCAACGATCCCTCAGGCGTCGCAGGCAAGTCGTCCCGTCCTTCCACCTTACCCTCCAAAACTGCGAAAGCCTGCCGGTAAGTGAGCCGTGCAATACTCTTGATGACCGTTCGCGCAAATCTAGCCCCACGTAATTTCCCCTGCTCGTTGAACTCTAAAAACGCGGAGTACGCCAACCGCTCCACACCAGGCTTCAAGGAACATATCCCATTCGAAAGCCGCTCAGGCAGCATGGGCACCACTCGATCCGCAAGATAAGTCGAATTTCCCCGCAGCCGCGCTTCCTTATCCAGCTCACTCCCCCGGCGCACATAATGCGAAACATCCGCAATATGCACACTCAGAAGCCACCCGCCACCGAGCCGCTCTACGTGAATGGCGTCGTCGAAATCCTTCGCATCATCCGGATCGATCGTAATCACTGGCTGCCCCCGGTAATCCTCACGGCCGCTCCAATCCGATTTTCGAAGGGTCTCAGGTATCGCTAGCGCCTCTTTCTCTACTGCTTCAGGAAACTCCATCGGAAGATGGTGCTTTCGAATAATTGAAAGCATATCGATCCCCGGCGCATGAGCAGGCCCAAGCACCTCTACAATTTGGCCTTCCGGACTGACGTGGGGCGAATCCCAAGCATCCAGACGAATCACCACCTTATCTCCAACCCTCGGCCGGGGCCCCGATGTCTCAACTCCCTCCCTCAAATAAATATCATGCTGTAAACGAGGATCATCAGGAACGACATGAAAGTACCCTTTCGTCTGCTGCAAGGTTCCAACGACGGTCTCGTTCGCCCGCTCCAAAATCCGGATCACTTTCGCACCCAAAGTCTCCTCCCCGCCCTCATCACCCCGCTTCCGCTCGCGCCCCCCTTTCTGAAGCCGAGCCACAACCCGGTCTTTGTGCATACCAACCCAAACGTCACTGCTCGAAATTCGGATCTCGGGAAGCTTACCCTTTTCATCAATCAGCCGAGCGTTTCCGTTGGGAAACACAATCAGCGTTCCTGTCACCAGATCCGCAGTGGAAGGCAAGACGTAGCGATCTTTCCGAATACGCGCGATTTCGCCCTCTTTCTCCAATCCATCTAAAACCTCGCGGAGAATTCGGCGGGCATCGGGTGAAACTTTCAGCGCCTTGGAAATATCGACCTTATCCAAGGGTTGGTAATTCGGACGCCCCAGCAAGCGAAGAATCTCGTCACGCAAGTTCATGGTCCACTTCTTACAGAAGAACCCGCCACAAAGCCTTCTTTAATCGCAACAACTCACATGCACCAATGCGCTCCGAGCATCAATCGAACCTAGGACTACCATTCGTGCACTCAGGGGTTCCGGTGTTCCCCAAAAACACGTCGTTTCGCTCCACAAAAAAAGCGCTCCCTGGAAGGGGAGCGCTTCATTCGAATTCGCACCTGCTCAATCGCCAGGTGCATGAAACAACTACTCCGCTTTTTTTGCGGACGCTTTTGCAGCAACAGCTTCCACCTTTTCTCCAGGCTTGGGCAACGTCGCCTGCACCTTCGTCCATTCAGGATTCAAGGTCGCTTCACTAATCTTGATATTCCGGAAGTCCACAAACTCTCCGCCCACAGTAAATCCGGGAGCCATACGATCTTGCTTAAACAAGTCATTACTGCCCCAAGCAATCAAATCGTCTACTTTCCCAAGCATCGTATCTCCAACCATCTCCATTCGCACGGTATGCCACGTGCCAGGCTTTAGGTCCGCAGGAAAACGCGCGAACACTACCGCCTTATCCGGTCCATCATGATCATTGTCATCCTTCTGAATGGTCACCGATTGCGGCGTCATTGAAATACGAGCCATGTGATCCTTCACGGCATTAACCGTCAGACTGGTCGACTTCGCTCCTTCAAACTTGAACTCATATTCGATGACGAAATCCGCAAGCTTGGTCTGGTAGCGATTTACGGCCCCGTGTTTGTCCTCAGGCTTCTCGGCTCCACGTAACACGCCACCTACAGCTTCCCACTTCCCTTTAGCAGCTTTCCAAGGGTCGCTCGGTGCAGTGTCGAGTTTGCTTTCGTAAACCACTTTTCCCGGAATCGCCAAAAGAGGCGTATCCGCAGCAAAAACACATGGCGCGAGTGAAACGACTAAAGAGCTTATCAGGAGGGACGTCTTCATTTGGTATGTATTAGGAATCTTGCGGGAGTTACTCCCACAGTTTCTGAAACTCCGGACCAACAGAAAGGTTGCGAAAATTCGAGCTCCAGCCAGCCGCCTCCTAAAATGAAAAAAGCACGCATCTCTCAATGCGTGCCTTTTTAAAATCAGACTCGAGTTGGTCTAGTTCGTCCCAGCGGGCTTAGCTGCAGCTTTTGCCGGCTTAGGTTCGATATATGCAGGATTCGTATAAGCCCCGGGTGCCGCCTCTTTTAAATTCGGCGTCACATCCCCTTTCGCATCGCCACAAGCCCACTGGATCCCCCCTTTAAGCACCTTTCGGAAAATTGGGTTCGTCCACACATCCTCACGATGCCCCATCGCTGTGTACCACACACGCCCCGCTCCTTCGTTCCGAGCCCACGTGTTGGGATATGCTGGACGGGCATACTCCGGACCAGTCATCGCCGGCGCATCAATCACCGTCAATACGTGCAAGTCAGGCGTGAAATCCTTCAACGAATACCATTCTTCAGGAAACGAAAAATCAGCGCCAATCCCCTCAAATCCAGGGAACTTCGCATCAATCACCGTATTCTTCGCAGCTTGCTGCGCTCCATGTTTGATGAACTCCGCCCCCAGAAACTTCACGTATGGATCTGCCTTGTCGCCGTGATTTACATACCGCTCCGGCCCCTTTTGTGACTCATTGTCCGTGTGGAACGTATCACTAGCCGAATGCGTCCCAATAAACCCTTTGCCTGAACGCACATAATCAAAAAGCGCCTGTTTTCCTTCCATTGTCATTGGAGGATTTTTGTCAGTACCCTCAGAGCACAGATCCCCTGTCGTGTAAAACATCACGGCATCGAAGCCCTTCAGATATTCTTTCGAAAACTTCGAGCCATCTTTCGAAAACGTAAACTCCCAATTGTTTTCCGCCCCCAACTGAAGCAACTGTGCCTCAGCAAAACTCGGCTGGCCTTTTTTGTACGAAATCACGTCATGCTCAAACCCGCTGGATTTCGAGAAAAAGAGAATCTTTCGCTTCGGTGCGTCCGCAGCATACGCAGACAGCGACATCGAAACGGAAACAACAAGAACTGTTCTTAAAATGGTAGGGAACATTCCCTGATTTAAAGCGCCGGAGTCTTCAACGGCAATCCCACTTTCGTCTCAAAAACTGATCAAATTACTCGCCCCTCCAGCCCCACCGTCGAGATCACCCCAAATACCCTAGGTGTACTGTATCACCGCTGAGACCGATGAAGGCTCAAATACACGGATCCCCACGTCGCCTTCATGTGCCATAAAGCGATTCCGTAAGAGATTCAGTTTACGATCATCGAGCATCACGCCTCGATTCAACAACGGATGCATCGACTCTGGGAGGGGAATCATCTCGTCAGTCACATCACGAGGCCGTAACTGCTCGATCTTCTTGTAGATCGAGGCCCGCTCACTCGCAAAGTAGCTAACACAGACCTGAATATGAGGAGAGCCTACGGCTAGGCGCATACGGTCTACCACAAAACGACTTAAGCCAGTCAACTCCGCCGCAGGAACACGCCGGGGCAAAATGGGAAGAACCACCTCTTCTCCAGCCTGTTGAAACGACTCTTGAAGTTGTTCCTTCAAAGTCTTCACCAATTGAATCATCGCACTCGCAGAATCCGCAGAAGTGACCGGTTTGACCCCAGACAGGTGCCTGTACAGGAAGTCCGCCGATTTGCGATCCGTCTCAACCACAACATCCAACCAGAGATTCTTAGTAGGCAATAACAGCGCAGACCAAGCCCCCATCGTCGGCTCAGATCCCCCAAACGTAATACTCTCCAACTCTACTACACCAGGAATATGCAATGCCTTGAACCCATTGAGCGTATGCGCCTTGGCTTCCCGTAAAGTCGGAATCGCCAAAAACTGCTCCGCCATTGTATTGAGTCCACTCCGCTCGGGAGTCGGCGCAATCGATGCCAAGTCCGGCACCGAAGGTGTAGGGCTTGGGTTAGTCAGCCTAGGCGACGCCAAGGGAACCTCTATTGTTTGGCTTCGATTTGAAGAACCCTTCTTCTCAAACGCCGGCATGTGCTCAAACCGCACCAAACGCCGCGCCGCCGCACCTATATGCGCTGCCAACAAAGTCACTTCACAAGGGAGCGCAATATAATCGTCCGCCCCTGCAGCATAAGCACCGGCAATCGCGTTCACCCCAGCATCGGCGCCGAGAAGGATCACCGATATCGGCCGGGATGTCTCCGCTGCCGTCAACTCTTCACAAACGCTCAGTCCAGAAACTCCACCGATGTTGACACTCATGATGAGCAGAACAGGAAGCTCTGCTGCCGAAATCATATCCGTCACATAGCGTACGTCCGTACTGGATTCGATCGTCAAACCGAGGGGCGCAACAGCCTTTCGGATGAGCACCTCGGTTTCAGATGAGTTTGGACACAAGACGACCTTCATATCTGGGGATCCGATTTCTTACACTGTTTCAGGACGGAGAAAAGTCCCATATTTTGAGAAAATTGAGACACTGGAAAGCGCGAATATTAGATATTCGCCGCTCCCCAAACACCAAGCGCACTCAATTTTGCCAAACAACACAAAGTATTTGCATCCCGCACTTCGCCGGTGGCCACCATCCGCCGAACCTCTTCACCTGAAAAAACCCGCGCCTCCGAAATGGACTCAGCCGTATCCGGCTTAGCCCCATCCAAGCTAGGCACCACCCCCCGAACCCACAAAAGGTAGGTATGTTCATCCGCGTATCCGGGACTGCTCATAAAATACTGCATCGGTGTGATCTCCCCCCCCGGAGCAAGCTCGTACCCCGACTCCTCTCTTAACTCCCGCAAGCCCGTAGCCACCACAGCAGCATCATCGTGCCCCATCGCCTCATCGATCTGTCCTGCAGGAAACTCCCACAACTCCGAACAAACCGGCACACGCTCTTGGCGGATCATCACAAACCCTCCATCCGGAGTCTGCGCAGCAACCGCAACCCCCGCTTTACGATGGCAAACGGTCCACACAAATGGTTCTGGACGAGCAGGAGAACTACAAAAAACCTGCTGGATTTCCAAAAACGGGTTGGAATACACGACCTCCCTACTGTGCATTTTCCAACCGCCTTGCTCCTGCACAAACTGGTGAAATCTCATAACACTTGCCGCTTGCAGAAAGCCCATCAGTGAGACGACTTCGCTAATCTTGCCCGCCACCGCTCCAGCTGCATCGCCACATTTTGAGGAGACGGCGCACCCACAGCCTGCCGAGCCGCCATCGAACGCTCGACCGTCAACACGTCATGAACATCGGCCTCAAACACCGGCGACAACCCCTGATAGTCCGCCAATGTGAGCTCCGTTAACTCGCACCCCCGCTCCGAACACAATCCCACGGCCCGCCCAATAACCTCATGCGCGCTCCGGAACGGCACCCCATGATTCACCAAATAATCCGCCAAGTCTGTCGCCAACAGATTTGGGTCGGCAACCGCTTCCGCGCAACGCGCCACATTCACCCGAGCCGCCTCCATCATTGGTGCAAATACTCCAAGTGCAGCCTTCACCGTATCTAACGAATCAAAAATCGCCTCCTTATCCTCCTGCATATCACGATTATAAGTCATCGGAAGGCCCTTCATCATCGTTAACAGCGACATCAGATTCCCGTAGACTCTCCCTGTCTTTCCCCGCGTTAATTCAGCCACATCCGGATTTTTCTTCTGCGGCATAAGCGATGACCCAGTCGTGAAAGCATCCGATAACGTGAGAAAATGGAACTCACTCGAAGCCCATAATATGACGTCCTCGCTTAAACGAGAAAGGTGCATCGCTATAATCGACAGTACCGAAAGCAGTTCGATTGCAAAATCCCGGTCACTCACCGCATCCATCGAGTTTTGTGTGATCTCCGGAAAATCGAGGAGCTTCGCCACTAAATGTCGATCCAGAAGAATCGTAGAGCCAGCGATCGCCCCCGACCCCAGCGGAAACACATTAATTCGCGTACGACAGTCGGCGATCCGAAGACAATCCCTGTGGAACATCTCCACATAGGCCAATAAATGGTGAGCAAAATACACCGGCTGAGCCCGTTGCAGATGTGTATATCCAGGAATCACCACAGACTGATACCGCTCAGCCAACCCGACAAGGGATGCCTGAAGCCCTGTTACAAGGCCTTCAATTAAATCGCACTCCTCACGCAAATAGAGTCGAATATCCAACGCAACCTGATCGTTCCGACTCCTGGCCGTATGCAGCTTAGCTCCCGCAGCGCCAATCCGACGGGTTAATTCAGCCTCAATATTCATGTGAATATCTTCCAGCTCCCGCTTAAAGACAAACGTACCCGCCTCGATTTCAGCTCCTATTTCGCGAAGCCCTGTTCCGATTGCTTCTCTTTCTTCCGCAGTGATTAAACCCGCCTTTTCCAACGCTGCAGCATGTGCAATCGATCCCACCACATCAAATGGCCATAAGCGCCAGTCGAAAGAAATCGACTCGGAGTAAGTTTGCAGAAGTTCTGCAGTTGGTTGCTGAAAACGGCCTTTCCACATAATTGCTATAAGTTCGAGGACCTCCCCTGCGTAAGGCAAAACCGCGCTTCCCGAAAGGGAAAAGCCACATCGCATCTAGTCCCCCCAGCCTAAGCGGACGACCAAATTCCGATCCCCTCTATCGTTCCCCCTACCCCCGTTCAGTGAAATACCCACTGCTCTCCCTCTTGCGGCATTCAACGCGCACTCGTAAGTTCTAACCACCATGCCAGACGGCCCGGACTCTCCTCTACCTTCGCCCCTTTCCCCGGAAAGTTCGGAGAAGGTCGTTCCGTCCCGTAATGACGCCACCTCCCCCGCTCCCAACTCAGAACTCAAACGATCCCGCAAAGGACTCCAGCTAGGGCTTCGATTATCGTTGGCGCTTTTGCTCCTGGGCATCCTCTTTCATCGACCCATTCTCCATTCTGCGCTCAAACACCTCCTGCAAAATGCAGCAAAGAGAGACGGTCTATCCCTAGAGGTTAAGCTCTCTGGAAACGGCCTCACTCATCTGGCCCTCGACTCTCTCCGAATCGCCCCGATTACCCCGAACCCAGAAGAAAACGGACAACCTCAAAACCCAAGCTCCTCGGGAATCCGATCCATTCACATAGAAAAAGCTGAGTTAAGGTACAGTTTACCCAGACTCCTTTGGTCTGGTCCCGGTGAATGCATCAGCTCCTACATAGTCTCGGGCGCCTCGTTTCATTTCAGAAATCGCCCAGTTGCCCCCCCCACTACCATTCCGTCTCTCACGGCTCCTTCCCTCTCGCATGCGTCCGACCACGAAACAAAGACACGCACATTCGCCAAATTACTCGAAGACATACTCGGACAACCAGCGCTCTACGCCGACTCGGTTCAGGTCAGCAATCTCGACCTCGAAATCGAGGGCCCATCCGTTATCAGATCTCTCAAAGGTCTCGAATTAATAGCGTTACCCAGCAAATCAGGGATCTTTCGTATTGCTTCGGTTCAATTGAGTAATGGCACCTCTTTCGAAAACTGGACTGCCACGACAAACTACCCGCAGAGGCACCTCCAAATCACGAACCTTCAGATCGCACCAGATCTCAACCTGGAGACGTTCGCATTCGATGCCTCCGAGCGATCTGCAGGAAAGAGCAAAGCCGAAATCCGTCTCCGGTACAAAAACGGCCACATCTCATCAACGGTCCTGGCACTCAAAGCCAACAGTCTTGCCAATCCCCAAAAAGTCTCAGACTTGCATTTAAAACTATCGGTCTCCCGGTTTCTTACTGAAGAGATGGCAAAACTTCTGAACTGGCACATACCCGTCTCTGAAGTCGAATGGGCGGAAACCCACCTTCGAGGAGACCCCCAAAAACCGTCCACATGGAAAGGCCAGGCTGACATTCGGGCCTCCTCAATCTTTCAAAACCCCGACCCAAACTCCCCATATTGTGAACCGTTGGTTTCGGAACTTCATGCGGCCTTTCACTCCGGCACGTTTTACCTCGATTCGATCTCCGCATACTCGGGAACAACCACTGCTTCAGCTTCCGGAAAAATCCACCTACCAGATTCTGTTCATTCGCTCGAGCAAACAGACGGAACAGTAAACCTCCAGATCTACAGCGAAGACATCTCCACCTGGGGATTTTTGGTCGGCATTCCTTCCCACACCCCTCTCTCGGGTACATCCACAGTTTCTGGTGCGTTGAGACTTTCCAAAGGCCTCATGAGCCTTCACATGAAAGGCACAGGCACATCGGCAAACTCCGGGCCCATCCAGTTTTCCGAAGCCAACTTCCAAATCGAAAGTAATGTTCCAATTCTCTCCTCGGGAGTAAGCCTGAAAGACGCTTCCGGCGACGCCAGTCTTGCTGTTAAAACACCTACATTACGGCTCCCTCATGGTGGCATCGGCCTCGAAAGCCTCAACGCGAACGCCACAATCCAGGCAGGCACCTTACAGCTCGATAAATTAACCCTCGCCAGCGCATCAAACACCATCGAGGCAAAGGCTGAAATCCCGCTCTTCCACACCAATCCAAACGTTTATAGGGCTTCCACGGTTCAGGTAAGAGTCGAATGCCCCGAGATTGATCAACTGAACCTTTCTATTCTCGACCATAGAGTCACCGGAACACTCCATGGCAATCTTACTGGACAAGTCCTGAACGGCAGCTGGACAGGCCCCCTTGCTTTATCCGCAAAACCCCTCGCATGGGGCGGCTTCGACCTCGGCGAACTCAATTTGCTCGCAACTCTCTCGGAAAACCATTTGGAGATTCAGGACCTGTTGCTCGGTTGGACCAAAAATGAACGAATCCAAGTGTCAGGCTCCGCTGCGCTCACAGCTCCTTGTGCTTACCAGATCAAGGCCGACGCCCGACTTTCGCGATTGGAAAGATTAGCCCCACTTCTAAGGCAAAGTGGCTTTGACTCCGACATCGGCGGCAGTTTCGAAGCACAATGGATCGGACAAGGCACAGCCCGCCCCGCCAGCGGCACTGGATCTTGGCAACTATCGATCAAAAATGCTCACTGGAAGTCACTCCTTCTCAACGAAGGCCTCTGCTCCGGCACGTACACCCCAGGGCACATGAAAGCCAGTCCGGTTCGAATATCCACGCCCCACACTCGCCTGAATTCGCAAATTGTTTGGAGCGAAGACACTCTCCGCATTCAGGAAATCGCCATGGAACAATGGGGCTACCCTACCCTTTCCGGCTTCTTGATGCTTCCGCTCTCATGGGATGGAAACGGCGCTCACTGGGTCGATGGCAGCCGACTTTCAGGGCAACTCAACGCCTCCGGACTAGATCTCGTCTCGCTCTTTACAGCTGCCGGTGTCCCGGCCCCCGTTGCCGGTTCAGTGAAGTTTACCCTCAGTCTTGCCGGTACTCCGTTGGCCCCAGAAGCCACCCTCTCTCTCACCGCACGAGAACTCAGACGCCCCTCGACTCCGACTCTCGGCTCCGCCGAGTTCGATCTCAACGGCAGATATCACGAGGGAAACTTCGAGAGCTCAGCCACCCTGCGATCCGGCCTGCAGTCACCCGTTTCACTCCAAGTAAAGTTTCCCGCCCCGCTCAAGGATTTACTCCTCGGAAAAACGCCCCCGCTTCAAACACCCATTCAAGCCCACCTGCAAACCACCAAAGCCAACCTCAAGCTGCTCCCTGTGCTTTTGCCTGAATTCAAAAAAGTGGATGGAACGTTCTCCCTCGACATGAATGTTGGAGGTACCTTGCAAAATCCAACCTGGAAAGGGGCCTTCGACATCGACGCTCCGATCACTCACTTCGTCAATTACAGGTTCCCGGCTATTACTGACCTTCATTCCCACGTTGAATTTGACGGCCGGGACTTTCGAATGAAATCCCTCCGCGCTGACCTTGGCGGAGGCTCCTTAAACATCGATGGTACAGCCCACATCGGTGATAAAAAAACGACCACCCTCGACTTCCACGCCGTCGCCAATCAAATCCTCCTCGTCCGTACTCGCGATCTTCTCCTTCGTCTCAACGGAGACCTCCGCCTCCGCGGTCCATGGCAGCAAGCAACAATCAGTGGCACCGCCTCCGCCACAAAAAGCCGACTCACCAAAGACATCGATCTAGTTCCGGTAAACGTCCTCAAGAAATCCTCCATCCCGACCCCAAAACCAGGAATCGGCAAGCCGTGGTTTACCCTTGCCCGCGCGCCTTTTTCCGATTGGAAATTCGACGTCCACCTACTCACCCGCCCAGAAGATCCGATCCTCATCCGAGGCAACCGTCTCCATGGAAGCGCCTTTGCTGACCTTCACCTGAAAGGAACAGGTGCAGCACTCACTATTGACGGCGATTACAGAACCACAGACATCGCGGCGTACCTTCCATTTGCTAAAATCGAAGTCTCCCGTGGGCATGTTTGGTATTTCTCAGATCGCCCATTCCTTCCCCAACTTGATTTCAGCGCCGAAGCCGAAGTCCGCAATCATCGAGTACGCCTGTATCTTACAGGAACCCCAGAAGCTCCTCGCATCACTCTAAACAGTGACCCACCTCTGAATGAAGCCGACCTCCTTACCCTCCTAACAACCGGTGTCCTACCGGGCGACGCCTCGGAAAATGGGCAAGCTTTGGCGGGGCGGGCCGCAGCCGTGCTTTTTCAGGAAATATCCGGAAAAGTGTTCAACTCGCGCACAGGCCAAGATCGCTTAAGTGCTTTACGCCGATTCTCTTTGGATGTCGGATCGCTGAACAGTCGCACCGGCCATCAGGAAACGAAGTTAACCTACCAAATCAACGATAATTTTTTTATGATAGGCGAACTAGGAGCAAACGGTGACTTCGGCGGCCAGATCAAGTATTTGATCCGCTTTCGCTGAACATGCGGGTTCGCCTCTCCTCAAAGCTTCGCCATCTTTTTCCCTCTGCGGTCTTCTGCCTCGGAGCGGGGATTCTTTTTTGCCAAGCCTCCGCTGCACTCTGGATTCCCTGGCAAAAAAAGGAACCAGTAGCCCAGCCCACTCTCGGCGAAGGCGTAAAAGTCCTTTTCATCGGAGCTAAAGCTTTTAGCGAAAAGAAACTCCGCTCTGCCATAGACGACCAATTGCGACAGATCCGGGAAGAAGGTCTCAGTAATCCCAACGCAGATGACGCAGCCTATTATCTTTCAGCCTTCTATCAGGACAACGGCTACTCCGGAGCAGAGGTAAACTGGGAAATCAAAGGTAAAGAGCTACGCCTCACTATTCAGGAAGGTGCTCAATCTCACTTGCGGACCATCACCATTTCCGGAAACTCGGCGATTCCCACCGCCTCGCTTACTGCCGTCCTCAAAAGCCCCACCACAGATCGATTGGGACGCCTTCAAGAAAAGCTTCCATTTGTAGCAGAAGATCTCCGCCGAGGCTGCGGGCGTATTCTCGATTGGTACCAAGCCGAAGGATACCTAAACGCCGAAATAACGAAACTCGAGCCCACTCCAATCCCAGACTCCAATGAAGTTGATGTTTTTGTTGAGGTTTCCGAGGGACGCCTCCATCGCTTCGGGGCCATTCAGTTCAAAGGAAACAAATCCTTCTCCGACGGAATACTACAAAAACAAATCGAGCAACTTACCAACCTGCCCTACACGGCCGCGCGAGTTACAAACATTCAAAGCGTGCTTCAGGAGTTTTATTCCACCAACTCGTATTTTGACGCCTCCGTTGAAACCACAGCCGATCCGGTCAATACCACGCCAGATGGAAGAGTGCCTTTGGTGATCCAGATTAACTCAGGCTCCCCCTATCACTTCAGCGGGCTCGACCTGAATGGATTAAACGGAGTCAAGCAGTCCTGGATGAAGGCGCGCCTGCTAAGCCTTGAAGGGCAGCCTTATAACGCGACAGCCTTGGACAACAAAACGCGTCCGCTCATGGCGTCGGGTCTTTTCTCCTCCCTCCAGATTACTCCAATTCCCCAACAGGATCACTCCATCCTCCTCAAAATCAGCTCCGAAGCAGCAAAGGCCAAAGAAATCGGGTTTTCGGGAGGGTACGGCAGTTACGAAGGGATGACTCTCGGAATTAGAGCTTCCAACCGGAACCTCTTCAGCCGGGGTATGCAAGGCGGACTTGAACTGGCTGTTTCTCAAAGAACACTCGGCGTCGAAGCCAGCTTCGCCAACCCATGGTTATTCGAAACCCAAACAGCATTCATCAGCCGAGTCTTTCTCAGAAATCGAATTGAAATCGGCTACGAAAAACGTGAAGGCGGCATTCGTGGTGAACTTTCGCGGCGAATCTTGCCCAATCTTTTGGCCGCGGCTTACGCGCAGACAAAAACCGTCGAAATCACAACGTCCGACTTCAATTCCTCCTTCCTTGGGAAATCAGCCTACCAAGTCGGTACCACAGGTATCTCAGCCACCCTCGATCGCCGTGACGATGCACTTCACCCCACCCGTGGGTGGATCGCCGCCGGACTCCTTGACTCCAACGCGCTGCAAGACGGGGCCGCTTTTTTGCGCACTTCCGCACGCTTCGGTTGGCACTATCCCCTTCCGGCCGGAATCAATTTCGCTGCCAGCGCACGATTCGGGCTTCTGTCTCAAGAAACTCCCCCACCCATCGACGAACGCTATTTTCTGGGAGGCGCCACCACTGTCCGGAGCTTCCGAGAACGGCAACTCGGCCCGCACGATCCCAACAATAATCCAATTGGTGGAGGTGCTTACAGTCTGGCAAATGTAGAAGCCGACTTTCCACTTTGGCAAAATCTTAGGGGCGCCATTTTTTGGGATAGCGGAAGTTTATCCCCAAAAGGCAAACAAATCCCTTTGGCTGACTTCCGCTCCGCACTGGGCATCGGTATACGTTACAACCTACCGGTCGGACCTCTCCGTCTGGACGTTGGCTTTAATCCCGACCGAAAATCGAATGAAAGTTGGGGCGCGGCCCACCTCTCGTTCGGATTCGCCTTCTAATTCTTCCAATCAGCTCCCCCCATGAAAATACGATCCATCCTCCTTTTTCTTTCCATTCTCCCCATAACCCCGCTTAGGGCTGCTCCCGAAAGACCCGTTTACGAAACACGCGCTACTCATGATCCAAACGGCATCGGCAAGTTTTATCTGGGTCGCGAAATCGCACACGTTATGGGACATCAAGCTGCAGGCTGGCTCGAGCGTCCCGAACGCGAAAGTGAAGAGCGCACAGATCTCCTCGTGGAAGCGATGCAGCTCAAAGCAGGCGAAATCGTCGCCGATATCGGAGCGGGCTCAGGCTATTTCACTTGGCGAATGGCCCAAGCTGTAGCACCCAGCGGAAAGATATACGCCGTTGAAATTCAGCAGGAGATGCTGGATTTGCTTCAACGAAATATGGCACGGCACGGGGTCAACAACGTCATTTCCACCCTCGGAACGACTAGCGATCCAAAACTTCCTGCCGGAGAGATCGACACCATTCTTCTCGTAGACGTCTACCACGAGTTTGATCAACCCTACGAAATGATGGAGGCCATGGTAAAAAGTCTCAAAAAAGGTGGCCGCCTCGTCTGGGTGGAATTCAGAGCTGAAGATCCAAAAGTAAATATCAAAGCCGTCCACAAAATGAGCGAGGAACAGGCAAAAAAAGAAGCTGCCGTCTTCCCTGAACTCCGTTTTGAAAAAAATATCACCGCGCTCCCGCAGCAACACATCCTCATTTTCAGGAAACAATAACCGTTCAACCTTTTACACAACCACCCTTCATGGCCCGTCTCGACCCCAACCGCTTTTCTTGGAACAAACGCACCTCCGCCTCAACAGCCGAAGACTGGTTCGAAACCTTAGCCCACCTCGGCCCCCAGCGAGTCATGATCACCGAACTCGCAGGTTCCAAAAGCGCCCAGGTTCAGGCCCATGGCCTGACCTCTCGCGAAGCGGAATCTCTCAAAAAACAGTTCGGCGGCAGCACACGCGAAGCTCGCTGGCTCACCGCTCAAAACCCACCTCAACGCGCCCCCATCAAAATCCGAGGCAAACTATCAGTCGTCAGTACACAAAATGAGCGCGAAAAAGCTATCGAGGCGGGGGATCCACCAGCCCTCTGGATTCCAGCCGGTATGGCCTTCGGCACAGGAGAACACTCAACCACGTCCATGTGTCTGCGCCAGTTGGCAGATGTCGCTTCTCTTTTAAAGAACACCCCATGGGAGTTTCTCGACCTTGGGACAGGCTCGGCAATCCTTGCGATGGCCGCTCGAATCCTCGGGGCAAAAAACGTACTCGGCACCGACTTCGACCCCCATGCGATTCGCACCGCCAAAGAAAACGTCGCCAATAACGCCCTGAAAGGAATCAAACTCATCAACTCCGATGTCCTTAAGTGGACCCCTGAACGGACTTGGCCTGTCGTTGCCGCCAACCTCTTCAGTGGCGTGTTAATCGAGGCCGCTGCCACCATCACCTCGGCAATCGAAGTCCACGGGCACCTTATTCTTTCCGGGGTCCTAAGAGAACAAGAAGCAGAAGTCCTAAAAGCCTTTGAAAAACAAGGAGTCCGATTTGAAAGAATCGTCAGGAAAGGTAAATGGATCAGTGCACGCGGAATTCGCGAGGTACGCGAAGCCGCAAAGCGTTCAAAACAACGCTAACCGACGACAAGGCCATCGCCGCGGAAGCCACTACCGGCCCGGGGGACCAGCCTAAACTCTCGGTCACCCCAGCCGCTAATGGCAGAGCTAAAACGTTGTAGCCAAAAGCGAAGACGAGATTCTGCCGGATCACTCGCAGCGTTCGCTTCGATAAGTCGATGGCTTCCACAAGCGAACGTAAGTCGTCCCGCATCAATGTCACATCCGCCGTCTGACGGGCAACAGCCGTTCCGCCCCCCATGGCAACACCCACATCAGCCTGAGCCAACGCGGGTGCGTCGTTAATTCCATCCCCAACCATCAGGACCGGACCACCCGCTTTTTGCAGCTCCATCACAGCATCCCGCTTTCCATCGGGGCGAACCCCCGCACGGACCTCCAGAATCCCAACAGCCGCCGCAATACTTGCCGCGACCTGAGCATGATCCCCTGTCAGAAGGACCGATCGAATTCCAAGTTCTTTGAGCGCCTCCACAACTTCTGGAGCCTCTTCCCTCATCCGATCCGCCACGCGAAACCAAGCAGCAAACTCCCCATCTACAGCCACCCAGATCTTCTCCTCATGGGGCAGATGAGAAGGTTCCGGCAAAGCGACCCCCGATACCTGCATCAAATTCACATTACCAATGAGGAGCGTCCGCCCTTCCACCACGGCCTTTAATCCAGTCCCTGGTACGGCTTCTACGGAAGTCACATCTTTAGAAATGCGTACCCCATCTTTTTTAGCGGAATACAGAACCGCACGCGCAATAGGATGCGCACTTTTTTCTTCGGCAGCAGCAACCCATCCCAATACCTGCCGGTGAAACAACTCCCGCTCCCACCATTCCACGACCTCCATACGTCCAACGGTAAGGGTTCCGGTTTTATCAAAAACACTCTGTTTCACCTTCGATAACGACTCCAATGCCGCACCACTTCTAAACAAAATACCTCGCTTGGCCGCAGTCCCGCTTCCGACTAACACAGCTACCGGCGTCGCCAACCCAAGCGCACACGGACAAGCGACTACCAAGACAGAAAGTCCGTGCCAAAAAGCGTTCTTCATCGCCAAAGGTCCATCGCCCCCCCACCACCACAATGTGACCGTCAAAACGGCAACCCCAAGAACCCCGAGCGAAAATTGACCAGAGACCACGTCCGCCAGTCTTTGAATAGGAGGTTTGGTCGATTGCGCCTCGCGCACAATAGCCACCACTTGCTGCAAAAATGCGTCTCGGCCTGTCGCCATCACACGAACCCGTAATGCGCCGGCCCCATTTATCGTGCCCCCCACAACCGCATCCCCCGCCTTTCGTTTGACTGGAATAGATTCACCCGTAACCCAACTTTCATCCACAAACGTGTCACCTTCGACTATCTCCCCATCAACCGCTATGCGCTCCCCAGGAGCGACCTGCACAATCATGCCCTTCTGCACCTCACGTATAGGCACTTCTACCCGTACTCCATCCCGTTCCACAAAAGCAGTTCCCGGCTGGAGCTCTGCCAAGGACTGAATCGCAGCTCCTGCCGAAGATCGGGCCATTGCTTCCAACCAACGCCCCAGAAGCGCAAACGTCACAATGCCCGCTGCTGCTTCGAAATAACTCCCGTGATGGCCCCCGCCGTTTAACGACTCCAGCACACTCCCCCCCCAAGCCAATATGGCGCCTCCCCCGACCAACGTGTCCATGTCAGGACTCAGACGCAGGAGCGACGAAAAAGCCGCCCGTAATATTCCTGCCCCTGCCCACAAAACTACTAGCCCCGATACCAGCGCCTCCACCAACCATGCTCCGGGAATATGCGCCAAACCTGCCCAGAGGCCTGCGTGGGCACTCATGGAGAGCAACGCCAAAGGCAGAAAACCGGACACCGCTACCAACCAACGGAACCGAGCCAATTTCAACTCGGCTTGTTTTAAGAGATCCACCGCACCCTCTGGCTCAAAATCCGAAGAAGTCCGAATAACCGCATGAAAACCAGCCTTCTCTACTGCAGAAATAATCTGTGCGCTTCCTGCAGCGGTATCGCCACTTCCCTCAAACCCGACCCGGGCTGTAGCTGTTGCAAAGTTTACGACGGCCTCCTGCACATGGGGCACAAGTCGCAAAGCCCCCTCCAATCGGGATGCGCATCCTGCGCAATGCATTCCTTGAATGGACAATTCTATCGATGAAATCCCTCCACCTCCCGCTCCTCCGAGGCGTCGCTGTCCTGAGGGCCCGGAGACATTTCTATTCGAAGAACCTCCAACTGCGCTCCCCAAGCTTCCTCTCTGATCCTCTTCTGTCTGTCCCTGTGAACGAGCATACCCCTGCGAATTCATATCCTACTCCTGTTGTACCAGCCGACTTACAAAACAAAACAATTTCGCCCATAATCGCCGCTTTTCCACCCATAAGTTGAAATTCAGCCCTCTGGATCGAAATAAGGCCCCAAAAACGAGGGATAGTTGCGAAATCTAGACATTCGCCCCTTCCCCCGATCGCAAACCGCATTTATCTTGTCCGTTTCTATGAACCCCGAGACTCAGAAAGCCGTAGAAGCCGGCAAGCTATCCACCGCGCACGGTATCGCACTCGATAAATTAACAACCGGCACCTGTGTGCTACACAGAAGTTGGGGGTTCGGCCGAATCGCTTCCACCGATTACGCGCTGAATCAGGTCATCATTGATTTTTCGAGCAAGAAAGGGCATCCGATGCAGCTCGTCTACGCGGCGGAATCGTTGACGCCCATTGATCCTGACCACATTTTAGCCCAAATCTCAGCGGACTTGGCCGGTGTTCGTACCCGAGCCAAGGAAGACCCGGCAAAATTCGTAGGTCACGTCCTGAGTTGCTACGGCAACAAACTGACACAAGACCAACTTACTCAAGTTCTTGTTCCTTCCGTTTTCAAAGAACCCGATTTCAAAAAGTGGTGGGAATCCGCAAAAAAAATCCTCAAAAAAGACGGGCATTTCTCGCTCCCAACCAAAAAGAGTGATCCAATTGTTTTCCGTTCCGAAGCAGTCTCTCGCGCGGACGAGCATCTCGTGGCCTTCTCTGAAGCCCGCCAACTCAAGGATCAGATCGGTACACTCGAACGAATTCTCCGTGATCTAGAAGAGTTCAAAGATCACGCAACACAACTTCAGCCCATAATCACCGCGGTTGAAGAATCTGCACGAAAAAACTCGAAACTTGCTACTGCAGAAGCTCTAACACTATTAGTCCTCCGTGACGAACTCACCGACCGATCCAAGTCTCTGACCGTAGGTGAAACCGCGCCGCTCATTGCCACGGTTCTCATCGAAGAACAACGCGCCCTGCACACTCTCTTAGAGCAAGTTCCAGCCGCAAAACTGAAGCGCACCTTAGCAGCATTCCCTGCAGCCTTTGGTGAAGATTGGACAAGTAAAGCCCTCTCTCTCATCACACGCGGCAGCACCCGCCTCGTTACGGAAGCGGCACGCCTTCTTCAGGAACAAAATAAAGCCGACGACCTAAAGACAACCCTCGATCGTTCCATTCGCGATCATTCCATTAGCTCTGCTGCATTAACTTGGTTGTGTGACAAAAAGGAACGCTCGGGCGACTTTCGGGACCTCATCCAGCCTCGTGTTGTCAGTGCGATTCTCTCGGCTCTGGAAAGGGACCAGTTTAACGAAAACCGAGATCGCAAGCTCCATGATCTCCTGATGAACGACTTGACGCTTCTCCCCGACCTCATCGCGGACGCAGAACTCGAAGAGCTTCGTGAGGTGATGCGTAAGTTGCTGCTCTCTCCAGTCTTCGAAGACCTCAACAAGCGTTCACTGCTCGGTCGGTTCGTACGCTCTTACCCAGAACTCGAATCGCTCATTACGGGAGACCGCGAGGAAAAACAGGAAACACTGATCGCCTCGTGGGACAGCCTTGAGAAACGTCAGCTGGAATACGACGAACTCGTTTCGAAAAAGATTCCTGAAATTATCAAAGAGATCTCGGTCGCCCGCGAGCACGGGGATTTACGAGAAAACTTCGAATACCACGCAGCCAAACAGCAACGCACTGTCCTCGAACGCCGCAAAGCAGAAATGGAACGGGACAACGCAATGGCCCGAGGAACAGATTTCGCGAATGCTGACACTTCTATTGTTTCCATCGGAACTTCAGTAACAATCCGAGGCATAAAAGACCAACAGTCAAACACCTATCACATCTTGGGTGTCTGGGATACCGACCCCGAAAAACATATTATTTCGTACAAAGCCGCGATTGCTCAGGCCCTCCTCGGCAAGAAGGTCGGCGAACAAGTCGACGTTCCAACCGAACAAGGAGACCGTTTGGTAGAAATCGTAGCCATCGCAGCCTGGGCCAAAGCCTAAGCGTAGCATTGAAATAGAATTGCTTCCACTTGCCGAGGAGGGGCACCCTCCTCGCTGACTTTACCCACTTATTATGTCGCTAACAGCCATCCAAAACATCATCGCGCGCCAAATTCTGGATTCGCGCGGCAATCCAACCGTCGAAGTAGACGTCGAACTCGCCGGAGGCGCAGTTGGCCGTGCTGCAGTTCCAAGCGGCGCTTCCACCGGAGAACACGAAGCCGTTGAACTCCGTGACGGAGACAAAACCAAATACCTCGGCAAAGGCGTTCTCAAGGCCGTGGAAAACATCGAAGACGTCATCGCCTTGGAACTGGAAGGCTACGACGCCGTCGACCAAGTTTCCGTGGACCGTGCGCTCCTTTCTTTGGACGGCACACCCAACAAAGGAAACCTCGGGGCAAACGCTCTTCTCGCTGTTTCACTTGCAACCGCTCACGCGGCAGCAAACCAACTCGAACAACCACTCTTCAAGTACATCGGCGGACCAAATGCAAAGGTTCTCCCTGTACCCATGATGAACATCCTGAACGGTGGAGCACACTCCGACGCTCCGATTGATTTCCAGGAATTCATGATCGTGCCGAAGAAGTTCGAAACCTTCTCCGAAGCGTTACGCGCCGGAACTGAAGTGTTCCATGCACTCAAAGGTGTCCTGAAAGGCCGTGGTCTCTCCACCGCTATTGGTGACGAAGGTGGCTTTGCACCGAACCTCAAGAGTGCGGACGACGCATTGGAAACCATTGCTCAGGCCGTTGAGAAAGCCGGGTACAAATTCGGAGAAGAGATTTTCGTAGCCCTTGACGTGGCATCTTCCGAATTCTTCGACGCCGCAACGAATCAGTACGTGTTCAAGAAGAGCGACGGCTCCCGCCGTTCTGCTGCGGAACTCGTCGCTTATTATCAAGAGTTGCAGCGCAAGTACCCAATCATCTCCATCGAAGATGGTTGCGCGGAAAACGACTGGGACGGCTGGAAAGCTCTAACCGTCGCCATGGGAGCAAACACACAACTCGTCGGAGATGATCTTTTCGTCACAAACGTGCAGTTTCTGCGCAAAGGCATCGACCGCGGTATCGCGAACTCGATCCTGGTGAAGGTCAACCAAATCGGTACACTGACCGAAACGCTAGACGCGATCGAACTGGCGAAAGAAAATCGCTACACCGCAGTGATTTCGCATCGCTCTGGAGAAACCGAAGACACGACGATCGCGGACATTTCGGTTGCGACCAACGCTGGCCAAATCAAGACCGGTTCATTGTGCCGGACAGATCGCGTCGCAAAATACAATCAACTTTTGCGCATCGAAGAACAATTAGGTGACAACGCCGTTTACGGCGGTAAGATGTTTATCTAGTGAGCGATCGCTTTCTCGAGCATCAAGAGCCTGCCCCACAACCGGTCTGGGTATCCCTAAACCGGCTTGTGGCTGCGTTGATTGTTGCATTGGTGGCTAGCACGTTAGTGGTCCGCTACCTTCCGGAAACGTCCCGCAGAAATGAAATTCAAGCGCGGATTCAGGATCTCGAAACGAAAGCCGCTCAACTCAGAGGCACTTTGCAGCAGCACGAACGGCAAGAACGCCTTCTGCGCACCAGCCCAGAATACCTGAGCCTCATTGCAAGGGACCGATTGGATTTGATGCAAGAAGGCGAAACCTTGTTCCGTTTCGAAGCAGCAAAACGCTGATAAACCTATTTCCAAGCGGCGGGAGGCGATTCGTCTCCCGCCGCTTTTCTTTTTCCCATGGCCATCGATCTATCAAACTTGAATCTCTCATCCCTCCGGGCGCGCGTAAGTGAGCTGCGGAGGTATCTTTGACTTAGCCGAGCTCCAATCCCAACTGTTAGCGATCGAGGAGAATATGAGCGCCCCAGACTTCTGGGACCATAAAGAGCGCGCGCAGGAACAGATGGAGGCAGTTTCTGCACTAAGAGCAAAGATCAACCCTTTGTTGGCCTTACAACGTCAGATGGATGATCTCGACGTGTTGGCAGAACTCACACTGGCCGAACCCGACGCTCCTCAAGCCGTCGCAGAGCTTGAGAAAGAAATCACGTCCTTCACCAAGGCTCTTGAAGACTTCGAGCTGAAAATGCTGCTTTCTGGGCCCAGTGACCGCTGCTCAGCCTTCCTTTCGGTCCAATCAGGGGCTGGAGGCACAGAAGCCTGCGATTGGGCTGACATGCTCTTGCGTATGTATCAGCGCTGGTGTGAACGCCGAGGCTACCAAACTGCCATTGTGGATATTCAACCGGGAGACGAAGTCGGCATCAAATCAGCTACCATTCGTGTAACCGGTGAATACGCATTCGGCTATCTTGCTACCGAACGCGGCGTGCACCGCCTCGTGCGGATCTCTCCGTTTGATTCCAATAAACGCCGCCACACTTCTTTCGCGGGCGTGGACGTCGTACCAGACCTGCCTGAAAGCGCGCCTATTGAGATCAACGAGGCCGATATCGAAATCGACACTTATCGCGCTGGTGGCAAGGGCGGTCAAAACGTCAACAAAGTTGAGACTGCCGTCAGAATACGCCACCGTCCCTCGGGATTAATTGCCGCCTGTCAAAGTGAGCGTTCGCAGGCGCAAAATCGCAATCTGGCGATGCGAATGTTATCAGCCAAACTTCAACAAATTGAGGTCGATAAACAGCGTGCTGAAATCGAGCGCCAATACGGTGAAAAAGCGGAGGTGGCATTCGGATCCCAAATCCGCTCCTACGTATTCCAACCGTACCAGATGATCAAAGATCTCAGGACTGGCGTACAAAGTAGCAATATCCAAGACGTCATGGATGGCGACATCGACGCCTATATCGAAGGCAAACTTCGTGGATTAACCGCTAAAAAGGGAAGTTCCGACGACGACCTCGACGAGTAAGCCCAATCCGGGCCTCTCTCGGGATTCGGCAGGAGAACGGTGAATAGCCCGCTAAAGACCTTTCATTGGGGCTACTAGCAGTTGAGCAGCACTTTCGCTCGCAGCAAACAAAAAGCCCGCCACCGAAGTGAGCGGGCTTCTTAAGATCGAATACTCTGCGGCCTTAACTTTTCCAGTCCAATGCGCCTTTGCGAATCGCGTAGACGTAACCGATCGTCAGTACGGAAACAAATCCCCCCATGCTCCAGAAGATTCCTGCTCCATGTGCAGCAACATAATCACGATAGATTACGGCCCATGGGTACATAAAAACGATCTCCAAATCGAAAAGGATGAAGAGCATCGCAACCAAGTAAAACTTTACGCTAAAGCGAGGCTGCGCTTCTCCTTGAGCGATCATCCCGCACTCGTAAGCGGTGTCCTTCGTTGCATTACGGCGCGTAGTTTTGCCCAACAAAAGACTTATAAGCAGCGCACTGCACGCAAAGCCAATGGCGATAATAACTTGGAGAAAAATCGGCAAATAATCACTCTTCATAAGACAAAGGCGGGGACTTAAGCTGTGAAAGCTTAAGCCCCCGGGTTAAGTTCGATTAAGTCAATTGTAACAATACTACACTGCTACCGGCTGAGGCGCAGGAAGCGGAGGTGGAGTGGTTTGAAGCGTTGCCAACTGCTTCGGGATGCCTTTGTACTTCTTCGCATCTTTTTTCACCATTCCTCTTGAAACAAGGTTCTGGAGCTTCTCATAAGCGCGAAGCCTTAGCATTTCTTCGCCGCCACTGGCAGCATTTCTTGCTTTGAGGCGCTCGTAGACTTTATCAAAAAGGTCCTTGAACTCATAGCTGCTCCGAGAAGAGAGAACTGTCGCCAGTTCCTCGGTGACCAAATCGGGCAATCTACGTGAAAACGCTGTCCTTTTCTGGATGGCCATAGGCGGAGCACTATACCAGAGATGAGCAGTTTCTCGAAGAAAATTTTCAGTTTCCCTTATTTCCGCGTGCGCTCCGCAGCTAACAGCCGATGCCGAACCTCCAGAGCGGCGAGACCTTCCACACCAATTACTTTATCACGTGCTTTTGCCCCTGATAACAATCGAACCGATCGAGAAGGCACCCCAATCAACTCCGCAACCAACTCCAAAACTGCGTTGTTGGCCTTTCCATCAATCGCTGGACTAGCAACTTTCAACTTCACAGCATCCCCATGCATTCCAACCACTTCAGAACACCTTGCATTCGGGACAACCCGAAGCCTAACCCCAACATCTACTGTTTCAGGCTCACGCCTGTCACTCACGAGCGGGGTTTTACGTAAACCCCAATCAGAGGACGGGGAGAAGGTTTAGGCGACACAAAATCACTCACAAACCCATCTTTAGAACGAAATTCCACATGCCCCGCTCCAGGCCCTCCATACACTAACACAGACCCCGGAGGCGCTTTGTAAGGATCAGAAACCGATAGTTTTCGAAATCCAAAATTCTGCTGCAACTCAGTTCCCGCCTCCTTGGCATATCGCGTCTTAGGATAACTATCGATTATATGCGCTTCTAAAAGAGCGGTTTTCACATATCTCCAGCAACTATATGTAGAGGATGCACGCGCTCTCTCCGCCGCGATCGCAGCAGCTTCAATCATCCGTTTGTCATAACGAAAACTCCCCGACTGTGGTCCAAACCAAGAGCGTTGTTCCGGCTTGAGCGTTTTCGCGTTTTCAGGGTCGAACAGCGAGTAGCTGCCCAACGCACTGGAAGCACTTATCAAACTTATTATGAGGGTGATGGTAAGATTGGGTCTCATCGCAAATTTGGGGCGGTGGGACTGGAAGGAACCCGCGGAACCTATCTCATGACCTCCTCACGTCAAACGCGTTTTACAGAAACCGTCAAATTAGTGCGGAAAAACAGCAGCCGCAAACTATTCAACACAACAACGAGCGTACTCCCCTCATGCCCCATCACCCCCAACGGCAATGGGATACGACCAGCCAAAGCAAAAGCGACCAACACCACAATCACCCCGAGTGAAATGGTCAAATTTTGCATGATTACCACTCGTGCCTTCACACTTAAATCGTACGCCGTCAAAAAATTCTCCAGCTTGTCGTGCATTAACACCAAATCTGCCTGCTCCAACGCAGCATCCGCCCCTCGCGCCCCCATCGCCACCCCCACATGCGCCGCTGCCAAACTAGGCGCATCATTAATACCATCCCCAATCATCGCGGCCAAATGACCTCGTGTGGCCAAATCATTGATAAACGCCAACTTCTCCTCCGGCTTGAGTTCAGCGCGGATCTCCTGAACACCAAGTAACGCCCTTAGATGCTCAGCCGCCGCTTTTTTGTCCCCGGTAAGGACAACACTGCTCAAGCCGCGCCGATGAAGCTCCCGCACAACCTCACCTGATTCGGCCCTAACGTCATCTCTCAATGTCAATCGACCAAGCACCCCTCCCCAGACCAACCAGACTTCAGAAACACCAACCCCCGCACTCTCCTCATCAACACCCCCTTCTCCCTCCCACTGCTCCAACACCCAACTCTTTCGCCCCAATCGAATCCGCTTTCCGCCCTCCTCCGCCTCCAACCCCATGCCTGTCACCGAGTGAAACCCCGATAACATCCTATCTCTGAGCCCCTCCCGCTTCCCATATCGAGTCACAGCTCTTGCCAGCGGATGCGAAGACAGCCGCTCCAATGCAAACGCCAACTCCGCGATATCACGCTCTTTCCCAGGTGGAAAACTCTCCACCGCCTCAACCCTCAACTCACCAGTTGTCAACGTCCCCGTTTTATCCATGGCCACCACCTGAATCTGCGCCAATTGCTCCACGGCCGCCCCCCCTCTGAACAAAATCCCCCGCTTCGCCCCCGCTGCAATCGCCGCCAAAATCGCGGAAGGAATCGACAACACCAACGCACATGGGGAAGCCACCACCAATAACGTCATAGCCTTATAAAACGCACTCGGAACCCCCTCACCGCTAACAAACGGCGCACTACCACGCACCAACCACCAAAACAAAAACATCACTGCAGTCAGCCCCAAAATCCCTAGCGTATACCCACTGCCAAAACGATCTGTAAACCTCTGCGATGGGGCTTTCTGTCTCTGGGCACCCTGAATCAAAGTAATAATCTTCTGCAAGGCGCTCTCAGCAGCCTCGCGGGAAACCGTCAAATCAACAGCTCCCCAAAGATTCAGTGTACCAGCCAATACGGGATCTCCCTTACCCTTCTCCACCGGAGTCGCTTCCCCCGTCAGCGTAGACTCGTCTGCGCCCGTTTCACCGGAGAAAACCTCTCCATCAACAGGGAACAACGCTCCAGGCTTTATGCGAATTACCTGCCCCACATGAAGCTGCTCTACTGGCACCTCCAATTCAGATCCATTGGATGTTACCAAGGTCGCAGTTTTCGGCGCCGACTGAATCAAGGACCGAATTTCCCTCTGTGTTCGCTCCAAGGCGAAATGCTCCAGCGCCCCCGCAAACGCAAATAAAAACAACAATACGACCCCCTCACTCCACTGCCCAATGGCAGCTGCTCCAACCGCAACTGCCAGCATCAGAAAATGCACATCCACACTGCGCTCCCGCAGTTTTTCCCAAGTCTCCTCAGCTGCAAACCACGCCCCCGAAACATAGGCCAAAACGTTGCACGCTAATTGCCATTTGGGATCTGGGATCAACGCCCCCGCAATCCCCAAAAGCCCGCACAAACCTGCCGCAAATAATTGCCACCGCCACTCTCCCAAATGCTCGTCCCCATGGTCCAACTCGACCTCTCTCTGAGTAATCCGCAGCCAGCACGTCCGACACTCCTTCGGATCAGGCGCATTTTCTGAGTTGTTCATACCCCAACCCTGCCGCCTTGTCCTCCCGTTGGAAAGCCTACGCCGACCGCCCCACTTCCAACCCCACAAAATCCTAGATTCTACTTCAACAACGCATCCAACTCCGCGTGATCGATCGTCGTCAAACGTTCACGTCTCTGCCCCAGCTGTGGAATACAAGCAATCAGCGCTTTTGTGTAGGGGTGCTGCGGGTTATGCAAAACCTCCTGAGTCATCCCTTCCTCCACAATCCGTCCACGAAACATCACAGCTACCCGATCAGCAATCCCACTGATGATTCCAAAATTATGTGTAATCAACATCATCGCCATGCCGAGTTGCTGTTTTAGCTGGCGCATCTGATCCAGAATTTGCGCCTGAATGGTAACATCAAGCGCCGTGGTCGGCTCATCCGCCACGAGCAGTTTGGGATGACACGCCAAAGCCATCGCAATCATCGCCCGTTGTTGCATTCCACCCGAAAGCTGGTGGGGATAATCAAACATACGCTGGCTCGGATTCACGATACCCACAAGATCGAGACAGTGAGCAACTTCAGCGTCAATATCCCGGACATCCGGACGATGTAGCCGAATCGCCTCCGCTATCTGACTCCGAATGGTAAATACCGGATTCAAAGAAGTTGAGGGCTCTTGAAAAACGTACGCTATCTGCCCCCCTCGCAGCCTCCGAAGATCTTTGGCCCCCATCTTTAGCACATCTTGGCCCTGAAAAATAATCTCACCGGACGTATAAACTGCAGGCGGCTCCGGCAAAAGCCGGGTCAAGGCAAGCCCTGTTACGCTTTTCCCGCTCCCACTTTCGCCAACGACCGCGAGCGTTTCTCCTGCACGAATTTGAAGATTAATCTCACGAACCGCCGGAACTTGTCCGGATTCGGTGGCGAAATCGATGGAGAGATTGCGAATTTCGATCATGAGATGCGGATTAATTAAGTGCGCCGGGGGTCAAACGCACGGCGCAAAGCGTCGCCAAAAAGGTTTAAAGACAGGACAAGAAAAAATAACGCTGATGTAGCGGACACCAGATTCCACCAAACCAGAGGCTCTCGGGAGAGTTCAGAGCGAGAGGCATCGATCATTGCTCCCCAGCTTGGTGTTCCCACAGGAGATCCAACTCCCAAATAACTCAACATGGCTTCGGCCAACACCAACCCCGAAAACCCCAAGACAAACTTGATCACGACCAGATGCATTACATTCGGCAAAAGATGAAACGACAAGATGCTCAAGTTCGACTGCCCCAGACCTTTTGCTGCCGCAATATACGGTCTTTCAACCTGCCTCAGCGTTTCACCACGGATGAGTCGGGCTAGGCCCACCCATCCCGTTGTCCCTAACGCTATCGCCATCGTCCCCACCCCTTTGCCCAAAACCAGCAAAATAGCCACCAGCATCAATATCTCCGGGACCGCTGCGATCGTACTATAAAAGTACTGCACCAGGTCATCCACCCACCGTCGGTAATAGCCGGCCAGAATCCCCAAAATGACTCCAATCGGAATATAAATGACACTAGTCAGCCCCCCTATCAAAAGGGCCGTCCGAGAAGCTTTCATTGTACGGACCAGCGTATCGCGCCCTAGAGCATCTGTTCCTAAAAGATGCACCGCCCTCACAGGCGTCGGATTCGAAAGCGAAAGCGTTTCCCTAGCCAAAGGAGCCGCATAGCCTTTCTCCTGAGGAATTCCATCCGTAAGAGCATCCAGAACAGACCGCGTGCCTTGCTCAACAGGTAACCGTATTAGATCCAATGTACCAATTGTGACATAGACCAGAATGACACCTAGAGAAACCAGCCCAGTCCTATCCTTTTTCAAACGCGGCCAGGCTGACTTCCATCGTTCGGAACGAGACGCCTTCAGAGCAAGGCCGCCAAGAATCGTATAGGTCAACAAAAGCAGCCCATTCTGAACCCACAGTTGATCAAAAAATGCCATGGGATTATTGAAGGCGAATACGTGGATCCACCCACGCATAACAGAGATCCGTCAACACCAGTCCCCCTAAATACAGGAGTGACCCCAAAAACACTGAAGCCTGCACTACCGCAAAATCAGGCGCTTGAATGGCATTAAAAAGAACGCTCCCGAGCCCTGGGATTCCAAAGAAATTCTCGATCACCAACGAGCCCATAATCAGAAACGGCAAGGAAGCCACCACAACCGTAATGAGGTTGATCATCCCGTTTTTGAGAACATGCACTAACAAAACTCTTGAATTGGACACCCCCTTCGCTCGGGCAGTTCGAATGTAATCCTGTCCCATTTCCTCCAAAAGTAGCGCCCTGTAGAGGCGCACCTCTGCCCCTAAACCGCTAACCACCATCAATGCGACGGGCAGCATCAGAAACTTCGCAGTCGACCAACCCTGCAAACTAAACCCGAAAGCCGGAAGATAGTTAAAAACCTGCGCCACCAGCCACTGCCCGAAAATGATATAAACCATCACAGGCACACTCATCAGGGCGACGCAAAAAACCGTAGCAAATAAATCGACCACCGAGTTTCGCATAAAAACAAGGTACAGAGATAACCCAAGCGACAACGCAAACCCGACCACAAAAGCCGGTACCGTTATCAACAGCGATGGCAACGCTCCACTGGCAAACACATCCTTTAAAGGACGCCCCGTGACGTCTGAGGTCCCTAAATCGAACTGAGCAAGACGCCTGATTTGATTCACGAACAAAGAGTCGTGAAACGGCTCCCCAGGGTTACTGTTGAAAATCAGCGGCTTGTCGTAGCCTCGATTGTGTAGCCATGTCTCCACAGCTTGAGGCGAGGCCTTCGGCCCCAAGACACGCCGGGCCATTGCGTTCGGGCTCTGTACTACAAAAAAGAGAAAGAACGTGACAAGCATCACGCCGAATACAATCGGAACAGAAAAGAGTATCCGGCGGATAATGTAGGCCAACATAGCTTATGGTTCCCGGTGAAAACGTACTGACCCAAACACGGTAAGAATAATAACGCTCACAAGCCCCCAAACTGGCCAAAGGGGATGCTCATTCCATTCCCGTCTCTTTTTTTCCCGCAGATCGTGGTCAATTAATGCGTATTTAAATCCCCCCTCAAGCAGAGGGTTCTCAGCAACGTGAGGCGCCCACGGTTGATTCAAGGCATAGACCGACCGATGCATGTTGAGGATTTCAGGAACGTCCTCCGCCAAGATCGCGTTCAATTGGTGTGCGATCGCCTCTCTCTCGGGGGAGTTCTCCATCGCGGCCATCTTTTCAAAAAGTCGGTCGTATTCAGGATTTCTATACCGCGATTCGTTTTTACCAACAGGAGGGATGTTCTTGCTGTGCTTGAGAAAAAAGAAATTCTCCGGATCTGGATAGTCAGCCATCCACCCGCTACCGGAAGCGATTTGAAAGTTTCCCTGATCCTGCTTCTCCATCAGGCGGGCAAATGTGTTTTCAATCACCTTGATCCGAATTCCCAACTGCTCGAACTGCTTCTGTTCAAACTCCGCCATCGCACGCTCGTTGGCCCCTGTCGCAACCACATCAAACGTCAGCTCCAGTGTCTTCCCCGAAGCATCCCGCCCATTTGGATACCCCGCCTCCGCCAATAGTGCTTTAGCTTTCTCTAAGTTAAACCCATACGGGTTTTTATAATTTTTCTGATACCCAGCGATGCCTGGTGGCAGAAGCTGTTCGGCAACGATCGGCACACTGTTGAAAAATACATCCAAGTACGCCTGAGCGTTAAAGGAAGCCGACAGCGCCTGACGCAGCTTTCGATTCGGCCCAAGCACTGGGTCTTCCGTATTCAAGCTTATGTAAAACGTACTAGGCTCGGTAATTCGGTACAGCCCAACACCACGCTGTTTGTATTTATCAGACAGATCACGCGTAGGAGTCATCAGACTCGAGAACGCGTCTTTGCCCAGCCCCATCCCGTCTAGGTACCCTTGGCGAAAAAGCATAAAAACTGGGATACTCTCTTTAAAAACAGTGAGATACACCTCGTCAATAATGGGCAGAGCTCTCCCAGCCATCGGCCTCAACAACGACTCTTGCTCAGGAACCCAACCTCCATCTGGAAATTGAGTCGTTTGGTACTTGGGATTCCGCACAAGCCGAATGGACGCGCCTCGGTTCCACTCCGCGATCTTAAATGGGCCAGTTCCAACAGGATGAAATCGGAAATGATCCCTGGGAATGCCATCATGCACTTTCCCGTCGTAATATGCCACCGCCTCCCTCGGCACCGGCGCTGTAAAATGCATTGCCAGCCAGTACAGTAGCTGGGGATACGGTTGAGCGAGATGGATTTCAAACGTATATCGCCCCGTTATTCTTATTCCAGGAATGGGCGCTTGATAATCGAAACTCCCAGTTTTCCGCGCCAACTCAAAGGCATCGCCTAGCCCCAAAACATAATCCTGAAGGGTTGAAACGACAGGACATTCAACCTTCGGATCTGCGATTCGTTGAAACGCAAAATGAACGTCCTCAGCTACCACTTCTCGTCCCCTCCCTGCAGGGAAACACGGGTCATCGTGAAAGAAGATCCCCTCTTTTAACCTGCATCGATAGATTACCCCCGCCCCCAGTCCATCCACCTTCTCGGGAACCGTTGCCAACAAACAAGGTCGAAGCTCATAAGGGTCGGTCTTAAACGGATGATACTCTAGGAGACATTCGTAAACCGGCTCAATGACCCGACGGCTGACGCTATCATAAGAAACCTGGGGATCTAGAGATCTCGGATCTTCAGGCGTGGCAGCGTAGCGGACTACCCAAGGCGTCCCGCCTTCGCGCTCAGCTTGATACGGAGCAGGATGAGGATTGTTTGAACACGCTCCCACCATGAAAGATGCCAACACCCCAAGAAGCGGTGCGTATCGCATATGGAAGGCAGGAGAGGACATCAGGCACAGCCTAACCGCTAAGAGACGCATCGACAAGGGAGGGGAACTACTCACCAATCAAAATGAGCATGGAAACCGCGTTCCACACAGGCCTCACAAAATTGCAAAGGCTGAACACCTTTGCAGACCATTGTCTTCATATCACTACGGGCAAAATCGGTTGTTTAACACTCCGCTTACCCGATCGCAAAACGAAAAAGCCCCACTCCATTTCGGAGTGGGGCTTTTCTAAAATTTGAATAGGTTAGTTCGCTGCAACAGCGTCTACGTTCACGCGGCGACCTTCACGGTCGAAACGAACACGTCCATCGATCAATGCGAAGATTGTGTAATCTTTACCGAGACCAACCCCTGCACCGGGGATGAACTTCGTTCCGCGCTGACGGATGATGATGTTACCAGCAACAACAGCTTCGCTGCCGAATTTCTTTACGCCGAGCCGTTTGCTGACGCTATCACGTCCGTTTTTGACGGATCCCTGACCTTTTTTATGAGCCATATTGAGGGAGTATTAAATTAAGCGTTGATGCCTGTGATTTTCAAACGAGTCAGCTGGCTACGATGGCCAACTGTCCGATGATAGCCCTTGCGGCGCTTGTATTTGTAAGCGAGGACCTTCTCACCCTTGAACTGGGAAACCACTTCAGCCACAACATTTGCGGAGGAAAGTTCTGTTCCAGTTTTGAGTGCGCCGTTGTTAGAAACGAGCAGCACATCAGAGAAGGTAGCACTCGCTCCTTCAGCGTGATCTAATTTATCAACATCAATTAGATCACCCTGGGCTACCCGGTATTGTTTACCTCCGGTTTTGAAAATCGCGTACGACATAAGCAGTCCTTAGTTACAAAGGGGCGTGGATACTGCCACCCCTTGTTTTGAAACACAAGGGGTTTTCTCAGGAATCTACGCACCAAGATACGCAGCCTGCACCTGAGGATTCGCCTTTAGCGCTTCACTACTGTCGGAGAGCAAGATACGTCCGGTCTCCAACACATACCCAAACGCAGAAACCTCCAACGCAAGATGTGCATTCTGCTCCACAAGCAACACAGCAATCCCCAATTCCCGATTCACTTCCACGATTTTTTCGAAAATCGCCTTCACCAAAAGCGGCGCAATTCCGAGCGACGGCTCGTCTAGCATCAACAACTTAGGACGCCCCATCAATGCACGACCGATTGCGAGCATCTGCTGCTCCCCGCCCGAAAGGGTCCCCGCAAGTTGCGTTTCCCGTTCATGCAACCGAGGAAAAGTCTCCATTACAAATTCCAGATCCCGACGAATTCCCGCCTTATCGTTCCGAAGATAAGCCCCCATTCGCAAATTCTCCAAAACCGTAAGGTTGGAGAAAATCATGCGGCCTTCCGGCACGTGAAGAAGCCCGCGTGCCACAATTTCATGGGGCTCCAAATTCGTAATATCCTCACCGCAAAAGTGTACCGATCCTCCCTGAACCTTCAACAGCCCGGAAATAGCCCGCAACGTCGTAGATTTGCCCGCTCCGTTTGCGCCTACCAAGGTGACAATTCTGCCCGGTTTCACCAAAAGCGAAATACCGTGCAATGCCGTAATCGAGCCGTACCCCACTTCCATCTCCTTAACTTCAAGCATCATGAGAAACCTCCTCACCAAGATAGGCAGCAATCACCTTGGGATTTCTTCGAATCTCGTCGGGGGTTCCCTCAGCGATTTTCCGGCCGTACTCGATTACCGCGATCCGCTGACAAATCCCCATCACCACTTTCATGTCATGTTCCACTAATAACACCGCCAAACCAAAACGCTCTTGCGTGAACCGGATCAACTTCATCAGTTCAACTTTCTCCGTCGCATTCATACCCGCAGCAGGCTCATCCAGAAGCAGAAGCCGCGGCTGAGTCGCCAACGCCCGCACAATCTCGAGGCGCCGCTGATCTCCGTACGACAAACTCCTACACGGCAGGTCAGCAACCGAATCCAGCCCAAATATTTCCAGCAATTCGAGCGCCTTGGCACGAACCCGAGCCTCCTCGTTTTGAAAACGTTTGCCCCGGAAAATTGCAGACATGAACCCGCCCTCCAAATGCAGGTTAAATGCGGTTCTGACATTATCCAACACTGACAGGGAATTGAACAACCGGATGTTCTGAAAAGTCCGCGCTATTCCCTTAGCCGTAATTTGATGGGCACTTTGACCCGCCACAGAATCCCCATCGAAACAGATTCCCCCGGAGGTAGGCGTGTATACGCCCGTAATGAGATTAAAAACCGTCGTTTTCCCTGCGCCGTTCGGTCCAATCAGTCCTACGAGCTCGTTAGGTTGAATGTGGAAATCCAAATCACTCACGGCCAGCAACCCGCCGAACCGAATCGTCACATTTCGAAGATCCAATAACGCATTACTCATGCGCCACCTTTCTTACGGGGTAACAGTTTTCCGATATCCCCGATTAATCCCTGAGGACGTACAATCATGAGCACTATCAGGATTAGAGCAAAAATGATCATCCGGTACTGCTCCGTCTGACGAAGAAGCTCATTCAAGATGGTTAAAGCTATAGCGGCCACGGTCACCCCAGCCGTTGATCCCATACCACCCAAAATAACCATTACCACCACATCGACGGATTTTAAAAAATTAAAGCCTTCCGGCGTGATGTACCCAATAAAGTGGGCATAAAGCGCTCCTGCCAATCCTGCAAAAAAGGCGCCGACCGTAAACGCCGTCACTTTATATTTTGTCGTATTAATCCCCATTGCCTCCGCCGCGATTTCATCGTCCCTGACCGCGAGGAAACCCCGCCCATAGGTGGAATTAACTAAGGTTCCCACAATATAAATTGCGAACACTGCAATACCAAAAGTCCAACCCAAAGTCGTATAAGGCGGCACACCGGACAAACCCCGCGCTCCGCCTAAAGTATCCGTGTTGTTAATCACAACGCGGATGATCTCTCCAAAGCCGAGGGTCACTATCGCCAAATAGTCACCACGAAGGCGTAGAGAAGGAATTCCAACAAGAAGTCCGGCCAATGCGGCAGATATGCCCCCCACCAACAGCGCCGTAACGAACAGACAAGGCTGCGCCATCAATCCTAAAGGAGACAAAAGCCCCAAAAGCGATTTACCCGCCAGTAGTGTAATTGTCGCCGAAGCATAAGCCCCAACGGCCATGAAACCCGCATGCCCCAAAGAAAACTGACCCGTGTGCCCATTAACCACATTTAAACTGACCGCAAGAATGACATTAATCCCCATCAAAATGAGAATATTCAACAGGTAATCATCCAATTGCGCCACCGTCCAGGAAGGTTCCGGATGACCCGTAAACAAGTAAGAAACAACTGCCCCGGCAATCAGGGAAATGAAGAAAGCGAATCGGATACCCATTACACCTTCTCCCGTTGGGTTTTACCAAGCAAGCCCGCAGGCTTAAATAAAAGAATCAAAATGAGAATTACAAACGCGACGGCATCTCGGTAACCCGGCGGAATCCCCAGAAAACTCGAATAACCAACGACTAAGGTCTCAAGCACACCGAGCAGTATTCCACCAAGGGCCGCACCGGATAATATACCTATACCCCCGAGGACAGCAGCTACAAATGCCTTCATACCGGGCAACACGCCCATAAACGGGTCAATAGCCTGATAAAGAGAGGCATAAAAAACACCACCCGCGGCTGCCAAAGCGGAACCAAGCCCGAAGGTAAAAGAAATTACCACACTTGTATTCACCCCCATAAGCGCCGCTGCCGTCGGATTCAACGACAGGGCCCTCATCGCAAGGCCCATCCGTGTTTTCATAACAATGTATCGTAGGCCCAATAATAGCAGTAAAGTAACAACCACCACCGTTAATTGGACACTGTTTACTCGGAGTCCTCCCAATCCTTGAATCACATGAGGCTCAACCAACGTAGGAAAAGCACAAGGAGCTGCGCCAAATCTAAGCTGGCCCAAATACTCAAGCAGTAGGGATACCCCTATAGCGGTAATTAGAACAGTCAATCGAGGCCGTGCGCGCAACGGTTTATAGGCCAGCTTTTCAATCACAATCCCAAGAATCGCAGCTATCCCCATAGCTCCAAATAAAACCAACACCGCAACAACCATATCAGGCCAACCTAACGTAAGAGGTTTTATCCAATTATAAAGATAAAGCCCCGAAAAGGCTCCCAGCATAAAAATATCGCCGTGAGCAAAGTTAATAAATCGCAGGACACCATACACCATCGTGTAGCCCAATGCGATCAACGCATAAATAGCCCCCAAAGAGAGACCATTGATTAACTGCTGAAACAGTTCGTTCACAAAATTACAAACAGCACCTCTTCTCGGGAGATTCCCCTCAAGGGGTCACTGTTTCCACATACCGGAATTTACCGTCAGTAATCTTTAAAATTACCGCTGATTTGGAGGCGTTTCGGTCCGAATTTAGGGTGATTTTACCAGTAATTCCTGGGAAGTCCTTGGTCTGCGCGATCGCGTTTTTCAACGCCTCGCCATCAGTAGTGCCGGCCCGTTTAATCGCGTCCGCCAAAATCATTGCCGAATCGTAACCCAAAGCCGACATCGCATCAGGTTCGGATTTAAAACGTTCTCTGTACTTCTTCAGAAACTCTTGAATGGCAGGAGAGCTATCTTCAACAGAGAAATGATTCGAAAACACACATCCTTCCATCGCCTTCCCGGCAACTTCGATCAAAGAGGGTGAATCCCATCCATCCCCGCCAAGGAACGGAACATTCACCTCCAGTTCCCGAGCCTGACGTGCGATCAAACCCGATTCCGTATAGTACCCTGACGCCAAAACCGCATCGGGTTGGGCGGACTTAATCGCTGTCAATTGCGCCTTAAAGTCCTTATCGCCTGAAGAATAACTCTGCTCTCCAAGCAGAACGCCACCGTTCGCTACGAAATAAGATTTAAAAAACTGCGACAGGCCCACGCTATAATCCTGTTTTACATCCGTGAGGATAGCTACGCGTTTCCACCCTTTCGCCAACGCATATTTAGCCAAAACCGTGCCCTGGAATGGATCAATAAAACAGACCCGGAAAATGTAATCTCCCACTTCCGTAACTTTGGGATTCGTGGAAGCCGGAGAGATCATCGGAATCTTCGCCTGTTGGCAGATTGGCGCCGCTTCGAGTGACCTCGATGACGCAACTTCACCGAGAACGGCGACCACGTGATCACGTGAGATCATTTTACGCACCACGGTTGCAGCCTCACCCGCTTTACTCTGATCGTCCTCCGTGGTGAGCTTTATTTTTTTTCCGAGAACGCCCCCCGCAGCATTCAGCTCCTCAATCGCCATCAACGTACCATTGTGGGATTTTTGACCGAAACTGGCGGTCATACCAGTCATCGAGGCAAATTCACCGACCGAAATAACAGAGGAATCACTGGCAAGCTGTGGTTTTTTACACGCTGGAATTGCGAGAAAAACAGTCGCCAAAGCAAAAATTGTAGCGCGCTTCATGAACTGGCGATCGTAATTGCTATCCGATTGAATTGCAATATCCCCAGTCGATTGTTGTTAGCTTATGTCGTCCATAGATGCCTTCCTCTTACTACAAAACTGAGTACGTACAGAAAAAGAGCCGCCCCGCTCTGGGAATTAGCCTGAGCGGGGCGGGGATACTGGC
>JBAXNG010000026.1:0-75341 GCA_037133875.1 Verrucomicrobiota bacterium | reverse complement strand
GCGGAACCCGGGGTGAGCTTTAAGAAGCCCGACTCTCGGAGGAGAGGGGAGTGCGTGCCTTTACCGTTTGACGTGCGGCTGAGATGAGGATGCTACAAGCTTCGTGGCAGAGAAGCGGAAGTGAGTCTGTACCCGTCAGCTGAGTTGTGCAGGGCTGACCTGAAGCGCAATCTGCCTCGATTGGCCAAAGAATCTGCTTTAGGCATTGATCGGCATCACACGTACGCGAAATAAGGAGTGAGGCTTCTTTCGAGGTAATCTTTTTTGCGAGAGCGTACATGCCGCTCTGGCGGCCTAAAGTTTCACGAAGGCTAACGGGCGGCAGGAGATTTTTCCGATGGCTTGCCCAGAGTCCGAGCGCTGCTGGGTAGATGAAATCTAGAGCGAGACGGACCTCAGAGGGATCCTTCAAAAGGAGAAGCCAACCGCGCCTGAGGTTAGGCGCTGACTTAAGCGGCCGATACTCACCATGGTCAGTTAGGAGAGATATTTCATGGGCGTCATTCGAGTTAGTCGACTGGGTGAGATCTGTTCGTTCAAGGTCCTCCTTGTGACGTAGCTCGTAGCAATCAGTTCCGAGTTTGGTGACCAAAACCTGGCCAACAACCAACACACCTTTGGCGAGGGCTTCATGAACAACAGACGTGAGATCACGTGGAGTCATCGAGGATTGTCCGGTTGGGATGCGTCGAAGGATGAAACCTGATCGAGAATCAGATTAGCGAAATGCGGGTCGGTTCCTACAGCGTTAGCATAGTAAAGCTGGCGGCCATTAATGACGTGTGGATTGTGTCGAAAGACGTTTCGTTGGCTGGCGGCGGGACCGATTTCAGTTTCGATTCCAAGGAGCACTGGGATGTCTTGAAAGGAGTGTAGCCCGTCCGAAATGAAGAAAGGTAGCACGACGATATTGGGCTGGGTCGTGAAACTCTCCCACTCTGCGATCAGCGGAGCTTCTTCCATGTAGCTGCAGAAAACCTCAGCGAAAATGCCCTTGGCACGAATCAAGTCTGCTTCCCGCGCAGTAGCAGCAGCGGATTGGTCGTTTAAGCTGGTGCCGTGTCCGACGATGAGGAGTGTCGTTTCACTTGGAGAGACGTTGGGGGCGACTTCCTGCGCGCGTTTCAAAAGGAGTTCGGTCATGTGGGGATGACAGCCCACTGGAGTGCAATATTTGAGGGATTTGCCCTCTCTGCGAGTGTACGCACCCGTCAGTTCGAGTTCGCGTGGGATTACGGTCCTAGTGAAGTATCCCTCGCTAATAAAATTTGGAACGATGTAGATGTCTTCGGCATCGATCATGTGGAGCACCTGTCGAAAGCTAGGTTCCTCTTTCCAAAAAGCGCAGCAGACCTCTCTGAAGATGGCCTGCTCTCGGATGGTGTACGAGTGAACGAAGGTCGGTGCACTCGAGTCCGGATTGAGTGTGGACCCGTGGGCAACGATTAGTAGTGCGCTGTCAGGCTTTGAAAGCATGGCCAAGGAGTTAGAGCAGCGTTGTGAACTTTTCGCTGTTACTCCAGCTGCAAATCAAGAGTGTTGGACCCTGAGGTCATTGAATCGAGTGGACGGATTGTGGATTTCGAAGCTTTGGAGATGTTGTCACTTTAGGTAGCTTACTTCGAATTGTTTTGAAAATGAACGCCGGCTTCCTTCCGTTTTTTGTTTGTGCGCTTTCGACTGTATTCGCAGGGAATTGTTTTGGTGCGCATGCATCTGTGCGCTGGCCTGGGCGTCAGCCGGATGGTTCCGTGTTGTTGCCGAATATGTGGTCCCTTAATCCTGCAGGGCGCCAGGTTGAGGTCGGTGATTTTCCCGTGAATATAGCGGTCCATCCCGATGGGAAATACGCTGCGGTTTTACATGCTGGACAGTCGGGTCATGAGATCTATGTCGTAGAGATCGCGACGGCAGAGGTTGTCCAAAAAGCCAAAGTGGAAGAAACATTCTATGGATTGGAGTTTGCGGCTTCCGGAAGGCGTTTGTTTGCGAGTGGAGCGGGAAATGAAGTGGTTCGCTGTTTTGATTTTGAACGAGCGACAGGTAGGCTGGGAGAGGAGCAGAAGGTGGTGTTGCGGGATGCGAAAGAGCGTGGTGTTCCATCTGGTCTCGCGATTTCAAAGGATTCGAAATCTTTATATGTCGCGAATGTACTGGGGCGCACAGTTTCGAAAATCAGTCTTGGCGAAGGTGCAGAGAAGGTTGTGGAGATTAGGTTGGATGAAGTTGCGACTGAGCAAAGTAAACCGTTTCATAAGATCGAGGGGAATGGCCGAGAATCTACTTTTGATGAGGCTGCCATTACCAAGAGAGCGGAGGCTGCGCTGGATTCGGCTGATCCGAAGGCTCCCTATCCCTATGCGTGCCGGTTGGATGAAAAGAAGGGACGGCTGTATGTCAGTCTTTGGGCACAAGCCGAAGTGGCTGTAATTGACCTCAAGATACAAGAGGTGATTGCGAGATGGAAGACTGATGAGCACCCCAATGAGATGCAGCTCACGCGGAACGGTAAGTTTCTGTATGTGGCAAATGCGAACAAGAACACGGTGACGGTAATTGATACCGAGGCTGGTGAGACTGTTGAAGTTATCTGGGCGGCGCTACATCCAAAGTCGCCTCCTGGTTCCACACCAAATGCGCTGGCGCTTTCGCCTGACGAAAAGCTTCTGTTTATCGCCAATGCAAACATCAACACGGTTGCTGTTTGTGATGTGAGCGAGAAGGGGAAGAGTCGCTCTCTGGGATTTATACCAACCGGGTGGTATCCGACATCGGTCCGCGTTACACCGGATGGCAAGTTTTTGCTCATAGCAAACGGCAAGGGCGGAAGCTCGCGGGCGAATCCCAAAGGGCCGCAGCCCGGCAAAAAGGCTCCTCCGGGGACGGTCGTGGAGTATATTGGAAGTCTGTTTAAGGGGAGTGTGAGTATTGTGGAGCTACCGAAAATGTCAGAGTTTGAGGGGCAGTTGGAGAAGTACACTGCGGATGCCTACCGATGTTCACCGTTGTTGAAGGACAATAGTCCCATTGGAAAGCGCCCTGAAAAAAGTCCGATTCCAGGGCAGTTAGGCGACATGTCTCCGATCAAACACTGCATTTACATTGTGAAGGAGAACCGGACGTATGATCAGATTTTCGGAGATATGAAGGAAGGAAATGGAGATCCGAGTCTTTGTCTGTTTCCCGAGAGTGTGACTCCGAACCACCACAAATTGGCGCGCGAATTTGTGCTTTTGGACAATTTTTATGTCGAGAGTGAGGTCAGCGCAGATGGGCACGAATGGAGCATGGCGGCTTATGCGACGGACTATGTGGAGAAGTTCTGGCCGCTTAGTTATGGGCACAATAAGTCGAAGAAGTTTGGGTACCCGTCAGAGGGTCACGTGCCGATAGCGACACCAGCCGGTGGATATCTTTGGGACAGGGCAGCTGAGAGTGGTGTTATTTTCCGGAGTTATGGTGAATTTGTGCAGAACGGAAAAACGCCGAAAGATCCGTGTAAGACGCGATTGAAATCCCTGGAGGGGCGGTTTGATCCCATGTACCGGAGTTTTGATATCGACTATCCAGACGTGCTCCGCGCGGAGCGATTTATTAGTGAGCTTCATCGATTTGAAGCAGAGGGTGAGATGCCGCGTCTGCAGATAGTGAGGTTGCCGCAGGATCATACAGCGGGTGCGACACCCGGAAAGCCGACACCAACGGTATGTGTTGCGGATAATGATCGCGCGCTGGGGCTGTTGGTTTCAGCGGTATCGAAGTCCAAGTTTTGGGCATCCACGGCTATTTTTGTGGTGGAAGACGACGCGCAGAATGGACCGGATCATGTGGATGCACACCGGACTGTGGCGTTGGTGATTAGTCCGTACGTGCAACGGAACAGTGTGGATTCCACGATGTACTCGACGAGTTCGATGCTGCGGACGATGGAGCTTATTTTGGGGATGAGGCCAATGTCCCAGTTCGATGCTGCTGCGATGCCGATGTACCGATCGTTTTGCGGGACCCGTGATCTAAGGCCTTATGAGGCTAAAGAGCCCAAGGTGGATATGAATGAGGTGAACGGGAAACTGGCTTGGGGGGGAGCGAAGTCGAAGCGTTTGAATTTTTCGAAGGAAGATGCCGTGGATGATCTCGTGTTAAACGAGTTGATTTGGAAAAGTGTGAAAGGGCCGGCGAGCAGAATGCCTGCGCCTGTCAGGGCGGCATTTGTCTTTGCCGGACCGAAGGATCGTGATGACGATTGATCGTGTCGGGCGGAGTGGCGCGTTCTTTAACGCTTTGTTTTGTTCTCAAGTGCGCGGGCCTGTTGTAGGTGAGCCCGTGTCTTTTCGTCTGTTGGATCGATAACTAGGGCTGTTTCCAAATGGGAGATGCCGTCGGGAAGTTGGCCGAGAAAGACAAGGGTCCAGCCGAGCTCGCTATGTGCGATTGGATCTTTTGGGTCAGTCTGGAGTGCTTTCTCGAAAGCTGTCCTAGCGGCTTCGGCTTTTTGTTGGCGCATATAGATTTGTCCCATGATTCGAAAAGCCTGGGGGGTGGTAGGATCGATTTCAGCTGCTTTCCTGAGCTGAAAAAGAGCCTCCTCAAACCGATTGGAGGCGGCGAGTGCGGTGGAAAGCTGGACGTGGGCTGCTGTGCTGTTTGGATCTCGGGCTAACAAAGCTTTGTTGGTCGAGATGACGTCTTTGAGACCATAGGTTGAGAAGTAGTCGTTTTGTAGGACGCTAAAGTTCTCTGGTTTTGAGGGAATGAGCTGCAGCCATAACTCGGCCATTTCATCGTCGGATTGTGGGCCGTACAGGACTCGTTTCGGTGGAGTGGATGGGTTACGAATGTTAGCGGAGGAATTATCGAAGGTGTAACGCATCCGGAGGGTTGATCCTTTTGGAAGCAGAAAAGGCTCGCGGAGGACGTAATCGTTCTGCCAGTCAAAGTTCCAAGCGGGAATATGCAGAATGTCCTGGGAGGATCCGTTCGGGAGTTCCGCCCAGCCATGTACGTCCTTTGCCAAATAGTGGGCGTGCGGGAGGCAGGAATGAACCCACACGTCACAGGGAAGTTGGTACGATGATTCCGTCATATAGGCTGGATCGCCTGCTGGAATATCGAGAGAGGTTGAGCGTAGCAGGAGACAGAATGGGAATTTCGTTGGAGGTTTATCGGTGAAGTATAGTCCGATACTGGCTCGAAGGTTTTCTGGTTTGCCTCGGGGCCGGATATGCATTTGGAGGACGATGTCTGTGTTGGGATTGAGTGCCCATGAAATGCCAGGGGTGGCTTCGCGGGTTGTAGATCCAGGGTGCCAGGTGGCGAAGTAACCCTGAGGCATGGTGGAGTTGGTTCCCGGATTCATACCGGAAAAGCCTGGGCCGGGTTCGCGTTCGTCCAATCGGCGGGCCTCTCCTGTTTTGTCGAGAAGGATGAATGCGTGGTGAACGACGCTTTGCGGTTCGGGAAGAATTTCCACCGCTTTGATCCAGCGTCGGACGGTGTTTGGTACCCGGATCACAAAATTGCGGTAGATATCCGGACCGTCGGCGGGGACTGTGAATGGCTCGGATGTAGTCAGAACGAGATCAGGTTTTCCGAGCTGCCATTTCGTATCGAATTTTGGAGATTTCGGTAGATCGCCTGTATTGCCCTCTGGTGCACCGTTGGTGACCCATTCCGAGAGGAGTGCAATTTGTGAGTCGGTGAGTATTCGTTCACCTAGAAACGAGGTTCGGCCGCGGCTAGGGGGCCAGGGGGGCATGATGTGAGAGTGCGTAACCTCTGCGATTTGTTGCGCGTGTTTGCGGGCGCTTTTGTACGACAAGAGCTCGAATGGGCCCATTCCCCCGGGGTGATGGCAGGGTGCGCAGTGTTCAAAAAGAATCGGAGCAATGTTTCGGCAAAAAGTTGGGTTGGTTGGAGCAGTGGCCTCCGGTGAGGGTGTCGCTGAATTTTCGTTTTGCGGTGGTTTGCACGATGCGCAAACGAGGAAGAACGATGAAAGGAGTAGCCTGAGAAGTCTCATCGGAGGTCGTGAATGTAGCATCCAATAGCGGGTGTGCGTGTGAGCGGTATTGCTGTGCCGGTAAGAGTCGACTCGATAGCTTCGGCGAGATCGTGCTTTGTCGCGCTTAGCCGGCGTTGGCCAAAACTGATGTGCCTATTGTCGATGCGGCCGCGGTAGACGAGTTCGAGCGAGCTGGAGTACACTGCTGCTTCCGGTGTGACGGTTGATCCGGTGTATTTGGCGAAAGTGTGGGTCGGATCGCGGAAAGCAGATTTTGGCAAACTGAAGTCGAGGAGGTGACTTTGAATGGTGGCGGAGTTCTCAGAGGGGTCTGGATAGACGAGAAAAATGCTCACACCGCGCGGAGTGTAATCGGTCGCCAAGCGTGCGATTTCGGGAGCGTAGCTATTGGCGATGGGGCAGGTGGTATTTAAAAAGAGGAATACGAATGCTCTCGGGGATTTCTGCGCAAACGGATTGATCCATACACCGTACAGCGTTTGCAGAATCGGTGTTGGTGTCGGAGGAGCGGCAGGCAGTGTGTGGGCAGACACAGTGAGCTGCGCGAGAGAGACCAGTTTATAGAATGTGCGACGCATTCGTGAACCGGCGTGGACTGCTGGCTAGGGTTTGCGGATACACCAGAGGTGCTTTTCCGTGCGCAGAAACAGATCGCCATCGGAGACGGCTACGGAGGCGTTCATTGTTCCGTCGTTGAGTGAGTTTGTGGCTAGCAGCTCATAGGTCGGGAAGGCTTTTAGAACGAAGACATCCCCGGCCTGATTATTTATATAAATGCGGTCGCCAGACAGGACCATGGAGGCCCAGCTTTCGGATCGCCCGCTGGGGCCGGTGAGGCGTTGTTCCCAAATTGGTTCACCTGATTTCAGGTTGATGCATTGAGCGGTTCCCGGGGAGTTGAGGATGTAGAGGTGCCCGTTTGAAATAACACCACTGCCGATGCGCTGTTTATCTTTGACTTTTTGCCAGAGCCGTTTCGAGGTCATGTCTCCGGAGCCTCCAGAGGGGACTGCGATGGTGTTTCCTCCGTAACCTCCCGAGCCGACGATGATGTCTTCACCAGCCATGGGGGAGGTGTAGAGGAGGGGATTTAGGCCGTTGCAGGTCCAGTATTCTTCGCCAGTGGCCGGGGCGAGGCCGACGAGGCGTCCAGGAAGGCTGACAACGAGGTCGGTGCGGTCTTTTGTCTGGAGGAGGATCGGAGTGCTCCAGGAGCCGATTTCGCCCTGTTTACCGGCGAATCCATCCGTGCGCTCGGCAGGGTGAATTCTCGGGATTTCGTAGTTCCAAATTTTGGTGCCGGTACGTTTATCGAAAGCGGCGATATAGTGAGTTGAACCCGGACCGAAATGGACAAAGCAACGTTCTTCGTCGAGCACTGGAGACGCGGCGTAGCCCCATTGATGGTCCATGAGGCCGAGGTTGACGTGCCAGAGTTCTTTGCCCTGGAGATCATAGGCGAACATTCCAGCGGAGCCAAAATAGGCAATGACGCGCTCGCCGTCTGTTACGGGGGAGGCGGCACATGGAGAATTGGTGTGATGGAATTGTTCCGGGACCGTGGATGTGGTACCGGCCTGCCAGAGGAGGCTGCCGTCTTTACGACTAAAACAAAGGAGGAGGCGTTCGGAGCCTTTGGCCTGTGTGACAAATACACGGTCGCCCCAAATGATCGGAGTGCTATTGCCTCGTTCTGGCAGTTCGACTTTCCAGCGAACGTTGGATTCAGAGCTCCAGACCAATGGGAGGTCGGTTTCTTGTGTAACACTAGTGCCTGCCGGGCCACGCCATTGGGGCCAATTGTCTGCTTGAGAAACGGAGCATAGAGTCAGCAGTACCGTGAAGGCGATGGAGGCGGGAGCGATGGGAACGAGACGATTCGGACGGCGGAGGGAGAACACGTTTGCCATGAGAATGCTTTAAGTCTGGGTGGATTGAATCGCAACTCAACAGACGGGGGCGATGGGAAGGCTACTCGAATAAAAGCTATTTCACCTGAGGCCGGTGTTTTCTGCTAGGTTGGTGTTTTAGCAGGAGAAAACATGACATTTAGCGACTTAGGAATATCGGCGCCGCTCGTGACGGCACTGGAGAAACAGAAGATCCACGAGCCGACTCCGATTCAGTGTGTGGCCATCCCCGCTATTGCTGAAGGGAAGGACGTCTATGTTCATGCGGAGACTGGCTCTGGAAAGACGTTGAGTTATCTGCTGCCGCTTTTCGCCAGATTGGATCTGAAGCAGGACATTACGCAGGTTGTGATTTTGGCTCCCACACATGAGCTGGCGATCCAGATTCAAAAGCAGGCCTGCGATTTGGCTCAAAATTCCGGGATGGCTGTAAAAACGCTGTTGTTAATTGGAGGTACATCGCTGGACCGGCAGGTGGAGAAGCTCAAGAAGAAGCCGCATGTGGCGGTAGGTTCGCCAGGCAGGGTGAGGGATCTGATTTCGATGGGTAAATTGAAGGCACACACGTTTAAAGTCGTTGTGCTTGATGAGGCGGACACGTTGTTAGATCGCGAGAGTTTGGAGTCTGTGCGGAAGATTGTACTCGCTGCGCCACGTGAACGGCAGTTGGTCTTTGCCTCGGCGACAGAACAACCTCGAAGTTCGGAAGAGGTGACGAACCTCGCTCCAAACCATGTGGTGATTCAGACGGAGATCGCACCCGTAAATCCTAATATTGAGCATCTGTTTTTGGTGTGCGAAGAGCGCGATAAACCGGATGTTCTACGGCGCGCAATTCATGCGATGAATCCCGAGCGCGCGCTGGTGTTTGTTCATAAGAACGACACTGCGGAGATCGTGGCCTCGAAGCTTGCCCATCATAAGGTGGCAACGACGGACCTGCATGGGGCGTTTGATAAGGTAAATCGGAAAAAGGCGATGGACGATTTCCGCAGCGGAAAAGCGCGGGTCATGATCGCTTCGGATGTGGCCGCGCGTGGGCTCGATATTGCGGGGGTAACGCACATTTTCAATTTGGATGCACCTTCGCAGAGCAAGCCGTATATCCATCGTGTCGGGCGGACGGCACGTGCGGGCGCGAGTGGGACAGCGCTTTCGCTATTTACGGCAAACGAAGTGCGTTTGGTACGGCGGTATCAAGAGGAGCTTGGGATACGGCTGACAGAAGTGCGGCTGCGTGAGGGTAAGGTGATTCCGGTGGATGACAGGGGCGCTTGACGGTTGAGATCGGCGTCAAAAGGGGTAAGGGGAATTCCGCACTCGGTAACGGCATTCCCAGTGGGACTAGTGATTGGAAATTACGATATTGTCGATCCAAGCTGTGGCTTTGGCTGTTCCGGGGCTAATAAAGCCAGCCCAAGCCAGCTCTTTGAGAGCGCCCTTTGGTGCGCGTAGTCCATCGAATCGTTGAGGAGTCCCGCCCTCGGGGGTGACGGTGATGGAAAAGTCTCCGGTCGTATTTTCTCCGATGGCCGCATCGATTTCGAGGTGGATCCAGGTCAGGGGTTGCAGGGCGGAGAGGGTTTTACCTGCGACCTTGAGGGCGCTGTTATTAACGGAGAACGTCGGGCCGGTTTGATACGGGCTCGAAGCATCGCGCCATTCGTGAATGAGCTGGTAGTCTGGTTCAAAGCGGAAATCGAATGCGATGTGAGTTGTGCCGCTGGTGTGGTGTGGGGAGTAGGAGAAATGCGGCTCGTAGGCGGGTTGAGACTCGGGGCCATCGCGTAACTCAATGCATTGTCCTTTGGCGCCCGGGATATTTTCCACGACGAAGATGGCGGGTTTAAGACTGCTCTTTCGTGTCGCGGATGGTGGTTTTCCGGGGAGTTCTGACTCGAACGTTTCATTCAGTTGGAGTGAGACGGGTTTTGGTTTTACGCCGTACACCATGGGTGGCAATGGCTCGGCCGCAATGGCTGTCCATTCAGAGGTTCCTTTGACGCCTGCTTCGCGCCAGTCAAAGGGGACGAAGCCGAGTTTGAGTGCAGGCGAATTGGGAGGCAGCGTCCAATCTCCATTTACAGGATCTTTAAAAAGGGGATCGGCGATTAGACTGCGGACATCGTTTCCGAGTGCTTGCCACTCGGACCAGGTTTTGCCCGCAAAATTTGGGACGAAGTCCTGATTTTTCCAATAGATGTTATCGGCAAGGAATACGCGGCCTGTAAGCCAGTTTTTATCGACGTGAGCCAGGAAGCGACCTTCGCCTATGAGTACGATGTTCTTTTCGAATGCGAGGCCGAAGGTGTCCTCTGGTTTGCTCCAGCGGATGTCTTCTTCTTTACCCCATGCGAGGATATTGTTTCGAACCAGATTGCCGCGTCCGTAGTGTTGATGATAACCGGCTGTTTGGGTGTTTGTGACCAGGTTGTTTTCCCAGAGAACCCCCGTGCTGCCTTCATCGTTGTACATTCCCCAGGCTCCATAGCTGGCGCAACCGATGTCGTGAATGTGGTTGTTCCGAATGACCGTCCCAAGCTGCGAGCCGAGTGTGTAGACGCCTCCCATGTCGCTGAGGACTGCCCATCCGAGATGGTGTAGATGGCAGTATTCCAGTGTATTTCGACCTGCGACGGTGGGTTTGTAACCCCAGGTCCAACCGAGGCTCACGGCACTGTAGTAGAAGTCACCGATATCGCAGTGGCGAATGATCGAATCGCTCACGTGGAAGAATGTGATGCCGATTCCGGCAGGAAAGAAGCGGCCACCGCCCCGAAAGATACAATTGTCGACGGTGATGTGATGGGTGTGTTTTGGGCCGTCGGCGGATACGCTGGGATCACCGGCATAGATACCGCCTGCTCCAAGGTCGTGGAGGTGGCAATGAGTGAATCGGACGTTGTTGCATCCGGCACGCATCCAGACTGCATGGGTGATGGTATGTGCGATTTCGCAGTCTTCGAAGGTGATGTTGTGCGCGCCATTTCCTTCGATGGCAGGAGTCGTCAAGCCTGCCTCTGCTTGGCCTGCGTGGATTCCCTTTTCGGGACAAGTCCAGTTCTGATGGGTGAACGATATACCTTTGAAGGAAACGTTTTCTACAAAACGACTGGCTGCTGGTTCTCCACGAAAGACGAGCAGCTGATCTGCAATTGGTGCGATGAGCTTGCAGTTTTCGGGAGTTTCACCGGGTCGGGGAATGTAGGAGAGAGTGCCTTCTCGGGAGAGAAACCACTCGCCTGGTGCGTCGAGGGCTGCGGGGTAGTTTTCGAGTTTCAGGCGGTGAAACTCTTGATGTTCGAAGAATGCGCGTCCTGGACCTGTGAATTGGATGGTGCCGTCGGAAGCGCGCGTGCCTGCGACGCGGAGGCGGGAGACATCCCAATGATGGTAAACGGAGACTTGGACATCCTTCTGAGACTCCAGAGGAAGGTCTGCAATGGCGCGGATGTCCTCTGGCTGAATCGTGATTAGGTGTTTCGCTGCGGGCCCGGGTAGAGGAATGCCTTCGATTGGGCTGGAGCCGACACCTGTGGCGTCGAGGAATCCGACATTTGGTGTTTGGGCGCGAGTGGCGCGTTTTTCGTTTACCCAGAGGGCTTCAAATCGCCATTGAGGATCTAGTTTGGTGGTCCAGATGCCATTCGGTCCGACTTGGATTTGGGTGATTTGTTTACCTCCGACGATGCGAGGGTGTGCTCCTGGTTCTGCGAGTACCGTCAGGTTTGAGTCCTGTGGTTCGAGGGCGATGGCGGACTCAATGAGGTAATCCCCGGAAGCGAGGGTAATCGTAGCGGGCGTTAGATCGCCGTTTTTGCGGGCGTCATGGATTTGCTGGAGCGCTTCGGTTAGTTGGGTTGGTGAACCATTTGGGCGAAGGTGGAGATCGAAGGCAAAGAGCAGTGGGCTGGAAAGGCAGAAGGCACCGAGGGCCAGGATGGAGTGTCGGGTGTTAAGAACGCGAGAGCGCATATGCCATGATAATGGCTGGGGGCCCCTGCTCTTAGGGATTTCGCCGGAGAAACTGGGGTGATCGAGGGGCGAGGCGGCGACTATTTTGGGGAGGCAGCAGGGGAGCGTAGGAGTTTGAAGATATGAGATTCCGTAGAGAGGAGGAGGGTGGAGTCCTTTTGGAAGATCCGCTGATAGGTTTCCATGGATTTCATGAATTCGTAAAACTCGGCGGCCTGTGCGCTTTGGTTGTACGATTTTGCGTAGATCTCTGAGGCTTTTGCATCCGCTTCGCCTCGCAATTCCTGAACTTTGCGGTAAGCGGCGGATTGGATTTCGTTCAAATCTCGTTCCTTTTGGCCCGCGATTCGAGCGGCTTCGCCTTCTCCTTCTGAACGGAAGCGTTGAGCGATCTGACCGCGTTCGCTGATCATGCGTTGGTAGATTCTGTCGAGGACTTCCGGGTTGTAATTGACGCGCTTCAAGCGGAGGTCGAGCAGTTCGATGCCGAATTCGGAGAGTTTTTTGGCGGCAGCTTTGGCGATATCGTTTTCGATGTGTTGACGTCCGAATTGGATGGGAGGGAGGACGCCGATACTGCCGAGGCCGTCTACTTTGAGGACTTCGTCGTGGATGGGTTTACGGGTTTTGTCGGTGCGGATAATTTCGATGAGTTCGTGCCTTGCGATAGCGTTACGGGTTTCGCTACCGAGGATATCTTCGAGGCGAGATTGGGCGCTTCGTTCATCATGGAGGCGGACGAAGTAGGATTTGGGATCTTGAATGCGCCAGCGTGCGAACATGGCGACCCGGATGTAGGTTTTGTCTTTGGTAGGGATGGCAACGGGTGCGCCATCCCATTCGAGAAAGCGTTTATCGAGGCGATTGACGTCCTGAATGAAGGGGGTTTTGAAGTGAAGTCCCGGTTCATTGATGGGATCACCAACGGGTTTTCCGAATTGGGTAACGATGACCTGTTCGGATTCGCTAACCGTGTAAAACGAGGCCGGTGCGACGAGGACAAGAATGAAGGCGAATAAGCCTAGAAGGAGTTGGAGAGCCTTGCTCATTTGCGGACCTCGGTGGAGGATTTAGGAGCTGAGATATTGAGGGGTGTGAGAGGAAGGAGGGGTACGAGCTGGCGGAGGGACTCATCTACGACGACCTTTTGGCCGGCATTCGGAATGATGTTGGCGAGCGTCTCGAGATAGATGCGGGTACGGGTGATTTCGGGGGCTTTATTGTATTGGGCAAGTGTCAGGTTAAAGGATGCAACGTCACCTTCGGCTTCGTTGACGCGTTTAAATCGGTATCCTTCTGCCGCACGGATCATTTGGTCGGCTTCCCCTTTGGCCCTGGGAACGGCTTTGTTGTAGTCGCCATTGGCAATGTTGATCGCATTTTCGCGGTCTTGTTGGGCTTTATTGACTTCGTTGAACGATGCTTCGACCTGTTTTGGGGGATTGACGTCTTTCAGTTGCACTTGGTCGACTCGAATCCCGAGTTGGTAACGTTTAACGAGGTCCTGCATACGCGCGAGAGCGGCGATTTCGATTTCCTGCCGGCCTATGGTGATCACTTCGTCAACGGTTCGGTCTCCGATGACTTCGCGCATAGCGCTTTCGGAGAGGTCGCGGAGAGTGAGGTCGGGGTGGCGGACGTCGAAGAGGTACTCTTTTGGGTTATCGATGCGGTATTGGATGACCCACTCGACCAGGGCGGCGTTGAGGTCGCCGGTGACCATGGATTTTTCTTCCTGAGGGGCCTGACCTGGCTGGGCTAAGTTCGTGTAGTTTTGAGAGGCGAAGCCGAACTCGAGTTTGAGCTGGCGGCGAGTTGGGAGGACGGTGACTTGGTCGACACCGAGAGGCAGTTTAAAGTGAAGGCCGGGTTCGACGGTTTTCAGGAATTTACCAAAGCGGAGGACAACACCTTCGGATTCGGCGCCGATGGTGAAGAAAAGGGAGCTTATGCTTGCGATGACGAATACGCCGGCGATAGCGGTGAGCACGGATTTAAAGGGGATGATGCGAAGGAGATCCCCTATCGGGTTCGGGGAATTGCCGTAAACGTTGCTCATTGGGGAAAAGTATCTGTTAGAGAGTGTTTCGCAAGGGCTGTGGGTACCGGCCTTGTATTTGAGGGAGAGGGCGGTTTTGGGGCAAAAAAACAAACGCCCCGGAAACCGAGTGGTCTCCGGGGCGTTTGGGGATTAGAGGGAAAGCGTGTTAGGCTGCCTTAGCTTTTGGCACACCGGGCTTTGCTGCCAAAGCGGTTTGGGCTTTAGCGACGAGGGCCTTGAACGCAGCGTCATCCTTGATAGCGATATCGGAAAGAACTTTACGATCTAGTCCGATACCAGCGGCTTTGAGGCCTTCCATGAAACGGGAATAGGTCAGTCCGTTTGCACGAGCTGCAGCGTTGATGCGCTGCTGCCACAACATGCGGAAGTTGCGCTTGCGGGTTTTGCGGTCGCGGTAAGCCCAGACCTGTGCTTTCATCACAGCGTTCTTGGCATAGCGGAACAATTTGGAACGACGCCCGCGGAAGCCTTTGGCTTTCTCGAGCATTTTTTTCCGGCGACTACGACTGGCCGGACCATTTGTGGCTCTTGGCATGTGTTATCTTGGTTTTATTGGCTGCGTTCAGCGAATTGTTGTTTTCCTTAAAGGGTCCGGCGCCTCATTCGCTGAGGTATCCGAAGAGTCTCAAAAGAGACTCAAATGGATAGGCGCTTGGGACCGTGGATGGGCAGAGCCTCCTATCGCCTTAAGCGAAAGGAATGCACTCTTTCATCCTTGCCACCATGGTTTCATGGACGAGGGCTGCTTTGCCGAGGTTACGCTTACGTTTGGCATTCTTGGAAGAAGCCAAATGGCGTAGACCTGGTTTACGGCGCAACAACTTGCCCGTAGCGGTTACTTTGAACCGCTTGGCCACGGCTTTTTTGGTCTTTCGACGAGCAATGGATCTAGGCATGGGGCGGTGGACAGTAGTGATCTATGTTGAAAGAGCAACACCGTTTTTTGTTTTGGGTGTAAATTTTTCGAAGCGGACTCGGATGATTCCGGAGGATGCGCGGGATTGGTTCATACAAAGGAGGCTTGAGAGAGGGACCCTAAAGAAGCTCTGTTCCTTGTGGAGCAGTCATTTCGAATTTAGGAATTCGCGTAAAGACAGTGTCCCCAGAGTCCGTGATTCCAAAGAAGGCACCTTCTGCTGCGCTGTCAGACCCGATGACATGGTAGCTATTATAGGAGAATTGGTGCCCCGGGGTAAGTGTTGGGAATTTCCCAACAACGCCGTCACCTTCGACTACCACGCGATCGCCGAAGGCATCTGTGACGATCCACTTCCGACCTTTTATTGTGACGGTAGTGTTCGATTCATTGAGAATTGTGATGAAATAGACAAACGGGAATGGGCGTTCGGGGGGGGCGTCCAGATGAGGGACATAAACAACCCGATCGATCACAACGCGCAGTCCTTCTAGTTCGGAGATCACGTGTGCACGTTGCCATAAAGCTTAGGGATAAGACATGGTGAATTGGTGTTTGTATGATGGCATCGCTTGCGGAGACGGCTGCTTTCACGTGAGAGTTGCGGCATGTCTAGTCTTCCTGTGGTTTTGACAATTGCCGGGTCTGATAACAGTGCGGGGGCGGGGATTCAGGCTGACCTCAAAACGATGTGTGCGTTGGGGGTTTACGGTGTCACGGCGTTGACGTGTGTGGTTGCTGAAGTTCCTGGAAAAGTAATGGCCATCCAGGCTGTTACACCGGAAATCGTGAGGGAGCAGATCCGGTTACTGTTTAAAGCATTTCCGATTGCTGCGATTAAGACGGGAATGCTTTATTCGTTGGAAATTGTTCAGGCCGTGTGTGCTGGTATTGAATTGGGGCGTGTTACCCAAGAGGTGCCAGCGGGACTTGTGGTTGATCCAGTGATGATCGCAACAGCGGGGACGCGTTTGCTCAAGGAAGAGGCGTTGGCTGTATACAGAGAGCGATTGTTTCCGGCGGCCACTCTGGTGACGCCCAACCTGGATGAGACTGCTGTGTTATTGGGGCGAGCGGTGACGAACCGGGAGGAGATGGTTTTGGCTGGCCAGGAGTTGGTATCAGAGTACCGGGCGGCTTTTTTGGTCAAAGGTGGGCATTTGACGGGTGAGGTTGCGGCTGACCTGTTGGTGTCTGCTGATGGTGAGATGGAGTGGTTGGAGGCACCGTTTGTGAGGGGGGTATCGTCGCACGGGACTGGGTGTACTTATTCGGCTGCGATTGCTGCTGGTTTGGGGAAGGGGTTGTCTCTGAGGGGGGCGGTGAGAGAGGCGAAGGTGTATTTAAGTCGCGCGCTTTCCGGATTTGTTCGGTGGGAAAGGGCTGATGGTATAACGGATGCGCTGAATCACTTTGCGGACTGAGGCTAGATGTAAAACAATCCGTCCACTGGTTGGTCGTGGGGATCCGTTGGAAGGATTTCTCTGATTTGGAAGTCAAAGCAGACGCCCATGACCTTCGTTTCGAGTGTTCTTTGAGAAAGAGCGCGATCGTAAAATCCACCGCCGCGTCCGAGTCGGTGCCCTGATTTGGTAAAGGCAAGTCCGGGGATGAGCATAAGATGTATTTCTGAGAGTTCTATGCTGGTTTTAGTGATCGGTTCCAGCAGGTGCATGGTTTCGTTGGGCGAGCGTGAAAGTTGGGTTTGAGTGTCTTCGACTTCCAACCAGCGCAGATTGAGATCGGAGATTTTTGGAAAGAACAGTCGTTTACCCGAATTAGGGCAGAGGTGGAGAAGGTTTGGTTCGCCGGGAAGTGGGGCGAAAAGCGCGACTGTTTTGGCGGCAATCCAATCGGGATGTTTTTGAATCTCCCGACAGAGCTGAAGCGATTTTTGTTCGGTGTAAGGGCGGTTTTCTCGGAGGAGTGTTTTGAGCAGGGAACGTATGTCAGATTTGGATGAGTGCATTGTCCAGATGAGCGTGGGGGGACCTAGTGTGCATGGATGTGATCCGGCCGTATTTCTTTTTGCGGCGATCTACATATGGGTTTATACTAGCAAGCTGTGGCAAATCCGTTCCGCAGAAAACAGATAGCGGAGATTCGCAAGTCCCCCAACACAGACGGGCCGGACGTGCAGGCAGGAGCGTATAAAGTTGGTCTCAAGCCGGCGGCTGAATGGACGAGGAGGAATCCGGTTACGGAGATTTTGTTGCCCTCTCTTTTTTCGAAGCGAGAAGGGTGTTCTTTGGTTCCCGAGTGGCCAAATCTAGAGGGAAGCGACATTGCTCTTACCTGGATTGGCCACGCGTCGTTCCTTTTACAGGCAGGAGGACTCAATATTTTGATCGATCCGATCTGGGGGAATTGGGTCAAAGGGATCAAGCGGATGCGTCATCCGGGGGTTGCGCTAAAGCATCTTCCCAATATCGATTTGGTGCTTATCACGCATGCGCATTTTGATCATTTGGATCGGAAGACACTTAGGGAAGTGGCGGCTGATCAGCCTATTGTGGTGCCGTTTGAGGTTGGAAATTTAGTGCATGATCTTGGCTTTCAAGTGGTGCAGGAACTGCATTACTGGGAGACGTTTGAGTTTGGTCCGCTGAAGGTAACACTAACTCCGTGTCACCACTGGGGAGCGCGGGTGTTACACGATTCCCATAGAGGATTTGGCGGCTACATTTTGGAAGTTGGAGGGCGTGTAATATATCACTGTGGTGATACAGCTTATTTCGAGGGATTTAGAGAGATTGGGCGACGTTATCAGATTGATGTCGCGCTGCTGCCAATAGGCGCATACGAGCCGCCGAGTCTCCGCCCGGTACACATGAATCCGGAAGAAGCGCTTATGGCGTTTCAGGAGCTGGGTGCCAAATTGATGGTGCCGATGCACTATGGCACATTTCGACTTTCTTATGAGCCAATGGACGAGCCGCCGCTCAGGTTGCTCGAGGCGGCTCGTGTACATGGGCTCTTGGATCGAATCGTCTGTATGAAGGAAGGCGATCCTGGAGTTTTTTAAGGCGCGGCCTTAATTCGCTATCGTGCGGCGGCGATAGGTTTGCAAACGGGAAGGAGAGGTGCCGCACTAGAGGTGCCGCACTTAATCATCGCTTCGTCGGTTGCCTCCTAAAATGAGGGGTAGCAGATGATATAAGAAATAACCGAGGGACGTCAGGAATGCCGCAACATAGGTCCACGCGGCTGCGTCGAGAGTCTTTTTCACCCCTTCGATTTCCGCTGGGGTCCCGATGAACCCCATATCTGCCAAGATTAGCTTGGCTCGCCGGGAGGCGTCGAATTCTACGGGTAGTGTGATCAGGTTAAATGCCATGATAACGCCCCAAGCTAAAGACAGGATCCAGGCAGCGGTATAGGGCTTGATGAGGCCGGTGAAGATACCGATGAGGGGAAGCCACATCAAAATTTGGTTTGCGAAGGTGGTTATGCCTACTGCTGCCATACGCCAGTGTAGGGGGGCATAGGCGATTTTGTGTTGAATCGCGTGCCCGCATTCATGGGCGGAAACGCCTAAAGCCGCGAGAGATCGGCCGTGATAGTTTTGGCTTGAGAGCACTAGACGTTTTTCGGAGGGGTCGTAGTGGTCCCCAAGCATTTCGTCGATTTCAACGATGGAGACATCATGAATGCCCGCTCTGTCTAAAATTGCGGCTGCGACTTCCGCGCCGGAAGCTCCTGAAGACGCAGGTATTTCGCTGAACCGGTTGTACACAGATTTAACCCGATACATGGCCCAGAGAGAGAGCACGGTAGTGCTTGCAAAGAGTATTAACATTAACATGGGCTGCGAAATGGTTAGACTGTCTATGGATAGCGCTCGATTTGAGGGTGGCAACTGCTTGGCAGAAATCGCCTGGGTATGATTCGAGCGCCGAATCTTCAGCCTTTTGACCGGGTACGCGGGATACTCTGAATCAGCAGCAACTCACCTACTTTTTCTTGGGAAAATAGACCGACCAAATTCCCTCTCGAGTCGAGTACAGGCAGTACTGGGCTACCGTATTCCTGCATAATGGAGAACGCGTCGGAAAAAAGATGAGTAGGAAGGACGGTTGGGAGGTTGTCCTGCGTGTAAGGAAGAGCCGGGCTTTCCGGACCTACTTCATGGAGTCCCAGGATTAGGTTTTTGCGAGGGAGTAGCCCTATAAACTTACCTAAATGATTGATGAACGGAATATCGTGTTGCGCGGAGTGTTGCAGCAGCGATGCCGCATTCCCGAGAGTTGCATATTCAGGAAGCGTCTGGAATGAAGTGATCATTGCGTCAGCCACCCGCAAGTGTCGGGATAGTGAGTTGAGCGCAGTGCTTGCGGCTTCATTGCCGGCTGCAAAGAAGATGAAGATTGAGATCAGAATGAGAGGGTGTGCCGGAAGGAGTACCCCAACTGTAGCCATAATGATCGCGATTCCTTGCCCAATACGTGCTGCCGTCTGAGTGGCTCGGGAATTGCCTAGTTTAATGGCTAGGCAGGCACGAAGGACGCGGCCGCCGTCCATGGGAAATGCGGGGATAAGGTTAAAGAGGAGCAACCCGAGGTTTATGGACTGCAGGGTGCGGGCGAGGGGCACGGCTTCATCCGATGAGAAGGAAAGAGCGGGGGTGTTTGTGCTGTTTATACTCCAGAAAAAGAGAGCTAAAAGCGCGCTGACGAGTGGCCCTGCTAAGGCGACGATAATCTCTTCTTTCGGGCGTTCTGGAATACGCTCCAGATGCGCGACCCCGCCGATGGGTAGTAGAGTGATATCTGGCGTTTGGATTCCGAAGTATCTTGCCGCCGCTGCGTGACCCAGTTCGTGTAGGATCACGCATCCAAAGACCATTAGAATCAGTGAAACGGCTTCGACGGCGGCAGACCAACCGCCTTCGGAACCTTGAGATCCAGCGACGAGCAGTAGCAGTAGCAGGAAGGTGACGTGGACACGTAACTGGATACCGAACACTCGGGCAACGGGGAAGGACCAGCGCATAAGATTAATGGTCCTGAGGAGGATCGGCCTTTATTCCAAGCTTTAAGGTGGGGAATGCTGGGCGTCGGGCAGGATGAGAGCTACATAAATGCCGGAAAGAGGATTGTTCCGTTAGGCGATTGGGCATGCACTATTTTGCAGGTGCTAGCTGGCCAGCGGTGATGGCGTTTACCCGCAGAAGAGTTTTGGAATAACGCTCCTCCCGTTCGCTGTGGGTCCATCGTTCTGCATCTTCGAATGCGCGCCTTACTTTAACGAGAGCGAGTTCGGCTATCCTGCGAACCCATTCATGGCTGACACCCATCCGGCGCCCAAGCTCTCGGAAAGAAAGGGGCTCTTCCACCTTGAGACCAAATTTATGGGAGAGAACCTGCAGTTCTCTGTCGTCGAGTTCAGAGAGGCAGGCGAGCAGTTCGTCATGGACCTCTTCGGCTTTGATTCTGGAGCTCGGATGTGGGGTTGCTTCGTCAGGAATGAGATCGCCGATACTCCGGGAATATTCTTCGTTCGAGTCGTTTGCTGCGTTCGTGGGGGCGTCGATGGAAACAACTTCGACTCGGTCTCCTTGCAGATCAGCGAGTTCTTCAGGAGACAGGCCCAGGCGGTCTGCCAATTCTTCCTGGCTTGCAGAGCGGCCGAGTTGAGTTGACAGATCTTCATGAATACGAACCAGTTTCCTGAGGCGTTGAGAACGCCATACTGGAATTCGAATGGCCCGGGCTTGCGAGGTGATGGCGCGATGAATCCGCTGTTTGATCCAAACGGAAGAGTAGGTGATGAAGCGGGTCCCGAACTTCGGATTGTAAAGTTCGGCTGCTCTGATGAGGCCGAGGTTACCCTCTGAAATTAGGTCGGCGAGAGGTAGTCCGAATCCCGTATATTGATGCGCGATTTTGACTACCAGTCGCAGATGGGATTTCACCAGTTGCTCTTGAGCGTCGACATTGCCTTCGCATGCTATTTCGCCGAGAGCAGAAGCATCCGCATCGGAGAGTACGGGAAACTGCGATACATCACTCAAATCACTCAAGTAGGCATCAAGAGCACTCCAATCTCCTGAACGTGCGGTGGCTAAGCGTTTCATAAAAAGAAAATCGAACGAGGGTTCTGACAACTCTTCGGATGGGAAGTTCAAAAGGACTAAAAAAAGTTCCTAAAAGCGAAATTAGGCCGGATAAGGCTATTTTGGGGCCGTCAGAAGGACCATAGGGGCGAGATAGGGGTGAGATGGCTAGGCCGGTGGATTAGGGGGGATCAGGCTGGGTGCTGATGGCCGCGGTTGCCGTAATGAATTTCGCACGCTAAGGAAGAAAGTAATGCAGATACATATTACCCCCCGCCATCTACGCTTGACTGCTGCTATTCACCAAGCGGCCGCTTCTCAAGTTTCACTCGTCGAGGATCTCGGAATTGAAATTCTAGGAGCCCACGTGGTTTTGATGCATGACGAAGCAGCGAAGCCGGCGGATCGTTATACCGTGAAGGTTCATCTAGGGATCAGTGGTCCTGATATTCATGCTGAACAGAGTGCGGAAGATCTCTATATCGCTTTGGAGAAAGTCGTTGATAAACTGTGCCGCCAACTCCGGAAGCGTAAAACCGCGATTAAGGATAAACGCAGGTCGGTTGCCCAGCGGGCGACAGAACGCGAAAAAAACGGCGAAACCGTTTCACGAACAGCGAAGAAAACAACGAAGTCGAAGGCTAAGTGATTTTCGGCTCAGTTTGGCGAGGCTCTTTTCGGGAGCTGGCGGGTGCTTTTTTCTTGCTCAGAAACTTCATCTGTCTGGGGCTTGTGTGGGCGCTATCATCGTGTGCTGGGCCTGATGGGGCCGGCGGCGGTGTACCGCGCAAGATCCCTCGCCATATGTCTGTTCGCACGACGGCTTATACTCACACGGAAGCCGGTGGTTCCAAAAATGCCATCGGTTCCCGTCTCCGCTTTGGGAGCGATGTCTCCTCAGCGGCAACGGATTGGAGCTGGATGCCTGTCGGGACGCGGTTCAAAATCATCGAGACAGGTAGGGTTTATGTGGTTGAAGACTACGGGAGTGCGCTTGTCGGCCGCCAAACGATCGATTTGTACCTGCCGAATCCGCAGATGATGCGGGCATGGGGAGTGCGCCAGGTGAATATCGAGATTCTGGAATGGGGTTCCACTGCTATGAGTCGCATGTTGTTACAGCCGCGCCGTGGCACCTCGTATGTGAATCGGATGTTGGCTTCGATGGAGTAGTGCAAGTGCGCTAAAGCGTTCCGGGAGTTTTTCGGGGTGTTTTGGAGCCCCTCTTCGGGGAGGCGCGTGTCGGTTTTTTTCAAAGGCTTGTCGCTTTAGCTGGGTTCTGCCGACTTTGAGCGAAGGCGTTGGCCGGAAGAGCGCTCCTTGACCCACCTCGGTTCCCTTTCCTACTCTTAGGGGACATGAAAATTCAGAGGGCTCTGATCTCCGTTTCGGACAAAACCGGTTTGGTGGAATTCGCCAGAGAGTTGGTGGCAATGGGTGTGCAGATCCTGTCTACGGGCGGGACTTCGGCGCTTCTTCAAAAGAATGGCGTGCCGACCACAGAAATTTCGGCGTTTACCGGTTCGCCCGAAATATTGGATGGCCGGGTTAAAACCCTACACCCCAAGGTGCACGGAGGGTTGCTGTTCGTCCGCGACAATGCTGAACATCAGGCGCAGGCGGCAGCGAATGGAATTCTACCCATCGACTTGGTGGTGGTGAATCTTTACCCATTTGAGTCCACGATTGCGAAGCCCGGTGTGACTTTGGAGGAGGCCATCGAAAACATCGATATTGGTGGTCCTTCGATGTTGCGCTCTGCGGCCAAGAATTATCGTTCCGTCACTGTAGTAGTGGATCACGCGGATTACGGAGACGTGTTGGAAAATATGCGCTCCAATGAGGGGGCGACCACCCTCAAATTACGTGAGCGTCTTGGAATTAAGGTGTTTGTGACCACGTCTCGTTACGATGGGGCGATTGCCAATTATTTGAACAAAGAGCAGGAGGCAACGAGTTCGCTTTCCATTTGTATGCCGTGTGAAGCGCGTCTGCGTTACGGTGAAAACCCACATCAGACGGCAGCGCTTTACGGTTCGTTTGAGGAGCATTTCCAGAAGCTGCACGGTAAAGACCTCTCGTATAACAATATCCTCGATATCTCGGCAGCGGCTGAGCTGATTGAGGAGTTTGAAGAGCCGACCGTAGCGATCTTGAAACACACCAACCCCTGTGGAGTCGGATCGGATTCGGATCTACGTGAGGCTTGGGATAAGGCTTTTGCAACAGACAAACAGGCTCCGTTTGGTGGCATCATTATTACCAATCAAATTCTCACGGAGCCATTGGCTCGTGCGATTAGTGAAATTTTCAGTGAAGTGATTATCGCGCCAGACTTTGATCCGGACGCCCGTGCGCTTCTTCAAAAGAAAAAGAATCTGCGTTTGATGCGCAAACTCGGACCGGTAGCGCCGTTGAACGGCAAGGAAGACTTGGTGATGCGTTCCGTGGTCGGGGGAGTTTTGGTGCAGAGCCGGGATCAATCGCCCGAGCTCGAACAGGACTTGATGAGTAAAGTGGTGACCAGCCGCGTGCCGAGTGCCGTGGAGTTGAAGGCGATGTTGTTCGCCTGGAGAATCGTGAAGCACGTGAAGAGTAATGCCATCGTGTATACCGGTGCGGACCGGACTCTGGGGATTGGTGCCGGACAGATGTCTCGTATTGATGCGTCCAGGATTGCGATTTGGAAGGCGAAGGATGCTGGGTTGTCGCTGAAAGGTAGTGCTGTTGGAAGTGACGCATTTTTCCCGTTTGCCGACGGGCTGATTGCTGCGGCTGAGGCTGGGGCGACGTGCGCGATTCAACCGGGCGGCTCCGTTCGGGATGAGGAAGTGATAGCGGCTGCAAACGAGCGGAACATCGCGATGATTTGTACCGGCATCCGTCACTTCAAGCACTAGCACCGAGTTCGACGAGAATCAGAGATCCCGGGAGGAACGAGAGAGGCCTGTTTATGCTGAAGCTTGGAGTAAACATTGACCACGTAGCCACGCTTAGACAGGCCCGTTATCCAGGCATGTTGGATGCGCATAATTGCGAGCCCGATATCCTCGAAGCCGCAGCTGCGTGTGAACGGGCTGGGGCTTACGGAATCACGATCCACCTGCGGGCAGATCGGCGTCACATTCAGGATGCTGATGTATATAGGCTCCGGGAAAAGTTGAGTTCCCGGATGAACTTGGAGATGGGTAACACGCCTGCGATTTTGGAAATCGCGCTGCGTGTTAAGCCGGACGAGGTTTGTTTGGTTCCCGAGAGTCGTGAGGAAATCACAACCGAAGGAGGACTGGCTGTCGCGGGACACGAAGACGCGCTGCGCCCGACGGTGCAGCGCCTGCGCGAGAATGGGACAGCGGTCAGTATGTTTATCGAGCCTGAGTTTGCTCAAATTGATGCCTCGGTAGCAGTGGGGGCCAACATGGTTGAGCTGCATACCGGAGCCTTCGCAAATGCGGTTGGAGAGGCTCAATTGCGGGAGTTGGAGCGGATTCGCGAAGCTGCGTTATACGCGCACGCGGCGGGCTTGCAGGTGAATGCCGGACACGGAATTAATTACGACAATATCCGATTGATTGCTCCAGTGGCGCATTTGTCTGATTTGAACATCGGACATTCCATCGTGAGCCGGGCGGTTTTTGTGGGGCTGGAGGTAGCGGTGGCGACGATGATTCGATTGATGAATGTTGCCGGGTAATTACGAGGCTTATGGAAATGGATAAGCCAACCGGTGTCATCGGCGTTGGGTTGGATTTTGTGGAGGTCCACCGGATCGCAGAAATCATAGAGCGTCAGGGGGAGTTGTTTTTGCGCCGTGTTTTCACGGACACAGAGCGGAAATACTGTTGCGATAAACGGAATCCCGCTCCTTTTTACGCTGCGCGTTTTGCGGCGAAGGAAGCGGTCTCCAAGGCGTTCGGAACGGGAATCGGCGCGGACATTGGCCTGCTTGATATTGAGGTGGATCACCTGGAAAGCGGCGCTCCAATCGTCCGGTTACTGGGCCGTGGTGCCGAGCTTGCCCAGAAACGTGGGGTTGTGCAGGTCCTGATCAGTCTGACGCACACAGACCTTATGGCCGGGGCGAGTGTGGTGCTTCAGTAATCGACTTTCGTCTCCGGCTTTCCTTCGGGATTTTGCCGCCGCTTCCATAGAGCACCCGAGTGAGGTAGAGCCCTTCCGCGTCCGCACAGAAAGAGCTCCTCGGTCCGGTTGGGTTGGTTAAGAAACTTTGTAACCATTGTGCGTCACTCTTCCCGGTGGCGACACGAATAAGGCTCCCGGTCAGAAGTCGGACCATTCGGTAGAGAAAACCGTTTCCTTCAAAACGTAGCGTGATCAGCGGTCCAGATTTCGAGATGTGAATCTGATGGATAGTCCGAATGGTATCGGTTTCTCCGGGGTGACGTTTCGCCGAAAAGGGCGCAAAATCATGTGTGCCGACCAATAGCTCCGCCGCGTGCCTGAGTATTGCGAGATCTGCTGGGATTGGGGCGTGCCAGGCCCTGTTGACTTCGGTGGGGCGCATTACCCGGTCGTTCCAAACTCGGTAGCTGTAGACCTTTCCCGTTGCACTAAACCGCGCATGGAAACCAGCGGCTGCCTTTTTGCTTGAGACGACGCGTACGAGCGGGGAAAGCCTGGCGTTGAGTGCACCGACCCAAGCCTCCGGAGTGAGTCGAGCTTCTGGAACGTCAACGTGCGCAATTTGTGCAAGAGCATGAACACCTGCATCTGTGCGACCAGAGCCATGAATCACGACGCGTCGTCCTACGAGCTCGGCGAATGCACGCTCGAGAGCATCCTGAACCGTTCGCCCATGGGGCTGACTTTGCCAGCCGTCGAATCCCGTGCCGTCGTATGCGATCTGCAATCGCAGTCGTATATGGCCTTCTGGCGGGAGATCGTTTGTGGCGGTTTGGTTCAAGGGGCGAGGAAACTTTGGGAATCCAACCAGCCTTGGAGAATGTGCTGCGCTGCAACTTGGTCGATGATCGCACGGCTGTTCTTGGCATTCCTGCCGGCTTCGTGCAGGGATCGCTGCGCGGCGACAGTTGTCATGCGTTCATCCCAAAGGATGACTTTTGTGGTCGTTGCCTTACCTCTGAGTTGTTCTGCGAACGCTTCGACTTTCTGGGCGGCCGGGCCTTTGGTGCCGTCCATGTTTTTTGGGAGTCCCAATATCACGGTATCGACAGAGCGGTCCTTGATGACTTTGGCAATGTGATCCAGTGCGTTTTTGCCAGCAGGCACCGTTTCGAGAGGATGGGCCAACATTCGGAGTTCATCAGAGATGGCGAGTCCAATACGGGCGTCGCCGTGATCAATTCCGAGTGCGCGATTCATAGGGAAATATAGAGTTAAACAAGCACGTGCAGTTTGAGCGCCGACGCGGTCCGTGGCGAGTTGCGAATGCGCTCCCTTCGTTACGCTATGTCTGGCTGGGACTGGAGTGTCTCGGTCAACCCAGGATTCAAAGAGGGAATGGCATTCCCTCAGGGCGCGGCAAGGCCTCTACGAGAGGCGTTCCAGCTTGATTGGGTAAGTTTGGAAGGCGTTCCACTGACACACAACCAGATCGCCATTCTCCAACACACATACGTCGTGCCCGTGATCGAAAACAGGCTCGGCCCGTGTGAGTGGCTTGAGTTTACCGTCCTCGTATACCGGTTCAGTGCCGCCGGGTGCGCTTATCACTTTGCCTTCGGCATCCAGAATCACGGTGAACCCGCTCGGATTGTTTGCGAGTTTGTTGAGCTCGGGATTTTTGGACCAGCAAACGCCCGCGTAAAGTTCCTGCCCCGAAATCACAGGGCGACAAACCAAACAGCCGGGAACACCGATGGTCTCCAGATACTGTCCATCCAATGTGAACCGGCGGAAACAGTGGTCTGCTCGGGATGTCACCAGCAGCGTCGCCTTATCCTGCCCGGCGCGCTGATCGATCGCTATCCCATGGGCGTTATTGAGGCGCTGCTCCAGCGGGACGCCTTCTTTTCCTCCGAAACGCTGAATAAATCGCCCCTGCGCATCGTACCGCAGCACAAACTGCGAGCCATATCCGTCCACCACGTAAATATCTCCGTTAGGTGCAATCGCTGTTTCGGTCGGATTGAAGTTCATTCCCGGCTCGTAGGCGCCGACATTCATCGGGTGGCTGATGCTGAAGATTTCTTTCCCTGCCAAATCGATCTTGGTCACCCGTCCCGTTTGTCGATACGCGCCATTTCCATTTTTCCATAGGCCGCTATCGGTCACGAACAGGAACTCCTCTCCGTTTTCGCGAGACAAGGTTAAGCCATGGCCCCCTGGCCACACACTGCCCCAAGAATCGAGGATGGTCCCGTCCGGTTTAAACACGAGCATTTGATTACGCTCGTGATCCCCGATCATGAACAACCTGCCGTCCCTTATCTGAACCATCTCGTGGCAATTGAGAATCGGATGATGACGGCCCTGGCCGGCTGGCACCCAGTCCTTTTGTACTCGGTAACGAAACGCTCCGTGGCCGATAATGGTATCCTTTTTAGGGTCTGGTGCGGCAGTGACAGGCTGAATCCAAAGCGAAGCTGCTGCGCTTCCGAGTCCGGCGAGGAAATGACGTCTTGTAGTCATAGACTGATTGATAGTGCGAAGTGCCTTAGCTCCCCGCGCGTTTGCGAACGTGAAGGAGGACCGGCGGAGTGGTTTGCCCCCCATCGGCTTTGCCTCGGAAAAAGATCGTTCTGTCACCTTCCGGTACCCATTTTGCAGCAGTCAGGAAAAATTCCCGTTCCACTGCGTTTTCCGGGATTAACAGGCCGCTGAGCCCCAAATTGTCGACATACACTCCGTGTGGAAGATTGCGCCCGGAGTCTTCCTTTCCGAGTTCGATTCGGTCTTTGAAATCCAAACGGGTCGCACGGATCCGTGCGGTGATCGTTTCGCCAGGATGGATTGTGAGCTCTAGAGGTTTGTCCGCCGATTTCTCGTCTGCTTTGTCGAGCACGTCCAATGTCACTTTCGGAGAAGAGCCCAGCTTGATTTCGCTGAAGCCCGGGCTCTCGTGGCGGATCTCTTTAGTTCCCACCACCCCGGTTGCGACCAGGCGGCTTGTATTACTAGAAGCCTCTGGAGCGGTAGCGTTGCTGTCAGCGTAGATCGAGCCAAACGCAAACGTCTGACCGGCTTCGATCACAATCGGCGTTGTTGCGTGGAAACCTGGCGGTAGACCTGTAACCTCTACGCTGATGGGGCCGTCGAAGTTATCCTTGCGATGCACCTTGATCTGAAACTCCCGGCCACTTCCGGGGCTCACAGAAGGTTTACCTCCTTGCGAAAGGGACACTGTGAAGTCGGGTCTGGAATGGCGGCACACTAGACGATAGCTGCTATTTTCACTGCCAAAACCACGCGCATCCGTGATGCGAACCTGAAAGTTCCCATCCACAGGTGCTGTGAAGTGGAGCAGGGAGTCGTGTCCACCAACCCGGCTGGGGTCGTCGTCATTTTCGTAATTCAGGCGGAACACCGGCAGGCCATTGGGCGGCGGTTGTGATCCCGGAGGTAATGGACGCACAGCATAAACGGGCTGGCCGAGCGGGTGCGAAAGAGGCGTGGTATCGAAAACGGAATATCGATCGCCTTCGCCGGGATACACCATAAATCCAGAGTCAGGGCCGCGCGGATACATCCAAAGTTTAACAACCTCGCCGTTACAGTAGAGCAGTTCGTTGATCTCCATCTCCGCGTAATGCTGGATCCGAAAATCGTCGGATGTCTTCGAATCTTTCCCGCGGAAAGCTAACCAGGAGCTATGGGTGGACTCTAAGACGACGCGTTCGATGGGGGCGCCTTTTTCGTCACGTACTTCGAGACGCGAGTCCAGGGGCGATTTCTCCCGTTCTGCAAACACCTCAAACACGAGTTCCTCGCCTTTCTTCGCCGAAAATTGGAAGACATCGACGTCTCCGGCTTTATCGATTGTACCGTGAATTTCACTCGGGATACCAACCGGCTGCGCGTTGCCAGTGTTGTTATTGGGTTCAGCTTCTTGAATCACGACGGGTTTTGAGTCGTCTGATTCCGAAGTCACAGCCTGAGTAATTGGTGTTGCGCGCGCTAATGACTCGTTGTGCTGTTTTGCCCGTTGCACTGGAATCCGCTCCATGGACCCGTCCATGCGCGATACCAAGACGCGGTTTCCATTATCAATAGCCTGTAGCGAAGTGATTGTGTCGGGTTGGGTCGGGAGCGCCTGTACTAATTCCAAACCCGGCAAACTCCACACTTTCATCGAGCGATCCAATGCCGCGCTAACCAACCGATCGCCTGAGGGAAGTACCGTTAGCGACGTAATGGTCGTTTCATGTGCGAAGCGCGATTCGCGAACTGGGTTAATTTCAGCTTTATCACGGCTCTTCAGGGTCCAGACCCGGATCTTGTTGTCTGCCCCGGCTGCAATGATGGCGTTTCCATCTGGAGTAAAGGAGACGTTGAACTGTTCACCTTGTGGTTCCTTTAGTGTATCGAGGCGTTCCCCGTCTTTGACTCGCCAGAGTTTCACTGTCTGATCTGCACTGGCACTGGCCAGAAGTGTGCCGTCCGGACTGAACGCCAGGTTGAATACGGCTCCTGTGTGCGCCGTCATCCGATGAACCACTTTGCCAGTAGTTGCATCCCAAAGGATCACGCGCCGGTCGTATCCTCCGGTCGCCAGAAGTGTACCGTCCGGAGACCAACGCGCGGAGTATACCAGGTCTTGGTGTTCTCCCTCCAATTTGAGGGAAGGAGTTCCGTCTTTGAGATTCCAGCAAATGGCCATGCCGCTGATTCCAACGGAACCTGTGGCGGCAACCAAACGCGTGCCATCCGGTGAAAAAGCGAGCTGGTTCACTTTGCCTGGCAATCCCTCGAAGTGATGGACCCGAGCGTTTGTGTTGAGGTCCAGGACTTCGACCGATTGATAGCGTGCGACAGCCTGAAATCGGCCATCTCGAGACAGCGTGGCTGCTGTAATGGCTTTTGATTTTTGAAGCTTTAGCGGCAAATCAGGGACCGTTACCAGCGTCAGGATGGATACATCCTTAGCCGTTGGTCCGGGAGCACCGGCCTTGAGCCATGTTTCCAGGATGCCCATTTCGGTGGGGGGGATTTGAGTTTCTTTCTTCGGAGGCATCGCGGGCTTTTTGCCGTGGATAACCTTGTCGAGTAGACTCGTGTCACCGGGCTTTTCGGGAAGGGCTGCACCGTTTTCTCCTCCTTTTTTGAGAGCCTGATAGGTTTCGAGGTTGAGTTCACCTTCTCGTTCCTGACCGCTGTGGCAGGCGGAACAATAATCGCGAAGGATCGGTGCCACATCGGCATGAAAATCAGGAGTTGCAGCCGATAGTGTGCTTGAAACAACTAGGGTGAGTGCCCAGTGAGAATGGCGAGCCGAGGCTAGGAGCGCTTTCAAAGAAAAGTTGAAACGCTGTGTAATAGGAGCGGATTTGGAAATGCGCATAAACACTCGGGGTTAGTGTTGGAAGAGGAATTCGCGACTGGTGAGCAGTGACCAAAGAAGATCTTCGGTGACCGTGCGCCGTTCCTCCTGGGGCGTTGCGGCAAGCAGAGCAGTGTATTCGCGAAGTTCAGCCGGTTTGGGCGGCCGGCTCAGGCAGCGTAAAAACGTGCGTTTGATTAATTCTGAATCGTTGGGTTCATCCGCTAGCAACCCTTTTACTGCGTTCTCAGGAATAGCTAATTTGCCGTTCAGCGTTGCGCTATTGGAGAGATGCAGGGCCTGTACGATACTAGGTTGGTTGGATCGCTCGCAGTCGCAGGTGATCTCCCGCTGGTTGCGACCGAACGTTTTCAGAAAATACGAACGAACCGCAGAGTCGTATAATTGCAGGGCACGAGTGCCTTTCGGATAGAAATCTGTCTTCTCCATGGAGCCGTCCTGCAGGTTCACTTGGTTGAACTCCTCCGGCACACCCGTAACGGAACAAATGGCGTCACTCAGCACCTCCGCCATCAATCGTCGTGGATAGTATCGCGCGAAATACCGTGAATCCGCTTTGTTGCCGGCCGTCACTTCGCTGGAGCGCTGATATGTGGCGCTCTGGAGAATGACTCGCATGAGACCCTTCAAATCATATTTTTTCTCAATCAGCAACTGGCACAGACGATCCAATAGAACTTCGTTGGTTGCAGGATTGGAGGCGCGTAGATCGTCAACGGAATTCACGATGCCGATTCCAAAATAGGCGGCCCAGACGCGATTAACGATCGTCCGTGTGAAGTACGGATTCGAGGGTGAGGTGAGCCAATCGGCGAGGACTTCCCGGCGATCAGTCCCTTCGTGATCTGCAACAGGCGGTGCATCCAGAGGCGCTGCGGGTTGCGGGCGACCTGTTTTGGGTTGTAATAATTCCCCTGATGGAACGCTGTAAAGTGTGCGCTTTCCGTCGCCTTGCCGGGCATCTCCGCCCCATCCTTTGGCTCGCACCCTGGAGAACAAATTGGCGAAAGCGTAATACTGGTTGTTAGTCCACTTCTCGAGTGGGTGATTGTGGCACTTCGCGCAATTAATCGAGAGCCCCATAAACGCCTGGCTTACGTTTTCGGCCATCGTTTCGGGCTCCTGGTGTACGGCAAAGAAGTTCGTCGCACCGTGTTCTAGGCTGTCGCCTTTGGCGGTGAGTACGTGACGTACGAGGGCATCCCAAGGGGTGTTCTTCTCTACCTCTGAACGTAACCATTGGTAGTAGGCCTTCACTGCACCGGGGCGTAAATGAGAGCCGCTAATTAAGAAGAGATCTGACCACCGATATGTCCAGTAATCGGTGAATTCATTGCTGTTAATGAGTTGTTCAATCAGTGCGTCGCGTTTTCCCGGAGATTTGTCCTCGAGAAATGCGCTCGTCTCCGCAGGTGTCGGTAGCACTCCCGTTACGTCCACAGAAGCTCGGCGAATGAATGTAGCGTCGTCTGAAATGGGCGAAGGGGTGAGGTTTAATTGCTTCAACTGTGTGTTAACCGCTTCATCTACGACGTTTCGTACCTGCCAGACATCGGTCGATGTTTCGCCGCTTTCATTTGGAAATGGTGAAAGAATCCGGCTCATGACGATCCGGCTTGAGAACCAAGCCGTGACGGCGCCTTCGCCGTAGCCTGTGACCTCGACGCCGCCGTTGGGGTTGCTGACATGGAGCATCGTTTCATCCGTAGACGAAAACTTTGCCCATTGTGTGACGTCTTCGATTCGTCCGTCGCTGTAGTGGGCGCGTACCAGCAGTCGTACTGTTTGCCCCTTCTTCAAAGTCCATCGTGCGGGTAACACTTCGATGTGGTCTAGCCCCGCCTCTTTTTCGATGGGACCGGGGGCGCCGGAGGCGATCCACTCCGCAAGCAAGCGATAGTCCTCGGACTGCGGGTCCAATCGGCGTCCGCCTTTGTGTGGAGTTGCAGAGGTTGGTTTTGTCAGGAAAAGACTATGAAGCGGGTCACCCGATTCTATGCGGCGTCCGAGTGCGTCCCGTGTGATATTCAGATAGTCTGAAGCTGGGTCATAACCGCCGAGGCTTAGTCGGAAACCACCTTTGCCGGCGAGTGCACCATGGCAGCCGCCTCCGTTACAGTTGGCCTTGCTCATGATCGGCAGTACATGCCGATTGAAGCTCCATTGCGCCTCGGCGGAGTCGATCTGGACCGAGACGGTTGAAGCAGTAATAGACCCGTTACATTCGACGGATACGGTTGTGGTCCCGTTGCCGCATGCGGTGAGTAATCCTTCTTTGGAGACCGATACGATCGTTGGATCCTTGGAGGTGAAAGTGGCGCCCGTTGCTATGCCTGAAGGAAGGCCCGCCTGTTCAAAAACAGGCAACAACGTCTGGTGTTGTCCCGACCGATGGAGTGCAACGGATGCAGGGATCACACCGAGCTGCCCTGTGGACTCGGTGGCTCCGAGACTGAGGAGACTGCCCAAGCTGAGGCAGGTTCCCGCAAAAAGAAATTCACGTATCATAGCCGATTATGTGAAGAGTTCGCGGATGGGTTGACGCCCGAAGTCCACGAGAGGGAATGGGCGCCCGGCGGGCCCGTCCAAGTGGCTTTCGTGATCGAGACCGAGGCTGTGGAAAATTGTGGCCACAAGGTCTCCGGGCATCACTGGTCTTTCCGCAGGGAACCCACCGACGGGATCACTCTTTCCAATGACGCGTCCGCCTTTGACTCCGCCGCCAGCAAAAGAAACGGTGAAACATTGAGGCCAATGATCGCGGCCTCCGGCGGGATTCACTTTTGGGGTGCGGCCAAATTCGCTGAGCGCAGCGACCATGGTGTTCGCGAGCATACCGCGTTGTTTGAGGTCTTCGATCAAAGCCGAATAGGCTTGATCGTACATGGGGCACACCTCGTTTTTCATGCCGTCGATGGATGTGAAGGGTTTGGACCCGTGAATATCCCAAGTGGTTTCACCAAACACGGTCAGGAAGGTGTTGAGGGTGATGAAGCGCACGCCATTTTCGACAAGTCGTCGTGCGAGCAGGCAGCACTGGCCAAAACGATTTCGGCCATAGCGATCCCGTACGGAGTCGGGTTCCTTGGAGAGATCGAAGGCGCTGCGTGCCTGTTCGCTTGTCATGAGTCGGAAAGCAGCGTGGAAATTTTCATCCATGAGCCGAGCGTCTTCGCTCGCTTCAAACTGCTGTATCGCGCCCTCGACGACTTCACGCATGCGTTGCCGGCGTTCCATACGAACCGCTCCGATGAGGTCCGGAGGTAGAAGATCCGGCACTTTAAAGTTGGGCTTGGAGGGGTCTGCCATCAGTGAGAAGGGATCGAAGGCTTTGCCAAGGAAGCCTCCCGCCTGGCCGTTTGGAAGGTTTCCACCGCCGCGTCCCATGAGTTCTGGGAGCACCATAAAAGGAGGAAGGTCGTTGCGTTTTCCAAGCAGGTGGCTCGCGACGGCGCCCATGTGGGGTGTCTGGACTCCACCTGTAAAGCGGCGTCCCGTTTGCATGATTTGCCAGCCGGCATCGTGAACAGCGGCGCCGTCGTGGTGACAGGACCGGACGAGTGAAAACTGGTCCGCGATTTTGGCGTGCATTGGCAAAATCTCAGAGAGTTGGATCTCCGGTGCATTGGTGCGGATCGGACGAAACGGGCCGCGAACTTCGGCGGGGGCGTCTGGTTTCATGTCCCAGAGATCGACGTGTGGAGGGCCACCGAGGTTAAAGATGAGGATACAAGAGCGTTCGTCGTGGCCGGCTTTTACTGCGCCTGCGGATTTTGCGGAGAGATATTGGGGCCAGGAGAGCCCGAGCGCGGAGAGTGCGCCGATTTGAAGAAACTCGCGGCGTTTGAGGTGGCTGGTACCACAGAGGCCGCCGGAGCGATCAGAAAGAAAATCGAACATAACGTTTCAGGGGGAAGAAGAGTTGGGAGGCGATGCGGTTTTTCAGGATTATGAGTCGGATTCGTGCGCACACACTGCGACTTTGGGTACACAAAACTCAGGTTTTGATGCAGAGCGACAGCGCGGTGATCCGGCTGAAGTTGGGGTGGATTGAAATAGAATAGGATGCCCACAGGAGGGGCGTCGCCTGTGCGGGGCTGCAGGGTTGCAGTGAGGCTCTTTATTCACAGTCAATAATCTATATTGATGTGTGATGAGTGTATTGAATGAAAGAATGGTTGGTTTGGTATGAAATGACCATTGAGTTCTCGACACGTTGAGGGGGATCGGATGCGGATTCTCTACAGAGTCTCGTATGTGTACTCGATCGTTAAGCTGTGGTTTTGCGTTAGGACCGTAGGCTCCCATGCCAAAAAACAGAATGTCTCAAACCCACATGAACATGGTTGAAACCACCATCGATAGGTGAAGGTGCTCGTCAGGCTAGCCGCTTAATAAGAGGCATATGCTTTTGGATTTCCCCCCCAGACTTCAGAGGGCTAAAGCACTGGCTTTCGTGCGGCTTTCCCCAAGACCGCTCCTCGGAAAAACAAGGTCGTTCGTAGGGTTGCCATTTGACGTTATTCTGGCTTTTGTTGGGCTACTTTTTGGTAAAGAGCACGTTAAACGTAAGCAGACACCCAATTAAAATAGGCTTTTAGGGGTTCCGCCGGGCATTCAATCCAGCAGTTGGGCGCGTACCGCAACCCTCAAAAACACGCCTTAGGCGCTCAGGATCAATCCCGCGGTATTCGCTTCCGTAAGCACAATCTTGCCCGGGCTCTTCAACGTCGCCGTAATATCCAGTAACCGGAACAACGCCTGCGCTACTTCAGGTTCCCGCTGGATCTCCGCTAGCGCGCGGCCCACCACCTCGGGACGTACCGCTTGAGCCTGCCCCAAACGTTGCGACGCCTGTTTGTCAGCTTCCGAATGGATAATCGCAACGGTATTGTCGCCGGCTTGTTTCATCGCCGCAGTCACCTGCCGAAGCCGATTCACAACCTTCCGCTGAATCTCCGCGATCATTCCAAGATCCCGGAACGCCACTTTCCGGATATAAGTGGAGCCCAAGGCAAAACCCCATTGGGACGACGTAGGCGACACTTCCTCCCGAACTCTCCGTGAAAGTGCGTCGCGATCTTCCAGAAGCACGTCCAACTTCAAATTGGAAAGCTGCTTCACAACCGCCGTCGCAACGTTGGCGTTTAGCGATCCCATCGGTGAAGCGTTCCGAAATAAAAACGCCTCCGGGTCATTCACAAACATCTCGAACCACACTCCCACTCCCATGGGCGCGCCTTCTTCGGAGTTCACGAGCTGGTTCCGTAAATACGATTGATGAAGCTGGGAGCTCACACTGTACACCTTGCCAAAGAACGGGAAAAGAAGCGCCTTCGGCCCAAATCGGATCAGTGGGAAAAACAATCCGGGCTCTTCCACCTTTCCGATCACCTTACCGAAAAAGGTGTAAACCAGCACCGTCCGCTCCGGTAAAACGCGCCAAAACTGCAGCGCACTCCCGAGAGACGCGATCAGCGGTATGAAAATATAGGTCAAAGCCAGCCCAGCTAAAACAGAGAGAAGAAAGTCCATTTGAAAAGTCAGTGGGTAAAATGTGCGGGTCCTTCAGAGATGCTCAGAGCTTGAGGATTGTTTCAGCGGCTTTTTCACGAATCGGCAAACTCGCGTTCCTTAGATAACTGGTCAGCGCCGCGGCCCCACCTTTCGCTCGCATTGCGCTGAGCGTTTTCGCCAACTCAAGAAGCGGCGCTGCCTCGGCCTCCGCTTTGTTCTGCGAAATCTGCACTGCTTGTTCCGCCATCTTTAGTTTCGTTTCCGCATCAGCGCGTGACTGGCTAATCGCAGCGGCGACCTGATTCTGTGTCGTATTGATGGAAGCCAGCGCCTCATCTACGTCATTGGGAGGATCAATGTTGGTGATTAGCGCCGCATCAAATTCGATCCCGTAACGCGCCGCCGTCTTCCGGCATGCCTCTTCCATATGCCGGTTGATCAACGAAAGATTCCGTCTCAAATCGTTGATCGAGACACCTTCCACCGCTCCTTCCGGGCTCTCTCCGTCAAACGTCGCGACACGATCACGCAACGTCGAAACGAAATACCCAACAACATGCGCCGCCGGATGCGCCACACCAAAGAGATAAGCGTAAAGGTTCCGTTCACACGGCTTCCACCGGATCTGCCCCGATATCTGAACCGTTAAATTATCCTTCGTCACCGCCTCGATGTACTCCTGGCGGACGAGCGGATCCCAAGTGATGTCCACCGTCTGGATGGTCATATCCACCTTATAAAGGCGCTGCCAGGGCCATTTGAAATACGGCCCGCCAGGCAGAATCACACGGACATTGGGATAATTGTAACGCGTCTTTTCCTCGTCTGTTAACAGCCCCCCCAATTGAGGGTCGTCCCCCGTCTTTCCCTCCAACCGTTGGGCTCGCCCAAACGTCGTGACCACGCCGCGCTGCGTCGGACCTATTGTGTAGATCCCAAATAACAATGTCAGGAGAGCCGCAAGACCGACCCCGAGAACCAATCCTAAAAAGAGCGTAGGCATAGTCAAAACTCCTTCTGTGGAGTCGCAGCAGCTTTCCACAGCCCCCGGTATGAAAAAGCAAAATCCTCTACGCGAATTGGCAAATGTGTTTCGTGATTGCTAAATCACAGGACCCATTCGGTAAACCGATCCCATTCCATTCCTGTAAACCGTATGGCTAACGCAATAACACTCGCCTCCCACTTTTCTCAGCGCAGGCGCTGGAGAAAAGCGGCAATGGCCTCGCCGCCTCCGTAAAGCGGCCCGTTTCCAATCATGCAACAAACAACGGCTATCGCTTAAACGCGGCAGCGCAGGCGGGAAGGTCTCTCTGGATTTCCGAGAGACGATAACCGATCCCAGGACCCTGGATGCTACTAAGATCGACGGATCCATTCCGGCGCTGATAGATGCCGGGATGCACGCGCGCTTCAGGCGCGGAGGCTTCCGGATAATACTGCATCGAGTTGGTTTCCACACCCATGATGGTTGGCAGATACGCCGCAAGTGATAGATGCGGGATTTGAGCGAGCATCGGGTTCGTGAGGTCTTGCACCATCAGTGTCATTCCCTGTGCTTGAGCCCAACATGCGCTGAGGATCGCCCCAGTGAGTGTTTTACAAGTCTTGAGGGCAACACCGGTCCAGCCGAGCTGGCGTCCCATCCGAACGTGTTTCCAGTCGTGGGCGCTTTCGTCGAGGAAGAGCGGTTTGCGTGCGGAAACACTCAGCACTTCGATGGGGTAATGTTCGAGTTCGTACGGGAACGGTTGTTCGACGTACAGAATCATGCCGGAGATTCGGGGAGCTTCGTCGCGGATACGATCGAGAATTTTTGCGACGTAAAGTGGGTCGTGTACGGTGCAGTTGAAGTCGGTGCTGAGCCAAAGCACACCCGTTTCGATGCCGATTTGGCCGATACGCAGGAGACGTTGGTAGTCCCATTCTGCATCGTTACCTCGAAGTTTGATTTTGAGGCATTGGAGGCCATCGCGTGCGATCCATTCGCGCAGCAGGACAGGGTGTTCGTCGTTTGGACGGGGCTCGTTGGTGTCGCTGGCCTCAAGAGGGTCGAGACCGCCGACGAGGTGCCAGGCTTTCATGTGGTCCCGACGTTGAGGGAGCATGAAGTCGGTCGGGAATTTTCCCTGGAACTTCGGATCGTTATCGAGGAGCGAGGCCAGATCACGGCTCAGGAACTCGGGGGTGTATGTTTCGAAGGACGGGACTTGGAGTAAAACGCCGTAGGCATCGTGCAGAGCGATGTCGAAGGCGGAGAAGCAGACGAGGGCGGCGAGCCAGGGCATAGGTTCCGCGAGAGGGGCTTCTGCGTTGGCTTGTTCGAGGAGCTTCGGGAGAACGTGTTCCTGAAAGTCCTGGCTGATTTCGATGGGATGGCCTGTTCCTTCAAACGAGGCGAGTGCTTTTCCCAGACGGACACAGAAATCCTGGAGACGAGCCAGACGGGGTTGATAAGGTAGCGAACTGGGCCAGACCCATTGAACGCTGAGGGGAGTTTCACCCCAGCCGAATGCGGAATCGCCGTTCTGGTTTTGGACTTTGAGCTGAACTCTGGCGCAGGTGACTTCGGTGAGTGTTTCAGTGCCGAATTTCAGGGGAACACGTGTTTGGACCGGCAGGTAATACAGGTGGGTTTCCTGAACCGAGACGATGCGGGTGGGCGAAATCATGGGAGAGAAATGGCAGGGGGTGGACGGAGGGTTACTCGGGAAGTGGTTTGCCTTTGGTTTCTGGCGCGAGCCAGATGAGGACCATTCCTAAAATATAGATGAGGGTAATGACGGCCCCGGCGTTCGCGTAGCTACCGCCGAAGTAGGCAACCAACTGTCCCTGAGTCAGCGCACCTACGGCTGCAAAAAGGCGTCCGGAATTGTAGCAGATACCTTGAGCGGTCGCCCGGATGTGGGTTGGGAACAGTTCAGGGAAATAGAGAGGGAACCAGCCGTAGAAAGAAGCTGTGACGGCACTACTGCAGAAGGCTGCGACGAGGAAGTTTGAGCCATAAGCAGAGATGGTTCGGAACATCACGGCGCAAACAATAAGAGATGCCAGACAGAGCAAGAAAAACGCAGGGCGACGACCGAGGCGGGCACCGATGAAGGGAGCGATGATGGAGCCGACAATGGCCCCGAACGCTTGTGTCATTTGGGTGTCGGCTTTGGCTGCTGGATTGGAGCCGGCGACTAATTGATCGGCCCAGAGCGGGAGCCACTGTACAGCGCCCCAGGTTCCGATGAGCGAGATAGAGGCAAATGCGATTCCGAGAAAAGTACGGCCCCGTAGTGCTGGACTAAAGATTTCCCGGAAGGCGCTGCCAGCTCCTTTTTTGACTGATGCTTTCCATTTTTCGGACTCAGGAACGAGGCTCACTACGAAGACCGCGATCAAAGCGGGGAGAGCGGCCACGATCATCATCCAGCGCCAGGATTCTGGCGTGACGGGGTGAAGGCGAGCGGTTGCGCCGACCATCAGGAAGCCGACGTTCGCCGCGGCGCCCATGAGCCCAGCGAGAAGGGGGCGCCACCGTTCAGGCCAACTTTCCATGACGAGCGCCACGCCGAGTGCCCACTGGCCGCCCATTCCGAGCGCTGAAATACCGCGAATGATGGCGAGGTCCATCGGGGATTGGGCGAAGTAGCCGAGGCCCGTCACGAGGGAATACACCAGAATACTGAGGGCCATCGCACGGACACGTCCGATGCGGTCTCCCAGAAAGCCGAACACGACGCCGCCCAATGCTGCGCCGACGAGAAAGAACGCCGTAATGATTCCCATCCAATGCCCGACTTGAGAATCGCCGGCGCCTCCGAGGATTTGTTGGAGTGCGGGCCGTGCAAGGACTGGGAAGAGTCCGATTTCGTAACCGTCGAAGAGCCAGCCTAGCCCGGCTGCTCCGAGGACTATCCACTGACTTTTTTTAATAGAGTCCGATGCGGGGGGATTTGCCGTGATCATTGGCGCTATTGAAGCGCATTTAGGCCCCTGAGGTCTTGGCAAATCGGGCAAACAATGTGGGGAAATCAGGCAGTGGTGCCAGTGGCAGGTGCCTTGAGCCTGTCTCTATGGGCTTTTGGAGTGCAACCGTAGGTTTGTTTAAAGGCGCGGTGGAAGTTTGAGAGATCTTCGAATCCAGCCTCGAACGCGATGGCAATAATGGAGTTATCGCTTTGGGTGAGCAGATTTAAGGTGTGTTTGAGTCTTAACTGCAGGCGGTATTCCAGCCAGCTTTGCCCTGCTGTTTCTCGAAACATGTTCGTGAAAAGGCGCCGGCTTAATCCCACCGATCGGGCGGCTTCATCCAGTGTCTCCTGTTTGTAAAAGCGCGTTTGAAGTTGGCGCACGTATTGGGCGACACGTTCAGCGGCGTCCCAGTTCGTCGGTTGCGCGGCGGCGCTTTCATCCCCCCGACGGCTTAGGAGCCGAACGGAGCGCGCCGCCATTTCCAGAAGGCGGGCACAGAGTACGGTTTCCCAGCCTTCCCGCTTTAGATGCTGTTCGTAAAGCATCTCCTGGAAACTGCAGCGCAAAAACCGGGTAAGGCTGCGTGTCGCGTCGGTGGCGTTCCAATGATAAAGCCCCGAGGCTGCCAGGCGGCTATTGAGTTCCGGGCGCAGGAGGGTTGGGGAGTAATGCAGGGCGTACAGGGTGACGGCGTTGCCTTCGATGTCGACCTGATGATGCTCCACTCCAGCCGGCACATGGACGAAGCTGTCAGCCTCGAGGAGGATCCGGGTCCCATTGGCTTCCCAGATTGCTTGTCCTGCCAGAACGAGCAGGAATTTGGAGAAGTCGTCGCGCAATTTACCGACAAACCCCGGGGCATGACGGCTTTCGAAGACACTGATCCCGAAGTCTTGCAGAGGAATGACTTTGGGCCGATTCACAACCGAGCCATCGGGGGGAGGAGTCGGATTCGGGGGCATGGGCAGCGGGGGCAGGGAAAGCGCTGATTTTACAGGTCGTTTCTCCGATAATACGCGAGCTGTAGTGGTACCGTGTGGGAATAGGCTCCGAGCATATCGTTAGTGCGCATTAAAAGCCATGGGACAGCAAAGTTTATCCCATTCTTGGTGAAGACAATGTTGTCGGCGATATATACGGCGGAATGAACCACGTGGCCTTGTGGATTTAATAGGAGAACTAAGTCCCCATAAATGCCGGGCTTCGCGATTTTATAATAGTTTTCGACCACTACCCGGGAGGCAATGGAGGGATCCAGCAGGCGGTCATCGGGTTTGGAGTTAAAGAAATTGAGGGCGCTCCAGTGGCAGTCTGGTGGTTTTTGGTCGTTTAAGTTTGGCAGTGGTGAGGTGTAGAGGCGTTCCCTGGCGAGAGGGGGGAGAAAATAAAGGATGCTAAGGTGGCCGCCATCCGGGAGCTTTTGTTCAGCTTCCAGAAGGGGGCGTAGATCTTTTATTCGGACTCCTGACACAGGCAGGCCCCAATAGTTGAGAACTTTATCGATGTCCGAGGAGGGGCGAATCAAGAGACGTACAATGACGGCGTTTTGGCCGGTGAGGCTTTGGAAAAAATCGTGGCGGCCTTCCTCTGTTTGGATGTGGGCTAGGATCAAGTCCTGGTCGCTGAAGTACGAGAAGCCGTTTCGTTGGTAGATGAGTTTGCGGATGAGTGGGGCTATTTTGTCGAGTGGGACCCGGTCCTTAGTAAGGAGCTTTGTCACGTCGTTATGAGGAACGTAACAAGGCATTGCGTAATTTTGGTTTGCCGGATTTTTCGCGAGTTCCAGATAGAGTTTGGAACGAACTTCAGGGGAGAGAGAAAGGATCAGGGGTTCGTCTCCTTTGAGTGTGATATTCCCGTTTTCGGAGAGGATATTCTGGGGGGCGAGGGCCGTGGTCACTTGGGCCTCGGTGAGGCCGGAATCGAGTAGAAGCTGACGAACGGCGGGCAGGGTAAGGCTGCCAAAGTGCCATCGCGGCCCTGACGTGGAGAGTTGTTGGAATGCAGTGTATTCCTTGGGTTGTTCGACGCGGATATCGTAGGTCAACAAATCGCCCCAGGCGCCGGATTCGATGTTGGGCTGGGACCCTCGAAGTTTAGCGACTTTGCGCTGTTCGAAAAAGTGTGTGCACCAGGCGGTTGCGGCCATCAACGCGAGAGTAACCAAAAGGCAGAGAGCGGATCGGAATCCCCTCGGTTTTTGGGGCGGCATCGAGTTGGTGTACGTATCGGGTGTCATGGTTGAGGAGCGCAGGGCGCCCTTATCGAAGGTGCTGATGGGATTCTATGATATAGCGATTACGAGCGAGTCAAATGCTGGTTTTAAGGCCGTTTGGAGGGTGCGAGTTGGCGGCGTATATGGCCCTGCGAGAAATCGTAAAAATAGTGTATAAAAATCCAAGGGTTTCGCGGGGATTCGGTGTTTTGCTTTTTGAAGGAACAAGGATTCCTGCAAACAAAAAACAAAATCACCTACAAATCTATGAATACAAAAATCGCCCTACTGATCGGTTCCGCAGCCCTCGCTTTAACGGTGTCCGCCGCCTCGTCTCACGCCATGTGCGAATCGATGATGGCGAGCAAGTCAATGGGATGCTGCTCCCATTCGAAAAATTGATTCCATCTCCTTAAGGTTTCAATAACGTGCACGCGCCCAGCTGTAACAGCCGGCTGGGCGCACTTCAAAATGAACGATGACGAACTCCACCAACTGCTCCGTCACACCCAATTAGATGAACAACTTCCGAGTTCCTTCCAACGGGATGTGTGGCAGAAAATCGCAGCCGATGAAGAGCGTATGGAAACCCGCTGGAGTTGGCTTGATGGATTACTTGGCTGGTTCACCAAACCGTTGCCTGCCGCTGCAGCCTGGTCCGTAGCGCTCTTCGTCGGGCTGGTTTTGGGTAATTTGAGATCTCAGCCGGTGTCTTCGGAGCTTCGGTTTGCTGGATACGCCCAGTTAATTAATCCACTAGCCAAGATCTCCACACGATGAAAGCCGGCTGGAGTATCCTCTTGGGAGCGCTGCTTTTGCTTGTAGCGGGCATTCTCATTGGCTCAAAAATCCAACCCAACGGCATGTGCTCCACATGCGAAATGGCGTCGCTTCGGACCGGAGACGCGTTGGCATGGATGCAAAAAGACTTACAGTTGACCGACCAAGAATACGGAAAGGTCTGCGCTCTGCATGACGCCTATATGCCAAACTGCAAGGCCCTGTGTCAGAAATTGGACAAATGCGCGCGCGATTTATCTGACGTTTTCGAAAGGGAGCTAAAGTCGAGTGCAGCTACTGAAGCCGCATTTCGCGACTATGAAGCAGTCCGTAGCGAATGCCAGAGACAGAGCATGCAGCACGTTTTAGAAACGGCCGCCGTAATGAATCCGGAAGCGGGACGAAGATTTATGCGAGAGGTTCTTCATAATCTCCTGCTCTCCGAGCATCAAAATCACGTCGACTCCAATTAGCTGCACACGATGGATGACGCAGACGTGGCCGCCATGCAAAAGCTCTCTAACGGAGATGACCTTGCTTTAAACGAAATCATGACGCGTTGGCAGCAACGGGTTTTTGCGTTTATTTTGCGCATGACGAATAACCCGACAACCGCCTGTGATCTGGCTCAGGAAACGTTTGTCCGACTCTACCAAAGCCGCATGCGTTATCGGCCGGAAGCTGCGTTTTCCAGTTATCTTTTTCAAATCGCATCGAACCTGACCCGCAATCAACACCGCTGGAGTGAACGTCACCCTGCGCAGGCTCTCGAGACGCTGCAGGCCGCCGGATTCGACCCAGCTTCCGATGACGCCAGTCCGGACACCAAAGCGATTCAAGGTGACACGGCCCGCATCGTGGAAACGGCTATACGCGAACTTCCAGAGGATATACGTGAAGCGCTGGTGCTATTCACCTACGAGGACATGAGCTATGCAGAAATCGCGGGCGTTTTAGGATGCACGGCAAAGGCAGTGGAAACGCGTATTTATCGCGCACGCCAAATCCTGAAGGCCAAACTCTCGCAGCTTCCTAAGGGCAACCTGCGTTAGCCTAGCTCGCCTCCCTGTTGATGTTACGTTGCTTCTTACAGCTCTATGAAAGCCCTCCCGACATCTGAGATTCTCGGAAATCCGGTCATTGGTTGATTCCCTGCCGGGCAGCGATTACAACCGCCGCCTCCATGACAAACAACGACGCACTCCGAAGCCTTCGCTACATCCTCGATATTAGTGACTCGGAACTGGCCTCGTTGTTTGAACTAGGTGGGAGTTTCGTTGAATCCAGAGATGTGAAACAGATGTTGCTGTTTGATACCGATCCTGGGTTCCGGCATTGCACCGACGATCTCATGGCGGATGCATTGGATGGACTTGTTTACAGCAAACGAGGCAAAGACGAGGCCCGGCCCGCGCCACCCCAGGATTTTCCGATCACGAATAATAGCGTCCTCAAAAAGGTGCGTGTGGCCTTTCAACTCAAGGACTCCGATATGCACGAGATCATGGAAAGTGTAGGTTTTCCCGTTTCGAAGCCGGAGATGAGTGCGTTTTTCCGCAAACGTGATCATAAAAACTACAAGGAATGTGGAGACCAATTCCTGAGGAATTTCTTTAAAGGATTGGCGCAAAGAACAAGGGGCGTCTAACGCCGATAGCCGCGTTCAGAGCGATGTTTCGGGAGCGCCGAGTTTAGTGTTTTCGATAGCGTGAGGTCTGTGGCATGGGTTGGGGATGTTGCCTGCCATTCTTATCGGTGCGTTAAGTGGTGTGATCGCGGCCCTGTGTGGGGTTGGCGGGGGTGTGGTGATGGTGCCGTTGTTTGTGGCAGTGCTCGGTTTTGAACAAAAACAAGCGGTGGCGACATCGCTGGCCGCGATGATTCTGACGGCCCTGTTTGCATCGCTAAAAAATTCGGCGAATGCGTTGGTGGATTGGAAGGTTGCGATCCCCTGTGGGTGCGCGGGAGCGGCTGTTGCTTGGTTTGCTTCAGACGCTCTGAAACACATCAGCAACCGTCATCTGACCGTCATTTTCGGGGTCGTGATGATTGTGATGGGCGGGCGGATGCTCTTTTCCAAATAACGATGCCCTTAAAGAAGAGGCAGTCGGGTCTATTTGGCGGGCGTCTTTACGATGGGAACGACTTGGTGCCCATTGCGTCCGACAAACATAATGGTGTCGTACTCCGAGTCGACCGGGGAGATTTCCTGGAAAATAGGCGGCTGCAGGAGTGCGAGTTCCGGGTGGGTGCCGGGTTGGACGAGCTGATAGCGCTGTAGGAGGCCTTCATCGACGGGTGAATCAAAGAAGGTCTTGAGCTGTGTCATATCCGAGGGGATTTGTCCTCCGTTCGCTTCGGCAAATTTCGTGATGGCGCCCCAGACCGACGGTGCAAAGTTGCGTTTCGCTTGTTGGCGAACTTCGGCGAGGGTTTTTCGAATGGACTCCTCGTTTTCGAAGTTTGCGTTTTTGGCGAGATTGATCCAGTCGCCCTCGCTCAGGAATTGGAGTTCGGGAATCTCTTTGCCCGTCATTTTTTGAAAGTATTGGTTGAGCTCCGCGGCGCGTCCGGCGAGGGCTTGGACGGATTTGGCGAAGGGATCTGCACTTTCGAGTTTGCCGGACCGAGCCGAAGAAGCGGTTGAATCCTGACTTTTCAGCGGTGTCCCAGCGGCTCGGCTCGCTGCAAGTTCGGTTACTTCACGGTTCACGCGAGTGAGTTCTTCCTGAAGGCTGGCAACCCGGTCCCTGAGGGCATCCCGTTCCAGGCTGACGTGTGCGAAGGATTCTGCCGCTGCTCCAGCCCCCTGTGAAGTGCCTGCGGATGTTTTGATCGCGGGTTCGTCGGTGGAGAGGTAGATGCCTGCGCCGAGGCCGGCAGCGAGAATGGTGTAGAGGACGACTTTTTTCACGGGAACGGAAGAGTGGTTCTGAGATGAGTCTACGAAGGAAAGACGCAGGCGGCAATGGCTGCTACGGAGTCCGGAGGTGTGCCTTTTGCAGTGGCAAGGTTATGGGATTTGGGAAAGTGCGGCTTTGAGGCTACGGGTGCTTGGGAAACCGCATCGGCGTGCTAAGGCTGCGGGTTTGATGGCGTGTTCTTCTGTCAGGATTTGGCGAGCGGCCCAAACGCGACGGCGTACGATGTAGAGATGGGGGCTGATAAGAAGGTGTTTGCTAAATAACTGTTCGAGCCAGCGGCGTGAGAATCCGACTTTCGCGGCCAGTTCATCGACGCCGAAGGAAACATGTAAACGGGCTTCGATTTCCTGTAAAACGGACCGCAACACGGGGTCGTCCACCCCAAACGTTTCCGTACTCTTTCGCGCGTGTACTTTAAGGGGAGCAATATGGATTTGCTGCGTCTGGATCTGTGGGGTCGTCAGTAAACTCGTCAGGAGTTCAGCGGCCTGCTGCCCAATCTGATATCCGTCTTGGGGTACACTACTCAGGGCGGGGATGGATCCGTCGCAGGCAACGGGGTCGTTATTGACGCCGATGACGGCGATTTCATCGGGTACAATACGGCCCATTCTCCTGGCCGTTTCCAAGAGTAATTGGGCTCGGTAATCGTGAACCGCCATGACTCCGGTGTGTGGGTTCAGGCTACGGAGCCAATTTTCGAGGGAAGCCCGATCCCAGTCCCAAGGGCGCTCGCTTCCCAGGCTACTCTGTGTGATGAGTGCGGATACGTGGCCACCAGCGGCCTCGATGGTTTCTTTAAACCCCCTGAATCGCTCCTCAGAATACCACACGTTCGCTAACCCATAAAAACCGCAGCGTCTGAATCCGCGCTCCAGAAGATGTTCGGCTGCGCTTTTGCCGATTGCCCAATTGTCGCTGGAAACACTTGGCAGCGTCGTTTGTGGAAGGCGGGCTGAGAGATTTACAACTGGAATGGAAAGCTTACATGCGATGTCTGCCTGTTCCTGTGTTTCGATCATCGCCAAAATCCCGTCTCCGTCCCATGACTGCAGACTTTCCAAAGTCACGGCTGCACCTTCCGGGTTGAGGGAAAGATGCCATCCGCCGGATTGGTTGGCGAAATCGAGGATGCCGCGAGTGACACGTTCGAGGTGGGGCTGAACGGTTTGAAACGCGAGGGCGATACGCGGTGTGAATCCTGCGGGTAACTTGGCTGGAACAACTGCCATAGGGTTATGTTCGCAAAATGACATAATACTGCGCAATACGCGTATTGAGCGAAGTGGGGCTTACGTCGAATCTGGTGTGGTTTCCGATCCCATATGAAAAGATTATCCTTCCAGCACGTTTTTTGGCCGGTTGTGGCTCTTGGGTTACCCTTAGAAGCCGCCAGTGATGGAAAGGTTGAGTTCGGGCGCGAGATTTTGCCGATTCTTTCCGACCGCTGTTTTCATTGTCATGGTCAGGATGAAAAGAGCCGCAAAGCGGATTTGCGGTTGGATTCGTTAGAAGAGGCGATGCGGGATTTGGGTGGATATAAGGCGATTGAGCCCGGGAACCCTGAAAAGAGCGCGTTGATTCAGCGGATGGTGTCCAAGGATCCGGATGAGGTGATGCCGCCGCCGAAGGCGCACAAAGAGATGAAGGCGTCGGAGGTGGAGTTGTTTCGGAAGTGGATCAGCCAGGGGGCGAAGTATGATCGGCACTGGTCGTTTGTGGCGGTGAAAAGGCCGGAAGTTCCGGTTTTGGAGGGGGATTTGGGGAAATGGGTGCGTAACCCCGTGGATGCGTTCGTGGCGAAGCGGTTGGAGAGGGAAGGGCTTAAACCGTCACCCGAGGCCTCGGTGTCGACGTTGGCTCGGCGAGTGGCGTTGGATTTGACGGGGTTGCCGCCGAGTTTGGAGCGTGTCGCTGCGCTGGAAAAGGAAATGACGGATCCGAAGAAGCGGGAGGCGGCCTGGTTGGAATACGGGCGGGAGCAGTTTCGCAGTCCGCATTACGGGGAGCGTATGGGGATGTTTTGGTTGGATGCCTCGCGTTATTCGGACACGGATGGGTTTCAGGCAGATGCCACTCGGACGAATTGGCCGTGGCGGGATTGGGTGGTGGAGTCGTTTAATCGGAATCAGCCGTTTGATCAGTTTACGCTGGAGCAGTTCGCTGGGGATTTATTGCCGGAAGCAACGCCGGAGCAAAAAATGGCGACGTGTTTTCATCGGAATCACATGACCAATGGAGAAGGGGGACGGGATCCGGAGGAGTCGCGGGTGGACTACGTTTTGGATCGGGTGAATACAACGGGAACGCTGTGGTTAGGTCTGACGATGGGGTGTGCGCAGTGTCACACGCACAAGTACGATCCGATTTTGCAGAGTCAGTATTACCAGTTGTCGGCGTTTTTTAATTCGATCAACGAGACGGGGGCGGCAGGGAAGAAGGCGGAGCCGTATTTGCCGTATCAATCAGCGTATGCTGGGAGGGCGATGGGTGAGGCGCAAAAGCTTGTGGATTTGAGGAAGACGGAGGAGAAGGCGGCGGCCAAGCTGGCTGAGCCGGAATTCGAAAAGTGGTTGGCACAACAGCGCCGTGTGGTGGCGGGCGGATTTAACGGGTGGCGTGTTTTTGAAGTGTCTCATTTTGAGTCAGGGGAAGGGGCAACCTTGAGTCAGAATGTTGATGGGGTGGTGGTGGCTTCTGGGAAGGCGCCTGAACAGGATGATTATCGCTTAAACGGAGTGCCGGGTCTGAAGCGGATGACGGGCTTAAAGCTCGAGGTGTTGCCGGATGCGGCGCTGCCGATGGGAGGCGCGTCGCGTGCGGACGATGGTGTTTTTGTACTGACAGACATCAAGGTGCAGATTCGGGCCAAGGGGGCGACTCAGGGGCGAGAAGTGAACGTGGTTTCGGCTGTGGCGGATTATTCGGCGGACACGAAGAAGCACAATGGATACGGGAGTATTACGAATACGTTTGATGACGATCCACGTAATGGATGGGCAAATTTTGATACGGATCCCAAGACGCCGCACACGGCTGTGTGGGCGTTTAGTGAGCCGGAGGAGTTAGCGGAGAATGAGGAGGTTGTGGTGGAGTTGCGTCAGCGGGCATTGGAGCCCCGGCGTACGTTGGGGCGGTTTCGTTTGTGGTTAAGTGATCAGCCGGGGCCTGCACCTCGGATATTGGATGCAGCTCCACTGGAGCAGCTGGCGGAATGGAGTGTTTCGAAAGAGGCTGGTTTGAATGGGGGTAAAGTTCCGGACAAACTGCGCGGGATGCTGCGGGACCAGTTCCTGGCGGATCACGCGCCGTACCGTCCTTTCAAAGAGGCGCTGGAGCGTGCAACAAGCCAACTGGCTGATACCAGGGAGATGGTGGAGAGTACGAAAGTGATGGTGATGGAAGAGCGCGCTGAGTCTCGGAAGACGTACGTATTACAAAGAGGACAATGGGATAAACAGGGGGATGCCGTGGAACCGGGCGTCCCTACCGCTCTGGCTTCGTGGCATCATGATGACCGCTCCGGGCAACGCACCCGAGTCGGCCTTGCCAAGTGGCTAACGGACCCCAATAACCCACTCACGGCGCGAGTCGTCGTTAATAACCTCTGGCAAATCCTCTTCGGAGAAGGCCTCGTACGGACCCCGGAAGACTTCGGTGTTCAAGGAGAACTTCCGACGCATCCGGAGCTACTGGACTGGCTCGCGGCTGAGTTGATGGAGAACGGGTGGAACCTGCGGCATGTGATAAGAGTGATCATCACTAGTGCTACGTATCGGCAGGACAGTAAAGTGTCAGGAGAACTCCTAAATCGCGATCCGGCGAATCGTTTGCTGGCCCGGGGAAGCCGTTTCCGGATGCCTGCGTGGATGCTCCGGGATTCCGCACTCAAAATCAGCGGATTACTCAACCCCATTCAGGGAGGACCACCGGTGCGTCCTTATCAGCCGGCTGGGGTGTGGGAGGACATCACCATGGGGCGGTTTAAATACCGTGCGAGTGAGGGGAGCGATCAATACCGGAGAACGTTGTATGCGTTCTGGAGGCGGTCCGCTTCACCAGCATTCCTCTTCGATAGCGCGCAACGGCGGGTGTGCGAGGTGCGTGCTCCGAGAACCAATACGCCCTTACAGGCGCTTACGCTGATGAACGATACCACCTATCTCGAATCCGCCAGAGTGCTCGCTGAGCGTGTCTGTGAGACGGCGACTCCGGAGCCGAGTGGCGAGATTTTCGAACGGGTCCTGTTGCGGAAAGCAAAGCCGGATGAACTGGCGGTGTTACAGGCTCAATACGCGAAGGCTCTGGATTGGTATTTGGCTCACCCGCAAGAGGCGGAGCGGGCGGTGCATCACGGACAGTCGGTTCCGAGTCCCAAGCTGGCGGCACCCAAGCTGGCTGCAACGACGTTGATTGCGACGTTGGTGCTGAACATGGATGAAGCAATTACGAGAGAGTAAAAAATCTAAACCAAAAGATGTTATGAGCGAATTCGAAGACCTTTTACTGGCTGGAACGCGTCGCTATTTTCTCGGCCAATGTACGGGCGTGAGCCTTGGGGCCATGGCGTTCGGCTCGTCGATGAGTTCGGTCTTTGGGGGCGAGCCGGACCGCAATGCGATTGGGGGAATGACGTCGGTGCCTCATTTTCCCCCGAAGGCGAAACGGGTGATTTTTCTGACACAATCCGGCGGGCCGTCACAGATTGAGTTGTTTGACCACAAACCTGGACTCGCGGCGTTAGCGGGAACGGAGTTGCCGGAATCTGTTCGAAACGGGCAGAGGCTGACGAGCATGACGTCCAATCAGAAGCAGTTGATTATGCCTGCACATACGAAGTTCCGGAATTGGGGCCAGAGTCAGGCGACGGTGAGCGAGTGGTTGCCGCACATCGGGGCGATGTCGGATGACATTTGTTTTATCAAGTCGATGTGTACGGAGCAGATCAACCATGCACCGGCGATGACGTTTTTGCTGACGGGCCACCAATTACCGGGGCGTCCCTCGATCGGTTCCTGGGTGAGTTATGGGTTGGGATCACCGAATCGGGATTTGCCGGATTATGTGGTGCTTGTTTCGAAGATGCTGCGGCCTAGTGACCAGCCGCTCTACGACTATTACTGGGGGTCGGGTTTTCTTCCGTCGAGTTACCAGGGGGTAAAATTTCGGAATGCGAAGGAGCCGGTATTGTATTTGGACGATCCGGCGGGAGTGCCGAGGGATTTGCGGCGTTCGATGCTGGACGGGCTTTCGGAGTTAAACACAAAGAAGTTACACGACGCTGGGGATCCGGAGATTGCGACGAGAATCCGGCAGTATGAGATGGCGTATCGGATGCAGAGTTCGGTACCGGATCTGACGGATTTGTCGAATGAACCGGAAGAGACATTCGAGATGTACGGGCCGGATTCGAGGCGGCCCGGCAGTTACGCCGCCAACTGTATTCTCGCGCGAAAGATGGCGGAACGCGGGGTGCGTTTTGTGCAGTTGTTTCACCCGGACTGGGATCATCACAGTCGGCTTGGGAGTTGGTGTAAATCCAGGTGTACGGATGTGGATCAACCTACGGCTGCGTTGTTGCGGGATTTGAAGCAGCGCGGATTGTTGGATGACACGCTGGTAGTTTGGGGAGGGGAGTTTGGGAGAGGTGTTTCAGGACAGGGCAACTGGCAAACGCCTGATGCGGGGCGGGATCATCATCCCCGGTGTTTTACGATGTGGATGGCAGGGGCCGGGGTCAAAGCAGGGACGACGTATGGTCGCACGGATGATTTTAGTTACAACGTGGCGGAGAATCCGGTGCATGTGCACGATTTACAGGCGACGATTATGCATTTGATGGGAGTGGATCATAAACGGCTGACGTTTCGGTTTCAGGGGCGGGATTACCGTCTGACGGATGTACACGGTGAGGTCGTGCAGGGGCTATTGGCGTAGCCGGGAAAAGAACCAGGTAAAGAGGGGGGCTGGAAGAGCCCCCCTTTTTAAGCAGCGTTTTACGATTGTTGGCTGGGCTCTAGAATGCGGATAACGACGCCTTTAACGTAGTTTTGCACTTTGGACCTGTAGTCTGCCATATGCGGAGCGTTGAGGTGGGCTTGTAATGCAGGTGCATCGGTCCATTTTTCGATGACCACGACGGTGTCTGGTTCGATAGGGGATTGAAGTTCGATACCTGTAGCGCAATCGATTGCAGAGCCGTACTCGATACAACCGTGTTCGGCGTGTACGAGTGGCATGAGAGCGTGGAACTCTTGAAGGAAGGCGGGGCGTTGGCCTGGATGGAGGGTAATAGTAGCGAGAACGTGAATCATAAGAGCCCGAGGAGATGGCTTATTTAGAGCGAACTCCCAAATCTAAAATCGGATCTTGTTCACAAAACCGGGGTTCCGAGAGAGCGCCTTATTGGCTGGGCGGTTCAATCCGGCGAACGGAAAAGAGAGGAGATAAAAGGATTTGTCTAGAAGCGACGGAATCTGGGATGCCCCATCCTCATGGTTTGATAAAAGTGGGATGATTACCTGTTTGTATGGTATTTGTGCTAAGTAATCCGGGTCTGGAATGGATTGCGGCTATAAGCTGTTCTGGAAAGCGTAAGGGATCGAGGGCTGGTGTTGTTTTTAGCCAGTGATTGAGCGTTTGGTTAAGCGTGCGGGTTAGTCGTGGTGTTTGAGCTGGCGAGTGGCTTGCTAAGAAATGTTGTTATTGGGAGTATGATGGCTATCCACTCGGATTCTAATTGTGTGGTAAATCGAATGTCGTGTATTTTGATTGTTTGAATTAAGCTATCGGTCCAGTCGTGAAATAGCTGTGTGTCAATGTTTGGATTATGTTGTGAATGGACGTTGTGAATGTGCTGGAGTGTTGGGTTTATAAATGGAGTGCCTTTATCTTTGCCGTGCATTATGACAATGGCAATGGCATCTCTTAATACTTCCTCGCGTCGCTTTGGGGGTGTGTTGTGAAGGTGGGATGATATTGTTTCGGATTTGCTAATAAGGGTATTATAAAAGTCTGTGAAGAATCCATTGCTTGCGATGCAACGTCCGTAACTTTTTCGAATAGAATCAATTGGTTGAGGTGAAATTATTGGGGAGGATTTCTGATTGAATTGGAGGGAATCTACAGGAGGTCCACTTGTGAACGTGCCTTGCCTTGCGGAACGACGTTGTTTACATAAAGCAGAGACGGATTTTGCTACTTGACCGAGGGATGTTTATTCAAAGAAATTTTTATTTCTGTTGCACAGTGCGTACGATGTGTGGGGTAGATAAACGCGCCTTGCGTATAACGTGCGCAGGAAGTGCGCCTCGTTACTTATTAGTGAATTTTTCTTTTTACTTCATTGGACAGGATTGTTTTCTAGATCGAGTGTGTTGAGTCGGGAATTAGCAAGCAACCTCCCAAAATGAAGATCCAAAAACGGCGCGAAAAATTAAATATCTCCATATCAGGCATCTTAAAAAAGAAAGTCGTTCTTTTATCGGATACCCTAGGAGTGAGTACGTCTCGATTGATCGAAGACGCACTAAAGGTGCATATGGAGAAATACGGTATCCGTTCTGAACCCGCCATTGAGGATATCAGTGAACAAATGGCAAAACTAGATGAACAATCACAGAAGGATTGATCGGCAAAGCGCTCGGTGAGTGTTTTTTCCAAAACAGGGGACTCCTCTTTCGGAAGATGCGGGCTCAGTGGGCTGAACAGTTGCGGAAGACAGCCGGAGTGGGGGGCGCAGGCTGTATTACGGAAGAAGGCCGGTATACTGTGGCCCCATGTATATTCAGGAAGCCAGTTTTGACTGCCCGTGGTGTGGGGAACCTCTGAGTACACAGGTCGATACCTCCCAGGGTGACCATGAGCACATCGAAGATTGTACCGTGTGTTGTCGGCCGATTGTGCTGACGGTCGAGTGTGACCCTGGAGAGTTGTTTTCCGTACAGGCGGGTAGATCCTGAGGGCTTATCCCAATTGGGGATTTCCCTTATCCCAATTGGGGATCTCCTTCGGGCTCTGCGGTCCCAGCTGCCCGTCAAGAGGACCTAAGCGAGGCAGCCACCTTGCCATGAGGTGATTGATGAAAGGGGATGTCCTTCAGCTGGGTCAACTCCTTGTGATGACCTCTTTGCCGATGGGGCACAACGAGGCCACGGCGAGTTTGAGGTGTTGTACCGCAAATGGGATGCCGATGATGGTGAGAGCACAGGCGAGCGCGGCGGTCAGGTGGGCGACGGCCAAGGTCCAGCCGATGACTACAAACCAGATGATATTGCCGATCACGCCCAGTGTTCCGGTGCCGACGTCGTCTTTTCCAGTGAGTTGACGACGATCGACCAATTCTTTGCCAAAGGGCCAAAGCGTAAAGTCTCCGAGAAGGAAACAGGCGCGAGCCCACGGTAACCCGATGATACTGAGCGCAGCGATAATACCGGCGAGATACCACAACAGTCCGCTCCAGAGGCCGCCAAAAAGAAACCAAATGATGTTTCCGAGAGTTTTCATAACCAAGGTGGCATTCGCCATTCCTCCTACTCTCTTAGCACGGCTTTTCGGGGTGACTGTGGATTACGGACGGAAAAACGAAGAACAATGAGGTTGTTGGCTTCCCCAGACTGAAGGAGGTTAAACGGCTCCGTGGGCCTCGACGTAAAGAGCGTAAAGGGAATGAGAGCTCGCCATATACAGACGGTTGTTTTTCGGGCCCCCGAAGGTCAGGTTTGCGCAGCGTTCCGGGAGCCGGATGAATCCGATGGCTTTCCCTTCAGGATTAAAAACCATCACCCCGTCGAGTTCTTCGGATTTGGCGTCCGGAGCACCGTTGCTACCCCATCCGCACCAGAGGTTGCCGTCGGTGTCGACCCTGATGCCATCGATGGAGCCCGCGCCGTTGGCATCCACCAGTTTGGTTTTGTTGGAAAGTTTTCCGTCCGCGGCGACGTCGTATTTCCAGATCAGACGGTTGGGGATGGCTCGCGACTCGACGATGTAGAGCAGCTTTTCGTCGGGAGAAAATGCGAGCCCGTTGGGGCCCTTAAGATCTGTCAACAGGAGCTCGAGTGTTCCGTTGGGGGCGATGCGATAGACTGAGTGAGGCAATTCTTGAGTGGCCTCGTCACCTTCCCAGCTTCCGGCGATCCCAAAGGACGGGTCCGTAAACCAAATGGATCCATCGGATTTACAAATGATGTCGTTTGGAGAATTGAGTCGTTTTCCGTTGAAGCTGTCAGCCAGCACGGTGGTTTTTCCGTTGTATTCGGTGCGGGTGACTCGTCGGGTCAGATTTTCGCACACGAGAAGCCGGCCCTGTTTGTCACGAGCCATACCGTTGGAATAGTTGGAGGGTTGGCGGAAGACACTGAAAGCACCGCTGACTTCGTCGTAACGCATGATGCGGTTATTGGGGACGTCGCTCAGGAGCAGGAAACGTCCGTCACCGAAGTAAACGGGACCTTCGGCCCAGCGCATTCCGGAACCGAGTTGTTCGAGGGTACTGCTGTAGATGCGGTACTTGGTGAAGCTTGGATCGAGGATCTGAACAGCGGGGTCGGGGTAGCGCTGGTTGGGTTTAAATTCGAAAGACTGGGCCTGAAGAAGCTTGGGAGCGGCGAAGAGAGCGGCGCTTGCAAGAAGCTGTCTGCGGCTCAGTGGGAGATGTTGGACGGGGGGATGGGAGTCGACCATGAGAGTGGGGTTTCGAACTTGGGAGGGGGCGTTCCGGAGGGTTAACGCGTGAACAGAGGTGTGAACAAAAGGTGATGGGTGCAAAAACATCGCGGAGCCGTTGATTGGGCCCCGCGATATCTTGAAAGACCACCTTTAGGTCCGGATTCGTTAAAAAACGTTTAAGGAACAAAGAGGACGAATCCGAGCGGGTGCCGTCGATAATAGTGCCCGTTGTGGAACCAGCACGATTCACCCCGGATGACTACACGACTTGCGCCATAAGGAAGAACCGCGATCGGTGCTACAGAATAAGACGGGCCGTAACCTGGGGCATAGGCCGGGCGATAATAACCGGGGCGATATACGGGTGGAGGAGGCGGCGGAGCCGGGTAGTAGCGATACGCAGGCGCGGGTGCGTAGCTGGGATAGGTCTTGTACCCGTGGTAATGTCGCCGAGGTGCTTCGTCCGGTACAACAATACAACTAACTAAGGATGCACAGAGTGCAGACAGTGTTACGCAGCGGAGAAGTTTTGCGGGTTGGATTCGAGGAAATGTCATGAGTTTGGTTCGGGGTGGCACTTTTACGGTAACACTTCCTGCGCCATAAATCCAACGCGCTGCGTGGCGTTTTATGGTCACCGGGAAGATGCTGGCCGCGCCTAAGGCTCCTTCGAGAGCCTTATACTCCGGACTTGAATCCATGCATCCGATTCCGCGGCGTCAATCGGATCAAAGCGGAGTCTGGTCAACGGGCCCTTATAGTTGGGGTGATCGGCAAGCTTAATGACGTAACGGTGAAATTCTCCGTCGGGAGTCAGGGGGATGTTGAGGGTTTGGTCTTTGCCGGGGGCGTCCTGTTCGTTGGATTGCCAGAAGAGCGTGGCCGTTTTTTGCTTCGAGTGCAGAGCGGCTTCGAGGACTAGGAATGGCGCTTCTTCGGCGAGCCAGAACGTGTATGGACTGATCATTTGCGGGTCGTTCTGATCTAGCAAAATGTGGAGCTTCTCCTGAATGGGCCAGCCAAGGTCAATTGCATTGTGGTAGGTCCAGCCCTGACGATTTCCCTTAAAAGTCCAGGTGGGAAGTTCCTTGGGGCGGAGTGCCGTGGCCCGTTTACGGATTTCGTCGAGGGTTCCTGGCAGCAACTCGTAGCTGAAGTCATAGCGGATGTTGTGATCCAGGATTTCTTCGCATTGACCGGCAAGATAACCGGTGCTGTTGCCGAATGTATTGTTCGGTCCGGGTTTGCCGGCAAAACCGCCGGTGAAATAAACCTGTCCGGGGGTGATTAACCCGAGTCCTTCATTTTTGTCGTTCAGTAGGGCCGCCCAACATTCTGCGCCTCGCCATAACGTCCATGGATGTTTGCCCTGCGGTTTGGGGGCGTCGCTGATGGGCTCTCCGGAAAATGGCCGGGAACCGATGTAGCTCACGACCCTGGAAAACGCGGCGTTTGCGTAAACCGCCGGCAACTCCTGGATTCTGCCCGGATATTGGGTGTGATCGGTGCGCTCGTTGTTTAAGCGGGCACGTGCTTTGACAATGGGGCCGTCCAATTCCAGCCAGGTTTCAAAAGTGCAATCCCCCGGGATATTATTCAGGGGCCACTGCATTGGGCGGCAAGTCAGGTGCAGGGTGTGGCCGTTGTTTTCGTGGGTTAAGACTTTGGACGGATTCCGAAAGTCGTCCCCTGTTTGGATAGGGTTCCAGCCGAGGTGTTCCCAGTGTTTGGACGGGGTTTGTCCTTCGGCGGTAAACGGAACGGGGCCGGAGTAAAAGGAGAGCTGTATTTGGCGGCCTAGATCGAAGTTGTTGATCAGGTTGTCTCCGCCATCGCGTGAAAGAAAAACGATGGCGCCACCGTGATTGAGGTCGACCCCGACTTTGACGACCCCGTTATCGAGGTAGCTCATGGCTGCGTTTTGGGGGACTTGAGTCGAAGTGTCCGCCGCATGGAGCATCGGAAGAGCGGAGAGAAGAAGCGCCGCGAGTATAGGCGAAGCTGAGGACATAAGATGAGGTATCGTTTACTTTGGCGCTGGGGTCACCCGCTGTGTGCGGTGATCTCAGCAAAAAAAAGAGCCGGTCGCTTCTCGCAACCGGCTCTTTTGAGAGACCAAAACTACAAGTTGTTCTTCTTGAGTTCTTCGACGGCAAAATCCGCGGCCCTGGCAGTAAACGCCATATAGGTCAGGGATGGGTTCACGCAGGAGGCTGACGTCATACAGGCGCCGTCGGTCATGAAGACATTCTTGGCGGCATGAACCTGGTTGTGCCCGTTTAATACCGACGTTTTTGGGTCACGGCCCATACGGGCGGTGCCCATTTCGTGGATGGCCATCCCCGGGAAAGAACCGTTGTCGTACGTTTTGACGTTCTTGAGGCCGGAGGCTTCGAGCATCTCTTTGGCGTCATTGGCCATATCGATACGCATTTTGTGTTCGTTCTCTTTGAGCTCTGCGTCGAACACCACGAGCGGGAGACCCCACTTATCCTTGGCCTTTTTATCCAGATACATCCGGTTGTTGGGGTCTGGCAGGCTTTCTCCGAAGCCCATGAGTCCCATGTTCCATAGACCGGGTTGGGTGAGTTGATTTTTGAGGTCCGCACCGAATGTGGCTTCGGCGATGTGGCGCTGCCAGTTCTCGCGGCTCGCACCGCCCTGATATCCGAATCCGCGGACATAATCGCGTTTGTCGGCCCCAACATTGCGGTAACGCGGGATGTAGATCCCGTTGGCGCGGCGGCCGTAGTAATACTTGTCGAGATCACCTTCCCAAGTGCCGGTGGCTCCGGTTTTGAAGTGGTGATCCATCAGGTTGCGTCCCAATTGACCGGAGTCATTTCCGAAGCCGTCAGGGAAACGATCTGAGGTGGAATTCAGGAGCAGTGCGGTTGAGGCGAGAGCACTGGCGCAAACGAAGATGATTTTGGCGTTATATTCGCGATCTTGCATTGTGACCGCGTCTTTGACCCGGACTCCGGTAGCGCGCTGGGTGTCTGGGTCGTAGACGATTTCGGTGACGATGGAGTCTGGGCGCAAGGTAAGGCGGCCCGTTTTAGCGGCGGGCGGCAGCGTACAGGACTGTGTGCTGAAGTAGGCACCAAAGGGGCATCCCAACGAGCACTTGTTACGGAACTGACAGGAGGAACGGCCGATGCCGAGCTGCTCCTTTGCCGCTTCGGAGAGATTGGCGACGCGGCCGATGGTCATGTTCCGGCCGGGGAAGTTTTTCTCGATCCGTTGGCGGACTTCCTTTTCGACGTAGAACATCTCCATGGGCGGGAGAAATTCGCCATCGGGTAATTGGGAGAGGCCGAGTTTTTCACCGGAGATACCGGCGAAGCGTTCAACATACGAATACCAGGGAGCGATTTCGCTGTAACGGATGGGCCAGTCGACCGCGATGCCTTCTTTGAGGTTGGCTTCGAAGTCGAGGTCACTGAGGCGATAGGATTGGCGGCCCCACATGATGGACTTTCCACCCACGATGTTGGGACGGAACCAATCGAAGCGCTTCACTTCTTTATAAAGGGAATCGGAATCGTTGAACCAATAACGGTCCGTCATTTCGTTGTACGGATGATCGCGGGAAAGTTTCGGGTGGGATTCCACCTGCTCGACCGTTAAACGACCATTGTATTTGGATTCCCAGGGGCCTTTGAACGCGTCTTCGTAGCCTGTGACGTGTTCGAGTTGTTTGCCGCGTTCGAGCATGAGAACACGAAGCCCTTTTTCCGTGAGTTCTTTGGCTGCCCAGCCTCCGGAGACTCCGGAGCCAACGACGATAGCGTCGTAGGTGAGTTCCTTTTGTGCCTTTACGTTGAGATTTGCCATGGGATTAGGAGGGAGAAGTGAGGGGTAAGAAAGAAGGGGGGATTAAATAGCCCAGGCTTTTTGACCGGGTTTGAGTGGCACATCTCCCTGGAATTTTCCGGGGATGGGCAAGTATTCGAGTGCTTTTGTAGCGCCAATCTCGGACGTGAAATAACCGGCCACAGTCAGTTGGCGCATGGTGGAGAAAAAGCCTCGGTTTTTGGCTGTGGCATGCTGGATGGCTTCGATTTTTTGAGCGGCATCTAATGCGACGAAGCCTTTCCCGAACTTCTCCTTACAGTCGGCTTCCAGCTTAGCCAATCCGTCGTGGAAGGTTTGTTGTTCGGGTTTGATGTAACAATCACGGACGAGGCGGATGATGAATTTTTCAACACCCGCGGCTTTTGCTCCGGGTGTGTCCGTGGTGGGAATAATGACGTCTGCGATTTCGGAAAGCAGGAGTTCCTGATCGGCATTAAAGGGAAGGCTTGGTCCGGTGTTAATCACCTGGCCCATGAGGCCTGCGGTAAGTTGGGTGGATAATACGCCTCCGAGAAGGAGGGTGATTCGTTGAACGGCTTCGCGACGATTCATGTGTTTTGGAGAGAAAAAGTGACGATCTGGAGATAGAAGAAGTGCGTTATAAGAGCAATTTTGAGACCAAACAGGGAGTTAGGGCTGTAGGACAACGCTGCTCCACGTGGCTGCCTTTTCGGGAAGTTCGGAGGTCCAAAATACCCGAAAGCCGTCACCAGCGGGTACCACTCGGGGGAACCCGGCTGGTACACCTTCAGGAGAAAGCTGCACCGGCTGACTCCACGTTTCGCCAGCGTCTTTGGAAATGGAGCTCCAAACCACAGGGGTACTTGCGGTCATGGTGTCCCAAACGGCGGCGACCCGTCCTTTTGCGTCCGCGGCAATGTGAGGGTGCCATGACATGGGTACGTTCATTTTGTGAGGAGCTGACCACGTGACTCCTGAATCGTCGGAGCGGAGATGGTAAAGCCCCGATTGGCCACTGGCACCCGTCCAGACTGTGGCATGGAGACGTTCTCCATTGGGGCCGGCGCAGGTTGTCAGTGCGCCTCCAACGTGGGGGCACATATTGATTTCCCACTTAAAATCGCCTACCGGAACCGGTGTGTTCCATTTGGCTCCTGCGTTGGGAGAAGTGATCACGAACATGTCTCGGGGAGCTCGGGCCCTGTAAAGAACAGCGATCCCTCCGTTGTTGAGCGGAGTCAGAGCATTCCAGCAGCACTCGCAGGTTTTGGGAGCGGGGGTCGAGTTGCTGGCCCAGTGCAGGCCGGCGTCCGAGGACACGCTGTAACGGAGGCCGCGTTCACCATCGCGAGCGTCGAGCCACGCTATATGAAACCGGCCGGAGGAATCCGCGCCCAGAGCCAGATAATTGTGGCCGTCGGTTAAACCGTCGTCTGCTGGGTTTGGGCCTTGAGTCCACGTTTTGCCGCCGTCTTCGGAACGTACCGTAATGATCGGGCCGCTGCCCCATTTGTCGGAGCCGGTGCTTGTCCATGCAGCGACGAGGTTGTTGCCGTGGACTGCGATGCGGGCGTCGACTCCACGATGCAGGCCGTGGGGCGGAGGGACGTTTGTGTTTACTGTCACTGGCGTGGACCAGGAATTACCGCCGTCGGTGGAGACTCGATGGGAAATGACTGGGGATTCATTTTCCGGGGTAAATTCTCCCAGTAGCAGATGTAGGGCGCCGTTACTTTCACAGACTTCGAGGGAGCGAACGCCGGGCCCTGGGTTTTTGCGATCTTTGCCACCGGGTGAGTGGGCCAGTGCCGAGGTGGAGAGAGCAAGAAGAGCAACGAGTGATAAGGAAGGGAGAGTTGGTGTTTTCACGGGGGTACGGGTGGGAGGGGTCAGTTTGCTAGGTTGAAACTGATTTTCTGATGAAAGGTGCGGGTGAGTTGTTTGGGAAAACGCCACCGGGAACGGATCCAGCGTGTGGCGGTGCTATCGAGCAGAGTGTAGCCGGAGGAGCTTTCGACGCTTACGTCCTGAATGAGGCCGTCTTGGACACGGATATTGAGTGTGACTACGCCTTGGAAGCCGCGTTCTCTCGCTTGCGGGGGGTATGGCGGGATTGGAAAATCGGTGGAACCGAGGGCGACACCGGAAAAAGAGGCGGGGCCAGTGGACGCGCCAGTGGTTGTGGCTGTAGCCGGTCCGCTGTTAGAGGAACGTTCGGTCGAGGGTTTGCTGGCAACTGCGGGTGTTTTTTGTGCTGTGGGCGCAGTTGAGGGTTTGGGGGCGGGAGTAGAGATGGGAGGTTGTTTTAGTGCGGGAGCCGGGACGGGAATAGGGATGGCTTCCGGAAGCGGGGTTGGAGGAGGTTGAACGATTGGGGGCGGCTGTGGTGCTGGGGAGGTAGGTTCGGGAGTCGGGGTGGCGGTTGGGGGCGAGTTAATTGGAGGGGAGGCGGGAGGGGCGAGTAGTTCGACTTCGAGGGAAGGTGGGGCGTCGGGTGTGCCGGGTTGTGCGTTTTCCTGGACTCCGATGGATGGAGTGATCTGGAAAGCGGCGTCTGGGTGCCAGAACCCTGAGCCCAGAACGAGGGCGTACACCAGAATCGTGGCGAAGAAGGCGTGTGGCCAAAAATGCTCGCCCAACGATGTGAGGCTCTGGATTTTTTGGGCCATGGGGGCGCTATTATTCGGGCGACTTATTCTGGCCGGGCTCTGCAACCATGCCGCCTTCTTTAGAGTCAGCCTTGGTTTGGAAGGTGACCTTCTGAATTCCTGCCAATCGAACCAGATCGAGTACGGTTATCACATCGCCGTGCATTGCCTCGGCATCCCCCTGAATCATCACACGTAAGTCCGGCTCGGCGGTTTTACGTCGTTGGAGTTCGCTGTGGAGGGCTGGCCGGGCAATCTCGGATTTATCGAGAAAAAGCACCCCGTCTTTGCGGACGGAGAGGGTGAGGAAATCGGTTTTGTGTTCGGGTGTTGCTGATGCGGCTGTGGGGAGCGTCATCTTGAGCCCGTTCATTTGAATCATGTTGAGGCTCACGAGCATCATGCAGGCGAGCAGGAAGAACATGATGTCGATGAGGGGAATGATTTCGATCCGCGCTTTCCTTTGTGGGAGTGGGGAGAGCAGCTTCATTTGGAAGGGGACTGCTGGTTCGGGGCGGCCTTGAGGAGCACTTCCACGTTGGTGGCAGCGGTTTGAAGCAGGAAGGTGAATTTGGCCAGCCGGGCGTTGAAGAAATTGAAGGGAATCAGTGTGGCGATTGCGGTTGTGAGGCCGGCGGCCGTTGCAATCAGTGCTTCCGCGATACCGCCGCTGACTTTGAGCGCGGCGACCTCTTCATTCCCGACAAAGTGAAAGGCACTCATGATGCCGGTTACGGTGCCGAGTAATCCCAGAAGTGGCGCCAAAGTGATGATGGTGTCGAGTACACTCAGGAAGCGGCCAGCCTGTTCAATCTGCGCACCAGCCGCGACCTGCAGCGCATTTTCCAAAGAGGTGTGGTGATGGTTTAATCCGTGCCAGATGACCCCGAGAATAGGGTCTTCGGAAGAGCGGCTGAGTTCCGAGGCTTTCTGAATATCGCCGGTTTCGAGTGCTTCGTAGACTGGCTCGAGATTCTTTGGATTGGTTTTTGCTCCGAGCTTCATCCACCAGAACGTGCGTTCGGCTACTACCAGGACTGCGACTGTTGCAGTGATAAGCAGTGGCCACATGATGGGCCCGCCTTTGAGAAAGGTGTCGATGACGGTGTTGGAGAGATTCATGGGCGACTCGATGATGGAGGATAAGAGGCGGGGGGCGGTTTCCAAGCGCCGCCTTTGTGGGGCGGCGCCTGGTGTCCCTTGGCAATAACGACCCCACACAGGGTCGCCTGAGCATTACCTTCTAGACAAATTGGACAAGCGGCAGCGGATGGCGGCGGGCTTGGTGTGTTTTAGAATTCGAGTTTGACGCCTGCTGTGTAGGTGCGCCCCGGGAAGGGGTGGAACAGCGTGAATTTCGTGTCCGTCAGGTTATCGATGCCGACGTTTAATGAGGCGTGTGCGTTCATTTTGTACTGAACTCTGGCGTCGACGACGAGGAACCGGTCGAACGCACCGTAGACGTTTGGATTCACGTCCGTGTTGTCCAACGTCGAATACTGCTTGCCGCTGTAACGAACGGCACCGGTTAGCGACCAGTTTTCATTTGGACGAAGTGTCGCGCCTATGGTTGCGCGCCAATCGGGGACGTAGGGGGCGTGTTTTCCTACAACGGTGGTTCCGGTGGGGCTGCTCCAGGTCGAATCTTTTTCGATCTTGGAATCGACGTAGGTCAGGCTTCCGAAAACGCTGAGTTGTTCGAAGGCGACGTGATCTTTTTGGACGGCAAGCTCGACGCCAAGATTACGAACCTCATCCACGTTGGTGACGAAGTTGACTGGTGTGGGGCCGGAAAGGAGGTTGGTTTGTGCGATCAGCGCGTCTTGTACGTTTTCGTTGAAGACGGAGATCCGAACGGAGCCGTCTTTGAATTTACGCTGAAGTGCGAGTTCTTCGGTCAGGACGTTTTCCGGTTTGAGATTGGGGTTTGGTGTGCTGAACGTCGCGCCTGTTTGAACGATTTGATAAAGCTCCGTGACGGTTGGGAATCGGTACGCCTGCCCGAATGAAGCTGTGAGTTCCCATTTTGAGGTTGGGGTCCAGTTTACGGACAGCTTTGGCGAAAACCGATTTGCCGAAACGCTTGGCTGGGAGACGGCAGTGGTACTGGTGATGGCACCGGTTGCGGCGGTTTGGGAGGTGTTGAGGTTGAAACCATCTCGTGCCTCCCAGACTTCGAAGCGGCCTCCTGCGGTGAGCTTAAAGTTGGGGGCGAAGCGCCAGGCGTCCTGGATCCACAGTGCGTTTGTGGACGTGATCCCACGGCTGAGGGTGTAAAGGGAGGCTGTTTGATTTGGGCCGCCATTCCATTCGGTGGTTTGGTAGGTGGGGTTGCTCAGGTATTCCCTGTCCGTGTGGAGTCCGAAGCTGATTTCGTGGGAGGCTCCGAATGCGTCGGGCCTCCAAATCCCTTTGAGATCGCCAGTGGTCCATTGAGTACCGTCGAGTCTCGCGATTTTGCCGTAGGACGTGAAGTTCGTGCCGGTTGCGTTGACGTCGTACGGGTTGCGTTGGATATCTCTTAGGTAGACATAATTTGAGACCGAAAAGTCCCAGTCGAAGTGTCCTCCAGTGTTGGTTTTTAACGAGAACGCGTTGGATAGATGCGTTTGGCGAAGCGAATAGTTGCCGCTGGCGAATCCGGCGACTCCTCCGAAAGTGGGTTCGCCTGTTGCGTCATTCAAATAGGTCTGAACGGTGGAGTTGGCGTCATTGTTCCAGAGGCCGATCTGGTAGGTAGCCTTGAGTGTGTCGGTGAGATCCCATGCGAACTTCGCTTTGAGATTCTCCATTTTGGTGTGTAAGAGGCCTCCGGCGCCGACGACATGCGCAGCGGCACCGAGTTTGTTTTGGGCCCAGATGGTGCCGGAAGTACCGGCTGGAGCTGTGCCAGAAGTGATCCACGTGAGTGGTTGGCTGTAGCTGTTTTGAAAATTACCCGAGAGCAGCCACGCGAAGGAACCGTGGCGGTTGCCTAGCGAAAAGTTCGTTTGATCAGTGCGGAAAACGTCCCGGGTGCCGTAGCGTGAGAATTTCTGGAATGCCTCCGTCTGGCTGAATGTGCCAGTGAGTTTTTGTGGCATTTTGGTCGTGATTTGAAGAACGCCGCCCATCGAGTTTCCGGGGTAAGCGGCGGCAAACGGGCCGTACAGGAAGTCGATCCGCTCGATTTCTTCGGGGGAAACGAGTCCCCATCGGGGGGCACCGATGGAGTTATTGTTTCCGATGAGCGCGGAGAGGAGTAAGTCGTCGGCGTAGACGAGACTGCGTGCGCTTGAGTTTACTCCCCAGGTTCGAGTTGCGAGGACGGGCTGGGTGTCGCCGTTATTGCGTTTGCGTACGAAAAGGCTGGGGAAATATTTGACCGTGTCTTCGGTGTCCATGAGGTTCACCGTTTCTTGTGCCTGTGCGATGCTCAGGCTCCTGGAGGTTTGCGGGAGCTGGTATTTTTCTATGAGCGGGGATGGGGCAAAGGCACTGGGGGAGGCGGTGACGGTGATGTCGGGGAGCGGCGTCGGTTTTTCTTGGGACGCGGCGATTTCTTGAGCGAACGAGATGAAGCTCGCGCTGAGGAAGGTGGCGAAAAGGATCGAGAACGAAGTTTGAAGGACGAACGGGTGAATTTTCATAATGAAGAAAAGGTGCAAAGCCTTGATTGGTGGCGTTTCCCTCGCCGGATTGGGAATGGATAGGGAGCCTCGTGAGGGTGTACCCAGTGTTTGAATGTCGAGGTTGGCGTACCAACCCGACAAGAGAGCGTCCCCGAGGGAAATTCGGGGCGTTGGATGGAGGGGAGTTGTGGACCCCTCGTCTGGTAGCGGTTAGCCCGTTAGGCTAATGGCGGGGGAGTTGGAGGAGCCAGGGTGCGTGTGGTGGTGCTGCAACCACTGGCTGGGAACTCGAAAGAGTGAAAGGACGGGGATGGTAGCGTGATTACTTCAGGGAGAATCGCCTCACTTTTGAGAGCGATTTTGACCTGAGTCTGCTCCTGTTCGTCGGTACGCGCTTTTTTAACCGCGTGACACAATTTACAGGGGTGTTGCCCGTCCAAAGTTTTTGCAATGGCCTCGGGGATCGAATCGGTTTTTGCGTATTCGACGGTCATCGAGACCCAAGCGGCCGTCTGAAGTACGACCCAGTGCCCGCCGAGCAGTTGCACGGCAGCCAAAATGGCCAAGACTCGAAAGAGACGGAACACGAGTGAGAGGAGTAGAACTAGGCCGGAGGCGTGTCAAGAGGGGCGTCCTTCTTGAGTTGCTGGCCCCAGCCCAGGATTCGCGCTTTGGCGCCTGCAGCTTCGGCCTCGGGGATCTGGCCGTTGCGGACGTAGAAAAGGGAAAGGCTCGACCAGGCAAGCTGGTCTTTGGGTTGAAGCTCGACTGAGCGTAATCCGGCGGAGATGGCTTCAGGATAATGGCCCAATTTCATTTGGGCCATTCCGAGAGCGTGCCAGCCTTCAAAAAACTGGGGATCGAGTTCGACGCAGCGTGAATATTTCACCACTGCGTCTTCGAGATCTCCCACGGCGAGATCACCATTTGCATCGTCGAAAATGGCTTCAACCGTTGGGTTCATCGGAGGATACAGGGGGTGTTAGCGTCCCTGATTGAGTTGGATGCCTGCACCGGCGCGCTGACGTTCGAGCCACTCTCCTAGAAGGCCATCGGTGCGTTGCGTTTCGAGCATTGGCGAGAGGTCGGTCTTTTTATTTTCGACCTCAGCTGGGTCGATTGGGAGACGTTTGGAGACGTGAATGATGACCATTCCATCAGCGGTTTCCTGAGCGGTACTGATCTGACCTTCCTGAAGGTCGACTGCAGTGTTTTGAATTAACGATGCGTCTGAGCCAGTGAGCTTCGATTCGGCGCGCGAGAAAGGCTCTAGTTTCTCTGCTTTGAGTCCGGCGGCTTCCGCGGCTTCCTGGAACGATTTTCCGGCTTTTACAGCGTCCTCGATTTTGTTCCGGCCTTCGGTGGCCTTCAGTGAGAGGGTTTCTTTGGTGCGCTCTGACTTGAGGCCTTCCTTAAGTTGTTCTTTGGATTCCTCAAAGCTGAGCGGACGGGCGGGCTGCGTTTCTTTGTCCAACAAATGAAGTACGAAATAGCCTTTGGAAGAGCCGATCGCCTCGGAGAATGGTTTTTCGGGGGTTAATTGAAACGCGGCTGCTGCTACCTGAGGTTGGTTGCCGAGTTCCTCAACGCGATCAGTTGTACTGAAAAGGCCTGTGGATTTGACTTCGACTTCGAAGCGTTTGGCGACGTCTTCGAATTTGGCGTTGGCTTCCAGAAGAGCGACTCCGAAATCGGAGGCTTTGTCCGCGATTTTCTGAATAATATCGGAGTCAGGGTGTTTTCCGTCTTTGTCAGCAGTGGGACGAGGGAACAGCACGAACTCGACTTTCCGTTTTTCTGCGGTTTTGAGCGTTTCCTTACGGGCTTCGTAGGTTTTCTGAAGGTCTTCGTCGGTGAGATTGATTGTTTTGGCGATTTCTTCCTTGGAGAAGCGGACTACGGATGCCTCTACTTTCTGGTACTGCTTGCGGTAGGCAGCGGCGAGTTCATCGGGGGCGGGAGTGGAGCTTGCCCCGATTGCATCCTTAATGGACTGCACTCGAATGGAGTCGCGAATGAGCTCTTCAAATTGTTCCGCTCCCATGCCCCGGGGCGAAAGAGCGGTCTGAAGTGCGGAAGTGTACCGCGAGTGATCGTATTTTCCTTTGTTTTGGAAAGCTGGGAGATGCTGGATGGCGTCTGCGATCTGATTTTCGGTTGGAGCGAGGCCCAAGGTTTTCGCCTCATGACGAATAACAAGGGTGTTCCAAACATAGTTATCCACCGCTTCCTGCATGGTGCGTGCGTTTTGCGCCAAGGGAATGATGAGATCGAACATGCCTAGCATTCGGGTGATCTCGAACTGGCGTTGAATACTCCGATATTCTGCGGCTGAGACGTTTCGATCGTAGATTTTGCCTATGTTATCGGCGCCTAATCTATCGAGTCGGGCACCTGGACCTCCGTAAAGGACCACAAAAGCGATGATGACCAAGATCGTCAGGGTGACGAGTAGTGGCTGTTGGAAGCGGCGGATCAGGTTGACCATAACACTATCAAATGAGGGTAAAACAAATCCCTCATGGAGGAGGGAAAGAACGGAAACTTAGAAGTTTGGGCGACATTGTCGCAACTTGATTCTCAGGAAGAAGTCAAAGGAGTCGCGGAAAACACGACGAATTGAGCTCTCTTGAAGTCCACATTTGGTTTTTGGAGGAGGGTTTGGCAGACTCTGCGCGTGAAGGCACCCAAACGTCGGGACCGATATACGAACGATTTTTTCCAGCATCTGGAGTTTGAACGGCAAGTTTCGCCCAGAACTCTTTTGAATTACCGGCATGCATTGGAACTGTTTGGAGAATTTCGCTCAAAATTGGGCGGGTGGCTGGAGCTGAAACCCGAACATTTCCGGCTTTATCTGGTTCACTTGAATAAAGAAGGCAAAGCCAAGCCTACGATCCGGTTGCATTTTGCGGCGCTCCGAACATTTTACCGATTTTTGAGCGATCGGTTTGGTCTCAAGGAGAACCCTTTGAAGGTCGTCCAGCTTCCAAAGGTCGGGAGAAAACTCCCTGTTGTCTTGAACATCACCCAGATGGAGGAGCTTTTAACGGCTCCGTTGCGTGCCCCAAAAGAAAAGCAGGCCCCCGTCTGGATGCCGCTGCGGGATACCGCAATTTTGGAGCTGTTTTATTCGAGCGGCCTGCGTGTATCGGAGTTAGCGAAGTTGACCGTCCAGGATGTGGATGTTTTTTCCGAATCGGTACGAGTTTTAGGAAAGGGCCGTAAGGAAAGGGTCGTGCCTGTGGGGGATCCGGCACTACAGGCGATCCAGAAGTATCGTCATGCGGCTGGAGTGGAGCGTGGTCCATTGTTTCTGAACAAACTCCGGAAAACGATGAGTCCTACTGCAGTGTGGGCGCTGCTGAAGCGGTATTTACGTTATACCAGCATCGCCTTGGAAGTGAGTCCTCACAAATTGCGGCACTCATTCGCGACTCATTTGCTGGATGCCGGGGCTGATTTGAGGAGTGTGCAGTCGCTGCTCGGGCACGCGAGTTTGTCGACCACCCAGATTTACACACACGTCACGGTGGAGCGCCTCCGGAGCGCTTACGATTCGGCTCATCCTCGGGCTTGACCTGCAATAGCCTGTTTTTTCTGGGACATCGTAAGAATCATTACTTTCCAGAAGATGACATGGATGAGAGCGATCCGCTGTGCGGGAAGTCTCAAACTGGTGTTTTTCTTGCTAAGAATGTTTCCTATTTTCGGTAGTGCTGCCCTAGTTGCAGTTTTTGTCCGCCCCCTCAGTTAGAACTCAGTCTTGGAATTATGCGAATCTCCCTAAGCTCCTCTTCGTTTGGAATGTTATCCGCCGCAATATTGGCGACTCCTCTACTGGCTGCAGAGCCTCAGACGCGGGCTGATGGGCGCCCCAAATGGGACATGGATTACGGCCCGTTCTTGAATTTGACCGTGCAGATGCCGGGAGAAGCCGCGGGATCCACCCCCAAAGGGATCGTGATTCGAGTCGGCGCCGAAAAAGAAGGCACCATCGCTTTTGATACGGATTTATTGCGCTGTACGGGAGGGTGGACTGGTGGGTTTGTGGATTTCAAAGGTGTCGCGTTTAGCGGTTCTCACGGCGGAAACCCTGGTCCTGTTGGGAATGTGGCTTTCCGGACTTCGGCTGTTCCCGGATGGAGCAAAGCTGGAAGCTTTGCAGATCCCCGTCCTTTGCCCAAAGGTTTTGGGGCGTCGACGATCCCGTTTGGGCCGCTGCCGTCTGACTGGGCGAAATACAAGGGGCTCTATCGGCACGGTGAACAGGTGGTGCTTTCTTACACCGTTGGAAATGCAGCGATCCTTGAGTCGCCATCGTTAGAGGGTAATGGGGAGATGGCGGTGCTGGTCCGGTCGTTTAACGTGAGCTCGGCGGGAGCTGCCTCGACTGTTTTTGTGGCCGAAGTGCCAGAGAACGCGGTTCTGGATGAAAAGAGTGGGTGTGTTGTTCTATCGGATGATTCGAGTAAGTCGGATTCGCGCTTGGTGTTAAAAGCGGTGGGAGCGCCTGCTGGAGCAAAATGGAAATGGATCGCTCCAGGGCAAGTGGGGCTGGAGTTGCCTGAGTTTAAGGGGGGCGAGCGTTTCAAAATAGCGCACTGGAGAGGCAACGTCGGCCAGGTAGACGCAATGGTGACCGCGCTGAGGGCGATGAATTCGGCGGGCGACTTAACAGAGCTGACTAAACCGGGTCGGTTGTTGTGGCCCGAAATTGTGACGACCCAAGGCAGTGTGGGGACGGAGGACGGTGCGTTTCAGGTAGATAAGGTCGAGATTCCGGTGAAAAATCCGTGGCGTTCTTGGTTGCGGATAGGGGGGATGGATTTCTTTAAAGATGGTCGGATTGCTTTCTCGACACTCGCGGGTGATGTGTGGGTGGGGTCTGGAATTGACGATTCGCTTCAGAATATTAAGTGGAAGCGGTTTGCTGCGGGGTTACACCAGCCACTTGGATTAAAAATCGTGGATGATGTGATCCATGTGACCTGCCGTGACGGGATCGTCCGGTTGGTTGACGAAAACGGAGATGGGGAGGCTGATTTCTATCAAGCGTTTAATAACGACGTGCACGTTACGCCGAACTTTCATGAGTTCATGTTTGAGTTGCAGACGGACTCTGAGGGCAACTTCTACTTCGTAAAAGGTGGGCCGGTGAAAGGTGGCGGGCGTGGATGGGATCCAATCGGAGAACACAATGGCACCATGATGAAGGTGTCGAAGGACGGCTCTAAATTTGAGGTGTTTGCGACCGGATTCCGTGCTCCAAACGGGATCGGGATGGGGCCAGGGGACGTTATTACTACAGGAGACAACGAAGGGACCTGGGTGCCGATGTGTTACCTGCACATTGTGAAGAAGGGCTCCTTCCTGAGTGTCCCTGATCTTTCTCACAAAGATCCGCTACCGACGAAGTTTGACCCACACGTGTGTTTCTTCCCGAAATCCGTCGATAACTCTTCGGGCGGGCAGGTTTGGGTCACGAGCGACAAATGGGGGCCGCTAAAAGGCCGTCTTTTCCACCTGAGTTATGGCACGGCCTCGTTGTACGAGGTGATGATGGAAGACGTGGGTGGTGTGGTGCAGGGAGGGGTAAGCAAGGTGCCGCTGAAGTTTGACACGGGACTCATGCGGGCGCGGTTTTCACCTGTCGACGGACAGATGTATCTTGCCGGCCAGAAAGGGTGGCAGACTACGGGAGCTGAGGATGGTGCGATTCACCGGGTGCGTTACACGGGCAAAGCGCATTATGCACCGAGTGGACTGAAGGTCACTGATCGCGGGATCCATATTACCTTTGATGAGCCGTTGGATCCTGAAACTGCAGGAAACCCCGACAATTACAGCATCGAACAATACAATTACCGATGGACGTCCAATTACGGATCGAAGGATTATCGTCCAAGTAACCCGGAGGAACTAGGCCACGACACGGTTGATATTACGGGGGTCGCTCTTTCCGCTGATCGAAAGACGGTGTTTTTGGAGGCCGCTGGCCTTGGACCTGTAATGCAGAGCGAGATCACCATGCGGGTGAAAGCCGCGAGCGGCGTCGCGATGCCCGAGAAAATCTGGCACACGATCAATGCAGTGGGACACGAAACTGGTCCAGTGCTGACTGTGAACAAAGGGCCCAACACTGCACCGGCACCCAAAACTGCGGGAAGCGGCGTGGCATTGGTGTTGAAGGCTGGAGGAAAGACGGATGTTCGGAAGGATCGATTGGTCGCGCTTCACGTTCCGGAGGGAACCAATGCCTCTCCATTTTTACCAAAGGGACCATTTACAGCTGAATGGGAGAGTGTTTTGGCGGTTTCGCTACGGAAGCAGGTGACGCTGTTGGCTGAGGGCACCGGGCAGGTGAAGGTTTCAGTGAACGATACACCTGTGTTTGAAGGAGCACTGGCAGAGGCAGGAAAGCGCCTTGAAGGGAAGTTGGAACTGCGTAAGGGCGGTAATCGTTTGAAAGTGGAGTATACGAGTCCGCAGAAAGGGGACTCTACTTTCCGGCTTCTCTGGGCGTCTTCCGAGTTCGGGGTTGAACCCGTGCAGCCGACTTCGCTCTATCTACCCGCGGAATCAGCAGATTCTGTCGCTAAGATGAATCAGGTTCGGGAGGGGCGGTCGTTGTTTGCCCAGTCCAACTGTGTCGCGTGTCATGATGGTGCCGGGGTTCTTTCTCCTAAAGGACAAGCTGCGGCTGCGATGCCTGAGTTGAGTCGAGGTGCTCCGATGTTAACTGATATCGGGGCTCGGTTTGACCAAGGGTGGGTCGCCAAGTGGCTGCAAAATCCGCATCAGTTTAGAGAAAATAGCCGTATGCCGGCGGTTTTACACGGAGCAGCCTCAGCACAGCAGGCGGCGGATATCGCAGCGTTTCTAGGCAGTCAGGGAACACCGGCCGCCGATCCCGTTTTGGATGGAGCGACAGCAGGGGGGGCGCTTTTTGCGAATCTTGGGTGTGTCGCGTGTCACAGTACGCCTACGAGCAAGGTGGGGAATAATTTCAACCGCGTGTCTCTCAACCATGTAAGCGCAAAATGGAAAGCGGCTGCCTTGAATGATTATCTTCAAGATCCGCAAAAATATCATCCAGGCGCAGCGATGCCGAAAACTCCGATGTCGGACAAAGAGGCGCTTCAGTTGACGGCGTTCTTGATGTCGTTCCCGAAAGCAGAGGCTTCGGCTATGCCTACTGGCGACATTGCTCGTGGCGCTCAATTGCTCACAAGTGTGGGTTGTTTGCAGTGTCACGCTGGGGTGCCGGGAACGGCGCTTAGTTTGGAAAAGGTGATTTCGAAGGATCTTACTTCGGGGTGTCTGGGGGCGACTGCGGAAAAACGTGGCGCTGCTCCAGACTTTGCTTTTGGTGCGGAAAAGCGGGACGCATTGCTCGCGTTCTTAAAAGCTGGGAAAGAAGCGGTGGCAACGGTTGAGAAGGATTCGGCGGCGGACTTCGCGAAACGTGCGGTTAACGATTTGCGTTGCGTAGCGTGCCATCAGATGGATGCACGGCAAAGTGTTTGGTCTTCTGTGACTGAGGAGGGGAATATGCTGGGGGGATTGAAGGCTCCCAAGCGTGATCCAAAGAAGCCAGAGCAGGCGCACGCTCCAATTCCGACAACGAGCATTCCTCGACTCACTTGGCTTGGGGAGAAACTGCAGCCGACTTGGAGTGCGAAGATGATCGCGGGACAAATGACGGAGAAGCCACGCCATTATATCCTTGGGCGTATGCCTGGATTCCCAGCATATGCAGAACAAATCGCCAAGGGGCTTTCACACTGGCACGGGTACAGTGACAAACCAACGACACTTGGGGCCGCTCCTGCTGACTTGGTTGCGACAGGGGAGAAACTTCTGGGGGACCAGGGAGGCTTTGCTTGTACGGTCTGTCACGATTTAGGCAAGAAGCCTGCGACCGCTCCGTTTGAAGCGCCTGCCTTGAACTTGGCTTGGGCGGGCAATCGCTTGCGATTATCCTATTTCGAGCGGTGGTTGCAGAATCCGCAGCGTGTGGATCCGGAAACCAAAATGCCTCGTTATGTCGATGGCCAGATGAAGACCCAGCTCAAACAGATTCTGGATGGGGATGGGGCGAAGCAGTTTGATGCGATTCGACAGTATCTCCTGAGTGTTCAGGAATAAGAACGTGGCTGTATCTCAGACACCTGGCGCTCGAGAGTAATAATCGGCTCGAGCGTAGAATAACGATTAAAGGACCTGCGTTAGACGCAGGTCCTTTAGTTTATAGGGGCTGTTGGTTGTTTTTGTTTTGTGTAGGTGCTTGTTTGTCAGTGAGATGTGTGTGGTTTGGGGTCTTGGGTTTCGAAAGTTGAGAATTTCTTCTAACGAACTGTCGTTTCAGGGGTCTTACTTACCGTTCTGGGGGGAACAGCGGGGTCGTTGGCAATATTCGCCAGCGGCCCCGCATTTTTTTTGCAACAGGACATTTAGCGGTTTTGTTACGGCGGACACCGATGTGTGGTGGGGCATCGGTAGGGGTTTGGAGAAGCGAAGGGGGCGCTCGCTAAGCTCTAGTAAAACCCGCCAAATGTAGTCGGAACACGTTGGCGAAAACGACCTACCAGAGTGTCGGGCGCGAATGTTACTGCCAAAAGAGTCGAGTGCCTTGCCTATGCGGGCAAGAGGAGCCTCGCATTAGCACTCTAGCGGGCTCACGAAGCCGTTATCTGTCCATGCAAACGGGTTCATTTAGTGTCGGCTTGTGCTGGCGCTACATTATGATTACAAGCAGGATACTTTATGAAAACAGAGCGGTTGCTTTCGATTCTTCAAGGCATAATGGCTCAGCCGACGGCTCCATTTTATGAAGATGCCGTTCGAACTGAAATATTGCTGCAGTTGGCGCAATGTCCTCACGTCAAAACGACCATTGATTCATTTGGCAACGTGATCGCCCAGTACCGGACTGGGCAAGCTGTACCTGAATTGCTCTTTAGTGCGCATATGGATCACCCTGGGTACGTTGGTGAGGAATTCTTGGGCGGTGTGCCTGATAGTTATTTGGCAACCAACGCTCCTCGCCGCAGTTTTGGAGCGTTCTCAATGTGGGATCTTCCGACATTTAAATTTGAAGATGGGCTTGTGCATTCCCGTGCATGTGACGACCTAATAGGGTGTTCGGTCATGGTTGCTATGTTCCATGAGCTTGAAAGGCTTGGTGTTAGTGGATCTGTGATGGCGGTGTTCACTTGTGCGGAAGAGGTGGGCTTGCTAGGTGCTGTCCACCTAGCGAAATCAGGCTCTTTGCCCGCCGGAATCAAAATTATTTCACTTGAAACGAGCAGTGAGCGCCCGCCAGCCAAGATGGGAGACGGAGTCATAATCCGCGTCGGTGATCGCACCTCGGTGTTTGAGGCAACGCTCACTTCAGCTCTTGTTGAGGCCGCGTCTGTGGCGGAGATCCCGTTCCAGCGCTGCTTGATGAGCGGGGGTACTTGTGAGGCCACTGCGTACGGATTGTATGGCTATCCGGTGGGGGGGATGTGTGTTGCCCTTGGGAACTACCATAACTGCGCTCCGGATGGCTTTATACGAGCCGAATATGTTTCATTCACTGATGTGGAGTGCATGCTCCGCCTCTGTGTCGCTGCAACAATTGAATGCACGAGTGGAGCTCATGAATCGCGCTTGCGGAAACGGCTGGAACAGCTTCTGGAGGAAAGTATGTGCCGGATAAGGGCTTTCTAATTTGATAGATGACATGAGGTTGTTGAGCCACGCGAGATCCCGCGATCTTAAAAGCGA
>JBAXNG010000025.1:0-77255 GCA_037133875.1 Verrucomicrobiota bacterium | reverse complement strand
AAATCGCCACATTGTACCCGTTCGTATCTATCGCCATCGATGAGGTACTATTCGCGATCACCGAACTCAACGTCCCCACATTCACGCCCAGCTGTAGCATTCCACCCGTAAAGGTCAGGCTGCCGCCTCCTGCAAAGGCATTCAGGCTCGCGAGCTGTAATGTACCGCCATTAATCGTTGTTGTGCCCGTATAAGCATTACTTCCGGAGAGCACCAAGGTTCCTCCACCAAGCTTCGTTAATCCCGAGATATTCGATGCTGCCAGATTCCCCGAAATCGTCGCACTGTATCCATTCGTATCAATTGCAATAGCGGACGTACTATTCACGATTGCGGACGTAAATGTACCAGCGTCTAAGCCGAGCTGTAACAACCCTCCTGCAAACGTCAGGCTGCCGCCTCCTGCTAACGCTGTTGTGCTGCCAATCTGGATCGTTCCAGCCGAGATGGTCGTCGTGCCCGTGTACCCGTTGCTTCCTGATAAGATCAGTCTGCCGGCGCCTAACTTCGTCAGACCTGACGTGTTGCTGGCAGACAACGCAGACGCAAAACTCACGTCCTGCGAATTCGTATCCAGCGCCATAGCACCAATACTATTTACAATTCGTGACGAATAATCTCCGGTGTTACTTGAGCTGAACTGAAGGGTCCCACCTCGGAAGGTGATATTACCGTTACCAGCAAGAGCATTGGTGTGAGCAAGACTTAACGTACCACCATTGATATACGTTGTTCCGGTGTACCCGTTACTTCCGCCCAAAGTAAGCATCCCACTTCCCCACTTAATGAGCCCACCTACATTGGACGCAACCAAATCGTTCACGAAACTTACGTTCTGTGAATTCGTATCAAGAGCAATCGCGCTGCCACTCGAAATAATCCGCGCCGAATAATCCGTGGTATTACTCGAAGTAAACTTCAACGTTCCCCCGGCAAAAGTAATGGCCCCTGACGAAGAAAGCGCGTTTGTATGACCAAGATTGATGGTCCCGCCATTCACACTGGTCGTTCCGGTGTAATCATTGTTACCCGACAAAGTCAGCACGCCTGATCCGCCCTTTGTGAATCCCCCGGTATTCGTATTATCCATCGCACCTGACCACGTCCCATTCTGCAAGTTGGTATCGATCACGACAGCCGCGGCTCCACTCCCCGTGATAGCATTCATGTAGGTGGCACCATTTGTACCAAACTGAACCATTCCACCGGCGAAGGTAACGCTGCCGCCTCCTGCAAGTGCGTTTGCACTTCCCAGGTTCAAAGTCCCCGCATTGATAATACTCAACCCAGTAAATGCATTACTGCCGCTAAGGGTCAAAGTCCCCGCCCCCAACTTCGTCAACCCGCCGATATTCGACGCCGCCAAATTCCCTGAAATCGTCGAGTGGTAGGTGTTGGTATCAATCGCGATTGCGGTCGTGCTATTGGCAATGGTCGACCCAAACACACCTCCTCCTGCACCGAACTGTAGAGTCCCGCCAGTAAATGTCACGCTGCCTGCTCCCGCCAATGCGTTTACACTGCCAAGCGTCAGAGTGCCGGCAGAGATAGTCGTCACACCGGTATACGAATTACTTCCCGATAAGGTCAATTTGCCAACCCCATACTTCGTCAACCCGCCACTGTTTGAGCCAACCAAATTCCCTGAGAGGGTTCCGTCCACCCCGTTACTATCTACGTGAATAACCGAGGCCGCACTGTTGGCGACCATATTACCGTACGTCCCTCCATTCACCGCCAGTTGAAGCGTACCACCACCAAATTTCAAGCTACCTCCACCACCGACAGAATAAAGCGACCCAAAATTCAACGTCCCGGCATTGATTGAAGTAACCCCGGTGTAACTGTTGCTTCCTGCCAGAATGAGGGTCCCTTGCCCAAACTTGGTTAACCCACCACTATTGGACGCCACCAGATTACCTGACAAGGTGCCAACATTGCTATTAGTATCAATATTCAAAATAGACGCGGCGCTGTTCGCGATCAAATTTACATAAGTCCCACCGCTTACTCCCAGCTGTAGGGTCCCCCCAGAAAACTGCAGGCTACCCGCACCCGCTATAGCATTGGAATTCGAGAGCCTCAAAGAGCCTGAAAGTATATTGGTTGTTCCGGTGTACGAGTTGCTACCCGCCAAAATCAAGGTTCCCTGGCCAAATTTCGTCAACCCGCCGGAATTACTTCCGACGATATCCCCGGATAATGTTCCATCTTTAGTATTCGTGTCGATCAACATCACGGCAGTCCCGCTATTGGCGACCATATTCGAATAGGTTCCACCATTAACTCCAAATTGAAGTGTACCGGCCACAAACGTTACGCTCCCTCCGCCTGCCAGAGCGTTACTATTTCCCAAATTCAGGGTACCAGCCGAAATCGTGGTAACACCGGTGTAAGAATTACTACCGGAAAGAGTCAGTGTACCGGCTCCTAGTTTTGTAAGCCCCGCCGCATTTGATACAGCGAGACTACCCGCAAAAATCACCCCTTGTGAGTTTGTATCAACCGTAATAGCGCCAAGAACACTATTTACAATTTTGGTCGAATAATCCGTCGTGTTGGCTGTATTAAACCGCAGAGTACCACCACCAAATGTGATACTGCCTCCGCCCCCTAACGCAAACGCACTCATCAAATTCAGCGTGCCAGCATTCACGTTTGTAGTTCCTGTGTAGCCGTTGCTACCCGAAAGTGTCAGAGTCCCGGATCCAATCTTCGCAAGTCCGCCCGTATTGGAAGACAGGAGATTTCCAGCGAAAGTCACTCCTAAATTATTGGTATCTATTGCGATTGCACCGAGGGTACTACTGGTAATTCGGGCTGAGTAATCCGTTGTGTTACTCGACGTGAACTGAAGTGTCCCACCCCCGAAACGAATACTGCCGCCGCCCGCCAACGCATTCGATGTTCCAACGCTCAGCGTGCCTGCATCAATCTTTGTAATCCCAGTGTACCCATTGCTTCCAGACAAAGTGAGCATACCCGCTCCTAACTTAGTGAACCCTCCGCTATTCGAAGCAACTAGCGAACCGGATAAAGTCCCATCAAATCCATTACTATCTACCAACAATACAGACGCAGCACTATTTGCAATCATGTTGGAATACGTCGCTGCGACAGTACCAAACTGAAGTGTTCCACCGAAAAAGGAAATACTGCCTCCCCCGGCCAAAGCATTCGATCCACCGAGCCCCAAAGTACCGGAACGAAGGGATGTCACCCCAGTATAGCCGTTACTACCGGAAAGAGTCACTGTCCCCGAACCGTTCTTCGTTAACCCACCTGTATTGTTCGAATAAATGTTGCCGGATAATGTGTTACTATTTGCAAAGCTATCCAAAACGACTGTCGCCGCTCCACCACTACCCGAAATTGCATTCGTATAGGTCGCTCCACTCGTTCCAAACTGTAATGTGCCTCCTCCAAAAGTAACACTGCCACCACCGGCAAGTGCATTACTGCTCCCTAACCGCAACGTCCCTGCACTGATCAGCGTCGTTCCTGTATACCCATTGCTTCCGGACAGGGTAAGAGTTCCAGTGCTCAGTTTCGTCAATCCACCCGTATTTGTAGAATCAATATCTCCGGAAAGTGTCCCTTCGAAGGTATTATTATTTACGAGAATGACCGCAGTTCCACTGTTTGAAATCAAACTGGGATACACACCCGAGGCCACCCCAAACTGTAAAGTTCCCCCCGCAAAGGTCAACCCACTCGGCCCCGAAAGCGCATTGGTGTTTCCAAGAATAATTGTACCTGCCGCGAGTGTTGCAGCACCCGTAAATGTATTCGAACCCGACAGCGTAAGATTGAATGTACCCAGCTTCGTGAAACCACCAGCACCCTGAACGGTTCCACTAAGGACCAGCGCCGACGTTGCCACGTTAATCGTATTTGTGGTTCCACTATTAAGTGTAACCGCACCAGTCAACGTGTTTCCGTTGATATCGCTGTAAAGCGTGCCCCCATTCATTATCACCGGTTTTGCCTGGTTTTGGGCGTTATAAAGATTAAACTGTCCCGCAGGATTTATGGTAACCGAATAAGCCGTACTGCCCAAATTATTCGCAGTGCCCTGCAACCCGAAGATCCCACCATTGATCACAATATCCCCAACGGTTGCACCTGCTACCGGACTCCAATAGGTCGACCCCGTACCTTCTTTCGTTAAAGTATAGGTCCCTCCCAAGAACGTATTATTATAGATATCCAAACGGCTCGTAGTCCCAATCGAAGCACTGCCAGACAGGATTAGGTTCGTCCAGGCACTATTATTAACGAGGGACCCTCCCGTATTTTGGATCGCCCCCAACCCGTCGTATCCAGAACCTGATAGGTAGATCGTATCTGGTTTAGTTGTAAAAGTTTTGCCGTTCACATCAAACGTCGCACCGCTCAACACTGAAAGTGATCCGGATGCCACTCCAATCGGCGTGGACGCGCCCGTACCATTCACGCCAACCTTTAGTACACCGCCTCCGACCACCGTATTGCCTGTATACGCATTGGATGCGGATAACGTTAACGTCCCAGATCCAAGCTTGAGTAATCCACCAATAATCGACGCGCCTAAAGATCCGGATAGCGTGAAATTTTGCCCATTTGTATCTAGGGCAACAGGACCAGCAGTCGCCACAAAGCGTGAAGTGTAATCCGTCGTGTTACCGGAACTAAATTGGAGCGTCCCTCCCGCGAAAACAATAGATCCTCCACCACCCATCGCATAATTACTACCAAGATTAATTGTTCCAGACGTCAACGTGGTTGAGCCCGTATAACTATTGCTTCCAGAAAGCGTGAGCACTCCCGAGCCTCCATTAACTACAACCCCTCCACTTCCGCTTATTCCGCCAGATACGACAATGGTCCCCCCTCCACTTCCAGTTAAGGTATAGCCCCCATTTGTGACATTCCCGCTAATTGTCAGAGTGTTCATACTGTCATTAGCCCAAGTTTGCGACCCTGCTAAAACAACCCCTGACGCGAGAGAACTCGACGGCACTAACGAGTTCATCGTTATCCCTAAAGTGCCGATGGTAAGTGTTTTCCCATCAGAACTCACGCTAAGTCCGTTACTGGTGTCAGCAATAGTAAGTCCAGCAACTGACATATTTTCACCCAAGACCGTTCCGAGCGGTGCTTCTACAATGGTAGAGTCCGAAAATATCACCATGGCTCCCGAGCCAGGAACCAAAGCCTGAATAGTTCCTCCCAACGTCGACACCCAGTTACTGTTGGTCATTCCGTCCGACGCAGACCAAACAGTCGAGGCCCCAGACATACCCCCGCGCCAATAAGCTACGGTCAGAGGCGTTGCCGGTGTCACCCCGAGAAATACATCGGTGGCAGTGCCCGATATCCCTGTAATCAAGAAGTCGGTTTGATTGTAAATATGGCCAATGGATGGTGACACAGACGGGAACAAAGAGCTGCCAGCACCACCATGAATCAATGTATAGGTTCCGGTGGTCACGGGCACCCCGGGAATGCCATAAATGTTGATTGCCGGAGCGGCGCCTGAGATCACCGCAGATCCAGTGACATTTATTTGTGCACTAGTCAGCGTAGATCCGAGGGCAGCCCCCAAATAGGTGCCGTTTCCGCCACCAAAGGTAAGATTTCCCGCTATATTGAGAGGATTATCACTACGAGCAGCATAGTTCAGACTCGCGCCCGAATTCACCGTGATGTCTCCCGTCGTATACGTACCCGAATAGAGAAGATTACCGCCATTTACTGTTGTTTGGCCCGTGTAGCTTCCTAAGCCCCAAAGCGTGAGCGAACCAACGCCATTCTTAATGAACGCCCCAGTCCCACTCAAAGCGCCTGCCTCACTCACAGAAAGCACATTAAACAACAACGTCCCGTTATTCACCACGCTGCTAGTAATAGGCAAAGATCCATCCACTGTGCCGCTACCAATACTCAACGATCCAGAATTAACTCGTGTTACACCGGCATACGTCTGGGTGCCCGTCAGTGTAAAATTGCCAGAGCCGCTCTTAGAGACCCCACCAGCACCACTGATAACTTTAGAATAAGTCAGTGCATTTTTATTATTAAACAGCAACTCCCCACTATTACTGATACTCGCAAAGCTGCTAATCAAACCATCCGAATTCCCGTCCCCTACCTGAACTGTACCTCCGCTAATAGTCAGAATACCCGCATCAGTATTCGATCCACTTAGCACAAGAGTACCCAGCCCAGTCTTAGTAACTCCTCTCGATGAAGCATTGATGACCTTACCCGAAATTAACAGGGTCCCACCGCTGGCCACATCCACTGCCAAGGCTGTCCCTGTGGCCTTTATAATATTACTGGAAATTGTGGATATCTCCGTTCCTGAAGCAGCGAGAGCGCCGTAAATATACCAGTTCGCACTATTACTATTAACACTACCAGTCCCGGAAGTTAGTGTCCCACCTGAAAATGCCACATTATAAAGCATATCAGTATTCCAGATACTGCGGTCGTTTCGCAGGACACCTCCAGAGTTCAGTGTAACGGTCCCAGCCGTTGTGGAATAGTACCCCCCATAAATGTCTCCGATAAGTTTCACCGTCCCGCTAGAGATGGTCATGTCAGAGCTACTTGGTATACTCGATGTGCTGTTAGAGCGCCCAGTGTTATCAAAAACCAAAGTGCCTCCACTCACAATCACCCCACCAGTCAGCGTATTTACAACAGACGAGGTCACCTGACCGACACCACTCTTTGTAAGAGAACCCGTCCCACTAACAATCCCAGTAAGAGTCATATTCCCACTGCCCCCTAACGTCAGACCGTAACCAGCGTTGTTGATGTTGCCGCTGACACTTAATGCGCTGGCACTGTCATTTGTCCAAATTTGTGCCGTGCCCAGGATAATTTTAGTCCCAAGCGAACTCGCCGGAACACCGTTGCTCATAATGATACCTGAACCACCTATCGTTAGCTGATTACCATCCGCAATCAGGCCAAGCCCATAAGAACCATCAGAGATCATAATGCCCTGGATGGACATATCAGCACCCAAGACTGTCGAGGTCGGAGCGGTGTTGATCGTTGAATCCGAAAAAATTACCAGCGTATTGGTGCCCGGGGTCAACCCTTGAGCCCCGCCAGCCAAACTTCCGACCCAGTTACTTTGGGATCCAGATTGAGAAGCCGCCCATACATTCGAGGCGCCACTAAGACCGCCCCTCCAATAGGCGTTTGTCAGCCCGGCAGTAGCCGAAAGCATAATCTTCAAGTCCGTGGCAGTTCGGAGGAAACCATCGACCGTGAAGTTGGTCATATTAAAGACATTCCCCAGAGTCGGGGCTGTTGCAGGATTCAAAGAGCTCCCAGCTCCTCCATGTATCAAGGTATAAGTCCCGGTAGAAATCGTAACACCCGGCACTGCCCCAAGATTGATCTGATGCGCGGTATTACTAATTGTAGCGTTCCCCGTCACGTTAATCTGGGAACCAGCCGGGCTCGATCCAATCAATCCCCCGAAATAAGATCCCGCGCCTCCGGCAAACGTGAAGTTACCACTTATATTTAAGGTGCCATTAGTAAGAGCTCCGTAAGTAAACTTTGCACCAGAGGCAACGGTGACGTTACCCGTCCCAATCGCGGAGCTACCCCCAATAATGAGCTCACCGCCATTTACAATCGTAGAGGTAGCCTTTGACGTGCCATTTACAACCAAAGTCCCGGCACTGACGGTAGTAGAACCAGTATAGGTGTTACTGCCCCCCAGTGTAAGCATACCGGATCCGGTCTTAACGAGAGAAAGGTTACCCGCAGCGTTTCTTATCAAACCATCAAAACTAGTCGTGGCATCACCATCCCCAATTGTCAAAGTCGGGGTTCCACTGGTCCCATCGATTGTGCCCAATCCAGAAACTCCATTGATCGTCTCATTAAAGCCATTCAGGTTTAATGTCCCAGTGAGCGACAATGTTCCTGTCCCCACGCCATTGGGGATCTGATCCGCCGCCCCCAATCTTAGCGTAGTCGATCCATAAACCGTGGTATTGCCAGCGTAATCGTTGGGAGCAGCAGTGGCATTCTGCAACGTCAACGTCATCGTGGATGTATCGCCCAAAATCAACCCGTGACTTCCAGTAACACGACCAGTCAATGTACCCGATGCTGTTGTGGAGGGGCGGAACCAAACGTCATCCAAGTTAGCCGTGATTGTGCCCCCAAGCACAATCCCCGTGGCGTTTAACCGAAATGTCCCCAGCAGGTCCGTACCAACATTCGAATTTACGACAATATCATTCAACAATGTTTGGTTAGCCGTCGTGAACCCAATCTGGACACGATCTGCCGTCGACGTCCCAACGGTAATCACCCCCTTACCAAAGTTACTACTAGTGATATTCCCGGCCGTACCGGCGGATGTCAGGGTACTAGCCCAAATGCGGGTACCATACGTGGTCGTGAGATTGTCTGTTAGCGTCAACCCTCCCGAGAACGTATTACTTCCGTTGTTAAATATGACTGTACCTGAATTATTATTGGCGAGGGCAACGGCCACCTTTCGGCCATTCACTCCATCCGATATAAGGTTGTTAAACGTACCCCCCTGAAGAGTCATCGTCAGAGTAGTCGTTCCGGCTGTCATTGAGTTATCCGTAATGAGAGCCGTTGACGCCAAATTTGCTCCAAGACCTACTATTGTCGCATTGTAGCCATTCAAATCCAATGTCCCAGTAAGATCCATATTAAGAGTCGTGGCAGCCGGTATCGCGGTCGCACTTCCCAATTGCAGAGTACCGCCGTCCACCCTGGTACTTCCATTATAAGTGCTGCTTCCCGATAACACCTGAGTACCCGTGCCAGTCTTGGTCAGGTTAAACGTTCCCGCTGTTTTGGTAAGTGTCCCCGAGAAGACTCCACTCTGCCCCCCGCTCCCAATATTGAGGGTAACACTGTTGGTGTACCCCTGGCGCACAGTCCCTGCTCCGGTAAGTGCTCCAAAATAGCCACTCTCGCTATACAAATCCACTATTGCACCACTCGCCACATTTAGCCGCGCAAAGTTTGTCGGCCCAAAACTTCCGGGATTGGCTGTGTTGTTTGTCTGCAGCATCCCGCCCTGAACGTCAATTAACCCGCTCGTACCCATGCTAAAATACGTATGCACACCCGAAGCACCCACATAGTAGATTCCCGTCCCGCTTTTCACCACTGTCCCAGTGCCCGATACCGTAATGTTATTTCGTACGGTGGTGTTCGCTCCTGTACTAAACTCCAGTGTACCACCACTGTTTACTGTTATATTGCTTTTAAAATTTGAAATTGCGGGATCTCCGCTGATAACCAGCGATCCAGAATTTATCGTGGTAATACCCGTGTATGAATTTGCCCCACTCAATGTCAGCGTTCCCAAACCACCCATTGTTAAGCTACCCGTATTAGTAATCGGCCCCGATATCGTTGTATTCCCGGCACCAGCAACTGTGAGTAAATACCCCCCGGTATCCACCTTGCCACCATTGAAGTTAAGAAGATTCCCACTATTATTAGTCCAACTCTGGGATCCTGACAGAATCAAGTCTGATGCAATGCTACTAGCAGGAACCGAAGCCGCCAAAGTGATCCCTGACGTACCTACACTTAACGCATAACCATCCGCATTGAGTCCGAGTCCGTTTGTGGTATCCGCGATATTAAGTCCCCCGATCGCCATGTTCGCCCCTAGAACGGTCGCTGTCGGCGCCATATACCAAGTCGAATTGGAAATCGTCACCAAGGCATTTGGCCCGGGAGTCAACGCCTGTGAACCTCCCCCCAACGAGGATACCCAGTTACTTGCGCTGCTGCCATTGGACGCAGCCCAAACATTGGTGAACCCAGACAACCCACCTTTCCAATAAGCGGACGTCAAACCAGTGGTTCCTGTAATCGCAACCATCAGATCGGTTGCGGTTCGACTAAATGCTCCAACGGTAAAATTGGTCAGGTTGTAAACATTTCCTAATGTCGGTGCCGTTGCAGGATTAAGCGAACTGCCCGTCCCCCCATGTAACAATGTAAAAGTGCCGGTAGGAACCGTTACCCCAGGAACTCCATACAAATCTATTCGCAATGGGTTATTACTCAGAATTGCCGAACCTGCGACATTGATTTGTGCACTCGTGGTGGTGGAACCCAGCGAGGCACCGAGCGTCGCGCCAGTGCCCCCAGTCATCGTAAAAGTGCCACTGATACTCAGCGATCCATCGTTTAGAGCGGCATAAGTAAAACTGTTCCCAGATGTGACATTCAACCGCGTTCCTATTCCGCTTCCGGAGACAACCAGAGTCCCACCCCTTACTGTTGTATTCCCACGATAAATATTTGTACCTGACAAGACCTGCGTGCCAGTCCCAGATTTGACCACATTAAGTGTTCCCTGCCCAACTCCATTCCCTGGATCTGTATCGGTAATTGTACCAGAAAAGCCACCGCTAAAATTTCCAGAGCCTATTGTTACGGTAGCAGTATTGTTCCACCCCTGACGCAATGTTCCCGCTCCATTAATCGAGTTGAACGTCCCTGATTCGGACCACAAATCAAGTATCGACCCTGACGCTATCTTTAAATTACCCTGATTACTCTGATATGAACCTGTACCCCCCCAGTCGCTCCGAAGTTGGCCCGCCTGGATATCAATCCACCCACTTGGACTAAGACTAATAACCGTATGGAGGGTGGCTCCATTGTTAGTTCCCAGATACATCGTTCCCGTCCCAAGCTTCGTTACGGTCCCACTACCACTGATAGTATAAGAAGAAAACGAGGTCATCCTTGGACTTGAGCTCGATGGATTCAGCTCCAATGTGGCCCCACTATTCACCAGCGTATTGCTTCTGTAATTTGAAAAGGCAGTCGCCCCCAAACTCAGAGTTCCTTCGTTAATATACGTTGGCCCTGTATAAGTATCCGCCCCAGTAAGATTCAAAACCCCCGTCCCCGCCTTATAAAGCCCCCCCGTTCCACTTACCACCCCCGAAGCCGTCAGTGCATTGGAACTATTCGTTGTCCAAGTCTGGGAACCGTTCAAAACAATACCAGAGCCCAACAGACTCGTCGGAACCCCCGCATTCATCGTGACTCCCAATGTCCCGATAGAAAGATCAAATCCGTCTGAATTCAGAACCAGCCCATAGCTGGTATCTGCGATTTGCAACCCTGCTATCGACATGTCACTTCCAAGAGCTGTGGCTGTCGGCGCCGTCGTGATCGTGCTGTCTGAAATCGTCACATAGGTCCCTGCACTTGGCACCAGCGATTGTGTCCCCCCACCCAACGACGTGACCCAGTTACTCAAATAGCCGTTGGATAGCGACCAACTATTCGGGGAAGACGTCAACGCTCCCCGCCAATAAGCGTTTGTGAGACCGGAAGTCGCGGTGACATCCACCGTCACATCTGTTGAGGTAAACACCAACGGGCCCAAACTGAAATTCGTCATGTTATAGACGTTTCCAATCGTTGGACTCGTTGCCGGATTCAGAGAACTACCCGCCCCGCCGTGAATCAGAGTGTAAGTTCCAGTAATAGGCAAGGCTCCCGGAAATGCAGCCAAGTCAATTCGGAGAGGAGCGTTCGCTATCGTAGCCGAACCTGTCACCATAATGGCCGCGCTAGTCGTGGAAGCCCCCAATGGTAGCGTCAACAAGGAGCCCGTACCACCGTCGATATTCAATGTGCCACCGATTGTCAGTTGGGAATCCGTCGATGGCGCATAAGTCAAACTCGTGCCTGTCCCGAAATTCACACTACCCCCGCCGCCAAACGCGAGATTATGCCCCACATTTAGAGTTCCCCCCAATACATTCACAGCTCCGGTATAAGTCGCACTCCCAGCCAACGTCAAAGTACCCGAACCTATCTTCGTTAAACCACCCGAGGTATTCGGCCTCCGCAAGATTGCACCAACAGACGCACCGGCTCCGCCTCCTCCAACCAATGTCACCGTGGGCGAACTCGTATAACCAGTTCCAGGATTTGTTACGGTTATCCCTTGTAACAATCCATTGGCATCGATAGTAGCCGCGGCAGTCGCGCCTACCCCACCGCCCCCCGTAATCGTCACAATAGGCGGAGCTAAATATGCGGAGCCACCGCTTACAGCGATACTTAACAATCCACTTCCCGACGGAGCCAACAAAGGCTGCGCGATAGTAACATCCCTATTATTCGTATCAATCGTCCCACCTCCGCTATAAATATAAGCCCCCGTCAACCCTTGCATATACGAGTTTGAACTGGCCGTGGCCCGAAGGGACCCGCCGTTGAAGTTAATAATACCCGTCGATGTTGTTACTGGGCGGCTCACGATCGCTGCGGAAAACGTACCACCCCGCAGATTCACAATACCTGAAGACGTACTTTGGTTACCGAGATATAAACCACCGTTAGTAGTTGCGGCTCCCCCCGATAGATCAAAAACGCCTGACCCTATGTTTCCGATATAAAAACTGCCACCGGTGTTATTGAAAAAACCACCCGACATCGACACCACATTCAAAGTGCTGGCACTCTGCCACCATCCCACCTGAACATTCCCGCCAACGGCATTAATTGTTCCCCCCGTCATTACTAATTCACCTCGGGAAGTGCTACCCATACCCGTAGCACTTCCACCAATAAGCAAGTTGCTCCGGGTCGTAAGCGTTCCCCCGTTCATCAGTAACGCTCCGAACCCACTAGTTCCACTAGCACTTTGCCCAATGGTTAGATACGAATTCGAGGTAGCCACCGAACCGCTATTAAGTATCAAGACGCCCGTTCCGCTTGAAGTACCAACAGCAAGCGCCGCCTGCTGAACTGAACCAGCGTTCAGATTCGTACTGTAAGCATACACGTTACCGCCATTAATCGACATCACGGCGCGTCCCGAGCCGTTGCCTACCAAAATCTGACTTGCTGCAGCGGTACTGGACGTAATGACGCCCCCTGTGTTTACCGAAAGCGTACCGGAACTGACCACCGTTGCGCCCGTGTAGGTATTCGCTTTGCTCAGGACCAATGTTCCAGAGCCGCTTTTGGTAAGTGAAATAGATCCTCCTCCAGTTCCATCCCCAATCGCCCCCCCAAAAGTAGTCGTCCCAGTGCCCGCCCCCGCAAACGTGAGATTATAAGTTCCCCCCGCACTTGCGTTCCCAACCAGGCTCACACCACTTCCCACCGACATGCCGTAGTTACTATTGTTCGTCCAAGTCTGACTCCCACTCAAAACGATATTTGTAAGGCTCGTCGACAACGTTAACGCACCGTCGAGTGTGTTGTTGAGCGTTATCCCGCCTGTTCCCAAAGTCAGCATCGGACTTGAAGCCCCCGCAAGTGTGACAGTCCCATTCCTAAACGTGAGACTACTTGCAGACTGAGAACCGGAAATCGTAATGGTATTGTTGCCGGTTGCGTTACTCGCAGCCGAAAAAAACAGATCATCTGCACTGGTAGTCGTCGACTGGAAGGCGCCACCCGCACCGCCGGTCGAATCGGTGTTCCAAAAGTTACTGGAACCCCAAATACCACTTGTAGAATCATTAGATCCAGCGGCCGTACCATTTGTATCCCAATAAAGACTCACTGCAAACGCAGGAGCAGAAGAAGCGGCAAACGCCACCAACACCAACATTGTCACAGCGCGAGAAAGCGCCGGAAAACACCGAAACACCGCCAAGGGAAGCGGCCCCTGTTTATCGAGCTGTTCGAGAAACCTCGATGCACCACGAAAACGCCGCACATCCGACGCCCCGGAAAGGCGCACGGATCGTGCATTCGCCGGCATTCGCCGGCGTCGACGTACACTGACTGGAGGAGAAAAAGTCATGTGAAGATAATGGGCGTTGTCTAAATAAAGCAGGTTTCGATCCAGAGATCACTCTAGAAAACACATCCCTGCGCCACTCCTGCGCTCCATAAGAATCCTTCCCTCCGGCAGCCGCCTCTTCCGCACGTTTACCCGACGTCTCTCCGGCCACTTACCCCCCTGATTTCAGGAAAAACCCCCTTTGTTTTGCCGAAATCGGTCGCTCCAGACGTTCCAAAACCTGCAACAAATCTTCCCAAACCTTCCGCTTTTCACTCAACGCCTGGTTCCGGAGCAAATAGGACGGGTGATACGTCGCCATCACCGGGATGTCTTGAATCGCGTACCAATTGGATCGCAACCGCGCCATTGGCTCGGTCTTTCCAAAAAGTCCCTGCATCGCAGTGGCCCCTAAAGCGACCATCACCCGAGGCTGAACGATCGCAATTTGTTGATGCAAAAACGGTAAACAACGCCCCATCTCCTCTGTCGTAGGTTTGCGATTACCGGCGGATCCGAGTGGCACATCCGGCCGGCACTTGAGCACATTTGCAATATAGACCTCGTCACGCGACATCCCCATCGCAGTGAGAATTTTGCCCAAAAGCTCTCCGGCTGCCCCGACAAAAGGCTCTCCACGCAAGTCCTCATCCGCCCCAGGCGCCTCACCGACGAGCATCAATTCGGCATCTGGGTTTCCTTCGCCAAATACCACACTTGAACGAGACTGCACGAGGTTAGGGCACAACAAACAGCCCAGCGCCTCTGACCTGAGGGCAGCCAAACGAAGTGCCTTATCCCCACCAATCGCTCGCGGCGCAGCCGGACGAGCCTCCTTTAATTCCGGAGGTTTCGGAGAAGGCGCCAACGACTCGGTGGCCCCACCGAGTGCACGTTTTGTCGGGCTCGGAATCTGCGAACCGGCCGCTTTGTGTGGCACCTGCGACACGGGCACAGATTGCGGCTTCGCCGGAGTAGCCGACGCCAATCCCACCAAACTGCCAGCGGAGGCTTTTAAAGAAACACCGGCATCACGACGCGCTTTAAGAGCAGCCAAAACAAAATCAAGCGAAGGTAAGAAAGCGTCAGACACAGGTGGCAAAGGATGCGTTTTAAAGGTTTCGTCAGCGAATATCTAGTTTTGGGGACGCCCGGCTCCCTGAGCCAATTGCGACTCTATCTCTTGATCCGAAGCGAACCCAAGATCTCGTGCCTTATAATAATGTCGTCGGGCCAGCTCGAGTGCCGGAGGACGGCGTTGAAGATAAAAAACGGCGAGATTAAAATGAGCCCCGGCATCGTCAGGATCCAACTCGAGCGATTTCCGGATCTCCTGTTCTGCTCCATCCAGCCAGCCTCGTTTCCCCAACGTGAGGCCTAAAAAACGCCGAGCCCGAGCATTTTTCGGATCCAAAACGACCGTCTGAGCGAAGGCAGCCGTGGCTGACTCGAGCTTCCCTTGTTCGAGTGTGGCCAATCCAATGGCCAACCAAATCGCCGGATCCTCAACCGATTGCTTCAGAGCTCGCCGAAGATACGATTCGGACTGTTCCCAAAGCTGTTCGCGTTGAGCGATCCAACCCAAATTAACAAGAGCGGTTAAATCGTCGGGAACCTGCTCCAAAACACGGACAAACTCGGTCTTCGCCGCCGCAATTTGATTTTGCGAAACAGCCGTTTTTCCCTTTTTCAAAAGCTCCCGAACTTTCTCATCCGATTTTGGGGTCTTGGATAAAAGGTCCCCCGTACGTCCCCCCATTGTTTCTGGGAGGGGAAGAAGCTTGGAGCGCTCCGAGTTACCGTTCGCGGGCACTTCGGGCGGCTCGGTCTGAGCAGTCACCCCACGCGCTCCCAAAAACACAGCAACCACGCCAGACGCTAAGCCCAAAAATGCAAACGAAAGCCGGGAATTGAGCCTTGGGAGAAACATACAACCGATAACGCAACAGCTGCCCAACGGCTAAGCTTTCCCCAACTCAGTGGCTCGCTCGGTTGCCGCTCGCACCGCGCCAATCAAGCCTGAGCGAATTCCGGCAGCCTCCATCACCTCAAGACCAGCCATCGTCGTTCCGCCAGGACTGGTCACCGCGTCCCTCAAAACCGCCGGATGCGCCCCAGTCTGCAGTACCATTTCAGCCGCTCCAGCCAGAGTTTGAGCGGCCAAACGTAGAGACAACTCCCGAGGCAATCCCATGAGCACTCCTCCATCCGAGAGAGCTTCAATCATCAAATAAGCGTATGCAGGCCCACTTCCGCTCAATCCCGTTACAGCGTCCAAGAGCGGTTCCTTCACCCTTCCCACAAATCCCACAGAACCGAAAAGCTGTTCCACAAACAAACCATCTCCAGGCGTCGCCAATGTCCCGAGCGCATAAGCCGAGGCACCGTTGTGCACCAGAGCCGGGGTATTTGGCATGACACGGATCACTTTTGCCTCCCGTCCTGCCGCTCCTTCCAACGTGGCAATCGTTAAACCTGCAACGATCGAAATCACGAGTTTCCCAGCCAACTCCGAACGGACACCTTCCAGCGCCGCCACGGCATCCCCGGGTTTTACGCAAAGAAGAACCACATCACAGGCACGAACTACCTCGCCATTTGTCTTCACGACGTGGGAGCCGGTCTCTCGCCCGAGCGACAGGGCCGCCACTTCCACGTGATCGCTCAACCAGACTTTATCGGGCTGAGAAACACCATTTTTTAGGATCCCTCGCACAAGAGCGGAGGACATCTTGCCGCAGCCGATGAATCCAATATTCATGGCGGCATTCTATCCGACGTTGGAACCCAAGGACAGACTCTTACGCAAAAAAGCGGTTACCGTGCCCCTCCCGCTCGACCTATTCGCGATTCGAGCATCGATCTTGTCTCTTCATCGAAGGCACCGCAGCCGCCTCAAGCCTACGAACAGACTAGACGATTCCCTGTGCCGCGTGACTGGAACAGGCCCTAGGGAGCAGTCTTTTGGGGCGCACGCAAAACCGGAACCACCAGCACCGGAACCGAAGAGTGGCGGATAACTCCCTCCGCAATACTTCCCACCAATAGAGAATAGATTGCTCCATGCCCGTGGGATCCCAAAACGATCATCCCCGCCCCCGATCGATTTGTTTCGTCCAAAATTGTTGTAAGCACGGGGCCAACCAGATGCAAAGTCTCCACCTGGAGGCTCCTCTTTACAAAATACTCAGCTCCAGCAGTCAATGCACTCTCAGCCGCTTTAGTCATTGTTTCATCCGCGCTCATCATAGCCTGTGGCGGCGCCATCCCCACATAATCGATCTCCGGTTCCGTGACCTTCAGCAGCACCACTTTAGAGCCCAGCCTCCCCGCCAAATCAGCAGCCGCTTCATAGACAGATTGGGTCACGTCCGAAAAATCCACCGGCACTAGAAGAACATCGAGTTTCATAAAGCTCCCGTTTTGATTTTTGATCTACCACACATCCCATCAGAGACCCAGCCCCAGAACCACACCCAAAACCAACCGGATCTGGCGTCCCTCTCCCTTCTATTGCATCGTAAACCAAACCCATGTCGGACCTGTTCACCAGCCTCCAAGATTCCACAGCAGACGCCCTCTCCCCAGAGGGATTTCATCCCGACGCACCCCTCGGGGAACGGATGCGCCCAAGAACTTTGGAAGAATACGCCGGCCAAGAACACATTCTCGCTCCCGGAAAGCTTCTCCGTCGCGCCATTGAGGCGGATCGTATTTCGTCCCTCATTTTGTACGGGCCACCTGGAACCGGAAAAACGACGCTTGCGAGGATTATCGCCCACTCGACTCGTGCCTATTTTGAACCCCTCAGCGGCGTCGAAAGCTCCGTTGCAGACATACGGCGTTGCCTGACCACAGCCACCGAACGTTACCGCGCGAACAAAGTGCGGACTATTCTGTTTCTGGACGAGATCCACCGGCTCAACAAATCCCAGCAGGACGTTTTACTTCCTGACTTGGAACGGGGAACAATTCGGCTGATTGGGGCAACAACCCATAACCCGTATTTCGCACTCACCTCCGCATTGGTTTCGCGATCGCAGGTTTTTCAGTTGGAAGCCCTCAGCTTAAATCACCTGGAAGCGCTTCAAGCTCATGCGCTCCGGGAACCCCACAGAGGACTTGGGCACTTGAACGTTCAAGCCAGCCCCGAAGCGCTCGCGCATCTGGCCATTCACGCTGAAGGCGACGCTCGGAAATGCCTCAACGCACTCGAATTGGCGGCCATGACTACACCCGCTGGGGAAGACGGAGTTGTGCGCCTCGGAATCGTCGAAGCACAGGAAAGCATTCAACGGAAAGCCGTTGTTTACGACCGGGATGACGACCAACACTACGACACCATTTCCGCGCTGATTAAAAGCATTCGCGGATCAGATCCGGACGCCGCGTTGTATTGGTTGGCGCGTATGTTGGTTGCGGGAGAGGACATCCGCTTTTTGGCAAGACGCCTCGTAATTCTCGCAAGCGAAGACGTTGGAATGGCTGACCCACAAGCGCTTCCACTCGCCGTCGCCGCGCAACAGGCAGTGGAGTTCGTCGGGTTACCCGAAGCACAAATCCCGCTGGCCCATGCAGCGGTGTATCTGGCGACAGCACCGAAAAGCAATCGGGCCTACGCTGGAATTCAAGCCGCGCGCAAGGACGTGGAAAGCGGGCTCACCCTAGCCGTTCCCCGTCACTTAAGGGACAGCCACTACAGCGGAGCCAAAGCACTCGGACACAACGGCTACCTGTATTCACACGATTTCGAAGGCGGCTTTGTTCCTCAGGCGTATCTGCCGGAAGGCCGCCGCTACTACACCCCCTCTGAAAACGGCGCCGAAAGGCGGGTTAAAGAGCGGCTGGAATATTGGCGTACACTTTTTGAGCAATCTCAGGCGGCGAGTTCAGGATCTGCTTCCAAAAGCACCTAATTCCGAAAACCATCTGCCCTTGAGCGTCCCCCCATCTCCCGTCCATACTTTTACTTCTATGTCCACATCAACGCACTTTGACCCAATCGAAGAAGTCCTCGCGGACATTCGCGCTGGGAAAATGGTCATCGTCACGGACGACGCCGACCGGGAAAACGAGGGCGATCTCGTATTAGCGGCGGACAAGGTAACGCCGGAGGCCGTGAACTTTATGGCGACCTATGGCCGGGGGTTGATTTGTGTTCCGATTACTGAAGATCGAGCCGAGGCCCTCGGCCTTCAAAGTATGGTCAATCAGAACCGGGAAAGTTTCCGGACCGATTTCACGGTTTCGGTGGATGCCACAGATGGCATCACGACAGGCATTTCTGCTCAGGATCGCTCCAAAACGATTCAAATTCTAGCGGACCCCAAATCAAAGCCCGAAGAATTGGTTCACCCTGGACACATCTTTCCGTTGCGAGCGAAGTGCGGTGGTGTGTTACGTCGCGCCGGGCACACCGAAGCGTCAGTGGATTTGGCGAGATTAGCCGGATTAAACCCCGCTGGAGTGATTTGCGAAATTTTGAATGCCGATGGAACGATGTCTCGTCTCCCGGAACTGATGTTGTTCAAGGAACAACACGGTCTCAAGATCTGCAGCATCGCCGACTTGATTGCCTACCGGCGCAACAGCGAAAAACTGGTCGAACACGAAGAGGTCATCCATTTGCCCACGGATTTCGGTGATTTTCAGATGCACCTGTACCGGAGCACCGTAGACGGGGCGCATCATTTGGCTTTGGTAAAAGGGGACCTCAAAGCGCACGAAGCGCCGTTGGTCCGAGTGCACAGCGAGTGCTTAACAGGAGACGTATTCGGCTCTTGTCGTTGCGATTGCGGATCACAACTACACAAGGCCATGGCGATGATTGAAGCGGAAGGCTGCGGAGTTGTTCTCTACATGCGCCAACAGGAAGGCCGCGGAATCGGTCTGGCGGCTAAGATTCACGCCTACAAGTTGCAAGAGTCGGGATTGGACACCGTGGAAGCCAATATCAAGCTAGGGTTCCCTGCGGAATTGCGGGATTACGGAGTGGGTGCACAAATCCTGGTGGATCTCGGTATCCGGAAGATGCGTTTCCTGACGAACAACCCAAAGAAGGTTATTGGACTGGAAGGATACGGCATGGAAATCGCCGAGCGTATTCCCCTGCAATCGCCCGCAAACCCTCATAACGAACGTTATCTGGAAACCAAACGACTCAAAATGGGACACCTCCTCTAAGATCGGCACACCCTAGGAATCATCTTTCAGGATTTCGCCCCTCGTTTGAAATCGTATCGCACCACTCCTGCGGACGATCGTTTTGACCATTTAGTCCATACTGAGAAGCGTGACTCCGAATTTCCCTCATCGTGTTTGGCCTAGCCTTCGGGCATGAGCTCCACGCGCTCCAAAAAGTTGGCACCCCGCATTCATGGCCTCTTTTCTTCTCATCGATAACAGCAACTCGTTCACAAAGTTTGCGCTTTCGAGCACTACCCGGATTGGAAAGGTGCACAAGCTCCCCACGTCCACTCTCTCAAAACGGGCCATTCTGGATTTAGTGGAGGGGTGGCGATTTGAGGCTGTCGTGTTGTGTTCTGTCGTCCCGGAAAAAGGGGACCTCCTGGAGAAAACTCTCAAATCAACTCCCTTGGTTCGAGTAAACCATCTGGCAAATCTGGGAGTGGGAATCGATTACCCAACCCCAGCGACTATCGGCGCAGATCGCTTGGCGAACGCTGCAGCCGCTGCGGCCTTGTATCGATTTCCGGCCATCGTAGTCGATTTCGGCACTGCCGTATCCTTCGATATCCTCTCCACCCAAGGCGATTACATCGGAGGGGTGATTGCACCAGGGCTGGAAGCCATGACGGACTATCTCCATCAACGCACAGCGCTCCTTCCCAAAATCACACTTTTGGAACCACCGGGCCCCATCGGAAAATCCACCAAACACGCGATGTTAGCCGGAGCCGTTTACGGATACCGCGGCTTGGTAAAACAGATCCTGCTGGAAATTGGCAAATCCATCCCTGGCAGAAAGAAGCCAAACATCATAGCCACGGGTGGCTATGCCGATCTCATTGCTGCAGGGCTACCCGAAATTCAGGTTCTCAATCCAACCCTCACTCTCGAAGGCCTTCGAATTATTGGCGTCCGACATTTCCATTCCACAAAGCCGCAAACGCCCAGCGCCTCCAAAACCATTTCAAAATCCAAACCCAAATCCAAGTGACCTCTTCTACAGAAATCCCATTAGCCATTGGCATCGACTTTGGCGGTACAAGCATCAAGTCCGCTCTAGTTCAGGGAGCCCAAATCCTTAAACACGGTGCGCTCATTGACCCTCAAAACGCCACAGCCGAACAAACCTTAAGAGCGATCGAAACTGTTATTCGCAACCTTTGCGAAGGACTACCGCAGCTCGTGCCCGTGGGAATCGGACTCCCCGGACTGGTCGACAGCACCAATGGAATTGTCCACGGTCTCTCCAATGTCGAAGGGTGGGATGAAATCCCGGTCCGCGCTATTCTACAGGAACGCCTCAAGGTTCCGGTCATCCTGGAAAACGATGCCAACGCCATGGCCTACGCCGAATGGCGTTACGGCGCAGCCAGGAACACACAAAATGCGATCTGCATTACGCTTGGCACGGGCGTTGGGGGAGCGCTCATTCTCGATGGAAAACTCTTTCGCGGCTCCCAACTCGCAGCGGGCGAAATCGGCCACGCCAGCATTGATTACCAGGGAAAACCCGGCGTCTATGGAAGCACTGGCGGTTTAGAGGAATACGTTGGCAACGGCCAAATCACTGAACGTGCGGACGCCGCCTATGCCGCAGCCGGAGTGACACCACCCGCAGTACCGTGCAACCCCGAAAAACTCGCACACGCTGCGGAATCCGGATGTCCGATTGCGACGAAGCTGTGGACAGACATCGGAACCGAAATCGGAGCAGCGATTGCAAGTGCCGTATGGCTCTTAAACCCTGATGCCATCGTGATTGGAGGCGGGGTCGCCCGCGCCGGCAAACTCGTATTTGATCCGATTCGTGCATCCGTAAATGGAAGAACTGCACCGGTTATCCACCAGAATCTGAAAATTGAACCCGCCACATTAGGCAACGATGCAGGCGCCATCGGCTGCGCAGCATTGGCGTTAGATGCCGCAGTATCTTAGGAACGGGCCCCTTGCGGGGCACTCCAATCGCCCCTCAACCACTCGGTTGAGGGCACCTCTTTCGGGCGGAGCAAGGCGCCCCCCAACCGGCATGTCCATTTTTCAACAAAAGATGTCCGCATAGAAATGAGTCCTTTCGGGTTACTCTTTCCGAAGCCCACCGCTTATTAAACGGTGATTCACTAGCACTCCTCACACCCCCTCAACATTCCCCTCTTATGCAAATTCTCCCCACCTCAAGATGGATCTGCGCCACCGCACTCACCTTAAGCACAGTGGCTCTTACAGCACACGCCGCCCCCAAACCCATTCGTGTTCTCTACTTTGACGTCACCGGGGCCGAACAATCCAAAATCGGCACCCTCCACCGCGCGATGCAGGATCACGGACGGGACGCCATTTTCTTCGATTACTTCACGCCTAAAGACGGACTCACTGGGGAAATGGCTGGGCTTTACGATGTGGCTATCGTCTCCGGAGACAGCACGGAGGTAGTCGCGCTCGCAGCCCTTAAGAAATCGAACCGCGTTCTAGCGGTTGCTGAAAGCGACAGCGCCGAAACACTAAAAGCGAATATTGTAAAAACGATTAGCACGCAGACAAAACAGGACTGGGAGGCTTTTCTTTCACAACGTGAGCCCGAAAAGCGCGAACCAAACGAGTACGTCGCCAACTACGAAAAACGCCCCGAAGCCGTTACCTTCCAGCATCCGTACACCGCCAAAGGCTCTATGGAACGAATCCAGGTTCCAGCGGACATGCATTTGGAGCTATTTGCAGACGCACCGGATATCGGCAAACCCATTGCGATGGCCTGGGACGCACGCGGTCGTTGCTGGGTCGCCACCACGACGGACTATCCTCATGGCATCAACCCCGACAGTATCGGAAACGATAAAATCATCATTTGCGAAGACACCAATGGTGACGGGAAAGCCGATAAGTTCACCGTTTTCGCAGACAAACTAAACCTGCCCACCGGCCTCTGTTTCGTAAACGGCGGCATCATGGTTGCGCAGCCCCCGAACTTTCTGTTCCTCAAGGATACCAACGGCGACGACAAAGCTGACGTGCGTGAAACCGTTTTCGGCGGGATGTGGGGTATCGCCGACACCCACGCGCAAGCAAGCAACCTCCATTACGGCTACGATAACTGGCTGTACGGTGCCGTTGGATACTCCGGTTTTAAAGGAAACGTCGGCTCTGACTTTGTGAACTTCAGCCAAGGCACCTACCGCTTCCAAGCGGACGGATCGAAGCTCGAGTTCCTGCATCAGTTCACCAACAACACCTGGGGCCACAGCTACAACGACGCCGGAGATCAGTTTGGCGGAACAGCCAACAATGGCCCTATTTTCTTCGGAGGCATCCCGGCGAGTGTGTTCCCCAAAGGTGTCCGGGGCATGAGTGCAAAGAAAATCAATGTCGTGCCAGAAGCACACGCCATCACACCAAACTACCGGCAGGTAGATGTCTTCAAAGGCTACACAGCGGCTTGCGGCTCCTCCTTTGTCTACTCGGCAAACCTCCCTGCTCGCTTTCAGGGAAAAGCCCTCGTGTGTGAACCCACCATGAAACTGGTCTCACTCATGGACGTCCAACCCGACGGTGCCGGATACAAGGCTCTCGACAGTATGAACGTCTTTGCGAGCTCCGACGAATGGACTTCTCCGGTTTACGCCGAAGTCGGGCCGGACGGTGCAATTTGGGTGGCCGACTTTCAAAACTTCATCATTCAACACAACCCAACTCCATCCATCGAACGGGGCGGATTTAAAGGCACCACTGGTGCAGGGGGAGCTCACGAAAATCCCCTTCGGGATCACTCGCGCGGCCGGATTTATCGCGTCGTTTGGAACCAAGCTAAACCCGCAAAGGTTCGTCCTTTGGAGAACGCACCGGTTTCGGAGCTCGTGACCGCTCTCAACAGCGACACTCAATACTGGCGCCTCACCGCCCAAAGACTGCTGGTCGAAGGCAAAAAGACCGAGGCGAGTCCATCACTGCAAAAACTGGTGACTGCAAACGACGGAACTGTTGGAGCAATTCACGCTCTTTGGTCGTTACACGGGTTAAAGCAACTGGATGAGCCAACTCACAAAGCCGCATTATCGGCCAAAGACGCTCGTCTCCGCCGCAATGCAATTCGGGCTCTTGGAAATGACGACACTTCGCGTTCGCTTTATTTTGGCGCCGGTCTCATGAGTGATTCCGACGCACAAACGCGACTCACAGCGTTAACGAAACTCGCGGAGTTCCCCACCTCTCCGGAAATTCAGGCTGCAATCAAAGGCCTCGTCTCCGACGCATCAAACCGGAGCGATGAATGGTTGAAAGAAGCGGCTCGTGTACTGGTCCGCCTCCACCAGGTGAAAATGTATCAGGAAGGACCCAATCTTCTTCCAAACCCAAGCTTTGAAACCGTCGCCTCTGAGACGCTTCCAGAAGGCTGGCTCCGTCGTGATTACGGCAAAAACCCCAATGATATCCGTTGGGAATCTGTGCAAGGAGCAGGCAAAACCCACTCCGGAGAAAGAGCCGTGCGTGTGATTTCCAAAGAACGAGCAGACACAAGCCTCCACGCAGACGTTACGATCAAGGCGAAAACCCAGTATAAACTCTCGGGATGGGTTAAAGGTAAAGGCGTCCGCGGAGCTGTGAGTCTGAACGACAACGTCCGTCGCATCGAAACGGACCGTGTTTCGCGCGACTCAGATTGGACCGAGATCGAGGCCACATTCGATAGCGGCGATAAAACCACCGCCAGCATCAACCTGTTATTCGTGGGGACGGGAGAGGCCTTCTTCGATGACGTAAAACTCACGGAAATCACGCCTGTGGAGGAAGAGAAAGTCACAGCAGGAGACGCAAAACGCGGGGAGCAGATCTTCTGGAAACATCCCACTGCGGCTTGTGTGTTATGCCACGCCCTCAAGGGACAGGGCAGCACGGTTGGTCCTGCACTCGACGGAATCGCGTCACGTAAAGACGCGGCATATATCAAGCAAAGCCTGCTGGAACCGAATGCCGTACTAGCACAGGGATTCGAGTATCTTAAGATCTCGCCGATGCCTCCGATGGGCCTTCTGCTGAAGCCACAGGAATTGGAGGACATCCAAGCGTTCCTGCAGACCCTGAAATAAGGGTTAATGAGAATCCGGTTAGAGGCGTTCGTAAAAACGGAGCGCCTCTACCGGACTTTCGAACGTCGAAAGCATCACACGTCGCCCCCCGGAGCCGGGGTCTTGTGCGATATAATCCCAGCCCGTTTTTCCGACGATTAAAACGAAATGGGTTCCCTTCCCATGGGGGCGGATTCGGACAATCACTGGGTTTCCTTTGATCAGGTTCCAATCGATCAGCCGGAAACTGGGGAGATCCTCATACGCATGGCGAATCTTCCCTGGCTCATATTCGGCAGCCGCCTCCCAATAGATCCAACCTCGCTCGGTGTAGCCGTTATAATCGGAGAGAAAGCGATTCAGGCGCTGCGGATCGACATTCATTCCGTAGAAAGCGAGCGCCATGGAGGCCGAGGTCACAGCACATCCCTCCGCCCCCAAGTTTCCTGGGGAAATACCGATCCGATCCGATTTCCAACGAGCATCGGCCTGTGCAAAACTCGGTACGGCCAATTCGACTTTCAGCGGGAAATAGAGTCCACCACTGGCAGGAAGCGCCGCGAGCCGACTCCAGCGCTGCGCAAACACAGCCAAAGCAAGCCCTAGGCCTAGGCCGATCGCCACCTTGATCCGCCGGATTGGATTCTTAGCCATCATTCGGAAAACGCTTACACTCGAACTCTCTCATGCAAAAGGCCTCGTTTCGGGGGTTGGGCCTGGTGAGTGGTCTTGCGAAAGTAACCGCACGTTGCACCGCGAGCGACCTCCCGAAATTTGTGACCGTACTCATCGTTGCTGGAATTACCCCTGCAACATGGCAATTCTCCTTAACAAAATCATACTACAGGCACTCTCAGTCCTGTCCATCACTCTTGCCAGCGCCTCTGCCAAGGTCGTCGCAGCGGTCCGAATCGAGCTCACGGCAGTTCACCTGCATGAACGGGTGGACCGAGCAGCAAACCTGTCGGGGTTCGTGAAAGCAACAAAAGACGCGGGAGTCGGCGTGATGAGTCTCGCCAAAGCGCAGGTGCTGCTGACCAAGACTCAGGGGACGGACCTCTGGGAGTTGGGGACTGTGAAGATCTCATCCGCGCGTCCAACAGTGGTGGAAAAGATACATCAGGATGTGCATGAGCTTGAAGGCTAGAGCAGTCTTGGAGTACGGGTGGCCGTAACGTCAATGCACACTTCCACAGGGGTAGTTGGGTTGGAGCTGAAACCTGAAATCATCGGTTGGAAAGCGGCTGAGTCCGAAGCCGCAACGGGGCAGACGAAGCCGTCGATGCGCAAGCTCAGCGTCCGTAGAAATGTGGAGCGGGGCCAGACCGTATGAGTGGCGTTTCCTCCCATCGAGGAGGAGCGAGTGGTTACGGATTCTGTTCCATTACTCAACAAGCTTCCGCTCATCGGGCGATTGTTCCGTACCGTCCGTCATGAGCGCATCAGGGGCCAGGACCTGCTGCTAGCGACCGTACGCCCAGAGGAGCGCAGCTGCCAAAAGAATCTCAAGGCCTTAGCCTTACGATTGGATAGTCTGACCTTGCCTGGTGTTCTACTGCATCGCAAAGCGGGCACGCTAAAACTTTTTGTGACCGTTGTCTGCTGTTTCGGAATATCCCCGCAACATGGCGCATTCTGCTGATGAAATTCCTTTCATTAACCCGTTAACGCGCCGCTACAGCACAGCTCTCCCCCCAATACTTAGGTGAAAAATGAAATCCAATTAACTCCAGATTCGGCCGCCGACGCCCGCACGGCTTAAGCACCGTTCCATTCACTTTTTCCAGCCCCCTTACGTTCACCCATTCCCCATGAACAATCGCCGCCAATTCCTCCGCGCCACTGGTTCGATTATCGCTCTGCCGATACTCGAATCCCTCGGCTTTCGCGCCTTTGCTGCATCGAAAAGCATGACACCGTCAAAGCGAATGGTCTTCCTCGGCTTCGGTTGGGGTGTGACAAATGAGACGTGGTTCCCTGATGTAAAGCAGACGGGTGCCGAGTGGGATCTGCCTCCGGGCCTCGCGCCGCTTGCACGTCACCAAAAGGACATCAGCGTGGTGCAGGGCTGTTCGAACAAGTTTGCGAATGAGGCTCATTGGGGCAGTACGTTCTGGCTTACGGGAGCGAATCGTTATGCGGAACCAGGACAAGCCTTTCACAATAGCATAAGCGCCGATCAGGTCGCTGCGGCACATCTCGGTGGCGACACGCGGTATGCTTCCATCCAACTAAATTCGCCCGACGTGAACAACTCGGGGCACGGTCCCGGTCTCTCGCTCGCGTGGGATCAGCGTGGCAAACCGATGGCTGGACTTGATAACCCGGTCATCGCATTCCATCGGTTGTTCTCGGATGAAACGACGCCTTTAGCCGAACGCCAGGCCATGCTGGCGCAGAAACGCAGCGTACTCGATGCAGTGCTGGAAGATGCGAAACGAGTGCAAAAAGGCCTCACCAAGACCGACACCGACAAACTCGACGAATACTACCAAAGCATCCGCGATATCGAAGTGCGCCTCGGCAAAGACGAGCAATGGCTGACCGTGCCGAAGATGAAGCCGCCCTTCCCCGAGCCGAAGACCGGGCTTGCGGGCAAAGAGGAAATCAAAGTGATGTATGACCTCATCGTCGCCGCGCTCCAGACCGAGAGCACGCGCGTCATCACCTATCGGCAGCCCGTCGGCACATTGTTACAGAGCATCGGAACGAAAATCGCGCCACACGATATGAGCCACTACAACCCCGGCGACCGCATGGCGGCCTCGCAGCAGCGCGATACCACGCAGAGCGAGTTGCTCGCCGGACTCATCGACAAACTCAAGGCCACGAAGGAAGCCGACGGCACCACACTCTTCGACCACACCTGCCTAGCCTACGGCAGCAACATCCGCACGATCCACTACCTCGATAACTGTCCGACCCTACTCACCGGCGGCGGCGCAGGGATTAAGCTCGGCCAACATCTCGTGCTCTCCAAAGACACACCGCTCTGCAACGTATGGCTCACGCTGCTTAACGGCATTGGCAGCAAATCCGAGCGTCATGGCGATAGCTCGGGGATAGTCAAGGAACTCATCGCCTGAGCGGTTTGTTCGTTCCAGAAATCCGACTCTTTCGGCATGCTCATGAGACCATTCACTATCACCGCCTTTGGTTCTATTAGCCTGCTCGTCCGCACTCTCTTCGCCGATGTACCCCAAGCTCGCATGGACGAAAAGCACCGGGCCTTTTTCAAAGATTACTGCGTCGAGTGTCACAACGCAGACAAACAGAAGGGCAAGCTGCGGCTCGATAACGTCTCGTTCGTTCTCGACTCCATCGAGAATGCGGATCGCTGGCAGAAGATTCTGAATCAAATCAACTCTGGTGAGATGCCGCCAGAGGATACGAAACAGCCGGAGAAGCTCGCGAAAACGGACTTCCTTGATTCGCTCTCAAGCACGCTGGTTACGGCACGAAAGTCGCTCGGTGATGTGCAGGGGAAGATCACGATGCGGCGGCTCAACCGGCGCGAATACAAGAACACAATCCGGGATTTGCTCGGCATTGATCTGCGCGTGAATGATCTGCCAGCGGATGGTGGCGCGGGGACGTTCGACACGGTGGGCTCGTCGTTATTCATGTCGTCGGATCAGTTCGATCAATACCTCGCGCTCGGTCGGCATGCGCTGGATGAGAACTTTGTTCGAAGCCACGCCGGCGGCGCAGACGCCGGGATCTTGCCCCCATCTCCAGCCTACCGCCTGGAGCCGGAAACAGTCGCAAATCCTGAACTCGAGAAACTTCTCAAACACTACGAGACGACACACAAGAGATTCGTGCGCTGGCAGGAAGGCGTCGACAAAGCAGCTGCCGCCCCGGAAAATCAGGCGACGCTTGCCGAACTGAAGAAAAAGGATCCCAGGCTGAATCATCCAGAGAGCACCCTGCTCTACTACCAAGCGGACCAGTTTGTGGGTGCGCCAAAGTCCCGTGACTTCCAACTCGGTGACACCTCGGCCGCTGCCTTTGGTAATCAGCAATACCAGAACATTGCGCCTTATCTCCAAAACTATCTTTCCCTCCCGAACCGCGATCAGGGCGCCTATCTCACCCTTACCGAGGGATACATGCGCATCGACATCGCGCCGCCTTCACCTTTGGCGTCAGGGAGGTATAAGCTTCGGCTGCGAGCCGGAGTCGTGGATGGAACCCCGACAGAACGTCATTTCATCGAGATCGGCATTCCTGACGAGGGGCAAATCAAGTGGAACCTGACTTCTGTCACCAGCAGTCATCAGATTACCGGGAGCGTGGGCCAACCCGAGATTCTGGAAGTGCCGATCGAGGTGTATGCCTCTACCCCCTTGCGGCTCTCCATTCGCGAGCGCCAGCCTGGTAACTACGAGACGGCGAAAGCCTACTATTTCGCTGAAAAGAAGAAAAACGGCTACGGTCCCGATCCCTCAATCTGGATCGACTGGATCGAAATCGAAGGGCCGGTGAGCAGCACCGATCCCAAGTCCGCCTTGGATCCGGTCATCTTCGCCAACACCACCAGCGCGAGTGAACGCGACCACGCCCGAGCCATCATCGATAAGTTTGCCACGCGCGCATTTCGAGGCAAGGAACCCAGCGCGGCGTTTATCGAAAAGCTAACCGGGCTTTACGACACGCGTCGCAATGCGGGCGATAGCGTTGAAGTTGCGCTCAAAGATCCGCTGAGTGTCGTGCTGGCATCGCCGGGTTTTCTTTATCTCCAGGAACCCGGCGAGGAGAAAAAACCAAGCCATCTCAGCGATCTCGATTTGGCCACGCGCCTCTCGTATTTCCTCTGGAGCGCGCCGCCCGATGACACGCTGCTTGCACTCGCCAGGAATAACACCCTTAGCCAGCCCGCAGTGCTCGCCCGTGAAGTGGACCGTATGATTTCCGATGCGAAGAGCAGCGAATTCGTCAGCGGCTTCGTGCATCAATGGCTCGGCATGGAGCGGCTGGATTTCTTCCAGTTCGACAGCAAGCAATTTCGCGACTTTGACGAAAGCGCCAAGGTCGCCGCGCGCCGCGAAGTGTACGAGACTTTCGCGCACCTGCTGCGCGGCAACGGCAGCCTCACGCGCCTGCTCAAGAGCGACGAGATTTTCATCAACGGCCTGCTTGCCACATACTACGGCATCGAAGGCGTGAGCGGCGATGCGTTCCGGAGCGTAAAATTACCCGCTGACTCACCACGCGGCGGGTTGCTCGGTATGGCCGCCGTACTCGCGATGGGCAGTAACGGGCAAACTAGCAGCCCAGTCGAACGCGGGGCCTGGGTCCTGCGCAAACTCCTGCACGACCCACCGCCGCCAGCCCCGCCAAATGTCCCGCAACTTACCCGCCTCGAAGGCAAGCTTCTGACGACGCGAGAAAGAATCGCCGCGCATCAGGAAGAGCCGCAGTGCGCTCAGTGCCATCGCAAGATCGACCCCATTGGCTTCGGCCTGGAGAACTTCAACGCCGTCGGCAAATGGCGCTCCAATGAGACCTATGTGAAAGCCGGCGTCGGCAAAAAGACCTGGCCCATTGATCCAGCCGGAGCCTTTTACAACGGCCCCGCCTTCAAGGATTATTTCGAGCTGCGCGATCTCATCGCCGCCAAACCGCAGCAGTTCGGGCACGGCTTCACCGAAGCTCTCATCGAGTATGCCCTCGGACGCCCCTTTGGTTTCCTAGACCAAGACCTCGCAGCCGATATCGTAAAGCGTGCGGGAGAGAGAGATTTTGCAGTAAGGGAATTCGTTCATGCACTGGTGAGTAGTAGGGCATTTCAAAGCAAGTGATTCAGGCCTGCGTGGACCGTTCTAGAAGTTGAAATCGAATGTACTACCCTTCGTTGTCTCCCTCACGATCCGACAAGTCGTGAACCTGGGGCTGTAGAGAATGGCGCGAGCTTACCGTTGTCCGGGGTCGCATGCCTCGGCGGCCTATTCCTAAGGTTGCTCCTGAAATACATTCAACGTCTCGTTCTACGTTGGGACACTCTGAGTTGGCTGGGCGCTCGGCAGCCTTAGCGGAGCGGGCCCGATGAAACTTTTTGTGACCGTTGCCTACTGTTTTGGAATATCCCCACAACATGGCGCATTCCGCTGATTAAATTCCGTCTTTTGACCAGTAAACGCGCCGCGATAGCCCAGCATCCCTATACGTCCGCAAAAAGGAAATTCAGTAACAAATAAATCCACCACCTAGTCAGAACACCAATTATCCATGACAATCTTTGTATTCCTTCCAACAAATGAGTTTATTGGCAGACTTTCAGTTAACAGTTACAATGAAATACAAGAGGCATTAATGAGATTCCTTAAGGCACATAAGGGCGTTGTGCCGCCTGGCTCGTATTTGGAACGCAATAAAGACTCCTGGACCATTGTAAGTTTGGATCCATTGGAAATTAAGGAGGGAAGGCCTTTTCTAAAAAGACAGACGAAAACGAACGAGGAAAGACAGGCCGCTAAAAATCAGTCTTCTTATATACCGAAGGACCGCGTGGATTATTATGTTATTACGGGCGAAGAGCGGCGTGGGCCCTATAAACTTAAACAAATAGAATCAATGTGGCTCTCCGGGGCAATTCCCGCCGATGTTACTCTGCAGTGTGGGGATTCAGAACCCATCCCCATCACTTCCGTCCTCAGATGGGAGATACAACCCAGCATGTCCTCTCCTAAAGCTGTCTTTGGATTGTGTGTTCGCCTGCTCGGATTGTTTTTATTCTACAATGCGTTGATGGGCGCAAATGGCGCACTCTTAATGATTCTCAGCGCGGGAGGGGGCAAAGATAAACTTTCGTTTGGGAATGTTGTAATCGACGCTGTAGGGGCAGGAATTGCAGCCGCCAAGCCTGTTCTCATTCTAATCGCTGTTTGCAGTGTAGCATGGCCCCTGTTGTTATCCATTCTACTTATGATGGGTGGTTCGAGAATAGCCGACATGGTGTATCGATCGAAAGATGCATAACAGATCAACGGGGCGTTACATTTAAGAAAAGCGCATGGGCTCGATAGGGCAGTGCGCGAGGTCCTGCAAGCCGTGGTAGTCCGGCTTTGGGAGAAGTCCGCCGACTGGGATCCCAAAACCAATTTCCTTCCCTGGGCGTTTGCCGTCGCCCGCTTCACCGTGCTCGCCCATTTCCGCGATCAGTCTCGGGACCGACTCGTTTTCGATGAAGATGTGGTACTGGCTATGGCCGAGGAAACATAACAGGCGGCCGAGCAATTCGAGGTCCGCCGGGAGGCGCTTGGGTCGTGCCTGGAAAAACTTGACCAGGATCAGCGTAGCCTACTTCACGAGTTTTACATAGCCGGGCAGAGCCTCCGGGAACTGGCCAGAGTCATGAGTCGGAGCGAAAGCGCTCTCAAAATGACTGTACTCCGCTTGCGCAGCCGACTCCGCACATGCATCGACCGTCAACTTGCCCAAACAATATGACTAATCCCAACGATGCATTGGAAGAGCGCTTGCAGGACCTCCTAGAGCAGGCACGTGAGTAGGACGGTAGTGCATCTTTCAAGAAGGCTTCACCAACAGCCCACCTTCCAAAGAAAAATGGTCAAATCGTACAAAAACAAGGTTCCTAGGTTCAATACGTGCGAAGCACCTTGGGATAGGATCGTCCCAATGCCTCGTTCTTCCCTCCTCTCAGGCAGCGCCTTTCTTGTCGGATTAACCGCGTTGGCTCCCACAGGTGTCGCGGGTGTCGATTTTAACCGCGAGATCCGTCCCATTCTTTCCGAGAACTGTTTTTACTGCCACGGACAGGATCCCAATCACCGAAAAGGGAACCTGCGACTGGACCTCCGAGAGGGGGCTCTGAAAGCCGCCGAATCCGGTGAGATCGCCATCGTGCCCGGCAAGGCTTCGGATAGCTCGCTTGTGGCGCACATCTTTTCCACCGAGAAGGACGAACAAATGCCCCCGGCCAACTCCAACCGGAAGCTTTCTACGAAACAGCGCGAACTGCTCAAGCAGTGGATCAACGAAGGTGCAGAATACAAACCCCACTGGGCTTTCATTGCGCCGGTAAAGATCCCCCCCCCCGAGGTACCCGATCCGAACTGGGTGCGTACCCCCATCGATCGTTTTGTTTTGGCGAAGCTCAAAGAGAACGGCCTCTCCCCTTCCCCCGAGGCAGATCGCCCCACTCTGATTCGGCGCCTTTCCCTCGATCTCACTGGTCTCCCCCCCAAACCCGAGGACGTGGACGCTTTTGTGACAGATACGACCTCCGACGCCACCGAACGTTTAATCGAACGCCTGCTCGCATCGCCGCATTTCGGGGAACGTATGGCGCTTCCCTGGTTGGATGCCGCGCGATACGCCGACAGTAACGGCTTCCAGCAGGATGGTGACACCTTCCAGTGGATGTGGCGGGACTGGGTCGTGAATGCGTTTAACAGCGACATGCCGTTTAGCCAGTTTTCCATCGAACAACTGGCTGGGGATCTACTTCCAAAGCCCACCAACGAGCAGCTCATAGCCACGGGATTCAACCGGAACCATCTTGTGAATGGCGAAGGCGGCGCGATCGCCGAGGAGCAGCGGTTTAACATTCTCGTCGATCGTGTGGACACAACTGCCACGAATTGGTTGGGGCTCACGATGGCCTGTTCCCAGTGTCATGACCACAAGTACGACCCCATTACGCAGAGGGACTATTACGGTCTCATGCACGGGTTCAATCAGGTCTCCGAGAGCGGACTCGCCGGAGGAGGTCCCGGGCCAATCCGTGTTTCGCCGCCATTTATCGAACTGCCTACGGAGGAGCATAAAGCATGGCTGGCAGAAAAAGACGCGGAGTTGAAACGCGTGAATGAGGAGGGGCAAGTGAAGATAAAATTCGACCTCGCTCTAGCGGCATGGACCGCCGCCGTCACAGAAAACACCAAAACGCCGGACGATAAACCGCTTCCTGTAAACGTGACGAAGATTCTCGGTATCGCGGATTCCAAACGTTCTAAAGAGCAGAAAAAGGAGCTCGAAAACGGCCTGCGCAGCGCGTTTGAAAGTAAGGTTTGGCCAAAGGTTACAGACAAAGATCCCGTTTCAAAAAAGGCGAACGATATCAAAACCAGCATCGCCACCTACAAACGCGAAACAGTGCCCCGCGTGATGGTCATGCGTGACGACAAACCGAGGGATACGTTTTTGCTGAATCGCGGGGATTACCTGCAACCGAAGGACAAGGTGGCTTTTTCCACGCCGGGATTTCTGCCGCCGTTACCGCCCGAATTTCCGGCAAACCGTTTGGGCTTCGCGCAGTGGTTGTTTACACCGGAACACCCCCTTGCGTCACGAGTGCAAGTAAATCGTTTGTGGCAGCTCTTCTTCGGAGTCGGCCTTATCAAGACTTCGGAAGATTTTGGTGTTCAAAGCGAGATGCCGATTTACCAAGATTTGTTGGACTGGTTATCCGTTGAATTTCGCGAACATGGATGGAGTCAGAAACACCTGATCCGACTGATCGTTAACAGCGCCACCTACCGGCAGAGCAGCCGGGTGAGCCGCGAACTCGTTCAACGTGACCCCGAAAACCGGCTGCTTGCGCGCGGGGCGCGGTTCCGTGCGCCCTCGCTGATCCTGCGTGACGTCGCTCTGAGTGCGAGCGGACTACTGAACGAAACGATTGGTGGGCGGCCCGTATATCCATACCAGCCCGATGCGATTTGGGAGACGCTTGCGATCACCAAGGAACGTGATTTTACCTATCCCGCATCAAAGGGGGAGGACCTATACCGCCGGAGTCTGTACACGTTTTGGCGACGTACGATCGGGCCATCGAACATGTTCGACGTATCAAACCGGCAGACCTGTAAGGTTCGTCTGGCAACCACCAGTACTCCGCTACACGCACTGACGACGCTGAACGATCCGACCTGGGCTGAGGCAGCTCGAGTCCTCGCCGTAAATGCCATGGCGGCGGCCGCGACTCCCGAAGACCGGTTGACGTTTGCATTCCGCCGCGTGTTAGGGCGGAAGCCCACGGAGACGGACCTGCACATTTTGGGGAAAGCTTTGGAAAAACAGCGAGCCATCTACGTGGCTGACCCGGATGCCGCACACAAAGTGATTTCGATTGGCGCCGCTCCAACCAATCACGAGTTTCCCGCAGACGAACAGGCGGCGCTCACCTCGGTCTGCCTTGCGGTGCTCAACCTCGACGAAGCGCTAACCCGCGAATAACTCCCAACCCTTTTACGACCTATGTTCCAGGAAATATTCACCAACCAGCAGCGCGTGACCCGCCGCCAACTCTTCGGTGCGGCAGCACAGGGAATAGGAGGGATTGCGCTAACCTCTCTCCTGGCGGAAGGCTCAGCAAAGGGCGCTGTGGCAGGGCCAAAGGGCGGCACAGGGGGACTGCCGGAGTTACCCCATTTCGCCCCCAAGGCCAAACGAATGGTTTGTCTATGGCAAGGAGGAGGACCGTCCCACGTCGATCTGTTTGACCCGAAACCGTTGCTCGAAAAGATGGCAACACAGGACATCCCCGAAAGTATTCGCGGCACAACGCGGCTTTCGACTATGACCTCCAGTTCTAAGAAGTGGCCGATTACGCCGGCGATCAAACCGTTTAAACGTTTTGGGAAGTGCGGTACTGAGTTCAGTGAAATGCTCCCGAATATCGGCGCCTTGGCGGACGACATTTGTGTGGTGCGTTCCATGAACACCGAGGCGGTCAATCACGCTCCGGGAGTCACGTTCTTCATGACAGGTGCCCAAGTACCGGGGCGCCCCAGCCTCGGTTCATGGCTCAGTTACGGACTTGGGTGTGAGTCAAAAGATCTACCTGCTTTTGTCGCGATGACGTCTTCGGATAAGGGACGCACCTGTGGGCAGTTGTTCTACGACTACTACTGGGGCAATGGTTTTCTCCCGAGCCGTTTTCAGGGGGTTCGTTTCAGGAATGTGGGGGATCCTGTCCCATACTTGCACAATCCCGAAGGGATGAGCCGCGAACAACGCCGTGTGCTCCTTGATGATATTCAGGCCATGAACGCCGCGCATCTTAGCGATTACGGCGATCCGGAGATCGACACCCGAATTGCGCAGTACGAAATGTCGTACAAGATGCAGGCAAGTGTTCCGGACTTGCTCGATTTTTCGAATGAACCCAAGTCCGCTATCGAGAAATACGGTCCGGACGCTCTCGTAAAGGGGACGTTTGCAAACAACTGTCTGATTGCCCGGCGCCTTCTGGAGCGCGGAGTGCGCTTTGTTCAATTGATGCACAGCGGTTGGGACCAGCACGGGAACCTGTTTACTCAGCTCGAAGTCCAATGCCGCGATACGGACCAACCGTCAGCGGCGCTGGTGAGCGATTTAAAAGAGCGCGGACTGCTGGACGATACCCTAGTGTTGTGGGGCGGCGAGTTTGGCCGGACGCCGTTTGGGCAGGGCGATCCGGCGAAGCCTAACGGGCGCGATCATTTTGGTCGTGCGTATAGCATGTGGATGGCGGGTGGCGGGGTCAAAGGCGGCACTGTATTTGGGGAGACTGACGATTTTGCGTGGAATATCGTACGCGACCCCGTGCACATCCACGACATGCAGGCGACGATTATGCATTTGTTCGGGATCAACCACGAGGCACTGACGTACCGATACCAAGGGAGGCAATTTCGTCTTTCTGACGTCCACGGAAAGGTGATTCGAGGCTTGATGGCATAGGCGGCTGTTTCGGTTCTCGGGAACCTTCCGTTCATCGGGCGATTGTTCCGTACCGTCCGGCATGTTCGGTGCGGGGGCCAGGATCTGCTGGTGGCGACCGTACACCCTTAGAAGGGCGGCTGCTGAAACAGCCTAAAAGCCATAGGTCTAGGAGTGGATTCCAAGGTTGGCCTGGCGCTCGCCGGCCTTGCGGAACGGGCACGGTGAAACTTTTTGTGACCGTTGGCTGCTATTTTGGAATATCCCTTCAACATGGCGAATTCTGCTGATGAAATTCCGTTTATTGAGGCTCTGACCCGGCATCAGCCGGCGCTGGAAGCTTTCTGCTATGCTAACATAGGCCGACGAGGGGAAGTGCGCGAGGTCCTGCAAGCCGTGGTAGTCCGGCTTTGGGAGAAGTCCGCCGACTGGGATCCCAAAACCAATTTCCTTCCCTGGGCGTTTGCCGTCGCCCGCTTCACCGTGCTCGCCCATTTCCGCGATCAGTCTCGGGACCGACTCGTTTTCGATGAAGATGTGGTACTGGCTATGGCCGAGGAAACATAACAGGCGGCCGAGCAATTCGAGGTCCGCCGGGAGGCGCTTGGGTCGTGCCTGGAAAAACTTGACCAGGATCAGCGTAGCCTACTTCACGAGTTTTACATAGCCGGGCAGAGCCTCCGGGAACTGGCCAGAGTCATGAGTCGGAGCGAAAGCGCTCTCAAAATGACTGTACTCCGCTTGCGCAGCCGACTCCGCACATGCATCGACCGTCAACTTGCCCAAACAATATGACTAATCCCAACGATGCATTGGAAGAGCGCTTGCAGGACCTCCTAGAGCAGGCACGTGAGCAGGCACGTGAGCAGGCACGTGAGCAGGACGGTGGTGCGGCGCGTGAGGAGCTCAACGCTCTGTTGCGCGAGAATGCCGCCGCGCGTCGGTGTCTGGCAAGATTGCTAGTGGACGAGCAGGTGCTGGTGAGCCGTCTACGTGAGGATGGCCTTGTTGCCATACTCGACCAGGACTCGAGTAGCACCATTACCCGGTTCCCCAATCAAACGGCGGGGCGGTACCGCTCTCCCTGGTTCTCTTGGCGACCATTATTGGCCACGGCCGCAGGCCTAGTGCTTGGGCTCTTTAGTGCCTCCATGGTCTTCGGATCGATCCTTCTGCGATCGCAAGTCCATCAGCTCGCATTGGCGAACCCAAGCTTTGAGGAGACCACGGGCCGAGTGCCCTCCGGCTTTCCCCGAGCGATGGGGATCTGGAGTGGCGATGAAACGGAGGTCGTCACAGGCGGGAGCTCGTCGACCTCGGCGCTGCACGGCGGCAAGGTACTGCGTTTTCTTCGGGCCGAAGCCGACCGTTCGGCTCCCACGGGACCTGCCTATGGTTGTGATGTGTATCAATTGGTGGATCTGCGGGCCGCCCGTGAATTGACCCAAGGAGGTCCGGCGACCCTTGAGTTTTCGGCCGCATTTCGCGACGGGCGCCCGCCGGGGGCAGTCCTCACCAAGATTAGCTGCCGAATCTATGTCTTTAATGGAGATCCTTCACGCCTGGCAGAAAGCTGGCCGAATGCGCTCGAGGACGCGCTGACAACGGCCATGGGGCGCTGGGAGAGTACGGGAGACAACCCCGATTGGCACCGGGTGGAGGCGCAAACGGTGTTTCCCGCCCGCGGAGAATTTGCGGTGGTACATCTGGCAGTCTGGGACTCGTCCCAAGAGGGCCGGCAAGCCTCCTTTGGGCAAATCTATGCGGATGATGTCCGCCTCAGCTTGCGCACCCAACCACCCCAAAATTTGCATCTGGCCAAGCACTAGCATTTCCCCAGCCCGATTCTCCCTATGAAAATTATCCCCCCTTTCTTTCTGCTGACCTGGCTTGTCATGGCTACGCGCCTCCAGGCTGCTTTGAGCCTTGCGGGCATTTTTACAGATCAGGCGGTGTTGCAACGCGAGGTGGCTGTGCCCGTCTGGGGATGGGCCGATCCCGGAGCCGAAATCGTGCTGGAGTTCGCGGAGCAGAGGGTGACGACTATTGCGGGCAGTGACGGCAAATGGATAGCCAAGCTCGCAGCGATGGCGGCCAGCGCAGAGCCACGCGTGCTGAAGATCACGACCGGTGAGCAATCCCTGACGCGTTCCGGCGTGCTGGTGGGTGACGTCTGGCTATGCTCGGGCCAATCCAACATGGCAGTTTCGATGAGTATCCCCAACCCGGTTTTGCGCGAGGCGATTGCCAAAGCTGACAACCCTCAGCTGCGATTGTTCGCGACGCTGGATCAATTTCCAGATGCACCCGTCCAGGACACAACGGGCCGATGGGAACCCGCCACCCCAGAGACGGTGAAGAGATGGACCGCTGTGGGATACATGTTCGGTCTGCGTATTCAGCGCGAAATCGGTGTGCCTGTCGGGATTCTGTGTTCGGCGCGGGGCGGTACTCAAATTGAGAGCTGGCTGCCAGCCGACCTGCTCGCCACCAATCCAGCTAATCAATTTTTCCTGAAGAAATATACCGAGGCGGTGCAACGGCTTCCCGAAGCGATGGCTGATTACCAAAAGGCGAGTGAGGTTTTCCAAAAGCAGTTTCCGGATACCAACGCCATCGCCAAGGAAAATCAGGCGCGCCGCGAGCGTCGAGAACAGCCCGTTTTGCCGCCACGTGAGCCCGCTGGGAGGCCCGGGATTTCGAGTAATCCAGCGGCTTGTTACAACGGCAAGATTGCCCCACTGCTGCCTTATGCACTCAAGGGGGTGCTTTGGTACCAGGGAGAAGGGAATGTCTTCGGCTTTTCGGGTTATCCCAGCCAGATGGCGGACTTAATCCGGTCTTGGCGCGAAGGTTTCCAAATCCCGAGTCTGCCGTTTATTGCCACCGAGCTGGCGCCGCTCGGTTTGCCCTCCACACAGCCCGAGGACTCCGCTCGGGCCCGCTTCGGCGAATCCCTTGCGAAAGTCGAAAAGGACAACGCACAGACATGGGTCGTGACGATTGTGGATGGAGGGGATCCGCTGGACATTCATCCGGCGCAAAAGGAAATCCCTGCGGAGCGTTTCGCGGCCATGGCGCTGGCCAAAGTCTATGGACGCAATCTCGTGGCCCATGGACCGCGTTTGGAATCATGGAAAGCGGAAGCTGGAAAAGTCGTGGTGAAGTTCTCCTCGGTTGGCGGAGGCTTGGTTGCCCGAAGCCTGCAGCTCGGCGGCCACTCTCTGAACGCGGATCGGCTTGATGGCTTTGAACTCGCGGGCGACGACCGAAAACTGGTACGCGCCGAGGCACGGGTAGTAGGCACCGACACCTTGGTCATCGAATCGCCAGAGGTGCCCCAGCCAGTGGCGGTGCGTTACGCATGGGGGGCGTTTCCATTGTGTAATCTATTCAACAAGGAGGGCTTCCCCGCCTATCCCTTCCGTACGGACAGCTGGCCATGGAAGACGCCGGCGGATGTTCCAGCAGGCAAACCGTAATGGGCCTCTATCCCCGTCACGCTCGCCCACTACCAATTCGAATTTATGACCGACAACAGATTCTTGGGAATGTGCCTCATTACCTCAGCCGCAATGCTCTCGGTGGCGATTCTCTACCATGCTCAAACCAGACGGTATGAAGTGCGGGAAGTCCCTGGAAGGACCCTGACCATTGATACCAGAACAGGAGAGGCGAGACCTGGCTACAAAGTGGGCGATCTCATCATACAGCCGGACAAAATGCCACAAAGGCCATGACGCGAATTGTTTTCGGACACTCTCGGCAAGCATTTCCTTTTTCCAAACTATGAAATCACGTTACTTCGCTGCTCTCCTTGCTGTCGCCTGTCTGTTTTTCACTGGCTGCCTGCCGGAATCAAAGAACCCACTCTCCTCACCGGCGGATTCCTTCTACGACGCCCATCTGGAGGGCGACTACCGAGAAGTGAGCCGAGATGTGGATAAGGATGGTCCTTCCTTCTATCATTTTCGCTACCGTCGCGAAAATCACGGCAAGAACCACGAGCACGAGATCTCGCCTTGGATTGATGTGGCCCACGTCGGCTACTCGAAAAACGAGAGCCTCGGCCGAGGAGCTTTCAAAGTGCTGGCGACACAGATCGCAGGGCAGAAATATCTGAGTTTTATGGTTACCAATGACTGCCCGAAAAAGCCGCCGGTACGTTACGGTTTCGCGCGCTACGAAGTGAACTGGCGCGGTGACCTGTGCATCTGGCTGGCCAGCAATAGCGCCTTCGGCACGGCTGTTGAAGCGGGGAAGCTGAGCGGTAAGAAAAATGGCGTCGACGTCGAACTCACGGACACCACCGAACACCTCGCCGCCTTTGTCGCGGCTGGAAATCCCCAGGACCTCTTCGGAGGCAAGCCGACATTCGTGCTACGCCGCATCGCGCGATAAGAAAACGCTATCCCTTTTCACTAACGACTTATGCCCCCTCCCAAAAACCTCCTGAAATACGGCCTTTGCGTGGTAGCTGGGGCAATTACTTGGAACATAGCGGTTCAATCGCAGCGATACATTGTGCCTGGCTCCGGCGGAGGTCACCTGTCGCCCCTTGAGCTGAAGGAAGCCGTCGTGAAGTTGCGGCAAGAAAACGAAGAGCTGCGTAAGCGTCTCGAAGAAGGTAAGCCTTCGGAACCGTTTTTCGTAACTCGCGACGGAAATGTTCGTCACGACGAAGGTCCGCTTCCACAGCTTGCGGAGGCCCGTAAAGACGAAAGTGGAGCCCGTCAAATTGTAGCAGTCGTCGATGGATATCGGGTAAGGCAGCAGGGCGATCGCCTTCTGTTTAGCGGTCTGGCCGGACAGGAAGGCTTTTCCTTTTCGCCCGCTACTCGCAGTTTTGGCCCCGCTCATGAACCCGCGATTTCAAGCAGCAGCGCCTCCGAGGTGGTTGCGACTTTTGGGGGATATCGTGTTCAGGAACAGGGAGGTCGTTTTTTGCTCACCGACGCTAACGGGAAACCAAGCTTGGTACTCGATCCCGATAAAGGCGCAACATCCGCCCTACTCGGAAAGTACGAGGTCCATGAAGAAAACGGTAAACTGGTCTTTAATGACCCGCAGAATCCGGAGAGCAGCGGCTCGTTTAAATTAGATCCCGAAAACAGAGCGATTCAGGCCTCCAATGCCGTGTATCTGAGAGACGAAGCACGTCTGCTCAATACCCAGGAAATCCCTCAAGGCACGGTTTCAAAAAGCTCCTCGGAGCCTGTGACGATTTCTTTCAAAAACGATCTCGGAACCCCTCTTGTACTCGCCTGGGCCGACTACACTGGTCAACTCGTTCATTACGGGACGGTGAACCCGGGAGAATCGCATCAACAGGGGACATTTGCGACGCATCCCTGGGTCATCCTGAATCAGGAAGGCAAAATTTTGGACATCATCACGCCTACCCCGGCGGATCAGGGCGCCGAATTCATCTATCAGACGAAAGCCTCGAAACAGTCCTCACCCATTCCAGCCCCATGACCAGCCTGCCTTTGCTCATTGTTCGAGGTGTCCTCCTATTCACTTTTCCATCCGCGTTCTGCTTCGGTGCTGACGTGGAATATTACCGGGTGCGCGAGCCTGAAAAGGCGGTGCACCATGTCGAGTCCGCCCATTTTGTTGCCCAATGGAACGACGGTGACGGCGTGAAACTGAGCGATAGTGAGCTCAAACAAGGGCTAGCGACGCTCGAAGCCACTTGGGATTTTTACACCGGCCCCGTCGGCTTTCAGAAGCCGTACGCCAACGAAAACACCAAATATAAGGTTAGTGTGAACCTCAGCAACAAGGGGTGGGCTAGTGGAAGTGGCGTTGGGAGGAACCATCCGGCGATGTGGCTTCACTTTAATGCGTTTAAGGATAAACACGCGCTCGCTCATGAGTTTGCTCACTGCCTGCAATTCTCTTCGATGGGCTTGCGTGATTCGAAGTTTGTCGGGTGGTCGTGGGAATCGCAGGCCGAATGGATGACACACCAGATGTACCGAGACCAGGTCGGCTGTTCCGAGCAACTAGTGAACGCCCCGCATCTGTATTACGGCTCGACGCGGAATCGCTATGGTAACTGGCAGTTCTGGGAGTACATCAAGGACCGGTTCGGCTACGCTGCGATCAACGACATCTGGACCAAATCCGCTAGAAACGGTTCTCCCAAGCAGCCAACCGAGGACCCCATTGTTGTCCTCACTCGCAACATGGGATGGACGCCCAGTGATCTCAACGATCAATTCGGTGAGTGGGCCATGCATAACGTCACGTGGGACTACAAAAACGGTGAGGTGTACCGGAAATGTTATGGCAGTTACGACGACCGCTCTGGTGCTAAAAGAAACCGCGTTTCTCTTCTGGAACCCCTCGCAGGCAAGAACGGCACATATACGATTCCTGACTATCGAGCCCCTCAGCGGTTTGGCTACAACCTGGTTCGTATTGTGCCCGAAGCAACCGGCGCGCAACGCAGCATTACCATTGGATTTCAAGGGCTAGTCCAAACCAGGCCCGGAGTCACAAAGTTCGCAGGTAATTTTGAGAAGGAACCCAGTGAGGTCCCGGATCCCTCCTCGGATTGGAGATGGGGGCTGGTAGCAACGGATGCAGAAGGAAGGGCGCGTTACAGCAAACTACAACGCGGACCAGCAGCGCGTCTTACATTCCCGCTGCAACCCAATGAAAAAGAGGTGTGGCTGGTGGTGACTGCTACGCCGAGAGAATACCAAAGGATCGAGTGGGATCAGATGTACTACGCGATCTATCGCTACCCTTGGACGGTCAAAATTGAAGGCGGATATCCGAGCGGGGGTGAACCGGCTCCCGACAGCGAGCAGACGAAAGTCACCGGCGCGGCGCATCCCAACGGCGGAGGTTGGGTGGCTGCCACGGCACGGGTCGAACCGAGTGCGTTTGTAGGGCCGGAGGCAATCGTGCGTGACCAGGCCCAGGTGTTTGGTAAAGCGAGAATCGAGGGACGCGCGGTGGTTTCCGGAAATGCTCAAGTACGCGATAATGCGATCGTCCGAGGCCGCGCGCTGGTGACGGGTTCGGCTTTGGTGGCAGGAAAAGCTCGGGTGGAGCAGGAGGCGACCATCTACGGCGGCACAATAGACGAGGAGGCGCGGCTGGGCGCCCTGACAATCGTCGAGGGCGGGAAAACACACATCCATGGCAAGGCCGATATCGCCTCTGTGATGAATACGATCAAGGACCTCGACTTGAGCGGAACGGTACGCCTCATTGGGGATATCGAACTTCATACCTCGCTTTCCAAGGGCGTATTCTACGGCATGGTGACCCCCGACATGGTCAATAACCCTCGCTGGGGAGCGGAAAGAACCGGCCCTTCGCCTGAGCTCACGAGTGTCACAACCGGTGGCCGTTAGCAGGATTCTGACTCCGTCCTACAAAACCGGAGCCACCGTCGGTTGTTGCTTTGAGAGTTGAGAGCAATGCCGACGATCTCAGGTCGAACACATGGAGAGGGAGTCGACTTAAAAAGCCGACTTCACGGCAAAAACGTCTCTAGATCGACTAGGAGTCCTTTGAGGAAATACTTCCGGAGCTCCTTATCTAACTCGCCTTTATTTTCCTGCGTTATGCCGACCGCCCAGAAATGGCTATTTTGAATAAAATCAAAAAAGCGGTCTAGAATTCGCCGCTTATCCTCAATCGCAATTGGAGACTCCAGCACAACCCGTATCAGCATTTTCGCCTGACCCGTAATCGCCTTTTGCGGCCTATCCTGCGGCGTAAACAACAGATCCAAATACTGCCCCACGTTCTTTTGGGTGAACGTATAGAAAATGAGTTTCTCTGGGATCCTTAAAAAATCCCCAAGCAGAAGCAACTTCACCAAAAATATGTAATCCCAGCCAAACACTGCAGGGAACTTCCCAACAGCGTCGAAGACTTCACTCCGCATCACGCCATAAACCACGCAGCAACAAGCGCGGTTTACAAAATCAGCTACCTTATCCACGACATTTACCCCGACGGTCTCCAGCCCAAGAAATCCGACATTCCCTTCAAATTGGGTCATCAACTCCCCTTTATCATCCAACACCCCGACATCCACCGAACACAGAATAACACTGGGATTCGCCTCTAATTTAGCGACGCACTTCGATAAAAAACTGGGTGCCCGACAATCGTCATGAGCTAACCAGCAAAAGTATTTTCCGGAACGCAACTGGGCCACCTTTTCAAAATTACCGACCGCCCCGACGTTCACCTCATTTCGAAAATACTGAATCCGCTTATCCCGCGCTGTATACTCCCGCACAATCTCCTCCGTGTTGTCCATAGAAGCATTATCGAGAACCACCACCTCAAAGTTCTCGTAATCCTGCGCAAGCATTGAATCCAGCGCCACTCGGATCTGTGCTGCCCCATTGTAAACAGGCAGGCCAACAGTCACCAAAGGTTGCTTTTCGATTAACATATTTGCGCCTCCATCAAGATAACAACCGTCCTTCTATTCGCTAGTTCACGTAAGAAATTCGCCCTTCTCCTCAACCGTAATCCACTCATGGTTCACGGTTGACTCCCACAAAAACAACGCCCCGCCTACGCCCCCAAATCCCGAGCTATTTGCGCCGCAACTTCCCGAGGACTCGCACCTTCGGCGCTCGCCCGAATCGGCGCAGCTTTTCCGTCCACAAAAAGCAACGCCTTCATCCTCAGTCCCGCCGCTAAAACCTCCGTTCGCACCCCAACAGGCAACGTACAATCCCCAGCCAACAACCGCTGAAGCTCACGCTCCGCCTGAATCGCCACCCATGTCGGCTCGTGATTTAATGCCGCTAAGAGCCCGCACACCTCTTCACGCCCCGTCTCACACTGCAATGCAACGGCCCCCTGCCCAATCGCAGGCAGCATCCGGTCCTCAAGCGAGGCAATGTTAAACTGGGTCCCTTCAAACTCCAAATAACCCGCACTCGTATCAAACCCGAGTCGATCCAACCCAGCTTTCGCCAACAAAATCCCCGCGAAATCCTGGGCCGCAGCCAATTTTCGCAACCGCGTTTGCACATTCCCACGCCACTCAGCAACCTGGAGATCACTGCGCAACCACTGCAACTGACGGGCGCGGCGAATACTACTCGTACCGACCTTCGCCCCCTGCGGCAATGCATCCAACCCACCGGGTTGTTTGGAAATCAACATATCGGCCGTCGCAGCCCGCGGCAGAACAGCGCTCAACTGCAGGCCTGCCGGCATCGCCGCAGGCAAATCCTTGAGGCTGTGAACCGCCACATCGATCCGCCGATCCAACAACGCCACTTCCAGTTCTTTGGTAAACAACCCCTTACCGCCACCGGGCGTCGACGTCAGCAAATCCAAATCCAACTTTTTATCCCCCTGCGTCACAAACTTCTCCACCAACACCTCAATCCCAGGAAAAGCCTTCTCCAATGCCGTCCGCGTCAGTTCCGTTTGAGCCAGCGCCAACGCCGAACTACGCGTCCCAAGGGTAACAGTCTTCATCATAATTTCTCGTTAAACTCCATGTGCAGGAGAGCCATCTGGAGAACCTCCTGATGCCTTATTACCGCCATTGCGGCCTCCAAACGTTTCCGCATTAGCCATCCATTGAACAAAGTCATTCACGTGGCGATCAATCATATCCTCACAGACGACCAGCTCCCTCCTACGCCCCTCAATCGACTTATTGGCAATAGCTTGCAATGAATCAATATCGTACAAATAAACACCATCCAGGCGATTCACCGCAGGATCAATGTCCCGGGGCACCGCCAAATCGATGCAAAAAAGCGGACGCGCAGGCCGCTCGGCCATAATCGGCTCCAACTGAAGCCGGGTCAGCACATGATGTGGCGCGGAGGTTGATCCGATTAGAATATCCACCTCCTGAAACTCATTCGGCCATTGATCAAAATGCACGGCTTTACCGTTCATTTTGGCTGCGAGCGCCTGAGCGCGATCATAGGAACGGTTCGCTACAAAAATCGATTTTACACCCCGAGCCTGGAGCGCTCCCGCCATCAACTCACTCATTTCACCCGCCCCCAAAATCATGACGGTACAGTTTGCCAGGCGACCGAAGATTTGCTCGGCGAGTTCCACGGCAGCAGATCCAACCGAGACACTACCGCGAGTGATGTTGGTATTCGTGCGGATATCCTTGGCCACGTTGAAGGCCTTCTGAAAAAGCTTATTCAGATGTTTGGAAGTCGCCTTGGCTTCCTGCGCCGCCGTGTACGCCTTCTTCACCTGTCCCAGAATCTCCGTCTCCCCAAGTACCATGGAATCCAAACCTGAGGATACCCGAAACAAATGCCGGATTCCTTCCGTACCGTGATGCCGGAAAAACGCATCCCCATCCACGTGGAGTCCTCTGGTTCTCAGAAAGCTCTGTAACGAAGCGAATCCGACCTGCGGATCCTCAGCGGCCAAATAAAACTCCACCCGGTTACAGGTAGAAACCACCACCCCTTCAAACAAACCAGCCTGACGACCGAGTTCCGCCGCCAGGGTCCCCTGTTCGGATTCGGAAACGGCAAACCGTTCCCGGAGTTCCACGGGCGCAGTGCGATGATTGAGACCAAGGCAGAGAATTTCCATGACTTACACGCGCTCCACGGTCTCCACCGCCCACACCGTCAGTAAAAGGATCGTAAACGCTCCAATCGCAAGCCACGAGGCTCGCCTTGGACTGATAGAAGCCCCTCGCAGAGCTACACAAAGAAATGCGTAGAGCAACCACACTCCAACCGACACAACCCGCAAAATCCCAATATGAGCGACCCCATTAGACATCCCCGCCAGCAACCCTACCGAAAGCAGTCCGAACCCGATATACACCAACCGACGATTCGCCACCGCCAGATCATGAATCGGAGGAAGATCATAAAAGAAGGAGCGTAAACGCCTGGTTTTAAGTTGGCGCTCCTGCACCAACCACATCGCCCCCGCCATCGCCGCTAACGCAAATGCTCCGTAAGCCACAACCGACACCGCCGCATGGAGCTCCAGCCACGGCTTAATCGGTTCCCGGTTAGCAACCGCCCCGGGAAGCGGCATCAACAACGCAGCCCCCTGCAAAAGAAACACCAACGGCGACGTAAACGTTCCAAGAAGGGAAAGCCGATAAGACTGTCCGGTTAACAAATACAACAACACCACCGACCACGCCAAAAAAACGAGCACATCAAAAAGACTCCCCAAAGGGCAACGTCCCACCACCTGCCCCCGCTGATACAACCACAACATCTGAAAACCAAACCCCGCGAGCATCACAAACAGATTCAACGGTGAACTCCGATACACGCGCGCGCCCAGAGCATACATGGTGTATGCAAAGCCAAATAAAAAACAGAGGGTGGAAACGACCAGCGCGATCCGGTCCATAAGTCAGGAGGGTAAGGCAGTTAAAGCGAAAGGAGAGGCGTAAAGAGAACCCGAACAACCTACGAGGCATCTACCCCACCTGCCAACGCCGGATTCCATCTTAAGGGCAATTCTCCATTCCCTTAGATCCAATACTCAGGCTCCGACTCGCCCCCGCCCCCACGCTTGGACTTCTTCTTCACCTCCCCCTGCTGCAGTACTGCCGGCAACACCCCGTCCTTTAAAAAGCCTGCCAACGTCGTTCCTGCCAGCGATTCCAGTGTCAGTTGATCCAGCACCCCCGAAAGCGCTCCCTGCACCTGCGTCATCAACAAGCGCAACCCACAGTGTTGGGGATCGGGACAGCTACATTTCGTAGTCCCACCAGCGTTCACGCAACCAGTCGAAACCAGAGGTCCTTCCAGAAACCGAATCACCTCTCCGAGATGCACCTCCGAAGCCTGTTTCGCCAGCGAATACCCTCCGTATTTTCCACGAACACTTGTTAAATAACCCGCTTGCCGGAGGCTCAGCAAAATTTGCTCTAGAAATGGGGCCGGTATCTTCTGCGACTCCACCAACGCCGTTAGGGGTACAAGATGCCGTCCACGGGATGTGGCCATCGCCAAATCCAGCAGGACCCGAACCGCATATTCTCCCCTCTTGGAAAGATTCACAGCACCTCTATCTCACCCGAAGTTAAAAACCCTCTGGCCACTAACAACCAAAGGGTTGGAACATTCATTTTATGCGAAGGCTCCTAAAACAGCGTTCACATCGGGTGTGGCATCCAAACGCACCCGGCGCACGAGCCGTTTGCCATCCTTCATCTCGACCGTTAATTCGAGGAAATTTCCACAACTCAGGGTCCGCAAAGAGTGGGTATAAGACGCAATCTTCTCGCGCTGCTGGGTCATCCATTTCGTAAGATCTTCCTGCGAAACAGCAGATTCCTGATAGTACGCCTCTTCGTCATAAGGCAACTCCACGAGCCGGTTCCGCACAAAATCGCGTTCCAGATAAGCAAAGAGATTACCCGCCTTGGGACCCGACTCTTTATCCAGCATCACTCGGTAAATTGCCTTAAACGCAACTGGTTGCTCAATCGGCGTCATACGGGCCACTTCAAACACCGTCGACTGCAACGCATCGTCTTCCCATGCGGTATGTTCCAGGGCTGCTCCGAGGCGGTTCATGAATGCACGCTGCGTCGCACTCAACTCCTGCGCCCGAGCCGGAAGCGTTTCCTGCAACCGGGTCTTCTCCCCTTCACTTGCGTAATTTTCGACCCACAAATGTACCGATTGAATGCGCCGCTCCAACGCCTTCCGTTCCACTTCAGTCAACGTACGGCCCAGCCGTTTAGACATTTCGCTCACCGTGTCCAAATGTGGCATTTGCGCTAGCGCACTCACCAATTGGAAATTTCCCTGGAAGAAATCGCCCTGCGATTCGCGCTCCGCCAACCGAAACACAGCGGCCTCGTCCGGGGTCGCATTTTTGTCACGGTAAACTCGGGTTTGATAACGATCAAACTCGTTGAACAGCTTCACGATCCCCTCTTCGTGTACATCAAAGTTCACAGGCGAATTGGGCTTTGTACGGATCATCAGAAAACGAAGTACTTCCGGAGGTAGCAGGTTCGTCATATCGCGAGCGCTCGCTCCCAACCCTTTGGACGAAGACATCTTCGCACCGCCAACGAGGAAAAATTCATAGGGCACGTTTAACGGCGGTTCCTTCTGGAATATTGCCCGCAAACACGCTGCCGCCACATCACGCGATCCCCCTTTGGTCGAGTGATCCTTACCCGCGCCTTCAATCGAAACCGGAAAAGACACCCACTTTGCCACCCACTCCAACTTCCACGGCAACTTACCCTTCCCATCAAACGGTGACACTTTGCCTTCATACCCACAACCCTTCGCCCACTTCACCAAATCCGGCCGGCAACGATAACTCACCTGTTCGCCGTCGTACGCAAACACCTCCGTCGTTCCAATTCGGCCACATTGCTCGCACACCGTCTGGAAGGGAAACCACGTCGCCGGACGATCCGAATTGGACACCTCCTTATAAATCCGACGCACCACATCCGCATTCCGCAAAATGGTATCAATTGCCTGATTAAAGCGCCCAGAACGATAGACGTCGCGCATCCGGTATCGCTCCACCTCGACCCCCAATTCCTCAAACACTCCCCAAAACTCACCCATGTAGTGCTCCGCCATGTCCGACGCCGTCGAACCATCCGGAGGCGGCACATTACAAAGAGGTTGGCCCAGATACTTTTCAAAGTGCTCTCCTTTTCCTGCCGGAATCTCGTCCAACGGATCATAGTCATCCACGCCAAACAAATACTTGGCCTCGATTCCCTTGGACTTCAAGGTGCGGAAAATCGCGTCATGAATCAGCACGCCGCGAAGCGCTCCAACGTGGACACGTCCAGACGGGGTCTTGGAATCGTTGATGATTTGTGGACCTTTACACTGCGCTGCAACTTCTTCGCACCAGAACATAGCTCAATCTTTTCGGGGTAAATACAGATGGGGGGAGTGTTCTACTCTCCATGTTTCGGGTTCCGCATCAAGCCCTCGCCAACATACCGGCCAAGAAGACGTGTGATTCGTGGATTGTATTAGGACGGTATCGTTTCGTTTACTCGTTCCCCCGCTCATGGACACCCCCCGTATCTACAACCAGAAAATCACCGTAAATTGGGATTTCCCCGTTGTATTCACAAACCACATCTTTTCACCTCAAAACCAAGTCCTTAAAGAGATCATGGGACGTCTCGGGGAAAAGCGCCGGCATAGGGCTATCGTCTATGTCGACTCCCTCGTGCTTTCGGGAATCCCTGATCTTCCTGCTAAAATAAACACGTATTTCGAGGCTCATGCTGATTCCGTCGAGCTCGCCGCCCCCACTCAGGCCGCACCCGGTGGAGAAGCCTCCAAAAACGACTTTCGTTATACGGAATCCGTCCTTCGCCAACTTCTCGAATACCGAATCGACCGCCAATCCTACGTGATTGTCGTCGGAGGCGGCGCCGTTCTGGATGCCATCGGCTTTGCCGCAGCTCTGGTGCACAGAGGCTTACGACTTATCCGAATCCCCACCACAGTGCTGTCTCAAAACGACGCGGGCGTCGGGGTCAAAAATGCGGTGAACTATTTTGGCAAAAATGCGATCGGCACCTTTGCCCCCCCTTTCGCGGTGCTGAATGACTTCGAGTTTCTCCGCTCCCTTCCTGACCGTGACTGGCTAAGCGGTGTCGCTGAAGCATTTAAAGTCGCCATTATCCGAGACCGCACTTTCTTCGACGATCTACACGCAGCAGCGGCAAAATTTCCAGCCCGTGATTTTGCCGCCATGACGGATCTGGTCACCCGCTGCGCCGAAATGCATCTCGATCACATCCGTACGAACGGGGATCCGTTCGAATACGGTACAGCTCGTCCTTTGGACTTCGGCCATTGGTCTGCCCATAAACTTGAGTTGCTCTCTCAGTTCCGTATCTCACACGGCGAAGCCGTCGCCGCCGGAGTATTACTCGACTCGCTATACGCATGCAGCAAAGGCTGGATCACTCGGCAGGAATGCGAACAAATCGATTCAGGTTTGAGAAATAGTGGGTTCGCTCTGTGGTTCGACGAGTTCAACCTCCGAGATGAATGCGGAGAACGCCTTGTTTTCGGAGGCTTACGTGATTTCCAAGAACACCTTGGGGGCGAACTTTGCGTCACTTTCCCACGCGGAATCGGAGCCCGATTCGAAGTCAACGAGATCGACCTCGCGGCCATGGACGTCGCAATGGTTGAACTAGAGCGTCGGGCAAAGCGTTAAGCATCGCTTCAGAATTGCAGAACGGCGAAGGGGTGCCCCCCCCTTAAGAAGGTATTTTTGGGATCACCTGGCCGTAGATCCAATTTGAAAATCTCCAAAATCACCAGACATCCGGCTTGTTTAGAAGCCATTACGGAATCGACCCCACGAAGACACCTCATAAATTTCCAGCCACAGGCACTCCATTTGCTCTTGATAAGACATAAATTTGCTAAGTCTGATCCGCCCTGTGGATCGTTTTATTGAGAGGTTCTCCTCTCAGCAACGCAGTTAAATTCCTTTCTTATGGACATGAATCAGCCCCCCGCCTGGTCCGCCAAGTCTCACCGTCCCTTCATGCACTCCCGCAGGGACTTCATTTACTCCGGTGCCGCAGGTGCACTCGGACTTACTCTAGGCGATCTCCTGTCGCTACGTGCAGCCGAAGCTGAATCCAATGCCCCTCTTATAGCGAAGGCCGATTCCCTCATTCATATCTTCCTTCCTGGGGGCGCCGCCGCTCAGGAACTGTGGGATCCCAAGCCCCTCGCCCCTTCGGAGTACAGAGGCCCTCTTTCCACAGTCCAAACGAACATCCCGGGCGTAGCCTTCTCCCAGTATCTTTCTAAAACCGCACAAGTCGCAGACCGCATGACGATTGTGCGCTCGATGACACACGGTGAAGCCGCCCACGAGCGCGGCGTTCACAATATGTTCACGGGCTATCGACCATCCCCAGCGCTCCTTTATCCATCCATCGGATCCGTGGTCTCCCACGAGCTAGGTTCCCGCAACCAGCTTCCTCCCTACGTTTGCGTCCCCAACATCCCGAATGAATCCGCGGGTACAGGGTATCTTTCCACTTCGTTTGGCCCTTTCGGTTTAGGAAGTGACCCAGCCGCGGCCGGATTCAAAGTCCGCGATCTCTCCCTGCCAACCACCGTCTCGGATGAACGATTCGATCGGCGGCGCTCAATGCTGGAAACCGTAGATGCCCACTTCCGGAACGTCGAAAAGTCCGACGCCATCCACGCAATGGACTCCTTCTATCAAGCCGCCTACGGGTTGATCAGTTCCAAGTCTGCTCGCGAAGCCTTCGACCTTGCCGCCGAACCCGCTGCAATTCGGGACGAATACGGAAGACACGAAGCTGGGCAACGGTGCTTGATGGCTCGCCGTCTCGTTGAAGGAGGAGTTCGAATGGTTTCCGTCACCTTTGGAGGATGGGATCACCACACGAACATCGCGAAAAACATGGAGCGAAATGCCGTCCCGTTCGATCAAGCATTAGCCGCCCTGATTCGCGATCTCGAACGCCGCGGCATGCTCGAACGCACCTTGGTAATGGTTAGCTCCGAATTCGGACGCACTCCAAAAATCAACAAAGACGCCGGACGCGACCATTGGCCTCGGGTGTTTTCTGTCGCCTTCGCAGGAGGTGGATTCAAACGCGGTCTCGTTTACGGGTCCTCAGACGCGATCTGTGCCGAGCCGGAAAACAACCCGCTCACCATCGAAAACATGGCAGCCACGGTTTACAACCAGCTTGGAATCAAACACAACAAGCCGTTGATGGCTCCAGGAAACCGCCCAGTAGCCATCGTCAAGAATGGTGAAGTCGTTAGCGATCTCGTAGCCTAGTCTTTCTCTTATGAACCAGGCCTCCCCCAAACGGTCTGGATCTCCCTGTCAGGCTCGGTGTTATCGTGCCCTTGGAGCTTCAGTCTTCCTCTCCGCCCTCGTTTTAACAGTTCTCCCAGCCTCTGCCGGCAGCCCCAGAGTTAGCTTTGCCTATCCGGGGGCTGCACAGCGAGGAACGGAATCCGAAGTCACCTTTCGAGGAACAAACCTGATCGACGCCAGAGATGTGCTTTTCGACGCCCCAAGCTTCGAAATCACGAAGGTCAAAAGCGAGGCCAACCAGTTCATCGCAAAAATCCGCGTCCCCGCAGACGCCACACTCGGAGAACATCACTGCCGCGTCATCACCCAGTCGGGCGCGGCTGACTTACGGACCTTTTTCGTCACTCCATTTCCGCTAGTTGAGGAAGCAAAAACCAAAGCTACAGAGAAGGCACCTCAGCTGGTTCCGATAAACACCACCGTTTACGGTAAGACTCCCGTAGATGACGAAGACCACTACGGTGTCGAACTCAAGAAGGGGCAGCACCTTAGCATCGAAGTTGTCGGTCTCCAGCTTCACACACAAAACCCCTACGATCCCGAGGTGAATGTGTTCAAGCCGGACGGCACTCTTCTCACAACAGTGGGCAACACTGTATTCGGGCGTGGAGCTCCTGTATGGACCACCGAGGCTCCGGAAGACGGCGTCTATCGAATCTCTATTCACGATGCGACGCACAGTGGAACCGGAGAATGCCACTACTTGATGCATATAGGCTCGTTCGCGCGGCCCGTAGCGTCGCTTCCCTTGGGGGCGCCCGCAGACAAACCGACGGAATTCACGCTGTTAGGCGACAGCCGCGGCCCAATCAAACTCACCGCCAGCCCCGGCTCACTTAACGATAGTACCGGTTTCATTTACCCGACCGGTGACGTCGCGACTCCCTCGCCGATTCCGGTCCGAATTAGCGCACTCACCAATATTCTGGAAGGACCACAAGTCGCATCCGCTAAGGAGGCTCCTACGCCGGCCGCAAGTCTTCCGGGCGCTTTTAATGGAATCATCTCCAGCGCAGGTGAGAACGACTTCTTTCGTTTTTCGACCAAAAAGGGCGAGGTTTGGGATTTTCGCGTCTTCGCTCGGGCGCTCCGTTCTCCCATCGATTCTCAAATCGATATTTACGACGCTAAAGGAACGCGGATCGGAGGAAACGATGACGCCGGCAATCCAGACAGTTACCTGAGATGGACCGCCCCCGCGGAAGGCGAATTTATCTTGGGGGTCAAAGACCAACAAAACCGAGGAGGCCCTCTTTTCACTTATCGAGTGGAGGTGGATCACCCCACCCCAAAGGTCAAAATTTCGCTCCCTGAAATGGTCCTCAATTCTTCGCAAGAACGCAGGGCTATCGTCATTCCGCAAGGGAACCGCTACGCCTCCCTTGTTCGCATTAAACGAGAAGATTGGGTGGGCGCGATCCAGCTCGATGCGCTCAACCTGCCTCCGGATGTCGTCGCATCCGCCGGAAGTATCGAGAAGGCGTTTGATACCGTTCCGATGGTTTTTGAATCGTCCACGGCAGCGCCTATTGACGAGCGGCTTTTTGAGATCACCGGAAAATCACTCGAACCTGCAGAAGCTCCGGTTCCGACAGTTCGCGTGGATCACAAGGTAGACATCACCGAAAACGGCAACCGACGCCCCTTCTACTCTTCCTTCGAAACCAAATTACCAGTCGTTGTGACTGACCCCATTCCGGTCAGGATCGACATTGAAATGCCCAAAGCCAGCGTGGTTCGTTCCGGCCAACTTCCGCTCAAGGTCAAAATCACGCGGTCCGGCGACTTTAACGCACCCATGGAGCTGGTTCTACTGCACACCCCTCCGGGGTTAGGAACCGCTGGCGGGGTTAAAATTCCGGCCGGCGCGACCGAAGGCATTTTGCCAATCAACGCCACAGCGGATGCCCCGCTCAAAACTTGGAAACTTTGTGTCGTCGCCAATACGGAAATCGGCAAAGGCCCAGTTTGGTTCAGTTCTGGTCTTTTTGATTTGGAAGTCAGTGACGCTCCGTTCGCCGGCACTTTGTTGAGGACAGCTCTTTCCCAAAACTCCTCGGGGCAGATGAAACTCAAAATGGAACCCAAAGCCGGTTTCGAAGGGCGCGCAAAACTTGAACTCTTGGGCTTACCTGTCGGGGTCACCGCAAAACCAATCGAGATTGGCCCCGAGGATACACTCGCCGCGTTCGATGTTCAGGCTGCAGCCACTGCAACCATCGGCCTGAACAAACAGGTCGTTGTGCAATGTACCCTCATCAAGGACGGAAACGCCGTTGTCTCGACCTGTGCCCGAGGCGGAATCCTTCGAATTGACAAAGCCGACCCAGCTCCCGCGCCCCCAGCGCCTCCGGCCGCCGCAGCAGCACCAGCTCCCGCTTCACCCACAGCGACCGCAACCGCTCCCGCAACACCAAAACCTGCCCCCCCTGTTGCCACTCCATGAAACTCCGTTTTTTTCGTCCCTTGGCTCTGGGAATCGCAACCATTGCCCCCGCAGTGGCTTTTGCAGCACCAACCCTTGATGTCTTCCCGGAAGCCGTCCATCTCAGGCACAAGAAGGACACTCAAAGCATCGTCGTCCGGATTACCCAGGACAACGGCATCCACAGGGATGTGACAGCTGAAGCGCAACTCCAGTTGGAAGACCCCGCCAAAGCGGACTTCCAAAAAGGTGCGGTCCTGCCCAAAGCCGAAGGGAAAACGAACCTCAAAATCACGTGGAACGGTCTCTCCACAAGCATTCCGGTCACCATTGAAAACCCGCAATTAGCCCCCACCATCTCGTTCCGTAAGGACGTTATGCCGGTGCTCATGAAGGCCGAATGCAATCGCTGCCACGGAGCCGCCCGGGGGCAGGACGGTTTCCGGCTGTCGCTTTGGGGCTTTGATCCCGAAGGAGATCACTTTCGGATTACCCGCGAATTTCCCGGAAGACGTATCAATCTAGCCGCCCCCGAAGAGTCTCTAATGCTCACCAAGTCGGATGGTGAGGCATCCCACACCGGAGGCAAACGCTTCGAAAAAGGCAGCCTCCTTTACAACACGATGCTCTCGTGGCTGAAAGCCGGCGCCCCCAACGATTCAGGAGAAACGGTGGCCCTCACTGGAATTGATGTGATGCCGAAATCGCTCGTTCTGGAAGGACCGGGCCAGAATTTTCATATCACTGTCCGTGCCAATTACGCCGACGGAACTAGCAGAGACGTTACGTCTACAGCGCTATTTCTTTCCAGTAACGATGGGGCCGCCAAGATCGCTCAGGACGGCATTATCTCTACGGGCCAACGCGGCGAAGCCTTTGTTATGGCTCGCTACGGTGCTCATACCGTCGGCATTCCTGTAGTGGTGCTCCCCAAAGACCTTCAGTTCACATGGCCCAAGGTCGAAGAAAAGAACGAGATCGATAAACTGGTCAACACCAAGCTCTACAACCTTCGAGTTGCCCCAAGTGAACGTTGTGACGACCTCACGTTCCTGCGTCGCCTCTTTCTGGACTTAACCGGCACACTGCCGCCGCCTGACAGGGTCAAATCCTTCCCTGCGGATACGAATCCGAATAAGCGCGAACAACTCATCGATGAATTGTTAGCGCGTCCTGAATTCGTGGATCTGTGGACACTTAAGTGGTCGGATCTGTTGCAAATACGATCCGATGTGCTTAGGGAGATCTATTACAAACCAGTTCACCTCTATCATCGCTGGCTTCGGGAACAGATTATGGCGGGAGTGCCATTGAACAAACTCGCGGCACAATTAGTAAGCGCCAGCGGTTCGATTTTCGAAAATCCTCCCGCTACTTTCTACCACCTCGAAAACGACCCGATTCGAGTCAGCGAAGATGCGGCGCAGGCGTTCCTTGGCATCCGCCTCCAGTGCGCCCAATGTCACAATCATCCATTCGACCGCTGGACCATGGACGATTACCGCGGATTCATGGCCTTTTTCATGCAGATCGGGCGTAAAAATGCCGAGGATCCCAGAGAACGCATCATTTACGACACTCGTTCCGGTGAAGCGAAGCATCCTGTTGGCGATCGCGTGGTGCCTCCAAAATTCCCCGGGGGTGAGGTTCCTTCCGTGAAAGACAAGGACCGTCGCCAAGTCCTCGCGGATTGGTTGGCAGATCCCGAAAACCCTTGGTTTGGACGACACATCGCAAATTTGGTTTGGGCCCATTTTCTGGGTGTGGGAATCGTGGATCCAGTGGACGATGTACGAGTCTCCAACCCACCCTCGAACAAACCGCTCCTCGATCATCTGGCAAAACGATTTGCCGAGATGAACTTCGATATCCGGAAGTTGGCTAGAGAGATCTGTGTCTCTGAGACATACCAGCGTTCCACCCACGCCAATCCCTCAAACGAACTCGATTCTCGTAACTTTGCAAAAGCAACGGTCCGCCGTATGCGCGCCGAAGTGCTGTTGGATTCCATTAGCCAGGCGACGGCGGCCCCGATGAGCCATCAGACTATGCCGGTCGGACTCCGGGCCGTAGAAGTATCCGACGCAAAGAAAACGAACTACTTCCTCACCACCTTTGGCCGCTCCAAACGGGAAACGGTGTGTGCTCGCGATGAGGTTAGCCCGACGCTCTCGCAAGCGTTACATTTGCTCACAGGAGATACCATCGAAACGAAAATCACGGCAGGCGCCTTGGTGGACAAGATGCTAAAAGAGAACAAGCCACCTATGGAAATCGTTGAGGCACTATTCCTCCGTTCGGTCTCCAGAATGCCGGACGAACAGGAGCGTAGCGCCCTCGAGCCCTATTTCTCGGACCCGCAACAAATCAAGGCGGCTTTGGTGGATGTCCAATGGGCACTCCTCAACTCCAAAGAGTTTATCTTTAACCATTAATCCGGAATGAAACGCGGGATTCTCCCCTTCCTAGCTCTCACGCTTCCAGCCACGGCGGCACTTCCTGAAAAGGTCACTTACGACGACCATATCCTCCCGCTGTTTCAAAATGCCTGCCTGAATTGTCATAACCCCGACAAGAAAAAGGCGGGCCTCGATCTTTCCACCTACGCCGCAACTCTCGCCGGCTCAGACAACGGAAAAATCATGCACTCCGGAGACGCCGCAGGAAGCCTCCTCTACAAGTGCGTCAAAGGCACCGAGGAACCCACCATGCCGCCCAAAGGCGACCGGTTAAACTCAGACGAACTGGCGCTGATAGAAAAATGGATCGCAGGCCGCGCACCAGAATCCCTCAGTAGTAAAGGAGCGCCCGTCGCTAATGCCGTGGCCAACGCGGTAGTGTCGCTGGAACGCCCCGCAGGAGCGCCGCCAATGCCTGGCACTTACACCCAAAGTGTTCCGATCGCAAAGGTCCCAAGAACCAATTCCATCGTCGCTCTGGCTGCCAGTCCGTGGGCCCCCCTCACAGCAGTAGGTGGACATAAACAAGTCATTTTGTTCCATTCTGATACACTGGAAACACTCGGAGTTCTCCCCTTTCCCGAAGGCCTCCCGACCACACTACACTTCTCCAGAAATGGCCAGATTTTGCTCGTTGGTGGCGGCATCGCAGCCAAATCGGGAAAAGTCGCCCTTTGGAAAGTCGAAACCGGCGAACGGATCGCAACCATCGGCAATGAAGTCGACCAGGTTCTGGCAGCTGATTTGAGCCCAAACCAGAGCACCGTCGTTCTGGGCGGCCCAAATCGCGTCCTGAAATTCTACAACACCAAAGACGGAGCGCTCGTTCGTTCCATCAAAAAACACACGGACTGGGTCACTGCCGTGTCGTTCTCTCCCGATGGAGCCTATGTTGCCAGCGCCGATCGGGCCGGTGGAATCACGGTCTGGGAAGCCGCTTCCGGAGCCGAATCCGTGACATTACCAGGGCACAAAACCGCAGTGAACGGGCTGGCGTTTCTTCCCGGCATTTTGGCATCAGCCGGTCAGGATGGGACGGTTGTTCTATGGGATGTTGCTGAGGGTAAAGAGCGTAAGAAATGGAATGCGCACGCAGGCGGTTGCGAATCGGTTGATTTCACATCGGACGGCAGAATAGTCACATGTGGACGGGATAAGGTCGCAAAGGTTTGGGACCAATCCGGGAAACTCCTCCTTACCACCCAACCTTTAGGAGAAATCGCCCTACGGGCGGTCATCGCCGGAGACTCGATCATTGCAGGAGATTGGAACGGAAAAGTTCAGGCATTTGCTCTGGCAGACGGAGGCAAACCGTTAGGAGATCTCCTTACCACCCCTGTAGAAGGGACGCCTCCTCGGTAGGCCATTCCTCCAACGGACGATAGCCGAACCAGCGTCCCGCCACGGAGGTCGCTCCCTTACTCCAGCGCGTGCCGTAATCACCCACAGCCAGATTGTAGTCCTCTATAGCCTTGGTGACGCGTTCACTTCTGATCTCCAGATCCCCCTGAATCCCGGCCCACCCTTCCACCACACAGGGAAGCCCAAGAACAGTGTGATTCACTGCCTGATTCGCCCGGATACAATCCCCCCAGGAAAGCCGAAGTGCATCCAAATCGACGGCTTCCATCGGACTTCCGGCCAATACCCCAAGCTCCCGCTCGAGCCGCTCCCTGGCGTCCTTTTCTCGCCTCAACACATGGGTATCCACACCAAACCCTCTGGCACGCTCCGCAGCATCCGCTCCTTCCTCCAAATAATGCCGCATCGGAGCGTCGATATCTCTTAAGGCAATTTGGGCGCGGCGCCGCAAAGCCCCTAAGGCTACTAGGGAAATCAACGCCCACTGAGCAAACAGCACCGCTACGGCACCCAAAATCGCTATCCAAAACTCCATTCCTATTTCCTGCTCACAGCAGACCTTTTTGCTCCAGCCCGGAATCGCCTTGCCTGCATCTTTTCCCAACCGCCATAGTACGCGTTTCCCTTCACCAAATGCAGCACCCAATCGGCATAGGACTCGCAGGACTCGGCAATGTTGGCGCCGGTGTTTTTAAACACCTGCAAAACAATCGCGCACTTCTGCGCGAACGACTTGGCCTCGACATCGAGGTCCGGCGCATCGCCGTCCGTAACCCCTCTCAACGCGCTAGCGAAGGCTACCCTGCCGCGCTCCTCACGGACAACTGGCAGGACCTGATTACGGATCCAGCCGTCCAAATAGTCGTGGAAGTCATGGGCCGCAAGGAAGAGAGCCTCAATCTTATTCTGGAGGCGCTGAATTCCAAAAAAGCCGTCGTCACGGCAAATAAAGCGCTCCTCGCTGAATTCGGAGCTGAAATTTTCGAAGCCGCCACGCGCAATAACACCCCTGTCTTCTATGAAGCCTCGGTGGGCGGCGGGATTCCCGTAATCAAGTGCCTCAGAGAAGCCCTCATCGGAAATCACATCGATTCGATTCACGGCATCATCAACGGCACCTCCAATTACATCCTTACCCGGATGACCGAGGCTGAACTCAGCTTCCAGGAAGCTCTCGCCGAAGCTCAAGCAGCCGGATACGCGGAACCCGACCCCTCCTTTGACGTTAATGGTTGGGATGCAGCGCACAAAGCCATGATATTGGCATCCCTTGCCTACGGGTTCTGGATTCCAAAGGATAAGATTTTCGTCGAAGGCATCGAACATCTCACTGCCGCCGATATCCGCTTTGCCAAATCCCTCGGGTACAAAATCAAGCTCCTCGGCATCATCAAAGCATCGGGCGAAGACAAAGACGCAGAGATCGAGGTTCGAGTGCACCCCACGCTCATCCCTCAGGATCACGTTCTTGCCTCTGTAAACGGTGTCTTTAACGCCATCGCCGTACACGGCAGCGTCGTCGGAGAAATGCTCCTGTACGGACGCGGCGCCGGTCAAAATCCAACCTCCAGTGCCGTTTTAAGTGATATCGCTGAAGCCGCTGATGCCCTCACTCGCCCCCGACGTGACCTCGGGTTTATTCCTCACTCGCTGTACGGATCGTGCAAAGCCATCGATTCGATTAAATCGGAATATTACCTACGTCTCACCGTGGAAGATCGGCCGGGTGTAATTGCCCAAATCGCCGGAATTTTGGGTGAACTCCACATCGGCATTTCCTCAATCCTGCAACCGGAGTCCGACGAAGAAGGATCCAACGTTGCGTTGGTAATGATGATTCACACCGCCACCAACACTCAGATCAACGAAGCCATCAAACGAATCGATGCGTTGCCCTGTGTTAACCGCCCTCCACGGATGATCCGTGTTGAACATTTCTCATGAGCCTAAACCCTCTCCATGACCGAGGCCTCATCGCCCGGTACCGTGAATACCTGCCAGTCACCGAGAAAACTCCAGTCATCTCGCTCAACGAGGGATCCACTCCCCTGATCTATTCACCCAAGCTAAGCGCAAAAGTCGGCCGCTCCTGCGAGGTTTATATCAAATACGAAGGCCTCAACCCCACCGGCTCCTTCAAGGATCGCGGGATGACCATGGCCATCTCTAAAGCTGTGGAAGCGGGCTCCAAAGCGGTCATCTGCGCCTCAACCGGTAACACAAGCGCTGCAGCAGCCGCTTACGCCGCGAGGGCCAGCATCACCTGCATCGTTCTTCTGCCGGCAGGCAAGATCGCCTTCGGAAAATTGGCACAAGCCTTTATGTACGGCGCCAAAGTTGTCGCTATTGAGGGCAACTTCGATGACGCCCTTCGTCTCGTACGTGAAATCGGAGAAACTGAACCGATCGCAGTTGTAAACTCGATCAACCCAGACCGCTTACAAGGTCAGAAGACTGCCAGCTTCGAAATCATCGACGAACTCGGTAATGCTCCGCACTTTCACATCCTGCCGGTAGGCAACGCCGGAAATATCAGCGCTTATTGGATGGGGTACGAAGAGTTCCACAAACTCGGAAAATCCACCCGTAAACCCGCCATGCTTGGGTTCCAGGCCGCAGGCTCCGCCCCTATTTTCCACAACTGCGTCATTGATTCCCCGGAGACCGTCGCGACCGCTATCCGTATCGGAAACCCTGCGAGCTGGGATAAGGCCCAGGCCGCCATCCAAAATAGCGCTGGTGCCATCGACATCGTCACAGACGCCGAAATTTTAGCAGCCCAACTCTGGCTCGCCACCAACGAAGGGATCTTTGTCGAACCAGCCTCGGCAGCAAGTATCGCAGGTCTCCTCAAGTGCCTTGATCCCAACTCAGGCCGCGCTTATTCCGCCGATCGCTTTCCCGACGGATCACAAATCGTGTGTACGGTCACAGGGCATGGATTAAAGGACCCCGATGTCGCCAAGGACCAATGCGGTAGCGTTATTCCAGCAAAAGCCGAACGCGGCGCAATCATGCGCCTCATTCAAGATTAGGCAGTCCGGAAACAACAAAAAACGCGCCTTCTGCCACGTGCAGGGGCGCGTTTTGTATTTAAAAGCGGCGACTAAAGAGCCCGCTCAAAACTTCGGGTGAAACAGCTGCGTCACAATCGGAGGAGTCAGAACCAAGATCTGTCGCTCCTTCGTCTCCTTCATATAACGCGCCCGCAGTTTCTCAATCCAAGCCAGGCTCAGAGGAACCCCCTTTGCCAAAACCTCCAACGTACTTCCGAGCGAAGTGGGGATCGCTTCCAAACTGATATCCAGTGGCCGTAGTTTTCCCAACGTTTTCGACACTGGCATCTGATGGTGAATCAGAAACGTCGTCGTTAACCGAAAATCGTCAGCCTTAAAATAAGTCTGAATCTTGGTGCACGGATAGTGAAACGCACTGTGCAAGTTGCCCCCTGGAACCTCTTTGGGTGTCCCGAAGACCAAGCTTTCCTCCCCTTCGCTGGACATCACTTTACGAATCCCCCCACGGACAAAGTTAGCGATTTCACCAAGCAAATCGTAGGCATCACTAGCCGCTGAAGTCGGAGAACCCGTCAGCTCGCGAAAAACAGCCTCCGCCCCCTCCAGTTCCGCCTCAATCAAGATATCCAGCCAGAGATTATTTTTCATCCCGTAGATACTGCACCATGACCCAATTGGATGTACGGGATCGCGTGGCTTCGGGTGCTCATCGATAACCGCGGAAAAAAGGCCAAGTCCCTGAACCGCTTCCAATGCAATTTTACGGGCATTCGCGATCGCCTTAGACTTTTCCGCCAATTGAGGCAGGGAAAGGTCCGTATCCTTACGGTTTGCTTGAGTTTCAGTGACAGCCATATCGAGGTCCGGGAAATCGGAAGCACATCAATCAATCAGATTAACGCGCCACCAAGTATAAATCTTTCGTCTTCCAAAAACTTAGTGCCCGGGGGGACAGACTGCAGACAACAGTGGTTATACTAAACGCTCTTCTATTAGGAAAACAACACACTGCATATCCCCCTTTTGGGGGTACGCCTGTTTTACCCATTTAGGAATGATCGTCCACCGGAAAACTCAGCGCCGCCGCTGCCCTAAGCTCTCATTTTTAATACACACCCAGAGAGATCCAATCCGGAAAGGGATCGCATCTCACATTCAGATCGAGTGTCCCATCGATAATTTAACCTCGAACTTCCCATTCCGGCTTGTCGTCGACCAAATCAACCCGCTCATTCGAATCTCTCCTGAGGCACATCATGAAGCATCCATCTTCTCCACGCTTTTCTTATCCACTCCCGCTCCTGCACATTTTCGCGCCCTTAGTATCCCTCATCGCAGCCGTCATCCTTCCAGGGATCCCCTGCGGTCTGGCGCAAAACGCTTCCCCCAACACTCCAGACCATCGCAACACCTCCACGCCCGCCGTCCGAGCAATTATGGCGCACGTCACATGGACCAAGGTTGGATGGGACGAGTCCCAACAAAAGCCATCAGGCAAACCTATCCTCATTCAGTTCTCTGGCCCAGCAGCCCCCATCGACCTCATCGGTAAACCGGCTTTGCCCAAAAGCGTCACATTATCCCCAGAAATCCCCGGTATCTGGCGATGGGAAAGCTCAGACCGCCTCGTTTTTGAGCCTCAAGCTGATTGGCTCCCCCCACAACGGTACTCCATCTCCTTTGGCCCCGAGGGGTTCGCTACAGATTGCAAAATCACCTTCGATCCCAAACATCCCCAAAATAACCCCGCCCAAAACCTGTCCTGCTCCATCGAAGGCCAATCTTTCTACATCGATCCCACAAGCCCCACCCTCCAACGCGCTGTTGCCTCCGTCCTTTTCAGCCATCCCGTAGCACTTCAGGAAGTTTCACGCTATCTGCGTATCGTCAATCTCACTGACTCCCCTCTTTTCGCCAGTGGCGGAAAACCTCAAGTGATCGCAGACACCACAAACCCACTCCGATTCTGGCTTCGCTCTCCGCTCGTCAAAATCAGCGACAAGGAAGATTTGGTTCGCTTCGAAATCACTCCGGGAATCTCCGCACTTTGCGGCGGAAACCCACTGAAAGAAACCGTCTTTGCCAAAGTTACCGTTCCCTCTAGGCACTCCGGTTTCACGATCACCAAAACCCACTCTCAAATCATCTTCAACTCCAGAGGGGAACCCCGCCAATTCCTCTTTATAGAGACCAAAGGTAAAGCCGCAGGAAAAGAGTTCGCCAAATACGTGGAAGCCTGGCACCTCCCGCCCCCCTCAAAAAACAAAGACGACGTCGAAATCCCGTGGACGAAGGAAAACGTGACTGCCGCGGTCCTCGCTAAAGCCAAACGAGTGCCCCTGGAATTCGTCCCGGATGAAACGGGGAAACCTGTGTCTGAAATCTTTGGGTTTAAACTCCAACCCCAAGTCTCAGAAACTCTGTTCGTCCGTATTCCAAAAGAAACACCAGCACCGGGAGGATTCAGCACGCCGGAAGACTTCGCCGACCTCGTCACCGTCCCGGAGTTCACCAAAGAAGCGTGGGTCACTGGTCAGGGCGGCATTCTAGCACTCAACGGCGAACGAAAACTGAACATTAAATCCCGTGGGTACGATCACCTGCGATTCACCATCGCGCGAGTTCCAGAACACAAAATCAACCTTTTCGCCAGTCAAGCTCGGGGCCGATTCGAAACACCCCAATTTCGAGGTTCCTTCGGATTCGAAGACATCTCCCACTACTCACAGTCGATTCAGGAGGTCCCAAAAACCAACGACTACGAACCCACCTTTTCCAAATTCGACTTCTCGCCACTCCTAAACTCTAGCGAAAACAAACGCGGGCTATTTTATCTGACAGTACAAGGCGTCCGCCCTCGCAGCAAAGAAGACGGTCCCGCATCCTCAGGCGATCCTGATCCGCAGTGGATTGCCCTAACTCCCCCACCCTCGAATCATGACGAGGACAATTACGGGCGCTACAATCGGTACTCCTTCCGCGATAACGACGACGATGCCGAGGTAGAATTCGACCGCAATAACGCCACACAATCCGTCGAACCGAAAGTGTCCGACGCGCGGTTCGTCCTACTGACCGACCTCGGCCTCATCATTAAAGCGAACGCCGACGGCTCCCGCGACGTATTCGTCCAATCCTTCCAAAACCAATCACCCATAGAAGGCGTTCACCTCTCGGCAATCGCCCGAAACGGAGACACCCTCGTAGACGCACACACCGATTCTCAAGGACACGCAGTCCTGCCGTCGTTAAACGGATTGCAGCGTGAAAAGGAACCCGTTGCACTGGTCGCCCGAAAAGCCGACGATCTCGCATTCATCGCTTGGGAACGCTCAGACCGGCGCGTGCAAACCTCTCGGTTTGACGTAGGCGGCATCCAGTCCAGCGATGGAGCGGCTTTAAACGCCTTTCTTTTCACAGAACGCGGCATCTACCGCCCCGGCGACACAATTCAGCTCGCAGCCATAGTGCGTCAACGCAACTGGAGCGGTTCCCTCGCAGGGCTCCCCTTAGAAGTCGTCGTCTTCAACGCAAAGGACGAAGAAGCCGGGCGCTTTCCCGTCAAACTGCCTCCGGATGGTTTTCTAACCCTCACCATACCCACCACTGAAACGGTCCCGACGGGTGTCTGGCGCATCCTTCTTCAACTCCCATCCCCCACAAAAACAAGCCAGCAAGCCACCCAGGATTCGGAACAGCCCGCGCTGGGACAGATTCTCGTCCGTGTAGAAGAGTTCCAGCCCGACCGGCTGAAAATGAACGCATTTTTTGATGCCTCAGAGTCACTGTTGTGGAGATCTCCGGAAAATCTCCAGGCCCACATCGCGCTCAACACCCTCTTCGGAATCCCCGCTGCCGACCGGAGGATTACTGGAAAGATGAAACTTTCCCCTGCGGAACCGAGATTCGACCAATGGCCCGGTTGGAGCTTCGGTCTGCCAAAAAGCCCTCACTTTGAGCCCAAAGAAATCGACCTCGGCGAAACCGAAACAGACGAAAATGGCACCGCTAAATTTGATCTTCCATTCGACGCCCAGATCGCACCCTTACTCAAAGTCAGCCTTGAAATGGAAGGGTTCGAGGCGGACGGCGGACGCGGCGTACAAATCGCCCGGAGCACACTCGTGTCCCGGCAGCCTTTTCTTCTCGGCTACAAAGCAGACGGCGACACTGCCTTCGTTCCCGTCGGAACCCCTCGCACTCTCGATTTAAGCGCCATCGGCTCCGATTCAAAAGCAGTCCGAGCCGAACACCTCAAGCAGGTGCTCATCGAAACTCGCCACGCCTCCGTCTTAACCAAACAACAGAACGGAACCCTCGCTTATGTCTCCCAACCCGTCGAACAGGAGCTCGAATCCAAAGAAGTCTCCTTCCTCGAAACGGTTTCCAGCCTAAAACTCCCAACGAAAAACATCGGCTCCTTCCGATATGAATGGCGCGACATGCAGGGAACTACTCTTCTAGCGGTTCCGTTCAGTGTCGTGGGCGCCGGAGATTCCAATCGCAGTCTAGAACGCAGTTCCGAACTCCAGATTTCACTACCTTCCAAAGACTGGAAACCTGGCGAAGAACTGGAGGTCTCCGTACGTGCTCCGTTCACTGGCGCCGGACTGATCACGATTGAAAGGGAGAAGGTGCTCGCATCAAGTTGGTTCAAGTCCGACAAAGCCTCCAGCGTTCAACACATCACAGTACCCGAAGGCATTGAAGGAGGGGCCTATGTACACGTCACGTACGTTCGTGGCCTCGATTCTCCAGACATTTTCGCGACACCCCTCAGCAGTGGGATCGCCCCATTTCGTGTCGCAGAAGACCGTCGCACATTGCCAATAACGATTTCCGCACCAGCCAAGGCCAGCCCCGGGGATACTTTTAAAGTACGCTACTCCACACCGCGCCCATCACGCATCCTGATCTGGGCTGTGGATGAAGGAATCCACAGGGTCACCAGCTACCAGGCACCTGCACCATTGAGCCGGCTCCTCAGCAAACCCGCTCTCGAGGTGAACACCTATCAACTCGTGGATTTGCTCATGCCGGAATTCACACTGCTCAAAAACGCCCTGGCCACAGGTGGAGACGGCGAGGATATCGAGCCCCCAGAACTCAACGCGGGACTCAACCCGTTTAAACGAAAACGAGTAGCCCCCGTTATTTTCTGGAGCGAAATCCTGCCATGTGGCCCCAATCCGCAGGAAATCACGTACCAGATCCCGGACTATTTCGCGGGAGGACTCAATATTATGGCCGTTGCCCTCGATACCGACTCGGTAGGTGTCGCCAAGGAACACGCCATTGTGAAAGGACCGTTCGTACTCACGCCCAATGCTCCCTTTTTTGCGGCTCCCGGAGATGAATTCACCGCTTCTGTGACTGTAGCTAATCAATTGGAAGGGGCATCCATCACGAATCAAATCACGGTTAAAGCGGAGGTAGATGGCGGGCTGGAAATTGTGGAGCATCCCGCCGAACTGGTTGAGATCGCACCAAACAAAGAGGCAACCCTTCACTTCCGCTGCCGAGCAAAGGACACCCTAGGCAACGCAGAAATCAAATTCTCGGCTCAAGCCGGCACCGAACGCATCGAACAACGTTCCACCATGAGCATTCGCCCAGCAACTCCACGCTCGGCGATCGTTCAAAGCGGCTGGTTCCGGTCCGACTCACACGAGGTGAACATCGATCACGACTTCCACAGCCAATTTTCAAAACGCGAGGTTGTCGTCTCAACGACCCCGCTCGGCTTGGCCAAAGGTCTTGCCGCTTATCTCCGCGAATACCCCTTCGGCTGTAGCGAACAAATCACCAGCCGCGCATTTCCCTGGTTAGTGCTTCGAGATGACGCAAACTTCGGCTTGGATAAAACCGAGGCGACCAAGGCGATCCAAGGCGCCATTGCTCAACTCGCAAAACGGCAAGGCCAAAACGGCGGCTTCGGCTACTGGTACTCCGACAGCGCCGAGGGGTTCGACTACGTCAGCGTCTACGTCACACAGTTCCTCACAGAGGCACGTGCCGCCGGCTTTCACGTACCTGTTCCCATGTTCGACTCCGCACTCAGACGAGTCCGGCTCATGGCAGACGCCAAACTGACCGAACCATACAAATCACCCGACGGAGTCGTACACTATGAGCGCACAAGATATGATGCCAATATGCGGGCCGCGGCGATCTACCTGCTGACTCGGAACGAAGAGGTCACCACAAAATACGCAATCAAACTCGCTGACTCTCTCAAAGCTTTGGTTCCAGAACCACACTGGCTAGGAGACCCGTCCGCGGCGTGGCTCGCAGCAACATGGCGTCTCCTAAAAAAAGACGACGAGGCAACACGTTTGATTCAGGCGCATCTCGCGGCAAAATCGAAACCGCGTCCTTACGGCGAGTGGGTCTATTACTACGAATCCCCGCTCACACTCGAAGCCACCACATTCACTGTCCTGTGCCGCCATTTCCCGGAAATTGCCGGGAAATTTAGCTACGATGAGTTGAAGCCGATCACGGAGATGGTTGAAAAAGGACTCTTCCACACCCTGTCCGCCGCATGGAGTGTTCAGGCACTGAAAGCCTATTCGTTGCTGGCGCAGAACAGCGGTCTCCGCGTGGGGATCGCGCAGGGCGGCACCTCTCCGAAAACCATCGTAGAACCCCGAGCCGGCATGGCCTCAGCCACCTTAAGCCCGGGAATTGTGCGCCTTTTGCTGGAGCGCAACTCCGACTCCAAATTGGGAGCCTGGTATCAAACGATTGAAACCGGGTTCGAGCGCGTTCTCCCGACCGAACCAGAATCACGATCCCTCGACGTAAAACGCGAATTCCTCACGGAATCGGAGGATCCAACTGACTCCGCGAAAGTCGGTGAAACGTTGCTGGTGCGAATCACAGTGCGCAACACAGGAAGATCACCCCAGCCGAATCTAGCGCTGAGCGAACTGTTACCATGTGCATTCGACTTTGCTCCAAACAGTGACGCACACGCGCTCAAACCTGGCTTAAACACGCTCGAAGGCGCCGACTATATCGACATTCGAGAAGACAGAGCCTTGCTGTTTTACAGCTTGGAGTCTGGTGAAACCAAAACGTTCACCTACTCGGTCCGTCCCACCTGCCCAGGAACGTTTGCCGTTCCCCCAGCTTACGCTGAAAGCATGTACGATCGGGGCGTCCACGCACACGGAGTCGCAAACAAATTTACGGTGCTACCTCGAGAATAACCAATGCTCGTCGGGACGGAGAAAAGTCAAAATAAAGGCGGACGTACCCACCGCTGGAAGTGGGCCGTCAGCCTCGCCTTTTTCCTATGTGCAAGTAGCCTGCTTTGCTGGCGCTCGCTACCCAAACCCGATTTGTTTGCACCAAGCTTTGCACTGTCACGTGTCGTACTTGATCGTACTGGCAACGTGATTCACGTCACACTCACACCGGATGGTAAATACCGACTGCCAGTGCGATTCGCAGATCTCTCGCCTGAAATCCTGAGAGCTACACTCGAGATGGAAGATCGCCGCTTCTTCAGCCATCACGGCGTCGATCCGAAGTCGATCCTTCGAGCTATCTGGGGGCTAATGTCCAACCAGAGGTTGGGTGGCGGATCAACCCTGACCATGCAATACGCCCGGCTGCGCTGGGGAATCGACACCCGCACTCTGCGAGGAAAAGCCCTACAGATGTTTAGAGCCTCACAACTCGAACGCTTTTACTCCAAGGAACAAATCCTCGAAGCCTATTTCACATGCGCTCCCTATGGCGGCAACATCGAGGGGATCAGCGCCGCAAGTATGCGATGGTGCGGCAAAACGCCGCGCGAACTCTCACTCCGTGAAGCTGCAAGCCTGAGTGTGATTCCGCAAAGCCCCACGCGTAGGCGCCCCAAATTCGCAGGCAACCCAGCACTCGTGACGGCGCAGGTACGGCTCATGAACCGCCTTCGAGCAACTCGAGGTGAACCGCCGGACGCTCTCGATACGGAGTTCCAACTGTCCCCCGTCCCAATCCCTCGACAAGCGCCACACTTTGCCATCCGGCAATTACGGGAACATCCCAACGAACTGGTCCTCAAAACGACACTAGACTCAGTCCAACAACGCACACTCGAACAGAGCATCACCGATTTTCTCGCACGCTCTCACGTTCAAAACCTTCGAAACGGCGCCGCCCTGCTGCTTCATGCCCCCACTGGCGAAGTCCGCGCATACGTCGGCTCCGCCGATTTTTGGAACAACCAAATTTCAGGCCAAATCGATGGAGTCCGAGCACGACGCTCCCCGGGGTCTTCACTAAAACCGTTTATCTACGCACTCGCTCTGGACGCCGGGCTCATCCATCCGCGGACCTTACTTGACGACGCACCGAGCCGCTTTGGTGAATACAATCCGGAAAATAGCGATCGCGACTTTCTCGGCCCCATTTCAGCCCGCGACGCGCTACGAAAAAGTCGCAACATCCCCGCCATAGCGCTCTCACAGAAACTACCCGGCAACGGACTGGAGGGTTTTTTACGACAGGCTGGCGTAAAACTGCCACGACAAGATTACGGACTCGCACTCGCCATCGGTGCGGCTGAAATTTCGATGGAAGAACTCGTCACCCTATATCGCGGGCTGACGTACGGAAACCTAGGCCTCTCACCTGCCGCATGTTGGCTCACCCTGGATGCGTTGCGTACACGAGAGCCGCTGGCTCCGAGTGGTCTTACGTGGAAAACAGGCACGTCTAACGGCTTTCGGGACGCTTGGGCTACGGGAGTATGTGGCGAATGGGTTTTATCTGTCTGGCTCGGAAACTTTGACGGCAAACCGATGCCCAATCTTTTTGCGCGCAAAACAGCAGCCCCACTTCTTTGGCAAACAGCCACAAGGCTGAAGCTACGCACGACGGGAACCCCTCGCCCATCGACCATCAGCGAGGTGCACATTTGCGCGGCTTCGGGCGATCTAGCTGGCCCGTTTTGCTCTCACCTTGCGACGGATTTTTTTATCCCGGGCACCTCCCCGATCACGACCTGCACCGTTCATCGAGAGATCTTCGTGGACAACGATGGACATCGAGTCTGTGCAAACGATGACTCAGCTATCCGTCGTGTAGGCGAGTTTTGGTCTCCGCAACGTCTCGCACAATTCCAGCGCGCCGGCAGCCCTAGGACTGGCGCACCAACGCTCGAACAAAATGATATGGCAAGCCTTGTTCTCGGCAGACCGCCAAGAATCACGTCACCGCAATCCGCGTTGCGTTACGTGGTTCGCCTGCAAGATCCGGCGAAGAGCGCGATCCCGTTGGAGGCCGATGTCGCTCCTGGAATAAATCAAATACACTGGTTTGCAGGAAGTAGTTATCTCGGAGCAAGCGAGCCAACGAAACCGCTGCTTTGGAAGCCAAGCGCTGGAGACTGGACAATACAGGCGGTTGACGAAGCGGGACGTGCCACCCGTACCAACATCCGAGTGAACGTCATTCCATAATGGTTTGGCCATTTCAGGACCAAGGGCAGCGTTTTTGAGCGCCTTCGATGGAAGGTGCTTTCCCTCAGAAAGCGATCATGGGCGGCTTTCGCGTTTGGCAGAAAGTCCATTGACAACAGCTCAGGCTTTTCAAGCTTGCACAAACATGTGTCAGACGATGCGTAAGTATGATCTTGATAACTCTCAGTAACGTGGGGGAGAGAACCCCAAACAGGCAGAGACGTCACACCTAGACCATCGGCTAGGTAGGCAATAAAGCGCTTTTGATAAATAAGAGTTCCGAGGCCGGACTCGATGCACTGGGACCAGCCCCCATTGTATTTATAAAATTCAGCCACCTTTTCACTGGTATCATTCTTAATGAAGTCGCGTCCGTCTTTGCTCCCCCCTCGATTTCACGCTGACTCCGAGGGCTCGCGAGTATCGCGATTCGCACTCGCTCTAGCGCTGCTAGTGCACCTGATAATCCCTTGGAAATCATTCGCGGACATTGGGTTTTACAACCAAGGACCAGGCACGAGTTACTATCGATTAGTGACCACCGCTAAAACATGGGATTCAGCGGAAGCAGATGCTGTTTCAAAAGGCGGACACTTAGCCCGGATCAAAAGCGGCACCGAAAACACGACCATTTTCAATACTGTGGCAAACACAGTCACAACAACCGCCAATGATGGCGGTGGAGCGCGATACGTTTGGATTGGTGGCAAGGAAACAACAGAAGGCACCTACGCTTGGGTCGACAGTCTGGGGACGCCATTCTGGAGCAACGGCTCCTTTGGCGCCTCCGCGAATGGCCTTTACCAAAACTGGGGACGTGTCAGCTCGCCGTACGGTGGGCCGGAACCAGACAATTATTTGGGTACACAAAATCGCGTCGCGATGGCACTTGGCTCGTGGCCTTCCGGGGTCAGTGCTGACCTGCAAATCGGCAGCGCCGGGCAGTGGAATGATCTTTCCGGCTATAATGCCCTGTACTACGTGATTGAATGGACACCTGAGGAGCAAAACAGCCGTTCAGATGCGCCAAGTCTGACACTACCTTCAAATATAACAGTCGCCGAAAGCGGCAATGGTGGAGCCCGTGTGACCTACCCTTCTGCGACCGCTTCACACCCAATCTTTGCAGACGTCACTCTGAACTACTCTCACGCGAGTGGGGATTTTTTCCCAGTTGGAACGACAACCGTAAGTGTTACGGCTACTGCTGGCGCAAACCTCGTAAAGACAGGCACCTTTACGGTGAGTGTGCGTGATGTCACACCACCAGTATTAAACAAACCCGCAAACGTAAGCGTCGAGGCCACCGGCCCAAGCGGCGCGCTTGTCAGCTATGACAACGCCACCGCAACAGACAACATAAGCCTCAACCCGACTATTACTTACAGCAAAGCAAGCGACACGATATTTCCACTTGGGGTTAACATAGTGACCGTTACCGCCAGAGATGACTTCAACAACGTGAGCAGCGGCACCTTTACAGTGACGGTTCGAGATACAACATCTCCCGTATTGAGCGTGCCAGCCAACATCACAACTGAGGCCACTAGCGCCGCTGGAGCTCTCGTGAATTACCCTGCAGCTAGTGCGACCGACGGTGTAAGCTCGACCTCAAGCATTCTGTATAACAAATCCAGCGGTTCGGTGTTCCCGCTAGGAACCAACATCGTGGTCGTGGCCGCAAGAGATGGGTCACAGAACATCACGAGCGGCACATTCACAGTGACGGTCCGAGACACCACTCCACCCGTATTAAATATACCCGCAAACCTAATTGTTGAGGCCTCGAGCGCAAACGGAGCCATCGTGACGTACCCCTCCGCAACTGCAACCGACAACGTCACAGCAAAGCCGACGATTACTTATTCACCCGCAAATGGTTCACTTCTTCCGATTGGAACAAATCCGATATCGCTGACGGCCACAGATGCAGCGGGCAATTCAAGCACCGGTACGTTTGCAGTGACCGTTTTGGCACCAGTGGCTCCGGTGTTAAATCTCCCGCCAAATGTGACAATCGAGGCCACGAACCCAGGCGGGACACTCGTGAACTACAATGTAGCCACCGCAACAGACAACCTGACTGCCAACCCAACCATCTCCTACAGTAAAGCCAGCGGCAGCGCGTTTCTCTTGGGCCAAACCGCCGTCTTGGTGAGTGCTAAGGACGAAGCAAACAACCTCTCCAGCGGTACGTTTACGGTCACCGTTCGGGATACAACAGCTCCGGTATTAAGCATACCCTCCAATGTCATCATAGAAGCCACCAGCGCGAGTGGAGCGGTGGTAACCTACCCACCGGCAGTGGCAACCGACAATGCTACGGCGATCCCGACCATTACGTACACCCCGCCGACCGGCTCAACCTTTCCAATCGGCACTAGCATCGTAAACATCACTGCAACCGACGATTCAAACAACGTCAGCAGCGGAACATTCACAGTAGCCGTATTAGCCCCTCAGCCCCCTCTGTTAAACACACCTCTCAACATTGTGGCCGAGGCCACAAGTCCAGCCGGAGCAAGTGTGATATATCCCGCAGCTATCGCGACGGACAACGTCACAACTCATCCCATTCTTTCCTACTCCAAAGCCAGCGGCTCTAGCTTTCCCATCGGGATAACCCCGGTGACGGTGAGCGCTCGGGACGAAGTAAACAACGTCACCAGCGGCACGTTTAGTGTGACTGTTCGAGACACAACACCTCCCTCGTTAGGTGTTCCCTCCAACATCATTGCTGAAGCCACAAACGCCAGCGGAGCGGTGATAACCTACCCATCGGCGACCGCAACCGACAATGGTACGGCATTGCCCATTATCACTTATAGCAAACCGAGCGGAACCGTCTTCCCCATTGGGGTGACAACCATCTCAGTCAAGGCAACAGATGAGGTCGGCAACGCCGCTGACGGTACATTCACGGTGACAGTACAAGACACAACCCCGCCCACACTAGTAGTACCATCTGACATCGTCATCGAGGCAACAAATGCCAATGGAACCCTGGTGAAATACGCTCCAGCCACCGCAACCGACAATGTGAGCGAAAAACCCGCGATAACATACAGCAAACAAAGCGGCACAATATTTCCGATCGGAGTTACCAACGTTTCAGTCAGCGCCAAAGACGCGGCCAATAACATCACAACAAAAATCTTTTCGGTTCACGTGACCCCGAAACCAGGCCCGAATCAAACCATCGGATTTGAACTTCCAGCATCCATCCCGAAGACCTACGGCGATTCACCCGCACTGATTTCAGCAAACGCAAGCTCGGGACTACCGGTAAGTTTGAGTGTCGTTACAGGCTCACCCGCTCGTTTTGAACAGGACGGGAAAACATTGGTGGTCACTGGAGCAGGCATCGTAAAGGTTCGAGCCATACAGTCAGGTAATTCGGTCTACAAGGCAGCATCACCAGTGGAAAAAAGCTTTGTGGTTGGTAAGAAAAAACTCACGGTCACACCTCAAAGCAGCATGCGTCTGGTCGGGGCAGCGAACCCCAATCAAGATTTGATCTACACCGGATTTATCGGAACAGACACGCATGCGGTCTTAGATAAAAAGCCAACACTCACCACAACAGCCGTCACTACTAGCCCTGCCGGCAAGTACACAACGAACGCATCCGGTGGTGCAGATAACAACTACGAGTTTGTGTACAGTCCAGGAACACTCACCGTGAAGGGATTTGGAGGCGTATACGAAGCACTCCTATTTGATTCGAAGGTTTCGAACGAGACGCGCCCTGTCGGGAAAATCGAGTTAAGCGTACTCAATAACGCCTTGAGTTATAGCGGCGTGGTCACTCTGGGAAATGAATCAGCGCCTGTAAAATTGTCAGGTGGAATTCTGGTTCCAACAGCTGACGCAACAGGCGCATCGTCGCGATTAGTTCTCAAAGGGCGAAAAGACGGAAAAACCGCGCTTCCGGATTTAGCGTTGTACGTTGAAATATCGGGTGATGAAGCACAAATAAGCATCACAGTGGGAGAACACGAGCTGGTGTCAGGGAAGAGTGGGGCACATATTTACGAGCCACTCAGCAATGGACCTGTACCATGGTCGGGAACCTACACCATGCTGATAGGGATTCCACAGTTGGTGAACGGTAATATAATCGACAGCCGCCCCTTCCCTCAAGGCCAAGGGTATGCGTCAGTTGCCATAAGTTCCCAAACAGGATTACTCACGTTGACTGGAAAACTGGCAGATGGGACTCTCCTCAACACTTCATGCCGAACTGATTCACGCGGGCGATATCGAATTTTTGTGAATCCATACACAGGACGAGCCGGAAGTTACGTCGGGGGTGCTCTAGAACTCAAAGAATCCCAAAATGGCTGGGCGATTTCGCCCGAGGAAGGACGTTTGGTATGGAACAAAGGCCCGAAAAGCAAAGATCCCGCGTCGTATAGCCTGGGATTTGGACCAACGGAGTCTTCCCTCACGCTCACTCGATGGCAATTGCCTGTCCTGGCGAATATATCGAAGAAAATCAGTGCTATCCCATTGATAGATCGTCTCGGACTTAAGTCGTCAGTGTCGGGAGGAGCGGTTGAAATCAAGTACAGCGGGACATCTCTTGGCGATCATGAGGGAGGCCTGCCTACCGCTGCGCTACTGGGTTTCGATAACAAGACAGTGAGATCACTGGGGGCAAACAGTACGAAGTGGACTATGAGCGTCGATCCAATAAGTGGTACCTTTAAAGGCAGCTTCGAGCTCGCAGACTTTGTATCCCCATCGACTCAGGCAATAATCCGAGCAGTAACCTTCGGAGGAATACTATGCCAGAGCGGGAGTGAGAACGCTGAGATAGGCGGCGGGCATTTTCTATTACAAGCGTTACCCGGCGCAGGATCTCAAGAGGCGACCTCAGGAGGGATTGAGATCGCTATTAGAAAATAGCTCTGGGAATCTATTTCCCGATAAAACGGAGATGGTGCCGGTGGCGGGACTCGAACCCGCACGGAGATTGCTCTCC
>JBAXNG010000024.1:0-91920 GCA_037133875.1 Verrucomicrobiota bacterium | reverse complement strand
CGAGTAACTACGAATGGTCTCTGCGGTAGGCGGGGATTCTCGCTGAGGTCGACGCTGCCTGTTTGGGTGAACGTGGCGAGATACGGCGGGAATAAAAACGGCCGCCTCGCGATGGTAATTTCGCGTGGCGGCCGGGGTTTCGCTCGTTGAGGGGAGGTGGTTAGGGTAATGGTTTTATTTCAATGCGTTTGTATTGAACCTTACTACCTGGGTCGTGGCCTTGGATGGCGATAGTACCGTGGCTTATTACACGACCATCCATGTTTTTTGGCGGGGCGGGCGGTTCTGGTTCCGTGAAATCGGTTATTACTTTTCCGTCGACTTTGGTGACCACGTGTTTTCCTTCGACGATGATCTCCATCAGGAACCAGTGGTTGTCTTCTACGGGAGCCGTAAAGTTGTCTTGTACGGCATAGAGTCCGGCGGTCTTTTTGGGATCCTTGTGGGTGTTGTTCACCTGTACCTCGAAGCCTTTTTTGGGCCAGCCTTCAGTCTGGTACTCAGTGTGAAAATAGACACCGGAATTTGCTGAGGGAAATGTTTGAAGCTCGACTCGAAGGTGGAAGTTTTTGAAATCGTGGTTCTGTACAGCACCATCATAAAAGAGGTGCGAGCGCACGCCGTTTACCGTCAAGATTCCATCGGCAACAGAGAATGTTTCAGGGGCCTCGTTGGCTTTCCATCCATCGAGATTTTTCCCATTAAACAGGGGTGTAAATTCCGTGTCATCTGCAGCGAATGCGGCGCAGGACAAAAGGACCGTTGAGAGTATGGTGACTGCTTTCATTTTTAATAAGGGGGGAAGCGCAGAAGCCGCATCCCGAAAGGCAATCGTTCATTTGAGATCTCCTTAGGTGCAATCTCGAACTTGCTGAGAATGGTCGGCGAATGGATCTTCAATCGTTGATTTAAACTGCTGATGTGTTTCCAATTGTCCCCACTATGACTCTCGCTGACGTTGAAAGTGTTGATCTGGTTACTCCGAGCGGCCCGATGCGGACGCAGGTGTTTCGCCCCGCAGCCCTAGGGCATTATCCGGGGATTATTCTTTATTCGGAAATTTTTCAGGTCACAGGACCGATTCGGCGCACCGCAGCTCTACTGGCCGGAAACGGCTTTGTTGTTGCTGTTCCCGAAATTTTTCACGAATTCGAGCCCTTGGGCAAAGTGCTGGATTACGACGAGGCCGGAGCAGATCGCGGGAATTGGTGTAAAATAAATAAACCGTTAGCGGCGTATGACGCTGATGCGCGTGCGGTAATCGATTTTTTAAAAACGTATAAACACTGTACCGGAAAGCTCGGGTCGATGGGGATTTGTATCGGTGGGCACCTCAATTTCCGGACCTGTTTTGAGCCTGAGATTCTTGCTGGTGTAAGTTTCTACGCTACTGATTTACATAAGATGGAGTCGCACCCTCGTGGGTTAGGGGTTGGGATGGCTGACGATTCTTTGGAGCGTGCACGCCAAAAGGCGATCAAAGGGGAAATCCTGATGATTTGGGGGCGACAGGATCCGCATGTTCCTTACGAGGGACGTAGACAGACACATGATGCGTTGGAGAGTTCCGGTACTAATTATCAGTGGCTTGAGTTTAACGGAGCGCATGCGTTTTTACGTGATGAAGGGCCCCGCTATAACCCTGTCTTGGCGCAACAGTGTATGTCGCTGGCTCTCGAATTGTTTAAGCGGAAGCTCAACGATGGCGATCTTTCAGCTGTCATTACGGGGGCTGAAAACGCGCGACATTAAGCGCGGCTTCGAAAGCTGTGGGCGTTAAGGTGAAACCGCGAATCCTGGTGATCCGAGGCGGGGCGTTGGGCGACTTTGTTCTAACGCTGCCGGCTCTTGGGCTTTTGCGAGATGCATTTCTAGACGCCCATATTGAGTTGATCGGTTATCCGCATATTGCGGCGCTGGCCTTGGATCGGTATTACCTCGATGCCGTAAGGTCTGTGGATTACGGGCCTTTGGCGGGGTTTTACGCGAAGAATGGAACGCTTGATCCTGCGTTGATGGAGTATTTTGCGAGCTTCCAACAGGTGGTGAGTTACCTTTACGACCCGGACAAAATTTTTGAAGAGAATGTCCGAAAAGCTGGAGTGAAGCATTATCTTGCGGCGTATCGGAAGGTAGACGCAAGGCACGCAGCCTTGGAGTGGGCTTCGCCATTGGAATCGTTGGCGTTGTATCTGGAGAATGCGGCCTCTCGGATTGTGTTGTCTGATAAAGATCGAGAGGTCGCGAGGAAGTGGCTTGGATCTGAAAAATCAGAGCGACTGGTCATTCATCCGGGTAGTGGCAGTGTGACCAAAAACTGGCCGGTCCAAGGTTGGTGTGAGCTCGGGCGCCGCTTTTTAGCACGGTTTCCGGCGGGGGAGCTGATTGTTGTATCTGGAGAGGCGGATGTAAAACAGGTCCACGAATTGGTGAATGGCCTTGAATCGGGTCGGTTTCGGATTGCCGAAAATTTGCCGATCGTTCTTGTGGCCTCGATAATCGCCGAGTGTCAGCGGTTTGCTGGACACGATACTGGTATAGGGCATGTGGCGGCTGGTGTAGGGGCTCGCTGCCTGCTGTTGTTTGGACCTACGGACCCTGAGCTTTGGGCGCCGAAGAATGCAGGCGTTAATGTGCTGCGCGCGCCGATGGGGGACTGGAGCCGATTGACGCCGGGAACGGTATGGCGTGAAGTGGCCCAGTTGTGGGGTTAGCGGTAAGCTTTGGCTGCGATAGAATAAAGAGCAGTCCGCGCGCTTTCTGCATCGCATTTGATTTGGGCGCGGAGCGAGTCGATTGAATCGAATCGTTTTTCAGCGCGAAGGAATGAAGCGAATTCGATTTCCAAAAGTTCGCCGTAAAGATCGCCAGAGAAATCCAGAAGATGAACCTCGAGTAATACCTCGCCGATTTCTCCGTCGATAGTTGGGCGAGTGCCCAGATTTGCGACGCCTGGGAGGGTTTGGTTTCCCCAGATGATTTTGACTGCGTACACGCCCTTCGGGGGGAGCTGTTCGTTGAAGAGTGTGAGGTTTGCAGTCGGAAAACCCAGGGTTCGTCCGAGTTGTTTTCCTTGTTTTACAGAGCCCAATAACGTGAACGGGCGACCAAGCATTGCATTCGCACTTTCGAAATCCCCTGAACCAATGGATTGGCGCAGACGGGTGCTGCTGATTGGTTCGTTTTGCCAGTGAACGGATTCAACGCCGATAACTTCGAAAGAGAGCTGTTTTCCGAGGGTGCGAAGGAGCCCCAGATTGCCCGCTCTTCCTTTGCCGAAAGACCAATCGTGTCCAACGCAGATGGCGCTTAATGGGGCGGCAGCGTTTGTTAGACCTGTGATAAATGCGGCGGGTTCCGTTGCCGCGAGCGTTTGATTAAAAGGCAGTATTAAGGCGTGGGAAAAGCCCAGGGCCGCGAATAGGCGTGTTTTGTGGGCGTTGGTGGTGAGTTGAAGCGGGGCTTGATCCGGTCTAATGATTCGAGCTGGATGCGGGTCGAAAGTGAGAGGGATTGCTGTGCCGCAGATTCTCGCAGCCTCGAGTTGAGCGCGCTGTAAAACGGCGCGATGCCCCAAGTGAATGCCGTCAAACACGCCTATAGCCAAGACAACGGGGCCGCTAACCGTTGTGAGTTCGGGGACGGAACTGAGGACGCGCATTGGGGCGAAATGTTACGCGCCGCGTAGTTTCGAAACGGTCGGAAGATCAACGACACGCTTTGCGAGATCGCTTGCAGGAAGGTTGCGGATTTCGTCGATGGTAACGGCATTGTTTACCGTGAATCTGCCGGATTTGGTGCGGCGCAGACTGCGAAGATGAGCCCCGCAACGGAGGAGCTCTCCGATATCGTATGCGTAGGTGCGAACGTAAAAGCCTTTGCTGCACACGACACGAAACTCAACTTCAGGAAGACGGATCTCCTTAATTTCGTGCGCAAAAACGTGAACAAAACGGGGCTCGCGTTCAACCACTTGTCCTTTTCTTGCGAGTTTATAAAGAGGCACGCCGTCTTTTTTGATGGCCGAAACCATCGGCGGCGTTTGGTAGAAATCGCCGTGGAAATACTTAAAGGCCATCTCGATTTGATCCCGCGTTAGATCGGGTACCGGGCGGGTGTCGACGATGACTCCATCTGCATCTTGGCTATCGGTGGTGACACCGAGTTGCATCGTACCGAGGTATTCTTTGTCCTCAGCCATTAGCAGATCTTGGATTTTCGTTGCGCGTCCGAGGACCACGATGAGAAGCCCCGTTGCGAGAGGATCCAGTGTTCCGCAGTGACCGACTTTCTTGATGCCGAGGTTTCGTCGAACCATCGCAACAACATCGTGGGAGGTCATACCTGGTTCTTTGTCGATCAATAGAACACCGTCAAGATTCTCAAAACGCATGGTTTAAAAGTGGATAAAGGGTTTGAAAAACGGCTGGCCGCTGTACGGCGGTTTTTGGGGATAGGGGAGAGAGGGGCGGGATCGGATGCAGCTCAGGTATTAAGAGAGCGAATCCGGCGATCAATAGCGGCTAAGACTTTCGCCTGAACCTCCGCAAGTGTTCCAGCGCTCCGCGCGCCGGCAGCCAAGATATGGCCACCACCTCCAAACTCCCCACAGATCGCGCACACATCAACCCTCGGAGTTTTCGATCGAAGGCTGATGCGAATTTTTTCATCCGGAAGTTCTTCGAAAAACGCGGCTACAATAACGCCGTCTAGGGCGCGAATAGTGTCGATCAACCCCTCGGTGTCGTCGGGGATTGTGCCCAACGCGCGTGACGTTTCTTGCGATAAGGCAAAGCTTGCGACTTGGTCGTTGCTGCTGAACTGAAGCACATTTAGCAGGGCACGCAGGAGCTCGAGTCGTCGCCTCGGACTTCGCTCGTAGAGCTCTTGATTGATGGTGCCGACATCTATTCCAAGTTTTACGAGTTCGGAAGCGATGAAGTAGGTTTGATCAGTGGTGCTAGGATACTGAAACGAGCCGGTGTCGGTTGAGATCGCGGCGTACAAAGAAGTGGCAATTGCTCGATCGAGGGGAAGGTGACAATGGGTGAAGAGTTCAAATAGGATCTGCCCCGCGGCTGGTGCTTTGGTGTCCACGTAGACGAAATCTCCTAAACGATCATTGGAGACGTGATGATCAATGTTGATCCAGACTGTCGCTTTCCCAATCGCACGGAGACAGGTTTCACCGACCCGGTTTCTCACGGCGGTGTCGACGATGATGACAACGTCAAAGTCTTGAGCATTTTTGGGGGGAAGTTGGATGAGGTGAGAGCCTGGGAGAAACCGGAACCTCTCTGGTAGGCCATCCTCATTCCAAACGGTGACATCTTTGCCGAGCTGCTGGAGACAGAGGCTCAACGCTAGGGAACACCCGATCGCGTCTCCGTCCGGGCGAAAATGGCTCAAGACAAGGAACCGAGAGTGCGAGTGAAACAAGGATCCGATGTCGTCGAGGGTACAATGGGTGTTCATGATTCAGCGATGAAAGCTGGGGAATGAATTCTACGGTACGCGTGTGAACGGTCGTACTGAAAAAGGGAAGCTGACCAGAGGCCGGTGGCTGAGCCTCAAATGGTCTTCCTGAAACGGCGATTAGTGCGCCTCGTCGATTTCGGGGGGTGTGTCGAAGTCGGGGGATTCGACAGCAGGGAGGAGATTTAGCTCGTCCATAATACGAATCACTTTGGTGCCGCGTTCGATCCCGGTATCCAGTTTGAAGTGGATTTGAGGCGTGTACTTCATCGTCACTCTGCGGGACACGGCGTATTGGATTGCGGTGCGTTTACCTTGAAGGGCAGCGAGCGCTCGGCGGCACTGGGCGTCTGTTCCAATCACGGACATGTAGACATGTGCGTGTTTGAGGTCGGGAGTGCAGTCCACCTGTTGAACGGTTACCAACTGAGCGTCGAATACAAACTCCTTGCGGATCATATCTCCGATCTCGCGTTTGAGGACTTCGTTGACGCGTTCGAGACGGTGCTTGGCCATAAGAAAAAAGGGGCGCGTGCCTTAGGTAAGGCACGTCTTAACCCTTATTAAAGAGCAGGGTGAATCAGAGCTGCTGTGGAACCTTTTCAAGAACGTAACATTCGATGATGTCACCTTCTTCGTATTCGTCGAAGTTACCCAGCTTGATTCCGCACTCCATTCCGCTTCGGACTTCTTTGACGTCGTCCTGAAAACGGCGAAGTGTTGAGAGTCCTCCATCGTAAATTGGTTGGCGTCCGCGGAGTACGCGTGCACGTCCAGATTTAACGATACGTCCATCCGTAACGTAACTTCCAGCCACGACACCTTTCGCCAAGTCGAATACTTTGCGTACTTCGGCATGACCGACCACGCTCTCGCGGCTTTCGGGATCGAGGAGCCCAGCCATGGATTCCTTCACCTGATCGATCAATTCGTAGATGATGGAGTAGAGTTTGATTTGAACGCCCTCACGTTTGGCGGTGTTTGCTGCATTATTTTCGGTTTTGATGTTAAACCCAATAATTACCGCATTGGATGCAGCCGCCAGAAGGACATCACTTTCACTGATCGGTCCTACCGCAGCGTGAATGATATCGAGGTCGATTTTCTTACTCTTGATCTGTTTGAGGGACGATACCAAGGCTTCTGTGGAACCTTGAACGTCTGCCTTTAGAATAATACGCAAGTTCTTGCGTTGTCCTTCGGCGAGAGCATCGTAAAGACTTTCGAGAGTTGGCCGCTCTGGCGCTGCCAGTTTGGAAATACGATCTTTATTGAGTCGTTCTTCGGAAAGCGCTGCAGCCGCTTTTTCATTCTCCATCACCACCAACTCATCTCCTGCGTTTGGAAGTCCGGAGAAGCCTATTATTTTAACAGGAGTGGATGGGCCGGCGCTCTTAAGCGGTTTGCCGTTGTCGTCGAGGATTGACTTTGCCTTGCCGCTATAACGGCCGCAAATGAATGCATCTCCGGTCTTGAGAGTGCCCGAACGTATGATCAACGTTGCGGTCGGCCCACGGCCTTGTTCGATTTGGGCTTCGATGACCGATGCGCGTGCAATTCCGCCTTCGGTGGCTTTGATTTCGGAAATCTCCGCAACGAGCAAAATGCTATCGAGCAGCTCTTTAATTCCTTGGCCTTTCAGTGCGGCAACCGGAACACAAATGGTATCTCCGCCCCAATCTTCAGGGGAGAGGCCTTTTTCCTGAAGTTGTCCTTTGACCCGGTCCAAATTGGCACCGTTGGAGTCCATCTTGGTGATGGCGACGATAATGTGTACTTTGGCGGCTTTCGCGTGAGAAAGCGCTTCGAGAGTCTGCGGCATGATGCCGTCGTCTGCAGCGACGACCAGAACCACGATGTCTGTGACATTGGCTCCGCGAGCACGCATGGCCGAAAAGGCTGCATGGCCAGGAGTGTCTAGGAACGTGATCTTATGGTCGTTGTGTGAAACCGAGTAAGCACCGATGTGTTGTGTGATTCCACCGGCTTCCCCTTTGGCAACACGTGTTTTACGGATTGCGTCCATCAGGGTTGTTTTGCCGTGGTCAACATGTCCCATGAACGCAACGATAGGGGCGCGCAGACAAAGTTCGTTTGCCTTAGGCTTAACCGGCTCTTTTGGCGGTTCGACCACCTTTTCGACCGGCTTATGAACGCCAGCACCCTTTTCACGTTTTTCACGTTCGAAGGTGAATCCGTATTTTTGGCAAATCTTACTCGCGATATCTAATTCAACGCTCTGGTTGAGGTTGACGAAGATATTCATCCCCATGAGGTCGCGAATCACCTCAAACGGCTTGAGTCCCAAAGCCGTGGCGAGTTCACGAACCACAATGGGAGGTTTGAGAGAAATGACTTTCTCGTCGACTTTGGGCTCTTCCTCTACGGGAGGAACCTCTGCGACGAGTTCGGGTTCGGTCAGTTCAACTGCGGGCTCGGGTTCTGGCTCGGGTTCCGGCGCCTTGGGTTGCTCTGGTTCGAGGAGGCGAGAAATCGGAGAGAGCGCCTTAAAGGCGGTTAGTGGACTAGCCGTGCGTTTTCTGGGCGTTTTGACCTTGTCGTCAATGAGAGAGAGTGCCTCTTTAGGCGGCGCAGGTTTCGCCGGTGGCGTGGCAGCGGCCTCCCCAGGCGCTGCCGCTTTTGAAGTGGCTGTTTTACGACCGGTTGTAGTTGGCTTGGGCGCAGTGGATTGGCCTGCCGGTTTTTTGGGGGAGGTGGAGCGTTGTGGTCGAGTTGCCATTCAAATGAAGCTATATAGAGAGTAGGAAACCCTGCAGTTCGTTAATCGAAGAAGCAGGGGTGAAGATTAGGCCGTTGGGGCCTTTGCGAGGCCACCGTCAGCAGATTTGAGGATTTGTTCAGCGATGGCTGTAGTGCAGCCGATTGCCTCGGCGATGTCACTGGCTTCGCAGGTCATAATAACATCGGCGCTATTCATCCCAGCGTCCATTAGCTTGCGAGCGATATCTACATCGATGGAAAGTGCTAGAGCGAGGGACTGAACGCCTTTTTCGACGTTTTGTTCGAATGCCTCGCGTACGGATTCGTCTTTTTCGATGGAAATATCCCAACCAGTGAGACGCGAGGTAAGGCGTGCGTTTTGCCCACGCTTCCCGATCGCTAAAGACAGTTGGTCTGCCTCAACTTTGATCAATACGTTGCGTTTGCCTTCGTCCAGAGTCAGCGTTTTGACCTTTGCGGGTTTCAGTGCTTCCAGAACCAGCTCTTTGACGTCTGCCGACCAGCGGATGATGTCCACTTTCTCGTTGTTCAGCTCCCGGACAATGTTTTTGACACGAGCTCCACGCATTCCCACGCAGGCGCCTACTGGATCCACTTTCTCGTTTGCACTCCAAACTGCAATTTTTGTGCGGTGGCCGGCTTCACGAGCGATCCCTTTGATTTCCACTGTACGGTCAGCGATTTCGGCAACTTCGGTTTCGAAAAGGCGGCGAACAAAATTTGGGTGACTGCGCGAGAGAATGATTTCGGGGCCGCGTGCTCCGTTTTCAACGGCAACCACGTAAGCGCGTACTCGATCTCCGACGGAGTATTCTTCTGTGGTGACGCGTTCGCGATTTGGCATCACACCTTCGAATTTTCCAAGGTCGACGATGACATCCGAACGCTCGAAGCGACGAACGGTACCCGTGATGATTTCACCCGTGCGATCCTTGAATTCATCGTAGATCATCTCCTTCTCCGCTTGGCGGATACGTTGCATGATGGCCTGACGTGCCGTTTGTGCAGCGATACGGCCGAAGTCCTTCGGGGTGACTTGGACATCCAATTCTTCGCCGAGTTCAGCGTTTTCTTTGATCCGTTTTCTCGCGTCGGTTAAGCTGACTTCGTCATGTTTATTGACGACTTTTTCGACGACTAAAAGTTTTGCGATAGCCTTGATGTCACCTGATTTAGGGTCAATTTCGACGCGTAGTTCGCGGGCTGGGCCAACCGCCTTTCGGGCAGCAGTCAGAAGGGCGTTGTTGATGGCTTCAAGCAACACTTCACGCTTGATACCTTTATCACGCTCGAAAAAATCAAGTCCGGCTAAGATTTCGCTGTTCATATTACGGAGGAGCCAGAGATAAAAAAAAGTGGGTCTTCAGAACCCACTTCTACGCACTGACCGAGGGGTTAAGGTAAGGGTGAGAGCGAACAGCGTCAAGGGGGGAAAGCAAAACGGTGCCGCTGGATTGCGTTTAAACGCGATCCAAAAGCACAAACAGAGCGTTTTGTACTAACTTTGGCGTTTTATAGCGGTGGCAGGCATTCCTTTTGCCAAGGCAACAACGTCTCAACAGCGCTCGTATCGTTTCGTGAAAGTTGTTCCAGTGTGCCTTTGGGAGCAATCAATGTGGGGTCCAATTGCAGCTTCTCCGCAACGGCATCCCGATGTTTTTTAAGCTCCTTGAAACGGGCGTCCTGCTCTGGAGTGGTCCTTAGACGGGGCTTTTTGATGATTCGGGGCCACGCCTCCTCAGGTAGTTGAAGCGCTTGGTCCGCTGCTTCAAAAAACCGTGTGCGCCGGTTTCCCCGAAGATGCCTGGGGTCGACCGGCTCACCTTTCTCGAATCGGTGCGCGGCATCAATCAGACCGTCGTTGTTTAGAACGTGAAACGCGGGGCGGTCTGCTGATTGCGCTTCCTGATCCCGCCAGCTCCATAGGGCGCGCAATACCGCCATGGCTCTTGGATTTAAGTCAGCATATCCCGAAATGCGCCATAAAGTGTCAGGATCTTTCTCCTTAACGATAGAAGAGAGCCTGATTTGGCGCTCACACATTTGTTCAAACCAGCTCCATCTCCCGAGTTCTCGAAGGCGCGCTTCCTGAATCTCTGCGAGCGCAATCAGATTGAGTGTGTCTCCTACCGCGTATTCCAGCATTTCGCGGGGCAGCGGGCGAATCGCCCAATTAGCTTTTTGTGATGCTTTTGCGAGTGTGACGCCGAAGTGTTGATGAAGGAGGGCGGCAAGTCCAAACTCGGTCGCCCCAAGGAGGCGAGCTCCGATCATCGTGTCAAATAGAACCGTTGGGCGAGTGTAGCCGTGACGATTTAATAAGCGCAGATCGTAATCAGCACTGTGAATGATAACCGTTTTGCCCTCGAGAGCGTTGAATAGCGGCTGTAGAGAGATTTCGGCGAGCGGATCTACCAAGATGTTCTGCCCTGGAATACTGAGCTGAATCAGACAGAGTTTATCGAAGTAGCAGTGCAAACTATCGGCTTCCGTATCGAGGGCAATTTTCTCGTGATGAGCGAAAGGTGCCACAACATTTGCAAGCTCCTCTGTGGTCGTAATCACTGGGAAGTCGGGGTCTGGGGCGTGGATTACGGGACTAGCGGTATGGTCCCTCCGCGGTTCCCGTCGTGAAATGCGTTGGGTTGCACTGTTATCGTTTTCAGTCCGTGGATGGCGATCTTTGCGACTAGGCCGTTCAGACCGGGAACCGTTGCTCTCAGAGTTGCGCTTGTTCGGTTGGTGCTGGCGAGTTTGCGTTCCGGACTGTTTGTCGTGCGGTTGCTTTTCGAGAATACTCGGCTTTGCCTTTGCTTTGAGGGAAGGAAAAATCTTTGTGAGGAATCCGCGGAGCCAGCCCTGAGCGGTGTCTGCAGGAATAGGTACGTCCTTCTTCCCTTGCTGATTGTTTTTGGGAGTCGACCTCATGGTCTGAATCCACGCAATAAGAGTTCTGAATTCGAGGACGAGTTTCGCAAGGCCTGATTGAGTGCCTCGGTTGCTTCCATGGGAGGAAGGGCTGCCAACTGACGGCGCAGATTACCAAGCTTTTCGAATTCTTGCGGGTGATAAAGCAACTCGTCACGGCGAGTCCCAGATTGCGGGATGTTGATCGCAGGGAATACTCGTTTTTCCGATAGTGAGCGGTCGAGACGCAACTCCATGTTCCCTGTGCCCTTAAACTCCTCGAAAATCACATCGTCCATACGGCTTTGTGTTTCCACTAGTGCGGTAGCCAAAATGGTCAGACTGCCACCTTCTTCCGTGTTCCGAGCTGCACCGAAAAACTTCTTTGGCTTCACCAAGGCTTTCGTGTCGACTCCGCCGGACATGACTCGACCTTTTCCGGGTTGCATATTGTTATACCCTCGGGAAAGCCGAGTGATCGAATCGAGGAGAATCACGACATGTTTCCGTAACTCCACGAGGCGCTTGGCTCGTTCGAGCACCATTTCCGCAACTTGAGTGTGGCGTTGCGCATTTTCGTCGAAGGTCGATGAATAGATTTCGCACGGAATGGCCCGCTTAAAGTCTGTGACTTCCTCGGGACGTTCGTCAACGAGGAGCACGATGAGTGTGGTGTCGGGGCTACTCTGAATAATCGCTTGTGCGATATCCTTCAGGAGAATCGTTTTTCCTGTGCGCGGTGGCGCAACAATGAGGCCGCGTTGGCCTCGCCCCAGCGGCGCTATCAGATCAACTGCGCGTGCTGAAATGGAACGCGTTTTGGGGTTCTCAAGCACAATTCGCGCAGTCGGGTGCATGGCGGTGAGGCGTTCGAAATCGATTGGGTCTTGCCATTGGGCAAATGGGATCCCTTCGATTTCCAATATCTGATCCACGGCCAGAAAGCGTTCGCGGTCCCTGGGAGCGCGAACTTTTGTGAGCATTCTCAGGCCAGCTTTCAGTTGAAATTGGCGCTCGAAATGAAATGGAAGCTGAACGTCTTGGGGCAGGGGACGAAAATTGTAGCGAGGCCACCGAATGAATCCTCCGCCTTGTGCGTTCACATCGAGAATCCCATTCGCGAAGACCTGCGTTCCTCTTTCGAGATAGGCCCGGCAGATGTCGAAAACCAAGTGATGGCGGGACTTATCCGGATTCACTCGAAGCCCGAGAGAAGTGGCCCGGTCGAAGAGTTCGTGGATGGTCAGCTCATGAAGTTCTTCAATTTGAAGCGTTTCAGGAACAGGTATGGTTGGGGTAGGTGGTTGCACGGCGGATTCAGGCGTAACGGCATCGGAGCCAGTCTGCGAGGAGTCGGGCCTGTCGGACGAGGCATGAGAAGGAACAGTCATTCCAGATTAGATGGTCAGATTGGGAACATTTCTTGGAGAGGCTCATCTGAGCAACTCGGATTTGTTCGGAAAGCGTTTCAGGAAGGCCGCGATGTTGGATCATACGCCGCCTTTGGGTATCAGGCGAACATGCCACCACAACAACTCTATCGCAAAGCGATTCCCCACTAGTCTCATAGAGAAGTGGGATTTCGGCAAACATCCATTGTTCCTTTTCTTTAGATTGCTTGGCCAGGGTTTGCCAAGCCTGACGAATTCTCGGATGTAAAATCTCCTCGAGTTTCCTTTTGAGATCGGGCTCCTCGAATATCAGCGAGCGAACAAAAGGGCGATTGAGTTGTCCATCGGAACCAAAGGCAACGCTCCCCAAAATGGCCAGAACTTCCGCTCGCACCAATTCATCCTTGGAGATTAGGCGGGCCGATTCCGAATCAGCCGAAAAGAAAAGCGCCTCCGGGAAAAGTTCTTGAACCATCCCGGAGAGCGCTGATTTGCCGGTGGCCACGCCACCTGTGATGCCAATGACCGGCATTGGCTTACCTGAATTACCGACCTATGAGAGGCAGACTTGCTTCCGTCAGACTCGGCACTGGAGCTGAAGGTGCTGCGTCTTCGATAGCGTCCTTGCTGTTCACTGGCTGGCCAGCGGCATCAATGAGGCGTACCGTCACGAAGATGGTCAGGTTCTTCTTGATGTGCTGATCCACGTTTGAGCGGAAGAGGCGTCCAACCAGCGGCATGTCACCTAGGAGGGGGACCTTGTCGTTGATCTTTTGTACGTCTTCACGAATCAATCCCCCGAGTGCGATCGTTTCGCCGTCCAGAATCGAAACCAATGTTTTGATGCGACGAACGGAGAAGATCGGCTGATTGATAACGTTGGGGGTCAACGTAACTGCCGTTGGAGTAGCCGCTGCGGTCCCGATGGCGGTGGCCAAAGTGGTCCGAGTGGTTACTGCTTGAATGGGGCTTCCGTAGTTGATGAATCCTTCGAACTCAGTAACTTCGGGTTGTAGGTCCAAGTCCACTGTATAGTTGTCCCCTTGGATAGTAGGCGTCACAGGGAGACGTACACCGGTATTCCGAGTTGTCCAAGCCGACGGAGTCGTTGGAGTGACTGGAATACTTTGTGCGGCACCACCACCACCACCACCACCACCAGCGGCTCCTCCGTTGCCGCCCCCTACGTTTTGTGGGACTTGAGGTGGGCTGAAGTCGGATGGATAAATGAATTCGCGAACGATTTCGATGGTTGCTTCAGAGCCACTGCGAGCTGTGATGCTCGGACTCGAAAGTAGATCGACGCCCTTGGATTGATTCAATGCACGGATAACCACTTGGAATTGTGGATCGGTGAAGGCTCCAGCAAGCGAAAGGGCGGCTGGCGCGACCCGAGATCCACCGGTAACGCCGGATAGCAAAGCGTCTACCGCGTTCGAACTGAGAGCCATTGATCCGGAGCGATTTGCTGCGGTTAATGGATTTACGCCAACAGGCGAGCCTGCATTCGGAAACCCATTAGGGATAGTGAATGGGAAGTTCGATCCAACGGGCGCTTCACCAGTTCCAGTGGTTCCCCCACCACTAAAAATCCGGCTGCTTCCTGGAAGGTTGCTCTGGCCAAGCATCCAGTCGAATGAAAGTTCTTTGGTGTTGTTTTGCGAAAACTCAACGAACTTTGCCTGAATTTCGACCTGAGTCGGTGCAAGCTGATCCGCGTCGCGGACCAGAGAGTCGACGACTTCCAGTTGATCCGGCGTGTTCAAAACGGTGAGCGTTTGTGCACGTGGATTGTACGAAGCCGTGGAGCCGGTTGCGTCAAACTTAACACCTTGCGAGGTCAACACCTCTTTAGCGTCAATGCGGGAACGTCCCGTTTTGGGCATTGGAGTGTTCGTAGAGCCGTTCTTTCCACCGGCCATAAGTCCACCGAGTCCACCGGAACTCAGTTCAGCGTCCACTTTCGGACCGCTGCTAAAGAACCATGGAGAGACAGGCCAGCTCTTTGGGATGACCTTTTCGGTATCCACGTTGTTCGGCACGAACTTGACGTAGGATTCGGTGATAGTCCATTTCGTGCCCGATTGCGAGGCCACAGCCTGGAGGATATCGACGAGTTTGAAGTTCGGGAGAAGAGGGATCGTGACTGTCGCTCCGCCTGCATCACCACCGCCGGATGGAGGAGCCAAGTCGAGGACACTGGTTCCGGCTCCCGCTTTGGGAGCGGGACCGCTCGATGCGCCAGGGATATTGACCAAGATCACGACACCTTTGGTTGCGTCGGTGCTCTTGTCTGCGTCTTTGGAGAGTTCTGTGAGCGCTTCAGCCACCTTGGTAAGGGGCAGGTCCGTGCACTTGAACTCGGGGATCACGAGATCGTTAATCTTCTTACGAAGTTTTTCGACCTGGCTGCTTTCAATTTTTGTCGTAACCGGAGTGGCCGATGATGCCGCGCCAAAACGACGGACTGGGCTCTGCCAAGTTTTGTCAACCTTAGCCAAAGCACGTGAGCGTGCCTCGTTGTAGGCCTCGCCTCCATAACTGGAAATGGCCTGATTGGATATTTCCTGAAGTTTGCGCGCGGCAACGTTGTAAGGGTCTTTCGATAAAACTTGGTCAGCACGTTTTAGCGCGAGATCGTAACGCCCCGTATCGTAAAAGCCTTGGCCATCAAGAAGCCATTGTTTGACCTGCTCGATGTCGGCTCGGAATAGCGGAGTGACGGTTTTGTTATAATAACCTGGAGTGCCTAGCTGAGTTTTGAGTCGGGTTGCTGCCCGGCAGGTGGGCTCTTTCGCAAGTAACTCGTTTAAGATCTGTTCAGCATGCCCGTAGCGGCCTTCTGTGATTCGGACTTTTGCGAGTTCAAGTGATGAGTCTCGAAAACCGTCCATTGCTTCAGTTGCAACGGCAGAAGCATTTGGGGATTCCGGAACTTCCTCCACCGCTTTGCGATAAGCAGCTAAGGCAGTATCGTAATCCTGTACCTTTTGCGCAGCTTTACCGGCTTTGATATCCGCTTGTGCTCTTGTGAGCATCGACTGACGACGCTCGATTTCTTTCTGTGCGGCTTCAACGACGTTTTCCGAAACGACCTTTTGAGGTGCGGCAGCGGGTTTGGACGCGGCCTGCATATTGGGAGTTATCAGCGCTAGGCTCAACAGAATAGATACGCCTGGATATGTCCGGATTGGGGCTTCGAGGTGGAAGGGCTTCATGATTATGGGGGAGACGGAAGGGCTACTTGGGGGTGCTGTTAATTTCGATTTCTGCTCCAGCGGCGGATTTGAGACGAGCTGACGTTGCGCTGGCATCAATCAATTCGTAACTTTCGGTTTCATCCAGAACAATTTTATCGCCTGGCTTTGCCGTGATCTCTTTCTCCGAGCCTTTAAATGCAAGTTTGAAGTAAAGTGTACGGTCCGTGAAGTTTGCGGAGTCGTTAATCTCGGCTGTTTCGGTTCTCCCTGATTTTTTGTCCACAAAGGTGAGAACGGATGCGTCTAAGGAAAACGTTCCTGATGGATCTTTCCGGCGACGTGACTCGAATGACTTCAGTACAAAATCCGTTCCAGGGACGGTGTCCCCGATCTGAAGTTCGTATTGTTTTTTGTCACCAGGCAGGTCAATAGGACGCACTGTCATCTTTTTCCCAAGATACTGAAGGAAAGTGACCCGGTTATTTACGACTTTCTGATTGGTATATAATAATTTCCCAACGAGAGGCGGGTGCGATTTCGGATCGGTCGGGTCAGATCCGGCGAGCCACTCTTCTTCGTTCGTAAAGCCGTCACCGTCTGTATCTTCCAGCGGGATACGCGAGGAGAACAATGTCAGTTTGTGCTTAAGGAACCAAGAGTTGGGGATGGGTTGACGGGTCTTGCTGTGGTAGTGGATGCTCCCATCGACCGGTTTTTTGGGTTGTCCGTCTTCGAGCAGATAATGATCGGACACGAAGAGGAACGAGGTGTAATCGGTTTTCCACAAGCCTGGTTTCGCCAAAAGCTTGGAGGAATTTTCGATGGGTGTGAGATCCAATTCCGGTACGGATTTGGGTTTAACCGGTTTAGGCTGAAGACTGCTCAGGTGGCTCGGGAGATCCTGTTCGGCCTGATAAAGGAAAAATGTACCTGCCAGCGATGCTGTAGTGAGGGCGCAAAGCCCTACCCAATGACTGTTTGCTTTGAGGAAACTCATGGCCGTTTCGCTGGTTCTTCGTTGAAGGAAACAAGTTCCACACGAAGGGTTACTTCAATTTTTTCGTCACCTACAATGAATTGCCCCACGTCTGCTGCTGCGGGGGCATTGGAATTGGCTCCCTCGGCGGCTGCGGGGCCTCCGAGGTGGGCAAGGTTTACAGCTGGGGCACCTGCGGTGGCAGGGGTTGCTGCGCCTAGGGGATCGGCATCGTTACGTTTCGCTGGGCCTTTTTGTTTCTCGTTGAGAACTTTCAGCTCCCGGATCACTAGCATGCAACTCTTCTGAGCTGTGACTAGGTTTAGAAATTCGCGCAAGTTTGTTGGACGCGTTACAAACTGCAGCTTGTAAGACTGTCCAGTGAGCATGGGCTTCTGGGCCTCTGCTTTGTCTTTAGATTTGTCTTTGTCTTCAGACTTCTTTTTTCCTTCCTTCTCTTTGGCGGGAGCCGGTGCTGCTTCCTTTGCCAGGGTGGCGGCATCTTTCTCTAAGTCAAATTCCTGACGTTCAAAGGCTTTTAACTCGGAAGGGACGGTCTGAAACAAAAGTTCCGATAACAAATTCGCAACCACTAGCTGACGGTTTAACAGTGGTGTTACCTCAGGTTTTGGAACCGATTTCGAATAACGCTCGAAGTTGAGGTAGAAGTTCTGCGGGATTTGAACCCCGTTGGATTCCGCCAACTTTGCGAGTGCTTGCACTTTTTCGTTCAACCGTTTTTGAAAGTCAGGCGGCGTAATTTCCTCCAAAGGCATTTCGAGCGCCTTCACCTCTGCAGTAAGCGTATCAAACGCTTTTTTAGCGTCTTCGCGTTGCTTATGGAGTTCGGTGAGGTTGTCTTCGTTTGGAGTTGGTTTTACGTCTTGGATCTTCGTCAAACTTGCGCTGACGGTTTCTAACTCCTTGAACGCAGCCTGATTGATGTCGAAAGCTTGGTATAAATAATACCCACTTCCGCCAACAAGAAGGGCACTGATAGAACCTGCGATGATCAGATTCAGATTTTCCTTAAGAACGGGGCTCATTGGGGGGTGGTTGCGGGGGTGCTTGCCGAGGATGCTGGTGGCATCTTAAGGTAGAGCGGGATAACGAATTCCTGGGCCCACTCGGTTGGGTTAACCACATTGTTACGCACCCATTCCTGTTCTGGGGCGACGTCGTAGAGGTCGGACTTTTGCAGGTCTCGCCCGAATTGTTCCACAAGTGCAATGCCTTTTGGATTTTCGAGGTAAAGCCCCTTTAAAACAAGACGTTCACGAGTGTCTTTTTTGTCGTGGGTTGCCGGCGCATTCTTGTTTTTTGGACCGGCGGATTTGACAATCTCCGGAGGCGGTATCTCAAACGAAGTGATCCAAACCTTCTCCTGAGGCAGCTTGGAATGAATATGATCGATGAGCGAGGTCCAGTATTGGCGATCGCGAACTGCTGCTTCCAGAGGCTTTGCCTTTTGAAGCAGCGCTGCGATTTCAGTTCTGGTTGAGGCCATCTCCTTGTCGATCTTGGTGAGTCTTTCGACCTCAGGCTTTTGCTTGCTAATCAGTTTGTTAGCCAGGTCCGATGCGTTGTTTAGGTGAAATCCCCAAGCTAGCAGGGGTGCACACATACAGATCGCAGCCATGCCGATAGCCAGAGTTTGCTGATTTCGCAGCGCCTTCTTGGCGATCGATAGCGGGAGCAGATTAAATGCGAGCGGAACTGTGACGGACGCCCGGAGTGCCAAACCGACGTGTTCTGCGAAGATTGGCGCGATGGACGCGAGCGCTGCGTTGTCGAATGACGGTGCGGCGCTGACACATTGGAAGGGATTGAACGTCTCGACCGGTACACTTAGCTTTTCCGAAAGGAAATCTCCCATCAAAGGCATGGCTGCGCCACCACCGCTGATGTAGACTTTCGTTGGGGCTGCGCCACCCTGCTGAGAACGATAAAATGAAATGGAACGCGCGACTTCCGAATGCAAACGAGTCAGGGCGTTTCGCAGGACTTTGGAAAGCTTCGCGGTATCGGGGTCTGGATGGTCCGCATAGTTGGAGCCTTGTGCAACAAAGCCGTTGGAACGCTTGCGGTTTTCAGCAGCCGTGAAGTTTTCCGAGAATTCCTTAGCCACAGCTGCGGTAAGGGCTGATCCCCCAGAGGAGATTACGCGGAAGAAGAACTTTCCCGGTTCGACGAAGAACAGATTGGTTGTCCGTGATCCCAAATCTATCAGAAGGCTGCAGCCCTCTGGTTCACCGTAATTATAACGAAACGCGTTATAAATGGCGATGGGGGCGAGCTCGAAGGCGTTCGGTTGCAAATTTGCTCCCTGTGCGGCTGCGGTCCAATCTTCGAGAAGATCGGTCTTTGCCGCTACGATCAAAACATCTGGATCTTCCGACTTGGGGTCGGAGAGGGATTTGTAATCCCAAACGACTTCGGCCAGAGGGTAGGGAATATTTTGTTGAGCTTCGAAGGCCACCGTTTCATCGAGTTTGCCTGGCTGCACGTGGGGCAGCTTGACTAAACGACTGAATACGGATTGGGCTGGAAGCGTGCAGTAAACAGGAAGGTTTTTGACCTTCATCGCTTCAGTCATTTCACTGAAGGCGAGCGCTGCTTGGGAGACGCGTGAGGCGTCTGCTGCCGGGTCGGCTAACAACTCGCGCGTCTCGAACGCGCGCAGTGTCAGTGCGCCCTTTGCGCCGGTTCGAAATTCCGCGAGCGAAACCGTTTGCGAACCGATGCTAAGTGTGATGATTCGGGGAGAAGCCATGTAGTAATCAGCGAGATGCTTTGGTTGCCTCGAAATAATCGACAAACAAAGGAGCAAACGGGGTCTGCTGCTTGTTTAAGAGGGCGTCGGAGACTTTTTCGAGCTGATCCTTGCCCTTCTGAATTTGGTCGTACGTAACTGTGGATGTTTTGAGCATGCCGGCTCCTACCGTTTCGCCAGCAGCAACCACTTCAACCCAGGCAGCCTTGATGTGGTTAGGCATGAAGACTTTCCCTTCCGCGAGTTTTGTGAGGGTTTTCGGGGAAATGTACATCACGGAGTGACGGTCTTTCCCTTTGGGCACGTCGACATGCGTGACTTCTCCTTCGATGAGTTTCGTTGGTCTTCCAGGAAGAGCAACCAGCACTCCGTATTTCAAGGTAAGCTCGGGGAAATCCTCCGACGAATCGAAGTCGGTTTCGACTTCGAGCCAGAGTTTTGTCTCCGTGGCTGCTCCGGGACGTACGATCTTGGGTTGCATACCTGCCACCGTCGCTTGGATTTGCGGATTTCCGATTAACGCAATCTTCGGGACTACGTTTTCGACTTTTTGCTTCCCAGCGGCCTGGGCGGGGATGGCACAAACCGCAAACAATGCGATGGCTGAGGACAAAATGCTTTTGGTCATTTTCTGGGGGGGGGAGATGTTTTCTGGGTAAAGTTTACACCTAAGAAAATCGCGTGGGACTAATAGCCTTACGAGCTGTGGGTGTTCAAGCGCGATCTGAAGAACTCGATAGTATGACGGATTCCTTCTTCGAATGGCACTTTGGGTTCCCAGCCTAGAATGGTTTTCGCACGGGTAATATCGGGTTGGCGAACTTTGGGATCATCCACTGGAAGCGGACGGTATTCTAACTGCGATTTAGCGCCGGTGATTTCGATAATGTGCTCGCCGAATTCACGGATCGTCATCTCACGCGGGTTACCAATGTTGACTGGTTCGTGGAAGTCGCTCTGCGAAAGACGGAAAATCCCGTCGATCAAATCGCTGACATAACAGAATGAACGCGTCTGGGAGCCATCTCCGAAAACGGTTAGCGGCTGATTTGTTAGTGCTTGGCCGATGAATGCGGGAACCACACGGCCATCGCGAAGGCGCATCCTAGGGCCGTAGGTGTTGAAAATACGTACGATCTTCGTGTCGACCCCATGAAAACGGTGGTAGGCCATGACCATGGCTTCTGCGAAGCGTTTCGCTTCGTCGTAAACGCCGCGTGGTCCGATCGGGTTGACGTTGCCCCAGTAATCTTCTTTCTGTGGGTGAACGAGGGGGTCTCCGTAACATTCACTAGTAGATGCGAGAAGGAGAGTCGCTTTTTTTGCTTTTGCGAGGCCTAGCGCGTTGTGTGTTCCCATTGCGCCCACTTTTAAGGTCGGGATCGGGTGTTCGAGGTAGTCGATCGGGCTGGCTGGCGAGGCAAAGTGGAAAATGTAATCCACATCGTCCGGAACAAAAATGAAGTTGGAAACGTCCTGCTTAACGAACCGGTAATTGTCGTTTTCTGCTAAGTGGCTGATGTTGTCGGGGTTTCCTGTGATGAAATTGTCGATTCCAATCACACGGTGGCCTTCGGAAAGAAGCCGATCGGTGAGGTGGGACCCCAAAAAGCCGGCACCGCCAGTTACAACCGTAATAGGACTGTCAGGAGAGCGAGAGAACATGAAGTAAAGGTTTAGAGACTCAGGGGTAGGGGGAGCAATCCGGAAGAATGAAGGATTGCAGAGAAGTGCGTTTTGTTGGGGTGCCGGAGTTTCAGTGAGGCAGAGGAAATCGGGCGTGTTGTTGAGTTAAATAGCGTCCAGCCCTAGAGAAGAATTGGCCGGTCTGGCAAAAGCGAACCCTGTCAGCTTTGCCGGAGGGGGCATCTTTTTGCTCAACCCTAAAACTTTAAATTGAACTCCCATTAATTGCGGGTGTGTGAGGCTGCGAAACGCGAGGCGCTCTTTCTGTTCTTCCACCGACAGTTCCTCGCTTGCGTCCTTAAAGTGTAGTGGCGCCAGACCCGTGAAAAATCGGTGCTGATCTGTGTACCCCACAAGTTCCCAGCCTTCCGCGGTGGCCTGGCTGGCGAAAGCGGTAAAGTTAACATGTGCTGTCAGATCGATTTCACCGGGGGACACGAGAGGGTCGTCGATTCGTTTATGGTTTTTGTATCCAGCAACCGTTCCGTCTTTGCGGTGCGGTAACGCGAGCTCCATCGCGCTCATGCCGTAGTCAAATGCAAGTAACCACCCGCGTTCCAGTTTGATGAACAGCTCGGCAAGCCAGGATCGGAGAGGGAGGTTGATTTCCATGCAAAATCCTTCGGGGACATCAGGCAGATGCTGGGTGGCTTCTTGCAATTGTGGTTCGGTAATAGGAACAGGAAGCCAACGGAAGGCTTGGTCACTGGATTCGATTCGAAGCTCCTGCCATTCCCCGGCGCCACGTTGCAGGCGGTGGACTGGGAATGCGTCGAGCAGTTCATTGGAGTAGTACACGCCGGAGAAAGGAGGAAGCTCCGCTGGAGATTTGTACCAGTGAACCTGGTGCTGATATGCTGCTAATGTCTGTACCTGTTGTTGTTCGAATACACTGAATGGTTCGATTAGCCACAAACTGGTTGCGGCATAGCAGTCCGGGGACTGTATTTTTAGCGCATTCAAAATGTCCAAAGCCAATTGGCCGTTGTACGCACCCTGTTCCACTAAAGTCCAAACCGGAGGTCGCTCCGCTAGCTCCCACATTTCGGCGAATTGCCGGGCGAGCATCTTTCCGAACAAAGGCCCGACACTGACGCTGGTGTAGAAATCACCACTTCTCCCAAGCTGTGCTTTTCCGGATCCGTAATAGCCATGATCCGAATCGTATAGCGATATTCGCATGAAATCCGCAAAGGAGAGGGGGCCGTCATTAAGAATTTGGGCGTGAAGGCGGCTTTCGAGAGGACTCATTTCACTTAGGGGTGTACGTGGAGCGGCTGCGCTTATCAACGGTTGCTGAAATTCAGGAGAGCATCTGGGGAGGTTTGCCGAAATCGGCTAGGGCGGATAGTGATGAGTGGTGCTTCCTTGGTTTCAAAATCGTTTTCCTCTGTATGTGGCTCCGATGGCTGGAGTGACCGATACCCTTTTTCGTGGGTATTGTAAGGAGTTTGGAGCGGATGTGGTTGTTACTGAATTTGTTGCTGCTGAGGGGATATTTCGCAGAAACGCACGTACGATGGAGTATCTGGATTTTAGCGAAGAAGAGCGTCCTCTTGGGGTACAGCTTTTTGGAGCGGATCCGGAGCATTTAGGGCGTGCGGCGCAGATGGTTCTGGAGTGGAAAAAGCCGGATTTTATCGATCTGAATTTCGGATGTCCTGTGAACAAAGTCGTGGCGAAGAATGGGGGCTCCGCGTTGCTTAAAAATTGTCCGTTGCTCGAGCAGATTGCTCTAGCGGTGGTTAAGGCCGTTGCGCCTCACCCTGTAACTGCAAAGATCCGAATCGGTTGGGATCATGCGTCTATTAATGCCACTACGGCTGCGAAGATTTTGGAGGATGCCGGTATCCAGTGTATCGCTGTGCACGGACGAACCAAGGAACAAGGGTATGGGGGGGAGGCTGATTGGGATGTGATTGCGCAGGTGGTTCAGGCTGTTTCTGTTCCTGTTGTCGGGAACGGTGACATTTCGAGCGCCGAGGATGTGGCGAAGCGGCGGGAAACGGGTGTGGCTGGTGTGATGCTCGGCCGTGCGGCGATGAGTAGTCCCTGGGTTTTCGCCGAGATTCAGCATTATTTGCAAACCGGCGAACATCTTCCGCCTCGTCCTCTGGATCTTCAGTGGAAGCATATTATTCGGCATTGCCGGGACGCTGCCGTCCGTTCTGGTTCTGAGACGATAACGATGCAGTTTATGCGTTCTCGTTTAATGGCTTATTCTCGTGGCATGCCTGAGGCAAAACATTTGCGCCTCCGATTTGCCAGCATTGCCTCTATCGCTGAACTGGAGGATTTGGCGGCTGCACATGTGACGCGAAATGAGGGGGTGGATTTGATGACGTTGCGCCGTGGAGGGCACGAGGTCGCGCAGTAGCAGCCGTCTGACGGCTTTTGTGGAGGGACTCTTTGGGGGGCGTGAAAGAATCCGAGAGGTGAGACGTCAGGGGCAGAATTTTGTATTCTGCCTCAATTCATAAGGCGAGGACGTGGTCCTGGGACGATTCGCTTACAGGAACTACTCCTACGCATTATGAAATTAAGCACTCAGAACTTTCCAAATCGAACCGGACAAATTCGTATTTTGTTGGTGGAAGATCATCCCTTTACCCGAATTGGGATGCGTCATTTTCTGGACGGATTATCGGATATGCGGGTGTGCGGAGAGGCGTCTGAACCGCGGGATGTCATGCTCCAACTGGCGAGTAAGGAGTTTGACTTGGTGATTTCCGATCTCAATCTTCCGGGCAAAGGCGGGCTTGAGTTGATTAAGGATATTCATGCGTTACATCCTCAACTTCCGGTGCTTGTAGTGTCGATGTATGATGAACCGCAGTTTGCTCCGCGAGTTTTGCGTGCCGGGGCCCGCGGTTATTTGATGAAAAATGAAAGCGCCGACGTTGTGGCGTCGGCTATCCGCGAGGTGATTCGAGGGAGGCTTGTCGTGAGTGAGCGAATGTCGTCGTTGATTTTGGACATTTTTGCAGGAAAACAATCGGTCGAAGTCTCAGTGCCGGAGGCGCGGTTGTCCGATCGCGAAGTGGAGATATTATTGCTGCTGGGAAGTGCTCAAGGCACGCGTTCCATCGCGCAGCGGCTCTCCATTAGTATGAAAACGGTGGAGGCACATCGGACAAATATCCGCCGGAAATTGGGGCTGCCATCCTCTCAAGAACTACTGCGTTACGCGGTGTGTTGGGTGGCTGAAAGCGGGCGCGGATCGCGTAGCCTTGCTGTTAGTGCATAGCTGGGAGGGGGGGAGCTGCGGATCAGGCGGGGCCCCAAGACAAAAGAGGTGCAGGGAAACTGCGGGACTAAGCTTCTTCCGCAGTTTTTGCCCGAGTCTCAAATCGCGTAAATTCTTTGCGGAAGGTCAATGGGACATCGCCAACCGGACCGTTACGCTGCTTTGCGATGATCAGAGTCGCTTTACCTTCGGTCTCCTTTTTTTCGTCGTCTGAGTCCGCGTAGTATTCTTCACGGACTAAAAGACCCACCATATCAGCGTCTTGCTCGATGCTTCCCGATTCACGCAAGTCACTCAAACGAGGGCGTCCTTTGGTTTCTCCGGTCCGTTGCTCAGGATTACGGTTGAGCTGGGCCAGAACGACGATGGGGATATTGAGTTCCTTGGCTAAAGCTTTGAGACCGCTCGAAATTTCAGCGATTTCCAATTGGCGATTGTCCTGACCACGTCGGGAGGTGGATTTCAGGAGCTGAAGGTAGTCGATAAAAATGGCCGAAATGTCCTGCTGGGTTTTCATTCGGCGAGCCTTGGCTCGGAGCTCCAAAATGCTCAGTCCAGCGGTGTCGTCGATGAACATCTTGCTGTCCGAGAGCCGGGAAGCTGCCGCTGTCAGGTTAGGAAAGTCGCGGTCCGAGAGGAACCCATCCCGTACTCGACCAAGATTTACTCTCGCGCGAGAGCAAAGCAGACGTTGGACTAGCTGTTGCGAGCTCATTTCCAGGGAGAACACGGCGACTGCTTTCTTTTCTTCCAAAGCAATATGCTCGGCGATGTTCATGGCAAATGCCGTTTTTCCCATGGAAGGACGAGCCGCGATGACGATCATTTCGGAACCGTGCAGTCCGTCCGTCATTTGATCGAAATCGGCGAAGCCCGTGGGAATTCCGGAAATACCACCGCGCCGTTCGTAGAGGTCTTGGATGGAGGTGATGGCACTCATGACCTCCTTTTTCATATCGAATCCGCTCTCTTGAAACTGACCCTTGGCAATTTCGAATATGCGCGTTTCTACTTCATCCAAAAGTGTTTGGACGGCACCTTGTTCTTCGTAACTGCGCGCTGCGTATTCCGTACACACTCGGATGACTTCTCGGAGAGTGTGCTTCTCAATGACTGAGTCGGTGTAATAACTAACGTTTGCCGCAGTCGGGAGATAGGTGAAGAGGTGAGTGATGTAGGAGGGGCCACCGATTTGCTCGAGTTGAGATCTGTCGCGTAACAGCTGGGTGAGCGTGATGAAATCGATCGGGAGATTTTTGTTCCACATCTCCTCGAGGGTTTCGAAAAGAATGGCATGAGCCGGGACATGAAACTGTCTGGCACCGAGGCGTTTTTCTGCGCAGAAAGCCCCCACTTCGCGAGGGGACAAGAGGTAGCTGGACAATACTCCTAGTTCCGCTTCCGGCGATTGTGGAAGGGAACGATGTGGGTCGGGTTGATGGAGCGGATTGGCGTGCAGATCAGCCTTATCTCCGGAACGGTCGAACCGAGAGCGTCGTTTTGGGGTATCGGTAGCCATAAAAAAAAGGAGGCGGACTTTCATCCGCCTCCATTGAAAATACTGACTTCAGCCGGACAAAAGGTGCCGTCTGTAGTGAGGGAAACTATTTGCTGTGCTTGGCTTTCACCTTGGCTTTGAAGCCGCCTGCGCGTTCTTCTTCACCAGCTTCAGCGTCAGCGCCTTCTGCTTTTCCTTCTGCACCCTTTGCCTTCACGTTGATGGTCACCTTGGCGACAACATCATGGTGAAGCTTGATGGATACTTCATGGGAACCGCTTTCCTTGATCGGACGATCCAATTGAACGCGGTGACGGTCGATTTCAACTTTTCCACCGAGTTCCGTTTTGAGGCGGGCCACGATGTCAGCTGCAGTGATCGAACCGAAAGCTTTGCCAGTTTCACCGGTCTCGAGCTCGATGTTGATCTTGAGCTTGTTGATGCGGCGGGAGAGTTCCTCAGCTTCGTTGAGTTCGCGAGCTTCGCGTTCAGCGCGTTTTGCTTTGAGGAGGTTTACACGACGAAGAGTGACAGGAGTCACTTCGAGTGCTTTTCCGTTCGGGATCAAAAAATTGCGTGCGTAACCAGCACGTACCTTAACGACGTCAGCCTCCGCGCCGAGTGTTTCAATCTTTTCAGTGAGAATTACTTCCGTGGTAGCCATGACAGAGAAAGGGACAAAATTCGTTTAAGGTTCCCGAGTAAAGCGGGGGGGAAAGGAAACTGAACTCTGGGCGGAATGTCAAGCGGTAGAGTCACAGATTACAGAGGATTTGTTCCCCAGGGGCCGTGGGAGCCTGTTTCCAAGCCTACAGAATTGGTTAAAGCGCCGATCCCTTCGATCTCAATCGCGATGGAATCACCGGGAGCCAAAAAGCGTGGAGGTTTACGCGCCATTCCAACCCCGGACGGAGTGCCGGTGAGGATTACGGTGCCGGGCAACAGCGTGGTGCTCGCGCTTAGAAACTCGATAATCGCCGCAACTGAAAAGATCATATCGGCGGTGTTGGAATCCTGCATGGTTTCTCCATTCAAGGTCGCCTGTATTCTCAATGCGTTGGGGTTAGGGATTTCGTCTGGAGTGACAATGCACGGGCCAAGCGGGCAAAATGTGTCGAATCCTTTACCTCGGCACCATTGGGAGCCGCCTTCTTTTTGCCAGTCCCGGGCACTGACGTCATTCGCGGCGGTGTAACCCAAGACATATTGGAGTGCGTCTTCTTTTCGAACGTTCCGACACCGACTTCCGATGACCACCGCGAGTTCCGCTTCGTAGTCGACTTTGTGCGAAGGAAGCCACGTAGGGATTTGGATCGTAGCACCCGGATCGAGCAGTGAAGCGGGATTTTTCATGAATAACACTGGAAAAACAGGTAGGGGGGCGCCTGTTTCTTCCGCATGTTTCCTATAGTTTAAGCCCACACACATAATCGTTCTTGGAACGATAGGGGCTAGAAGGCTGGCGATGTCTGCCGCTTCTTGTGACTTCGTAAAGCCTTCGTGAAGTTCACTTCCTGAAAGTTTTAGCTGAAGGAGCCTGCCGTCAGCGGATTGCCACGCAAACCCGATGGTATTTGAGGCGGAGCGGTAGCGGAAAATCTTCATGCACCAGACACCATATCGAACTAATCCGAGGCGCAATCTTCACTTTTGAAAATGCGTAACACTTCAGGTGCTAACGACTGTATAGCCCGCATAAGGTTCCACTTTGGGTGGAGTATTATGCTAGAAGCGGAGGGTGGATGTGTCGCTCATTGATCCGGATCCAGAAAATATCGAAGTCGCTCGGGTAAGCCGGCTCGCGGAGGCTCGGGAGCTTGCGTTGGTACTGATGGCCAAGGGGATTCCGTATGTGATTGAGCGGTCTGGAGATGAATGGGTGTTGCTTGCAGATTCCGCGAAAAAGACGGATGCGGTTCGAGAATTGGATGGCTATCGGGGGGAGGTGTCGAGCCGGCGGGCGGGCAAACGAGCGGAGGAGGAAGAGGTCCGGCCCGTGGTTTCTTATGGGTCTTTGCTGGTGGTGGCGTTGGGGTTGGTTTTGATGAGTGTGTTTCAGGCGGAGAGTGGGCCGGAGTGGCGGGAAAAAGGGATTTTGGTTTCGGGACTTATTGTGCGGGGCGGGGAATGGTGGCGGTTAGTGACAGCGTTGACCTTGCATGGAGACGTTCCCCACGTGCTTGCAAATATGGCTGGCGGCCTGCTGTTTGCGGGGTGTCTTATACAACGTTTCGGGCAAGGAGTTGCTTGGCTTCTGATTTTGATCTCCGGAGCCCTTGGGAATCTGTGTAACGCGTGGATTTATGCGAATGTTGAGCACCGGAGTTTGGGGGCTTCTACAGGAGTGTTTGGGGCTTTGGGGTTATTGACCGGGGATGTTTTGGTGGAAGTGCTGTTACACAAATCGGGGGTTTCCTGGTGGCGTTGGACCGTGCCGTTGGGTGGTGGGCTTGCTTTACTTGCATTCTTGGGAACTGGAGGGCAAGGAGCTCATAACGTGGATGTTTTAGCTCATTTCTGGGGCTTTCTGGCCGGTCTCGTACTGGGGGGCGTTTTTGGCACTATGCGTCCTGTGCGATCGGTGAAGCCGGCAGCACAGACCCTGTGTGGCATTTTAGCGGCGTCGGTTGTGCTATTGAGCTGGTATTGGGCTTTTTCGGTGGGGAAATCGGCCTGAACCTTCCCTTGAATGAGCGGTTCGATTGACCGGCTGAAAAGGAGGCACTAACGTTTCCGGCTCCCGTTAACTGCCAATAAGCTATGAGCATTAATTACAAAGATACGCTTCTTCTTCCCAAGACCGAATTTCCGATGAAGGCGGATCTCGTAAAACGTGAACCTGAGAGGTTGGCAAAATGGGAAAAGCAGGCGCTTTATCACAAAATTTTGGCAACGCGGGTCGGGTTTCCTGCGTTTGTTCTTCATGACGGGCCGCCGTTTGCAAATGGCGACGTTCATATGGGGACTGCGCTGAACAAGGTGCTCAAAGATTTGATTGTGAAATCGCGCAGTATGGCGGGATTTCGCGCGCCGTTTGTTCCAGGGTGGGACACCCATGGGCTGCCAATCGAGTTTAAGGTGGTCAAAGAATCTCGTGGGTTGAGCCCGGCGGAAATTCGCAAACGCTCTGAGGAATACGCGCGGAAATACGTCGATATTCAGAAGGGTCAGTTCAAGCGGCTTGGAGTTCTCGCGGAGTGGGAAAACCCTTATCTGACGCTGGCTCCTGCCTATGAAGCGGACATTCTTCGGGCGTTTGCAGGGTTTGTTGAGAAAGGGTTAGTCTACCAGAGCAAAAAGCCCGTCTATTGGAGCACTGGGGCGCAAACGGCTCTGGCAGAGGCTGAGGTGGAGTATGCTGATCGCGAGGATCCCGCGATTTTTGTCGAGTTTCCGATTGTGTCGGGCGTTCTTGCGAACCTCGCAAGTATGGTCATTTGGACGACCACGCCGTGGACGCTTCCTGCCAATGTGGCTATCGCCGTTCATCCAAGGGAACGGTATGTCGTTCGGAAGGTGCAAGTCGGTGGACGGGATCGCGTTTTGGTGATTGCTGAGAAATTGCTGGAAGCATTTTCAGCGGCGACTCAAACGCCTGCTCCTACTGCGGTGGAATCCATCACTTCCTTTTTCACGGGGGAACAGTTGGCGGGATGTGAGGCTCAGCATCCGTTCCTTGACCGTCGTTCCCGGATTATTACTGCGGATTTTGTGACTACGGACAGTGGAACTGGGCAGGTGCATATTGCTCCCGGACACGGATCTGACGATTATCTCGCAGGAGTTCAAAACGGGCTTCCGATTTTGTCGCCGGTAGACGAACACGGGCGTTTTACGGAAGAGGTCGGTGTCCCTGTTTGGGCTGGGAAGTATGTGTTCGATGCTAACCGTGAGGTGATTGAGCATCTGAAGGGGAACGGAACTTTGTTGGGAGAACAGGTTTACCAGCATAGTTATCCGCATTGTTGGCGTTCGAAGACGCCGATTGTTTTCCGTGCGGTGGAACAATTCTTCATTCGGGTGGATGCGATTCGTGGTGACGCCTTAACGGCTATCGAAGGTGTTCAGTGGATCCCGCATTGGGGCCGTAACCGAATTGCTGGGACTGTGGAATCCCGCCCTGACTGGTGTATCTCGAGGCAACGTTCTTGGGGGGTTCCGTTGCCGGTGTTTTATGATCCAGCAGGAAAGGTCGTTTTAGACGGAGCCCTGGCTCGGAAGGTGGCGGATCTTGTAGAGAAACAAGGCACCAACTTGTGGTTCGAGCGCGATGATGCCTGGTGGGCCGAGCAAATGGGGCTGCCTGCTGGCACAACCCGTCGGAACGACACCCTGGATGTTTGGATTGATTCGGGAGTGTCGCACGAAGCGGTGCTACGGCGTCACCCTGAATTGCATTTCCCTGCGGACGTTTATATTGAAGCGACCGATCAGCATCGTGGATGGTTTCAATCTTCACTAATGACGTCGGTGGCGCTGCGAGGTGTGGCTCCGTACAAAACGGTTATTACGCATGGATTTGTGGTGGATAAAGACACTCGGAAGAAAGTGTCGAAGTCTGCTCAGGGCACGTATGTGAAGCCGATGGACGCAGCGCATTTTGTCGGGAAATACGGTGCTGATATCGTACGACTATGGGCTTCCAGTGTGGAGTTTACGCATGAAGTGCCGTTCTCGGAAGAGTCGTTTTCAGTTTTGACGGATGCGTACCGTCAGTTCCGGAACGTGTTGCGGATTCTCTTGGCGAATCTGCACGATTTGCCGGCTGGAATGGATTCTCTGGAAGGGGCAACCACTGTGGATCGTTGGGCATTAAGCCGTTTGCAATGGGTGATTACGACCTGTCGCGAGGCGTACGCTGAATATGATTTCCGCAGGGTGTTCCAGACATTGAACCAGTTCTGCACCGTGGATTTGTCGTCCCTCTACGTGGATATTACGAAGGATCGTTTGTACTGCGATATGGTTGGATCCCCGCGACGTCGAGCAACTCAAGTCGTGATGGCGCGCGTTTTTGACGCTGTTTGCCGTCTGCTCGCGCCGATTCTGGCCTACACGGCGGATGAAGCCTGGGAGTTTTCGGGGCACGCGGATTCCGTGCATTTGGCGTTATTCCCAGAAGCGGATCTTTCCTTGAGAGATGAAGCGTTGGAGCAGCGTTTTGAGCAATGGTTGCAACTTCGTGCAGTGGTGGCTCAGGCGGTGGAGCCGGCGAGGCAACAAAAGCTGATAGGCAATGCTTTGGAAGCGGACGTAGAGCTGGAGATTGCAGACGAGGCGCTTTTTGCATCAGCGGAACATGTGCAGAGTGAGTTGGAGGAGGTTCTAATATTGAGTCAGTTGCGAGTGAAGAAAGGTGTCCAAACGGTTGCCAGTTTGACTCGCAACGCTAATACGCGCTGTAACCGTTGCTGGAGGCACAAACCGACTGTGGGGCAATCTGCGAAACACCCCGAGCTCTGTGATCGTTGTGAGACGGTGTTGGAGTCCCTGTCTTAAACGGTATCGAGTGAAACAGACCCGAATCTTCTAGAATATCTCCGATGAGCGAGTCTGACCAACGCGATGAAAATCTCCTTTCACCCAAGTGTTGTGGTGGATGGATGTTGCCGGTTTTCGTAGTCGGCGGCGGTTACTTGTTGGATCAGGCTACCAAGCTCTGGACGGTACGCCATCTAGCGTTGGGGGATCATATCAGTGTGATTCCCCAGTGGTTTGACTGGGTGCATTTTAGTAATACCGGTGCCGCGTTTGGAGTGTTACAGGATAACAATCTGTTTTTTATTGGGTTATCTGCTGTCGCTTTGGTCGGGCTAATCTTGGCGTTGCTGAAACGAGTTTTTCCCGGACGCCTCAACTATTGGGCTCTCCTCCTTTTGATGTCTGGGGTTCTCGGAAATGGCACGGATCGATTGGTTCACGGTTACGTGGTGGATTTTCTTCTATTCGACTTGGGGTTTCCCCCTGCGAATCCATGGCCTGCGTTTAATGTGGCGGATAGTTGTATTTGTGTAGCGGTTGCGCTGCTGCTTTTGGCCTCTCTACAGGAAGAGATCACTCGTCGAAAATCGAACGCGTAAGGAACTCCTAAAGCGAGAGATCATACGACTTACGCTCGGGGGGGGGCGTTCAGCGTGAGCGTATTGTTTGGTTGGATTGTGGCGGTTTGTTGTCATGGGCTGCGTTTGCTTGATTGAGAAATGGGTTGTTTGGCGGAGGGGGGGCGGAGTTTCAACGGCGTCCCTGAAGTTAGTTTCCTAACCTTCATTAGCATCGGCGACCTGGCTTTCTTCGGATTGGCCACTCGGTTCTTTGCTCGTCTTCCTTATACTTCTTCCACAGTCCTCACTTTTGTTCTTCCGAGTACGTTCCCAAGCGTTCCAGATCGCGTTTTCAAACCTATCAACCGAACTCGGGACGCCGTTGAATGCCGCCCCCCCGGTGATTGTTACGGAAATGGCGGGGAGAAAGGGGGAGGAAATGTGTGGAAAAATTGGGCTCATTGATTGGGCGACTTGATCGCCCTGTGCCCCGTTGCATACATTCGCCCCTTATGTCCACGGATCCCGCCTCTCTTTATTCACGTAAAAACCCGTTTCCCGCCTCTCACTCCGTTAACCGTCGGTTGAGTGGAGCCGGTTCCGAAAAAGAAACACGCCATCACGAGATTTCGTTGGCTGGTTCGGGGCTGGTTTATGAAACCGGTGATTCCCTAGGCGTTTTCGCAAGTAACGACCCCGCTTTGGTAGACGAAATTCTCAAAGCGATTGGTGCAACCGGAGCAGAGTTGATCGCGGGAAATGATGGTGCACAAAAGTCGCTCAGAGATGCTCTGATTAAAGACTTTATCGTCACAACGCCATCCAAGGAATTCCTAGCGGCTCTCGTTGCAAAAGCAGGAGATGCAGTGGCAGATATCGCTGCTTTGACGTCGGACGCGACACGTAAGAAGGAGTTGGATGCGTATCTCTGGGGCCGTGAAATCATCGATTTTCTTTTGGCTCATCCTTCGCTCTCCTGGACCGCTGAGGAGTTCGCGAAGTGTCTCCGGAAGTTACAACCCCGGTTGTACTCGATTGCTTCCAGCCAGAAAGCCGTAGGCGAAAACGTACACCTCACAATCGCAACGGTTCGTTATGAAACCTTTGGGCGTAAACGTAACGGAGTTGCTTCGACCTTTTTTGCAGATCGTACAGGTAACGGAACTCCTGTTCCGGTGTTTGTACACACGGCTAAACATTTCCGTTTGCCAGAAGATACTTCCACACCGGTGATTATGGTCGGTCCTGGAACTGGCGTGGCTCCCTTCCGTGCATTCCTTCAGGAAAGGAAGGCAACGGGTGGTGGAGGAAAGAACTGGTTGTTCTTTGGGGAACAGCGTCGTGAAACCGACTTCTTGTATGAGGAAGAACTCACCCAATTACAGAAGGAAGGTGTTTTGACTCGTCTCGACGTGGCTTTTTCGCGGGATCAGGCAGAGAAGATTTATGTGCAACACAAGATGCGCGAAGCTTCAAAGGAGCTTTTTGCATGGCTTGAAGCCGGTGCGCATTTCTTCGTCTGCGGTGACGGTGCACGTATGGCGAAAGACGTTGATGCTGAGTTACACGCGATTGTGGCTCGTGAAAGCGGACGCTCTGTGGAAGAAGCCGCTGCTTACGTAGAGGAGCTCAAGAAGTCCAAGCGTTACAAAAAGGACGTTTATTAAACCCTGAACGAGTATTTCCACGGATGGGAAGCGTTCGTTTTCCCGCCGTGGAATTGCTTTGTGGAAGGATAGCCCGCTGATGTGTGCAAATATGTCAGTGGGCTTTTTCGTGCCGGACTGGACTGTCATTAGGCCTTTGCGGTGAGGCGGGCTAGGAGATCGGCCCGGCCCTGAGGAAGCCGGTGTAGCGCCTTTTCCAGAGCGCGAATTGCGGGAAGTTCAGGTGAGGCGACGCCCAGGAGTCGCGCTAATTCTGATTCGAAGTGGAGCAACGCTTTGGGGGAAGCCGATTCTCGGTTCAGGTATTGGAGCGCTCTGTTTAGAAGGTCGAATAAATCCGGTACTGGCGTCTCTTCTTCCGCCGCTTTTTCCAATAGTTCGATCGCGTATGCTGCGAGAGCGATGCGGGGATAATCCGATCGGACCCCGGGGAAGCTGTCTTGGAGCGTGGCTTCGCGAAGCGAATGGAGGCTCCCGGATCGAGCGGGTTGGAAGTGGATTTCGCATCTGTGAAATAGATCAAGAATTCCAGCGAGCCTGCTTTTAGGGCGGAGCGCTCCTTTTGCGACGGTCTTGATGAGGCCGAATTCGGGGGTTAACCAGCTGACGATCAAGCTGGTTTCAGTGAGCCTGATTTTTCGGATGAGGATGGCCGGTGTGCTTTGCACAACAGGAAACTTCCGTGAAAACTCGATTGAAGAGTTGTTAAACCTTTCGACCGAACTTCTTTTCCAGTTCCAAATAACTCATTTGGATCATCGTTGGACGACCGTGGGGACAACAGTACGGGAGATCGCAGGCGAGTAGATCTTCTATAAGGCGAACGAGTTCTGGTTCCCGTAAGGTGTCATTTGCTTTGACCGCATGGCGGCAGACCGTTTTTGCGATCATGTCTTGCCCGAGTCTCAACCTTGCACTGGAGGTGTTTGTGTCCCGCAGTTCGTCGATGATATCGTGAAGAAGCTGCGCTGGATCGTCCGTTTTAATAAAAGTGGGAAGTGCATCGATTTTGTAAGTGCCGACGCCAAACAGCTCTAGGCCGATGCCTGCTTTTTCCAGGAGTTCGAAGTTACGCTGGATCCAGTCAGCATCCCTCGGGCCGAGCTCAATGGTGATTGGAAGTAGAAGGCGCTGGGAAGGAACTCCTTGTGCCAGCATGCGTTTTTGCATCTCTTCGAACAAGATCCGCTCGTGGGCAGCGTGTTGGTCGACCACCACGAGTCCGGACGCATTTTCCATCAGGACGTAACATTTTCCCAAAACCCCGAGGAAACGGAATGATTCGTTGGATTCGGTTTCTGGTGGTAGTGGCGGTGGCGGAGGAATTACCAGCGGAACGTTCTGAATCGACTCTGATGTGGAAGCCGTCGGAGGAGGGACATCGTTAATGGACACATCTGATTCAATTTTGGGAACAAAGGCGCTGGTCGAACCTACGGGTTGGCTTGGTGTTTGTTCGAAGCCGCGGGTTGTTACGACCTGAACTCGAGGGGTGTCTTTTTCGGGCGGAAGAAGGGAGGGATGATCGGTGGGGGGCTGGGTGGGAGGGGTTGGAGACGTGAAAGGATTGGCGGGCCTGAACGTTGCGCTCCATTCGGCTCGATTGCTTTCGAGTGCGATACTCACGGCTTCCCGAATAGCTTCGCGAATTTCCGAGGGGGCGCGAAAACGGACTTCGCGTTTTGCGGGATGAACATTGACGTCAACCGCGGCCGGATCCATTTCGATAAATAGATAGGTCACAGGGTATTGGCCCTTCATCAGCGCGGTGTGGTATCCCTCTCTTAGGCCTTGCGAAATACTTGCGTTTTCGACTGCGCGTCCGTTCAAAAAGCAGAGTTGCTGCTGGCGAGTGGATCGACTGACACCGATGCGTCCTACGTAGCCCCAGATCTTTATGCCGGGAACTTCAAACGTGGGGACGGCGAGTAATTCCGAAGCAAGCGTGGCACCGGCTAGATCGCGGATTCGATCAATGAGCGACGCGGCAGGGGGAAGCTGGAAGGAGACTCGATCGTCTTGTAGGTGAACGAAGCTAATTTCCGGGTGGGCAATGGAGAGCAGTTGAAGCTGGTGTTCGACGTGACTGGCTTCGGTTGTTTCGGTTCGGAGGAATTTGCGGCGGGCGGGCAGGTTGTAGAAAAGCGAACGCACCTCGATTTGAGTGCCGGGGGCGTCGCCGCCATCGCGTACGGTCTCGATTTTACCGGCATTGACGAGGATTTCGGTGCCCGCCAACGCATTGTGTTCACGGGTGGAGAGGCGGAAATGAGAGACAGACGCGATACTGGGCAGGGCTTCTCCGCGAAACCCGAGAGTGTGAATAGCCGCCAAGTCGTGGCCTGTACGGATTTTACTCGTAGCGTGGCGTTCCAGACAAAGTAACGCGTCATCGCGATCCATCCCTATGCCGTTGTCTGTGACTTGGATGAGGGAAATTCCGCCGCGTCGTGTAAGGACTTCTATGCGGGTGGCGCCTGCGTCGATCGAGTTTTCGACGAGTTCCTTTACGACGGCTGCAGGTCGTTCAACGACTTCACCAGCAGCGACTTGGCTGGCTACTTCTTCGGAAAGTAGATGGATGCGCGACATGAGCGAAGCAGTCTATGCCGGAAATGCCGGAATACAAAGACGAGTGCAGGCAAGTTGGCGCCTTATTGTTCCAGACGCAGAAGGAGGCGCTTCCATTCGACTCCTGCGCGAAACCCGCTGAGTCCGGAGGTTGCGACGACCCTGTGGCAGGGGATCCTCAGCAGAAGGCGATTTGAGGCACACCAGCGTCCGACTGCGCGGGGTGAAGTTGCAAGGAGCTTTGCCAGCTGTCCGTAGGTACGAGTTTGTCCCGAGGGGATTTGGGTCAGTGCAACTCTGAAAGCGGATTCACCTTGGGATTTGGCGGGCGCGACGGAGTGTTTTGCCAAGAATTGTAGTGCCGCCTGTAAATGCTTTTGGTCAAGGTCCGTTGGCGGGTCTTTCGGAAGGTGAACCGCGTTCAAAGTGCCCTCATCGGTGAGTTCGAGGGACAACAGCAACGGGCCGAAAGAATATTCCAAGACAGGCACGACCGAGGATTTGTTTGGGCGGGACTGTCTCGAATGCGGGCCAACCCAGAGGGGCTAGAAGTCCGGATGAGAGAGGGTTAGCCAAGCCCAATAGGCTGCAACAAGCAATGTGCCTACGAGTAAAAAGAAGATCCATTTACCTTTCTCCCGGTCCTTGCGGCGCGAACGAGGCGACATCACGGCAGCTTCGTTATGAAGATAACGGCTGTCGGGAAGCTGGAGCGCGGCCAAGTGCCCTTTGCGGTCTGCACTAGCGGCATTTTTGAGGAAAATCTCGCGTTGTTCTTTTTGGCGTTCCGCTGCGATTTTTGGGGCAACCTCGATGAAGCGTTTGTGCTTTTCGGTTTCGGCTTTTAGCGCGGCTTCTTGTTCCGCGAGGGCTTTACGACGAGCTTCAAAGGGAGTCTCGGTCTGTTTTTTTGACGAGGATTTCCCTTTTTGAGATCCCGGCGTTTTGTTTCTAAAAAGCATAGTCGGAGGTCGGCTGGACTAATGGTGACTACCTGACAAAAGCGCGAAGAAGATGAGTAAGCCCACAACCGCGACGGGTAATGTGAAAGCCAAGCCTGCTTTGAGCCAATAAACGAAGTCCTGGCTTCCTCCGCGATCGGGCCCGTAACCGAATTCGCTGGCGACTTCGGTGCCGTCTGAATCGGGGCTTCCAATTCTTGGAATGGCTCGGGTGTATTCGGCTCTTGCGTCGTCGAGGGCACTTAATGCGCGGGTAAGTTCCCGTGTAAGATCCGGGCCTTCGACGCCCTTGAGATCGAGGCTTTCAAAATATTGGAGGTGTTGCCCGAAACTTTCGCGCACGCTGTGCAACATTTCGGCGCGTCTTTGTGTTTCGAATTCCTCACGCTCGATAATAACCAGAGCGCGGGTGAATTTTTCCACCATGTCGGCGCGTCCGATTTGGAGCTGTTCCTGACGGCGGCTGAGTTCTTCAAGTTCGCGCTTTTGCCGCTCGATGTGCTCTTGTTGGCGCTTGAGCGCGATGATCTGTTCTTGTGCGCGTTGGACTTGAGAGTCCAGATGCTCGGGAGAGATCTCATCTTCCGACAATTCAAAGCTTTCCTGTGAGGATCGAGGGCGGTCTGCCATGCGGTGATAGTGTGACATAAAGCCTTCTCATAAGCGATGTCTGATTAGCCAGAATTTTTCGGGAAAATGACATGCAGCGCCGCTTTTTTTAAGGGCCCGAAATTCCCCAGAAGAAAGATTCACGGAGGAATCACGCCAAAACAAACACCCTAGGCTTGCAGGAACGCTAACCTTTGCGACTCTGTGTGGCTCGCCACGATGGATGTATTTGCTTCCCGCTCTCAAGTTCTCGACGCCGTTCAATCCCTAGCTAACCGCTGGGGAGGGGTAGGTGTTTTATTAGAAAATCAAACCAGCATCAAAATCTCTAAACGCCACATGGTGAAGGGAGAATTGAAGGGGCTCGATGCTGTTGTCCAAACCAAGGACGAGGACTTTACGGTCAAATATGCGGGTCTTCGTAACACTTGGTCAGTGGATTGTAGCTGTGGGTCGACTTCCGGTTGCGCTCACACGCTGCTGGCCTTGTGTCAGGCACTCGACATGGACGTTACTTCATTTGGCCCGGGAACCGCTGGAGATCAGGAGGACAGGGATTCTGAGGTAAAGAAACAGGCACCAGCTTCAGGGTTTGAGGACGAGATCGCAGCTAGGTTGGGACGACCTTTAAAAAAGGATGAGTCGACTTACCTGCGAAAGGTGAAGGCGCTTTTCGATCGGTTTGGCGGGGCTCGGAGTCTTACCGGAGACGCTCTGGATCCTTTCTTGGGCGCAAAACGATTGGGAGCGAGCGAGGTTGTGGAACTGTGGCCATTGCGGCCTAAGGGTTATTGGGAAGGGTGGTTGTATTTAGCGATCTTCCTGAAAAACCGGGGGATTTCCCTGCCTCCCTTTTTGGCGCCCCTGACTACACCAGCGGAGTTGTCATCGTTGGAGGGGGAATGGGAAAGCCGTCAGGCACTTCGCCATTGGGAAGATAATCTGGATAAAATGTTGGGCGATCTGGATGCCGCCCAGAACCGGCTCTGGGTAAAGGCTCGTCTCGTGATAGGAAGTGATGCGGCGCGACTTCAGTGGAAGCGGCCGGAAGACGAGGACTGGAATATTGTGGGCGAGCGGCAATTTACGGAGCTTTCCCAGCAGCTATCTGAGGGCCGCGTTGATTGCTCGCCGGCTTGTCGTGCGCTTTTGGAGGCTTTTTGTGCGTCTTCGATGGGGAATAGCGAGATTGGATATCTGAGGGTCGAAGGACGGGAGCGTCTGTCGCGGATTTTGCTGAACCCGCTTTTCGTGGATCACATTGTAACCTCAGAAGGAGAGCCTTTTGTTTACCCAAATGAATCGCTTACCTGGCGTTTACGCCGTGAGTTTGAAGAGTACGGTGATTATCTGTTGGAGCTGATTTTGCCCAACGGACGTTACCCAGCGGCCCCGTTGTTTGCTGTGGGGGGGAATGTGAATTGTTATATCACTGGAGGTTCTGTTTATAACACGGCTCCGCTATTGCGAATGGATGTCCGTCAGGCGGTTCGAATCCCCGCGAAGGGTATTCAGTCCGGGCGTGCGGTGCGGTTATTGGAAGGATTGGGCGTGCCTTTGCCGGAGGATCTTGCCGATCGGGTGGTTTCGGTGACGCCGGAGGTGCGGTTGCGTTGTTGGCTGGAGATGCGAGGTGGGGAGGAGAAGCTTTGTACACGTGCAACGGCTTCGCTTGGGGAGTTTGGAGAACAAGTGCTCACGCCTGAGGGGTGGGAGTATATGACGGATCCGGTGGATGAAAATCGCATCGTTTCGGTTGCTGATGTCACGTTAAAGGCCGTTCCGGGGGTGTTGGGGGCGATTTCGCTTCGTGATTTTCGAGCGGATGATGAGGCTTGGGTGCGGGTTGTCGGGAAGCGTTTTCCAGAGGAATTTGTGACGTGGTTGGAGACCATGCCGAAGGAGATTGAGACGGTGCTCGAGGGGGATTTGGAAAGTCTCCGGAGTGCGGTCGTTACGGGATCGATTCAATTGGAGGTTACGGAAAGTTCGCCCGATTGGTTTGATCTTCATGTGGCGCTTTCAGTGAGTGAGACGGAGTTGTCTCCGGATGAGATTCACATGCTTTTGGAGGCTCGAGGGAAATTTGTGCGTCTCAAGGGCAAGGGTTGGCGTCGATTGGAGTTTGATATTGATGAGGAAGACGCGGCGAATCTTGCGGAGCTTGGCCTTAACCCAACGGAGATCGATGGGGCTCGTCAGCGGTTTCATGCCCTACAATTGGCGTCTTCTGCGGCGAGTCGTCTGATCGAAAAAGAAGCACGTGATAAGATTCGGCGTCGAGCCAGTGAGATTCAAACGCAGGTGAAGCCTGAGGTTCCCGAGAACGTGAAGGCCGAGTTGCGGCCGTATCAGCATGCGGGATTTCATTTTCTGGCCTACCTGAGTGAAAATAATTTCGGCGGAATTTTGGCTGATGACATGGGGCTTGGAAAAACGCTGCAGACGCTGACGTGGCTGTCCTGGTTGCGTGCGAGGGCCGACTTTGCCGGGAAACCTATTCTTGTGGTGTGCCCGAAATCTGTGGTTCAGAACTGGTTGATTGAGGCCGAGCGCTTTACCCCAGATTTACGGGCTACGACATGGCGGGGGGGCGATTTGCCGAGCCTGCGCCGTTGTTTGGCGAAGGTAGATTTGGTGGTCGTGAATTACGCCCAGCTGCGCCTTTCCTCGGCGGCTCTTACAGCCGTAAATTGGCATGCAATCATTTTAGATGAGGCGCAATACATCAAGAATCCTGCCTCACAGACCGCGATCACGGCTTGTACCTTAAAGGGTGCACACCGCTTGGCTTTGAGCGGGACGCCGATTGAAAATCGGTTGCTCGATCTCTGGAGCATTATGCAGTTTGCGATGCCTGGGCTGCTGGGACTAAGGGCTCAGTTCCAAAGACAGTACGACTCACGAACGGATCCTATGGCGCGCCGTCGCCTCTCTACACGCGTACGTCCGTTTGTGTTACGGCGTAATAAGAGCGAAGTTGCGAAGGATTTGCCGCCTCGTATCGAGGAAGATCTGGTTGTGGAGATGGAAGGAACGCAGGCCTTATTGTACAGCGCGGAGTTGAAGCGTGCGCGTCAATCGCTGCTTAAGATCAAGAATAGCAAAGAGCTCGATAAGGAGCGCTTTAACGTTCTTACGTCGCTGCTGCGCTTGCGGCAGATTTGTTGCCACCCGGGTCTAGTGAGTGATGAACATGGGTATGCCGACAGTGCGAAACTCGAGGCGCTTACGGATCTGTTGGAACCGTTGATGGAAGAGGGGCACAAGGTGCTCGTATTCTCGCAATTTGTGGATATGCTAGAACGCGTTGAGCGTGAGCTTGATGCGCGTGGGTGGGATTCCTTTGTGCTGACCGGTGAGACGGAAGATCGTGGGGAGCTTGTGGCGGATTTCCAGAAACACGAAGGAGCGGCAGTATTCCTGATTTCGCTTCGTGCGGGAGGAATGGGGCTGAATTTGACTGCGGCCTCGTACGTTGTGCTGTTTGACCCGTGGTGGAATCCTGCTGTCGAGAACCAGGCGATTGACCGGACGCATCGAATTGGTCAGACCCAACAGGTGATTGCGTATCGTCTGGTGGCGAAGGATTCGATTGAGCAAAAGATCCGTCAATTGCAGAGGGCGAAGAGTGTGATGGCTGGAGATATTCTGGGAGAAGAGTCGTTTGCGAAGGCACTAACCCTGGAGGATTTCCAATTCTTGATGGAGGGGTAACGAGGTGTCTCGGGGAGTCAGTACCAGGTCCAGGCGACTTCAACGAGCGGCGTTGCGATGGGCTATCGGACAGGGGTTTGACGTTGCAGCTCTTGACGTGGCGGTTTCGCAAGTCGGGGCGCGTATAGATGTAGCGGCGTGTAAGATTGAACCTCCGAGGAGAGTCAAGGGATCAACCGTTTTGCGGGCGGGTCCTGTGATGGTGTTTGAGTGTAAAATTGACCGTGCGGATTTCCTTCGGGATGCGAAGAGCGAGGATTTGCTTAGAGAGCAACTGATGGGCCTCCAGAAAAAGCGGAGTGAGTGGGAGGAGTCTCTTCGGCGTGAGTTTCCTACGCTTCGGGAAGGGGAGACGTTATTTCCGGAGTTTGATGTTTATCGGTTCCAGGAAGTGGGGGGGCCACAATATCAGGAGTGGGTCCGGGAAATTGAGGACATCACGCGCCAATTGTATTCGAAGGGAAAGTTGTCTCGGATACTACGTTGGAAAGGGGCGAATCTGCATTATGTCGTGGCCGAGTTTGGAGTCGTGAATGTGGATGAATTGCCGGCGGGGTGGGGGCTCCTCGAATTTGATGGGATTGAGTTGTTACTGCGTGCGAAGGCTGTGTGGCAGGACGCGTCCGAGGTGAACCGATGGTGGGTGACGGGCAAGATTGCAGTAGCTGCAACTAGGTCGTCCGAGGCGCTGTTTGAGGTCGAGGAAAACGAAGAGGGGGATGGGACCCCAGGGCTTTTTGGAAAAAGGTCCTAAGAATTGCTGAAAGATTAGCGATTCGTGACGCGACGTCTTGAAGTGCTCCGAAAATTGAGATTAGATGGCTGGGTAAACCCCCTTATATGCCTATTTGCTCCGAAAAAGAGCTCCCAGATAAAGCGCGTGTTCTATGGCAGAAAGCCAAGAGTGCCGCGGAGCTTAAAAATTACGGTTACGCCACATCTCTTTTACAAACGGTTCTAAAGGAGTCTCCAGGATTTCTTGATGGCCGTAAAGCGTTGAGGGCTATTGCGATATCTCAAAACGCAGGAAAGAAGGGTGGCGGTAGTCTCTTGGGTAGCCTGACTTCTACGAGTTTCCGTGGAGGCGCGTCTGTTAAGAAAGACCCATTGGCCGCGATGGAAATGGCTGAGAAATCGCTGGAGAGTGATCCATTCAACGCTGGGGCCAACAATCTTCTCAAGGACGCTGCAATAGCTGCCGGTTATCCTGAAATCGCGGTCTTCTGTCTGGAGACGCTGATGAAGGCTAATCCCAAGGATACAAAGGTGTTGCACGAGTTGGGTGAGTTGTATTTGTCGACTGGACATAACGATCAGGCGCTCGAAGTCTACAATCGGATTGGACAGATCAATCCCGGTGATTTGGCTGCGATTAAGAAAGCCAAAGACACCGCAGCCATGGCGACGATGAAGTCGGGAGGCTGGGAGAAGGCCACGAGTTATCGTGATCTTATCAAGGATAAGGACGAGGCGAAGTTGCTCGAGCAGAAGGGTCGTACTTTTAAAGATCTTGCTACAATCGAGGGGCAGCTTGCGGAGCTGAGTCAGAAATACTCGGAGACCCCTGAGAGCGTTGACGTGGTGCGTCAGATCGCTCAGCTCATGGAGCTTAAGTACGAGCAGACTACGAACGCTGAGGATTTGGCGGGAGCGATTCAGTGGTACGGTTATTGTAACCAGCTGATTAATGGAAGTGACCCTGCTTTAGGGCGCAAATTTTCCGATCTTCAGGTGCTGCAGTTGGACGTTTCCATCAAAGCCTTGGAAGATTGGTTCGCTGCGGGTGGAGATCAGCATCCTGATGCAGCCCAATACCGGGAGCAGTTGAATGGGATGATTAAAGAAAAAGCGGAGTCGAAGATTGGGGATGCCCGGAAGCGGCTGGACCGGAATCCGACCGACTTGCAGTTACGATTTGAACTGGGTGAGGAGTTGGTTAATGCGGGTCAGTTCACCGAGGCGATCGCGGAACTTCAGCGTGCGCGGCAGTCGCCGAATGTCCGTTTGCGAGCGATGACCTTGCTCGGGCGCTGCTTTATTGAAAAAGGCATGCTCGATTTGGCTGTTCAACAGCTCAAGGGTGCGGCTGCTGAAATGCCCTCAATGGACATCGCGAAGAAAGATACGATTTACCGTCTGGCTTTGTTGCACGAACAGATGGGCAAACGTCAGGAATACATCGATTGCCTCAAGGAGATTTACGAGGCCGACTACAACTATAAGGATGTAGCGCATCGCGTCGAATCCAGCTACACAGCGGCGTAGCCGATTGGATTGCCATGGCAATCTGATCTCTAGCTCGGCTCAAGAGAGCGTAAAAAACCTTCCTTCTCGTTTCAGAGAGGGAAGGTTTTCTGCTTTCCTGATTTGATGCTTTGAGGGCGAGCGGAGGTGCTATGCTCTATTGAAACTGAAGGAACAGGGCTTCTTCAATGGGGAAGCCTTTGCTACGAGCCTCGTTCAGCATACCGAGAATACTTTCATGGGAGGGATTCTGCGCCCGCGATAGAATCCAGAGTTCGTGTTGATTGGTGCCGCAGATGATCGCGCTTTGGTAAGTTTTATCCATGGCAACGACGTGAATGTCGGACGGAAAAAGAGAGGTGAATCTACCCCGCATGGTCCCAGGGTGGAGGACTCCTTCAGGCGATTTCGCACGAAATGCAGTTTCTTCCCAAGCGCCGGACTCGTTGCGCCATGCGCGATGAACGACCTGCCACTTGTTCATTGGAAGTGATTTAAATGTCACTGTGGCGCGTGTTAGGCCTCGTTCAGCCCGATGATTGAGACGAGCTATCTCGTACCAAGTTCCCTCCAGCCGTTTCGTTTCGACTGCTTTGAGTGTCGTTACTCCAGGCGGTACGCGTGGAACATACTTAGTGGCGCAGCCAGTGCCGAGGAGTGCTAATGCCATAGCACAGGCGGGGGCCACAATCTGACGAACAGATATACTCGTACGACGTGGTGCCGTCTCGAAAGTTTCAAACGGTAGGTACATAAGCGAAAACTTGAACAACTCTGCGGTTCTAATCCAGAAGGAAGGCGGGGTTATTTGGTCGCTTTAGCCAACGGAGCGACAAACGCTTCAAGGCGCTCAGCCAAGTCTGGCAAATTTCCCCATTCGGCAATCCGTTTGACAATAGCACTGCCGACAACGACTCCGTCGGCTACATCTGCCACGGCTCGAACTTGTTCTGGTGTGGAGATTCCAAAACCAACCGCAATCGGCACCGAGGAGGCGCGACGGATTGCTTCAACCTTCTCTTGGAGGGTGTCAGCTACGTCAGTTCGTTCTCCCGTGACGCCTTCGCGAGATACGTAATAAATAAAGCCGCCGGCGTTTTTGGTGATGATTGGCAGTCTCGATTCGGGGGTGGTTGGGGCAATGAGGCGAATCCGATGAATATTTCCTTTGGGGGCTAGGTCCGGATTGGCTGCGTCTTCGTCAGGGGGGAGATCCAGAATCAAAATGCCGTCTACACCGGCCGCCTCGGCGTCTTTCATGAATTCTTGAAAACCGTATATATAGATAGGGTTTGTGTAGGTGTAGAGAGTGATGGGCATCTCGGATTTTTGCCGGATATTACGGATGCACTGAAGAACCTTTGCTGTGGTTGCGCCTGCATCGAGGGCTCGGGATGCTGCCATTTGGTTGACGATGCCATCCGCTAGCGGGTCGGAAAATGGGAGGCCCAACTCGAGAAGATCGACGCCTGCACGTTCGAGGGCTAGCGCTATGGTTTCAGTGGCCTCCATATTAGGGTCACCTGCACAGATATATGCGATCATGGCAGCCTTTTTTTCAGCCCTGAGTTTATCGAAGGTCCGGTCGATGCGATTTTGCATAATATACAATAGGAAAGCTTCCAGTTGGCTTTGTGGGAAGTGTAGAGGCAAACAGAGTTCGCTCTTCTCAGAAAGCGTGAAGCAGTTAGTTTATGTGTGTCATATGAATCGGACCACTCTGTTGTTTCTTTTGCCCGTGGCGTTCCTTGGCTTTGCCTGTGAGCGACATACCGCTGAATCACTTCCTTCTCATGGATCCCACGAAGCGGGACATGCGAGCGCACCATCGGACCATGCCCCTGCGCATGCTGCGGCAGCGAAGGAGGGAAGTAAGCAGGATAAGCCTGCTCCCGCTGCTGGCGGATCACTGCAGTTTTTTGATGGCACGCCAACCAAGTAGTTTCTTGGCTGGTAGCGGGGCGGGGAATTCATTTTCCGGAGCGGCTTTCTTGAAAAAAGAGAGGGGCGTCTTTGGATTACGTTTGGTGCGTGTCTTCGTTTCGCTGATTTTAGTTTGATTTCGCCGTAGTTAATTTTTCCCGAGCATAATTTGAATGAATACACTTTTTGACCTGAGTAATGATGTGGCCGTTGTGATTGGAGGAACGGGTGTTCTTGGAGGTGGATTGGCTGAGGGATTGGCTGCCGCAGGGGCCAAGGTGGCGGTCGTAGGGCGTAATACGGAGAGAGGCCTTGCGCGTGTTGCTGCGATTGAAGCGGCCGGTGGCAAAGGCTTCTTTGTGGCTGCGGACGCTTCAGACAAAGCCTCGCTCGAGGCTGCTTTGGCCGCCATCACGGGCGCTCTAGGTGCGCCAACGGTACTCGTGAACGCGGCTGGCGGAAACGATCCGAAGGTGACTGTTACTCCAGAGATGCCGATTGAGAATATCGCGGCTTCCGATTGGGTTTCGGCGTTTGATTTGAACTTAGTTGGGGGAGCACTTCTGCCCTCGCAAGTTTTTGGTCCCGGGATGTGTGCGCGTGGAGCGGGAAGCATCATTAACATCGCGAGTGTGTCGGCGCACTTGCCGCTGTCTCGTGTTGTGGCCTATTCAGCGGCAAAAGCCGCGGTGTTAAATCTAACCCAGTTTCTTTCGCGCGAATGGGCACCGCGTGGGGTACGAGTCAATTCGATCACCCCGGGGTTTTTTCCTGCGGAACAAAATCGTAAACTTTTGTTCAATGAAGATGGGAGCCCGACAGCGCGTACGAACTCGATCTTAGGGCATACCCCGATGAAACGTTTCGGTGAGTCACAAGAGTTAGTGGGGGCCTGTGTTTTTCTCGCGAGTCAGAAGGCTTCTAGTTTTGTGACTGGTGTAGATCTTCGGGTCGACGGAGGATTCCTGAGTCAGACGATCTAACAGGCATGGGTGCCTCTTTTTGACTTCAGCTCCAATTGTTTAAAATGCGCCGTCGTTCGCTTATCGTTTCGGTTTCGTTGTTGATTTGTGGCGTTGCCGAGGCCACGGCGGATCCGCAGCGCGAAAATGTGATCATCTCCGGTGGTGTATCCTTGCTCAAATGGGAGCAGTATAAATCGGATCCTCACGATAAATGGTGGATGAATTTTATTCGTGCCGGACGAATTCGGATTTCGCAAATCAGGGAAGCGGATCCCGATGCGCGGATTACCTGGCTGGTCTACAAACCCGCTTATCTGCGCCGTAAGGAGCAGGAGGGGAAGGATCTGTTAAGTGTGATTGATTCGGTGCGTGATGCATATCACGTCAACCGTGTCTATTTCTCAACGGCTGATGAGCTCTTGCATTACCTCAATGAGGGGCAGGACCGGGAGAAGGTGAAGATCTGTAATTTTGAGTATTTTGGTCACTCCAATAAAGCCTGTTGGATGTTTGATTATTCAAACTACATCGACAGCGCTTCAAAGGTTTGGTTGCACGAGACGGAGTTGAATCGGTTGCGCCCCGGTCTGTTTACCCAGGATGCTTTTGCCAAAAGCTGGGGCTGTTATTCCGGAGAAAGCATGATTTCTCATTTCCGAAAAGCTACAGGTATTCGGATGTGGGGAGTAACTGGTAAAACTCAGTATCAGACCGATGAACTGCCCAAGCCAGCGACACGGTGGGGACGATGGAAGCACTGAGGGATCCTTCATGTATGGATCCGGGAGTCTCCGCTCTTGGAAGCACCCGCTGAACAACTTGTTTGATGATGGATACGATCCCGAAGGCGGCAGTAGAAGGCATTCCGTTCCGGTCGTGTTCGGTGGCGCACTATTCTGAGATGAGGGGGGGGGTCGGAGACGTATTGCCTCATTGGGAGCAGTTGATGCGAAGCTTGGAGGGCTTGGGGGGGGAGGAACGCGAGCGTCGTTTGGAATCGGTCAAACGTGTGATTTTGGAGCAAGGAATCACGTACAATGTGTACGGGGATCCTCGAGGAATGGAGCGACCATGGAAGTTGGATCCGCTGCCAATGTTACTCACAGCTAGTGAGTGGGAGTGTATCGAGCGAGGTCTAATTCAGCGGGCAACCCTTCTGAATAAGGTCCTGGCGGATTGTTATGGGGAACAACGGTTGCTTCGCTCGAGACATTTGCCTCCGGCGCTCCTGTTTGCTCAGTCGGATTTTTTGAGGCCGGCTCACGGTATCGTTCCAGCGAATGGGCAGTATCTAAATATATACGCGGCTGATATCGCGCGTTCTCCGGATGGCCAATGGTGGGTCGTTTCAGATCGGACTCAAATACCCACCGGAGCGGGGTACGCCCTCGCGAATCGCTTGGTGACAGCGCGCATGCTGCCTGAGGCCTTTCGTGAAAGTCAGGTTCGTCGCTTGGCCGGGTTTTATCGGCACTTTCAGGCGGCAATGGCGGACTTGTCACCTCGCCGTACCGATGAACCACGAGTCGTGATTCTGACTCCCGGACCTTATAATGAGACATACTTTGAACAAGCGTACTTGGCTCGCTATCTCGGATATTCGTTGGTGGAAGGGCAGGATCTGACGGTCAATGACGGGCGCGTTTATCTTAAAACTTTAAGTGGGTTGGAGCCGGTCGACGTTATTTTGAGACGTGTAGACGATGGCTTCTGTGATCCGTTGGAGCTCCGAAACGACTCTATATTGGGAGTTCCCGGATTGCTGGAAGCGCAGCGTTCCGGCGCTGTCTCCGTGGCAAACGCCCTGGGGAGTGGGATCATGCAGAGCCCCGCTTTTAAAGGCTTTCTGAGCGGTCTTTCGCGAGAAGTGTTGGGTGAGGACTTGCGACTGCCTTCGATTGCAACGTGGTGGTGTGGGCAGAAGTCTGCGGAGCGTTACGTTTTTCAAAATCTAGACTTTCTGGATATTCGCCCCGCGTTTTCTGGTCCTCGGCTGAATACAGGAATGGGGCAGGACAAACTACGCGATTTGCTTCGGTTTGCTCCACACCGGTGGGTGGGGCAGGAGCGGATGCGATTGTCGATGGCACCCTGTTGGGAAGCTGATGGGATTGTTGAGAGACCGGTGGTGTTGAGGGTCTTTTTGGTGGGGACGAAGGACGGATATGTTGTAATGCCCGGTGCTTTGGCTCGATCTGGTGAGGGAGCGGTGACAGGTGGAATTTCGATGCAGGACGGTGGTTCGAGTAAGGATACTTGGGTTTTAAGTGAGGAACCGGTGGACGAGATCACGTTGCTCTCGGGCACGACGGCGTCTGTTGAATTGCGTCGTGTGGGGAATAATCTTCCGAGTCGACTCGCTGATAACTTTTTTTGGTTGGGGCGTTATACGGAGCGGATTGATAGTGCTGCGCGGGTGATGCGGGGTGCTCTATTGCGGTTCACTCCTGAGAGTGTGGATAGGGGCTTTTTGTTGATGCAACCGTTGTTGCAGACGATGGAGGCCCAGGATCAAATTCCGCGAGGTTCTTCAGGAAGCGGGCGTTCGGCCCAGGAGATGGAGGCGGACTTCTTGGAGGCGCTGTATAGTGGAGATCGGAGTGGGAGTTTGCGGACGCTTGCGGATAGCGTGGTTCAAATTGCGATGTTAGTGCGCGATAGGACTTCGAATGATGTGTGGCGTGCCCTGTCGCAGTTAGAAACAACAATGGCGGGCCAAGTGGGACATTGGTCTCCGGGCGAGGCGATCGCGCTTTTGAATCGCATGTTGATGCTGGTGTCTTCGTTTAAGGGGATTGCTCGGGAGAATATGACGCGGGCACAAGGCTGGCGCTTTTTGGATATGGGGCAGCGGATTGAGCGGGCCGTGAATCTTTGTACATTTTTAAAATACACGTTGGCCTCGCCGGAAGCTACGGCGCCAAGCCTTCTCGAATCTGTGCTGGAGGTTGCGGACAGTACGCTGACCTATCGTTCGCGCTACACCATTTTGCCTAACCTGATGGCCGTGTATGATCTCGTTTTGCTGGATGATACGAATCCGAGGGCGTTGCTGTTTCAGTTGGAGAGTTTGGAAAAGCACTTCAAGAAACTACCGCGGCATAGAGTGAACGGGTTGCCAGATGCTGGAGAAAGAATCCTGATTGATTGTCTGAATCGAGTCCGGCTCTTGGATCCGCATGAGTTGAGTTTTATGGGGGATCGCCTAAGTGAAACGGCGACTGCCGAAATAATTGATTTCGCGCTCAAGTCGCTGACTTCACTTTCAGAAACGATCGACGTTACATATTTTGCGCATTCGCATATTTCGCACGTTGGCGTCTAGCGGATCTGGAAGAGACTAAGTTCTGGGTGGAGTCGCGGGTTGAAATTTTGGGAACATTTCCCAACCAGTTTGATTCTACCTATGAAACGACTCCTCCCGTTGGTGCTTTCGGGCGCCATTTTGCCAGCGACGCTACAAGCTGAACTAAAGTTGCCTGCGATTATTAGCAGCCACATGGTTCTCCAACAAAAGCAAGCTAACCCAATTTGGGGCTGGGATACTCCGGGGACGAAAGTCACGGTGAGTTTTGCGGGACAGACGAAATCCGCAGAAGCTGGCCAGGATGGGAAATGGACGGTGAAGTTGGATGCGGTTCCGGCAAACGACCAACCTCAGAGTATCAAGATCACTGCGGGGGGACAGAATGTGGAGCTAGAGGATGTGTTGGTTGGGGAAGTTTGGATGTGTTCCGGGCAATCCAACATGGGCTTCGTATTAGGTTCGGACTGGAATGGTGATTTGGAGGCTGCTGCATCGAATCACCCCAAATTACGTTTGATTAAGGTTCCGCAGCTTGGAACGCAGGAGCTGAAAAACGATTTCAAGGGAGAGTGGAAAAGTACGACTCCTCAAACGGCGACCAGTTTCAGCGCTGTGGGGTTTTTGTTCGGGCGATATTTGCACGAAGTTTTAGGAGTGCCGGTTGGGCTGATTGACAACGCTTGGGGCGGGTCTGCTGCGGAGGCCTGGATCCGTCGGGACACTATTGAGAACGATCCGAGGTTTGCTGCATTGATGGAAAAGACGAAAAGCGGTGAGGCATTTCGTCTGACCGAAAAGGCGAAAGAGGAGTACGCTGCAGAGATGGAGAAACACAAGGTTGCTGCGGCTAAAGCCAAAGAAGCGGGTAAGCCAGTGCCTCGTCCGCCACAATCTCCGGAGGCGTGGATGAGTGGCAACCAGAGGCCCGGAAATATTTTTGCCGGGGTTGTGAATCCGACTCTTGGCTATGGCATGAAGGGAGTTATTTGGTACCAAGGCGAAGCGAATGCGGGACGAGCATGGGAATACGCGCAATTGTTCCCCTTCATGATCGAACAGTGGCGAAAAGAATGGAATCAGGGGCAGTTTCCATTCTATTGGGTTCAGTTGGCCGACTATTTGAAAGAGGAGAAAAATCCTGGGGAGAGCAGTTGGGCGGAGCTACGCGAATCACAAACAAAAACGATGTCGCTCCCTAATACCGGACAGGCCGTGATTATTGATTTGGGGGAAGGGAAAGATATTCACCCAAAAAACAAACATGATGTAGCTGCACGGTTGGTTCGTTGGGCGTTGGCCAAGGATTACGGGGTCAAAATCGCGTATCGGAGTCCGGAGTTTAAGACGCTCGAAATTAACGAAAATAAAGCAGTCGTGACGATTGATTGCTTTGGCAGTGCTCTGCGCACATTTGATGTCGAGGAGGCAATTGGTTTTGCTGTGTGCGGCGAAGACCATCAATGGCATTGGGCGACGGGCAAGGTTCTGGGCAAAGACAAAGTCGAGTTAACGTGTGAGGCTGTTCCAAAGCCGATTGCGGTGCGTTACGCTTGGGCAAACAATCCGGTGTGTAACGTCACAAGTTTCGAGGGATTGCCACTTACGCCTTTCCGCACGGATGATTTTGAAATGATCACCAAACCAAAGCCTGCTGCTGAAAAGAAGTAAGGCTCGAATAAATGGAAGATAGGGTGGCCTAAGGAAGTGAATGTACCTTTCTTGGCCACCCTGTTTTTTTGCGACGCGCTACAGCGTGGCTTGGTAGAGTTTCGTCGATACTTGAAAGTAAATGATTCACTCAATTGCGGGCCGCGAAAGATATGCGAGTTTGCTGGAGTGAGACTGTCTCAGTCGGATCAATGGTGTACCGATGCGGGGGAGAGATGGTCTTGGATCATAGTGGCAGGAGCAATAAACTGTAACGATTGATGATCCAGGCGTCTTCCATGCTCATGCGTTTGAGTTCGTGTCCAGCTCCCCATGAATCTGTGTAGAGCAATTCATTGGTCCGTGTGTTGTATCCTATGATTAGTCGGGCGTGGCCACCTGCCGTTTGAACGTTTGTTCCTTTTTCGGGGACTAATCCCAACAATACCCCCCACATCAGTGGTTGTCCGGAATCAACGCACAGTGCCACGGATTTTTGAAACTTGGTAAACGCACTTTTTTGACTCGCCCTGATTGCGCGTAGTACATCCGGCTTCATCGATAGCATTACTTTGGAGGTGTCGATCATGCCCACCAACGGTGCTATAATGGCTTCCTTATCTGTTTTTGCGACGCGACGATTGTACTCCTGCACGAGGACCTCGAATTCTTTGAATTCTGGTTCGTCTACCGGCTTCACTCGGAACTGTAAACGATGGCCCGCTGTTTTAAGTCCCTCCATTGCGGCCTGAAACATTGTTCCTTTGCTGGGATCGCTTCCCGCCAACTGGGCTAGCTCATTCTGGTCGACTCGCATTCCGTAATAGCGCAGTACCCGCTCCGCAGATGCTACGACGCAGTATCCCTTTTCGCCTTGGTCGACCATTGGGACTTCATCAATCCAGATGTCTCCATTGTCGGTACGCTTTACACGAGACTTCGGCTCGAACTTCTTGCCTCCACTGGATTCCTTTGCAAAGACGCTTCCTCCTGATCCTTTTGCCTGCGTTACCTCTAATCGCAAAAAGTCGGGTCGGTACGTTACTCCCTGTCCGGTGGCCGTTCGTAAAACAGAATACTCCAGCAACCAAGTCGTCTGCGCTGTTTGCCAAATGACGCCATCCGCTCTTACTGCATTTTTCGGATCTTTGCCGCGAACCTGTGGTGCCGTTCCAGTGAGTTCGGACAACACCGCTACGGTCCGTTTGACTAGTGCTTCAAAATCTCCACGGCTCATTTCACCGGCATCACCTCGGGTGTAAATTGCGGCTGTTATTCCACTCAATTTTCCGTCCGAAAATCGTGCAAGCAACTCCACGACAGGGATCCCTCCCAAGGTCATGCCGGGGGCGGCACTTCTTGCTGAATCGCGCGCTTGTGAGTTCCATCGAAAGCCCAGGGGGGCGGCCACTTGAGGGAATGAGTCAGGTGTGTGGGACCAAAGAGTTTGTGGATCTAGAATTGCTTCTATGGGTGCGCTCCATGTCGTCGCCACGAGCGACAGAAACATGGCCAAAATGAACCGAAATCGAGGCATTCTACAGCTATCTAGGTCAGGTCGCCGTTGCGCAAATCCAAAACGTAGGGGCACTCGTCATCACTGGAGTCCTTTGCCCCCGGAAGCATTAACCTGAGGCGGGCGGCTGCCCCCGATGTATCAACTCCAACTTCGCGAGCTGGGGTTACAAGTTCATCAGTTTGGGGGATCTGATTCGCTCGAAGGCGGGTGTCGGAGTTTGTCCTATTGGCCGTGCAGATGCTTGATAGCTTCCGTGATCGCGGGAAAAATAAGTGGGAGACATTCTTCAATGGCTTTCGGATTTCCGGGAAGATTCACAATCAGTGTCTGACCTCGGGTGCCCGCTGTAGATCGGCTTAAAATGGAGGTTGGTACTTTCGTGAAAGACATCACGCGCATGATTTCACCAAAGCCCGGGAGTTCGCGTTCGAGAATTGCCCGGGTGGCTTCAGGTGTGACGTCTCTTGGAGCGGGGCCCGTGCCGCCGGTTGTGATGACAAGATCGCAGGAGTCATCGTCTGCGAGGCGTTTTAGGGTAGCCTCTATAACCGGTTGTTCATCCGGGATCAGTACAGGGATCCACTCGATGCTGTTTGGGTAAAGCGCAGCGAACACACGTTCGATCTCGGGACCACTTTTGTCGGTATAGATACCTGCGCTTGCACGATCGCTGAGGGTAATTCGCCCAACTTTCATTCGATGCGAAACGTTATTCCTTGGTTTTTCCTGTGAGTTTCAAGTCTGTGATGACCATTGATTTGTCTACGGCCTTACACATGTCGTAAATTGTAAGTGCTGCAATGCTTGCTGCGGTGAGCGCTTCCATCTCCACACCGGTTTTTGCTGTGGTAGATGCGGACGTGTGAATCTGGATGGAGTCATCTTCAATCCAGAAATCAACGCCGACTGTATTCAACGGAAGGGAGTGGCAAAGAGGGATGAGCTCGTCAGTACGTTTGGCGGCTTGAATGCCAGCGATCTTTGCGATTGTCAAAACGTCGCCCTTTGGCAGAGCGAGGTGCTTTAAGGCCACGATGGTTGTGGGAAGACAACGAACGACGCAGGATGCGGTGGCCGTTCTGCGCTGTTCGATTTTTGCTCCTACATCGACCATCTTCACGGCACCTGATGCGTCTAGATGGGAAAACGAAGGTGGAATGGAAGGGGCTGTCATAGCGCTGGAGAATGAAAGAGGGGTCTGCGGATATCGAGCAAAAGACATTCCACCAAGGTGCGGTGGGAGAGTGCCTGGGTATCCGGGGAGATCTTGATAAGAGCATTGGCGGAGGCGAGCCCTTTGATGTCTCCTGAGCTCTGCCAAGCTATAGGTGCCACTTTCAAGTGACCGTCATCGATCTTTAGTTGGGCCGGCCACCACGTTTCACGTGGATCTGGTTTGCTCAAAAGATCTGCTGCGAGCGGCAACCGAACTAACTCGAGATTCCGTGTATTGCCTTTCAGGCAGGAGAGGGCGAGATCGATGGCGATGTGATACGTGACAAAATGAGAAACGGGATTTCCGGGAATTACGAATGCGACTTGATCGTTTCGAGTTCCAAAAATGAGGGGTTTTCCGGGGCGCAGATTTAGTTTGCGAAAGTGAATGGTGAACCCAAGTGCTTCGAGCGCCTTTGCGCCGAAGTCGTAATCGCCGACGCTTGCTCCACCTGAGATAAGAAGCATATCCCAATGAGTTTCCGGAATTGCCGCAACTGAGGAGGTTAATGTATCCAGTGAGTCTTCCACATGCTGATGCTGGACCATGCGCGCCCCCGACTCGTGCAGGAGGGCTTCGATGAGGGTGGAGTTGGAGTCACGGATCTGACCAGGTTGCGGCGTTTGATCACAGGGTACAATTTCGTTGCCTGTCGTGAAATGAATGACCCGCGGACGATCGGAGGTGAGTGGCCTTGTGATGCCTATGCCGGCCAGAATCGATAGTTCGCCGGGGCCTATTAATGTGCCTGCTACAAGAAGTTCGCTGCCAGCCTTTGCATCTTCCCCACGGTGCCTGATCCAGGTTTGTGGATCTTTACGTGTTACAGTGATACGCGATCCATCGACTTGGATGTGTTCTTGCGGCGCGACCCTTGTGGTGCCCTGCGGGGTCGGGCCTCCTGTGAATATACGCGCGCATTGGCCTGGGGCAAGCGCGATAGGCGAGATAGAGCCGGTGCGCACTTCGCCAACCAACTCAAAGTGCATCGTTGGGATCGAGTCGTTAAGCGCGTAACCATCCATTGCCGATCGATCGAAGGCGGGGATGTCCTCAGGGCACCTGAGTGTCTCTAGCAGATATAAACCCGGAGTATCACGGAGTTCCGTTCTGACGCCTGGCGGGTGGGGCGTGAGGGCGGAGATTAAAGAGCGAGCTTGAGTGAGCGATATCATAAAGGGAGAACCATCAGGGTGAATTCTTGCACGGGGTACAATACGGCATTAGAGGAGATGGGAATGAACCAGATTCGTCTCCTAGCATTTGCCCAGGCTCGTGATGTGCTGGGTTTTGGAGAGAAGATGGTCGTAATATCGGGTGGGGAGTTGGCGAGGGACATTGTGTGTTCGCTTTTTCCGGAGGCGCCGCTTGACCAATGGAGAGTGGCGTTAGATTGCGAATATGTTGCATGGGATACCGCTGTGCATGGGGCGACTGAGATGGCGTTGATCCCGCCAGTGAGTGGCGGATAGGGAAGTGTGTGATGAGACAGCTAATTGTTTTGCAAGAGGGGGCGATTGTGGTTCCTTCCCTCGATCTAAATTCAACAGAGACCGGAGCGGTGGCCGACTTTCTAGGCATAGTCAGAGAGATGGAGGGGCCTGTGCGTTTATCGGGCTTGAGGTACGAAGCGTATGAGCCAATGGCGCGAAAACAGTTGGAGCGGATTTTTAAAGAGTTAGGAGTGTTGTATCCTGCTTTTGCCGTGACTTTTATTCATCGAATTGGCTGGGTGCCGGTCGGGGGGGTTTCTTTGTTCATGCGGGTTCAGACGATTCATCGAGGGGATGCTTTCGAGTTTATGGCGGCGGCGATAAACCGTTTAAAGAGGGATGTGCCTGTATGGAAACGGGCGTAGTTTCGACGGACTGAGGTGTGGAGTAGATTCGGGTGGCTAAAACGAGCGTGATAAACGCCAGTAATGCAGTGGAGGTGTCTAAAAAAATACACGTCCAATGAACGCGCAATGTCCCCGGATAAATCTGCGGGGTTTTATGGTTGGTGAAGGATTTGGTTAATTGTTGGTCGTTTTAGCAATTTTTTTTTAGTTGTAATTAGCTTTAGTGGAATTGGTAGAGTGGGAGCATGAAAGGGATTCATGAAAAGGCGCAAAACATTGAAAAATGTTTGTTGCCTCGATTTTAGAGGTGTGGCATGGGCGAAGCTAAAGGTTGCTTCGTAATCACTCTATGAATCGCGCCTTCAAAAATAGTCCGTCTCACAGGGACACGCTCCGGTTGGGGTTTGTGCCTTTGTCGGACGCGGCCCCGGTGGTGATGGCGCGGGAGTTGGGGCTTTATAAAAAGCATGGTTTGAGCGTCGAACTGCAACGCGAGGTAGGGTGGGCTACTATTCGGGAGAAAATTTTTTATGGGGAGTTAGAGGCTGCGTTGGCACCAGCCGGTATGGTGCTGGCAGCCAGTTGCGGGCTAGGTTCAACGCCGGTGGAGTGCGTTACTGGCTTGGTTACGAGTTTGAACGGAAATGCCATCACCATTTCGGACCGCTTGCGGAAAAAAGGGTGTACGTCTGGTGATACACTACGGAAGCAGATTGAGCGGACTGGTGACGTTTATACATTTGGAGCTGTATACTCCTTTTCCTCGCACAGTTTTTTGTTGCGGCAGTGGTTGCAGGCAAATGGGATCAAGCCTGACCGGGATGTCCGGATTGTTGTGCTTCCGCCGAAGCAGCTCCCTGTGAACCTCAAAGCAGGTGGGTTAGATGGATACTGTGTAGGTGAGCCGTGGAACTCCATTGCAGTTTTGGCGAAGAGTGGTGTCTGTGTTGCCACAAGTTCAGAGCTGGATTCGGGGCACCCTGAGAAAGTGTTAATGGTTAGGAGCCGTTTCGCAGAACAATACGAGCAACATCATGTGGCTTTGATTGCAGCGATTTTGGAGGCGTGCCGTTATTGTCAGGATCCCGCAAATCGAGCCCACGTGGTTCAGGTAATGGCGCGTCCCGAATACGTGGGGGTCAAAGAAGACGCATTGCTGATGGGCATGGAGGGAGGCCTGTTGGCAGGCACATCAAGAGAGGGGAGTGGAGATCCGATCTCCCTTTATTGGGGTGAGGGTGTGAACGCGCCAACAATCGAAAAGGCGCAATGGGTCGCACGTAGCGTGGCCCAGAGTGGGCATCTCGAGGAACAATTTTCACCTACGAACGAGCAGCTTCAGAGTTGGTTCCGGGAAGACGTTTTTGCGAAAGCACTTCAGTTAATCGAAAAACACTAAACTATGAAAAATACGCCAGATTCGAAATTGACGGATGGATTGAGCCGACGCCGGTTTTTAACCTCCACAGCAAAAGGCTTGGGTATTGGGGCCCTTCTGAATGGGCTTCCCGGAGGTTGGGTTGGTGGGCTCTATGCGAGCGAGGCACCAGAGGTTGCGGATATGAAGTTTGGTATGATCGCTCTGACGGATTGTTCGTCAATTGTGATAGCGCATGAGAAAGGGTTGTTTAAAAAGTACGGTATCAATTCTACCGTTGCCAAAGGTGCGAACTGGGCTGCCATTCGGGATTCGCTTTCGAACGGGGACAACCAGGCAACCCACATGCTTTTGGGGATGCCGATTGCGTCGTCGATGGGCTTGGGTGGTGCTCCGAAAAAGGCAATGGTTGTGCCTTGGATGATTAATCGGAATGGTCAATCCATTACGATGAAGAAGGAGTTGGCAGGCAAAGTTGCAGAGGATCCGAAGGCCCTTAAATCGTTTGTGGATGAAGCCAAGAAGGCCGGAAATCCAATGACTTTTGCGATGACATTTCCGACTGGAACTCACGCGATGTGGATGCGCTACTATCTGGCAGCCGGGGGAATTCATCCTGGCGATGCGCAGGGTGGCGGCGGGGACATTTCGCTGATTACGGTTCCTCCGCCCCAGATGGTGGCAAACATGAAAGTCGGAAAGATGGACGGTTTCTGTGTCGGGGAGCCTTGGAACGCCCGCGCTATCGCCGATGAAATCGGATTTACCGCGATTAATACGCAGAAGATCTGGAAGGATCACCCCGAGAAGGTTTGTGCGTTTACTGCAGAGTTTGCTGACAAAAATCCGAAAACGGTAAAGGCAGTGTTGAAGGCATTACACGAGGCGAGTGTGTGGCTCGATAAAATGGATAATCGCCCAGAGCAGGCTCAAATTGTGTCTGGCGCAACTTACATCAATTGCCCTCCCGAGACAATTTTAGGTCGTATGCAGGGTAAATACGATATGGGAGACGGCCGGAAATTCAGGGATCCGAATTACATGATTTTCAGTGAACGGAACTGTAATTTCCCTCAGCCAAAATATTGCAAGTGGTGGCTCACCCAGTTGCGCCGGTGGGGATTCACGGACGGAGCACCTGACTATGAGACCGTGGCTAAAGAGGTGATGCGAACCGATCTTTATTCAGAAGCGATGAAAGAGATTGGCTACAAACATGGTGGTCAGGACGACAGCGCTGAGACGTTGTTTGATGGTCGCGCGTTTGATCCAAAAGGTAATCTGGAGGCGTATGCCAGCGGATTTGAAGTGAAGAGTTTAAAGGGCTAAAAACGATGAAACTGATTCAACGACTCGGACTCGATGCTGTGTTGTATCCGCTGGTTGGGATACTTCTGTGTTTGATTGTTTGGCAGGGAATTTCCGGGAAGTCAGTCACGACAAAAACGAAAGATGATTTCGGGGATGTCGTGACAGTGACCAAAAGAACGGGACTTTCCGCGGATCTCCCTGGTCCATTGGAGACTTGGGAGAAGAGCAAGCCGTACATTCTGCATCCGTTCGCGAAGCGTGGAGAATTGGATCAGGGGATCCTTCGCTTTACGTGGTTGTCGTTGACGTTGGTTGTTCAGGGTTACTTGATTGCACTGATCGTTGGAACACCTCTCGGGTTTTGTTTGGGACTGTCGAAGGCGTTTGGAAAGATGTTTGACCCGATCTTCCAAATCCTTCGGCCAGTTTCACCGCTGGCTTGGTTGCCGCTTGGAATGGTGCTTTTCTTAAGTGCAAAGCTAAACATTCCGGGCGCCAAACCGTACACAGCGTCCGAGTTGGCTGCGGTATTCACGATCGCGATTTGTTCAATGTGGCCGACCGTCTTGAATACGGCGGTCGGGGTTCGAGCAATACCTCAGGACTATCTGAATGTAGCGAAAGTGTTGAAGCTTTCGCGGACCAAGACACTCTTCAAAGTGCTGATTCCAGCGACCCTTCCTTATATGTTCACAGGATTTCGCCTGTCTTTGGGGATTGCGTGGCTGGTGATTGTAGCTGCGGAGATGCTTACCGGGCGGCCTGGGGTCGGGGGCTTCCTCTGGCAGCAATACAACGCTCTGAGTTATGCACATATCATCTTGTGCATTCTTACCATCGGAATCGTCGGGTACGCACTCGATCGTTTGATGTCGTTAGTAGAATCAAAACTTCGCGCTGCTTAATATGGCATTCATCGAACTGGATCACGTGGATAAAGGGTTTGGCCCTGCCTGGAAGAGGTCGGAGGTTCTTTCCGATCTAAATCTGCAGGTGGAGAAGGGGGAGTTTGTTGCGATGATCGGTTACTCCGGATCCGGTAAAACGACACTGATGTCGCTTCTGGCGGGATTGATTCGTCCGGATCGGGGGGAAGTTCGAATTGGTGGGAAAGTGGTTGATGGACCTGGGCCCGACCGGGGTGTTGTTTTCCAAAACTACTCGCTATTGCCGTGGCTGACCGTGGGGGAAAATGTGTCCTTGGCAGTAGATGAAGTGTTCGCGCACAAATCTGCAGCGGAACGAAAGGCGCAGGTTGAGAAATATGTGGCGATGGTGAATCTCACTCCGGCGATGGGAAAGCGTCCGAGTGAGCTTTCTGGGGGGATGCGGCAGCGGGTTTCTGTCGCAAGAGCACTCGCGATACAGCCCGACATTTTGTTGTTGGATGAACCGCTCAGCGCTTTGGATGCACTGACGCGAGCGAATCTGCAGGATGAAATTAATCGGATCTGTCAGGAGGAAAAGAAGACGGTAATCTTGATTACCAATGATCCGGATGAGGCCATTCTACTTGCCGATAGAGTGATTCCGATCACCGCGGGGCCGAAAGCAACGCTTGGGGCCTCTATTCCAGTGCTGGTACCACGGCCTCGATTGAGGAAGGATATCAACAGCTGCGCGATTTTTAAGAAAACGCGGAATCAAGTTATCGAGTATCTTTTGAAGTCCTCCGCTGGGAAGAAAATGGAGGTTAGTAAGAAGATGACGGTGCCGGATTTGATTCCGGAGGATCTCACGGTGAGGCGTCCTGTTTTCGGGGTGAAGCCTCGCCCGAGACGGCGTTCGGAACAGAAGCGCGAAAATGTGGAGGTGATCTCATGAGTGCGAAATCGTATTTGGAGTTGTGGAAACTGACGAAAAGTTATCCATCACCAAAGGGTGAGGCTGTCATCGTAAAGGACATTGATTTGAAGTTACGCCAAGGCGAGTTCGTAACAGTCATCGGGCATTCCGGGTGTGGAAAATCCACTGTGTTGATGATGGTTGCTGGGTTAACCACAATTTCGTCGGGTGGAATTATTCTCGCTGGAAAAGAGTTGGATGGGCCTGGGCCCGATCGCGGGATTGTGTTTCAGTCGCCCTCGTTGCTGCCCTGGATGACAGCGTTTGAAAATGTGATGCTTGGGGTTGACCAAGTGTTTTACACGGCGGATCCGGTGGAACGGGCGCAGGTGGCAGAATATTATCTGACGCTTGTTGGGTTGAGTGATTCGATGCACAAGCGCCCAGGGGAGCTTTCCCAAGGGATGCGTCAGCGTGTGGGGATTGCGCGTGCGTTCGCGCTTTCTCCAAAGATGCTGTTGTTGGACGAGCCGTTTGGTATGCTGGATTCGCTTACCAAATATGAGTTACAGGAAGTGTTGTTGCAGTTATGGCGGCGCGAAAAAACGACGGCAATGATGGTGACCCATGATGTGGACGAGGCGTTGTTTTTATCGGATCGGATCATTTGTATGACGGATGGCCCGGAGGCTGGTATTGGCGACATCGTGGAGGTGCCATTTGAAAGGCCGCGTAATCGCATGGAGGTCATGGAGCACCCGGACTACTATCGGCTGCGTGCACATTTGATTGAGTTTCTCGAGGTTCACGCACACAAGAAAGCGCATGCCCCGCATGATGACGTGGAGTCCCCTTCATCGCCCTCCGCGGAAGTGAAAGAGGAAACAATGAAGGATGCATCCATTGAGAATGTTCCGGTCGAGGAGACGGCGGTCTCTTCGTGAGTTTGAATAGAACGAATTTGTAGGTATTGGCCCGGATACCCACGGGTCGATTTGGTAGAGCACACCACTGGGGGGTATCCCAAAAAAATCCAATAATGAAAAATATCCACTCCAAGAAAGGAAAAGTCACAGCTGCATTAACAGCGGCGCTAATCACCGGAAGTATTGCCTCTGCAATGGCAGGGCAGCCTCCGAAAAAACTTCCTGCTCCTGAGAAACCCGCTGCGAATCCATTAAGTTTTGCCGACGGGATTTTGACATTTGATTTCCAGGAGCGCGTTCGTTTTGAGAGTCGCGAGAACAACTTTGATTTCACTGCCAAGGCGAGTCCTGCCCCTGGTGGTCCTACCCATGGAACCGATGATTCCTGGGCTCTGCAGCGTCTTCGGCTCGGTTTGACGGTGAAGCCAACGAGTTGGTTTAAAGTTTACGTGCAGGGACAGGATTCACGCGAATTGTTTTCGGATCGTCAGGCTTTAGACAATCGTAATACGACAGTCACAGCCGAGGGAAATGACGCCTTTGATTTGCGTCAGGCGTATGTGGAGTTGGCTGATTACAAAAAGTGCCCTTGGGGATTAAAGTTGGGGCGTCAGGTTCTTTCCTATGGGGATGAGCGTCTGGTCGGGGGGTTTGAGTGGAACAATATCGCGCGTACATTTGACGCCGCAAAGCTGACTTACAAAGGTAAAGGCTGGGCCGTGGATGTGTTTGCTGCAACTCCTGTAGTGCCTGTTGCAGGTGAGTTTAATCAATCGGACTTTTTAAACGGCACTGAAAGCGCTCGTGGTGAAATCTTCAGTGGGATCTATCTCACGTTGGATCCGATTCCATACGGGACTCTGGATTTGTACGCGTTCCAGCTTAACTCGAACTCGGGTGGGATGACGAAGGCGCCGTTGGGAGTTTCAACCGTCGGAACGTTGCCGGGGGCAACTTTCAAAGCTGGCTCTGATTTCACGACCTTTGGAACGAGGATCAAGGGAGATCCCAAGAAGCTGAACGGCTGGGAATACTCCGGTGAGTTCGCTTACCAGACAGGACGGGTGCAAGGGTTGGATTTGACTGCCTATGCTGTGAGCGTTGGGGGCGGATATAATTTCAAGCTCCCGATGAGCCCACGCTTGTATGCTGAGTACAATTTCGCCACGGGTGACAAGGATAGCACTGATGGCAGCTTGCAGACTTTCCAGAACTTGTTTCCAACGAACCACAAGTTCTATGGCATGATGGACGTGTTCTCTTGGCAGAACATGCATAACATTCTGTTAAGCGGACGTATTAATGTGACGAAAACTGTGACGGCGCAGTTGGACTACAATGCGTTCTGGATGGCTCAAAACGGGGATAAACATTACCGGGCCAATGGGTATGCTTCTTTCGGTGGAGTAGGCGGGCAGGACCCAGGAGCGGGTGGGTATGAAGGCTCCGAGCTTGACGCAGTGGTGACCTGGAATGCGAAGAAGAACCTCCAGATTCAGGGAGGCGTTGCGTATTATGTGCCAGGACAGAAATTCAAGAATCAGATTCTGCCGGGGTCCGTTGGTCATGCGGATGCGCGTTTTGCGTACTTGCAGGCAACCGTGAACTTCTAGTGAGTCGGTAGGTGTTTTATTAGTGTGGGTGTGTTGTTGGTTGGCCCGTTGCGGGAGTTCTGCAACGGGCCAACATCGTTTTTTGGCGAGGTTCTCTTAGCGGCCGATTTCCTCACAAATAGTTTCGCAGAGTCCTGCGAATGTTTCTTCGGGAAGACTCAGTGGTCGTGTATGCCAGTGGATCACTCCCCAACGCCGCTTGAGCTTCCTCTTGCCGAGTGGGATTGCGACGAGGGACCCCTCCTTGAGCTCCTGGCGGGCGGTCCATGGAGCTAAGATGCTGACCCCGAGGCCGAGCTTAACGAGTTCCTTAATGGCCTCCATATTGCCAAGATCGACGAGGCTGTTTAGGACAATATCCTCGCTACGGAAGTATCCTTCGATCAGTTGAGTTGTGTAGGTGTTTTTCCCGTAAAGGATGTAGTTTTGGCGGGCAATTTGTTTTCGGTCTACCTTGCCCGTTTTGGCCCAAGGGTGAAGTGGACTTACGATGAAACTGAGTTCGTCAGTGAATAGATGTCGGAACGTGAATTGATCTTCACGGTGGGGTTCCAAATGGACTGCCAAATCAATGCGATGGTTGCGCAGGGCATCCATAATATGGGCAGTGTCGCCGGCTTCTATGGAGATAAGGCATTTTGGAAAGCTCTCCTTAAACTCTCGCAAAACGGGTGGAATGATAAATTGGCAGCCGGTTGTGCTGGTTCCAATTCGGAGGCGTCCCACGCCCCATTTACCGAGTTCGCCGAGTTCTTCCCGCGCGAGCTCCATTTCTTTGAGGATCTTTTCCGTACGCGCCAGGAGTTGTTCTCCGGCTTGGGTGAGGACAACCGTTTTGCCCATCCTGTCTAAAAGTCGACAGCCAGTGGAGTCCTCGAGAGCCTTCATGGAATGGCTCACAGCGGACTGGGAGAGGTGAAGCTCATGGGCGGTACGAGTGAAGCTTCCGGTGCGGGCTAGGATGGAAAAGGCGCGTAGTTGCCTGCTATCTAGGGGTTCTGGCATACATGAATAGTATTCATATTAGAGAGTAAAAAGTCGAAAACTATTTCTATTCCAGTCCTGTGAGTTGTGGCACGGCATCCGCTAAATGGGGAAATCACACTATGTATCAGGTTCAGAAAGCTAATGGTCGAATCTCGCCAGATCCTCGCTGTCGTAAGCTCGAGGGGCAGGCTGGGAGAGTAAGGACATATGTTGAAGCCATCCTGCGGCTCGTCTCTGAAACGTTTTAGAGTTTTCCTTTATGAATCCTATTCCGTTCATTCCGGCGAATGCGCCTTTTAGCAAAGAACAATTGCAATGGCTCAATGGCTATCTGGCCGGTTATTTTTCAAATGCAGCCGGCATGTCTATAGGGGCTCTAGAAAGTGGCGCCCCAGCAGCCCCTAAACCTTCGCTGGTTGTTTTGTATGGATCTCAAACAGGAACAGCAGAGGGGCTCGCCAAGAAATTTGTAAAAGAGGCAAATGCTCTCGGATTTGAAGCCAAGGTGGGTGACTTGGGCCAGTACACAGGTGAAAAGCTTCTTGCGGAAAAGCACGTGATTATTGTCACGAGCACATATGGAGATGGAGAGCCGCCCGATAACGCAGGCTCATTTTGGGCCTCATTGAAGGCTGATTCGGCGCCGCGATTGGAGGGGTTAAAGTACGCGGTGCTTGCGTTGGGGGATACGAATTACTCGGCGTTCTGTCAGTTTGGAAAAGACTGTGATGCGCGACTGGCTGCTTTGGGGGCTGAGCGGGTGTTTGAGCGAGTGGACTGTGACCTGGAGTACGAAGAGGTAGCTAAAGCCTGGATAGGTGGCGCATTGCCGGCGTTTGCAGGCGGTACGGTTGATGCTATTGAGGGTTCAAGTGCAGTGGAAACGAATGAGACCGCTGAGGATGTCGCTTATGGGAAGAAAAATCCGTTTCCTGCGAAGCTTCTGACCAATCGTCTTTTAAATGCGGCGGGTTCGGGAAAGGAAGTTCGGCATTACGAGATTTCACTGGCGGGATCGGGGCTTCGTTACGAGGTGGGAGACGCGCTCGGCGTAGTGCCGACGAATTGCCCAGAAATGGTTGGGGAGATTCTCAAGCTGATGGGGTGGGATGGCGAAGAGGGTGTCAAAGTTGGCGGTGACGAAATGTCACTTCGGCACACATTGGAAACAGTGTTCGACGTGACACGCCCCTCCGGTGAGCTTCTGAAGGCGGTGGCAGACCGAGGAGCGTGTGGTGGCGAGCTGTCTGGATTATTGCAACCGGAGAACAAGGAAGCCTTGAAGTCGTTCCTTTGGGGCAGGGAGGTTGTCGATTTGCTTGTGGGTATGAACGGTGCATTCACTCCGCAGGAGTTCGTTGGCTTTCTGAAGAAGTTGCAGCCGCGACTATATTCGATTTCTTCGAGTCCAAAGGCGCATCCGGAGGAGGTTCATTTGACCGTGGCTGCCGTGCGGTACGAAGGGCATGGTCGCTCCCGCAAGGGTGTGTGTTCGACATTTTTGGCTGACCGTGTGTCTTCGGTAACACTGGTCCCGGTGTTTGTACAGGTTTCCCACGGGTTCCGTCTTCCGGAGAATGGTGATGTTCCTGTGATTATGTGCGGTCCTGGAACTGGTATCGCTCCGTTTCGTGCATTTTTGGAGGAGCGAAAGGCCTCGGGATCGAATGGGAAGAACTGGCTGTTTTTCGGGGATCAAAAGCGGGAGAGCGACTTTTTGTATCAAGACCAACTCGAGGGATGGCTCGCGGATGGTCACCTTTCGAGGCTCGATTTGGCGTTCTCGAGAGATCAGTCGGAGAAGATTTATGTACAGAACCGGATGTTGGAAAATGCGGCCGAGTTATGGACATGGCTTCAGCAGGGCGCCCATTTTTATGTGTGTGGAGATGCGAGTCGTATGGCCAAGGATGTCGATGCGGCGCTGATTAAAATCGCAGAGACGGCCGGTGGATTGAGTGCGGAGGCGGCTGCAAGTTACATTCAAAAACTCAAAACGGATAAGCGCTATCAGCGTGATGTGTACTAGGTTATGAACACTACGGAAACACCATTTCAGACTATTGTCGGACAGTCGATCACACCGGAGCAGCAGCATTATCTTACAGGATTTTTTGCTGGAGTCGCTGCCCGGGGACTCAAATTTGCCGATGTGTTGAGTGGTCCAGTGGCGAGCACTTCAGCTGTAGACGAGGACCTCATTTTTGAAGAGCGCGTCAAACGTGAGCTTCATCCATTGGACTCGTATCCAGTGCTTCTGGAACACGCAAAAGCAAACCGGACGCCGGGGAAAGAGGAAGTATTTCGCTTTAAATGGAGCGGATTGTTTTTTTTGAGTCCGAACAAAGAAGCTTACATGGCCCGTCTGCGGATACCTGGCGGCGTGGTGAAAAGTTATCAACTTCGTGAGCTAGGGAATGTGGCGAAGGAACTAACGAGTGGTTATGTGCAAGTGACTACGCGGGCGAATTTCCAGATGCGTTTGATTGAGGCGAAAGATACACCGGAATTTTTGCGCCGGATTCAGCATACGGGGTTACATACGCGAGGTTCGGGGGCAGATAATATTCGCAATCTGACAGCGAATCCTACGGCTGGGATTGATCCGGTGGAGTTGATCGATGTGTTGCCGTTCTGCGAAGAGATGGGACATCTCATATTGAACACGCGCGAGTTTTACGATTTACCGCGTAAATTTAATATCGCTTACGACGGTGGTGGTTTGATCGGGAGTGTGGAGGACACAAACGACATTGGGTGTAAGGCGGTAAAAGTGGGTGACGAGGTGCTGTTCCGAATTGCGTTGGGTGGGGCGACCGGACACAAGGCGTTCGCAAACGATTTGGGTGTTCTGGTTCGTCCGGAAGATCTGAACAAGGTCGTTTCAGCGGTGCTACGAGTTTACATTGCGAATGGAAATCGTGGAGACCGAAAGAAAGCACGGCTGAAGCATTTGCTCGAGAAGTGGACGCTCGAACAGTATCTTGAGGAAACGGAAAAGGTTCTTGGGTTTCAACTGCTGCGCTCCCCATTGGCCGGTGCGCTCAGGTATCCCTCACAGGACTTGCCGCATTCGCACGTGGGTGTGTACCCGCAAAAACAAAGTGGGTTGTTTTACGTGGGGGCGGCGCTGCCTGTAGGGCACATGACGCCGAAGCAGATGATTCAAGTGGCGGAGTTAGCGGAGCAGTATGGTTCGGGGGAGATCCGCCTGACGGTGTGGCAGAATTTTATTATTCCAAATGTGGCTGAAGCGAATGTTGAAGCCGTGAAAAAGGCATTGGTGAAGATGGGCTTTCACTGGCAGCAGTCGAATTTGAGGAGCGGGGTCATTTCGTGTACAGGGAACGCGTATTGCAAATTTGCACAGGCCAATACAAAGGGGCATGCACTTGAGTTGGCGGATTATCTCGACGCTCGAGTGAAGCTCGATTTGCCGGTAAATATTCACTTCACCGGGTGTCCCAATTCGTGTGCTCAGCATTATATGGGAGATATCGGGATGCTCGGAGCGAGGGCCAAGATTGGCGGGGAGAGCGTGGACGGGTACCACATTTTTGTCGGCGGCGGATTTGGTGCGACCCGTGCGCTCGGGCGGCAGGTGTTTACGGCGATCGATTTCGATAGCTGTAAAACTCTCGTTGAGCGGATGCTGAAGGGGTATTTGCGGCACCGCGAGGGTGGAGAAACGTTTCAGGCGTTTACCATGAGGCACGACTTGAGTTCTCTGCAGGGAATTTTTTCGAACGAGGAGTAATCGTTCTAAATTATGAAGACCTCGTCTTTGCTGGAAGAACCTCGGACGTTGATCGATGAGTTGCTGGAAGAGCAGCAGCGATTGACTCCGGTGGAACGTTTTGCGAAGCGAAAGGACGACGGCAATTTACCATCGCAGTCGAGGTATTATCGCGATCTGATTCCCCTGAGTAAGCCGGAGAAAGGTCAGCAATATGCCTTCGGGGTCGACATGGATCGTTGCACCGGTTGTAAGGCGTGTGTGAGCGCTTGCCATTCCTTAAATGGATTGGATGAAGATGAGGCTTGGCGGGATACGGGGTTGATACTCGGTGATCTGGAGTCGGTGGCCTATCAACAAACCGTGACTACGGCGTGTCACCATTGTGTAGAGCCTGGGTGTATGGAGGGCTGTCCGGTTCAGGCGTACGAAAAGGAGGAGGATACCGGGATAGTCCGGCATCTCGATGATCAGTGTATTGGTTGTCAGTATTGTGTGTTGAAGTGCCCTTACGATGTCCCGAAGTATTCGAAGGTGCGTGGTATTGTTCGCAAGTGCGATATGTGTCACGGACGGCTGAGTGTGGGTGAGGCTCCGGCTTGTGTCCAAGCCTGCCCGAGTGGCGCAATCACGATTCGGATCGTGAACAAAGAAGAGGTAGTTGCGAGTATTCAGCCTGAGGATACATTGCTACCGGGTGCGTATCGGTCGTCGTACACAAAACCAACGACTGTTTATACGACCCGGCATATCATCCCGGAAAACGCGCATGCGTCGGATCGCGATTCGTTGCAAATGCAGCCGGCGCATTGGCCGCTCGTGTGGATGCTGGTTTTGACACAGATGTCGGCGGGACTGGTTATAGCAGGGGTGCTCTTGAATGGAGTCGGCCCAATGGTGTTTTCGTCGATAGGCTGGATTGTGGCTGCGGTGGCCTTCGTCGTTTTAAATGTCGGACTGGGTGCGAGCACAATGCACTTGGGACGTCCGCTGGGTGCGTGGCGTGCCTTTTTGGGGCTGAGAACGTCGTGGATGAGCCGGGAGATTTTGGCGTTTGGGTTGTTTGCGGGTGTGTCAGGAGGGTTCGCAGTGTGTGCTGGCTGGGGCAGGCTTGTGGCGTTGGTTCCCACTCTTGGCGTGTTGGAGAAGGTTGTGGATCCTGCTTCTATGGCGGGTGTGACGGGGATGGTTGCTGCTTGTGTGGGGATCCTTTCCGTTTTCTGTTCCGGAATGATTTACGTGGATACCCATCGCGTCTTGTGGCGGGCGAAAAACACATTTGTGCGCTTTGGTGGAGCGACGCTGTTGCTCGGAGCCTCGGCGTCTGCGGCGATTTTGGCGTGTGGTGTAGCGGCTGGGAAAAGTGAGTTGATGAATGCTGCGCCCATCGCAGGAGTCGCAACGTTGGTGATTCGAACTTTCTTCTTTGTGTGGGAGGTTTCCTGGTTGAAAGCTGCCGCAAAGGAGGGGCATCCTGACTACGTTTCGGTCCGGTTGACGTGGGCTTTTTGTAAACACTTGGTGGTCGCTCGGCGGGTTTTGTTTTTTGGGTCGACGGTTTTCGGGATTGCCGCTATCGCTTCGCCGGGAGCGATGGGAGCCGGGTGTGCGGTTGTGTCATTTTTAATGACGTTTGCCGCGCAGGTCATGGAACGTTATTTGTACTTCACGACTGTTGTGGCTTATCGGATGCCCGGTTTTGTGTTCCCCAAGAAAATTGCAGCCCACTAAAATGAAATCACTCGAGGAGAAGGTGTCGTCGGTATTGCGTGTGTGGGATGGTCCGTTAACGAAGGATTTGGTGTTAACGCCGGGAGACTTCGGGCTCGGAAAAGTGCCGCTTCGTTTCAAACCGGACGCGACAACAACGATGGTATGCGGCTTCTGTTCGACAGGGTGCGGTTTAAAGGTGCACCTCAAAGATGGGGGCGCTGTGAATTTGAGTGCCGACGCATTTTATCCGGTGAATCTCGGTATGGCTTGTCCCAAAGGGTGGGAAGCATTGACGCCATTGGTGGCTCCGGATCGGGGAACAACGCCGCTTTTAAGGAATGCGAATGGGGAGACGAAGGCCGTGACTTGGGGCGAGGCAATGGAAACGTTTTGTGGTCGATTCAAAGGGGTGATTGATCGGCATGGTTCTGAATCCGTCGCGTGGATTGGCACTGGGCAGATCTGTGTCGAGGAACTGGCGTTTTTAGGGGCGCTTGGAAAGTTCGGGATGGGGCTGATCCACGGGGACGGGAATACGAGGCAGTGTATGGCTACGGCTGTGGCCGCATATAAACAATCGTTCGGATTTGATGCGCCGCCTTATACGTACGCTGATTTTGAAGAGTCGGATGTGATTGTCTTGGTGGGTTCGAATTTGTGCATCACGCATCCGATTATGTGGCAGCGTGTGATGCGAAATCCGCATCAGCCCGAGATTATTGTGGTGGATCCTCGGCGTACGGAGACGGCGATGGCCGCGACGCAGCATTATGGGTTGCTGCCCAAGAGTGATCTGACGCTGTTTTACGGGATCGCAAATTTGGTGATCTCGAATGGCTGGATTAATCGGGAGTACATTGACTCCAACACCAATGGATATGAGGAGTTCGCGGCGTTTGTGTCGAAGTTCACACCCGAGCTGGTTTCTGCTGCAACTGGGCTGAGTGTGGCGCAACTGGAACATTTTGCGCGCACGATTGGGGAGGGAAAACGTGTTTCGTTTTGGTGGACGATGGGCGTCAATCAGGGACACGAGGCCACACGGACGGCGCAAGCGTTAATCAACCTCGCGTTGATAACTGGAAACATCGGGCGTCCTGGAACGGGCGCAAACTCAATTACCGGGCAGTGCAACGCGATGGGTTCGCGGTTGTTTAGCAACACGACGAATCTGTTGGGAGGCCGGGATTTTCTAGATGCCACGCATCGACAGGAGGTCGCTGATATTCTTGGGATCCCAGTGGAGCGCATTCCTCAACAGAACTCACTCGCTTACGATCAGATTGTGGATGGGATCGAAAGCGGCAAAATCAAAGGGCTCTGGATTGTGGCGACGAATACATCGCATTCCTGGATTCACCAAAATTCGTTTAATGAGTTAGCTAAGAAACTCGAGTTTTTGGTGGTTCAAGACATGTATCACACGACCGAGACTGTGGCGCATGCGGATTTGTTTTTGCCGGCGGCAGGTTGGGGGGAAAAAGAAGGTACGTTTATCAATTCAGAGCGTCGTTTTGGTTTGGTAAAACGTGTGGCGAAGGCTCCCGGGCAGGCCCTTTCAGATTTTAACATCTTCCGAATGATAGCGGCCGCTTGGGGTGTTGGTGATCTGTTTAAGTCCTGGACGTCTCCCGAGTCGGTTTTTGGGATATTGCGGGAACTCTCGAAAGGCAGACCGTGTGATATCTCTGGAATACAGGATTATAGGCAATTGGACGAGAATGGGGGGATCCAGTGGCCGTGGACAGGCGGACCCGAAAATCCGGTGCAGGAACGGAGATTGTTTGAGGACGGGAAGTATTATCACGCGGACCAAAAGGCGCGATTTTTATTCGAAGAACCGAGGGCAATGCCTGAGCCAACGGACGAAGCGTTTCCGTTTGTATTGCTGACGGGACGCGGGACGTCGTCGCAATGGCACACGCAGACTCGGACGGGAAAGTCAGCAGTGTTGAGGAAGATGGCGCCTGAGTTTGTTTATTTGGAATTGAATCCGGAAGACGCGGGTCGTTTGAAGATAAAGGATCAGGCGTTAGTGGAAGTGTCTTCGCGGCGGGGTAGGCTGGTTGCGACCGCATTGGTTTCCGGGAGTGTGAATCCGGGTCAGGTGTTTTTGCCGATGCATTATGCGACGGTAAATCAGCTCACGTATCCAAGTTTTGATCCGTATTCGCGGCAACCTTCGTACAAGGCATGTGCGGTGCAAATACGCGGAGTTGATTCCACTCGCTGAATGTTGAGGTTTCTGGCGGTTAAGGAAGGTCGGCGGGTGTGTTGAGGTTGCGGAAGAAGGGGCGTTCGGCGTCGGTGACGGGGCGACTGATGAGGAAGTCTTGTGAGATGGCAGCACGAATGAAGTGCTGCATGGAGCGGTCTGGATTGGAGAGGCAGTGTTCAGCGAGGGGCAGGATGGTTTTGGGATAAACGGCAGCGAGAGGTTGCCACCACGGGGTGTCCTGAGGAACGACGCCGCGTTTTAGGGGGGCTGCCTGCTGGAGGAGTTCTGCGAGGTAGGAGGCTGGGACGTAGGGGATGTCGATGGCGAGAACAAGTAACCAAGGGGTGTTGGCGTGGCGTAAGCCTTGGACGATGCCGGCGATGGGGCCGGCATAGTCGACGGGGTCTTCGAGGATTGGGTGGCTGGAGATTTGGAAAGGGCCGTTTTTGTGGCCGGAGAGCAGGGTTTCCGAGGGGGAGAGTTGATCGAGGGTGGCGAGTTGGTGTTGCCAGAGAGGTTTATTTTCAAAGAGAAGAGAGGATTTATCGACTCCCATGCGGGTGGAACGGCCACCGGCTAAGAGGAGGGCGGAGAAAGGAGGGAGATTCATGGATGGAGCAGGCGGATTGGTACGAGCATGAGGTGAGATAGGGCCTTGAGAATAGGGCTGAGATTGGGCAGAGTTAACGTTCTCCTTTTTTCTGGGAGATCCTTTTTATGCTGACCATTCGTAATCTTAAGAAATCCCACGGCGGAACAACGTTGTTCGAAAATGCCTCGATGCAGGTGAATTATGGGGAGCGAGTGGCGTTGATCGGACCCAATGGAGCAGGAAAGAGCACGATTTTCTCGATCATTCTCAAAAAGCAGGAGCCGGATGCCGGGACTGTAGAGCGAGACGAGTGGACAATGGTTGGCTTTTTGCCGCAGGAAGCGGAGGCGGTTGGGGAAGAAACGGTTTTGGACATTGCTACGGGACGGGCCGGAGAGGTGCCCGCGTTGGAGAAGCGGTTGCGGGAGCTGGAGAAGGAGGGGGTGGTGGACAGCCCTGAGTATTTGGAAGCGCATGCTAAACATGAAGCGTTGACGAACCCGAAGGTGGACGCAAAGGCGAAGAAGATGTTGGTGGGGTTGGGGTATAAGGAGACGGATTTTGAGAGACCGGCACGTCAGATGAGCGGTGGTTGGGTGATGCGTGCGCATTTGGCACGTTTGCTAGTGATGGAGCCTGATCTGCTGATGCTGGATGAACCAACGAACCACTTGGATCTGTTATCGTTGTTGTGGCTCCAGAATTACCTGAAGACGTATTCCGGGGCGGTGTTGTTGATTTCGCATGATCGTGAATTCATGGACGAGATCGTGGAAACGGTATTTGAGATCAACGAAAAGAAGCTTCTGGAGTGGAAGGGGAACTACACGGCGTATTTGGAGCAGCGCGAAGCGGCGTACGAACAGCAGAACGCAGCTTATAAAAACCAGCAAAAGGAGATCGCGAACTTGCGTGAGTTTTATGATCGCTTCCGGCAGGTGGCATCGAAGGCCTCGCAGGCGATGAGTAAGCTCAAGCAGATCGAGCGCATGGATTTGATAGAGAAGCCGGTGCCGCCGAAGAAACCCTTTCGGTTTATTATTCCGCAGCCGATTCGGAGCGGGGCGAAGGTCATTTCGCTCGATAATATTCATCAGGCGTACGGTGAATATAAGGTCTATAATGGGTTAAGCCTCGATATTGAGCGTGGTGAACGGACGGTTTTGGTGGGGCCGAATGGGGCAGGAAAGAGCACGCTCATGAAGATCATGGCGGGGGTTTTGGAGTTTCAAAAAGGGGAGCGGAAGCTCGGGCTGAACACAAAAATCGGTTATTTTAGTCAGCACCGTTCTGCGACGCTCGATGCCGAGAAAACCGTCCTGCAGGAAGTGATGGATGCTGCCGGGACTTTGAGTGAAAACGAGGCGCGCGGGATTTTGGGGAGTTTTCTGTTTCGCAAAGACGAGATTTTCAAAAAGACCGCAGTTTTGAGCGGGGGTGAAAAGACCCGGTTGAACTTGATCAAGTTTCTGGTGGATCCGCCGAATTTGTTGCTGATGGACGAACCGACGACGCATCTGGACATTCACACGGTCGAATCGTTGATCCTTGCGTTGGAACACTATGAAGGAACGCTCGTGTTTATTTCGCACGATGTTCATTTCATCCGGAAGCTGGCTACCAAAGTCTTACACGTGAATAATGGGACCGTTCTTCCGTATTCCGGAGGCTACGATTATTTCTTGGAGAAGGTTGGCGCTCTGGGAAATGAGCGGGCGGCATTGACTTCGGAGTAGGGTGGGAGCGGAATGCGGATAGGATGTCCGCAGAATCCCTATGATTACAGGTCATGTTACCTGGCTGTACGCCTTTGATATCGCTCACGATATGCGCCGAGAACCGCTTAAAACGGTTCTCGGTCGGCCAGTGGAACCGTGGTTGCGAGGGGAGGATCATCGAGTTCCTCGGCAGAGCTTTTTTCATCGGCCACAGATCGTTCGTTTAGCGCCTGTGGAGGGAAATTTGCCCGGAGGCGGCAGTGCAACGTTAGAGCGGACGTTGAAGATTTTACCTGTGGGGGGCTTATCGTTGGCCATTACGGCACCGGTGCGTGTGGAACGGTTGGCGGATCTGGTGGCGTGGCATGATTCACCTGCGGTCGCGACTGTGGCATCGGTGCGTCATTTGGTTGAAATGGTAATGGCGGATCTTAAGGAGTATCTAATTCAGCCAGTGGACGTTTTGGATGAGCAGGAGGCGTATACAGTGTTTCGTTTGGATTCTCCCAGCGGAGAAGACGCGACCGAATGGCTTGCGCGCAACCGACGGGAAGTGGCTGCGTTGTTAACTCAGGAGAAAGATCCGGAGCGTCTTTGTGAGGAGGAAGTCACGGAGACGGTATCGAAACGGCTTGGGTATTACCGGGATGATCTTGTGGTGGTTGATTGGGATGCAGCGCTGATATTAGATCGGGCGGGGCCTGCAACGGAGGTGTTGCATGTGTTGGAGTTGGCGAATTTGCAGCTTTGCGAAATGGAAGCGTACGACCGGATATTGGATACGGTCATGGAGAAGTCGTATGTGGATTTGGGGAAAAAGAGGCGTCACAACGCTCAGGTATTGAGGCGATTGGGGGAGCTCAGGATTGACCTTTCGCGTTTATCCGACGAGCTAACACATGCAGGGAAGTTTTTGGGGGACTGGCACTTGGCTCGTGTGTACGAGGCTGCGTCGGAGCGGTTCCATTTGGCCGACTGGCAGCGTGTGGTTGATGATAAGTTGAAGACGTTGGACGACTTATATCAAATGCTGAAGCATGATCAGTTTAATCGGTGGCTGTTGATCATGGAGTTGATTGTGATCGTGATTTTGGTGTTTGAGGCGGGAGTGGTGTTTGTGCCGTGGCTACACAAGTAGAGGGTTGGGAGGGGTGCTGCGTTTGGCGCTGCTAAACGAGTGGTTGGAAAATACGGAAAAATATAACCGGAGATTCAGCGGTGTTTGGGGTTTAACTTAGAGTTGTTGGACGTTCTCTTAATTAAAATTGTTATCCCCTTATGAATTATCGTGTTCTGTCTTTTCTCGCGTCTGTGGCGTTGATTTCAGGTACGCCTCTCTCTGCTGCCGAGGTGTCGCTTACGGTGGAGAAGGATCCAAGTGGCGGGTTTAGTGTGAAAGCGGATGGTCAACCGTTTGCGAGTTATGTGTTGGATCAGGCGAACAAGCCGTATCTCTGGCCGATTTATGGTCCGGGCGGGAAGTTGATGACACGGCAGTACCCGATGAAACAAGTGGAAGGGGAGCAACACGATCACCCTCATCATCGGGGGCTGACTTTTGGTCTGGAGAGTTCGGGCGGAGGTGCGTGGAAGTTTCCGACGAATTGGGATGGGTTAACTGGGGAGGAGAAGATTACGGGGGGAGGGGACACGTGGCACGAGAAGACGACTTTTGAGGAGATGCAGAAGCAACCCAAACAGGCGTTAAGGGGTACTCAACGCCTGGCGATGTTGGGTAGCATTGTGCATCGCGAGTTTACGGAGTTGAAGGCAGAGGCGGGCAAGGTGGTTGTGGCAGAGAAATGCGACTACCTGGATCCGTCAGGGAAACGGTTTATGAGCGAGGAGCGTCGGTTTACGTTTCGTGCGACTCAGGATGAGCGTTCGATCGATGTGGATCAGGATTTTATTGCGACGGATGGGCCTGTGAAAATCGATGACCGTAAGGATGCAGGGTTGGGGTTGCGTTTACCTACGAGTATGGCGGTGGATACGAAGCTTGGGGGTAAGATCGTCACAAGCGAAGGTGCTACGAATACGGAGGCATGGGGGAAACCTGCCAAATGGTGCGATTACAGCGGACCTGTAGATGGGGAGACTTTGGGCGTCGCGATGTTGAGTCATCCTTCCACGTATCGGTTTCCGACGCGCTGGCATGTTCGGCCTTACGGATTGTTTTCAGCGAATCCGTTTGCGGTACGCGACTATGACAAGAGTCAGGCGGATGGAGTGACGTCGCTTGAAGCAGGGGAACGTCTAAAGCTGCGGCATCGCCTTTTGTTTCACAAAGGCGACGAGAAAGCCGGCGCCGTGGAAGCGGCGTTTGAGGCTTACGCAAAAGAGAGTAAGTAGGGGAGATACAACGGCCACGGGTGAAGTGGCGGCGGCGAGGTGAACTTGAGACCCACGGGAGGAAACGCCCCGTGGGTTTATAGTTCAGCGATGGCCTTAAGGGCGTCAGCGTAAGCTGGGTTCAGTTCAGCGGCTTGCTTCAGAGTGTTCAGACCTTTTTCGGTGGAGCCTAAAATGAACTGAAAGTTGCCAGCCAGCCAAAGAAGCTCAGCCCGCGCGGCTGCCGTTGGGAGGGTGGGCAGGCTGTGGGTGGCGAGTGTGAGGAGGTAAATGGGGGAAATCTCCTTCCATTCGAAGGAGGTGCTGCTGCCATTTTCGGTGCTCAGGAAGATACTGGTTGCGTCAGCTTTGACGGGGCGAGCGGGAAATGGAACGCCAGAGCGCAATGTGGGAAAAGGTCGCGGAGTTTGGGCGTTTTGGATGTCGCGAATCGCCCATTCAAACAGGAGTGCACAGGCCCGGATTTGGTGGATTAGGACGTTAGCGCGCTGGGCGAAATCGGGGTAGTCCGTGACGAAATCACCGACCTTTTTGGTGGCGGCCTGGAAACGGAACAGTGAAGCCATCTCTGCGACTTCTTTCCGGAGGATATCGAAGCGTTGTTTGGCCAGAGAATCGCTTTTTGGGGCCGGAATCTGAACGGGTGTAACAGACTTTGTTTCCGCAACAGGGGGAGGCGTTGGAGCAGGTGGGGGAGTTGGGGAAGGCGCTGGCTCCGGAGCCTTTTTCGTTCCAGTTTTTGCTTGGGCTATAATTTCCAGAGCACCGTTCCGAATTTGGGGAATGTGGATGCCCGCGTGAGTTTCGGATTCGAGGTCGCGGTAGACTCCGGGGCCGTCTTTTCGGCTGGCTGCTAGAGCCGCTTTGACTTCGATGTTCTTCAACGTTTCCAGATCCACGAGAGCTCGCTTAGCCAGAGGTAACAGTGCGATGGCTTCGGCTTCACCTTGGGCGGGAGGCGAAAAGTGGCTGGCAGCGCTGATCGGCCCTTTCGCTGCTGTCCAGTTTTTGGAGGCTATATGATAAAACCCGATCCAAAGCTGTCGGATAGCCTCACGGGTTTCGTCTGGGTCTGGTTTTCCTTTCACTCCAGGAGCCACTCCCGGCAGGGAGTGGAGGAAGTTACTCAAAGGGGCGTCTCCTGGAATCTCGGTCATGGAAAGACCTTGGAGAAGCGGGGCGCGGAGGCCTGATTTGCCTTGAAGGGTGTAGGCGGTGGCGAGAGAAATCTTACACCACGCGGTCAGTTTTGGCGAAAGATCCGGGCTGCGAAGAATCAGTTCCAGAAGAGGAATGGATTCGTCAATTTTCCCTTCTGCTAGAAGTGTGTTCGCACTGTTGAGGCGGATCTCGTCGGATACATAGGCTTCGTTGACAGGAGCGATGCGTGTGTCTGCGCGTTTCTTTGCTTTCCACAAAGCGGCTCCGCCGAGACCAGCCAAGAGCAGCGTTCCTGCTACAATTGGAACGACAAGAGAGGCCGACTTTTTAACAACTGTGGCCGAGTGATGTCTCGAATCTGGATCGAGTGACTCGAGGGCTAGCTTAAGGGCAGCAATAAACGTCTCGTAGTCCTCGTAACGGTCCTCAGGGCGAAATGCGAGGGTGCGTTGGATGGCAGTTTTAGTGAGGGCGTGAATTTCTTTGGAGTCTTTAGGCAGTTTGACTGTGTGCTTTTTTAACTCGAGAAGTTCGGAAATGGAGGTGCTATCGGTTTCATGTGGCGGTTTGCCCGTGAGGGCATGCCAAAGGGTTGCCCCGAGGGCGTACATGTCCGATCGAAAATCTTCATGTTTAGCAGCAAGTGCTTCGGGAGCAATATAGTCGGGGGTGCCCCATATCTCGCCGGTGCTTTTGGTGTTTTCGCTGGAATGGAGCGCGAGACCAAAATCCACGATTTTAGCCAACTGATTTTCAGCAAAGAGAATATTTCCCGGTTTGATGTCTCGGTGGATTAACCCGGCCCGATAAGCGGCTTGAAGACCTTCTGCAACTTGAATGGCAATCTGTAAAAGGGCGGTTTCCGGGACGCGTCCTGATCTACTCATCCAACTGTCGAGGGAGCCATGGTCGACGAGTTCCATGGCAATGTAGAACATGCCGTGAGACGACCCGGTAGAGTAAACGCGGACAACATTGGGGTGGTTGATCCGAGCCGTCATCGCGGCTTCGTGCTCAAATTGGTCGGTCAATGTCTGGTCATGGCTCCAAGAGCGATGCAGAACTTTGATTGCGACGGCGCGTTTTAATGCCAAGTCTTGCGCCTGATAGACCATGCCCATGCCACCCTGACCAATGAGGCGTTCCAATTGAAAGGGACCCAGGCGTCGGAGAACCGTTGTGGAGGTCGAACAAACTGGGCAGGCCACCACGCTGAGGGGAGACATCGCACTGATGTCCAAAAGCTGGCCGCAGGTGCGGCAAGTCTCAACGGCTGACTGGTTTTGGTCGATGGTCATCAGTGGTTAACGAAAGAAACGCGAAAGGGATACAGCCTCCGTGAGCTATAAGTGTGCCGCGTAAAACCGAGAGTTGGTTTCGACCTTTGTTTTTTGACAGATAACACCATTTATACTCGAAACGGGGACGTCTTTTCTGTCGGTGCACCACATCGAGGACATGGCGTTTCGACTGCGTCTGAGGGCTCCCGAAAATCAAAAAAACAGAGGCGGCAATGGCGCACTTGCCGAAAAGCGGCTCGTTCACGTCTGGATCGCTTCCAGTCGGAGAGCAACCAAAGAAGGGCGATTCCTCCGAGTAGGAGGCTCATGGAAACGAAGATGAGTGTGCGCAGGCTGACAGAGATCACGGTAAAACAGGGCTCGCCCACTCTAGAGTGGCGCTTCCCCATTCCAGTGGGGAGTCCGATTTTTGGAACGTCAATTGGCGTAGAAAATTTTCTGCGTGCGAATCTGCGTTACTGTCGCCGCTTGTTTTCTGAAGCATCACATATGCGACACTACCCTGAGCGCGAATCCCGATCAGAAAGGTGACAGGTTCGAGAAGCTGTAGGGTTGGAGAACTAGGGATCCGGAGGGGGGATTGCAGTCTGGATTGAAGTGATGCGGTACAGTGGAGGTTTCCTTCGAATCGGGATGCTCTGGAAGTCAGTGGGTTATGGGGCGTCGCGGTGCTTTCTGTGTTGTCTGGGGTGAGAAGGGGTACCCGGGGGAGTGGGGTGGTTTGAGGGAGGGTCCAACGAGGAGGTGGCAGTGGGACGAGTTGCGAGTGCGCAAATGAGAAATGGTAATGGGTCTTCGGGGTGTCTCCGACGGGTAAGAGTTGATGTGCCAGAGCGCCAATCGGGCTTTCGGATTGCAGGAAATCCAGAAGCGCTCGGTGTTCGGGGATGTCTCGGCTGAGGATGGAGATTTCGTCCGAGGGGGGCGGGCTCGTTACTTTCTCCGTGGTTTCCACGGTAAATAGAAGTGCGACGAGGAGGTGCGCGAAGATAGAGATCCCCAGAGTGGCGGCTAGTCGCGGGCAAAACCAGCGATGTGTTTTCCAATCAAATGTAAAGCTGCTGGAATGCATGCCCCGAGGTTCGATAGCGGTTAGGGGGTGGCCTCGGAAGCAAACGCCAATGAAACGGGGAACTTGCGTTGCAGGGCTATATTGCTGATCTGACTGATGCGATCGTAGGGGGTGTTGGCGTCTGCGCGGATAATGATTCGACGGCCTGCCAGTTGCCTGTCTTTTAGAATGAGATCGAGTTTCTCGGGGGAGACTTTTTCTTCCCCCAGATAAACGGTGGGAGCCGGGGCTGCGGTGATGGTGATCACGAGAGGATTCACGATTGGAGCCAGAGTGGAGGCAGACGTGGGTAGGGTGACGTGCAATCCAGGCTGGAGGGTGAATCGGGAACTGAGGGTGAATAACATCAGGGCAAGAAACAAGACGTTCACCAAGGGGATGATGGCGAAGAGATCGAGACGAACTTGAAAGGAGCGCTTGAGTTTCACAGCTGGGAAGCGGTTCTGGAATGAAATCGGGTGGGCGAGATCGATTTCCAGGGGCGGCTAACGTGTCGAGTCCTGAGGTCTTGCTGTTCGCTCCGGGGACTCAAACTCGACGATCCGGTCGGATTGGCGGTTGTCCGTGATGAGGTTCACAATTTCGATTCCGGCCCGTTCCATATCGTGCATGAGGGAATCTACCTTGGAGGAGAGGTAGGCATACCCCAAGGCGGATGGGATTGCGACGATCAGACCAGCTGCAGTGGTGAGAAGGCTTTGGTAGATTCCGCTGGCGATATCGGACGAAGTGCCGAAGCCGCTTTGAGATGAAATATTCCCAAAAATCTCGATCATACCGATGACCGTGCCGAGGAGGCCAAGTAATGGGGCAATTAATCCGATTGCAGCCAACATGGACAGGCGGCGTTCCAATTTTGGTATTTCGAGTTGGGCGGCCTCTTGAACGATATCTTTGAGCTCGTTTCGGGAGGCGTTGTGGCGAAGGACTGCGGCGTGCAAGACACGGGTGACGGGGGTGGAGACGGTGGCGCATTCCATTTGCGCCTCGGCCCAGCGTTGATGGCGAATCAGGTTGGCGAGGCCTCCAAGAAATTCTCCGACCCGAAGCGAGACCTGATGGTAAAACAGGCTGCGTTCCAGGAACAGGGCACCCGCCAGAACACTGCAAAAAAGTAGCAGCCACATCAGGGGGCCGCCCTTCTGCATGTAATCAATCATCCCCATCCTATAACCTCCGAGTTACAGAGAAGCAAGGCGGCCTCTGTGTGGGAAGAATTGAGTCAGATGCGAACTTCGCTTGTCCGCGCGCTTTGGCTCCGCCATAACGCCCCAGTCGATGAGCACTCTTCAACACACTATTGCCACCAGCGCCTCTTTGAGCGGGGCCTCTCTGCACACGGGAGAAAAGGTTACGTTGACCTTACATCCCGCGCCCCCGGGGCATGGGCGTAAATTTCGCCGTTTGGATTTGAATGATCAGCCGGTGCTCGATGCCAGTATAGCGCTCGTGAAAACGGTGGAACGCGCTACCACACTGGGGGATGGAAGTGTGAAAATACACACCGTCGAGCATGTTTTGTCAGCGTTGGCGGGCTTGGGGGTCGATAACGTGTTAATCGACATGGATGCGAATGAACCGCCGATCGGTGACGGTAGCGCGACACTGTATGTGGACTTGATCCGGCAGGCTGGAATAGTGGCGCAAGAGGCACCCAAACCGGTGTTTGAAGTAGCTGAGCCTATTCATATTGAGACGCCGGGTGGCTCCCTCATGACGCTTCTTCCCTACAACGGATTCAAGGTGTCGTGTACAAACGTGGGACCGGATGGCCGCTTTACGCAGTATTTCTCCTCTGAGATTACGCCCGCGGTTTATGAGAAGGAAATCGCACCGGCTCGGACATTTGTGTATTACGAGGATGTTAAGCCTCTGTTGGACAAGGGTTTGATAAAGGGGGGGAGTCTGGAGAACGCGGTTGTGGTGAAAGGGGATTCGGTTTTGAGTCGCGAGCCACTGCGTTTTCCTAATGAATTTGCGCGTCATAAAGTGCTGGATATCATAGGGGACTTGGCGCTTTTTGGGCGATCCATCAAGGGGCACGTGATTGCAGTTAAACCAGGCCACGGTCCGAATGCCGAATTAACCCGTGCGGTTGCGAAGCAGTTCGGGAAAGCGATGGCGATGGTTCCTCCTGTAGTGACGCCCAAGGGGGGGGCGGTGATGGATATCAATGATGTCATGAAGCTGCTTCCTCACCGGTACCCATTCCTCATGGTGGATCGGGTGGTAAGTATGGAGGGGGAAACGCACTGTACGGGAGTGAAGTCCGTGACCATCAACGAACCGTTTTTTCAGGGTCATTTTCCCGGACAACCGATTATGCCTGGGGTCCTTCAACTTGAAGCCATGGCGCAGGTGGGCAGCATTTTGATGCTGAATCGTCCAGGTAACGCCGGACGGATTGGGTATTTTATGAGTGCGGATTCAGTGAAATTCCGCAAACCGGTTGTGCCGGGAGATACGTTGTTTATTGAGGTGGAATTGACGCAGCAGAAGAGGACGGTTGCAAAAGCCAAGGGCCGTTGTTTGGTGAATCAGGAAGTGGTGTCAGAGGCGGAACTCATGTTTGGACTCGTTGACCGGTGAAATCTCCCGAAATTCATTCTACAGCTATCATTGATCCGAGCGCCGTGATTGGCGCAGGGTGTCATATCGGTCCGTATTGTATTGTGGGTCCAGGGGTTGTTTTTGGGGAAAATTGCTGGTTACAGCATCACGTTACAGTGATGGGCCCCAGTGTGATCGGTGCGGGGAATCGATTTTATTCTTACAGCTCGATTGGGCAGCAGACCCAGGATCTGAAGTACGCTGGGGAGCCCACGCATTTGGTGGTCGGAGACAATAATACGTTTCGCGAGTTTGTGAGTGTCCATCGGGGTACGGCACCTGGTTCCACGACTCGGATTGGAAGTGCGGGCAATTTCCTGGCGTACAGTCATGTAGCCCACGACTGCATCGTGGGGGACCATGTGATATTCTCGAATAACGGGACGATTGGAGGGCACGTGGAGGTGGGAGATTACGCGATTATTAGCGGGTTGACGGCGGTGCATCAGTTTTGCCGGATTGGCAAACATGCGATTACCGGTGGGTGTTCCAAGATCGTGCAGGATGTGCCCCCGTTTATGATTGCGGACGGGAATCCTTCGGAGGTGCGGGGACTTAATAAGGTGGGGTTGGAGCGTCACGGATTTAGCGAGGAGTCGCTAAAGGCGCTTCGTGGAGCGTATAAAATACTTTACCGGAGTGAGTTGAATCAGCAGCAGGCGCTGGAGAGATTGGATGAGGAGTTGATTGGGATAGAAGCGGTTCGTGAATTAGTGGAGTTTATTAAAGTGAGCAAACGGGGAGTGTTGCGCTAGGGATGCTCTGGAAGTGAATGGCGGTAGGGGAGTTTTGACGGACGAAGGAGCACAGGAGAGGCGGGGGCGAGCCTTGGGAAGATCGGGTGAAATTAGGAAAGGGGTACGTCTGGGACTGGAGATGAGGCGGAAATGAGTAAAATCGCAAAGTTTCCTATGTTCTGCGTCTTGCGCGAAGCACTGGCAGGGTACATCTTGGAGGAGTACAAAGCGTCTAGATCTTGTTCGTGCTAGGTTTGAACTGGCATGGGTGGGGGTAGTCGGTCGTTGTACAGAGTTTCAAGCACTCCCAGAGATATGATGAACAATTTCACTCCACGCGCGCAGCAGGTGCTGGCCTTGGCTCGTAAAGAGGCCGACCGTTTTAATCACAATTATGTGGGAACGGAGCACTTGCTTCTTGGCCTGATTAAACTTGGCCAAGGCGTTGCGGTAAACGTCCTCCAGAAGATGGGGCTCGATCTCGAGACCGTCCGCAGTGAGGTCGAAAAACAGGTTGGTTCCGGCCCAGAAACAAAAATGGTCGGCAATATTCCGTATACTCCGAGGGTGAAAAAGGTGCTGGCTTTGGCCGGTAAAGAAGCGAAGTCCCTCAATCATTCGTATGTCGGGACTGAGCATATCCTGCTTGGGTTACTTCGTGAGGGCGAGGGTGTTGCTGCTCGTGTTCTTAAGAATTTGGAAATCGATATTGAGCGGACTCGGAACGAGATACTCAAGGAGCTGGATCCGAATTTCACTCCGCAGGAAGGGGAGGCTGAACCTCCTCAATCTCAGGGGGAAGCTGCTGCAGCGGGTGGGGCGAAGAAAGATTCCAAGACGCCGGCGTTACGCGCATTCGGTCGTGATTTGACCGAGATGGCTAAAAAGGGAGAGATTGACCCAGTGATTGGCCGCGAAAATGAGATTGAGCGAGTCATTCAGGTTCTCTGTCGTCGGACGAAAAATAATCCCGTGTTGATCGGGGAGGCTGGGGTCGGGAAAACCGCGATCGTGGAAGGATTGGCGCAGGAGATTTGCCACGGGAACGTGCCTGAAATTTTGCGCGACAAGAAGGTGATTACCTTGGACTTGGCGTTGATGGTGGCTGGAACGAAGTACCGCGGGCAGTTCGAAGAACGAATCAAAGCGGTGATGGACGAAATTAGACGCACGAAGAACGTCATATTGTTCATCGACGAGTTGCACACCATTGTGGGAGCTGGGTCCGCTGAAGGTGCAATGGACGCCTCCAATATTATTAAGCCTGCATTAAGCCGAGGAGAATTGCAGTGTGTCGGTGCCACAACACTCAACGAGTTCCGAAAATACATTGAGAAGGACTCCGCATTGGAGCGCCGTTTTCAGCAGGTCAAAGTGGAGGCTCCGAGTGTGGAGCAGACGATCCAGATCTTGAAGGGATTGCGTGTGAAATACGAAGCGCATCACAAAGCGCGCTACAACGATGATGCCTTGGAGGCGGCCGCGAGGCTTTCGGACCGGTATTTAACGGGACGTTTTCTACCAGACAAAGCGATCGACTTGATGGATGAGGCTGGGTCCCGTGCTCGAATTGCTGCAATGACACGTCCGCCGGATGTGAAGGATATCGAGAAAGAGATCGAAGAAATCCGAGGCCAGAAGGAAGGGGCGATTAAGGCGCAAGATTTTGAGAAGGCGGCTGCTTTGCGGGATACCGAGAAGCAGACGAAGGAGAAGCTCGAGACTATTCTAACTCAGTGGCGTGAGCAGCGTGAAGAACGCGAGGTTCATGTGACTGAAGACGATATCATGCATGTGGTGTCGAAGTGGACGGGAGTTCCTTTGAGTCGTATGGAGCAGGCCGAAACGGCGAAACTGCTGCGTATGGAGGAGGAGTTGAAGGGGCGCGTCATTGGGCAAGAGGAAGCTGTTGTGGCGATCTCAAAGGCGTTACGCCGTTCCCGTGCTGATCTGAAGGATCCGCGGCGTCCTATTGGATCGTTTATCTTCCTGGGGCCAACAGGCGTTGGGAAAACGTTTTTGGCGCAGTGTCTTGCGGACTTTATGTTCGGAGACAGAGACGCGCTGATCCAGATCGACATGTCGGAGTACATGGAGAAATTCACGTCCTCGCGTTTGATCGGATCGCCTCCCGGATATGTGGGGCATGAGGAGGGGGGGCAGTTGTCGGAGGCTGTACGCCGGCGTCCGTATTCTGTGGTTTTATTTGATGAGATCGAGAAGGCGCATCCTGATGTGATGCACTTGTTGCTTCAGATCTTGGAGGAAGGAAAGATTACGGATTCTCTCGGCCGTAAGATTGATTTCCGAAACACGATCATCATTTTGACATCCAACATCGGTGCTGAATTGATCAAGAAGCAAGGAACGATGGGCTTCGGAGCCGCATCACGTGATGAGACGAATTATGACGTGATGAAGGATAAGATTCTGGAGGAAGCGAAGCGGGTATTGAAACCCGAGTTTGTGAATCGTTTGGATGATCTGATTGTCTTCCACACATTGGCGAAGAAAGAGCTTCAACACATCGTGGATCTGGAAATCGCGAAGGTTGCGAAACGTATTAAGAACAAAGAGATCACTATCGAGTTGGAAGAGTCTGCGAAGGATCTACTGATCGAAAAAGGCTACGATCCAACGTATGGGGCTCGCCCGATGCGTCGTGCGGTCGAACGTTACCTCGAAGATCCAATGGCGGAGGAGATTTTGCGTGGGAACTTGAAGGCTGGCGACAAAGCAAAGGTTGTTGCAAAAGACGGAAAACTCACGTTCGAGCCAATCGAATCGGCACCTGCGGCCCCTGCTGAAGCTGGAACTTCGGGGGATGCGAACGAGAAAAAATAGGTTCGCCGCGAACTGTTAACAAGAGGGCCGTCCTTTGATTAAGGATGGCCCTTTTTGTTTTTACGATCTGACTGCCACGGCTGTTTGACCGCGTGTTCGTGAATATCAGCGAGGGCTTGGGAAATCAGAGCGGTTTGGGTTCTTCAAACTCTGGGAAAGGGGGCTCTCGGGCGAGAAGCGAACTAACGTCCCATTCGGACGTCCATCCATACCGCAAGCGCTAGAACTGCACCTCTAGCGATGAACTTAAACTCCGGAGAAACGGCTAGCAGCGTCATTCCGTTGAGTAACACCGCCATGAGAAGCGCACCAAAAAGAACCCCGAGAACACTGCCTCGGCCTCCTTTGAGGCTGACTCCACCAATCACGCAAGCTGCAACGGCATCGAGCTCCATGAGTTCACCGATAGTTGTGGTGGAGGCTCCTGCGTACGCAGTCTGCATTAGCCCAGTGATTCCAACGATGCCGCCCATGATTGCAAAGGCACCGATCAGCACGCGCTGGACGGGAATGCCTGAGATGAGAGCTGCTTCTTCGTTGCCGCCGATGGCGTATAGATAACGCCCGAACGGAGTGTGCGTGGTGAGGATGTACACGCCAAAGGAGATCAGGCCCAAAATCAGGGCGGGTAAAGGAACTCCTCTGTATTGATTGTTGATGATGACGAAGAGAAACAAAAGTTGGCTCGCGAGGAATGCCTTTAGGAATGTTGTTTCGTTGTCTGGTGCGGACAGATTGAACGCCCGCCTTTTTCGGGCTGCCTTGAATTGATTGATGAAAAGAACAACCGAGAGGATTGCGGCGAGCACATAGCCCAGCGGCGGCGGTAGATAGAAAGTGGTGAGAAGCGAATAGAGGTTTGATTGGCCGCCTTGCGTCACAGGAATGGTTGCGTTGTGGATGACTAACCAAAAGAGCCCTTTGAAAATCAGAAGCCCCCCGAGGCTGATGATAAAGGAGGGTATTTTTTCTCGAATCACGAGAGTTCCCATCGCCGCCCAAATGCCGATGCCAGCCAAGAGAGCGATCATCATGGCAAGTGGGGCCGCGACATGGTGCTCGAAAACCAAAACGCTGGCGATCCCGCCGAGAAGACCGACACCGCTTCCAGCAGAAAGATCGATGTGTCCTGGAAGAATCACCAGGAGCATTCCCATCGCCAACGTGGCAGTGATGGAAAGTTCGGTCGCGAGTAAGGAAAGGTTTCGAGGCGTGAGAAATTGCGGCGATACAATGGCAAAGAATCCGCAGACCAGGATCAATGCGATCCCCATCGAGAAATTGCGGGCTGAGAGTTTGGTTTGCATAACAGAAAATCTGTAAGGGGAGAGGGGGCGAGTGTGATAACCAGTGCGGTTTACGGAATCGGTTGTCCCATCGCGGCGGCTAACAGGCGTTCGGGGGTGGCGTCAGCGCGATTGAATTCACCGCCGATTTTTCCGGCGTGGAGCATGAGAATGCGATCGCTCATACCCATGAGTTCGGGGAGTTCACTCGAAACGAGAACCACAGCTTTGCCGGCGGCTGTGAGTGAGTTGATGATCTCGTATATCTCGAGTTTCGCACCGACGTCGATTCCTCGGGTGGGTTCATCCAGAAAGATCACGTCTGGGTTGGTCATCAGCGCCTTACCCAGGACAACCTTTTGTTGGTTTCCTCCGGAGAGTTTCCCAACGATTGCTTCCATGGATGGTGCCTTCACTTGCAGCGAACGAAAAAAGTGCTGATTTCGGTCGAACTCATCTGCTGCAGATAAGAGTCCGCGGTGTGAGAAGTTTCCGAGAGCCGAGAGCGATAGGTTGAACTCAACGGTTTTGTCCAGAATGAGGCCGTATCTGCGGCGATCTTCGCTGACGAGCGCTAGCCCAAGGTGAATGATTTCGTGGGGTTTTTTATGGTCGAGTGCGTGACCGTTTAATCGAACGTTGCCGCTTAGCCTTGTGCCCCAGGCTCCGAAAATATGCATGAGTAGTTCGGATCGCCCCGAACCCATCAGGCCGCCGATCCCCAGCACCTCGCCTGCGCGGAGTTGCCATTCCATGGAATGAAGGAATGGCTTCTTGGTATGAGGATGTTGGACGCTGAGATTTTCGATCGAGAGGACCACGTTTCCGACGGAGGAACTGCGGCGAGGAAACAGATCGATTACTTCCCGCCCTACCATGGATCGCACCACTTCTGACTTGGAGGTCTCTGTTGTTGGGGTTGTCACGACTGAGACGCCATCTCGTAAAATCGTGATCCGGTCGCTGATCTCGAAAACTTCATCGAGTCTATGGGAGATGTAGATACAAGAGATCCCTTGCGAGCGGAGTGTTTTGAGGATGTCGATCAGGATGCCGACCTCTTGTTCCGTGAGAGCCGCTGTTGGCTCGTCGAGGATCAGGATTTTGGAGTTTTTGGATAGCGCTTTGACGATCTCGACGAGTTGCTTTTGTCCCACGCCGAGAGTTGCGACTTGGGCGGATGGGTCGATGTCGACGTTGAATTGTTCGAGGAGACGCCTCGAGTCTGAGTAGACTTTAGACCAATCAATGAGTCCGAAGGTGGTTCGGGGCTCGTTGCCGAGGAAGATGTTTTCCCCAACTGTGAGTTCATCTACGAGTGCGAGTTCCTGATAAATGACGGCGATTCCCTGACGTTCGGCGTCTGCCAGGGAGCGAAATTCGGCAAGTCGTTGATGAACGAAAAGCTGTCCTTCGTAGGATCCTGTGGGGTGGATGCCGGAGAGAAGTTTGATGAGGGTGGATTTGCCTGCGCCGTTTTCCCCGCATAGCGCATGAATCTCACCTGCTCGAAGTTGGAAGCTGACGTTTTGGAGCGCAACAACCCCGGGAAACCTTTTGAGAATATTCCGCGCTTCAAGGATCGCGTCGTGCATAGGAACTAGCGGCCCGCTGCGCCTTGATACACTTTTTCCTGCGGGTGAAAGCCGTCTTTGATGACGGTTTCCGCCATGTTTTCTTTCGTGACGACGGTGACATCCAAAAGAATCGAAGGGATTGGGGAGTGTCCGTTATGAACTGAAGCGGGGGCGATGACGGGTTTGTGTTTTGCGAGTTTGACGGCGGTTTCGGCGGCCTGATTGGCTAGTTTAGCGATCGGCTTATAAATCGTCATCGCTTGTTGACCATTCACGATGCGCTGACAGGCAGGCAGCTCGGCGTCTTGGCCGGTCACCGTGATTTTCCCTGAAACGCCTTCTTCGATTAGAGCCTGAATGGCGCCTCCGGCCGTGCCATCATTGGAAGCGAGAATGGCGTCGATTTTATCACCCACTTTGGTGATGGCGGCGTTGGTGATCTTTTTGGCGTTTTCGGGACGCCAATCTTGTGCCCAGTCTTCGTGAACTACCTGAATGTCCCCCTTTTGAATCAGCGGTTGCAGAACGTTGTCTTGTCCTTGTTTGAACAGAAGCGCGTTGTTGTCGGTTTTGGAGCCGTAGATTCGGATCAAACGAAGGGGACGCGTGGTGACGTGATCTACGAGATATTGTGCTTGGAGTTCGCCGACTTTCACGTTGTCGAAAGTGATGTAGAGGTCGAGGTCGCACCCAGTGATAAGACGATCGTAGGAGAGGACAGGGATGCCGGCTTCGTGAGCGAGCGCCACGGCTTTTGCCATGGCTTCACCATTGTGAGGCACGATGACCAGAACGTCGATATGGCGACTGATGAGGGCTTGGACATCGGCGATTTGGCGAGTGTCGTCACCGTTGGCGGATTGGATCAGGGTTTCAGCGCCTAGTGCTTTTACCCGATTCTCGAAGAGGTTGCGATCTGTCTGCCAGCGTTCCTCCTTGAGGGTGTCGAGTGAAAGGCCGATGACAGGTTTTCGATTGGGCGCCGATAGGCTTGCAGGAGAGTCTCTGTGGCTGAGTGTTAATCCTATCAGGACACTCAATAGGCACGAGGCGACGACTAAGAATATACGCATAACGGGGGAATGAAATCTGGGGGAGATGGTTAATAAGAGGCGCGGCTTTTGAGCCAATTTAACGCACTGGTTCCGGCACGACTTCCGGTTGCAAAACAACCTTGGAGTAAATAGCCGCCGGTAGGGGCTTCCCAATCCATCATTTCACCTGCAACGAACACCCCGGGGAGACTTCGAAGCATGAGGTTATCATCCAGTTCCGAGAGTTGGACGCCTCCCGCGGAAGAGATGGCTTCTTCGATAGGGCGGGCCTTTTGAAGTGGGATCAGGAAGTTCTTCAAGCGGTACGCTAGCGCTTCGGCGGAGTCAAAATGGGAGGAAAGAGGGAAGTGCGAAAGCAGCGCAAAAACATCGTCACTGAGGCGCCAACGTTGTCGTGCTTCCTGTAGGAAGTTGCGTTGGATCGGGCCCATTTTTGAAACGAGCTGTTCAATGGAGGAGTGAGGGCGGAAGTCGATGGAGATGGCAGGGGCCTCCATTGTTCGTAATGTGGGGCCCAATTGGTAAAGGGCGCCGCCTTCCAGTCCGTATTTAGTGACCAATAGCTCCCCTTGTACGGAAACGTCTCCGGCGCGGACGGTGAGCGCCTTGAGAGGTTTGCCTTCGATGAATGGTAATAACTCGGTGGGCCAAAGACATTCCCAGCCGCAGTTGGCCGGAATGAGATCACTCACCCCTACGCCCAGATTTTTTAGAAGGGTGGTCCATTTGCCGTCCGATCCGGTTTCTGGCCAGGACCCGCCTCCAAGTGCGAGCACTACGGCGTCCGCTACTTGGGTGACGATGTTGCCGTCGTGGACAAAATCTAAGTGGAACTTATGGGTACGTTGCATTCCGATGAGGCGGTGGCGCATCGAAAACTGGACTTCGAAAGAGCGCAGCCGCGAAACCCAACGACGCAACAATGGGGCGGCACGGAGTTCTTTTGGGTAAACACGTCCTGTCGACGCTACAAAAGTTTCGACACCCAGTTCGCTGGCCCAAGTCCGTATGGCTTCAGAATCGAAGTCGGAGATTAACGATTCCCAAAACGAGATGGGTTTGGATGCATGAGAGTATCGGCGGACGAACGATTCTTTGGACTCCGCTTTCGTGAGATTGAGTCCTCCTTTGCCAGCGACGAGAAACTTGCGTCCAACGGATGGCTTGGCGTCCCACAGGTGCACGTTGGCGCCGCCCTTAGCTGCCACTTCTGCGGCTCGTAGTCCGGCGGGACCACCGCCAATTATAGCTAGATTCATGTGAGGAGATACGTGTCGATGGCCTCGGGATCGATTGAGGGCACGGAAGTAGTCTGAATGCAGATTAAAGGGACGTCGATCTGCCTCACTTACAAAAGATGTCCTTATCGATGTGCCTGACAGGCGAACAGGAGGTTCACGCCGGCCGCTCGGGAAGGTGCAGCGAGAGAGTCTCTATTCAAAAGGATCTCTCGGGATGAGATGGTTCGGTTTTGAAAAAAGCGAACCATAGAAACTTTCCGGAAGCGCTTGTCTTGGAATCAAATTAATCAAGCGCTTGCGGGGGAAACGCAGACGAGTTCGTCTGTAGTCTTCTTGAATCCGCTCCCTTCCCCACCGACTCAGCGTCGATGTGTTTCTTTGGAAATGAAAACTGATTGCATGTGAGTGAGAACGAATCCTCACGCTGCGCAATCAGTTTACATAGACCTAACCGGTGGGGCTGGGAGCGGTTTAATTTAGGCGATCGAAGGTCCGACCTTACTTCTTAGCGGCTGCTTTCTTTGCAGGAGCTGCTTTCTTTGCAGGAGCTGCTTTCTTTGCAGGAGCTGCTTTCTTTGCAGGAG
>JBAXNG010000023.1:0-93652 GCA_037133875.1 Verrucomicrobiota bacterium | reverse complement strand
GCACCAAGCACCAAGCACCAAGCACCAAGCACCAAGCACCAAGCACCAAGCACCACGCCTCCTGTCCGATCATGAAAGCTTTTATACTAGCCGCTGTTTTAATCCCGTCCGTCTTGCTTGCGGAAGTGCCTGTCCCGCGCCCGCCCGCTCAGGAACCGACGCATGTATCTGCTCGTACGCCGCAATCTCCTGTTAGACGTGACAATTATCTACTGACAGTTTTTACCACCGATAAAGACGGGGACCTACCTGAAGTGTGTGTTGTGTTAGCCGCTCCATACGGCGAAGTCGCACAATTTAACGTCACATTGGGTGGGCCGGGGGATAAGATCCAAGGGCTGCTTAGAATATGGGACGCGGGTGCACTGACGCTCGATTATACGCTTGGGTGGGAAACTCGAATACCGAATGGCAATATGTCCAATACGGCTCGAATTTGTGAGTCTTCAACAAAGAGCAGCGTGTGTCTTAACCTTGGCGAGGAAGTTCAGATTCTAAGAGTGGGCACTCGGACGACACGCGTTTCGATCAAGAAGCTGGAAGCAGCGACAACCAAGTAGCAGAAACGCCTTCGGCCCCAACGAACTTTACTGTTGGAAACGCGTATTTATGAACTCTGTATTATTGAGCAGCAGGACTCTCATTTTGTGTCTGACGTACTCGAAGTACCCTATGGCGCGTGCGCTTTTTGACGCTGCTTCCAGAGGGCTAGTTGGCGCAGCCTTTGCAGACACCTCGTCCTTCACCTGTGGGACGCTGGGGTTATGCAACTGCGTCACCACACTCGACCATCTATCTCAATGACCCGACGCATCAAGGATCGCACTGAATTACTGGCATACTTCACCGCCTGGGTGTTTAGCAGGGTGGCGGTCGCTTTCTTCCATTGCCGGGCCAAGGCATCCGGCGCCATCATCGAAACGCCCGCGTTTCTGACAATCCCTGTTGCCGCCACCGCCTCGATATTGGCTGTCGGAATCGTCTACTTTCTTGAAGCCAAACACACCAACGATCCTTGCGTGAGGCGCCACCGAGTCTGGGATATTACAGAAATTGTCGGATTGATGGTGAATTACGAATTCGTCTCCGTGTTCTTCTTCACTTCGCCATGGTGGATGCAACTCGCAGTGATGATTGCCGGAATGGTTGCCTTCTCCTTGGGGAAATCGCTCCTGAGGCGCAGCGAAGGCCTGTGACATCAGCGCGAGTTCCTGCTCTTCGGCCACCGTCGGAAGAGGCGCCGTGCTAAACACTCTTTTGTTTCTGCGTTCACCACGACCCAAGCGGAGGCATTATACCTAGGCATCGAGACTGTTCTTTTTTGCGCTTTTGCCCATTTCCGCGCAACCGATACCGGGAAGCGGTGTTTGTGCGGTAGATATGACGCGCCTCCGAATAAAATCCTCTCTACTCGCCGCCTTTCTTTGCGTTGTTGTTAACTGTAAGGCGGCAAGTGAGAAGCCGAACGTGGTGCTGATTCTGATAGACGACTTTGGTTATGAGTGTGTGACGGCGGATGGAGGCGAGAGTTATCAGACGCCGGTGATGGATAAGCTGGCCGCAACAGGGGTGCGTTTTGAGCAGTGCCATGTCCAGCCACTTTGTACCCCAAGCCGTGTGCAGCTGATGACCGGGATGAGTAACCGGCGCAATTACACTCGGTTTGCTCACCTGGATCCATCGCAGACCACTTTCGGAAATCTCCTGAAGCAGGCTGGTTACGCCACCTGTATCACGGGCAAATGGCAGTTGAGCAACGGATTCGAAGGTCCGGCTCATTTCGGCTTCGACGAATACTGCCTCTGGCAACTGACCCGCCGTCCCGAGCGTTACAAAAACCCGGGTTTGGAGATCAACGGCAAGCTGCAGGATTATAGTCAGAACGAGTACGGGCCGGACATCGTAAGCGACTATGCATTGGACTTCATTACGAGGAAAAAGGCAGAGCCGTTTTTCCTGTACTACCCAATGATGCTGACGCATGCCCCGTATGACCCGACCCCTGATAGTCCCGACTATGTGCAAGGGAAGTCAGGCAAAGGGAAAGATCAGAGTAAGGGGCATTTTCCCGACATGGTAGCCTACACGGATAAACTGATCGGCAAGTTGGTGGCGAAACTCGAAGAGCTACATTTGCGCGATAATACCATGATCCTGATTTTGGGTGACAACGGCACAGGCCGGGGGACTCCGTCGAAATTTAAAGGTCAGGATGTACAGGGAGGCAAAGGATTGACCACGATGTGGGGCACACATGTTCCGGCTATCGGCAACTGGCCCGGCCATTTTGCCTCGGGCAAGGTATCAATGGATTTGATCGACTCCACCGACTTTCTGCCGACCATTTGCGAGGCCACCGCGACCCCGATTCCTGCATACGTAAAGCTCGATGGGCGCAGTTTCCTGCCGCAATTGCAGGGCAAGACAGGTCAGCCGCGCGACTGGCTTTACGCATGGTACAACCCGAGCGGCGGAGCGAAGGCGAATGCAGAATTTGCGCACGATGCCCAATTCAAACTGTATTCCGACGGCCGTTTCTACGCATTGGAAAAGGATGAACATGAAAAGTCGCCTCTGGCCGACGGCGCGTTGGATACCGATGCCAAGACGGCAAAGGCGAAGCTGCATGCGGCGCTAAAGCAGTTCGATGGGCCGCGACCGGAGTCGTTCGTGAAGCAGAAACAAGAGTTTGGCGGGGAACGAGAGCTGGGAGAAGACGCCGACGGAGTGAAGAAAGACGAAGAATCGCGCAAGAAAAAGAAGTGAGCCATATCCGATGACTCTGCCCCTCGCGCCTTGCATCCCGCCGAGGGAAATTCGCACTCGTGAAACTCAGGTGGAACCGTGTGCTACGTAGCAGTTCTGACTCAATGAGTCGCGTTTCGATAAATTGCGCCGTTTTTCTTGGGCAATTTCCACTTGAACGGGAGTGATAGTAGCAAGCCCCTGTCCTCTTCGTGACCGATCTAATCGGATCACTCGCATCTAAGATGTACGAAAGACGGAAATGCTTTCGTATGAGTCCCTCAATAAAACCATCTTCAATCTCACATGAACCAAATATTCACCATCGTCACTGCCTTGCTTCTAGCGCCGGTAGTCGCACTCCATGCTGCGAGTAACACGCCAGCCAAACCGAATATTCTTATCATTCTCAGTGACGACATGGGTTACGGCGACATCGGTTCGCATGGTTGTATGGACATCCCAACGCCGAACATTGACCGGATCGCGAAAGGCGGCGTGAGGTTCACCGACGCGTATGCAAATGGGTCCTTCTGCACGCCGACGCGCGCGGCTATGATGAGCTGTCGTTATCAGCACCGTTACGCCATCGAAGATCTAGCCGGTCCATTACCATCGCAGGCGAACACCTTGCCGCAGCGTCTTAAGGCGGCAGGCTACACGACTGGAATGGTGGGAAAGTGGCACCTCGGCACTGGTGCAGGCTTTACTCCAGTGGATCGCGGCTTTGATGAGTTCTTCGGATTCCTCGGTGGTGGGCATTATTATATCCTCGCGCCCGGTGGTAAGGGGGAATATCACGCGCCCATTCTGCACAATCGAGAGCCGGTGAATGAGTCGCGCTACCTCACGGACGCGTTTGGTGAGGAAGCGGCAGCGTTTATCGAGCGATGCTCCACAACCAAGAACGAAGAACCAGGAACCAAGAACGCGAAGCCCTTCTTTCTCTATCTTGCGTTCAATGCGGTTCACTCGCCGTTGCAAGCCACCGACAAATATCAGCAACGCTTCTCTGCGTTGACCGATCCCAAGCGTCGCGTTTATGCGGCTGCGCTCAGTGCGATGGATGACAACATAGGTCTAGTGCTAGCGAAGCTTGAGCAGACAGGCAAACTAGCCAACACACTTGTTATCTTCCACAATGACAACGGCGGCCCGACCACACGTAACGCCGTGAACGGGTCCCTGAATACGCCTCTGCGCGGCTCCAAATGCTAGACTTTTGAAGGCGGTATTCGTGTGCCTTTGCTAATGCAGTGGCCCGGCGTGATCGCGGCAAATACGGTATATTCGAAGCCTGTGATGAGTTTTGACATTAGCGCGACTGCACTCGCTGTTGCAGGAGCGGATGAATCGCAAAGCGACGGTGTGGACCTGTTGCCATTTCTTTCGGCAAAAAAGTCGGGGACACCGCACGATGTTCTTTTCTGGCGGAGTCGCACGATGAGTAACAATTACGGAGCGCGTCAGGGAGACTGGAAGTTTGTTCACAGCACCGAAGGCGATGCTAATCCTGGCCCGAAGCAAACACCCGCTCGCGAGATGCTTTTTAATTTGGCAACCGACATCAGTGAGCAGCACGACCTCTCAGCCGAGAAACCCGAAAAACTCGCGGAGTTGAAAAAGCTCTACGAAGCCTGGAGCGATGAAGTGGATGCGGACTGTCGCAAACTCGGATTGGCGCCGAAGGGCCTAAAAGCTCCAAGCAAAGAGGAAACTACCAAACAACAAGTCTTGGAGAGGGATGATTCCTGAGCGGCACGTGCGTGAATTTGTGTGGTCCTCTCAAGCACGAAATAACACGGTCTGCTGATCCGGTAGAGAGATTGACGTGCATCACGCCACTCCCGGCAGGCGCCATATTTTACTTGCGGGCTGGAGCAGGGGTGGGTTCGTGATGGACGGGCCAGGAGGCACGGAGTTCATCCAGATAGAGCCCGATCTTCTTTGAGCAGCCTCATAGCAGGGAATTGTTGTTTACGTGCGTAGGGTGGGAGGCTGCATGGCCGCGTCAGGCCGGATGCAAAATCACTTCCTGGCCGCGAGCGCTTTTTCGATGGATGCGGGCAGGTTCTTTCCTGCGGCTTTGAAACCCGCGGCGATGATGTTGCCCGTGTTGCCGTCGATCAGAAAGGCTTGCGGGATTCTGTCGATAAAGTATTTGCGGGCGACCTCCGCCTGCCACCCCTTGCCGTCGTAAATCTGCGGCCAGGGCATGGAATGTTCCATGGTAAATTTGGCGAGTTTTTCCTCTGCATTTTCCTTGTCGAGGCTGATGCCCAGCACCTCGAAGCCTTGGTCGTGGTACTTGTTGTACGCCGCCGTCACATTGGGCAGTTCTGCCACGCACGGACCGCACCAAGTGGCCCAGAAATCCAACAACACCACTTTGCCTTTGTAACTCGCGGGAAAATCCAGGGCGTCCCCGGCGGTCGTTTTAGCCTGGAAAGCCACCGCGGCTTTTCCGGGGCTGAGATCCGGAATCGGCTTGGTTTCCTCCACGGTCTGTGAGGACTTGACGATCTGGAATGAATCGCCGGAGGCTGTCATCCCGGCAACCTCGTACGTCGTGCCTCCAATATTGAAGGGCTTGTTGATCGGGAATTGCTCGCCATTCGATTCAAACCTGGCGTTGGCGTTCAGGTCGATCAGCAGCTGCGTTGATGGAGTGTTGGTGCCCGTCGTCCGGAAATCGCCGCTCGCCGACTCATCGACCAGCATGGCGTCGTAAGTCTTGCCGCCCAATTCCAATGTTCCGGCGCGTGCGTAATCGCGATAGTAAAGCAGCGTATCCTTCAATCCGGCGCGGTTTGGGTCATTCTTGTCAAACCGGTAAGCCTCCAAGTGCAAGGTCAGGCTGTCCGCGCCATAACGCACCTGGAAATCGCCTCCACCGCTGTACGATGTCGTTGTCACGCCATTGTTTGTCCGGGTGGAACCCTTCCATTCCGCCGGCTTGTCATTGCTGAAATCTCCGTCGCCGTTGGCGTCCACGAACAACCTTGCGGGCTTCCCGTCGGGTTCGTCCACAATGAGGAAGAACGTGCTGGGCGACTCCGCTGGCCCGAGCTTCATTTCACCGTACATCGGGGCCTCCAGGCCCGGAGGAGGGGTCTTGACGCCATCCGGCTTCTGCGCCGACAGATTCAGGCGCTGGGGCATATAGTAGCCGAGTTTCGAAAAGGCCTTGTTTGGCTGCAACGTGAATTTGACCTCATCCGCGCCGGCCGCGAGGGCTAGGGTCAGCGCGGCGCAGGTGGTGAGTAATACGGAGCGGCATTTTGGTGCGTTTAGATGGTGATGCTTGTTCTGTTTCATGGGGGTTTGCGGTTGAAGACTGATACTGGGAGAAAACGTTCACATCGGACTGCCGCAGGTACGGAGGACTTAGCAGTCAATTTTCAAAAATGCGGATTAATCGACAGGTGCCCCTGCTTCAGGCGGAACCCGAAGCGGAGTCGACGCACATGGCCTTCAGTTTTTCCATCTCCGCTTACGGTTGTGTTTTTAGGACGAGTTGAATGTCGTCTGCAAATTGCGCTCCAAATTAGGCGGGCTCATTCCTGGTGTAATTGAACCCGCTGGCCGCGAGTTGGACGGTCAGCGTTACAAGCATCACCTCTGGGGGCTGTCCCTCCCCACGTTTAAGGGGCTTTCGACACCTCTTCCCGCATGGGTTTTTGACCAGCCTTCCGGCGTTCACTTTGAAATGGAGCGGGCTTTCTTTTTTCGGACTGAGTGGGCTTCTCCTCGCCGATCGATTTCGCCTACTCCATTCCTGGGAATATTCCGATTTCAATATCCTCGATCGCGAATCTGCCCCCCTCAAAATGAGACTCTCCAGGAACAACTCACCCATTGCTGTTCCAGACAAAATTCCGGGGATTGATCCGGCTGTGACGCAACTCTCAGTTGTCGCACGAGAAACATTAAGCATCAGCACATGCGCTCAACACACATGGAGTTAGAGTCGGGTAGGGTTCTCGGTTAATCGGTAACGGTGACGTGCCACATTTTGATTTTGGAAGGCCGGTTGTTTGGTCTCGAATAGGAAAAAAGGAGCGAGGTTGTTCCTATTTCAGTCGCAGTTAAGAACCATACCGTCGTTCCTCCAGCGCCTATCAGATCGGTTTGGTCATCTGGTTGAAAATAAGGTTGGGTGGGAAAGGAAAAGACACCGGCTTTTGAGGTTGCAGCTTTCCACGACTGGCCCGTTGAGGGATTGGACGCGAGTTTCACAACCAGGCGATCGCCCTTCTTTATATAAAGGGCCTTGTTTTCGTCTTTTTCACTGATTTGAAGAAGTGCCTGTCTGGATACAACTAATGGGTTTGCTACCGTTACGGGTACCGAAATGGTTTTGATTGCCGCTATGTTTGATTCCCATGGCCGCTTTAAGGTGAAAGTCAGGGCAGTGTCGCCAGCTTCATTCGCCAAAAATCTCCAAGTAATGGTAGTGTTTTTGCCTACAGTTAGGTGGGACGCCGGGTCTCTGACCGTCTCTTTTTGTCCCAGCTGAAGCAGAACATTCCTGCTCGAAGAACAGGACCAAACGTATCCTGTACTTGGGTTCTCCTGGAGTTTTATCACCAGTACATCTCCTTGCAGAAGCGATTGAAGGCTTCCATCTGCGGATTCATCGACAACCACTTCGTCGGACGGTTCAGAGATTTTAGCCCTCGGAATCGTGGGTGTGGTTTGTCCGATGGCGGATGCGCCGCTTAACGGAAAGGCGACGGCGGAGATAAGAAAGATTTGCCTGAGCCGAGAGATGACACTCATATACTCAGACCAGAACGCCGCCGTAGGGGGCTCTTGTCAGAACGTCTTCGAGTTTTGAGAAAAATAATAGTTCGCGCCTCAAGATGGCCGGCTCACGAGAGTCCACATCCCAAAGCCCAAGCCCAAGCCGCTTACATTTTCCGTATAAAATTTCCCGTCCGTGTGTCGCGCGTCTGGAGAATTCTTTGGGCGTTTTAGAAACGTCCGATTGATAGATGAGACCAGCGCGTTCCGCGCCCTTTGCTCGCCCCGAATCAGAAATTCGGCGCTTTGTAGACGAAAGCCAAAAGCAAACTTCGGACAGGGGGCTGTTATCGTTGAAACCCGACGACGCTTACCCGGCAAGGAAGACATTAGGAGTAACCCAGAGCCTCCCGAAAACCATTCATCCGAAGTAACAGCAGTAATCGGTCTCAAAAACACACAAACCCTGGCGGTGATCTCCACCTCAAGCTTGACCAACCTCATAGCAAGAATTCCCTTTTTGCGTACGCATTGGGGGGAGGGGCCGAATCAGCATTGTGGGTTTAGGCAACGGGAGCACGTCGGGTGTTTGTGCAACATCGCTCCGGCGCTTTGGTTCGTCACTTGCGACAATTCGGACTCGACGCTCATTCGGAAATCGGTCTGGAACGGGAGCGTTTCGGAAGGGGCTTTATGAGGAACATGGAATTCTTCAAACAGTAGCGCGTATCGGTGGTGGCCCCGGGTTTTTCGGAATCGTGATCTTCTTGATGGGGCCGCGCGCAAATTGGAACAAGTCGTTCGATAGTCCTGAAGCCGCACTATTCCGGGGTTTCTCGTGCGAGTCGTTGTTACGTGGGCTCTCTTTTAGGTGTACTTATCCAAACTGTGAAACTCGGGTTTTCCACCACCAAAAAGACGACTACCTTCCCAACCATGGCGTCCGCTGGCTCTTTTTTATGAGTGGTGTTTTTGTTTCTAGCTGTCTGCTTCTGGTTCACTTTCAGACAAACCGTTCTGCACAGAGCGATTCTTTGTAATTTGAGAGTTCGGGCTAAACACCACAAACCCCAAGTCGTCTATTTTACATAAGTAACTACAGGCGCCCAGGAAACAACCTCATAATCCCCGCCCTGCCCCTTGCCAATTTGCAAATAAATCTTATCACCCCTAACTACATCAACACCCCTATTACACGGCTGCACCGGGTTTCCCTTATTGATTGCAATGCCCGCTCCCGTAAGCAAAACCTCGTTCTTGTAAATAGTCTGATATACACCGGCACCTCTCTGCGCTTCCGCAAAATAAGCATCCCCAGTTATATTTACCTTGCCAGACCTAGGTGCAGTCCAACACAAACAAAGCCTCTCTCCAGCCTTAGGTTTAAAATTCAACCTGTCATTAGATGACATAATGAACGAAGGGCCAGTCGCAGGATCACCCCAGCTATTTGTGGAGGAATCCCATGTCAATTCGGATGCGTTCAGAAACGGCACCAATGAGGTTGACGTATTTTTCAGGTACGACCACGGATATAGTGGACTCGTCTCGCCGTACTGCTGGCCAATATCGTAGTAGTTGAAAGCAATATTACTGTTACCCCCTCCATCCTTTATCAACGCACGCAAGCTGGAAGCAGCACCTACCGAATTCCCGCTCAAGTAAACAAAATCCGCAGACTTCAGGCAAATAGGCTTAACCGTGGAATTTGCTGCATTAAATGCAGTAAATGTATTGTCGATAATCTTATGAGAACTGGCCCGGGCAACGCCCTCAGTCCCCTGCTGTGTTGCATCTACCGAAATTAACCCCGGGGTATCACTTCTGCTACCAGAAAAGGAATTACCTTTAATAGTTACATTTGCGGCCGCGGCAGAAATATACCCAAAAAGGGTAACGCCAGCAAATTGATCCGTAAATATATTCCTCTGAATCAGTGCACCAACCCCATGAATTCTGAGCCCTCTGCCCCTATGATGCTGAAAGTTATTATCTGTAATCACCATCTGATTTGCACAGGCTTCCCGATCCACAACAGAATCACCAGCCATTGTTCCAAACGAAGGATTGGGATCATTAAACCCCGGATCAAACGTAAGTGTGACATTTTTACCACCTGTATCAACGGATCCAATTCTGGCCTGACCAAGATAACTGATTCGCGTATTGGCGCCACCCTCAGCATTGGTTCCATTGCGATGTAGCTCGATGCGATCACCAACCTTATACTGCTCAAACCACAACGAGGAGATTATCGGATCGTCTAAATGATAGCTCACACTCGCACCACTAGTCTTTGTCACAGGGCACGAATAAGCGCCATTATTTAACAAATCGTCACCGCACTGCCCAATAGTGCTGTTTTTTAGTGTAAAAACCCCTCTTACAGAATTGAAATGAACAGCATCAGCCGTGCAGCTGCAAAGCCTTCCAGCCGAATTATTCGCAATAATTTTAACATTATCAAAAGTAGCATCACCCCCCAGCGCTCCGTACGCTCCCATTCCTCCACCGGCATACAGATTCACATTTTTAACCAAAGTATTTATAGGATACTTAAACAAAAGTGCATTTTTCCCATATTGCATACCCAGCGTTATCCTTTGACCCAAAAAATACTGTATATCATTGTCATCCCCACCTTTTTTTTGAACGTAGATATCCCAACGACGGGCTGTCCGAGAATTCTTCCAAGAACCTGCAATGTTTTCACTTGTCTTTAACCCGCGCGTATAACCAAAGTTGTACATTTTCCCGCCGACATCACGTAACGTGATCCAAACGCCGTCAGCTTTCTCCTCAGCCTTCTTAATCATTTCCGAAGTCAATTCTTGATAGTCAGGATCGATAGTAATCCCCAGCTTTATCGTATTACCACTGGCAGCAGCAGTCCCAAGGCTATCTACCGTCGCTTGCGTCCATGGCAAATAATCATTTGGACGATCAAAAGTCATGTCGCTAATGCCACAATCAACCGTGTGGTCAACCAGAACATAGGGTTCATCCGCACACATCAATACTTTGGTAAGATCTGCACCCACTCCTTTGAGCGTAATCCGACTCCCACGCATTACCAGTGAACCGCCGATTGAGATATCCCCAGGCGGTAGCAACACAGTTACATTGATGCCGGAATTTCTATCGGTTGTAATTTTCGCGTTATTCAATTGATCTTGAATGGCCTGCCTATTTGACTCTGCGTCATTTGGATTGGATATTATCACATTAAGCGTATTTGTTCCACCCGTGAGAGACCCACCTTGAATTAGGTAACTGATCATAGGATCCCAATAGCAAATATCCGAAGTATCCTCATGCCCACATCGCACGACGAACTGAATGGTATCACCTGTTTTAACGACTTCCTTTATGTCGTGACTGTATCCCACATCGTCACTATTAGGCATTTGTTTGAACCATAGACTTTTTCCGTTATCCCTTGTGATATTCTTTGTGATTTCAACCTCAACCCCATTTCCTGCAATGGCTCCATTACCGGTATTTGGCCTCCCTGTTATCCGTATAACACCAGGGGAACTCGCCCTCCATTCCCTCACTGAATCTCGACGGTATTTCGGTATTTGAAAATTGCTCCCAATTATGGCACCCTCAGCAGTCCACGTATTATTGCTATATATGGGCATTCTTTGCGAAGGGTTAAGGGGAGCATCAGAAGCTATTTTATAATACCAGTCCGGCCCTTGGTTATTCCTGAAGCCTGTAGATGCCAATGCATCCACAGCATACATCTGAATCGACAACTTACTGGAAACCGCCATAAACATAACCAAAGAAAACAAAGTAGACCTCACCCTGTTTCTGAACCTATTCACATGACTACAAATCTCCATTGGACGATTTACTGGATCTAATTTCATGGGATTCATTCTCTTTAAGATTATCGACTTCTATACAGGCTCTCTTGTTTTTCCCGTCTGCATTGCCCCGCACTCTTCCAGGTAAAGTGCTCGCTAAAGCCCCATCTGAATACCGGGCTTGTCACTCCCGATAGTGGCACTGACGCTCTGCGTGTCGGCATCCTTCGCGAACGAGCGAAGGACAAACGTTACGAACAAAAGCAATCCTGAGACGACACTGAGGTCGCCCGAGCTAAGCACGGAGGACTTCCGTGAAAAGGCTCTCGGGAAGGTGAACGGGGAGGCTTGCATCGGTCCGATTGTAAGCCTTTGCAATTTTTTGGCATGTCAGCCAAATGAATGACAACTGTCCGCTTTGGTTGAGCATGTATCCCACCTCAAACAGTGACGGTTCCCCTCGCACCGCGTGACTGGCTCCATCCAGCCTGCCACTTAAACGATTTTCGCGCTTAGCCTTCCATGTCGACACGCAGGCTTCCGGGGCGATGCCTTGATCCGCCAGTTCGTGATCGAATACAACCCCGCCAGCACATCCCGAAGATGGTGCGTATGGATCGATCACGAGGTCTCGGCGACTCTCGATGAACGTGTACACGATTGCTCTCCGTTCCCCGTCTAAAGGGATGAAAACCGTGTCGGTTTAATAACCGGAGGCAGGTATCGAGTTACACGGGCTTGTGTCCTCGGGAATCGAGCCAGAGGCATCTGGCGAGATAGACGTAGCGAAGCGAAGCCCGTAGGGTGCCCGAGCGAGCGGAGCGAGGGCATCAACACAGTAGCGGCGGTAAACGCCGAGCCGGAAGCGTCAGCAAGAGCGGGAATCCGCGAGTGCGAGCGATGCTTGTGGACATGGTGTGTCGAATGATCCGGTGGCAACCCGGGTACACGGCACTCCTGAAATGGGCCCCCGTGTTGAACAGTCCCACGCTCAACCAAGCGGTGAGGAAGAAAGCCGTTGTGGCAATAGCACGGCAATTAGCCGTGGATTTATGGAGAGTGTTTACGGGACAAGTGGAGGCGGAGAAGTTCGGGTTGGTGTACCTGGCCGGAGCAGCTTGAGCCTCAAAAGAAGCCCCCGAAAACGAACCATCCCACGAGAACCGCTATTCTAGGCGAACGCGGACCGCTTAAATTTTCCGTATAAACTTTGCCCTCCGGATGCCGCGCGTCAGGTATGATTCCTGAGCGGTACGTGCGTGAATTTGTGTGTGCCTCTCAAACACAAAATAACGCGCTCTGCTGATTCGAGTCCCTCTCCACAGCTGCGCAAAAATAAAAGTATCACGTATCCGAAAATCTGCGGAGTGATGGGAATTATCGTCGCGCAAGGCCGACGTCATTCCGGCAAAGCTGGCACTAACAAAAGCATGGCTACCGCTGCGAGGCAGAGCCCGAGTAACGTTATCGCAGCGAGGCGAGGTCCAGGCCAGCGGGCACCGATCGCTGCGCGGAGAATCGATACTATTCCCAACGTTCCTCCAAGGATTAGAGGCTCGATGCACATATTGGAGACCGATTTTGGACCGATAGAGGCGAAAAAAATCAGGAAGGCCCACAGCAGAAATGGGAGGAGTAGCGCAAGGCATTCCCACCAATACCAGCGCACTCGTTTCCGCGAGAAGTAGACAACCGGAACCACCAAAACCCCGGCCGCAAGCACGTGACAAAGCCATAACACCAATGGTATCCACGCCCAGGGAATGGGGCTCATAATTGCGCCTTTCCACCCAGAATCGCAAGGCGCGTAGATTCGGATTGTGGTGTGTGTAGCCTAGGTTCCGGCACGTTCTTCGAGGCTGCCACGCCTCCAGTTTGCATGCCTATAACCCCGTCAAAAATCAGGTGCAGATGCGGGCTTTGTAGCACGCTGGCTGGGGTGACTGTCAGGCGTTGCCAGGGGATGCGGCCAAAGTACCACGCTCTCCAGAACCCTAGATTGATCCCGGATTGCCGGTCTAGTAGTTGAGCGAATGTGTCGATCTCCCCGATTTTTATCCCGGTCGCTTCATCGAGCACCTCCCGTACAAAACGCGAACAGAACTGGCGCCGTGAATTTAAGTTAAAGCCGGTATCATAGACCACACCCATCCGCTGCTGGATCGCTCTGCGCAGTGCAAGCTGCTCTATCACTCCGAACGGCGCCCTCAGGCGACTCACGGCTACACGCCCTCCACACGAGCGCTTCACAAACGAAGAAAATTGCGTCCGCCGTGAGAACGGAAACGTGCTTTCAGCCACCACAGCTTTGCCGTCTTCGACCGACTCAATGATTCCCACATGATTGCACCAGCATCCCGTAACTAGGGACACCTGACGAAAGGGGAGCGGAATGGATTGGATAAAAATAACGTCGCCGACGCGGAGCTCTGACTCGAGATCTTCGATACTGAGCTGTGTGGTGAGCGGTTGATAGGCGGAGGAATAGATGGGCGCGGGGATTTCCCGATGTAATTGCGAGGCGTTGGCGGAGTGTTGAGGATAATGGATCGGCATGTCCCCGAATTACGGCATCCGATCATAAAGTGAAACCATGATGAAAATAGGAGCCTAATTTGATGCTCGGGGTATCACCGGGTGATACTTTAGATATGCGGGCTCTCTCAACTCATCGAAACCTTGAGGGGGCACCGCAAGGTGCCAGGGCTGGTCTACGTCAGGGCAAGCGTGGTTACCTGACATTCGTAAATGGACTACGAATGATCGGCTAATCTTGAGCCGGAGCGGGCGTGGCGTTTTGTAAGAGGGAAACGGGGCGAGGGCTCAATACGATCTCCCTGTGAGTATCGAGTGAACTCGCGGAGTCGAAATTTCAGTCACATTCCACGGTTTATTCTACCCAACGCCTCGTAGTTTTATCCACCTAGTCTAGGCACAAGGAACTAAACGGGGGCGGCTGCTTCTCACCTACTTCCGGACTCCATACGAGGACGGCCGCTCGCGACCGCCTCCAGCAATGAGCTAACCAGGGAGGCTCTATGCAATGGGGTCACGTAAGGACTTCTTTGATTACGTTGCCTTCGACGCTGGTCAATCTGCGTTGCACTCCGTTGTGTTCAAATGTCAGCTTCTCGTGATTCAGCCCCAGCAAGTGGAGGATTGTTGCATTGAAGTCATAAAGTGGATGCACGTCTTTTACCGCTTTTCTTCCGAGCTCGTCCGTCTCTCCGTGCGAAACACCGCCCTTCACTCCAGCCCCCGTTAGCCAGCAGGTAAAGCCATCCGGGTTATGATCCCGGCCCTTTGCTCCCTTTTGAAAGAAAGGCATCCGGCCGAACTCGGTGCACCAAACTACCAAGGTATCCTGGAGCAGGCCCCTCTCTTTTAAATCTCGAATCAGCGCTGCCGCGGGCTGATCGAGTACATTGGCGTGAATGTCATATTGCTCCTTAAGCGCGTTGTGCCCGTCCCAGTTGAGCTTTCCGCCACTGGCATAGGCTCCGTTAAAGAGTTGAACAAAACGCACCCCTTTCTCCACTAACCGCCTTGCAAGAATACAATTTTTAGCAAACGCGGCTTTGTCTTTGTTGGTAGTGTCATCCGCCCCGTATGCCTTTAGGACATGTGCTGGTTCTGTGCTCAGGTCGCTGATCTCCGGTACACTCAACTGCATTCGAGCGGCCAATTCATAACTGGCGATCCTCGCCGCAAGGTTTCCGTTTCCGGGATGTTTTTCCAAATGCTGTGCGTTCATCCGCTGCAGCAACGCCTTCGCAGCTGCATCCAAGCTCTGTGTGATCCCAGCAGCCGACAAATGCCGTACCGGCTCCAGTGAACTCATCGTCGTCCCCTGAAATGCGGCCGGCAGAAATCCTGCTCCCCAATTATTCGCGCCGTTCTGAGGGACCCCGCGTGGATCCGGGATCGCTACATAGGCTGGCAAATTCTGATTCTCGCTCCCCAAGGCATAGGTTGTCCACGAGCCGAGGCTGGGAAAACCGTCCAGATTAAAGCCTGTTGAGAGGAAATTTTCCGCTGGGCCATGTGTGTTGCTCTTGCTTGTTAACGAGTGGATAAAGGCGATGTCATCGGTGAGTTCGGCCAAATTCGGGATAAGATCCGACACCCACTTCCCTGTTTTCCCGCGTCTCTGGAACTCGTATTGCGGTCGCGCCAGGTTTCCGGCCTCGCCTTGAAACGTTACAGCCGGCCCACCGGGGAGCGGTTTGTTATCCCACTTGATCAGCTCCGGTTTGTAGTCCCAGGTCTCTAGTTGGCTCACCGCACCTGCGCAGAAGATGACAATCACGTTTTTTGCTTTTGCAGGGAAATGCGGAGACCGTGGCGCATAGGGATTGGCCGGATCAATGACCGGTCTGGCATCAGCCGCTAACAGACCGTCCAGCCCGAGCAGATTGGTTAGTGCGATCGATCCGAGCGCAGTTGCTGAGTTTGAAAGGAATTGGCGGCGATCCAAAAGTAAGCGGCCTGGAACAGAGAGATGTTCAGCGTTTGTAGGAATCATATTTTGGGGAGGGTTAAGGGAGAAAAAGAAATTCGTTCGTGTTTAAAATCGCGCGACACAAGGTCGCGATGCCGTGTGTTTCCAAGACCGACTTGGCGTCCGAAACTTCGCCTGAGTCCGGCAGTCTGCCCAGGGTCAGTTGGTAGACGCGTTCAATTTGTTTGAGAACATCAGGGCCCATTTCCCTTTTCACCCTTTCTCCAAGTGCAGCGCTGCGATCCAGGCTAAACCTGCTGTTGAGGAGGTTCAGCGCTTGAATCGGGGTGGTGGATTCACGCCGCCTTGAAGTGCTCAAACCTGCATCTGGGCAATCGAACGCGCCAAACACAGCCTCGGGTTCTCTACGGACCTTGTGCGCGTAGATCATCCGCTTCAGTCCATTGCCTTCAAAAAATTCGACTGGCGTAAAACCACTGAGCCCGCCTCGTTTGTTGAACAAGTCAAACCCACTGCCGTACATCGCCGGATTCAATTCTCCGCTAACAGCGAGCATGGTGTCCCGGATGTTTTCGGCGCTCAGGCGCCTCGGTGGAAACCTCCAGAGCAGCCGTGACTCCGCGTCTTTCGCCGCTGCTGTCTGATTCCAGCGGGAGGCTTGGCGATAGGTTGCCGACAGGACGATTTGTTTGTGCAGTGCCTTCATCGACCATCCGGACCGAATGAATTCTTGCGCCAGCCAATCGAGCAACTCGGGATGAGACGGCTTCGCTCCCATACGTCCAAAGTCGCTCGCGGTCTCTACAATGCCCGTGCCAAAATGGCCCTGCCAAATCCGGTTCACGAGCACTCGCGTAGTCAGTGGATTTGTGGGACTCGCAATCCAGTTTGCCAGCGCCAATCGCCGTGACTGTTCCGGCGCCTCGCTTTCGAGCTTCAGACTCCCCAGTGCGCTTAATACCGCGGGGGAAACCCGCTCCTTTGGCTGCTCCGGATTTCCACGGTACAACAAATGGATGTCGTCCGGTTTTTGAGAAACCCCGGCGAACACCTTTTGTTGGCTATTGAGCGTGTTCAGCTGTTTCACAAGTGGCCCCTTTTCATTCAGCAAATGCTTGATCTGCCGAACCTCCTCCGGGTTCAGTCCGGCTAGAGAAGGGTTACTGACATTGACCTTCTTTTCCGTTCCTTCCGAACGATCCGAGGCGTCGGCGACCAAATGCCAGTTTTCACCATTCTCGGAAACCTCGATCCGATAACCCGTCGCCAAGCGATCGAAAAACTTCCCGTCCCGGTCGCGTCCCCAGACCACGCGGTCGATCGTTTGTACTTCCGCAAACTCGACCGCCACCCAGCCCTTCCCAGTTTCATTACCCATCCAGCTTTTCGAATTCCCGTACCGACCGTCATTCAGGAAATTTAGATCATGTCGGTCTGCGACGATGGTTTGGCCGGAGGCGCTCACTTTTGCTCCCGAAAGCCCGAGGGCCACATTCACGCCCTGAGTATTAAAAACCTCAAGCTCATCTATACATGGCTCCAGCTTGTTTGTTTTTAGGATAGTGAACCGCACATGCTTCGCTTTCACTGGGGTAAAGCGATCGGTATTAATTTTTGAGCTGACAGGCACTCTTTTGGCTCCCGAAAACGCAACCGGTACAAATGATGCAATAGTCCGGTCGATCTCTGCGATTTTACCCTGCACAACAGCCGCCTCTTTCCGGGCTGCCTTCGCATCCGGGGTTTGGAGATCCCGCTCACCATATCCGACCCCTGCAAAAAAGGCCTGCATCGCGTAATAATCCCGAGCCGTGATTGCATCGAATTTGTGATCGTGACATCTGGCGCAACCGACACTGAGCCCCAGAAACGTCTGGCTCGTATTCACGACAATCTCGTCGATAGCATCCTGCCGGGCGAGTCGCTTGGAGGCTTCGTCTTTTCCGATCTGCCCGGGCAGCAGGACGGATGCGCTCACCAGAAACCCTGTGGCGGCATCCTTCCCGGTCGCATCTCCTGCGATCTGTTCGCGTACAAACTGATCATAGGGAGTGTCACTGTTGATGGCCTGAATGACGTAGTCCCGATAGGGCCAGGCATTCGGGCGTTCGGTGTTTACCTCAAAGCCGTGCGTGTCCGCATATCGCACGACATCCAACCAATGCTGCGCCCATTGTTCACCATAGCGGGGTGATGCCAAAAGTGAATCCACGACGCGCTCGTGAGCCTGCAGGCTTTGATCGCTCACGAATGTATCCACTTCCTGCGGAGTCGGAGGCAGGCCGGTGAGATCAAAGGACACCCTTCGCAGCCACTCTCTTCGCTCGGCTTCCGGAGCGGGACCGAGACCTTCCATTTCGAGCCTGGCTAAAACAAAGGAATCCAAAGGAGACCGAGCCCACGTCCCGTTTTTGCAAACAGGCAGAGCAGGGGAGGCCAGGGGTTTGAACGACCAGTGGTCCCGTTTATCTACAAGCTTTTCCGCATCTACTCCATCGGGCCAAGATGCGCCCTCCTCAATCCAACGAGCCAGTAGCGCCAATTCGTCTGTGGTGAGCCGCTCGCCTTTTGGCGGCATGAGGAGGTCGGGATCTTGTCCTCCCACGAATTTTAGTAACGGGCTGTCCTTTGGTTTTCCTGGAACGATATTGGGCGCGTGATCGTCCCCACCCGTGAATGCCGCCTTTTTGATATCGAGGCGTAATCCGCCTTTTTGTTTTTCAGGCCCGTGGCAGCTAACGCAGTGTTTTTCAAAAAGCGGCCGGATCTCGTGAACGAAGTCCACTGGGGCGGCCTGTGATCGCTCAAGCGAAACGCAGCCGAGGAGGAGCAGGGGGAAGGTTCGTATTTTCATACTGTCGAATCATTCCGCGGTCTGTCTCCATTTGCCGAAAAAATTTCGCCATTTGAAAAAGTGCAAAGAAGATACCGCGCTTAGGTATGCTTTGCGGCTCTACCGATACGGCGTTCCGTTTTGGTAAAGGTCGCGTACTTCTTTGTCGCTCAGAGCTCTCCCGAGCAGCAGAAATTCATCCATCCGCCCACTGAGTTTCCGGTCATCGCGGTTCCAATTTCCAATCTGAGCCGCTCCCAAGCGTGCTGGATAAGCCACCTCCTGGCGTATCTCGTTATCAAACTGCCCATTCAAATAGAACCGGACCGTCCGTGCTACCGAATCATAAACGGTTGCCAGATGAATCCACCGCCCCCGCTCCGGGAGCACAGAGGTTGTCGAATCAGGATACCCGTGCTTTTCAACGGAACTCGCTGCAAGCGTATTTCCTCTTAATGCCAGACGCATGGTGTTGTCTTTTGTGAGCATCCAGTGCACCTGTCCGCGTGTTTCATCCTGCCATCCATCGGTATGATATAACGATTGGTAGGGACTTCCTAACTGATCGATGCGTACCCACGTCGCCAAGGTCAATTGAGGCCATTCCTGTCCGCCTCCGACATCCACTTTAATGTGATCTCCAGGCTGGGTGAATTCCGGTGCATGTGATCCAGGCCAGCGTCCTTGCACCATACGGAATACTCCGGAAAATTGCCCGGGTATCTTAAAGTCAAACAAGGTAATCAACGCAGGGTCTTTTCGGAATGCGGCCAGACTGGTTTGTGCACGGGCGATCTGGCCCGAGGAGAGACCCGCAGAAAGCTGAGGCATTTCGTCCGGTTGAATAAAAGCAGAGGAACGCAATTCGCGCGACGTGCCTTTGCCGTTGTTCATTTGGAAAGCTTCGCCTGTTCGTAGGCTTTGCTTCAGTGGGTCCCCTTTTGCCTGGGCGATCACTTCCCCCTGAAATACGTGGATTTCGGAATTGCCAGAGGCGGGAACATCGACCCCAAAGCGTGTTCCAAGATCTACGGCGGTTCCATCCGGTGTGACTACCGTAAAGCCCTTCGCTCTAGGCGGCACATCCGCAGCCACTTTACCGCGCGTGACTCGGAGGCTTTCGGAGGACTCGAATCGGACTTCTGCCGGAGCCTCGACTACAACCCTAGCCCCCTTGGGTGTCAAAAACTCAACCGCGCCGGCGTCCAGGAGCAAGTTCCTACCGCGCACCGCAGTGCCCTGTGAAAGCGACGCTCCAACACTGCTCGTTACGGTTGCGAATGGTATCCGAATGGCTTGTACTCCCCATCCAAGAAGCCCCATCAGCGTCATACCCGCAGCCATGGCGAGCCATGGCATTTGCCCCAATCGACGGCGCTCCGGTGTAAAAGAAACCACTGGGCTCGGCTCACTCTTGCCTTCAAATGCTGCTTGAGCCGCAATAGCCGTATCCACATTGAGGTATTCCAGAAACCTCAAACGAAACTCGGGATCTTGCTGCAATGCGCGTTCGAGGTTCGATGTGGTTTCAGCGCTCGCAGTGCCATCCCGATATTCCTGAATCCATTGAGACCTAGGATCGTCTTTCATACATTCCTCCCATGACTGAGTTCGCGATGAGTACACTCCACCAGAAAGATTCGGATCCGGTGCAATTTCTTATAGAGCGCCATTGCACTCAGACCAATCCGGGTGGCTAGTTCGTCAATTCTCGCCGATGGCGCATACGCCAAGTTTACGAGTGTCTGCTGATCGGATGGTAGCTTCTGGAGGCAATTCTGAAGGGCCTCCCGTTGTTTCTCCAGATGCTCTGAAAAACGCTCGCTGTCACACGCCAATATCTCGGTTGTTTCGAGGCCGAATACATGGCGATCCCTCATCCGGTCCCGCTGCCACGACAGCACTTTAAACTTGGCCACACCGAAGGCCCAACGACGGAAGTCCTCACTTGACTCGTATTCCGTGAATTTTTCCCAGAGCACAATTGCGACTTCCTGCATCACGTCATTGGAATCCGCTAGGGTGGGAACCAACGACCGTACAAACGCACGCACCGCAGGTTCACTTGCCATGAAGTAGCGAAGAAAATGCTGGTGACGTGGGTCTGGGGCGGAACTCATCGCAGATATATTCCTGAAACTTGCTCCATTTGCCGATAAAAGATTCGGAGCTGTGGGTGAGGGAATCGGTGTCCTCACGATAGCTGTGTGAAGCGGCAAAGAAGTCTCTGGACCAACGGGCGCAATGAGCGATTGCGACGTGGGCAGTATGGAGTGAGTTCCGGGGATATTCCGAGCAGTCTGAGATAGGCCTAAGATTTTTAGGTTTGTGGACTTGATGTTGAGAGTCCCATATCCGCACGCCGCGTCACAAATGAAATGGTCCCACTTAGGCCGGTCCGGCCAGAAAAACGTGTGACCGGAGTACGGGAACCCTCTTATTATGAAACAAGTACATTCACTCCTTCTGGGGTTCCTGATCGCTCCGGTGGCGAACCTGTGTGCCGCTGATATTGAACTTACCGAGACGCTTCAACTCCCAATGTCTCATAGCATCGGCTGGGTGAGTGCGAACGCGCAATCCAAGGACACGAAGAGCTGGGACGGTGTGTTGGATGAAGCTAAATGGGGGACACCGTCACCTCAGCAGGTCGTGGGACGGAATTGGGATTGGAAGATCAGCGACGAGCGTTGGGCTGAAGTGGTGAAGGAGAAGGGCGAAGGCAAAAGCGAGGATGTGAAGTTCGATCTTTGGTTGCCGGAGGGTGTGGATGTCGCAAAGGGCATCGTGGTGATGTCCGGCCATGGTAGTGGCGAAAATCTGTTTGCTCGTGCCGACATGCGCGCGCTCGCGAGAGAATTGCACCTCGCGTTATTCAAGTTCATCGGAAATCCGATGCAACGGGGCTTTTGGCCGAGGAGTCTCCTTTTTGATCGTCTGCAGGCTTTCGGCTCCAAGACGGGTCACCCAGAATTGGGTAATGCGCCGCTGTTCCTTTATGGGCACTCGAACGGCACCGGATTTTCTGCGGTGTTACCAGCGTACGTTCCCGAGCGAATTTGGGGCTGGGTCTCAATGCGCCCGGGTGTGACCTTCCAAGTCTATCAACCGGGGGCTGCGCAAGTTCCCGGTTTGGTGATTTTTGGCGAAGACGATCCGTTTCTTGCACGTCCATCGAAAGAGGAAAATCTGGCCGTGGTGCAGACACTTCGTAAAAAACATACTGCATTGTGGAATTTTGCGGTCGAACCGAAGACCGGTCACGGCCCTGGAGAAAAGACCTGGCCTCTCGTGTTTTCGTTTCTGCGCCACACCTTCTCTGCGCGAGTGCCTGCGGATGCGAATCCAAGCCAACACCCGGTACGACTCAATGCGCTCTCTCTCGAGAATGGTTTCCTTGGCCAAAACTGGGACCCGGCGCTAGGCGGTTATCAAACGTTACCGGTCTCTCCTTTTTCCTCCTTTAGTGGTGAAAAATCGAGCGCCTCCTGGCTGATCAACGAAGGTTTTGCGGCAGATTGGCAGGCTTTCCAGCGCGATGGCGCGATCAAATAGACTTTGTTGCTGCATTGGTGCTTTCGACTGGCTGAGTCAGGGGGGTGAGGCCGTCTAAGCGTTTCTGTTGCAGGTTACATACCGGTCGTTCGATTAGCGACCTGCCGCAGGACCGTATACGCGAACGTTAATGTGGAGTGGCAAGTGGGATCAGCGTAGCCGTTCGGCTAATATACTGGACGCGGAAATGAGGCAGAATGTGTGGGTCATTTCATCCCCCAATGAACCAACTAAAACTGATCGCGATTCAAACGCTTGCCGCCGTTTCGAGCTGCAGTGCCACCGTCTATTACGTTTCTGAAACCGGCATCGACAGTGCGTCCGGCACCCTCAACGCCCCGTATCAAACCATAGCGCGTGCCATTCAGCAGGCGCAAAATGGCGACTCCATCCAATTATTTGAAGGCACCTATAGGGAGACGGTTCTCCCTAAAAGAAGTGGAGTCACAATCGAGGCCAAGGATCCGTCGCGTCGTCCGGTGATTACCGCCCTGGATCCAGTGGTTGGTACCTGGGAGCTCGTTGATCCCAATGCTCGGATTTTTGCCGTGCAACAGGCTCTCAATTCCAGTGCTCCTCTGAGCGTGAACTACTGGAATTTTGGAGTCCGAGGGTCGGGGGGGACTCAGAGTGGAGGTAAACTGAAAATCCCTGTAAAAGTACAAAACGCGTCATGGGGCGGAAACCAGGTGTTTGGCGGCAAACCCATGAGTGAACTCGATTTCTTTCAACGCGAGGTAACGTGGAGGATCCGGGAAATGGATCTGGCGAATACGGGAGGCTCACAACTTTCGCTCAACACTGCCGTTGCGCGGTTTAGTTTCACGAGTGATGCGGCGCATGGGTGGGGCGCAAAAAGCAGTGTGAATGTGCAGGTCATGCGTACTGCGGACGGCACTGTGAATATGTCGCTTTGTCTTAAAAAAGGCGGACAGGCGAGTTGGGGCGTGCCTGTTGGTTCCATCTCGGCAAAGGGAATCGCCGGGTTTGATGTCACGCTTAGTCCAGCTGTAGGTGGTTATGTTAAGTATAACCTCACGGCGTATCCGGGAGGGCAATTGGTCGCGCAGGGCTCATGGGCGGTGACTCCAGCCGATTGGACTGAGGGGGCAAAGCCAAGAAGTACGGTGCTCAGTCTTTACGCGGATTGGTACGATCCGAAGCCTCAGTCGGGAGAGCTAACGCTGTCCGTTGGATCTAGCGAGATACTGGTAAAGGGCCCGCAGGGGCAGCAGCAGGTTCTGTTCGATGCATTTGATCGTGCGGTTACAAAATATACGCCGCTGAACCTGAACCCGATCGCGAACAATCCGACTTCCGCTGATCTGTATCTATCCTCCGATGATCCGTCGGAGGGCTTCGATCAGATTTTTGTAAACGGATCGATGGTGGACGAAGCAAGGTTCCCGAGCAAACTGTCGGCAGATCTGATGGCTCCGGATGGAGCCGAGGTCACGATGGATTCGTCGTACCGGGTTAGTGGGAGGACTTTCGATTCGCTGAAGCCTGCGGATGTGGTGGGGGCGAGATTTGCCGGGCGAATTGGTCAGGGGTGGGCGTGGCAGAGCTCTGTGATTCAATCTAAAATTGGGGCGCAATTTCAACTCGATGCTCGGCAGTCTACGAGGGATTGGTGGTGGCCTCAACAAACTGGCGATACGAGCGCCAATGGTTTTGCGTACCTCGTGGGAAAACGTGCGTTTATTGATCGCACGACAAACGATCAGGAATGGGTTCTGGAGCGGAATAGTGCGGATGAACAGATCCTGTTGCTGAGGCTAAAAGATGGAGCTGATCCGAGTGCTGCAAAAGTTGAAAGGAAGAGCCGCAATTGGTGCGTACTGGTTGATGGACTTGAGCGGTTGTCCTTTCGAGGCATCAATTTTAAGGGCGGCGCGTTACTCCTGAACGGTAGTAATCTGCTGTTGGAGAATTGCGAGGTATCACACTCCAACCATTTTCAGAAGCTAGCCACGGGTTGGGGCGCTAATAGCAGGAAAGAGGAGGCCGGCGTAGCCCTCGACGGCACCGGCAATACGGTTCGGGGCTGTACGATTTCAAACGCTGCTGGAGGAGGGATATCTGCGAAAGGTTTGGGGCACACCATTTCACGGAACGATATTTATAACATTTCGTATGCGGGTTCGTATCACTCCCCTATTTCGCTAACTGGTGGGTCCGGACACATTGTCTCGTTTAATAACATTCACGATTTCGGTCGGGATGGGATCTACATGAGTGGTGGAGCTGGACAGTGTGTGGTGTACAACGACATTTGGGCTGGCGGGCGGTCCTGCTACGACTGGGGCTCCATTTACTCCTACGGCAGTGATGCCACAGCGGCGGATGGCCGGTGCACCCGCATTTCGTATAACTGGTTACACGACCCCACGAGTCGAGGAGGATTCGGGGTCTACCTCGATAATGGGTCGCGAAACTTTCTGGTGGATCACAATGTTGTGTGGAATTCGAATCGAGAGGTAGCTTCCTTTGGCGGGCTTCAAGCGAATGCCCCGTCCGTTGGGAACTGCTTTTACCATAATACACTCGTTGGTGTTTCATCCTACAATGAAAGCACGTATTGCGACTCGCCCGAGATATCTACGACTCCATGGAAATCTGCTGGTTATCATGGCATCACTCAAACTGGACAAAATAATCTCAAGATCGAAGCGGCTCGGGCTGGTGACGCGTTTGTGAATTTTGTAGCGCGTGATTTTCGGCCGAAGGCGGGATTTGTGTTTAGCGACAGCCGCTTTCCAAGCGTCAGTTTCAGTGCGGTAAATCCCACCAAGACCACAGCCAAAATTGAATGGATCAAGCCATCCTCGGTGGTGCCGGACCGTTGGGGAATGCTTCCGAACCCATACCTCAATGTGCAGATTGCAAGCGACGAAGCTGCCCTTACATTCTTCTATCGCGAAACCATAGGGCAGGGCGTTTTGATCCCCGGAGTGAATGACGGAGTGCGCGGCAAGAATCCTGCGAGCGGCGCTTACGAACCCGATGTTACGCCATGGAAGCCCGGTAAAAACGGCGTGGCTTCTGCCAATCAGTAATCGTAAACCCGGTCACATCACGACGCCGTAGAAACCTCCCCCCGAGTTGGTCTAGCCACATTCTGAACGAATCAAACAGACGTTCAGAATGTGGCGAACAAGCCAGAGCCAAAGTGTCTGTTCGCCTTTGCTGGTGAGATGCTAAGCGCGGTTGGGGGGCACGGCCAAAAATGTTTTTTTTCAATCTACACTCATGAAAACCCTGCCTCGTCTCCTATTCGTACTCAGCCTTGTTGTGCCCTCCGCGTTTGCGGCTCCCGGAACCAAAGGACGGCCCTTGGATAGCTGCGATTCGATCGATCCCAAAACGACAGTTCAACACGAGGTTGTCGCGAAAGTGATCACAACCACAGACCCTCAGCACAGGAAAGCATTGGAGCTGACTATCGATTATGCAAAACCCGGCGGATACCCCGGATACATGAAGACATTTACACCCGGAATCGTCGACCCAAAGAAGGTGTCTGCGGTGCGCTTTTTTTGCAGGAGCAATAGCGATACGTCATTCTCTTTTGAGCTGCTCCGGACGACTCAAAGAAAAGACGGTAAGGCATATTTTTTCTGGGGTGGTGCGTATAAGGCTTCGAAGGAGTGGACCGAGATTACAATCCCGCTCGAAAACTTTAAGCGTGCGGGAGGTAAGATTTGGAAAAATGGAGCTCAGCAAGACATGCCTGGTTCTGGGGAGCCAATGGATGAGGATGACCTCAGTAAAATCGGTCAGTTCAAGATTACCTCAATTATAGACCAACGCGGGACGGCTACGGTGGGGCATCTCGTTTTCGACTCCATTGAATTGGTCGAAAAGTAGGACTTAGGGTGAATCCCTCACTGATCGTTTGGGTACTTCTGCCTCGCCGGTTGGTTAGGCGGCAGGCGGAAGTGTCGACTTCTGTTGTTTCGGCGGGAGCTTCGAGAGGTTAGCCTCCGCAGAATGAATCACCTTCCCGAGTTAAAAGTAAGGCCTTCTCAGGGGGAAACAGGGGCCCATTCCATCCATTTTGCTCCGGTACTAACGGAGGTGTCTTCCATGGAGGTGCCCGAGGTCTTTTCCCGAATGAAGACTTCGGTTGCGGGGTTGAGCGAAGCTCAGGCAATGGAACGACGGGCCGAAGTCGGTCCCAATGTGGTGGTCGAAGGGACCCGTAACGGTTGGTTCCGGCGGTTGCTGCGGGCGATGCGTAATCCGGTGGTTATTTTGTTGCTGGTACTCGCAACGATTTCGTTTTCCACCGGTGATGCCCGAGCGGGCACTGTGATGGCTTTAATGGTGTTTCTCGGGGTGTTGCTGCGTTTCGTGCAAGAGGCGCGTGCGGATGCGGCGGCCGAGAAACTCAAAGCGATGATCAACGTGACGGCGACCGTACTCCGAGGGGGCACCGAAAGCGAAATCCCCCTTCGTGAACTCGTTCCGGGCGACGTCGTCAAACTGGCGGCGGGTGATATGATCCCGGCCGACATTCGGATCGTTGCGGCGAAGGATTTGTTTATCACCCAGGCCACGCTGACTGGGGAATCTCTTCCGGTTGAAAAGAAACATCTCGCTGAAACTCGGGCAGGACTATTGCCCCTGGAAATAGCGAATCTCTGCTTCTTAGGAACTAGTGTGGAAAGTGGCGCTGCGACGGGGGTGATTTTAGCGACGGGTGCACAAACGTATTTTGGCAGTATGGCCGGCAGTGTGACGACTGAACCGCCGCCAACGAGCTTTGATAAAGGGGTCCAGGAGTTCACATGGTTGATGATCCGATTTATGGTTGTGATGGTGCCATTGGTTTTCCTGATCAATGGCTTTACCAAACACAACTGGCACGAGGCCTTCTTCTTTTCGATTGCGGTTGCTGTGGGGCTGACTCCCGAGATGCTCCCGATGATCGTGTCGGTTTGCCTCTCCAAAGGAGCGCTGGCGATGTCCGAAAAGAAGGTGATCGTGAAGCAACTAAACGCGATCCAGAATCTTGGGGCGATGGATGTGCTTTGTACGGACAAGACAGGCACTCTGACGATGGATCGGGTCATTCTCGAGAGGCACTGCGACGTCATGCAAAAGGAGGATGAGACCGTGCTCCTTTACGCCTATCTGATTGCATACTTCCAGACGGGGCTTCGGAATGTATTGGACCGTGCGGTGTTGGAGCACAAAGAGACGAGTGTGGATCTCGCTTCCGGATTCCGAAAGGTGGATGAAATCCCTTTTGATTTCGTCCGAAGGATGATGTCGGTGGTCGTGGAGAAATCGGATCAGGAGCATCAATTGCTTACCAAAGGTGCTCCGGAAGCTGTCTTCGCTTGCTGCAAATTCTATGAGCTCGACGGCGAGATCTTTCCGCTCGAAGCAACGCACACTGCCGAGTTGATTAAACATTACGAAGACTTGAATGCGGATGGGTTCCGCGTGCTTGCCGTCGCGTATAAGCATCTCGAAGACGTTGCAGTGATTTCGAAGGCGGACGAAAAAGACCTGATACTAAAGGGGTACATAGCATTCCTCGACCCACCCAAGGACTCCGCAACGAAGGCAATCGCAGCACTTCAGAAGCATGGTGTGACGGTGAAGGTTCTAACTGGAGACAACGATCTCGTGACGAGAAAAGTGTGTCATGAAGTGGGGTTAATCTCCGAAGAGATATTGCTCGGGGGTGCCGTGGAGAAGATGAGCGATGTGGAGCTGGCTGAGGCTGTTGAGCGGGTGCACCTTTTTGCACGGCTTTCTCCCGCGCATAAGCAGCGAATTATCCGTGCTCTACAGGACAAGGGACATGTCGTTGGATTTATGGGGGATGGTATTAATGACGCCCCGGCACTTCACGTTGCAGACGTCGGAATATCCGTGGATTCAGCGGTTGATATTGCGAAGGCTGCGGCTTCGGTGATTCTTTTGGAGAAGGATTTAACTGTGCTTGATGACGGCGTGATTGAAGGCCGGAAGGTCTTTGTAAACATCCTCAAATATGTGCGGATGGGAGCCAGTTCGAACTTCGGCAATATGTTTAGTGTTTTGGGAGCCAGTGCGTTTCTGCCGTTTGTACCGATGGCCCCAATTCAGGTGCTGACCAACAACCTGCTTTACGATTTTTCTCAGGTACCGATTCCGACGGATTCAGTGGGTGCGGCGCAAGTGGCGAAGCCTCGTCCCTGGCACATGGGAGATATTCGAAAATTCGTATTTTTCATTGGGCCGGTGAGCTCGATTTTTGATTACACGACGTTTTTTGTGATGTTGTACGTCTTTGATTGTTGGGATCCGTCGCGGGTTTCCCTCTTTCAAACGGGTTGGTTTGTGGAGTCACTCGTAACGCAGACGTTGATTGTGCATGTCATTCGGACGAACAAGATTCCGTTCATCCAAAGTCGCGCAAGCTGGCAGCTGACTATGACAACCGTTGCGGTGATTGCGGTGGCAATCGGATTGCCGTATTCCCCGCTGGCGCCAGCATTGGGATTTGCGCCGTTGCCGGGACTGTATTGGGGGATCCTGTTAGCGACAGTGTTCTGTTACTTGGTGCTGACCCAAGGCGTGAAGATGTGGCTATTGCGCAAAACGTGGATCTAGAAGTGCAATAAAACACGCGCTGCGCCTCGTCTGTTCGGTCTCGAGCTACGAGGCGAGGCGTATAATTTCTTCAAACTCGGATTTGGAAATCGGAATCACCGAAAGCCGGGACTGACGAATGAGTGCAATATTGCACAAAACAGGGTGCTGCTTGAGCGTTTCGAGAGTGACCGGGGTTTGAAGAGCTTTGACTGGCTCGAGATCGACACATACCCAGTCGCCTTCGGTTGCGGTGGGATCCGGGTAAGCTTCTTTTTTAACGGAGGCAATACCGACGATCTCCTTCCCCACGACGCTGTGGTAAAATAGTGCGGTATCACCTTTCTTCATGGATCGGAGATGATTACGCGCTTGGAAGTTGCGAACGCCTGTCCACGCTGTCTGGGTGTCCTCGACGAATTGCTTCCAAGAGTAGGCTGTGGGTTCCTGTTTAACGATCCAGTATTGGTGATTCGAGGGCATAGGCATACGCTGAACGATATGGGGCGGGGGGGCTCAAGAAAGAACTGGGCCGATTTTTGATGTAGCGGGAAAACGCGCTGTCCGAAGGATCGTGCTACTCCTAGTGACGAGGAGCATTGACCTCGGCGGAACGGCGGATAAAGCGAGAGACTCTACCTATGAACAAACGTCTTTGGATTCTTGCTAGTGTTGTTGGTCTTTTCTCGGGTGTATCGTCCGTGTATGGCGCTGAGGCTCCGAATGCAGGGACTCCGCCGTCGGCCGACGAGCAGAAAGCGTATGCGGAGTTGGGGCAACGCGGGGTTCTGGTTCAGCCGCTGGCTGCTGGCTCGAACTGGTTTTACGTGAGTTTTCGCGGGGCGGATAAACCGGATTCAGCACTTTATAGCTTGTTAAAAGGTGTGCCGGGCACCGTGGAACTGGATTTGTCGGGACAGAAATTGGCGGAGAGTGATTTCAATGCTTTGGAGGGGCTAAAAAACCTGCGGAAGTTGAACCTGTCTAAAAGTTCGGTGAACGATGCTGCGTTGAGTCATTTGAGCGGTCTATCGAAGCTCGAGTCGCTCAATTTGTTTCAAACGGAGGTGGGTGATGCCGGGCTAGCCAACCTGAAGGGGATGGCGGGGTTGAAGCGGTTGTATGTGTACCAGACGAAGGTCACGGATACTGGGATTGAACAGGTTAAAGCGGCGATGCCAGGGGTGAAGGTCGAGAAAGGTGGGGCAGTTTTGCTTCCCCCGAAAAAAGACGAGCCCAAGAAGGACGACGCTGAGGCGAAAAAATAAGGAAGGCGTCGATGAAAAAGCCTCTCCGGTAGGTTGATTTGTTTCTGGGGAGGCTTTTGGGGCGATCGCAGGTAGGAGGGCTGCTACTTTTTTTGCAACTTTAGGGGCGCTCTGGGGTTAATATGAACAAGAACCGTTTTAGTAAACAACCTCCCCCTAGGTATGGATATCCGGCAACACCGTCCCTCTCCTGACGATTTCTGCGCTACGCGTCGTCAATTTCTCAACCGCTTCGGTATGGGCTTTGGTGCCCTTAGCCTGGCGAGCCTGCTAGGCCCGGGCCTCGCCTCGGCGGAGGCTGCAGCCAGCCTGTCTCCGCTGGCTCCCAAGGCTGCACCGTTCCCTGCGAAGGCCAAGCGCGTGATCCACATTTTTACGCAGGGCGGACCTTCGCACATTGATACGTGGGATCCTAAGCCGGGTATGGCGAAGTATGCCAATGAGGAGGTCCCTTTGATCGGAGGCGTCCCGTTGCCGCCGCAGTATGAGTTCAAGAAGCGTGGAAAAAGCGGAGTGGAGGTCAGCGAGTTGTTCCCGAAAATTGGCGAGAGCATTGATGATATCGCGGTGATTCGTTCGATGAGTACGGATGTACCGGCGCATGAGTTTGCTACGTTGATGATGCACACGGGGTCTGGGCGGTTGGTAAAGCCTTCGATGGGTGCTTGGACCTTGTACGGGTTGGGCTCGGAGAACCAGAATCTGCCGGGTTTTGTGGCGTTGGGAGGAGGTTTGGGCGGGGCCACGAATTGGCGGTCTGCATTTTTGCCAGGCGCTTTTCAGGGCACGCTGGTGAGTAATGTGAGCCAGCCGGTTGAAAAGATTATTGCGAATATTAAGAGTTCATTTTCGTCCCTGGACCAACAGCGCAAGCAATTGGATCTCTTGAAAAAAATGAATGAACAGCATGCCGAGCAGCTCAACCGTGACGCTGCTCTTGAAGCTCGGATTCAGTCGTTTGAGCTGGCTTTCAAGATGCAGAGTGAAGCGGTGGACGTTTTTGACGTGGACAAAGAGCCTCAGAAAATCCGTGAGATGTATGGGGACACAGAGATCGGGCGCCGGATGTTGATTGCCCGTCGACTGGTTGAAAAGGGAGTGCGCTTTGTGCAGGTCTGGGCTGGTGGATGGGATCATCACACGGATGTAAAAGGGAACCTGAAGAAGCAGGCGGATTTGGTGGATCAACCCATCGGGGCTCTTCTGAAAGATCTGAAGCAGCGTGGTATGTTAAAGGATACGTTGGTGGTGTGGGGGGGAGAGTTTGGGCGTACGCCGAGGCATGACAGGTTGGCTCGTGGTGAGCCGGGGCGTGACCATCATAGCAAAGCGTTTTGTGCGTGGATGGCCGGTGGCGGAGTGAAGGGCGGACAGGCTTATGGTGCGACGGATGAGTTTGGGTACGATGTCGTGGAGAACAAAGTTCACGTGCATGATCTGCATGCGACGATGTTGCATCTGCTTGGATTTGATCATGAAAAGCTGACGTATCGTTACAACGGACGGGATTTTCGGCTTACCGACGTTTACGGGAACGTCGTCAAGGGACTGGTCGCTTAACCCGCGTGTGTGCCTGTCAGTTTTTGTCTGGTAGCGCTGATCACTATTTTGAGTTTATGGAGCCTCTTTCCTCTTCGATTTCTAAGGCTACACCGATCGTTCTGTTGGGGCTGCTAGGCTCTTTTGCTGCCTCCCTTTCAGCTGTGGCGGCAGCACCGTCAGATCTCGCGCAGTTGGATTTTTTTGAGAAAAAGATCCGGCCCGTGCTCGTGGATCAATGTTACGAGTGTCATAGCGAGACCAGTAAGAAAATCCGGGGCAATTTACTTTTGGATTCGCGGGACGGTCTGCTCAAGGGAGGGGATAGTGGTCCTGCGATTGTTCCGGGAAATCCGAAGAAGAGCTTACTGGTGTCGTCGATACGGCATGAGGAAAAGGATCCTGATATGGCGATGCCGCCTAAAAAGGATAAGCTTTCTGAGGCGATCATCGCTGATTTTGAGGAGTGGGTGAAGATGGGTGCGCCTGATCCTCGTGCTGGTTCAGGAGTTGTGAAGGGGTTGGCTTGGGATGCAGCGAAGGCCGCCGAGCATTGGGCCTTTAAGCCGGTGACGAATCCGCCGATACCGAAAACTGGTGATCGGAATGGTTTTATCCAAAACCCGATTGATAACTTTGTGCTCGCCCGCCTCCGCAAGGAGAAGCTGCCTCCTTCAGCTAAAGCCGATAAACAGACGCTGATCCGACGGGTGACGTACGATCTGACTGGGCTGCCGCCATCCGCGGACGAGGTGGCTGCGTTTGTCGCGGATGAATCTGCGGACGCGTACGAAAAGCTCGTGGATCGGCTTTTGGCGTCGCCTCAGTACGGTGAGCGTTGGGCGCGGCATTGGATGGATATTGCGCGGTATGCCGACACAACTGGGGATCGGCAGGTTGGGAAGTTGCGTCCCGCGGTTTACTCGTGCGCCTGGACCTACCGCGATTATCTGATCCAAGCATTTAACAGCGATTTGCCGTACGACCGATTTTTGATTGAGCAGATAGCGGCGGATCGGCTTCCAGAAACGGCAGCTGACAAGAGCAAGCTTGCTGCGATGGGCTTCTTAACTATCGGCAAACGATTCATGGGAAATGACAATGACGTCATTGACGATCGAATTGATGTGGTTACTAAGGGAATCATGGGCGTGACGGGGGCGTGTGCGCGGTGTCATGATCACAAATTCGATCCTATCCCCACCCGTGATTATTATGCATTACACGGAGTGTTTGCGAGCAGTGAAGAGCCAGCTGAAGGCCCATTACTAAAGGATCCAGAGGCTAATCCGGCATATAAGGATTACTTGGCGGAAGTCGCGAAAATTGAGCAGGAACTTAAGACGTTCGAGCGGACCGAGACCACGCGTTTGGTTTCCGGTATGTTGGAAAAGACGGGTGACTACCTGCTGATGGTGAATGGAGCGGGGAGTGTAGCGGATTCAGGGAAGAAGGGCGGCAATTTTCGCGGGATGGCGCGGGATAAGGGGTTGAAGTCGGAAATTGCTGCAGTGTGGCAGGAGCAGTTAAAAGCGGCGGACGCTGGGAGTAAAAAGAAGAAGGATGCAGTGCTGGGACCGTGGTTGGCCTATGCTGCATTACCGACCGATAAATTTGCGGAGAGAGCGGCGGAAGTAACCAAGAACATTACGGAAGGCGGCGATTATCATCCTGTTTTTGTGAAGGCTATCGCTGCCAAGTCGCCTGGCTCGTTGCAGGAAGTTGCGGCTGTTTATACCGAGGTTTTTGAATCGCTCTACAAAGCGTTAGGTTTGACAGAATTCACGTCCAGGGGCGGGAAGGGTTCCTTCGACCTCGCAAAGACAGAAGCGGTGTTGACTGACAGCGATCTGGAGGAGCTCCGGAAGGCGATCTTTGCGCCGGACTCTTCGATGATGCCAATCACGCCGGTGGTTTCGAAAATTCTGGCAGTTGGTTTTACGACTCCGGTGGCCGTCATTAAAGGTAAGTTTGCGGCTTTGGAATTGGCTCATGCAGGGGCTCCGATCCGCGCAATGTCTTTAGTGGATAAGGACAAGGTCAAAGATTCCCCGGTGTTTATTCGTGGTGAGGCGAGTAACAAGGGGGCGATTGTACCAAGGCATTTCCTGACCCTGCTCGGAGGGGATGAAAATAAGCCATTTAAGAACGGTAGCGGACGCCTTGAGCTGGCTCAGGCGGTTGCGAGTCGGGAGAATCCACTCACTGCGCGTGTGATTGTGAACCGGTTTTGGCAGTGGCATTTTGGACAGGGTATCGTGCGGACACCGAGCGATTTTGGAACGCGTTCGGAGCCGCCGACGCATCCGGAGCTGATCGATTGGTTGGCAAATTGGTTCATGGATCAAGGCTGGTCGATGAAGGCGCTGAATAAGCTGATCGTGATGTCCTCTACTTATCAGCAGGACAGCCGTTCCACCGAAAGAGGAATGGCCGTGGATCCCACCAACCAATGGCTATGGCGAGCAAATGTGCAGCGGCTCGATTTTGAACAAGTTCGGGACACTTTGCTGTCGGTGAGTGGACAGCTCGATGTTACCGCCATCGGAGGCCATCCGTTCCGATTGTCGGGCGAGTCAGCCGTAGCGAATGCCACGCGGAAGAAGTATGCCGCCTCTGATTTTGGGATTACGAATTCGAATCCGAATCGGCGTACGATCTATGCCATGATTGATCGGGCGGGATTGCCCGAGGTGTTTAATACATTTGATTTTGCAAACCCGGATATCACCACAGGTGAACGGGTGCTTACTACGGTGCCGCAACAAGCGTTGTTTATGATGAACAGCCCATTCATTGCCGAGCAGGTGCAGAAATTTCTCGAACGGAAGGATTTTCCCAAAGAGGGAACGAATGAAGAAAAGGTGACCTTTCTTTTTAAATCCGCGTTTCAAAGGCCGCCGACCCGACAAGAGCTCGATCTGGCGCGTGAGTTTTTACTGAGCGAACCGCAGAGTGGCGTGGAGGGAAATTTGGTGGTGAGTCCCGAAGGAGCTCTTCCTGTGGCTGGGAATGAGTCAGTGAAGCCGAGGAAAGCGTTGCCGCCACAGGGCGATCGGCCTTTGAGCGCTATGGAGCGTTATACGCAGGTTATTTTGCTGACAAACGAGCTGATGTATTTGCGATGATGAGGCCCTTTGATGTGTCTTGATGGTGCGCGTTGCCGGATTTGCACGCATCTCGTAGAGTTGCTGCTGTTATGAAATACAGCGTTCTTTCTCGATGCGCAGCTTTGTTTTGTTTAACGGGTGGAGCCGCGTTAAGCGAAGGTGGAACGCCGGAAGCGCCACTCCGATTTTCGGTCGAACATATGGACCGAAAGGTGGACCCTGGAACTGATTTTTATCGGTACGCCTGTGGGCAGTGGTTGAAGAATGCGAAAATTCCTGCCGACGCAGTGTCTTGGAGTCCGACCGAGTTCCTAGTGAGAAGGAATGCGGAATTACTGCGCGACATCTTGGAGGAGATGCGTTCGGCGACGGGGGAGAGAAGTGTTATCGGGCGCTTGGTTGGCGATTTCTACGCCTCTGCTTTGGACACTGGGGTGATAGAATCGAAGGGGGTGGATCCGATTCAAGGGGACTTGGCAAAGATTGAAGCGCTCTCGACGATGGAGGGTTTGGCTGAGTTGTTGGCTGACTTTCACAGCCGGGGGATCTCCGGTCTTTTTGATTTTGGTGTGTGGGAAGACCAGCGGAAGAGTGATGTGTATGCGGTACAGCTCACGCAAGGTGGGCTCAATTTGCCTGAGCGGGACTACTATCTGGAACCTCGGTTTGCAAAGGAGCTGCGCGAGTATAGGAAGCATCTTCGCGTCATGTTGGAACTGTCGGGACGTTCTTCGGTAGACGCAGTTGCGGATGCGAAAGTGATTTTGGCAATCGAGTCAGCGCTCGCGAGTTGTTCACGGTCACTCGAGGCATTGGGAGATCCGGTTGCAAACTATCACAAAATGGGGCGTGCCGAATTGAGTGCGTTGGTGCCGTCTTTTCCCTGGGAGGTGTATTGGGGAGCCACCAAAGTCGGAGCATTTGAAAGTGCGATCGTTGGTCAGCCGGAGTTTTTTAAGGGACTGGAAGTGCAATTAAAGCGGCGTGGGATAGGAGAGTGGAAGGTTTACCTGCGTTGGTGCCTGGTGCACTCCTCGGCGTCGTTGCTTCATAAAAAGATGGAGGATGCAAACTTCGCGTTTTACGGAAGTGTGTTGCAGGGGCAGCCGGAGATGAATCCTCGATGGAAGCGAGCGCTTCGGCAGGTGGATCGGTGTTTGGGGGATGCTCTTGGCCAACTGTATTCCGAGCGTTGGTTTTCGCAGGAAACACATAACCGCGCCAAACAGATGGTGGAGAATCTCTCCACGGCTTATCGGGAGGAGCTTCAAAAGGTTCCGTGGATGAGTCCCGAAACGAGGCTGCAGGCCGTTGCGAAGTTTGATCGATTTCAGGCTAAAATTGGATTTCCTGAAAGGCCTCAGGACTATTCAAAAATCGAGATCCGAGCGGATGACTACTTTGGTAATGTCGAACGGGCGACGTTGCACGAGTGGCAACGGCAAATGGCAAGAGTGGGGCAACCGGTAGACAAGAGTGAGTGGGAGATGACGGCGCCGACGGTAAACGCTTATTTTAAGCCGACTCGGAACGAGATCGTATTTCCTGCCGGGATTTTACAGCCGCCATTTTTTGATCCGACGATGGATGACGCTGTTAATTATGGTTCCACAGGAGCCACCATCGGACATGAAATGACTCATGGGTACGACAACGAGGGGCGTAAATACGATGCGGACGGAAACTTAAGAGATTGGTGGAAGGCTGCTGATGCGAAAGCGTTTGATCGAAGGAGTCGGGTGTTGGTGGATCAATTCAATCGTTTTACTCCGCTGCCGAAACTACACGTGAACGGGCGGCTCACACTGGCCGAAAATATTGCAGATCTGGGTGGGTTGAGAATCGCTTACCTTGCCTTGCAGAAGGCGTTGGCGGCTGATCTGGGCAAGCGCCAGGTGATCGACGGTTTCACTCCTGAACAAAGGTTTTTTATCTCCTATGCTCAGAGCTGGGCTGCCATAAATCGTCCGGAGTCCATTCGATCCCAAATCACAACCGACAGTCATGCTCCGGACATGTTCCGGGGTTACGCGCCCTTGTTGCATCTCCAGGAGTTTTACGACGCGTTTGGTATCAAGAGTAACTCAAAGTTGTACCTTCCCAAGAAAGAGCGGGCCTCCATTTGGTAGGAGTGGAGGGGTTAGGCTCGGATATTCAGGGTGGCCCCAATCAGCTCGTCGGCAGTGCGGATCGTGATCACGTTTGCTTTGAATGAATACAGAGCAGTGATTTGAGTGATGATGTCGGTGACGAGGCCGCTCGAATTTTGCGTTGTTCCTTCTGACGCTGATCGGAGTTTAGCGGAAACACTTCCGTCAGGCATGGTGCTCTGTTCAACGAGTAGCCTGCGAGTAGTGTTGTTTGAGGAGTTTGCGATATTCGAACTTGCAGCGAACTGCTGAAGCGTGGCTGCGTTGATGCCAGACAAGCCCACAGAGGAGATGGATTGCAGCGACATAGTTATTGAATCGGCAGAACGACGGGATTTCTAAAGTGATTTGTGTGTTTGAGTTTAGTAGCTGGCGGACTGACCCGTTACGAGCTGCTGTGTCGTGAATGGTGTTTCATGAGGTGCGAATCGGGATCGAAATCGGGGTTTGATTCTAAGATGGAGATGTCTGGTGGATTGTCTTCTTTAACCTCTATTTCGTACGAAATGTTCCGATTACCCTCCTTTTCCCCTCTCGCCTCTACATTGCTGGCTGGATTTGTAATCCTAAACTCTGTCACTCCGATCTGGGCGTTGCATACTAAAAATGCTGGGCCGGAGGTTGTTGAGATAAAGTTTAAGTTGCCGCCTCCAAAGCCGCTGACGCCTGAAGAGGAGTTGGCTACGTTCAAAATAGCCCCTGGATTTCATGCGGAATTAGTGGCGGCGGAACCAATGGTCGACAGCCCGGTGGCGATTACGTGGGACGAAAAGGGCAGGATGTTTGTCTGCGAAATGCGTGGTTATATGCACGACGTGGAGGGGGCTGGTGAGGATCAGCCGCTGGGAAGAATCGTGATGCTCGAGGATACCAATGGGGACGGCAAAATGGACAAGCGCACGGTGTTTGCCGACGGTTTAATTATGCCTCGTGCGATCATGTGCGTGAATGGAGGGTTGCTCGTTGCGGAACCTCCAAACCTTTGGTTCATGAAGGACACGAATGGAGATGGTGTCGCGGATGTGAAAGAGGTGGTGGACGCCTCGTACGGGACCGCTGGAGGGCAGCCCGAACACATGGCCAACTCGCCAACGTGGACCATTGATAACTGGATCTACTCAGCTAATCACGCGAAGCGGTATCGCTTCAAAGATGGAAAGTTTATTGAAGAGGTTGCCGGATTGCGTGGGCAATGGGGGTTAACGCAGGACAATCAGGGGCGTATCTATTTCAATAGTAACTCGGACTTTTTACGCAGCAATCCGCTCCCGGAAGGTTTGGCAAAACGGAATCCAAACTATCCTTCCACGGCTGGACTTGGCGTTCAGGTCATCAAGGATCAGTCGACTTGGCCGTCTCATCCGACTCCAGGCGTAAACCGGGGATATGATCCCAAGCAGCTGCGCGAAGACGGTACACTGGCCACTTCCACTGCGACCTGCGGAGCGAGTATTTATCGGGGTAATCTTTTCCCGAAAGAGTTTCGCGGAAATTCCTTTATTCCCGAGCCTGCCGGGAACCTCGTGAAACGATTGGTTCTATCGGAAAAAGCCGGCATCGTGTCCGGGACGAATGCTACGGAGGGAACAGAGTTTTGGACTTCCACGGATGAACGTTTCCGTCCTGTGAATTCCTTCTGTGGACCAGATGGAGCGTTGTATGTCGTTGATCAATACCGTGGTATTATCCAGCACAAGAGTTTCCTGACGCATTATCTAATCGCGAACATTAAGGACAGAAACCTGGAGACTCCGTTCGAACAGGGACGTATTTGGAGAGTTGTTCCGGATAAATCCAAGCCGGTCGCAGTCAAATTACCTGAAGAGAGCGACAAGCTGGTTGATTTTCTTGGGCACGCAGATGGGTGGGCTAGGGATACTGCGCAACGGGTGCTGGTTGAGCGAAAAGAGAAGAATGTAGTTCCTGCTATCCTTGGGATGGCGCAGAAAGGGAAGACGTCGCTGGCGAAAATTCATGCGCTTTGGACACTCGAGGGAATGGGCGAGTTGACGCCAGAGGTGATATCCGCGTGTTTGAAAGATACGGATCCTAAAGTACGTGCCACGGCGATTCGGTTGGCGGCGAGGCCCCAGATTGTGGAGTTGGCCGGATTGGTGAAGGATCCGAATATCGAGGTGCAGATTGCGCTTGGGTTCCAGTTGAGTGCGTTTCCGGAGGGGCAGGATGCGCTTTTGGCGCTTGCGCTTCAATCTGGCGAGCAACCTCTGGTGAGGGATGCGATTCTTTCGGGACTCAGGGGACGCGAGCTGGAAATATTACAGGAGCTTATTGCAGCGAAGTCGAAGTCGCCATCGAAGGTGATGGCTGAAGCGCTGGCGCAGGCAGTCATGGCTGAACGTCGTAAGGAGCGGGTGGTTGCGCTTATTGGGATCATCGCTGCGCAGCCTGCTAATTCGCCGTTGCAGTTGGCAATGCTCAGTGGTGCTGCAGGCAAGGCGCCTGCAAAAAATGCGCCCCCTCCCAAGCTTCTTTATTTGGAGAGTGCGCCGGCTGAGCTCGAGCAATTGTCGGCGTCTCTTGCTGCTTCGTCTAAGACGCTGCTTAAGACACTTGATGCACGGTTGGCTTGGCCTGGCAAACCTGGAGTGCCGCCGCCGCCAGTGATTAAGCCGCTTACGGCTGATGAGGTGGCGCGATTTGAAATTGGCAAAGGAATCTACAATTCACTCTGTGTGGGCTGTCATCAGCCTTCCGGGACCGGAATGGAAGGTTTGGCGCCAGCATTAGTGGATAGCGAATGGGTATTGGCGACGCCGGAAGTGCCGACGCGTATTCTGCTCAATGGTTTGGCTGGGCCAATTAAGGTCGGATCTCAGTCGTGGAACTTGGAGATGCCGCCGTTGGGTGCTGCGCTATCGGATGAACAAATCGCTGGGGTTTTGACCTTCATTCGTCGTTCGTGGGAACATACGGGCTCTGCCGTGACACCGGAGTCGGTAGCGAAGTTGAGAAAGGAATTCTCAACTCGAACAAAAGCCTGGACCGGCGAAGAACTTAAGACGCTGATGGCGCCGAAGAAGGCCCAAACTGTTAGTGACGCTACCAAAGAAGTGCCCAAGACTTCCCCAAAGTAGCCGAACAGTGGTTTTGAAACGGCCTGTTTGGTGGAGGACCGCTCCCCAAGCAGGCCGAACTGCTTTTCCGGGGGAGTGGTGAGGATCCAGCCGAACCTATAGGAGGGAGGATTGAGGTGGGCTGTTGCTCCCACCCTGTCATTAAATGCGCACAGCGCCCTGCTGGAATAGATTCAAGCGGTAGGCGCGCGGGGTAGATCCTGTTTCTTCCTGAAATTCTTTTACGAAAGTGTCATGGTCTTCGAAGCCGTGTTTGGTCGAGATCTCGTCGAAGCTCATGTTCGCCTTCACGAGGTCGTGACAAGCGAGACGAACTCGTACCCGACGGAGATATTCCTGCGGTCGCATTTTGAGGTGCGTGATGAATAATCTCTCGAGCTCGTCTTCGGGTTGGCCCAAGAGGAGGGCAAGCAGGCTGTTCTCGGGCTTTTCTGTGTAATGCTCTCGAATGTACGCCAAAACTTTTGCCATTCCGGATTCCAGTAGCGCTGCGGACTTTTGAGTCCTCGGTCGACACATCCCGACGGTTCCGATGATTGCACCACTTGCGTCGTAAACCGGGAGTTTGGTTGTGAGGACGGTCATGGCCAAGTGGTCAGCGCCAGTAACGACTTCCTCTCGGTTAATGACAGGCGTGCCTGCTAGTACACGGTTGTCATCGAGTCGGAATTGCTCTGCCAGGTCTTTGGGTGAAAGGTCGTAATCCGTCTTCCCTAAAACCGCGCTGGGATCGCCAGTCTCGGAGTATTGAAAAAGGAGGGCGGTGTTTGCCCATTGAATGACGCCCGAACGATCTTTGACCCAGTATTGGATTCCATCGGTGTGATCCAATAGCTCGAGCAGCGCTAATGCACTTTGTGCGGCAACGGTTGCGCGATCAGGTACCGAAATGTCACTCATAGCAAATGGAATTGAGGCAATGATAACAGAGTGAGGGGTGGTGTCATTGAATTTTACTGCGGTGTAAAAAACTGGGGGTGAGATATTTGATGTTTTATATTGGGGTCTGTTGTAAGTATCGTTTCATTAGGTGCTATCTATGCGGATCGCGGATGCGCGCAGGAACTGTCGGGTAAAAAAGGTTCAAATATTCCACCGCGAACGCGATAGTGAGGGTATGTCTCCCCGCTTATTTGTGTTGTCCTTAGGGTTGTCGTGTTTGCTCGCGAGTGGCGTAAATGCAGTCGAGTATGACGTTGTGGTCTATGGCGCGACGAGTGCAGGTGTTATTGCTGCGGTTCAGGCGAAAAAAATGGGACACTCGGTTGTAGTTGTCGGTCCCGATAAACATTTGGGCGGTCTTTCCAGCAGCGGTCTTGGGTTTACGGATACAGGCAACAAGGCGGTCATTGGCGGCCTCGCACGTGATTTTTATCACCGGATTTGGGCGGAATATCAGAAACCTGAGACATGGAAGTTTCAGAAGCGTGAGGAGTACGGCAATAAGGGGCAGGGCACTCCTGCCATGGATGGCGAACAACGCACGATGTGGATTTTTGAACCAAGCGTGGCTGAGAAGGTTTTTGAAGCGTACGTGCGCGAGTTTGAAATTCCGGTTGTGCGAGACGAGTGGTTGGATCGGAAGGCAGGGGTGTTGAAGCAGGGGGATACGCTGCGGGAGATCACGATGCTTTCGGGAAAGAAGTTCACCGGGAAAATGTTCATCGATGCGACCTATGAAGGGGATCTACTCGCCGCTTCGGGGGTGAGCTATCACGTAGGCCGTGAGGCCCAGAGTGTCTACGATGAGAAGTGGAATGGGATTCAAGTGGGGGTGCTGCATCACACTCATCATTTCGGGACGTACAATATCAGTCCCTACAAAGTGCCTGGTGACCCGAAAAGTGGCGTTCTCCCCCGGATAAGCACGGAGGCTCCGGGCGAGTACGGAAAGGGCGACAACAAGGTGCAGGCTTATTGTTACCGGTTTTGTGTTACCGATGCCGCAGACAATCGTATCCCATTTCCAAAGCCGGAGGGTTACGACGCCGGGCAATACGAGCTATTGCTGCGTGTGTTTGATGCCGGTTGGAAGGGGATGTTCCATAAATTTGATCCCATCCCCAATCACAAGACCGATACGAATAATCACGGACCGTTTAGTTTCGACAATATCGGGATGAATTATGAATACCCCGAGGCCTCTTACGAAATGCGGCGGGAAATTTTAAAGGAGCATCGGACATATCAACAGGGCTTGTTGTATTTCATCGCGAATGATCCGCGTGTTCCGGAGGAGGTGCGTGTAAAGGCGTCTTCGTACGGCCTCCCGAAGGACGAGTTTCTCGATAACGATCATTGGCCACACCAGATTTATGTGAGGGAAGCACGCCGGATGATCGGACATTATGTGATGACTGAAAACGAATTGCTTAAGAAGCGCCCCACTCCTGAGTCCGTGGGTATGGGGAGTTACACGATCGATTCGCACAATATTCAGAGGTATATCACGCCGGAAGGGTTTGTTCAGAACGAGGGTGATATCGGGGTCCATTGTTCCCCGTACGAAATCGCCTATGGGTCTCTTGTTCCTAAACGAGAGCAAGCAAGCAACCTCTTTGCGCCAGTCTGCGTCAGTAGTTCTCATATCGCCTACGGAAGTATTCGAATGGAGCCTGTGTTTATGATTCTGGGGCAGAGTGCGGCGACGGCAGCAGTCCTGGCGTTGGAGAAAAAGATTCCGGTTCAAGATGTGCCTTATGCCGCATTAAAAGAGCGATTGCTGGCGGATGGGCAAGTCCTGCAGTACGATGCTCCTCCAAAGCACTAAGGTGAATCAGACACAGATTCTTGAAATCAAAGTCAGGTTAGCTTTTTAGCGCCAGCCCGTGTAACGGATGGCGCTTTTCAATGGGTGCGCCCGGCAGGGCGAATTCACTAAGGGGAACGAGTTTTCTTTAAGATGAATCTAAAGATTATCGTTCACTGCTGAGATCGCTGGCGTGGGTCATTACTTTTCTCCTGAATGTAAGTGGGGTCATGTTTTTCCACTTTAGAAACAGGCGGTTAAAATTCGATAGGTTTGAAAAGCCGCAATCTGATGCGATATCCGAGACGCGCAGTGTCGTTTCGGTGAGTAAGCGGGCTGCACGTCCCAGGCGAATCTCGTTTAGATACGCCGGTAATGTTCGCCCTGTGCAGGTATGAAAAAAACGGCTGAATGCGCTTTCACTTAACGCTGCAACCTCGGCAACCTGCCGTCTTGTAATAGTTTTGTTTAATCGAGAATGGATGTAACGCATGACGCGATGGACTCGGTCGTGGTCTCGTTCATCGATTTGGGAGACGTACCCACGAGCGCACAGCCGTGAAAATTCTTTGGTTGTTGTAAGATCATGCAGAATCCCCAGTAGCTCGGCGACGCGTTGAATCGGGCTGTATCCGGGAAATTTATCCAGGCACGCAGCCACTTTTTCACGAGTGGCCCCGTGGATTTGAAGGCCGCTTTGTGCGCGCTTAAAAAGCTCTCTGACGCATTTGAAATCCGCGCGATCGTGAAGTTCTTGGCCTGCAAAATTTGGGAGAAACTGGACGACAATCGCGTCTACGCTCCCCGCATTCTGGTCATGAACCCACACGTGTGGGAGATCGCTACCCAGCAAGACGAGATCGCCTTTTTGAAGAGAGGTGATGTTGTCGCCGACGATTCGATGCCCTCCACTTTTACGTGCTAGAATGATTTCAAGCTCGGGATGAAAATGCCACGGTGTACCGTAGTCTGTGCCTTTGAGGTGTTCGCAAAACACAAACTCGTCTGTTCCCCAGGGAACTTGCTCCCTGATTGCTCGCGTAGCCATAGCATAAATGTACCATAAGACGGCACCTCAACTAGTCTGAAGTCGGGTTATCTTTAGCGAATAAACCCCAGTAACAAATGAACCCGAAAACTCCTTTGTCTCACGTTACCCGACGCGCGTTTCTCAAAGCTTCCGGTATGGTATCGGCCGCCAGCGCTTTCCCTACAATTCTCCATGCGGAGAATAAAACAGATCGCATTCGAATCGGATTGGTTGGATGTGGTGGGCGTGGAAGCGGCGCAGTGAATAACGCACTGACAGCAGATCCGAACGTCCAGCTTGTCGCCCTTGGTGACGTATTCCCGGAGCAAATCGAGAAATCGCTTTCCGGTTTGAGTGCAAAATATGCAGCTTTCCCGGGCCGCGTGGATGTTCCAAAAGAGCGTCAATTTGTAGGGTTGGACGCTTACAAACAGGTTTTGGCTTCAGATATCGATTGCGTGTTACTCGCGACGCCGCCCGGGTTTCGGCCTCTACATTTCGCCGCCGCTGTAGACGCCGGAAAACACATTTTCTGCGAAAAGCCGATGGCGACTGATGCGGTGGGCGTTCGCTCGGTTATCGATGCGGCACGCAGGGCCAAGGAAAAGCACCTCAGTGTCGTCTCGGGGTTCTGCTGGCGGTACGACGGCCAGCGGCGCGCGCTTTTTGACAAAGTTCAAAATGGTGGTGTAGGGGAAATTCGCAGCCTCTATCACACTTACCTGACCGGAGTGGTCAAACCATTGCCGCCGGCTGAAACTCGGAAATCCGAGGTTTCCGATCTCGAGTGGCAGTTGCGGAACTGGTACAATTTCGTTTGGTTGGCGGGTGATGGCTTAGTGGAGCAGGCGGTTCATAGCATTGATAAGATGTTGTGGGCGATGAAGGACGAGGCACCACTTCGTTGCACTGCTACTGGAGGTCGTCAGAACTTAAATCCCGGAGGCAACATCTTCGATCACATGGAGGTGAATTACGAATGGGCAAACGGGGTGCGTGGTGTTGTTGCGCAACGCCAGATGGGTGGCTGCTTTAATGACAACAGCGATTTCGTTACCGGTGCAACTGGCATCGCCAGCACAAAGGGAGGCGTCGTGCAGATCACGGGGAGCAATCCGTGGAAAGCAGACGGGAAGTTTATGGGAATGTATGAGCAGGAGCACAAGGAGCTGTATGACTCCATTCGTGCTGGAACCGCTCACAACGATGGTGAATGGATGTGCCAGAGTACGTTGGTAGCGATCATGGGGCGGATGGCGGCGTACACCGGAAAAGAAGTCACGTGGCAACATGTGCTCAAATCCGAGGAAAATCTTTTTCCGAAAAATTTGAGTTGGGATATGCCATTGCCGGTGGCGCCGCTCGCGTCCCCCGGTGTCACCAAGCTTCTGTAAAGCGGCAATCAAAGAGACAGACTCCGCGTTCCGTGTAATCAAAATCGCAGGACTACACCAAATCTCACATGAAAAAAGTAAACGTCGGAATTATTGGGTACGGGTGGGCTGCGACTGCCCACATCGAAGCGATTAACGCTACGAATCAGGCGCAGGTGACGGCGATATATTCGACCCGGCCGCTCGAGAGCGCTGAGTTGAGCGCGAGGCATGGTGGCTCTATTAAGGTCTACCACGATTTGGATGCAATGTTGGCGGCCCCAGATATTCATGTGGTTGATATCACGGGTTACCCAAGTACCCATGCGGCACAGGCAATCGCAGCGGCCAAGGCTGGAAAACACATCATTCTGGAAAAGCCGATGGCGAATTCGATTGAGGAGGTGCGTGCGATCGTTATGGCTGCCGAGGCTAACGGGGTGAAAGGCTGTGTGTGTTTTGAGTTGCGCTTCACCGGGCAAATGATGGCCACCCACGCACTGATCGAAGAGGGGTTGCTAGGTGATTTGCACTACGGGGAGGTCGACTACTATCACGGCATTGGACCGTGGTATGGCCAGTTTCGTTGGAACACCCACAAAAAGGAGGGCGGGAGTGCGCTTCTAACCGCTGGTTGTCATGCGCTGGATGCGCTCTTGATGTGTATGTCCGGTGAAGTCGAAAGTGTGACGAGCTTCAGCACTCGTTCAAAGAGTGCGATTTTTGCGCCCTATGAATACGATACTTCCTCGGTGACACTGATCAGATTCAAAGATGGCAGGGTTGGGAAATGCGCGGCGATCGTCGACTGTCTTCAACCGTACTATTTCCACACACATCTGGTCGGGAGTCTCGGCAGTGTTTTGGATGATAAGTTTCATTCGATGAAACTCAAAACGGACAAGACCCAGTGGAGCAGGTTAGCTGTTCAATTGGCGGATTCCGGTGATGTGAATGATCACCCTTACCAGACACAGTTTCAGGCATTCTTCGATGCACTTGATGAGGGAAGAGAGATGCCGCTCACAAGCTTCAGACACGCGCTGCGTACATTTGAAGTCCTGTTTGCCGCCGATAAAAGCGCAGCTCAAGGTGGTGTGCCTGTCTGTCTCCAATAGGAACGCGTCCCGATTCGTTTCTTAACGGTCACCGTGTATGGTGCAATCCAGCGAGTGAAACACAAGGGCCCAAGACACCCAGACCGTTGATAAGAGAGTGTCCTGCTGCATTTGAGCCCATATTGTTAACTGTCATCCCCCCATTGCAATGTCTTCACCTTCTCCACAATCGGTTCTTGCCATTTTTGCCCACCCTGACGACATCGAGTTTGTTGCGGCGGGAACACTCATTCAATTGGGGCTGCGCGGCTGGGATCTGCACTATCTCAACTTGTGCTCGGGCAGCGGCGGTTCGGTCCAGATGGATGGCGTTACAACAGCGGCAACTCGCCTAAAGGAGGCCCGTGAAGCAGCGCGCATTTTGGGGGCTACTTTCCATGATCCAATCGCGGATGACCTCGAGCTGTTTTACTGTCCTGAGGCGCTTCGGAAAGTTGCGGCCGTTGTGCGCGAGGTTCGCCCAGCAATTGTGCTGACGCATTCACCACTAGATTACATGGAGGACCACATGAACGCGTCGCGTCTCGCTGTTACAGCGGCCTTCGCTCATGGAGTTCCGAACTTTCAAACGGAGCCGCCTCGGGCCTCATTCTCCGGGGATATCACTGTGTATCATGCGCTGCCGCACGGTCTCTGCGATCCGCTTCGTCAGAGAGTCCGTGCCGGGCTCTATGTGAACACGGCGGCGGTTCAGGAGCGTAAATGTGCCGCGTTATCGGCACACGTAAGCCAAAAGCATTGGCTGGATGTCAGTCAGGGAATGGACTCCTACATCGCAAGTATGGAGGAGCTTTCAAAAAGCGTAGGCGAACTGTCTGGGCGGTTTGAGCACGCTGAGGGGTGGAGGCGCCATTTATATTTGGGTTTCAGCGCCAAAGATATTGATCCATTACGTGCGGCTTTGGGCGAGGAGTGTGTGGTTGATGCCGCCTACGAAGAGGGATTACGGGTGCCTCGGTAGTCTATGATGAATGAACATTTCGCTGTGTTGAATTGCACCTCTCGTGAGATGCGATTGAGCATGGCGAACGGTGGACGGAAAAGCGTTGCCTGAAACGGCAGCATTTTCGAGGGGCCAAACACAATTAACTTCAAGTAAACGCAGTAATTCACCGAAAAATCATATGCCAAGAAAACATAGCCATATTGCGCCGGATTGGTGGGACTATACGACCCTTGAATCAGAGTTGATCAATGATGCAGCGCGTCTCACTCAGAAGGATCTGCAGCAGCTCTCCAGACCCGGATTTAAGGTCGTATTTTACGATACGCTTGAGGATTTCTACCTCGCGGAAGCGCTGGAATATATAACCGCGTGGCGTCAGTCCACCGCTGATAATCCCGTTGGTATTTGTGGCCCTATTGGTCCTACCGAGCAACTCCCTCTAGTGGCGCGTCTCGTAAATGAATTGGGAGTTAATCTGAAGAACGCGCATTTTTGGGGGATGGATGAGTGGTACGATGATGCCACGCAAAAGGAGATGCCGAAGACCCATCCGTTGTCGTTCGAGCGCGCGGATCGCGAGTTGTGCTTTAATCAAATCGCTAAGGAGCTTGTGATGCCTGATTCGCAACTGCACTTCCCTACCGCGAATATCGATGCGTTTGTGAAGACGTGGCATTCGGGAGTCCGTTGCGCGGTTATGCAGGGTGGGCAAGGGGACATAAAGCACTGGGCGTTTAATGATCCGTTGAAACGTGAAGGCAAATGGGAAAACGAGCCACCCACGCCATTGCAATATCGTGAATTGGGGACGCGCATCGTTGACCTTCATCCAGTCACATTGAGCCAAAACGCCCGTACTTCTGGGGGGGGGAACATTACGATGGTGCCAAGGCGTGCGATTACGGTTGGACCTAAAGAAACGTGGCTCGCAGAGAAAGTCAGCATTTGGCACGCTGGCGTTCATGATAACCCACTGGGGCAGCGGCTGACCGCGCTGATGATTTCCAAGGGAATCGCAGATTCCGCAGTTCCCATGTCGCTCTTGGCGGACCATCCGAATGTTCAATTCAACTACTTCTCCGGCGGGCTGGGAAGTTGCGCGATTGAAATGCACTGAAGTCACTTACCTAGGTGAATCCACTGAAACCGCAGGAGGCACTATGAATCGTCGTACCTTTATGCATCTTGGGAGCGTTATGGCTTCCGCGGCGTGTCTTCCCTTTTTGGGGACCGCCGTTTACGGAGCCGTTTCAAAAAAACGCATGCTGAAAAAGGCGGTTAATCTTTCGATGATCAAGGTGCCGGGTGCCTCTGTTACAGACAAGTTTCTGCTGGCCAGAGATGCAGGGTTTGATGGCATCGAGCTTAATCTTCCGGATGAGGCGCTGGATTTGGACGTTTTGTTAAAGGCAAAGGCTGCCAGTGGGCTTGAAGTGGCGAGTATCATTTGTACTCCGCAGTGGAAGTTTCCGCTTTCGGACCCCGATCCCGCCAATAGGGAGCGAACGATTAGGGGCTTACAGTTTGATTTGGAAATAGCTGGGCAACTTGGCTGTAAGCGTGTGCTTTTGGTGCCTGGTGTAGTAACCGAGGACGTCGACTACGCGCAGTGCTGGGAGCGCGCGATTGTCGGCATTCGGCGGTGTCTGGATGCGGCGGAAAAGGCTCAATGTCACATCGCGGTGGAGAACGTGTGGAACCAATTCATTATGAATCCGGTGGATGCAGTTCGGTTTCTGGATGAGATTAATAGCCCGTGGGTGGGGTGGCATTTTGATGTCGGAAATTGTGTGGTGAACAGTTGGCCCGAGCATTGGCCGCACATTCTCGGGAAACGGATTTTGAATGTGCACATCAAAGAGTTCAGTCGAAAAAAGGCGAAGGATGAAGGGCTGTGGAAAGGGTTCGGTGCTGAGTTGGGAGAGGGGGATGTGAACTGGAGTAAAGTGATGAAGGCGCTCGATGAAGTCGGCTATCAGGGCTACGGGATTGTTGAGGTTCCCGGCGGGGACGCTGAGCGGTTAAGATTCCTGTCAGCGCGGATGGATCAATTGTTTGAGAGTTAGTAGCGTATTTATCTTTGTTCCTCATGATTAAAAACCTGAGGAATGGAGATCCAAAATCGCAGGGAAGGTGCGGCTGTCTTTGGGTATGATGAAGCCCGTTCAATGGCTCAATTGAGCCATTCGACAGCAGCAGCTTCCCCGCATGAAAACTTACATTAATTTCGGATTCATAGTCTTGTTTGCGGCGCAAACGAGCGGAGCGGAGTCCGGAAAGATTTCATTCAATCGGGATATTCGCCCGATACTGTCTGACACCTGTTTTCATTGTCATGGGTTTGATCCCAAGTCTCGAAAAGCGGGATTGCGGCTTGATGAGAGGGCGGCTGCTCTGATCGAAACGAAAAATGGCGTGTTGCCGATTGTGCCTGGCAAGCCGGAAGAGAGCGCGATTATTCAACGGGTATTGACGACCGATGCTGATGAAATAATGCCGCCGGTGAAGGCGCACAAGGAGCTGACATTGGCGCAGAAGGAGCTACTCAAGCGTTGGGTGGCGGAGGGCGCTGTATATGAGCCGCATTGGGCGTATGCATCGCTTGAAAAGCCCGAGATTCCGCATAACGGACGCTCAGATCCCGTAGATGCATTTATTTTAAAAAGCTGCAGCAGAAGAATATAGCGCCGTCACCCGAGGCGCCGCGAGTACGCCTCATTCGTAGGCTCGCGCTTGATCTGACTGGCCTCCCTCCGACGCCGAAAGACGTCGAGATGTTTTGTGCGGACCCTGCATCAGGGGCCTACGAGGCGCTGGTCGATCGTTTGCTTGCTTCTCCGCGCTTTGGTGAGCGGATGGCTGTCTGGTGGCTGGATATCGCGCGATTTGCAGACACCGTTGGTTATCACGGAGACCAGAATCAACGCATTTTTCCGTACCGCGATTACGTGATCGGGGCCTTTAATTCGAATAAGCGTTTTGACCAATTTACGATCGAACAATTGGCCGGAGATTTGCTGCCAAATCCGACGCAGGAGCAATTGATTGCATCCGGATACAATCGGTTGGGGATGGTCACGCGTGAAGGCGGAGCTCAGCCCAGAGAGTACATAGCGAAATATGGTGCCGAGCGTGTTCGGGCGGTGGGCGCGGCATGGTTTGGGAGCACTTTTGGTTGTGCTGAGTGTCACGACCATAAATTTGATCCAATCAAAACAGCGGATTTCTATTCACTTCAGGCGTTCTTTGCGGACGTGAAGCAGTGGGGCTCCTATTACTACGGTTACACGATGGACCCGGAATTGTCGGGTCTCAGCGTGAATCACCCATTCCCTCCGGAGTTGGAGGTAGATAGTCCATACCTCATGAGGCGTAAGCTTGCCGCCGATGCGCTGGTGAAATCGCATTTGAGCGAAGCACGTCGCAAGCTTACGAGTGAGGTTGAATTGCGGAAAAAATACGACAAGTGGGTCGCCGAATCGCGTGCGTTTTTTGAGCTGCGGCCCAGTGGTTGGGAGACTCCATCTCTGAGTGCGCGTCTGGTCAACGGAGGCAAGGCTGCGGAGGATGGCGATGTTGCGATAGGTGAAGGGCAGGTTATTGAAATTGAACGACGCCTTAGCGGGAAAGACGAACTTCGGCTTCTCCTAAAGCCGCAGGAGAGGCGGATTGCAGCCCTGCGTCTTCAGATAGCCAGAGACACACGCCGTGAACGAGCTCGTTTAGATGCGAGAAAATTGAAAGGTATCAAGGTAGAGGCGGCTGTCCGATCGAAATCCGGTAATCGCAGCAAAGTGGGGATGTACTTCGCGGATGCCGAGCAAAAGGATCCGGACTTCGATAGTGGAGCTGCTGTTTCAGGGGTGGTGGGAGGCTGGAAGCTTCCACCCTTTCCGACGGCTAATCCTCCGAGTTCGATTTGGGTTTTTGAGACACCTATCACCCTAGGACCTGAGGAGAGGCTTGAGCTTACCGTGACAGGGGAAACGGTGTTGCCTCTTCGAGTAAGCGTGACGCCTTTTTCTGCGCTAAATCCGCTTGATGTAGCTGAGTGCAGTCTTCGCGATGCGCTTCTCGCTGACAAACGAAGTGAACAGCAGGAGGACCTTCTTCGGGATGCTTGGTATGTGAGTGGAGCTGTGGATTCAAAAGGTTTGCAGGAATTGCAGAAGCTCTCCGCTGACGCGCGGATATTCGGCAATGGAAGAACCTGGACGATGGTCACGCAGTCTATCGCGCCTCTGCAGGTTCGTATTTTGCCTCGAGGGAACTGGCAGGATGAAACTGGTGCAATTGTGCTTCCGGCGACACCATCGTTTCTGCCGGGAAGGATGGAGAGTACAAATGGCAAACGATTAACCCGGTTGGATCTCGCGAACTATATCGTTTCTGCGGAGAACCCAATCACGGCGAGAACCGTGATGAACCGGTTGTGGGCGATGTTTTTTGGGGTTGGACTCAGTTCAACAACTGATGATCTCGGCTCGCAGGGGGAGGTGCCCACGCATCCAGAGTTGCTGGACTTTCTAGCGAGCGAATTTCGGGATCAGGGGTGGGACTTTAAGCGGATGGTGAAGCTTCTTGTGATGAGTGATACCTATCGCCGTAGCAGTAGCCAGAGGGCAGAGCTTAGCGAAATTGATCCAGCAAACCGTTTGTACGCGTCTCAGAATCCGCGGCGATTGGAGGCTGAATTCATACGTGATAATGCACTTTCCATCGCGGGTGCGCTGAATGTAGAGGAGGTCGGCGGACCCAGTGTGAAGCCGTATCAACCCGCAGGTTACTATGATTCATTGACGGTTCCTGATCGCCGGTATGTACAGAGTGAGGGGGCGGAACAATGGCGCCGTGGAGTGTATGTACATTGGCAGCGTACGTTTTTGCATCCCATGCTGGCGAATTTTGACGCGCCAGCTCGTGACGAGTGCGCTGCAACACGAGTTGTGAGTAACACTCCGCAGCAGGCTTTGACTCTTCTAAATGACCCGACGTTTGTGGACGCGGCTCGTCGTTTTGCCGTACGAGTTCTTTCGATGGATGCAATGTCGGATGAGGAACGAATCAAACAGGCGACTCGGCTGGCGGTGTCCCGGGAGGCTAACGGGAAGGAAATCGATTCGTTGAGTGGATTCTTAACGAAGCAGCGCGCGCATTTTGCAACGGTACCGGCTGATGCTCGGAAGTTGGCGCAGTTAGGGCAGTCCGGCCAGAGCGGACACGATCCTGTTGAATTAGCGGCGTGGACGAGTCTTTGCCGTGTTCTGTTGAACTCTCAGGAAACTATCACTCGTTATTAGTATGAAAGATTTCGAGCCTTGTTCGTATGCTATGGGTGTTAACCGGCGCGTGTTTCTGAGTCAGAGCGCCTATGGGCTCGGGGGAATTGCCCTTGCGCTGCTTCAGGAGAAACTCGGTGCTGCCCTTGTATCCGGTAAGCCGGATAGCTGGAGTGGTGTTTTGAAAGAGGCCCATTTGCCCGTGAAGGCGAAGCGGGTCATTTTTCTTTGTATGGCCGGAGGCCCGTCTCAGTTTGAAACCTTCGATTGGAAACCAAAGTTGAAGGAACTCGATGGTAAGGCGTTTCCAGAATCATTCACCAAGGGGCAACAGATCGCTCAACTGCAGGGGCAGGAACTAAAGGCGCGAGGAGCAATTACTGGATTTAAACGGTACGGAAACTCCGGGATTGAGGTCAGCGATTTGTTCCCCCATATCGCAAGCGTTGCAGATGAACTGTGTGTTGTTCGGTCAATGCAAACGGAGCAGATTAATCATGATACGGCGCATGCGTTCATGAATACCGGCTCAATTATCAAGGGGCGTCCAAGTATGGGATCTTGGCTGCTCTACGGGATCGGTTCAGAAACGGAGCAGTTGCCTGGCTATGTTGTTTTGAATTCACGAGGGCGAAACGGAGTCCAGCCAGTATCGTCGAGGCAATGGTCTAGTGGTGTGTTGCCCAGTCGCTTTCAGGGCATTCAGTTTCAATCGCGCGGAGATGCGGTGCATTACATTGGCAATCCAGAAGGGGTATGTCAGAGCGCCCAACGGGAATTGGTTGATGAAGTTGCTCGGATGAATGGATTTCTTTCTGAAGAAATCCGTGATCCTGAAATCGCTACTCGTATCGCTCAGTATGAGCTCGCGTTTAAAATGCAGGCGAGTGTGCCGGAGCTTTCAGATTTCAAAGGGGAATCTCCTGCGGTTTTAGAGAGCTACGGGATTAAACATGCTGGGGATGGGAGTTTCGCCTCCAATTGTTTACTGGCTCGCCGGCTCGCGGAGCGTGGGGTGCGAATGATTCAGCTGTATCATCGAGCGTGGGACCATCATAGCGATCTGGTTGAGGGGATGAAGTGGGGGGCGGAGGACGTTGATAAACCGACGGCTGCCCTGATCTCGGATTTGAAGCAGCGAGGTATGCTCGAGGATACGCTGATTCTTTGGGGGGGCGAGTTTGGTCGGACGCCGATGGGGCAGGGTAGTGGAAGAGATCACCACATTCTTGGGTTTAGCGTGTTTATGGCGGGAGGAGGAGTGAAGGCAGGGTCAACGTATGGTGCTACGGATGAACTAGGGTATCGGGCAGTCGAGAATGTTGTGAATGTCCATGATTTACACGCCACTATGCTGGCTCTGATGGGAATTGATCACCATCGTTTGACTACAAAATTTCAGGGGCTCGATGTGCGTCTTACCGGAGTTGCTGGAAACGTGGTTAAAGGCATTATGGCGTAGTGATGTCCTGTGGTTTGTGTCCACTTGGATATTCCTTCAGAATCACAAAATAGGCGGACCTGCATCTGAATTTGCCTCTAATTTCGAGGCCGCTCTGGGGTTTTCATGGTGACCTCCATTACGCTCATGAAATTATCGGCCAACGAGTCAGGCAAACGTGATGCCACTTTGACGAGACGCCTTCGGCGAGGTTTCGCAAGCACAGAGGGTTGGGTGATCAGTGTCAGGCGCTTTTTGTGGCTTGGGTTGTCGCTCGGATACGTGGGGGGAATTCAAGCGGCTGATGATCCGGCGGGGATTGAATTTTTTGAAAACAAGATCCGTCCGGTCTTGGCGGACAAATGTTATGGTTGTCATTCCACGGAGGCTGAGGGACGCAAGAAACTGAAGGCTGGTCTGTATCTTGATAGCAAAGAAGGAATGCTGAGGAAGGGGAAGGATGGTCCCGTGCTGATTCCCGGCGATGTCGAGAAGAGCAGGATTATTGAGTCGATTCGTTATACGAATGACGACACTGCGATGCCTCCCAAAGAGAAGCTGCCAGCCGCAGTGATTGCTGACATTGAGGCTTGGGTGAAGATGGGTGCTCCTGATCCGAGGGTGGGAGATAAAGCGCCCAAGCCTGGATCGGCATTGATTGCGCTGGGGAAGCAACATTGGGCGTTTCGTCCGCTAACTGCCGGTGACGTTCCACAGGTACAAAGAGCGGGATGGGCTAAGACGGAGATTGATCGCTTTATTCTCTCAAAATTGGAGGCCGCAAAATTAGCCCCAGCTCCGGTGGCAGATAAACGGACTCTACTGCGGCGTGCGACCTTTGATCTTACCGGGCTGCCGCCGACCATCGAAGAGCTTCAGGCTTTTGAAGCCGACGGGTCGACTGATGCATTCTCGAAAGTAGTGGATCGATTGCTCGCGTCTCCTGCCTACGGAGAGCGCTGGGGGCGGCATTGGTTGGATGTAGCAAGATATGCGGACACGAAGGGGTATGTTTTTCAGGAGGATCGTTCGTATCCGTATGCCTACACCTATCGCGATTGGGTCGTTCAGGCGTTTAATAACGATTTGCCGTATGATCGATTTTTGCAGCTTCAGATCGCGGCAGATCGGCTGTCCGGTGAGAATAAAAAGGATCTGGCTGCACTGGGATTTCTCACGGTAGGGCGTCGATTCATAAACAATATCCACGATATCATTGATGATCGCCTGGACCTAATCGGGCGGGGCACAATGGGGGTGACTATTGCGTGCGCGCGCTGCCACGATCACAAATTCGATCCGATCTCGACCAAGGATTATTACGCCTTGTATGGAGTTTTTGCTTCGAGCGAAGAGCCGAAAGATCTTCCGATTATCGCGGAGGCAAAGGATCCCAAGGAAACCGAAGCGTATAATATCGAACACGCGAAGAGAGAAAAAGAGGTGTCCGATTATCAAACGCAACAGTTCGAGGAGGGCGTCAAGCTTCTGCGTACAGCAGACCAGATCGCGAATTGCCTGGGGGCGGTTCACGAGAGTGATGAAAACAAGGGACAGGACGTCGCGAGTATAGCTGCGCATCGGAAGTTAGAAGTGGCAATCGTGAATCGGTGGCGTGGTTGGCTGGCGAAGCTCGACGCAAAGCATCCGATTTTTGGGCCATGGAAATTGTTGGCTGGAGTTGGGGCCGCGGAGTTTAAAGGTAAAGCGAAAGCCATATTTGAGAGCAAGGAGCCCGGGACAATGAACCCGATTGTGATCGAGGCTTTTGCCGGAAAGCCTCTGTCGAAATGGGAGGATTTGACTAAGGTGTACGGGGCTGTCATCGCTTCCTGCGATGCTGATACGCCCCACGAGGACGCGCATAAAGAGGCGATACGACAGGTGTTGCGAGGAGAGGGAACACCTACCGCTGTGACATTCGACAAGGTGAATGATGTTTTGAATCGGGCTCAGGAGGAGAAGGTACGAGCTTTGCAGAATAAGGTTCAGGAGTTGGCCAATCAGCATCCTGGCGCGGCTGCCCGAGCAATGGTGATGGTGGACCGCGCGACGCCCCACAATGTGAAGGTTTTCTTGCGAGGTCAGCCCGGCAATAACGGAGAGGATGCACCCCGGAGGTTCATTAGTTTTTTCGAGTCCAAGGATGCGAAAGCTTTTAGCGAGGGAAGTGGTCGCGCTGAGTTGGCCCGTGCGATTGGGAACAAAGACAATCCTCTTACAGCGCGTGTATTCGTAAATCGAATTTGGGGTTGGCATTTCGGAACTGGGCTTGTTCGTACGCCCAGTGATTTCGGGTTACGTACTGAGGAGCCTGCGCACCGTGAACTACTGGATTGGTTGGCCGCTCGGTTTATCGCGGATGGATGGTCGGTCAAACAGATGCATCGACTGATCATGGCCTCTACCGTTTACCAACAGTCGGCGGAGATTTCCGCTGAGGCGAAGCGCAATGACGCGGATAACACTTATTGGTCACACTTCAATAGGCAGCGTCTTGACTACGAATCTATGCGGGATGCCATGCTCACGGTGAATGGGCAACTGGATCGTTCCGTTGGCGGAAAAGCGATTGATTTTCAGAAGGAAAGCGCCAGCGGGCGTCGCGCCCTCTATGGGCTGATTGATCGACAGAACTTACCAGGAATGTTTCGGTCGTTCGATTTTGCGAGTCCTGATACGCACACCCCGCAGCGATTCTTCACCACGGTGCCCCAGCAAGCTTTGTATTTCATGAACAGTCCGTTTGTGACGGACCAAGCCAAGGCGCTTTGTAAACAAACGGAGAGCATTTCTAGTCCGGAGGCGCGGATTCGTGACTTGTACTCGCGTGCATTTACACGATTGGCGAAGGAGCCAGAGGTGAAGCGGGATGTTGAGTTTGTAAAAGCCTTGGAGAATGCGCCCGTAGAGCCTGAACCTGCACCCATCTGGAGTTATGGCAGTGGACAGTTTGATCCTGAAAAACGGATTCTGAATGGGTTCGTTGTGTTGCCACATTTCACTGGTAAAGCGTGGCAGGGAGGCGCGAAGTTACCGGATGCGAAGTTTGGATGGGTGACTCTCAACGCCGATGGTGGGCATCCTGGACGAGGGCATGATCTGACTGCAGTGCGTCGATTCACTGCTCCCTTGGACGGAACGTATAGCTTTTCGGGTAAGTTGCGCCGAGGCAGTAAAGATGGGGATGGAGTGAGGGGTGTTGTTCTGGTGGATAATCATCAAGTACTAGGCGATTGGACGGTCGTAACAGGAGAGAGTGCGACGGTTGCAGAAAACATTGAGTTAAAGGCAGGGCAGACGTTGGACTTCCTACTGGACTGTGTGGAGAATGAGAACAGTGATAGTTTCGGCTGGGCGCCCGTTGTGATGCGGAGTCAAGGAGGCGAGTGGGCCGCTAATACTTTGTTTACGGGCCCTCAGGGTAAGATTGCTCCACTAACACCGTGGGAGCGTTATGCGCAGGCCCTTCTGATGACGAACGAGTTCGTGTTTATTGACTAATCCAAGTGCTATGAATCTAAATCTTCCTCTCTCTCGTCGGCAGATGCTGGCTCGTACTGGTATGGGGTTTGGTGCCTTGGCCCTGGGGGATCTTTTGGGGCATTCGGGGTTACGTGCGGAGGATGCTCCAGCACCCGTTTTCCAATCGCTTGCGGCGAGGGAGCCGCATTTTCCGGTGAAAGCCAAACACGTGATCCATATCTTTGCGAATGGGGGAGCGAGTCAGGTGGATACGTTCGATCCGAAACCCTTGCTGACGCAATATCACGGGAAAACGTTGCCGACTTCCTTAAAAACGGAACGGCCGACTGGGGCTGCATTGGGGTCGCCGTTTGCGTTTAAGAAGTATGGTCAATGTGGACTCGACGTTAGCGAAATCTTCGCGCACGTCGGTGAAAGTGCGGATGACTTGTGTGTGATTCGCTCCATGCATGCCGATGTGCCAAATCACGAGCCGTCTCTCCTGTTATTGAATTGTGGTGATGCGCGGCAGGTGCGTCCGAGTATGGGGTCATGGCTGACGTATGGCCTCGGGACATTGAATCAAAATCTCCCGGGATTTGTGGTGATGTGTCCTGGGGGGTATCCGATTCAAGAATCACAGAATTGGCAGGCGGGTTTTCTGCCAGGTGTGTTTCAAGGGACCTATCTCGACACAAAGAATAGTGAAGTTGAGAAGCTCATCGAGCACGTGAAGCATTCATTTGGGTCTCCAAAAGCGCAACGTGCACAACTGGATCTCTTGATGAAGATGAACGAAGCGCACCAAAAGGAGCGCGAACAGGATGCGCAGTTGGAGTCTCGAATTCAATCTTTCGAGCTGGCGTACCGGATGCAGATGGAGGCCAGCGAGGTGTTTGATTTGTCGAAGGAGCCCAAACACATTCGTGAGATGTATGGGGAAGGCGTGCAGGCGCGGCAGATGTTGTATGCGCGCCGGATGATCGAGAAAGGCGTGCGCTTTATTCAGCTTTGGCATGGGGCAGGTCAGCCGTGGGATAGCCACGATGAGATTGAGAAGAATCACCGGCGACTTGGTCAGGAATGTGATCAGCCCATTGCAGCTTTGATCAAGGACCTCAAACAAAGAGGGCTACTCGAGGAGACCCTCATCATTTGGAGTGGTGAATTTGGACGCACTCCGACCGTTGAGCTGGCCAAGCCAGGGCAAAATGAAGGCAAGGTCAATGGACGTGACCACAACCATTACGGGTTCACGACGTGGCTATGTGGAGGGGGCTCTAAAGGTGGATACGTTCATGGTGCCACCGATGACTTCGGATTTAAGGCAGTCACGGATCCCGTGCATGTCCACGATTTGCAGGCAACAGTGCTGCGGTTGATGGGGTTTGATCACGAGCGGTTCACCTTCCGTTACGCAGGGCGTGATTTCCGGCTAACGGATGTACACGGAAAGATTGTGCAGGCGCTGATTGCGTGATGCGGGATAGGTGAGTGCGGCGCAGCCAGCGCGATTGAGACTTCGATTTGCCCGAAGATCGCATTAGTCGGAGGACTCTATGCTGGGGAGGGACCTTCCGGCTTCGTTTTGTCGCGGTGAGTTAGCGCCATGTAGACGGCGGGTACGACGAAGAGAGTGAGGATGGTGCCGATGATCATGCCGCTCACGAGAACGATTCCGATGCTGTTACGGGCCCCTGCCCCGGGTCCCCGTGCTAGCACTAGAGGGAAGTGTCCTACCACTGTGGCTACGGTTGTCATTAAAATTGGCCGGAGCCGTGTGGATGCAGCTTCAATAATTGCCTGAAGTTTATCCACGCCGGATAGGCGGAGGGAGTTTGCGAATTCCACGATCAGGATTCCATTTTTTGAAACCAGACCTACGAGGGTGATGAGACCCACTCGGCTGTAAATGTTCAAAGTGGTGAAGCCGAGGAAGGAGAAGAGTAGTGCGCCTGATAGGGCTAAAGGAGCGGATCCGATCAAGATTACCAAGGGGTCGCGAAAGCTTTCGAACTGGGCTGCGAGAACGAGAAAGATCAGAATCGCTGAAAGCAATAAGGTGATCGTGAGTTTGTCGCCTTCTACTCGGAGTTGCCGTGCTTCGCCTGCATAATCGATAGAAAATCCTTTCGGTAGAATTTTGGCTGCCTCGGCTTCGAGCGCCTTGAGGGCTTGGTCGAGGGTGATGTTAGGCGGGATGACGCCCTGAATACGCGCGCTGTTGAGCTGCTGAAAACGATTTAGCGTCCGTGCTTCTGTTGTGGTTTTGAGGTTCGCGAAAGTGGAGACCTGAACGAGTTTGCCGCTTGGTCCGGAAACGTAGAGCTCATTGAGTTGGTCTGGATTCAGACGCTGGGAACGTTCGAGCTGCGGGATGACTTTGTAGCTGCGGCCTTCAATTGAGAATCGATTGACGTATCCACCCCCGAGCAGGGTGCTGAGGTCCGCACCGACCTTTGACATGTTCAGGCCCATGGATGCGACTTTGTCGCGGTCGAAGACGACTTCGGTTTGGGGAACATCAAATTTCAGGTCGGTATCCGCGAAGACGAATAACCCGCTTTGGAACGCTTTTGCGACAAGAGCGTTTGCGAATTCGAGGAGTTCTTTGGGTTCGGCTGTGGACGCGATGACGAATTCGACGGGATAGTTTCCGCCGCCAGGAAGCGCGGAGGGAGTGATTGCGATCACGCGAACTCCGGGGATAGCAGAAGATTTTCCGAAGACTTCCCCGACCATTTGTTCGGTGGAACGTTTGCGTTCACTCCAAGGTTTGGTGACGAGTCCGGAGAAGCCACCGAAGGCCTCCGTAATCTGGAAAGTGGTAGCTGTTTCAGGGAGCGAAAAATAGACGTCGTTGACCTTTTCGGTGTAGAGGGTGGTTTGATCAATGGTCGAGTTTGGGGACGCTTGAATGATACCAAGAATCACGCCCTGATCTTCCTTTGGGGCGAGTTCCTTCATCGACATGTTGTAGAAGATCGCGCCGAGCAGCATGATGATTACGGCCAGTGTAAGGGTAACCGGTCTCCATCTTAAGGTCTTTGTGAGGATCTTTCGGTAGGCTTCACGAATCGAGTCGAAGCGCTTGTTGATCCAGCCTCCAAAGCCCGTATGCGAGTCCTGGGGACGTAGCAGGCGTGAGGCCATCATTGGCGAGAGGGTTAGGGCAACGAGTCCGGAAACGAATACGGCTCCGGCGAGTGTGAATGCGAATTCGCGGAACAACGTTCCGGTTAGGCCTCCCTGTAAACCAATCGGTGCATAGACCGCGGCCAAGGTGATGGTCATTGCAATCAAAGGTCCGAGCAGTTCGCGCGCTCCTTTCAGAGCGGACTCCATAGGAGAAAGACCTTCCTGTAGGTGGCGCTCGACATTTTCGACGACTACAATGGCGTCATCCACTACAAGGCCGACGGAAAGGACAATGGCGAGGAGCGTCAGCAGATTTATGGTGAACCCGAGCGTCTGGATGAGGAAAACGGCGCCGGCTAGTGAAAGGGGAATTGCGACAACTGGAATGAGGATGGAGCGCCAGTTTCCAAGGAACAGAAAGATGACAAAGATGACGATAAGCAAGGTCTCCGTGAGGGTGCTGAGGACCTCGTGTAAGGCATCGCGGATGTAGGCCGTGGCATCGTAGGAAAGGTGAACTTTAATGCCGGACGGGAGTTGTTTTTCGATGAGGGGCAGGTCGTCCCGAACCTTTTGAATGACGTCCAGGCTGTTGGAGGTGGGAAGAACCCAGACGCCCATGAACATCGCTTTTTGTCCGGAGAAGCGGACGTCGGTGTCATAATTTTCGGCGCCGAGGACGACGTCGGCAATGTCTTTGAGGCGAATGACCGTGCCGTTTTGTTCGCGGATCGCGAGTTCTCGAAACTCAGCGGGGGTTCGGAGGTTTGTGTTGGCAACGAGGTTGACGGTGATGAGTGTGCCTTTGGTGTTGCCCAGAGCTGAGAGATAGTTGTTGGCGCTCAGGGCGGAACGAACTTCCGATGGGGTGATGTTGAGGCCCGCCATTTTATCGGGTTTGAGCCAGATCCTCATTGCGAATGTGCGGGCGCCGAGGATTTCAGCTTTTTGTACGCCGTTGATTGCTGTGAGCCGTGGCTGAACTGCGCGAGTGAGGTAGTCAGTGATCTGGTTGGGCTCGAGTTCCTCCGAATAGAAGGAAATGTACATGAGAGCGAACTGACTGTCGGAGGTTGTAAGGTCAATGGATGGCGATTCCGCTTCCGGTGGAAGATCATTGCGGACCTGAGCGATCTTCGCCTGGATTTGGGTCAGTGCGGCGTTTGTATCGAAGTTTAGCTTGAGATGAGCTGTGATGATTGAGAGCGACTGTGCGCTTTGGCTTTCGATGTAATCGATGCCGTCCGCACTCGCGATTGCGCGTTCGAGCGGCGTCGTGACGAAGCCTCGTACGAGGTCCGGGTTGGCGCCGATGTAACGCGTTTTAACGTTGATTACGGCAATATCGCTGCGCGGATACTGGCGGACATTGACGTTCCAGAGGGCTTGTAGGCCTGCCAGCAGGAGGATGAGGTTGACTACAATTGCGGCGACTGGGCGTCGGATAAAGAGATCGGTGAAGCGCACGAGGATGGACGAGTAAAGCGTGGGACGATCGAATAGAACTGGATGCGGATGTTCGCTTGGGACTAGGTATTTGGGGGTTTCGGAGCCGGTTCGTTGGGAGGTTGAACTGAATTGTTGATTTGAATCGGAGCGCCTGGACGTAGTTTGAAAACGCCAGAAGTCACAATTTCGTCACCGTCTTTGATTCCAGAGAGAATGCGGATTTGATCGCCGCGAGCATCACCGAGTTTCACGAATTGCTGATCGACGATTTTGGTAGATGTGCCGTCTTTTGATACGGATTCTGTAACAACGTAGATGGAGTCACCGTATGGGGCGTAGTTGATTGCGGAGGCCGGAACGACAAGAGCGTCGTGTTCGGAGGGGAGGGGGATTTCTACGTTTACGAACATGCCGTGGCGCAGGGATTGGTCGGGATTCGGGATGGTCGCTTCCACTGTGATGGAGCGAGACGCATCGTTGAGTTGGGAGTCGATAGCGGTGATTTTAGCGGTCCATTTACCGGGCGGAATCGCTGGGGAGAGGACGCGGATGGCGAGACCGTTTGAGGCTGAAGGGAGTTGATGTTGGGGGAGGGTAAATTGAACGTAAATGGGATCCACGGAGTGCATGGTGACGATTGGAGTTCCGGGATTGAGAAACTGACCGAGGCTGGTTTGGCGGATACCTAGCAGGCCGTCGAAGGGAGCGGTGATTTGTTTTCTGGCGATGAGGGCGAGTGCATTTTCGACGGCGGCTGAGGCTTGTCGGAGCTCGTTTTCAGCTGCATCGACTTCCGAGGAGGCGAGGGTGTTTTTGGCCTGAAGGTTTTGTTTTCGGGTGAGTTCGAGTTGAGCAAAGTCGCGTCGTGCTTCAGCGGTGTGGAGTTGGGCTCGTTCCTGGTCGTCCTGGAGACGGAGGAGGATGTCGCCTTTTTTCACGGACTGACCTGATTGGAATTGGATATCGGATACGATGCCAGCGAGGTCAGTTGTGATGGTTACGGACTGGAGTGCTTTGATGGAGCCGAAGGTGGTGATCGCTGGAGACCAAAGTTGCTTTTGCAGTTTCAGCGTGGTGACTGCGGAGGGAGGCGGGGCGAAAGATTTGCCCATTGCGATGGCAGCCTGGATTTGACGGAACTTTGCGTAACCGATCCCGGCAATGGCCAGGACGACACAAAACAACATGAGGAGCATTCGTTTCCACATAAGAAAGGCTTAATGAGTTAGTGGGATTGCGAGCAGTTGGATGAGGGCGCGGGTTCGCCGAGGCCTTGTTGGATTTTCTGGAGAAGATCCACTAGTTGAGTCCGTTCTTCCGGGGAGAGAGGAGCGAGGAGTGTGGAGACGTGGCGAAAGTAGCCGGGCAAAAGAGAGTCCATGAGGGCGATGCCTTTGGGAGTCAGGTGGACTAAAGTGAGCCTGCGGTCATCCGGGGAAGATGTGCGTTGAACCAGAGCGTCTTTTTCCAGTGTATCGAGCAGGCCGGTGATTGTGGCGCGGGTGACTCCGGATTCATCGGCCAGGGTGGCCGGCGTCTGTGGAGTGTCGGGATGCCGGTTGAGTAGCATCAGAATGGAGAAACGGCCTTGGCTGAGGCCGGAAGCGGCGAGGCATGCGGCTTCAGAATCGAAGATCAGATCGCCAGTGCGCAAGAGGTGTAGGAAAGCGGACGCAGCACCAGGGTTGAGATCGGGGTAGCGGTTGGCGGCCTGGAGGAGACACTCGAAGCGAGGGAGTTGCTTTAGGAGAAGGAGAGGCATGAACGGGGGAGTGATTTTCGTTAGGCGCCAAATGATAAGGCGGCTAATGTTAGTTGGCGCGAAAAAAACGCACGTACACGGCACAAAAGTGAAAATGCGGCCGGAGTTGCGCGTGCGCCTCGGATTTTGCTTCGGGAAACGGTGGGAGACGGATGAGATTTGTGGATATGGCGCACCGAGATATCTGGCAGAAGCCGTTATTACACTTGGAAGAAACAAGGGCGGAGCGGCGTCCGACGACGTGGTTGGAGTTGTTTTTCGACCTTTTTATCGTTGTGGCGGTGTCACAGCTTTCGAGTCAGTTGAGCTCGGATATTACTTGGGGAGGAGTCGGGGTATTTGTGGTGCAGTTTCTGGCGGTATTTTGGTTTTGGGTGGGCATTACGTTTTATCAGGAGCGGTTTGAGTCGGAGGGGTTGGAGAATCGGTTTTTTTTGTTTTTCCTGATGGCGTGTGTGGCTGGTATGTCGGTGTTTGCGCAGCACGGGCTCACGGATTACTACGTCGGTTTTTTTGTGAGTTACCTCGCGGGTCGCGTGTTTGTGTTTGTGATGTGGGTGCGCGCAGCGTGGCATAATCCGGGCCCGGTCCGGCCGATGGTGGCGCGATTTGCGGTAGGATTTTTGGTGAGCACGAGTGTGCACCTGCTGTCACTTTCTGCGGAGGGTTCGACGCGTGTGACGCTTTTTACGAGCGGGCTTCTGATTGAAGTGCTGCTGCCGTTGAGTTGGCTTGGGATCAATTCGAAGTTGCCCCCAGTGAGCAAGTCGAAGCATCCGGAGCGGTTTGGGCTGTTTACGTTGGTTGTGTTGGGCGAGACCGTGGTTGCGGTGGTGTCGGGGTTGCGAGGAGCCCGGATGATTACGTATCAGGAGGCGTTAACGGCTGCGTTGGCGTTGCCGTTGTGTTTTGGGATGTGGTGGGTGTATTACGACTTTATCGGGAGACGGCCTTTTAAGGCTATTTCGGGGGTGTTGTACGGTTGGGTTTATGCTCACTACGTGTTGTTTTTGTGTGTGGTTGCAACAGGTGCGGGAGTGCTGAATTTGATCAAAGACAGCGGTGGGATGCCGCAGATAGGGGCGCATTGGTTAACGACTGGAGCGATGGCTGGATTTTTTCTGATTACGGCGATTTTGGAAAAAACATTAGAGGCGACGCCGGATGAACCAACCGACCCGTTGTGGAGTCCATTATTAAAGGCGTTAGCCGCTCCGGTTGCTGTGGGGATCGGGTTTTGGCAGGACTCTGCTCGTGGATTGATGGGCTGGCTGGGTGTGCTTTTGGCGGTGCAAATGGCATACGGAGCCTGGCGCTGGTTCACTCAGGAGTTGAACCCGCCAGCTGAAGACACGGGGACTGGCATTTCTGGATAAGAAGCTCCTATTTCGAACGCCATCGAGTAATGGAACGAATTTCGTCTGGGGTGACCCGGCAGTAGAAGGTGGGGCGTCCGTTGTGCTTGTACGCAGGCAGAGTGGGATCCCAGGGACGCAGGAATCGGCGAATGGTTCCCAACGGAATCCGAGCCCAGACGCGTTCGTGCAAGTAATAGAGGCCGATCTTGGTGACGACGGGAGTGATTCACGGCCTTGGGACAAGGCGGTCGGGACGGCTGTTCGTGAGATCTAAGGTGGTCGGGCTGGCGGGATTCGAACCCGCGGCCTCTTCGTCCCGAACGAAGCGCTCTACCAAGCTGAGCCACAGCCCGAAATGACTAATGCAGAATTGCTTGTGGCCTGTTTTCAAGCCACGTGGCGTATTCGTACAGCAGTCTTTTTACACGCTTCGGAGTTGTTCTGCAACATGAGCGAAGGAGAAAAAGCAGCGATCTTATGGGCCACGGAGGCCCGGAGCCATGTTACTAGCGGCTAAAGAAAACCGGTGATGTCGCCGTTTGATGAGCTACGGCAGGAGAGCTGTGGAAGAGGGGACTAGTCCTCCTTTGATTGTGGAAACGGTCCAGCAATGAGTTCAACCGCTGAGCGGTTAAGCGAACTTCTCGAATGACGCGGTTAGTTTCGACTGAGCACCTCGGGGAGGGGAAGCTCGACCTGTGCGCGTGTGGGCTGTAGCTTGCTTTCTTCGGAGCCGTCGCCGAGTTCGCCGTAAAAGTTGCGACCTACGCTCCAGACGGAACCGTCGTTTTTATGGAAAATGCTATGGCCGTAACCGGCTGCAATCGAGTGGATTCCTTGTAGCGTTTCGATCCTGTTAGGAACCGAAGAGTCGGTTGTGTCGCCCGACCCGAGTTGCCCAAACGTATTAGAGCCGGACGCCCAAACAAACCCGTCGTGATCTAAAAGGAGGCTGTGATAAACGCCCGCCGAGATGGAGGAGATGTTGGTTGCAATGCAAACTGGAGTGGAACGGTCTTCTTCTGTTCCATCGCCGAGTTGTCCGTAGGTGTTGTCACCTGTGGCCCATACGGAACCGTCACCCTTGAGAAATAAACTGTGACGGTATCCCGCTGATATAGCGATTACGCCGTTCAGCACGGGCACCGGGGCTGGGCGATCGGTGAATGTGCCGTCACCGAGTTGGCCGCTTGAATTGTTCCCTGAGGCCCATACTGTGCCGTCGCTTTTTAGGAAAAGGCTGTGTGCATCGCCTGCGGAAACTGAGGTGACGCCGGTGAGCGATTCGATGGGCTCGGCTGCGTTCTGCGTGATTGTGGAATCTCTTCCAAGCTGTCCGTAGGTGTTGTCTCCAGCGCTCCAAGCGGAACCGTCGCGTTTTAGAAAAAGGCTGTGTTGTCCACCGGCGGCAATGGAGCGAACCCCAGAGATCACGGCTGACGGGTGGTGGATGTCGGCAGTTTGTAAACGCCCGAGCTGCTCGCTGCCATTGTGGCCTGCAGCCCAGACGAATCCATCAGCGTTCAGGAAGAGGCTGTGATTGTGCCCGGTCGACACTGCAATGATGCCTGCGAGATCGGTTGCTTCCGTGGGCAGAAGTTGTTCCGTAGTTGGAGAAGAAGCGAGTTGGCCGTGAGAGTTACTGCCCGAGGTCCAGACGGAGCCATCGGATTTCAGAAAGACGCTGTGTGTCCAACTTGTAGCGACCTGAGGTGCGGCGAGGGCAACCTGAGAGTTGAACGTGAGACTCAAAAGTGTCGTCAGGAGACGCGATACCAGTGTCCGTGGTCCCGAGTGGGTCTTTACTAGAGTTTTCATATGGCTGTGGTTTGCGCCTGGAGGGAACCACCGCTTGGAACGAGTGAGTTTTGCTCATCCATTCCGATTAAGACTGTAGACCGAACAACGGGGACACGTTATCCCCCGAACGGGGGATCTTTGCAAGCATTGGTTGGTAAAGTGAAGAATACGAACTGGTTGGTTGGTGGGTTTTTTTGGAATTTTTACACGTCACAGTCTGGAAATGGCAGTGATTGGTTGGATTTTGGCCGGATCTTTACAATTCCTTCACAACTTTCCACGTCCGGGGACACACGGGCTTTACAATTGGGTGGTTAGCTTTGCCCAAGAAATTCACCGACAGAGAAACCTCAAAAATTCAAAGCTAATGAAAAAACTATCCACCCAGATCGTAATCGGACTTGGACTCAGTGCCTCGTTGTTCGCAGTTGAGCCCGTTTCTGGTAAATTGCCTCCTCCTCCAGCGGATGGCAAAATGCCGCCTCCTCCGCCCGGCGCAAAACCCCCAACTGCACCAGCAGCCGGACAAGCCCAGGCTCAGAACGCGGGAGTCCCACCCAAAGACGGCACGAAACCACCGGCGCCCCCAGCACCGCCCGCAGGGGCACCTGCGGGAGCACCACCTGCGGGAGCACCACCAGCGCCTCCTGCTCCGCCTGCAGGGGCACCACCAAAAGATGGAATGAGACCTCCGGGGCCAGGGGTGGGGCAGCAAGGTAAACCGGGCGAGTTACGGGATCGCAATGGCCGTCCGGCTCCTGCCGCCCTTCCGGGGATCAGCGCGGAGCAACTCGTCACGTTCTTGGATGGACTGGATGATTTCGTGAAGGAGGAGACGCCTGAAACTGGTTTGGGGCCGATCTTTAACGATGTTTCCTGTGTGGCCTGCCATTCCGCTGGTGGAGCTGGCGGGGCAGGGCGCAAGACGGTCGTTCGCTTCGGCCGCATCACGGACGGGGTGTTTGATCCGTTAACGGAGCTGGGAGGCTCTTTGTTGCAGAAGCGTTCGATTTCCAGGGACTTCCTTGAGCATATTCCCAAAGAAGCAAACGTTATGTCCCTGCGTATTACGACGCCGCTCTTTGGTGCTGGACTGATTGAAGCGATTCCGGACGCGACAATCCTAGCGAACGTGGATCTGCCAAAAACGGATGGAGTGAAGGGACGCGCCGCGATGATCAAAGATCCGGTGAGCGGTGAAATGCGGGTCGGGCGTTTTGGCTGGAAGGCTCAACATGCCTCGCTGCTCGGGTTCTCAGCAGACGCTTATTTAAACGAGATGGGCATTACGAACCGCTTTTTCCCAACGGAGAACGCTCCAAACGGGGATAAGGCGCTCCTTGCGAAAGCTGACAAATTCTCGGATCCGGAGGATGTTGAGGATCCAGTCACCAAACGGGCGGACATCGATCGGGTTGCGAGTTTTATGCAACTACTGGCCCCGTTGCCTCCCGGACCGTCCAACGACAAGGTGAAGGCGGGTGCCGTAGTGTTTGAACAAGTCGGTTGTGTGCAGTGCCACATTCCCAAGATGACTACTGGCCCCGATGGAATCGCCGGGACCAAATCTCAGACCGTGGCGCTCTATTCGGATTTGTTGTTACACGACATGGGTGCTTTGGGTGATGGCATTGCCCAGCCACCTGCCACGATGAAGGAAATGCGAACTTCTCCGCTGTGGGGATTGAGGGCACGGGACCGTTACCTTCACGACGGTCGAGCAAGCACTGTGGATCTTGCGATTCGCGCTCACGATGGAGAGTCGAAGACTATCCGCGAGCGGTATCAGGCTCTGCCAGCGGATAAACGGCAGGCGCTGTTGGAGTTTCTGAAGTCGATTTAGGGAAGCGTTAGGGAGGGCCACCGGGTAGCCCACGCGGGATTCCAGTAGACGGAACTGGGATCCCGCTTTTATTTGCGGAGGCGATTGCCCTAAGTCGCGAAAGGCTGGGCGCCGCGAGAGTGAAAAGAGAAGATGTTACTTCGCTAATTCAGCGCAGGTGGCGTTGAACCACTCGACCGATTTAGCGATCTCGGGCACGGAGTTCTCCCAGTTGAACTCGTATTCGACACAAATCGCACCGTGGAAGTTTTGGCGTTTTAGCTCAGCCAACATGCCCTTGGTGTTACTGACGCCGGATCCCCAGGGCACGTCGTGACCTTTGAGAGATGCTTCGTCGAGATCTTTGAAATGAAGCGCAATGACCCGGCCTTCCAATTTCTGGAGGCATTCCACGGGATCAAGACCGGAGCGGACCCAGTGTCCTACGTCAGCACAAGCTCCGAGCAGGGGGCTGCGTCCTTTTACTGCGCTCAAAACGGTGTCTGGGTGCCAGTAAAAACTCTTGGGGCCAGGGTGGTTATGAATTGCAACCTGGATGTTGTATTCTTTGGCAAGTTTCTCCACCACGTCCATGACCGGCGCGAGTTCTTCCATTCGGTTGTGGGTTTCGGGTTCCGCTACGAGAACCGTGATGCCCATGCGTTTTGCGCCTTCGAAAATCTTCCGGCTTTCCGCTTCGTCCAAAACGGGTTTTACAACGCCCATATTCACAAAGGTCGGAGAAACTCCCCGAGCCTTCATTCGTGATTGGATGTCGGTGAACTCAGCGTCCGACAAATTGACTGTGCCGGACTTTTTAAAAGTACCGTCCGCGGCCGGGAGGTTGACGCTCCCTGAAATGCTCATGTATTTGACGCCTAGATCTCCGGTTTTTTCGATGGCATCGATGATGGAATACTTCTGGAACGTGTAAGAGTGTACAGCGAGTTTGAATCCTAGCTTTTCAGCGGGTGTGGCTGTGTCGGCAAATGCAGGGAGTGTAATCGCAAAAGCGATAGCGAGTTTGAGGAGTTTTTTCATAGGGGATATAGCTGCAAACGATGAGTCTGAGCTGGGCAGAAAATTAGCGGTCGTTGTGGAAAAAGAAACAGCGTAGTCCTCTGATTCCTCGGGTGTTCTTGGTGCGATTTAGGCGATGAGACTTTGGAGCGCGATCGATTACATTCTCCACCTGACCACCCGGGAAAGAAGCGACGTCGTTAGACACATGGGCCGAATGGTTCCAGTTTGCCGGCATGTCTGCAGCACTCTGACAAGCTTCGCAAGCTGGAGTGGACGTTGAGTGTACCGTGCGAAAGCACTGGAGCGCTGGTTCAGTCTGCCGTCCAAAATGACAACGGACGTTGAATCAAGGATTCAACGCCCGTCGCAACCGCTATGGGTTCTCTAAAGATGCCCCGCTATTTTTTAAATAACGGATGCGAGGCGTCGCCTTTGCTCAGGAGGTAGGCGAGCAGGTCGAGCACATCGTCTTCCTTCAAAGTCGAAAGCAGGCCCGGTGGCATCATACTGATTTTCGATTCTTCCATCTTCACTACCTTCTTACGGCTGATATTCGTGAAGTTGTTTGGGTCTAGCATGTTTGTGCATACCATGAGCGTGTCGTCCTTCATGTTGGCTATGCGCCCAGTGATTTCTGTGCCGTCGTTCATGGTGAAAACGGTGCTGCCATATTGATCACTGATCACCTTGCTTGGCTCGATGATTTGTTCGAGCAGATCGCGGGGGCTGAACTTTCCACTCACACTCGTGAGGTCAGGGCCGACAGCGCCGCCTTCCTGATTAAAGCGATGGCATGCAAAACATGCGGCTGCCCCGAACATGTTTCGGCCATTTTCAAAATCCCGATTTCCTTCGAGTCCTACGCCGAGGCTCTTTTCGAGGTCGGCCATGGTCCACGCCTTCACGAACTGCATCGGTTTGACGGTGAAGCTGGCGGCTTTGGGTTCGGGTTTGGCTTCCAGGATTGATTTGAAGGCGACCTTTTCTTCTTCCGTCAGACCTTTGATTGCGTCGTCTTTGATCTGTCCCACAAAGAGGTCGAACGAGGCGCCTCCTTTGTAGTTAGCGGCGCGCGGGAACCATTTGAAATAGTCTTCGCGCAACTGCGTGGTCCAACCGTGTTTGGCGAGACGCAGGATACGAGCGTAATCGATCTGTTCTTCCTGAGTCGGAGCTGAGGAAAGAAGTGGTACGGCTTTCGAGACAATCGAGGCATCTTCCAAGTATACGAGCAATTCGCAGAGATCCCGGTTGAGCATCGGATCTTTCGTTGGAAAGTGCTTGCCGAGATGTTTGACCAAGGCCGCTTTTCCTTCGGCGTCGAGTTCACCGAGGCGGATCATGGCTAACTCATAGTCGCGGATTAACGTTACGCGATCGATGCCTTTCAGGCTCGCAAGATCAAGTTTGTTGAGAGCGGCAATCACTCTGGGTTGGAGACTGTGATCGTCCTTTGCACTACGGCAGAGTGCCATCAGCGCAGTGAGTGCGATTCTTGGATCCTGCTCGGTTAGCGCCTTCTCCTGCCATTGAGCTACCGGTTGATGCTCAACCGCGATACGTGCAGCGAAACGAATAAACCGGTCGGCATGTCCCAAGTGAGGCCAGGCTTGTTCGATCGCTTTGGGATTCTCGCCCACATGGAATGCCTCGAGCGAGCGCCGCAAATCGTGCAAGGGATTGGATGGCGTTGACTGAGTCGGAGTGGTCGATTCTGTTCCGACGTAAGTGATGCGGTAAAGACCACTTTGGGTTTTGCGTCCCCCGATTGTGAAATACAGCGCACCGTCTTTTGGCGAAACCACAAGGTCCGTGAGCGGAAGTGGGGAGGCGCTCAGAAACTCCTCGTCTTCGCCGCTGTAACCACCGCCGTTATCGCTGAGGTGTACGGCGTGTAATTTGCCGTAGCTCCAGTCGCACATAAACAAAGCGTTCTGGTATTTCGCGGGAAATTTAGCGCCATAACCAAAGGCGACGCCGGTCGGTGAGCCGAAGCCAATGTCGACGACAGGAGGGAGACTGTCTTCCCAACGTGTCGGCCATTTTTTGCTGCACGTGCGCCAGCCGAATTCCGCTCCGCTTTGCATGAATCCGACTCGTGTTGGGCGATACCAAGGGGTGTTGGTGTCCCACTCCATATCGGCGTCGTAACCGAAAAAGTCACCACGCTTATTGAACGCTCCGTCGTAGGTGTTCCGGGTGCCGACGGTGAGAAGCTCCCATTTCTTACCTTCAAAGTCGGTTCTCGCAGTCCAACCGCCAGGGGCTAGAACGTCACGCATGAACCCCTTTCCTGCAATCATCGGAAAGAGTTGATCTTCACCCCAGTGGGTGGGGGCGCGACTAGAATCGATCGCGGTGACAGGCGTTTGGTTCCCGACGACACAGACGATCCCTTGGCCGTCAGGGGTCAGGACAACCGCGTGTGGGCCGTGTTCACCGGATTTGCCTTCGTAAATTCGAAGAGCTTCTGCGGTGTCGAATTGGTCGTCGCCTTTGGAAGCGGTCACTTTGTAAAGACCGCGTCCTTGGTGTGCCTCAGCGTTGACCTGTCCGTAAATCACGCCCTTGTGCCACAACAAACCTTGAGCGTGACCGAAGTCGACGTTGAGTTTCTCCACCTTTGTGTCGGAGGCATTGCCACCCAACGGTGGGGGCGTGATGCGGTAGAGGGGACCATCTTGGTCGCTGGTGATCAGGCGGCCGAGATCGTCGATCGTCATGGAAACCCAGGAACCCTCGGTTGCCTTCGGCACGGAGTAGAGTAACTCGACTTTAAAGTCCTTGTGTACCTTGATGTTGGAAATTGGGGTGGCCAGGCTTGCAACCGTGGTTGCCTCAGGCGTCGCGGTTTGGGCGAAGAGGGCTAGTGGTGAAGTCAGCAGTAGACCTGAGAGGAGGGAGTGTTTCATAGAGGGAGTGTGAGGAAAGACTATCGGTTGAAGTTTTGCGCAATGTTTATACGGAAACAAGAATGGATTGAAGTCGCGTGCTAATGTGCGGGGGGTGTGTTTCGGAGGAGGCGGGATGTTCGCTCCGGCGATTCAGGCTGGCGGAATTGGAATATGTCTCGGGACCTGATGGATGCCCGGGTGTGCGTCCAAGGTCAGGTGGCCTGATTCTTACGTTCTCGTATTCCGCTCCACTGTGACCAACCAGAGGGCAGGTGGGGGACGATTCTGTTGAGGAGGAATTGGATCGGTTTGGCAGAGGCAGCGCTCTCGCCTCGCTCGAAAATCAGCACAAGAAAAGTCTATGTCGTTAAGTGAATTACCGAAGTGCCCAACTGGAATTGCCGGGCTTGACGCTATTACTGGAGGAGGTCTGCCGCAGGGGCGCTCGACGCTGCTTTGTGGTGGCACTGGTGTCGGCAAAACGTTGCTGGGGCTTGAGTTTCTAGTGCATGGCGCAAACCAGTATGGCGAAGCCGGGGTGTTTATTACCCTCGAGGAAGATGACCTTGAGCTGATCAGTAACGCCGACTCACTCGGGTTTGATATTGGGGGCCTGCTGAAATCAAACAGGCTCGAAATCGATCACGTCGTCCTTGAACGGAGTGAAATAACCGGCGCTTACGATTTGGACGGCTTATTTATAAGACTCGATCTTGCCCTGGTGAAAGTGAATGCAAAACGGATCGTCCTCGACTCCGTCGACATGCTTTTCATGTCGTTCCCTAGCCCCGTGCTGATTCGCGAGGAAATCCGCCGGCTTTTACGCTGGATCAAAAAACGCGGCATTACCGTTGTGATCACGTCGGCCGGTGGTGGCCAGAACCTGACCCGCGACGGCATGGAAGAATACGTCTCCGATTGCGTGATTGCTCTCGATAACCGGATCGCACAGCAATGCACTACGCGCTTTTTGCGCATCGTCAAATATCGAGGCTCGGCTCATGGGAGTAATGAATATCCCTTCCTGATTGGCCCAACCGGCATTTCGGTATTGCCGATCACGTTGCTCGAAACGAAGGCGCCCGTTTCTACCGAACATATCTCCTCCGGTATCCACCGGCTCGATACCATGTTGGATGGCAAGGGTTACTACCGCGGCAGCACCATTATGGTGTCCGGCCCTCCCGGCAGTGGAAAGACGAGTGTCGCCTCAAAATTTGCCGAGGCCGCATGTGCCCGTGGCGAGCGCTGCCTGTACTTTTTGCTAGAGGAATCGGCTGAACAGATGACGCGGAATATGCAATCGATTCGTTGTGATCTGCAGCCTTATGTAGAGCTGGGCTTACTGCGATTTGTGGAGACGCGAATGTATCAGTATGGGATCGAAGAACACCTGGCACGGTTTCATCAGAGCATAGTCGATTTCACCCCAAGTGTAGCCGTCTTCGATCCGTTGAGCGTCTTGCATCACATGGAAGATAAAGGCGAGTTTCGCACACTTGTTGTACGGGTGGTGAATTTCTTAAAAGCTAGGCAGATCACCACTCTCCTGACGGTCGGAATTGGTCGTGGGAACCATCCGTTAACACCTGACGTTTGCCTGTCATCGTCGATCGACAGTTGGGTGGCGCTGCTCGATGTGGAAGCCAATGGTGAACGCACCCGCCTCTTACAAATCATGAAGTCACGGGGAATGGCTCATTCCAATCAACTGCGGGAGTTCAAGCTCACTGGAAATGGCATCGAATTGATTGATGTCTATACCGGTAGATCGGGGGTCCTGACCGGAACGGCACGGGTAGCGCAGGAAGCGGAGGAATCCGCTCTCAGGGAGGCGAAAGACATCGAGGCTTCATGCCGTGCCCGTAATCTCGCGACTCGGTTGAAACGTAAGAATGCCCAAATCGCAGCATTGGAGGCAGCGTTCGCTGCCGAAGAAGTAGAGCACGAACACCTGATCATTCTGGATCAAATGAGGACCCTCGAATGGATTCACTCCAGCCAACAGATGGCTAAAGCGCGCGAAGCGGATTCCGAGGTTGCTGCTGTTCCGGCCAATCCCACCAACGCCGATTAGGTTTACAAATCCTCTATTTGGGATGGCAATGGAAACAGACGACTCAGCTCCAACGGATCCACAAGTGGCCGCACCGCTTATGGTGCTGCACCTTTACGTTGCGGGCAGTAGTACAAAATCCATGAGTGCCGTCGGCAATATCAGGCGCATTTGTGAACACTATCTGAAAGGGCACTATCAACTGGAGGTGCTGGACCTTTATCGGCAACCCGAACGAGCCAAGGTGGATAATATCGTCGCGTTACCTACTCTGGTGAAACTGCTGCCTCTGCCTGAACAACGCATCATCGGCGACCTTGCTGACACCAAATTGGTGTGTGCCCTCCTTGGAATCGAAGACCTCATCAGGCAACTAGCCATGACTCCAGCGAGCCCGCTCCACCACACGCACCAACCATGACGAACACTCAGTCCAACGAGGAGTGCCCACGTGTTGAATGCCAGAGCTTGAAGGCGCGCCTGGAGAAGGCGGAGGCGATGCTGGAGGCGATTCAAAATGGCCAGGTGGACGCGATCGTCATTGCCAGCTCAGGTGGCCCGCAGCTGATGACCGTGAAGGGGATGGATAACGCCTATCGCACACTGGTCGATACGATGAATGAAGGTGTGTTAACGACCAATTCCGATGACGTGATTCTGTACGGAAACCGCAGCATGGCAGTGATTCTTAAGGAGCCGCTCGAAAGAATCGTTGCGTCCAAAATCACCGACTGGATTGACCCCAATGAACTGGCACGATTTATCGAATTAAAAACGCTAGCGGAAAAGGGCCTCGGCCAGGGCAAGCTCACCCTAAAAAGTGCAGCCGGCCTGATCCCAACAGAACTGTCGATCAGGACCTCGCGGATTAATGGCTCCGACGTCCATTTTTGTATATTCGCCGACATCACGGAACTCAGACTGGCTGAAATCGCCCGGAATGCGGTTGAAGAGCAATTGCGGCAGTCGCAAAAAATGGAAGCCATGGGCACCCTTGCGGGCGGCATTGCGCATGATTTCAACAACATCATTACCAGCATTTTGGGTAATGCCGAACTGGCGCGTCAGGACAACCTCGGGTTTCCCCAAACGCTGTTGAGTATTGAGGAGATCATCAAGGCGACACAACGGGCCCGTACTCTTGTGCAAATGATCCTCACATTCAGTCATCGCCAGCCGACATTGCGCAAGCGCATCAATCTGGCCCCGGTTCTTCAAGAAACCGTCCGTTTGTTGAAGTTCACCCTGCCCAGCAATGTGCAGGTGGTGGCTGAATGCGACGCGGTTGTTCCGCCTGTGTTGGCCGATGGGATCCAGATCCAACAGGTCTTGCTCAATCTCGCAAACAACGCAGTCGCCGCCATAAACGGTAAATCAGGTCACATCACCCTGCGGCTGGATAGCATCCTGCTGGATGAGGCCACTCTAAAGTCTATGCCTTCGCTGACGGAGCTGTGCGCCAAGAACCCCGGCTATCTGCTGCGACTGACGATAAGCGATGATGGTTCGGGAATGGACGCCGCTACGCAGGCCCGGCTTTTCGAGCCGTTCTTCACAACCAAACCCATGGGCTCGGGGAGCGGACTTGGGTTGGCGGTAGCACACGGAATCATCCACGGGCACGAAGGTGTGATCACGGTGGAGAGTAAGCTCGGGAAAGGCTCTGTCTTTACGATCTACCTGCCGGCAGCCGAGAAACTAGGCACGCCAGCCGATAACGAGGAGGAGCCTGAAAGCAGTCATCCGCCGATCAGTGCGCGGCCTATCCATCTTCTCTATCTCGACGACGATCAGGCGTTGGTGCTGTTAGTCGATCGGATGCTGCACCGGCAGGGGTTGCGAGTGAGCGCCTACACTCGCCAGAAGGATGCGTTGGCCGCGATCCGAGCTGCACCGGCTGATTTTGATCTGGTCGTTACCGACTACAACATGCCGGGGATGTCCGGATTGGAAGTGGCGTGCGCAATTCACGAGATCCGTGCCGACTTACCAGTCGCACTTGCCTCTGGGTACATCGACGAGGCATTACAAAAGAATGCAACCGAAGCAGGTGTTGTGGAGTTAATTTACAAAGCGAATGCGGTGGAGGATTTCTGCGGAGCCCTGCAGCGATTGGCGCAGACGGAAGGGAAATCCTGCGAATCCATTTTCAAAGACAACGCCCCAAGCTGATCTGAGGGGCGCAAATTAACCCAGTCCGGAGTGCTCTTTCTGAGGCCGGATGCTATCGCCGTCGATCCAGGCTGGCGGAATTAGAATCTGTCTCGGTACCTCCGGAATCCCACGCTCGTTGTGCTGTAGTTGGGTCGCTACGAGATCCACAGCGGCTGCTGCTACATGGTTTCGTCGTTGATGAATACCTGCGAAGCCGGCCATCTTTTCGGTCCAGTCGTGCACGACTAGTCCGATATCGTCTGGTATCCGGAGTCCAAGCTTCGCAAGCCATTCGGGAATGTACGTGTCGAAAGAGATGAGCGCATCCGGAGTATTGGCCTTCATCCAGGTTTTGAAGGCGCTTCCGCATCGGCTGAGATTGTTGTGTGGTAGCAGCAATATGGGGACTCGTTGGGAACGAGGGAGGCTCTTTTGAAAATGAAGCATGGAGGCCGAGTAAGTGTGTTCACTGCGATCGTCGACCCATTGTGTCACTGCCAAACCGATCCGTTTATAACCGCGTGCTGTGAGTACACTGGCGGCTTGGTGAATCCCCAGTGTCATGTTTCCGGCCGAACGGTGGAGGGACGGAGTCTTTAACCCGTACCCAAAGGTCGCAGCTGCGAAATCCGTGTAATCGAGCTGAGCGCATAACATCTCGGACGATTGCGGTGAAACAATCATGCCTTCAATTCCACGGGCTTTCAGGATGTTTGTAAGTCGGGTTGGGATCATGCGATCGATCCCCAAATGAAACTCTTCGACCTGATACCCATGCTGCGTCGCGCGACGTGCTATGTCGTGTGGGGAAACGTATTGGTAGGCCGCGTCGTGCAGTTCGTCGTGTTCCCTGTCTTCGCGAATAACTGCAAGAATCGCCCGCGTTCCGCTCGCCTTTCGGCCGCGTACGAGGTGCATCATTCGGCTCAAATGCGGATCCGGTTGGTACCCCAATTCTGCCGCCGCTTTCAGCACACGCGCCCGAGTCGAGGCTGCGACGTTGGGCGCGCCACGAAGCACCCGCGAAACGGTCATGGGTGACGCGCCTGATTTTGCGGCAATGGCTCGTACCCCGACCATTCCAGAACCTGGTTTCATTTCGATTTGTACAATTGGATTTGAACGGTGCCTGCGTATTTCGCTCCACTAACAGGATCCTTTATAGTGTCTTTATGGTACAATACCACGAAGTATCTTTTGAGGGTGGTCGGGCAAAGGGATAAATCCTTTCTCAGCTCGAAACGCATCCCCTTATGAACTCCCCGATCCGCTTTTTGGTTTTGTCGTTGTTCCTGTCAGGTATCGCTCATGGCGCAGACGCTCCGTTAACGCATTCCTTTAATCCCGACCTGTCGCTGGAGGCCCCGGTGATTAATACACATCCTGGCCAGGAATACGCCGATGCCGTTCGCCCGGGTAATATGATCCTCGGAATGGACCGCACTCCCAAAGGCCGTGTGTGGGCAGCGTGGGTTGGAAACGGCGATAGTCCCAATGGATTCTTCATGCTCGCGAGCAGCGATGATGATGGAAAATCCTGGTCCAAACCACGGGTTGTTATTGATCCAACGGATCCGGAGGGACAGCCGAACCGGCGTGCGCTTGTTGGCAATTTATGGACGGATCCACTGGGGCGTCTCTGGTGTTTTTTTGACCAGAGTCTCGGGTACTTCGATGGACGCGCTGGTGATTGGTATATCCGGTGTGATGATCCCGATGCCGCGGAGCCCGTCTGGACCAAACCTGTGCGGTTTGCGGATGGATGTACTCTGAATAAACCAACGGTTCTTTCAAACGGGGAATGGTTGCTGCCCGTTTCTCTTTGGACTCGGAACATGATCGGGACTTGGAGCGGTGCAAAGGGATTCCCCGGGGTGGAGAAGTTCAAGGATTTGCACAAAGACCTCGATTCGATCCGGATGGCGAACGTTTATGTATCCAGCGACAAAGGCGAGACGTGGACGCGTCGTGGGGGAGTGACTTTTCCGCAAAGCCAGTTTGATGAACACATGATTATCGAGCGCAGGGATGGCTCGCTTTGGATGCTTGGAAGAACCAATCAAGGTTTGAGTGAGTCCACATCTACGGACCAAGGACGGACCTGGAGTGAACCGCAGCCGAGTGCGATCCGGAACCCCAGTGCGCGTATTTTTATTCGTCGTCTGGCGTCTGGTAATCTGCTTCTCGTGAAAAATGGACCGATCGACGTAGCACTGCCACGGCGGTCTAGCCTGATGGCATTTCTATCGCAGGATGACGGTAAATCCTGGGGGGCGGGACTGCTATTGGATGATCGTTCGGAGGTGTCCTATCCGGACGGCTTTCAGGCGCCTGATGGGACGATTCACATCCTCTACGATTGGAACCGGCACACCGATGCGGAGATTTTGCTCACCAAATTTCGCGAGGAGGACATTGTTTCCGGGAGCCTTGGTGCATCCGGGGCAAAAGCCAGAATGCTTGTAAACAAAGCGTTTGCCCCACATTTGCCGCGTGCAATTCAGCCCGATCCAAAGTGGACGGCACAAGCAGAAGAAGACGCGAAGCAGGACTACAAGAGTGTTCCTTACGATGGCGTCACTCCGAACAAAATGGTGTGTGACACGACCCTGCGCGAGTTACCGGATGGATCGTGGGTCTTGTATATGTTGGCCGGTGGGAATTTTGAGCCGTCTCCGGAAAACTACACCGGTGTTACGAGGAGCTTCGACAAGGGAAAGACGTGGACTCCTTTGGAGGAGGTGAATGTCGGATTTCCACGCGAAGGAAAAACCATCGGGCAGGGGCCGACGGAGTTAATGACGCTAAACGGAACGAGTACGTTGTTCTTCAGCACACACTCCCAAACCTGGGGGCGCGACTGGCAATCCTGGATGATGCGTAGTTCGGACAATTGTAAGACTTGGAGTAAACCCGAAGCGATACCCGGAGCGCTTGGCCAGTTCACGTTTATGCGGAATCATATCGTTACGCGTGACGGACGGATTTTGGTTTCGTACCAACACTACGATGGGCCGCCAGCTGGAGTGCCCGCACCGGAGGCGGAAGAAAAGCCGTGGCACAAGGCGCTTTTCCATTACGTAAGCAATCCACGGAACGGGGTTTTGATGAGTGAGGATGGCGGCAAGACTTGGACGGAGCACGGCGCTGTGCGACTGACTCCAAACGTCCGTTATCATGGGTGGGCTGAGAACAGTATTGTGGAACTGGCCGATGGGCGGATCGCGATGATTATCCGTGGGGACCGCCTTGGTGGGATGCTGTATCAGGCCATTTCAAAGGACGGCGGCAGAACATGGCCGGAGTTTGCGAGTGTCACACAGATCCCGAATCCCGGTAGCAAGGCGACGCTCTACAGTCTGAGCGGCGACAGAGTTGCGCTGCTGCATAATCCAAACAGCAAACACCGGAGTCCGATGTCGCTGTGGATTAGTTTCGATGGAATGAAGACGTGGCCGTACCAGCGCGTATTGCAACAAGAGTCTGTGGACGGTCCAAAAGGAAACATGAACTACCCAGATGGCTTTGTGAGCGCCGACAAACAGTGGCTGCACTTCGCCTTCGATGACAACCGGCACCGGGCAGTGCACTACTCGGCGAAGCTACCGCCGCTCAAGTAACGCTCGGATCGCACAGTTGCGTTTATCCCTGAATAGCCGGACGTACACTTGGACCGTCGATCCAAGTGGGGGTAATCAGAATTTGGCGAGGTGAAGCCGGGATGCCGAATTCGTGATGGAGGAGTTGGGTCGCGATGAGGTCCACAGCGGCGACGGCGACTTGGTCTCGGCGATGATCAATACCAGCGTAGGTTTTCATTTGGTGTGTCCAGTCATGGATCACAAGGCCCATGTCATCGGGAACCCGGAGACCTAGTTTTGTGAGCCATTCGGGGACATGTCGATCAAAGGAAATGACTGCGTCTGGTTTGTGCTCTTCGATCCAACCCGCAAAGGAGTCGAAGTTTTCGCCAATTTGATGATGAGGCATTAGAAGGGTGGGGACCCGGTTCTTGGGTGGCTGGTCTTGCTGAAAGAAGAACATCCCGCCGCTGTAGCCGTTCTGCACGCGAAGCTCGATCCATCGGGTGACTGCTACGCCGACGCGCTGATATCCTCTTTTTGTGAGTTCCAAGGCAGCCTTTTGGATTCCAAGATTCAAATTGGCACCACAGATGTGAAGTGCGGGTTCGCGCATTGCGAAACCGAATGTGACGGAGGCAAATGAGGTGTAATCGAGTTCGCTGCACGGCAGAGTTGTGCTTTGCGGGGAGACAATGACGCCTTCGATACCTCGTGCGTGGAGGATTTTCTGTAGCCGGGAGGGCGTAAGGTTGTCGCGTCCAATCCAGAACTCCTCGGCGTGATAGCCGTGTTGTTGTGCTCTACGACGGATATCTTCTATGGACACAAACTGGTACGGCGCATTTCCAATTAAGTCGTTTGGAATGTCTTCCCGGATAACAGCAATCACGGCGCGTTGGCGGGAGCCTTTTCGGGCTCGAACGAGATGCATCATCCGGGCGAGATGGGGATCCGGTTTGTAGTTTAGGGCCTGTACGGCGGCGAGTACCCGTTCACGTGTGCTCGAAGAAACGTTTGGAGCGTTTCTCAAGACACGTGACACGGTCATCGATGAGACCCCGGAAGCGGAAGCAATAGCATCTAGACTAGGGCTTTGTGATGATGGCATAGACTGCATTGTTACCATAACATGAGGCATTGATTGTGAACGAGCATTTAAGGTTGTTCACTCGGAACAGCTAGAGAGTCTCACCTCCCCCTATGAACTCCCCCCAATCGCACCGTTGGCTGGCAAAATTAACAGATGGTCGTCTTCGGTGGGCTCTTGTTATCTGGATGTTGCTCATTAGCGCTGTCGCGTATCTCGACCGTGTGAATGTCTCTATCGCAGGGCAAGCGCTTCAAAAAGATCACGGACTCACAGATGTCCAGCTAGGTTGGGTGTTCAGTGCGTTTCTTATCGGGTACGCCTTGTTTCAAGTGCCGGGGGGGTGGTTGGCGGACCGGTTCGGTCCACGATTGGTGATTTCGCTGGGGGTGATCTGGTGGGGCCTCTTTACCACGCTAACGGCACTGGTACCTTCCGGCTTGAGCGCATCCGTTGCCTTGTTGGTTGGTACCCGTTTTGTGCTTGGGTTGGGAGAGGCTGTGCTGTTTCCGTCGGCAAACAAACTTGTCTCCACGTGGATTCCCTCTTCCGAGCGGGGGCTAGCGAACGGGCTGATCTTTGCCGGGGTCGGGTTGGGGGCAGGTGTGACGCCGCCTCTGATTGTTTACATCCTCTCGCGCTGGGGGTGGCAGGTGTCGTTTTATGGGAGTGCGCTGATTGGACTCGGCGTTGGTGCAGTTTGGTTTTTCCTGGTACGGGACACCCCGCGCTCGCATCCGCTCGTGAGTGTGGCCGAGGTGGAGACAATCGAGGCTGGTATGCCTGTCACAAACAAGGCGCACGAACCCCATTTACCATGGATAGCGATCCTCGGGAGCCGCAATGTATGGGCTGTCACGGCCAGCTACTTTGCTTACTGCTACGTGACGTACATCTTTTTCACCTGGTTTTTCATTTACCTGAGTCGGGTCCGCGGACTCGATCTAAAGGCCAGCGCGGTTTACTCGATGCTGCCGTTTATCGCGATGGTGTGTGGTGCACCGTTGGGTGGTTGGGTGGCGGATAGGATTACGCGGGATTACAGCAAACGTGCGGGGCGTTGCGGGGTGGCGGGATTTGGACTGATACTTGCAGCTGTGTTTCTGGCCCTCGCGACACAGGTCGAAAGTGCGCGTGTGGCGAGCATCGTATTGGCCGGAGGAGCGGGGGCAATTTATCTGGCTCAAAGTGCGTTTTGGGCCGTTACAGCAGACATCGCTGGCAAGTCCGCAGGAACGGTATCGGGCCTGATGAACATGGGTGGACAGGTGGGGGGCGCCGTTACGGCATCGCTCACACCGTGGATTGCCGAGCGCTTCGGCTGGACCACTTCGTTCCTTGTTGCTGCTGGCGTCTGTCTCTCGGGCGCGCTCGCGTGGATCTTGGTTAACCCTGACAAATCGATTTCGACCTCTCACTAACTCCTCAAAGTTACCATCTCCCCCCATGAATATTCGATACCTTCCAATAGTCTGCCTAGCTTTCTCGACTCTTCACGCTGCGGTGGCGAAAACGGATGCAGCGGATGCGAGCAGTATTCGTGGTTCCGGTTCAACCGGGACTATTCTTCCAGCTCGCTGGGACCCCAAGACCGAGGGGGATAAAGTGTTGAAGACGCTCGTGAACACATCGGCTCCTCAAGTGAAAGGAGCGCACGATGCGGAGTTTGTGTGCGTGGGTGAGCGGGCTTATGTGGTTGCCGAGGTGAACGATCTGAAGGGAGGGGAAAACGGCAGTTGGCCATTCATCTACTCCACGCTGTCCATCGTGAACCTGAAGACGCTGAAGACGGAACGAATCATCGACTTAGCGAAGGGAGAGCAGGCGTTTGCCAACGAGACTCTCCCGGTAGGCGCTTGCTGGGTGCCCCGGATTCTCCAAAAGGACCCGAATACGCTGCGCTGCTACTTCGTGAGTCAGGACCCGGGCAGACGGCAGTCGCTGATGTGGTATCGCGACTTCGATCTAAACCGGGGTGAATTTGCGACGACGATCCACAAGGCGAAGCTCCAGACTGCGGCGGGTACGTTTGACTTCCAGCCGGATCACTTTCATGCCGACGCTGCCGCTCAAGGCTTCAAGAAGAAGGCGGCGGACTCATTCTTCTTCATTTTCGATTCCTTCAAGAAGTTCGATGGCAAGCTGTATGTCGCGTTGAATAATTTCGAGGGACGGCAGAACGCGCTCGCCCTTGTGCATGACGACCTCGTGACCTTCGAGGTGCTGGGGCACTACAACGAACCGCAATCGGCGGCGCTGAGCGAGTCCGCCGTCAACCGTCTGCCCGACGGCACCTGGATGGCGATATGCCGCAATGACAAGGGCAACTATCATTTCACCACCAGCAAGGACGGCAGAACGTGGACCACTGGAGAGCCTAGGCCTTTTGTGCCAAATGGACTGAACTCGAAGCCCACCTTCGATCAGTTTGGCGGGCTCTATTATCTCGGCTGGCAGGAGGCCACGAGTATTCAGGGTGCGAGCCGAAGCGTGTTTAACGTGGATATCTCACGTGATGGCGTGACGTGGGAGCGCAAATATCGCTTCGAGACGGCGCAATCCTTCCAATATCCGACATTCCACGAGCATGAGGGGGCGGTGTGGGTCGCGGTAACGCAGGGCGACCATGACGAGAGCCGCAAAGAACGGATCATGTTCGGGAAGCTCGAGACGCTCCAGAAATAGAGAACGATTTTAGCAAACCTCAATCCTCATACGGAAGAAGCCCAGCCTTTCGCTCTAACCCTAAAACTCCCCTCGTCAGCATGAAGATCAAACACATTCCCCCCCTCCTGATGGCTGTCGGCCTTGTCGGCAGTGTGATTGCACAAACGCCTTCGACGAACAGCGCTGTCCCAGTGGCTGCAGTCGAGTCTGCTAAACCCATCACGATCGATCTCAGCAAACGCACTTGGCAGGGCATTCCGGGGCTGGAACGCACAGCAAAGGGACGTGTGTTTGCGACTTGGTTCACCGGCGGGCCGAAGGAGCCGTCGCCTGATAACACGGTTATCCTCTCACGCAGCGACGACGGCGGAAAGACGTTCACAGCGCCCGAGGCGATGGCATTTCCGCTAAGCGACGGCACCCGCACCTTTGATCCCACGCTGTGGATCGATCCCAAGGGGCGGCTTTGGTACATCTTCAATCGCGGCAACAAGGATACCGCGAAACACGATGTCTGGGCGCGTATTTGCGATGACCCCGACGCTCCGACGCCAGTGTTTGGTGCGGAGTTTCGCGTTGGGTACGACGTGCCGTTTGCTTTCCGCATGAACAAGGTCACCGTGCTCTCCAGTGGTGAGTGGCTCATGCCAGTGACGTTGGCGGAAAAGCCTGTTCGAGCTTGGTGTACAGGCTACAACGACCAGCAAATTCCAACGTTGCACGGGGTGGGTATATCCACGGATGAAGGCCGGACTTGGAAGCTTCACGGCGCAGTCAAATCCCGGCCATGGGCTCTCGAAAGCATGATTGTGGAGCTCAAGGATGGACGCCTCTGGATGCTCATCCGGACGAGTAGTGGTGTGCTTTGGGAAAGTCATTCGAGCGACAAGGGCCGCACCTGGACCGAAGGCGCGGCGAGCAGCATTAAAAGCCCAGGCTCGCGTTTCTTCATCCGCCGTCTGGCCTCAGGCAATCTTCTTCTTGTGAATCATCACAAGTTTACAGGCCGCAGCCATCTCACCGCGCAGGTTTCGACCGACGATGGTGTGACGTGGACTGACGGCCTGCTGCTCGATGAACGCAGCAACGTTTCCTACCCTGATGGTGTGCAGGACAAAGACGGCCTCATCTGGATCACCTACGACCGAGACCGGAATGGTACAGGCGACATCCTGTTGGCGAAGTTCCGAGAAGAGGATGTAGTCGCAGGAAAGGCCGTGTCGGGTGCGGTGTCCTTGAAGCAGGTGATTAGCAAACTCGATGCGCCTAGTCCATTGCCCGCAAACTGGGATCCCAAGATCGCAGCCGACAAGGTTCTCGCAAGTATGATCAAAGTCAGCGCGCCGCAGGTGAAGGGGGCTCATGATGCAGACCTCGTGTTAGTTGGTGGGCGTGCATACATCGTCGAACACGACAACGATATCAAACCCGGCCACGGCGCTGGAACCGCGCAATATTGTGTGCTGACGATTGTGAACGTGAAAACGATGAGTGTGGAACGGGTTATCCCGATGGCGAAATCCGCGGAGGTATTTTCCAATGAAACGCTGCCGGCGGGGGCGTGTTTTGTTCCCCGTATCGTTCAACTGAACGCCACGACGCTTCGTTGTTTCTTCGTGTGCGAGGATCAAAGTGGTAAACGGCAGTCGCAAACGTGGTATCGCGACTTTGACCTGACTTCGCTGAGCTTCGCTTCGGACATCCATCGCGTGAAGCTCAAGACCAGCGACGGGATCTTCGATATGCAGCCGCAATATTTCTACGCTGACGCCGCTAAGCAGGGCTTTAATCAACCCGCGAAAGCTTTTGGTCTCTATCTGTTGGATTCGTTCAAGAATATCGACGGCAAGACGTACCTTGCGATTAACAATTTCCAGGGGGCGCAAAACGCGCTGGCGACTTTGAACGACTCACGCGACACGATCGAGGTGCTCGGCCATTACAACGAACCCGCCGATTTGCGTCTCACGGAGTCTTCCGTGAACCGCTTGCCCGATGGAACGTGGGCGGCCATCTGTCGCACGGAGAGCGGTGATCGGAACTACGTTTTTACGACAAGCAAGGACGGCAAGACGTGGTCCAAAGGGGAGCCTCGAGACTTTGTTGCGAATGGCAGCAATTCGAAGCCGACCTTCGATAAGTTTAACGGCGTCTATTACCTCGGCTGGCAGGAGGCGACTCGGATCGTCGACGGCCACGGGGTTGGGCGATACATTTTCAACATCGACGTCTCTCGTGACGGAGTCCACTGGGAGCGCAAATATCGCTTCGAGTCTGCGGACGGGTTCCAATACCCAACGTTCCGCCTGCATGATGGGAACATCTGGTTCAGCGTTACTCAAGGGACCGGTGGCAGCACGGACCGGATCATGTTTGGGAAGTTGGAGTCGGTGGCGAAATAGAGGGAAGACGCCCCCTCTACGCGGAAATCTCGGGTTCGGCTTCGATCCGGACTCGGGTGCCGATGGGGACTAGATTGTATAAATCGATGACGTCGGCGTTGCTCATTCGAACGCAACCGTGACTGGCAGGGGTGCCGAGGAGCTGCTCCCAGTTTGTGCCGTGGATGTAGATGTAGCGCTGCTTTGTGTTGAAGTTTTCGGGGTCCAGACCGTCGAGCCACAGAATTCGTGTTTCGACAAAATCGCCGTCCTCACCCTCTTTTCCGATGCGGCCAGTCGCGACTCGGGCCACGAAGATTTCGCCTTTAGGCGCGTTGTCGCCGAACTTTTCGGCGATCTGGAAATTGCCGAGCGGGGTTTTGTTGCTCCCGGGTTCGAAGCCGATTCCGAATTTGGAGGTGGAGATGACGTAACGCTTCAGAAGGCGATTTTCGGCATCCAGGAGGTCGAGGGTTTGAGTGGGGATATGAACGCGGATCTGCATTTGTCGGATTCGGGAATGAGTTGGGCTTTCCGTGTATGGAACGTTTGCGGGGAGGAGAAGTCGCTTTGAGTTGTAAACAACAACGCCGCCCGTCTTACGAGGGGCGGCGTTTGAGAAGCTAAAGAGCTGAAGCGACTATTCCCACTCGATGGTGGCGGGGGGCTTGGATGAAATGTCGTAAACGACGCGATTCACGCCTTTGACTTCGTTAATAATCCGAGCCGAGATTTTCGCCAGAACATCGTATGGCATACGGACCCAGTCAGCGGTCATGCCGTCCTGACTTTCGACGATACGCAGTGCGATGGTGTTTTCGTAGGTGCGTTCGTCGCCCATGACTCCGACCGAACGAACGGGGAGGAGGACGGCAAAGCTCTGCCAGACTTTATAATACCATTCGCTGGACTTCATCTCGGCGACGACGATGGCGTCGGCTTCGCGTAGGATGTTGAGACGCTCTTTGGTGATGTCGCCCAAGATGCGGACTGCGAGGCCTGGTCCGGGGAAGGGTTGGCGTTGGACGACTTCTTTTGGAAGGCCAAGTTTGGTGCCGACTTCGCGGACTTCGTCTTTGAATAGCTCGCGGAGGGGTTCGACCAATTCGAACTTCATGTTCTTTGGAAGCCCGCCGACGTTGTGGTGGCTCTTGATGAGCGCCGCAGGATTTCCAGCGATTGCGACGCTTTCAATGACATCGGGGTAAAGAGTGCCCTGAGCCAGGAACTTGAATTTAGGCGCAGTTGCAGAGCGTTTCTTCGCTTTTGTGAGGCCGGTAACAGCGTCTTCGAATACTTTGATGAATTCGCGTCCGATGATGCGGCGCTTTTTCTCGGGATCCGTGACGCCTTTCAGTTTTGTGAGGAATTGGTTTGTGGCGTTGACGGTTTTGAGCCGCATTTTGAAGTTATCGCCGAACAGCTTTTGTACGGCTTCGGCTTCGTTGGCGCGGAGGAGACCGTTGTTTACGAAAACGCAGGTGAGCTGATCACCGATGGCACGGTGAATGAGGGCAGCCGCAACGCTGGAATCGACGCCGCCGCTGAGGCCGAGAATGACGTGATCCTGGCCGACCTGTTTGCGGATGTTTTCGCAGACTTCCTCGATGAAGGAGCCCATGGTCCAGTCGCGTTTGAATCCGCAGACTTCGAATACAAAGTTCTGGATGATTTCGCGACCGCGAGGGGTGTGGACAACTTCCGGGTGAAATTGGAGGCCGTAGAAGTGTTTGGTCGGCTCTTCGATAACGGCGAACGGGCTATTATCGGTGGTGGCGATGGTGCGGAATCCCTTTGGGAGTTTGGTGACTTTGTCGCCGTGGGAATTCCAGATATCGATTGATTTGCCGAGGCCTTTGAGGAGCGGGCAGGAGGTCGTGATTTTGAGTTTGCCCATGCCGTATTCGCGGCGCTGGGAGTTTTCGACTTTGCCGCCGAGGTGATGCCCCATGAGCTGCATGCCGTAGCAGATTCCCATGATAGGGATTCCGAGTTTGAAGATGGCAGGATCGGGCTGAGGTGCGTCTTTGCCGTAAACGCTGCATGGGCCGCCGGAGAGGATGATGCCTTTTGGGGCGATTTTTTTGATCTCTTTAGCGGGCGTGTTGAACGGGATGATCTGGGAATAGACTTCACATTCGCGAATACGACGGGCGATGACCTGAGTGTATTGGGATCCGAAGTCGAGGATCAGGAGACGGCTATGAGTGGAGGTGGTGGACATGGTCGGTTATTGGCCGGAGGAAGGGTTGGAGAAAGGGGAGCTTGTTTCGGGAGCTGTAATATAAAGGTTTCCTTCCCCGCGGAGTCCTTTGGTGACTCGGCTTTGCAGGGAGTCACGATGGTTCGGGAGCTCGGATTCACACGCGGAGAAACCGAGAAGGATAACAGCTGCGGAAAAAAGTGCGAGAATGGCTCTCATCTCAGTGTTGTAGAGGGGGATTTTCCGGAAGTCGAATTTCGAAACGCGGTGTGTGAGCTTTGTGGAGGAGTTTTGCTCGTATCGGGTCTTTTATTTGAGGGCGGTTTGGGGGCATGGTTTGGGTGATGATTCCTTTGGATTTCTTATTGGAAGCATACAAGGAGGGGGTTTTTCCAATGGCGGAACCCGATGGCCGGTTATTGTGGTTTTCGCCGGATCCCAGGGGGGTGATTCCATTGGATTCGTTTTATCAACCTCATGGACTGCGCAGGGTCGTGAAGAGTGGGAAGTTCGAGATTCGAGTAAACACGAGCTTTCGCGAAGTGATGGAGGGCTGTGCCCGGCGGGACGAGACGTGGATTGATTCAGGGATTCTGGAGACGTATTGCGCTTTGTATCAGGAGGGCTACGCGCATTCGGTGGAGGCCTGGTATGAGGGGCGTCTGGCAGGGGGACTGTATGGCGTGGCGCTTGGAGGTGCGTTTTTTGGGGAATCGATGTATCACGATGTGACTGACGCGTCGAAAGTGGCTCTGGTGGCTTTGGTGGAACGACTTAAGGAGCGTGGCTTTGGGCTGTTAGACCTGCAATGGGTGACACCGCACCTGCGTCAATTTGGGGCGGAGGAAATTCCGCGCCGGCGTTATCTGGCACAGTTGAAGGTGGAAGTGGGCAGGAAATGTCAGTTTTTCCCTTAGAAAACGGGGGGCTTTTCCCTGGGCTTCACGCAATTGTTACACAGTTGCCGCTTGAGGACTTGCTGCTGAGCCGTAGTGGTACTTGGCGATGACTTCCGTTTTGATTTTAACTGCGGGTTATGGAGAGGGGCACAACGCCGCGGCGCGTGGTTTGAGGGAGGGGTTTGTGGAGACAGGGGTTTCTGCGGAGGTCCTCGATTTATTTGGACCGGCGTATGGCGAACCCTATGAGCGGAGCCGCCGCGACTACATTCGGGTGGTGAACGAGCGGCCCTGGTTGTGGGCTGGGATTTATCAGGTATTGGATCGGGTCCCGTTTCTGGGGGTGTTCGCCTCATTTTTTCGACGGCTGCTGGGCGAGTTTGTGCGTGTCTTACGTGAGAAACGGCCTGAGGTGGTGGTTTCTGTGTACCCGGCTTATGGGTATTTGTTTGAGAAGGCGGTGGTGCTTGCCGGGATTCCCAGGCCTCGATTTGTCACGGTTGTGACAGATTCGATTACTGTGAATAGTGTATGGTATCGGTGCGGTAGCGATGTGTTTTTGGTTCCAAATGAGGATACTGCGAATGTGATGCTGGCTGCGGGATTGGAGCGGGAACAGGTGGTGGTGAGTGGGTTTCCTGTGTCGCCACGGTTTACGGATGAAATAGCTGCGCGAGTGGCGCTGGGGCAGGGGGATCGGCCGAAGGTGTTGTTTATGATCAACGGGCAGTCGGCACGTGCGATTTCGTTGGTGGAGCGGTTGTTGCGTGAGGATCAGGTGGAATTGACGGTGACTGTTGGCAAAGACGCTGTTTTGGGGGAGGAACTTCAGCAAATGGCTGGAAGAATGGGGCGTTCGTTAGGGGTTTGGGGATGGGTTACGGATGTACCTGGCTTGATTCGGAGCCACCATCTTTTGATTGGAAAGGCGGGGGGAGCGATGGTTCAGGAGACGTTGGCGGCGCATACGCCGATGCTCATCACTCAGATTTTACCGGGGCAGGAAGAGGGGAACGCGCGGTTGCTCGTTCAGAACGGGTGCGGAGCGGTGTGCCCGACCAATGAAGCTGTAGTGCAGACAATGGCTCAACTGTTTGAAAATGGGGCTATTGGCTGGAATCGAATGATGGGGCATACGGTTCGATTGGGGCGTCCGGATGCGGCGCGGGAAACGGCGCGTTGGATTCTGAAAATGAGGGGTGACGCGAAAAGTGCGGCAGGAGTGAAAGAAGGGGCTTTCGGAGTTCGGGAAGTTTGAGCGAGAGTGGAGTCGCCATGTTGGACGCGATCATTTTCGATATTGGAAACGTACTGCTTAGGGTTGATTTTATGCGCACGATGGAGCGGTTAGCTCCTTATTGTGATGTGGATATGTCTAAAATCATGTTTGAGCTGGAGCCATTGAAAGAGGAGTACGAGGGGGGCCTGGTGACGAACGATGATTTTTTGGATCGAGCAACGGAGTTGTTGGGGTACCGGGGGGATCGCAGACATTTGATTGCTGCCTGGCAGGAGATTTTCCGGCCGATCGAAGAGACGGAGGATTTGGTGAAGCAATTGGTGAAGAAGGAGATCCCGTTATTTTTGCTTTCCAACACGAACGGGCTTCACGCCAAATACTTTTTGGCGAGTTATCCAGTGTTCAGCCATTTCAAAGGGGCTGTTTATTCGCATAAAGCCCAGCTAATGAAGCCGGATCAGGCTATTTACGAATACGCGATAGTTGAGTTTGGGGTGAATCCCAAGCGGACCCTTTTTATTGATGATTTAGCCCCGAATGTGGTGGCTGCCCGGGAAACTGGATTTCATGCGCATCAATATGCAGTTGATAGACATGAGGAGCTTCTAAAGGTCATCCGAGGGCACGGGATAGAGGTATACGGGCTGAACGATTAAGAGTTTCCTCTGAAACACGAATGGGTGTGAGAGAAGACATCCACGCGTCAAAAAAACTACGCGAATTCTGAACACGGATTCGCTATCATCTGTCTCAGTTAGCAGGGAGCGCTGTGTTGTTTCGGTGTCTTCTTCATCCGTTCTCCCCACTTCCTTTCTTTTTGCTCACAGGCATTTCATGCCGTTTTTCTGGCGGGTTCAGTCGCCGGGGTTCTGTTTGTGTCTGTTTTGCAAATGGTTTATTTTTAGATAGTTTGCTCGAAATTATGAAACCTCAAATTGCGGCTTGTGCGTTGTTGGTGTGTCTTGGAGTTCCTGCCTGCGACAAGAACTCGCCTTCGGCAAAGGAGGCTGAATTGCAGCAAAAAGAGCGGGCGTTGGCAGAACGTGAGGCCGACTTGGCGAGGAAAGAGGCCGAGCAAAAACTGGCGGACGAGCGGAGGGGCTTGGAACAGGAAAAGGCGGCTTTGGATGTGGCCCGGGCTGAGGTGGAAAAAATGAAGGAATTGGCGCAGGCAGATGCTTCCGAGGCGGTTGCCCAGAAGCTCCGGGATGCCGAAGCAAAGACGGCGAAACTTGAGGAGCGGGAAGAGGTTTTACGGAAAAAGGAAATCCAGGCAGTGAATACGGAGAAAAAACTCTCTGATAGAGTTATGGATCTCGCCGGGCGGCAGCCGGTTCCGGATTATCGTCCGATTGAGGATGCGGCTTCGTTTGATTCCACTCCGACTGCCGATTACGGGATTTTTTACGATAAGTTGAGTCCGTATGGAGCCTGGTATGAAACTCCGGACTACGGCTACGTATGGCAGCCTCGAGCCGCAATGGTGCAGGACGACTGGAGGCCTTACACTCGAGGGCATTGGGTTTGTTCAAATCGCGGGTGGATGTGGGTGTCTGATGAACCATTCGGTTGGGCTTGTTACCATTATGGTCGATGGGCGAAGTTGCGCGGTCGCGGCTGGGTTTGGATTCCGGGCGATGAATGGGCTCCTGCGTGGGTTGCTTGGCATGAAACGCCGAACCATAGTGGGTGGGCACCATTGCCTCCGGAGACCTTGGTTTATAGAGGGCGGGATTGGGCGAGTGTGCAGGTTGCTGATTTTCAGCTGGGGCCGCTTTCGTTTGTTTTTGTGGAGACTCGGTATCTCGCCGAACCGATCTACAGGCATTGTGTACCGGCGCATGAAAACCCCGGATATTTGAGGCAAGGCGGAGGCGTCACTCAAATTACAGTTTATAACAACCAGGTTGTAATGGGCGGGCCTCGTTATCGGACGGTTCGGGATGCTGTCGGTGGTGGCTTGCCGTTTGTTTCGGTGAATTTGGACCGTTCTCGTCGGGCTGAAAACACAAGCGGTTATCGTGTTCAGAACGGGGAGGTAAACGTCTATGCACCTGCCGTACACACGCCATGGAATGCAGGGTTAAAGCCAACGCAAGTGGCCGGGCGTTGGCATGATGTGCAATTGCAAGAGGGTGTGGCGGTTTCACCCCAGTTGGTTGAGAATTTTCAACAACACCGACAAATTCAATCACAGGAAGCGAACGTAGCGATTGGCAAGATGAGCGGTCATGGTGAGTTTAATCAGGTGAGAGGAGGGGTGTTTAAGGACAATCAACGTTTGGCTGAGGAGCAAAATAGGGTGTCTTCAAATGGGGCAATTGGACCAAGGTTGAGTGGCGGAACAGCCTCGACCATTGGGAGTGTTGTGCGCGGTGGGACTTCGGTAGCGGGAGGCACGTCTGCAAATGTGGCGGTAGGTGGTACATTGGCAGTTGGCGGAACATCTGCGCACGGGGGGCGACCTCACGTGTCGACTTCAACTTTGACGCCGGATGCTGTGCCTGTGCCCACTTCGGCTGAAGTGGCGAAGCCTGCCTTGGTGCCTTCGCCGGTGGTTGGTGATGTAGCGAAGCCGAGTGTGGCGAAACCACCCGTGGTAGGTGATGTAGCGAAGCCGAGTGTGGCGAAACCACCCGTGGCAGGTGAAGTGGCGAAGCCGAGTGTGGAGAGACCGCCTGTGGCAGGTGAAGTGGCGAAGCCGAGTGAGGTGAAACCACCCGTGGTAGGTGAAGTGGCGAAGCCGAGTGTGGTACATCCGCCCGTGGCTGGTGAAGTGGCGAAGCCGAGTGTGGTACATCCGCCCGTGGCTGGTGAAGTGGCGA
>JBAXNG010000022.1:0-94243 GCA_037133875.1 Verrucomicrobiota bacterium | reverse complement strand
AACACACAAACCCTAGCGGAAATTTCCAGCTCAAGCTTGACCAACCTCATAGCAGGAAATTACTGATAAAAATTCCCCTTTTTACGTACGTATGGAGGGGAAGGCTGATTATTGCAACGCGTTAAGGGAGAATTGCTTCTTGGCCCCTTTTGCGGCGTTCGTCTACCGGAAAACGGCACCATCGCTACAGGCGTTCTGCTTTTGCGCCTGACTGCGTTGCGTGAACTACACGGCTGGGCGCGAACGGACGGACCCCGGGCCTTTTTGAGCCCTATTCGGGCAATGCCACCGCCTCGCTGTGGGAATCCTCAGCGTTTGGCGTGGAAAAAAGATCAGCCCGGTCTTTGTTCCGACCTTAATCCGTGAACACGTTGTCGTAGTCCGGCATTGGATCACTCGCATAGTACGCCGAGTCTTCCTTCTGTGCCGGTTTGGCGTTCGGTGGCGCACGCGAAGGCGCAACCCGTGGTGTGCCACACCAAAGCCCCTTGTGCCGGAGAATCTTTTCGATCACAACCGCTTGCTCGATCACTGCAATGACCCTCATCCGGTCTTGGCAGTACGGACATCGCAGCGGATCGGTGCGTCACACCTTCAGGATCACATCCATTCATTTCTCGGATGGTGGTTTTGCAGGCGGGGGTGAAGTGGACGCAGGACGTAAAGGCTCGGCTGCGATTCCTCCGTTTGCAACCATGTGACGCTGGCCGCGCATCTTGTTGGAATACCACCCGTAATACCGAAACATCTGCGCACTGTTATTCAGAATGTACTGGATGAGTTGTTCCAGGAGAGCCTTGTTTTCTGGGAGGGACGGATTCGCCACGGTGAACATAGAAACCAGACTGTTTCCAGGAATGGAACAGGCGGACTCTATCGGCAGGGAGAAGATCCAGACCGAAGAGGAGCTTCAGAATGTGAATGCGAAAGATTTCTTCGAGCGGGCGCGATAGATTTCCATCCACCTACCACAAATGGAATCGGATGGAGAGGCATGGCTGCGGGACTGTTCCTACGCCAGACCTCCATGTGAATGCAGAGGCTTGAGACTAGTCTGGAGCATGGCTTCGACGCTCACGCCTGAGTATCTTGCCGCTTTGCGCCAAACGACTGGCCCCCAAAGGCTCCGCATCGCCTTTGGCCTGTACTGGTCCGCTCGGAAACTCAAAGCCGCACGCCTCCGTTAATTGCATCCGGACTGGTGTGAGACCCAGGTGCAACAACGCGTTAAGGAAACCTTCCTGCACGCCTCCTCTTGAACCCTTTCTGATTTTCACCCGAAAGCTCAACGAGCTGAATCTTCAGTATATGGTGACCCGTAGTGTTGCTGCCATCTATTACGGAGAACCCCGCATGACAAACGATATCGATATCGTCGTTTTCCTCCGCCCGGAGGATGCGCTTTGTTGACACGCTCGGGTGTCTGCGGCCCTTCTCCAACGACAACATAGCTTGGATGAAGTTCGCTGTTGTTATGTCCTGTTAGTTCAGATGATGCCCCGCTCGTGCCTTCATTCCGGGCATCGCTTTCGGTCTTGAAACGTCTAACTCGACGGCGGCAACCTGTTCGCAGCTTCCAACAAATCGCCTCTGGGTGAGCTCTTTCCCGACCTGACTCCGATTTCGTCAGACATTCTTCTCCCACCCCACCTCACCATTCAAATCCCATGAAACACTTCCTCATCCCACCCGCGCTCAAAGAGCAACAGCAAGTCCTCATCCAGATGCTGCGGCAACCCGAGGTCACTGCTGACACCGCGAGAACCCAACTCACTACGAAATAAGATGAGAGTCATCTGCATTTGGTTGCTGCTCGGTGGCTTGGTTCACGCCGATGAATTCGATGCGCGGTTGCGCATGGCGATGCAGATCGCCCGCGAGCGGAATGACCGTGCCCTAGTGCGGACGGTGGAAGACCTGGCTAAGTCAAAGCCCTCCGATGCGGAGCTGAGGAAGGTCGAGGCGGCCGTTGGCATTGATCCCGGTGGCTGGTCGATGGCTGGGCAGCCTCTGTTTCACCCCACTCCTGAGATGCTGGCTGAACTGAAGCTCTCTGGTCCGAAACTCAATGCCGCGATGGAATCGAGTGACCCGAAGGCGGTGCAGTCCGTCGCCACCGCGATGATAAAAGTGCTCGGCAATCAGGCGGGGGTTCCGGATGGCCGCCGTGCTGGTAAGAAGCCAACGGCGGTCGCGATGAATGAGGCCGAAGCAACCAAGCTCTTTCTAGATGCGCTGGATACTCAGGGCCGCACCATGAGGCAACTCATGGATGCCAAAGCTCTGCCTGACCAAATGGTGCGGCTTTATGCGTATGTGCTCGATGCAATGACAACCATTCATCCTTGGGTGAAAAAGCATGTTCCTGAACGCCTCAACGACGTGGAGAGACTCACCCGAGGCACCGCAGCACTCTTGCTCTCGCTTCAGCAGCCTGCAGGTCATTTCCCCTTTCCTGATCTGCGTGGCAAAAACATTCGCTTTGGCGATATGACGGAAAAGCAGCTCAAGCTTGACACTGTGGAGGTCAAGGGCGGGTGGCTCATCACCGCTGATCCCGATGGTGGTACACAATTCGACACGGGCCTGTGCGGTGTTGCGCTGCTACGTGCGGGTGAGCTGCATGGACGCACTGAATGGAAGAAAGCAGGCCTGCGCGCAGCGGATTGGGCGATGCAGCAGAAATGCTGCTCGAACTTTAACTACAACGCCTTCTCCGTTTCACTGCTAGCACAGGCGGGCCGCATCACAGGTGACGGAATGTATCACGAGGCCGCCTTCGCGAAATTTCGCCTCGGCGTGGCTCCTGGGCAGGCTCCGAATGGCCGATGGCTTGATCCGCACAATGCGCGTACGGTTTATCACATCATCATCCTGCGTGCGTTGGGTGATCTGGGCAGCAGCACGGAAGTGGATGCAGTAGCCAAACCTGCAATCCAAACACTGCTGGATGAATTTGATGCCATGGGCATCACCGTGGAGGCATTGCCTGAGTTGCTCACGCTGGCGCAGCATTATCCCGATGATGAACGCCTGCGAAAGGCCGTGCAGAGCATGGCCGCAAGCTTGATCGCCAAATGTACCGACGGAAAACGCGTAAAGATGGGTGCACAGCCCAATCAGCTCGCGGCAGTGGCGGGTGTTCTAAGCGGCCCCCTCATCGGGAACTGAAGCGGTGAACTTTGTTTCAAGGTGTCGCGTCTTTTAGAACTTACGCGGCACCCGGCGGATAGAAATCCCTTTTTGCATACGCATGGGGGGAAGGGGCGAATCGGCATTGCGGGTTAAGGTCACGACTTTGTTCGTGAGCTTCTGCTGTTCTACCACGAACAGAAGTAGTTCGTCGTAGGTCATCTTCTGGACCGGCTGCGGAGTCGCGCCGTCGACCTGACGGCTCACCCAGTAATATTTAGCGTGGGCGTCGATCCCGAGTTTGATCGCTTCGTAAGAGGGTGAGGCTTCGGAGTGTCGTAATTTTTACGACACGACAGAATCTTGGGGCTCAATATCATTCCCGGGTCTGTTGTCATCCCCCTCATTATGATTCCTCCCCGTGTACTCCTCCTACTGACTGCACTTGTGGTCGGGACTCCCCTGCAGGCCTCGTCTGAAACCCTGCCGCCGCTGGTGAACGGTCAGCCACCGCAGACCCTCGACGCGCTCTGGGGGAACTATGACCCGACTAAAGAACCGCTGGAAATCGAGGTATTGAAGGAATGGGAGCAGGACGGGGTGGTGGCGCGGATTATTCGTTACCAAGTCGGCACGTTTAAGGGCGTCGTCTCCAAGGTCGCCGGCTTTTATTGTTTTCCCAAAGGGGCCGGCAAGCTTCCTGGTTTGCTGCAGTTGCACGGTGGCGGCCAGTCGGCCAACCTCGATTGCGTCATGGCCGATGCTAAAAACGGCTACGCCAGCCTCTCGCTTAACTGGGGCGGCAACAAAATGGCGTTGCCCAAAACTGTCGCCGAAAGCGGCGTCTGGGGCGGCCCGCAAACCGATTGGGGCGCCCTCGACGCCACCCACCCGCCGCAACGCAGCAAGATGAACCACTTTGCCGGCGGCATCAGCCCGGATGAATTTACCCTCGATTCATTAGAATCCCCGCGTAACTCCAACTGGTTTATTGTCTTAATCGCCGCCCGCCGCGCCCTGACCTTTTTACAACAACAGCCCGAAGTCGATCCGGCCCAGCTCGGTGTTTATGGCCACTCGATGGGCGGCAAACTCACCACCAATCTGGCTGGCATCGACCGCCGGGTGAAGGCGGCTGTCCCGTCCTGCGGCGGCTGTGGGGACATTGATCTTAGTCAGACCGATCTGCCCGGGTGCCTTAAAACCACGGTCACTGCTTTTCACCGCAATTGTATTTCCGACAATGTATATATCCCGCGCATCACCTGTCCGACCCTCTGGTTGTCGCCGACCAATGATTTCAACGCCGCGATCGACAACATGGCGTGGAACTGGCGCGCCATGCCGAACAGTCAGCTGCGTTTGAGCATCGCGCCGCACCGCAATCATTCCCATGACGACGCCCACATCCTGACCAAGCACCTCTGGTTTGAGCAACACCTCAAGCAGGCCTTCACTTTTCCGCAGACCCCGCAACTCACCCTGCTGAACACGGCCAAAGACGGCGTGCCGGTGCTCACGGTCACCCCCGATGCCTCGCGCCCGGTGAAGAGCGTGGATATCTATTATTCGGTGGACCCGCACCCAATGACCCGTTTCTGGCGCGATGCCAAGACGGTGAAAAAAGGCAACCAATGGACCGCCGCCGCTCCGATCATGTCGTTGGAACAACCGCTGTTTGCCTATGCCGACGTGACTTACGACACGCCTGAAGCTTATCGTAAACTCGCCCAGACTCCCGGCTGCAGAAATTCCGAGGTGTTTGCCCTCAGTTCACGGCTGGTGAGCGCAAGTCCGGCCCAGTGGAAGGCCGCCGGGGTGCGCGCCACCGACCAACCCGAACGCCTGATTGATTCAGGCGACCGCGGCTGGCACGACTGGTATCGGTCCAACTGGGAGCACTCCGCGCTCTGGGTTGCGCGCACCGCCAAGCTCAAAGATCCCAAATGGCGGGGCCCCAACGGAGGTAAGCTGGTCTTTGAAATTAAAACCGCCACAGACAACACCCTTGTGGTGGTGATCGGCAACAATGCCTGGGGCGTTTTTGGTAAACAAACTCCCACCTCCGACTATGCCGCCACCAAGGAGCTCAAGGGTTCGCCGGATTGGCAGACGGTGAGCGTGAGTTTGAGCGACCTGACCGGCAACGATCCCACCGCCACGGCCCCGCTTACCAATTGGCAGACGGTGACCGATTTGCAAATTTCGCCCAGTTACAACGGCGGGCCGAAGGGCAAAATTAAATTCAACGGCAAAGCCTGGCCGGAGCCACGCGAGATTCGTAATTTGCGTTGGGAAGGCGGCGAATATAGCGGAGTCCAGGCGGTCGGGGCCGGGCTGAGTGAGGCGGACCATCAGCGGCAATTCAATGACGAGATTAAAAAATCGCTCGAACAGGAAAAGCTCGAGCGCAAGGCGAAATAAGCCGGGAAGCTCCTTTGTATAATTTGGCTTAATAGAATTATAATAGTCAGGGAATATTCAGTTTAATTATCATGCAAAATTTCGCATTCAAAGCGCATGAATTTATTGGATTTAATATCTTCAATAAATCGGCCTTTCAAAAGAGCTGCCTGCTCCTTTTCGGACTCCTCACTACACCTGCATTCTGCGCGGTGGAGATGCCAGCGGTGATTGGCAGCCACATGGTGCTTCAATCGGGCGAACCGGTAAACTTCTGGGGCTGGGCAGATGCAGGCGAAAAAATTGAAATTAAGCAGGACGGGAAAACCCTTGCGACCGCAACGGGCGCGGGAAAAGAAACTCCATGGCGGGTTAAACTCCCGCCATTCAAGGCAGGACCGGTAGCCGATATTGAAATTGTCGGCACCACGACCATCACCCTGACTGATATTCTAGCGGGCGAGGTATGGCTTTGCTCAGGGCAATCCAACATGCAAATGACGATGGAAAAGGGGCCTTGGTGCGGGTGGAGCGAAGGCGTTGTGGATCATGCCACTGAGGTCGCCGCCGCCAAAGACCCGCAAATTCGTGCTTTTCTGGATGAGGGGAGTGGAAAGCCCACACCTCAATCCCGCCCCAAGGGCCAATGGGTTGTTTGTAGTCCTGAGACCGCTCCAAAATTCTCTGCCACGGCCTACTATCTTGCTCAATCACTTCGCTCGGGGCTGAAAACACCGGTCGGCCTTCTGATCAGTTCCGTTGGCGGAACCCATGCCGAACGCTGGACCCCCAAGCGGGTACTCGAGGCCGATCCCGCATTTGATAACGCAAGGACCAAGGCAAAAAAAATAACCGAAGAACTCGGGCCCCTGGCCACGGAAGACCAGCAGACAAATGCGGCATGGAAAAAGGCGGTAGAAGAGGCTAAGAAAAACAATACTACTCCGCCTGAAAAACCGGCATTCAAATTAACTCAGGAACAAGGTAACGCCTTTACCGATGCAAGAGCGCTCCTTAATCCCAGCGAGCTTTATAATGGTAAAATATTCCCGCTCGCCCCCTACAATATCAAAGGAGTTCTCTGGTATCAGGGCGAAAACAATGCTCGGGTAGCGGACCTGTATGCGCCGCTCATGACCGACCTTATTACCGGATGGCGCGAAGATTGGGGAAAGCCATTTCCGTTTATCATGGTCGGCCTCGCTGGTTATAGTGACAAAACCGCCGCATGGAACCCTCTCATTGGATCTTGGGCGCTCATCCGTGAAGCTCAGATTAAGGTCGCCCAAACGCTGCCGCAGACTGGCGTGATTCTGGCGACCGATATCACGCCGGCAAGTCCCAGCCAAAGCTGCAGCATTCACCCGATCAATAAAAAGCCCGTGGGGCAGCGTGCTGCGCTTTGGGCACTCGAGCATGTCTATGGAAAGCCGGTCATCTCCGCCGGCCCGGTCTTTGGACAAGTAATGTTCACTTCGGGAAAAGCGCGGGTGGAAATTCCACCCAGTCCCTCTTCGGCGGGTCTTACGTTGAAAAGTCCGGGAGGTTTTGAGCTCGCCGCAGGAGACAAAAAATTCATTCCCGCAACCGCCACCTTGGTCAACGGAGTGATCGAAGTCAGCGCCCCCGGTATCACTGATCCGGTTGCACTAAGATATGGGTTTGTGAATTGGCCCGAGCTCACGGTGTTCAATGCCAATGGCCTCCCGGCATTTCCCTTCCGCACCGATCAATGGAAGATTATTCCCGTTGATAAAGAGCCGATGAAGCCGTGATTAAATAATTAACGCGCCGCGGCAATGCAGCCTTCCCCCCATACGTACGCGAAAAAGAAATTCTTCATTAACACACTGAAGCACTATTCGACCAAGCTTTGCTGCAGCCTGATGACGTTGACGTTGCTGATTGTTTCAGCCGTCGCTCAAGACTCCAAACCTGCGGAGGAAATGGTCAGGAATTTCGAGGCCACCACCATTACCGGGGCAAAGGTGCGGTTTCCTGACGACTACAAGGGCAAGGTTGTCATGCTCGACTTCTGGGCCACCTGGTGCGGGCCGTGCCTTGGCGAACTGCCGAATCTGACCAAGGTCTTCGCCGATTTACACCCAAAGGGCTTTGAGGTGCTCAGCGTCAACCTCGATGCTGACGACAAGAAGCTGCCTGAATTCACCAAGAGCAAAGCAATGACGTGGACGCATATCTGCGATGGACAAGGAGGCCCACTCGCCAAGCTATACGACGTGAAGAGCATTCCGACCTGTTACCTCGTTGATGGCACCACCGGTAAAGTGCTGGCCACCAAAGCAGAACTTCGCGGCGCGGCCCTTCGTCCCACGGTGGAGAAGGCCGTAGGGCTTCCCCCCAGCAACATTCCGCCCGTCGCCGGCCCGATGATCGCCGGCAAAGTCGCTGCACCGTCGCCACCACCTGATCCGCTGCTGGAAATCGCCACCAATGAAGTGAAGTCCGGTTTGTTCCTCGATCACGAACAGACAACGGCGCAGGTCAATGCGCCGAAGCCCGGCACCATCGCCTTGATCAAGGAAGGCACGCAATCGCGTTCCAGCCGGGACATCGCCCGGCTCGCGCGCGCCTCCCATTTGCGTGCAGGCTGGTTTTTTCACTGCACCAAGTGCGACAAATGGCATCTCGATATGGCGGGAGCCTATGCCATTGCCGCCGATGTCGTCGCCACAGCCAATCATGTGCTGGCGAAACCGGCGAATCTGAAGGAGGGCTGGCTCATCGTGGCTGACGAGCAAAACAAAATCTACCCCACCAAGGCTGTGCTCTGCGCCGATGTGAACGCGGATACGGCCCTGTTGCGCGTCTCTGGTGATAGCCTCAAACCCCTGCCGATCAGAGCCGATGTGGAACTCGGCGAGCATGCCTACTGTTTCAGCGATCCTTTGAAGCACCGCGGTTACTTCAGCGCCGGCATCGTCAACCGCTTCTACTCCGAAGATCCCAAGCAGTCTCCATTTTCCGAGCGCATGAATGTGAGCACCGACTGGGCACAGGGAAGCAGCGGCTCGGCCATTTTTGATGATTGCGGCAATGTCATCGGCCACGTCGCCCGCATCCAGACCTTCAACAGCATGAGGGACGCAAACACCGGAGCCCAGAATCCCGGCACCACGCTGGTGCTGCACGAGGCCATCCCCGCCAAGGTCATACTTAACCTCGTGAAGATCACCAACGAGGCAGCGGCATATTGAGGTAGAACTGCCGGTTGCCCGACAGTCCCCTCGCAGATCCCGGCGTACGGATTTCCCGCACCGGGCTCCTCTGAAGAACGGTTCGGGAAACCCTCACCATGACTCAAAGCTTGGGTGTAAGCTTCCCCCTCAGGCACCCCCACTCTAAACAGTACGCGTCCGTATCGTTACTTCATCGGAACAAATATCCAGGATGCGAAAGGCGACCTATCGGGCGACGCTTGCCCTGAGTAAAAAGAAGCTTATCGTTGGATTTGTCCTTATTCTTTGCGTTAACCTTATTATTAGTGTGGCGGCTTTTTATTTGATGCACTCTGCTGAGAAGAATGCCGAAAAGCTCAGCGTGAAATACGTGCCCGAGGTGGAGCTATGCGCTCGGATGAATGTGGCTGTATTACAAAGGATTAGGCTTCTCCGAGCTTATGATTTCACCAAAGAGGCTAAGACGTATGAGGAAGCGACTGAATTAAGCGCGATAATTAGTGATGATTTTCAGAAGCTAAAGAAGCAGGGGGATGAGAATCCGGAGCTTGAAAAATTAAACGCCGCGTTACCGCTCCTTCAGAAGCTCAATCGGGAGTATAGCAACCTGATGGCAGACACCAAAGCCAAGGTAGAGGGAATTAATAAGGCGCAAGAGCACATGAAGACGGCGCCGCACAATTCGTAAATAGTATCGAATCCTGTCATACCATTCTGGAAGCGGGGCTGCGGGCGGAGATACGGGCCCGAACTCCAGCCGAGAAGGTCGAGGAAGCAGCCAGGGCGGTCGAGTTACTTGCCCAGATACGGACCTTGATGAATCAGATCCGGATCAGCTGCTGGATAGCCCAAGCGGAACGTGATCTGAAAATTATCGCAGGCGTCCAGAATAAGTTCCCGGACATAGTTGCGAAAATAACCCAGCTACTTCCCCTCACGCGAACGGAGGAAGGTAAACGGGAACTCGCGAAAGTGGAGGCAAGCGCAAAGGATTACGAGGTTGCGGTTAATGGGCTAGTTAGCGAATGGACTGCCCTCGACAATGTTGTTACGCGCAGAAAACAGACGGCCGACGAGATGATCAAGGCGTTCAGTATTCTGGCGGACACTGGCATGAATCACATGAAAGAGCTTTCCCAGGATTCAACCTCTTCCTTGAAGTTTGGGGCCCAGGTGGTGGCCGGCGGTCTGGCGGTTTCCGTTTTGCTCGCAGTATTGGTCTCTATTATCAACATTTTGGGGATCAATCGCGTCTTGAGCTCGATCACGGAGGCCATACACGGCGCGAGCCGACAGGTGAGTATTGCGGCCAGCCAGGTGAGCTCGTCTTCTGCCGAGTTGTCCGAAACAAGTCAAAAGCTGGCGCTTGGAGCTACGGAACAGGCAGCAGCTCTGGAGGAAACCACCGCTTCGCTTGAGGAGATTTCTGAAATGGCGGCCAAGAGCTCCGGGAATGCGCAGTTCGCTAAGGAGTTGTCTGCCGAAACTCGGTTGGCAGCGGATGCCGGGACGAAGGAAATGGCGGAGATGACCAAGGCCATGAATGAAGCCAAGGCTGCGAGCAGCAATATTTCCAAGATCATTCGAACCATCGACGAGATTGCATTCCAGACTAACTTATTGGCGCTCAATGCTGCGGTGGAGGCGGCACGTGCCGGAGAGGCGGGTGCCGGGTTTGCGGTGGTTGCCGACGAGGTACGGAGTCTCGCCATGCGCAGTGCAGTTGCAGCCAAGGAGACGGCCGAGCAAATCGAGGCTTCCATCACCCGGAACGAAATCAGTGTGCAAATTTGTCATAACGTAGAGGCGAATCTTAATGAAATCGCCTCCCGCGCCCGGAAGATGGACGAGTACGTGCAAGTGATCGCGTCGGCCGCGACGTCCCAGACCGAGGGTATCTCTCAAGTAAAGTCGGCCATCGGCCAGATGAACGTGGTGACCCAGAGTAATGCGGCCAGTTCGGAAGAAAGCGCTGCCTCGGCTGAAGAAATGAACGCTCAGGCCCACGAATTACTGTCCCAGTCCACGACGATGACGCAGGCGGTTCAGTCGTTGATGCGTCTCATTGGGAAGCAAAACAATGAGGATATGGGGGAAGGCATTGGGAAAAATCCGGAGCGGACCACTCAGCACACCTTCTCGCTTCCATCACATCCGCCGGTCCACCAGTTAGCCGGAAAGTCCTCAAACCGGACACCAAGCGATCGCGACTTTGAGAATTTTTAAGCGGTCTGCAGGTTAATGATGGGAATTTCCCGCACGGCTCCGGACCAAACCGAGGCGCTCGCGGAGATCCAGCGACTGTTGGCGGGAGCCGCCGAATCGATGTACACCGTGCCTAGAGGCGTTCTGCTTTTGCGCCTGATTGCGTTGCGTCTACTGCACGGCTGGGCGAGAACGGACGGACCCCGGGCCTTTTTGGCATGAGGAACCGCTATGGTCTGTTTACCAAGGAGCCAAAAGAGGAATGGTTTGGCGTCGATCACCCCACCTTTCTCCTAGTGGGGTCTACACCAAATCGCGCCAGACCGTTTTCAAATAAACGCAACACGGGTCCACTGGATCACACGAGCAAATCCTTCAAAACCCGCGCCTCGTTCGTAGGCCCAATCAAGCGATTGTCCAACCCTTGATACGGAACCCGGAAACGGTACGGATCCAACCCGACTTGATTCAGCAGCGTTGCCTGCACATCTCGAATATTCACGGGGTTCTCTACCGGGTAGTACCCAAACTCATCCGTCTGGCCATACGCCACACCGCCTTTGATTCCTCCCCCGGCCATCCACATCGTAAACGCGTACGGATGATGATCCCGTCCAATGTACCCCTTCTTCAACTCGCTCCTCACGTTGTTCTGCATCATCGGCGTTCGACCAAATTCGCCCCCCCAAACAATCAGCGTCTCATCCAGCAAACCCCGTTGCTCCAGGTCCGTTATAAGCCCAGCAATCGCACGATCGGTCGTCTGACACTTAATCGGTAACGTCTCATCAATACTCTCCCCAAGAGATGATCCGTGATGGTCCCATCCCCAATCGTACAACTGCACAAATCGAACCCCACTTTCCACCAATCGCCGCGCCAAAAGACAGTTGTTCGCAAACGTAGGATCGTCTCCACGATAATCCGCCCGAGGATCATCCGAGCCTTTGCCTTTAGACACGTAACCCGGCTTCGCTCCATACAAATCAAGGATGTGCTGCGGCTCCTTTGATAGATCCATTACCTCCGGCACCGACATCTGCATCCGGTAAGCCAATTCGTATTGGGCAATACGCGTGATCGTTTCCGGATCCCCGCTACGCAAATGCTCCGCTTCATTCATCTCCGCAATCGTATCCAGAACACGCCGCCGAGTGGACCGCTCCATGCCCGCCGGATCGCCCAGGTACAACACTGGATCACCCGACGTACGGCACTGTACGCCTTGATACACACTTGGAAGAAACCCCGAACCCCACAGCGACTTTCCTGCGTCTGGAGTTTTGCCACCGCTCAACAACACCACAAACCCCGGCAAATTTTCATTCACAGAACCTAGACCGTACGTCACCCAGGAACCAATCGATGGATTCCCAAGCCGCGGTGTTCCCGTTTGTGCGAACAATTGCGCTGGAGCATGGTTAAACTGCTCTGTGTGCACCGTCCGCATCACGGCCGTTTTGTCGACGATTCGCGCAAAGTTCGGCAACAACTCGCTGATCCATTGTCCGCTCTGCCCGTGCTGACGGAAGCCAAACTGGCCCGCCAAAATCTTTGGAACACCTTTGATAAACGCAAACCGTTTACCTTCGAGAAAAGAGGCCGGCGCATCCTGCATATGCAACCGCTCCAACTCGGGTTTGTAATCAAACAACTCCAACTGCGAAGGCGATCCCGCCATATGCAGGTAGATCACGCGTTTCGCCTTCGGCGCGATCATCGGCGCTCGCGCCCCAACCACCGCTCCATGTTGTGCGCCTGACTCGGCAGCCCGAATCGACTGAAGTGCCATTGCTCCAAATCCAAGCCCGCCCGTTTGAAAAAAGTGGCGGCGGGTTATGGCCCGAGTTTGTTGCAGCTGAATAGAGATATTGTTCATGGGATTGAAAACGATGTGCACTTAGTTGCGGGTGAGAAACTCATCCAAGTTCAAGATGGCATTCGCTGTCGTGATCCACGCCGCGAACTCCGCTTTAGAAACCCCCTCCGGGACGACCGCCCGTGTGCCTTTTAACAGCAACTCAACCCGCTGCGGCTGCCCTTCAAACACGGATTGCATGTCCGCCTGTAGCCGAACGAGAGGCCTCTCTTCACCACTCACCAATGGCCGAATCAATGCCAGTCGCAGCCCCCTTTCCACTCGCGCCCCCTGTCCATCCGCCTCACTCACCATCCGTTTTGCAAGCGCCGCAGCAGCCTCCATAAACACAGGATCGTTCAGCGTGATAAGCGCCTGTAACGGTGTATTCGTACGGATCCTTCGGATTTGGCACACCTCACCGCTGCCTGCATCAAACGTTGTAAACGATGGATACGGCGTCGTCCTCTTTAGGTAAGTATACAAGCCCCGCCGATATCGGTCTTCGTCCTCGGCATCATTCCACGTCCTGGTGCTATACGCCGAACGCCAGAGCCCGCCGGGTTGCGGCGGCATCACGGACGGACCGCCGATTTTACCGGAAAGCAATCCGCTTACACTGAGCGCCTGATCACGGATCACCTCGGCACTAAGGCGAAACCGGGCGCCTCGCGAAGATAATACATTTCGCGGATCCGCTTCGAGTAATGCAGAAGTCAAAGTGGAGTCCTGACGATACGTATGGCTTAACACGATCGTTCGAATGAGCTTCTTCAACGACCAGCCGCCATCCCGATAACTCGCTGCAAGCCAATCTAACAGCTGTGGGTTCGAAGGCGCGCTTCCGAGAGCGCCAAAGTCCTCTTCCGTCTCTACAATTCCAACCCCAAATAAACGCGCCCAGACCCGATTGGCCCAGACTCGCGCTGTAAGGGGATTCTCTCGACTCATGAGCCACTTCGCCACACCGATCCTGTTCATCGGGGCCCCCTCGGGCAAGGCATGGAATGCCACAGGAAAACCAGGACTCACCGGATCCCCAAGCTCCAGAAAATTACCCCGACGATGAATCTTTGTGTCCCGCTTTTTCGTCTCGGATAGCTCACGCATCACTGGCACCGAAAACACTTTACTACGCAGTGTCTTTTGCGCCTCCCGCTTTTCATTCAACTCGCGTTTCAGTTTCCCAATTTCAGGAGAATCTGCCGGATCCAAATTATTGCCCTTCACCGCTGAGGGATCGTTCTTTCGGGCTTCATCCAGGCGCTTGAGAATCTCGTCTATCTCAGTTTTTTGCGCATCGAGCTGCAATTGTTGCTCCGGTGTTGGCCTGAACAGGAGCGGTTCATCAGAACCCAAGTTGGCGTCCTCGGTCTGATTAAACAGCGCGTAGAAACTGTAATATTCCGTCTGCGAAATGGGGTCGTATTTGTGTGTGTGGCATTTCGCGCACCCCATGGTTAAGCCCATCCACACTTGAACCGTCGTGTCCACCCGGTCCTTCACCGCCAACTGCCGAAACTCCTCGCGATCGATCCCGCCCTCTTCATTGGTCATCGTATTCCGATGAAACGCAGTAGCGATAAGCTGGCTGTCACTCGGATTCGGTAAAAGATCCCCCGCCAGTTGCTCCTCCGTAAATCGATCCAGTGGCATATCTGCGTTTAGTGCATTCACCACCCAATCCCGCCACGGCCAGATCGTCCGTTCCAAATCCTTTTCGTAACCCTTCGTATCGGCATACCTCGCCAGATCCAACCACATGCGGGCCCAATGCTCCCCAAATTGCGAACTCCCGAGCAATTCGTCGACTAACCGTTCGTACGCGGCACTCGATGGCTCAAGTGCAAATGCAGCAGCCTGCTCCGGTGTCGGCGGCACCCCCACTAAATCCAGCGCCAACCGGCGAACCAAAACATGCGGCTCAGCGACCGATCGAAGTCCTAGTCCTTTCTTTTCCAGAGTGCCTCTGACCAGCAAATCAATGTCTCCCGTCGGCTTCCGAATCGGCTCAAACGACCAGTGCCGTCCCCATGCCGCTCCCTCCAATATCCACCGACGCAATGTCTCTACTTGTTCCTTCTTTACCTCCTTGTGCGCTTTCGGTGGTGGCATCACCTCGTCTGAATCCTTCGTAAGAAGGCGCTCTATCACCGAACTTTTTCCCGGATGCCCGGGAACAATAGGCACACCATTCTCGTGCTCCTTCTTGGCATCCGCCTCCAAATCCAAACGAAGCTTCCCCTTCCGATCATGTTCATCAGGCCCGTGACAGGAAAAACACGTAGACGACAGAATCGGTAAAACGTCCCGACCAAACTGAACCGGCTCAATCGCGCCTGCGCTTGATACAATAGCAGTGAGCAACAAAACGCTCAGGACAACAGGCTCGCGGTTTTTCATCTCCGACAACTAACCACGCTCTGAGTGCTTCGTCCTCCGGCGCACTGACGCAAACATCCGGTTTTTTGACTAATAAACTATTATCGCGATCATTATCTTCACCGAATACCAGAATGAATGCCCAGCAGGAACTCGTCCCCAAACAGCCTGGCATCAGCTTCAGGACCGTCCGGGAATGCCGGCCAACCTTTGAACACCCGTTTCATTTCCATCCGGAATATGAATTGGTCTTCATCGAACACTCCCATGGGCGGCGTTACGTCGGAAACTCATCCAAACCATTTGGCCCGGGTGATCTCGTCTTTATGGGACCAAACGTCCCGCACCTCTATTTCACTGACAAAAACCACAGTACAGGCCCCACCTGGGCACGGGCTTTAGTGCTCCAGTTCTTGCACGACGCCTTCGGTAAAAACCTTTTCGAATCTCCCGAACTACAGCCAGTTCATTCATTCCTCGTCCATAGCGCGACCGGCCTTCATTTCTCTGATCCGAGCGAATGCTCCAATGCCGCCGACCAAATGCGCACCCTCCTGCACAGCGATGGCCCGGAACGGTTTATCGGCCTCATTCGCCTCCTACACTTCCTGAGTACATGCCGGGCGACTCCGCTAGTCACGTCCCCAGAGCCGCTGCAATTGGACGCATTACAGGTCGATCGATTGGAACGTGCGATGAAGGTCATACACCAAACTTTTCGCGAAGAATTGCGTCTCAATGATGTCGCCAAAGCGGCGGGACTGAGTCCTGAAGCATTTTGCCGATTCCTCAAACGCGCTACGGGCCGGTCCTTCACCACAGTCGTAAACGAGCTCCGCATCGCAGAAGTCTGCACTCTTTTGAACGACACTCGGCGCACCATCACCGACATTGCTTTTGAATGTGGGTTCTCGTCTTACGCAAACTTCCACGAACAATTCAGAAAACTCCGTAACTGTAGTCCCCACGACTTCCGTGCTCAGTTGCCTAAACGTACACCAGTACGCCACTCGCACTCGCCGCCCATCCCCCACCATCCAGTCACCTAGGACCTGAGTTTTGACTTAAGGAACGATCGGATGAGCTGCTGCACCTCGGGTGTATTGAATTCTTTGCCCCCGTGTCCCGCTCCCTCAATGGTGTGCAACAACGAAGAAACTCCCGCTGCCTGTAATGCCGCGTTCAGGCGTTCGCTCTGATCTCACAACCGCATACCCCTCGGCGGCCATGCCACCAGTCTTGAACCCGCAACACCGGCGCGCTCAAGATCTCAGGCTCGGGCTCTCGCTACACCCCACTATAAAGCGGAGACAAAAAGCGCCCCAACCGAGGCAGCAGGGCATGATTCTTATCAAAGGAGACAACGATCCCTTCCGCTTTCCCGACGATCAGCTTCTGATCGACACACCCGAAAAACCGCGAGTCGTGGCTGTTGTCTCGAGAATCGCCCATCATAAAATATCGGCCCTCCGGCACCACTATCGGCCCAAAGTCACGCATCGCTGCACGATTTGGGAGAGTCAGTGTCCAGTGCGACTGGGTCTCTCCTCTTTCTCTGGATAACAGCGGCTGAGGATCTTCAAAAATCTCGGAGGCAACGGAGCCCTCCGGCCTAATTTTCGAGGGATGCGTCGCGAGCGCTTCGCCATTTCGATAAACTACACCGCTGCGTAATTCGATCTGATCCCCTGGGCATCCAACCACCCGTTTCACGAGCCGAACATTATCCTCCGGGGAGAAAAACACGATGATGTCCTCGTGTTTTGGGGTGTTCCATTCCGCCAGTCGCGTCAGCGTGAATGGTACCTTCAGGTCGTAGGCGAGCTTGTTCACAAACACCATATCGCCCTCTAGAATCGTGGGCTTCATGGACCCGGTTGGAACCCAGTTCCAATCCGCCACAGCCGACCGCAACGGCGTCATCACCAGCACAAACAGAACGAAGGGTTTCAGCTCCTGAAACCAAAAGTTAGAAAACATCGAACGGAGCGTGTGGCGTACAGGCATGGTACTCGGTCAGACCACGGAATTCGTTGTCCGTTCGAAATTCCGAAAAACTTTTCCATCTCCCTAACCGCTCCGACGGGAAGCGAAGTTTATCCGTTAGCGAATAAACTGAATATCGAGTGTCCTCAAATACGTGTGTAAACCCGCGTCCTGAACCGGAAAAACCGTCGCATCTTCACCGGTTTCGTTGTGATGACTATGCCACCAACCGGGCGGTGTGATAAACGCAGCGCCCGACACCCAGTCAGCCCGAATCGGATCAATCAACTGCCCCTCCGCCGTAATCCGGGGCGACATCAACGTATAGACGCCGTCACGACCTTCCACAGCTACATCCACCGCCACCGATTGATGGCGATGCGGCTTCTGAACGGTATTCGCCGGCAAAATATTAAACAGCGACCACAACGTCCGGGACGCGGTCATCGTAGCACTGGTTGCTTCCTGTCCGAAAATCACTCCACACCGGTTCCTCGTGCTTGCCCCAGGTTGAGCGCGAAATCCGGCAATCGCCGCCGCAATCGCATCACGGCTGTATTTAACCAGCTCGATGGTCTGCTTCACCGGCGTTACTCCCAAATATCGGAGCAGCGGTTCGTCAGTGACGACAAAGCCGCTAGTCACACTCTCAGCTTTCCACAAAATGCGGCTCAATCCCGGAATCACCACCACATCGCCCGGCCCATACACACAGTCGCGAGATGCCTCCCGCGCCCCTTCTTCGAGCGACTCAATCCGCAATACACCCGTTCCCGTTTGAAACCGTACAAGCGTCGATGTCGTGACATCCTGATTCTCCAGCGGACTGCCAGGAACGAGGTGCAAATGATATCCAGCCAACGCAGGCGTCGTAGCAGGATATTCCGTTTGCAGGAGCCCCTGTAAATTCCACAGCACCCGCTCTGAAATCGAGGAAACCAGTGGCGGCAAAACCACATATTGAAGAGCAGGAATAGTGGGCGTCGCAGCTGCGGAATATTCGTACAGTTTCATAATCAAACCGGCCCCTCTTCTAACAAACCACACATCCATAATCGAGACTGAACTACCCGACTGTACACCAAGGCCCCCAGACCATCCCCCATGTGGCTGATGGTAGTCCGCCCACAACTCTGAGACGATTGGAGCGTACTTGCACTTAAAGCGCACAACCCACCCCCATCCCTACCCATGCGTATCCCCCATCTTCTTCAGAAGGCAGCTCCATTTTGTCTCACCCTGAGCCTGACGGTGAGTTTGTTGACCATTCCTCTGCTTTCATGCCGGGCTGCTGATTCCACTGAAACGAATCGTAAGCCCGATGCCCCGGTATTAAGACAAGTCGCGGAGTCTGTATTACGCCTCACCAGCCGAAAATTGGTGGATCGAAGCAGTGACGAGCTTTTCGAGGACAGCGCCGACTTGCCCCTAAAGCCGGAGATCAGCATCGAGAGTAAGTTCAACGCTTGGTTCTACCAAACGTGGTTGCTCACGGACGGTATGCGGCGAACGGCTCTCGCGTTAAACGACCCTAAATTCGCGAACTACGGAGAGCAGAATCTGGAGTTCATTAACCGCCATCTCTCCTATTTCCAAAAGCAAGTAGACGCAAAAATGAAGGCTGCTCCTGTTGGCGACGGCGCACTCTCACCCATCGGTCTTTATTTTGGAGTCAAAGACCTGTGGCACACTGGCCTGGCCCCACTCGTTCTGGAACAAAAGGCCGCGCATCATGACACGCGCCACGATGGTTATTTAAAGCGCATCGACCACTTGCTGGCCAATGAACCGACCTTCGATGATGGCACATTTTACCGTGGTAAAAAGGGTTTGATGACAGACGACCCCTACATGTGTGTCCCGTATCTCATCAGAAGATGGAAACAAAGTGGCAACCCGAATGACTTGGAGATCGCGATCCAACAAATTTTGGGAACACACAAAAGGGTTTTCGATTCCGAAAAAGGTCTGCTCTCGCATCTCTGGGATTTGAAAACGGAACAACCATCCGGAATGTTTTGGGGCCGCGGTAACGGTTGGGTCGTCCTGGCGCACGTGGAACTTCTCGCCAACATTCCGAAAGATCATCCGCGCCGAGGCGAACTCCTAAGCGTGTTTGTCCGGCACATGGATGGTCTACGTCGCTTTCAGGATGCAGACGGCGGCTGGCATCAAGTCATCGATCACCCGGAATCCTGGATCGAGACGTCCTGCACGGGAATGTTCACTTACGGTATAGCGCGAGGCGTTAACGAAGGCTGGCTCGACGCATCATTTGCCGACGTCGCAAGGAAAGGCTGGCGCGCACTCGAGCAGAAGGTCACGCCCGATGGCGATGTACTCGACGTCTGTGGTTCCACCGATACCGGCGACTTAAAATTCTATCTCAATCGGCCACGCCTCAAAGGAGACCTTCACGGGTTCGGAAGCATCCTTCTAGCAGGCGCTGAAGTACAGTTACTCAAGCCCTAGAAGACTCCAGGGATTCAGCGGATGCTGGCTTGCTTCCGAAAGGCTCCAGCAGCTCCCATCTGCGAGAAGTTACCCAGCTCCTCGTCGGACAACACGCGCTTCCAAATCGCCACCTCGTCCATCCGCCCGCGAAACTCCCGGTGATCTTCAGGTGCCCATTCCTCTAAGCGACCTAGGCAAGCCTTTTTCAAAGAAGCCACGAATTGCGGCCCATCCCAATGCTTACACCCGATCAACTGCCCATCCGCATAATACCGCATTTCCTGTGTTTTCGCATCGAGCACCATCGCAAGCGCCACCCACTTCCCAAGAGGAACACGCCCCGCCGGGCCCCGTAGCACCGGTCTTTTTCCAAAAACACCAGAACTGGTCATGGTCCCGCTCCGGTTGATTTGCCAATGCAATCCTCCCTCCTGCCAACCACTGGTGTTTAATACGGCACTCAAAGATTGATCCAGTCGATCGACCCGTACCACCGCGACTACCGTCAGGTCCTCATATTCCCCAGGCAGCGACAGACGCACCGCGTCCCCGGGATTCTCAAATTGCAGAGCCATCTTTCCCGGCCAGCGACCCGTCACCCAGTTTGCGCCGACGATTTCACCGTCGGTGTGCAGCCCGTTTGTTGCGACATCAACCAGCCTCGCCGGTGTATTCGAATCGGATTCAAACGTATAATATGACAGAAGCGTCGGATCGCCCTTCAAACGCTCCACCTCCTGTTTCCAGCGCTCAAACGCCACTCGATCACTAGATGGAAATAGCCTGTCTGCAAGTGGTTGAACCGACCGCAATTCATTCCCTTTCACTTCCACAGAACTCCCAAACTGAACCAACGCCAACGCCTTTTCGTCCTTCGAAGCCTTCACCCTGACTTCCCCGTCAAACACGCGTAGCGCGCTCCGGCCATCGGCGTTCACCTCCACTCCGAACTCGGTCCCCAAATCTTCAAACCGCGCTTCCGGGGCCTCAATCGTGAAGCCGTGCGCTCCCTCCGGCACCAGCGCACGCAGTGCACCAGACTTCAGGGTGACCCTCATGACATCGTGCAGTTCAAAGAGCACCGGACCTTGCAGAGTCAGATCGACACCGTTTTCCAGACGCACATGCGCCATACCTTCCAGCATCTCACAAAGTCCCGCCTTAAAAGCCCCCTCCTTGCCCGGTCCCCTTCCTTCCGCATACACCGCCCGACTCTGTGCAATCACCCACCCCAAAGGCCGGCCCTGCACTTGCGCAGAAGGCGCCACAACAGCCACCGCGCCAATCCCAGGTTGCCGATTGGGGATCAATCGACCAATCCCCATTCCCGCCAGCACAAAGGCTGCCGCTGCCGCCACTCCAATCGTCCAACGCCCCCACGGACGTCCCTGGCTCCCCACATCCGTCTGCGCCTCCGTACTCGTTTCTGGAAACATCTGCTCCAAAGTCATATTTGCCTGCCCCACCGCAGCCTTACGCTCCCCCCAAACACGAAGCTCTCCATGAATCCGAGCTACCTCCCAAAACCGCTTCCTGGCCGCGGGTTCTGTACAGATGCGAGAATCCAGTTCCTGGACTTCGTTCGAGGAGAGACTTCCGTCCAGATAACCATGAATTAAAAACTCAAGCCGTTCGTCTCGCATATCTTAAGAAATTTGGGGTTCTGATTCGACCTGCGGAGCGGTCGTTTCCACACACTCCCGAAGAAGTTGCCGCGCTCGGGTCAGAGCCACATTTACTGCCCCTGGAGTCCACTCCATGAGGCGTGCAATTTCCTCAGGCATACTACCTCCCACGTAGCGTAATTCGACCAACCGCCGGGCATGAGGGGCCAGCTTCCCAAGACACTCGTCCAGCACGTCCAACCGCGGATCAAACGGGATCGCATCTTCAGAAGCCCCAAGCGCGTCCATTGCCTCTTCAGAAAGGGCGCATCTCTTTCCGGATGCCCTCAAAGCTTCGAGAACCTTAAATCGCGCAACCGTACACGCCCATGCCACAAAATTACTTCCCGGCCGATACGACTGCGCTTTGCGCCGAACGGTGAGGAAGGTCTCGTGTAAAACATCGTCCGCCAACGAAAAATCTGAGAGCAAAGAACACGTAAATGCCCGCACCACAGCTTGGTGCTTCAAGAAAAGGCGTTCCACCTGTTCGACTGCATCGGGTGGCGGGACATCGGGATTCATACTCTCTATGTACATTTTTCCATAAAAATTAGCATCCATGCTAATTCCTAGGGGGGGTCTCGCATTACAAACGATGTCTCCTTTACGTTCTCCCCTCCCGACAATCCTCCTGTGGAGCACTATTTTGGCTCCTATGGCTAAGGCGCAACCCGGCGCCCCAATCAATGGCAAGGTCAGTTTCGCCCGCGAGGTAGCCCCTATTATCTCCTCAAAATGCTATCATTGCCACGGGCAAGATGCACATTCGCGCAAGGCTGAACTACGCCTCGATCTCCGCGACGAAGCGATCAAAGAACACAAAGGCACTCGGGCTATCGTCCCCGGAAAACCCGGCGAAAGCGCCCTCATCGAGCGGATTCTTTCCACAGACAAAGACGAAGTCATGCCCCCGCCAAAAGAGGGCCACGCCGTAACTCCAGCCGAAGCCGATATTTTGTCCAAATGGATCGCTCAAGGAGCCGAGTATGAAGGCCACTGGGCGTTTCGCGCACCGCGTCTTCCGGATATCCCGCCTCTGAACGCAAACACCACCGCGCGCAACCCGATCGATCACTTCATCGCAAACGCACTTGGCAGCCTCGGTCTTACCCAATCCCCGGAAGCCGACCCTCAAACACTATTGCGTCGGGTTAGTCTCGATCTGCTAGGACTCCCACCCACCCCAACGGAAATGGCGACGTTTCAAAACGACCCATCACCAGACCGTTATGAAAAGGCGGTGGATCGCCTTCTCGCGTCCCCGCATTTTGGCGAACGATGGGCACGTCCTTGGCTCGATCTCGCCCGCTACGCCGATTCAACAGGCTACGGGTCGGACATGCTCCGATTAAACATCTGGCCCTACCGCGATTGGGTGATCAACGCTCTCAATGCCAACCAGCCTTTTGACCAGTTTTCCACAGACCAAATAGCGGGGGATCTGCTCCCGAATCCGACCCGAGAGCAAATTGTGGCGACCGCTTTCCATCGCAATACGATGACCCAAAACGAAGGCGGCACGGACGACGAAGAATACCGGGTTGCCGCTGTCAAAGATCGTATCGCGACAACGATACAGGGTTGGATGGGCCTTACCGCAGGCTGCGCGCAGTGCCATTCACACAAATTCGATCCGTTAACCCAAAAAGAGTATTACCAACTTTTCGCCCTCTTTAATCAGACGGAAGACTCGGACAAACAGGACGAGTTCCCAAGGCTCCCACTACCGACCCCAGCCCAGAATCACAAAATAGCGCAAATCCAATTTGAGATCTCCGCACTCGAGACAGAATCCCGCAAACCCAACCCGGAAATCGACCGTGAACAGGCGCTATGGGAAACCCAAATGCGCGCAGAAGTGTCATGGAAACCCGCAAATATAGTCAGCGCCTCCTCCCGCAAAGGATCTATTTCAGTGGACCCGGATGGAATTTTGAAAGTAGGTGAACATCGAGCGAAACAGGAACAATACACAATCACCATCCAGGCGCCTGAAGATCCAGTAAGCGCGATTCGGCTCGAGATTTTCCCGGAGGAAAACACCAAGGGAAATTACCGTCTCTCGGAATTCAGCGTCGAATCTCAACCCGCTCCAAAGAACGATACCAAACCTAATCAGAAACCTGGAAAAGCTGAACGGCTCGAAATCGCACATGCCAGCGCGTCGCAAGCCGCCCCTGCAAACGGTCCGGAAAAAGCCATCGATAACGATCCGAAAACAGGCTGGGCGTCTGCAGCTCAAACCCCTCAGGCAGCCGCATTCGAATTCAAAACGCCGTCCTCCGGGCATCCTCTCAAGCTCACCATCAAGCAAGATGACGCAGCCAGTCCTGCGTTCACTCAATTCCGGATCTCTATCACCGACCACACTGGTCCAGTTCGTGAACTGCCCAAATCCATCCGCGAGATCTTAGCCATCGAATCGGCTTCCCGTGATAAGAAGCAGAAACAAACGCTCGCCGATTTCTTCCGCCCACAATCCAAAGCCTATCAGGAAATCGCCGCAAAGATCGCATCGAAAAAGGCCGAGCTCGCAGCCAATAAACCGGTGGAGTTGCCCATCATGAAAGAAACCGCCGGGATGCGAAAATCTTTCATTTTAAACAAAGGAAACTACCTGACACCAGGCGAGGAAGTTCAGCCTGGTTTACCCGCCTCTTTCCACAGCACTTCCCAAGGTCCAGCAAATCGCCTCACCCTGGCACACTGGATTTTCTCCCCCGACAATCCGCTGACCGCACGAGTCGCAGTAAACCGGTTCTGGTCACAAATATTTGGAGCCGGCCTTGTCGAAACAGAAGAGGATTTTGGAACCCAAGGCACCTGGCCAACTCACCCCGAATTACTAGATTGGCTCGCACTTCAATTTCAGAACCCGCGTGAAAAAAGCGGACTCAGCTGGGATACGAAGGGGCTCCTGAAGTTGCTAGTAACTTCGCACACCTACAGGCAGACGTCTCGCGTCACGTCCGAGGCGCAACAGAAGGATCCTCGCAACGTCATGCTCTCGCACTATTCGCGTCGTCGCCTCGAAGCGGAAGCTATCCGCGACCAAGCGCTAGCGGTTTCCGGCCTGCTTTCGGAACGTATCGGAGGGCCGTCGGTTTACCCACCTCAACCGGACGGCCTCTGGAAAATCGCCTTCCGAGGAGTTGAAAAATATCCTACGAGCACCGGAGAAGACCGTTGGAGACGCTCGCTATATACCATCTGGCGACGGATCGCACCGAACCCGACCATGGCGACTTTCGACGCACCTTCACGCGAAACGTGCACACTCCGACGAGTGCCAACCAACACACCGCTGCAGGCGTTTGTCACATTGAACGACCCAGTCTATTTCGAAACGGCACAGGCCTTGGCTCGTCGCGTCCTTCGTGAAGCACCAAACAGCACCGAAGGCCGGCTCCGTTTCGGGCTGGAATTGGTACTCCAACGGATCCCGTCGCAAGCACAACTCGATGCGTTACAAAAGCTGCTTCAAACCGAACTCGAGCAATATCGCTCCAATCTCGATGCTGCGAAAAAACTGAGCTCCAGTTCCGAGCTCCCACTTCCCAAAGACGCCGACCCAGCAGAACTCGCTGCCTGGACCGCCGTCTCCAACGTTCTCCTCAACCTCGATGGTTTCCTGACCAAATCCTAATCGCCCCAGATCCCATGAATCTCTCTGATTTCAATCCACTGGCAGCACGCCTGCAAACCACCACACGTCGCCAATTCTTACACGAAGCCGGGCGATTCAGCCTCGGATCCGTAGCCCTTCAATCCCTTGGCCACACGAGAGCAGACGCGGCAACGGCTGCGCGAGCCAACCCATTGGCCCCGAAAGCGCCCGGTCATCCAGCACGCGCAAAGGCTGTGATCTATCTTTCGATGAGTGGCGCGCCCCCATCGCTCGATCTGTTTGACTACAAACCAGAGCTAAACCGACTGAATATGCAGCCATGTCCGGAGTCGTTTTTAAAAGGCGAAAAATTCGCCTTTATCAAAGGCACTCCAAACCTTCTTGGCAGCCCTCATTCCTTTGCTCAATACGGCCAGTCCGGCACGTGGATGAGTAGCCTTTTACCACACACACAAAAGATCGCTGATGACATTTGTGTGGTGCGCTCCATGAGCACAGACCAGTTCAACCATGCTCCTGCCGAGCTGATGGTTTATACCGGCAATATGCGGACCGGTTCTGCATCCATGGGGTCATGGGTGACTTATGGCCTTGGTTCAGAAAATCAGGATCTCCCAGGCTTCGTTGCGTTATTGAGCGGCGGAAGTGATCCAACAGGCGGCAAGGCGTGTTGGGGGAACGGATTTCTGCCGGGGGCCTACCAAGGAGTTCAATGTCGTTCCGTCGGAGATCCGATTTTGTTTACGAGCAACCCTGAAGGCATGAGCCGCGAAACCCGCCGCCACACACTCGACGCACTGCAAACGATCAACGAAGAAGAGGCAAAACTCTTTGGTGACCCAGAAACGCTCGCTCGTATCGCTCAATATGAACTGGCCTATCGGATGCAGGCTAGTGTTCCCGAAGCATTCGATATTAAGAAAGAACCGGAACACATCCGTGCGATGTATGGAGCCGAACCGGGCCAAGCGAGCTTCGCGAACAATTGCCTTCTCGCGAGACGCCTCGTCGAAAAGGGCGTTCGCTTTGTACAAATCTTCGATTTCGGCTGGGACATGCACGGCACATCGGAAGGCAACGATCTCGTCACTGGACTGCCCAACAAATGTAAAGGAGCCGAACAAGCGTGGTCCGCATTGATCACAGACCTGAAACAACGCGGCATGTTGGACGATGTCCTGGTGGTGTGGGGCGGCGAGTTTGGCCGCACACCAATGAACGAGGCACGCGGGGGTTCACCATTCCTGGGACGTGACCACCATCCGCATTGTTTCACGATGTGGATGGCAGGAGGCGGAGTTAAAGGCGGCATGCAATACGGCAGCACGGATGATATTGGTTACCGCGTTGCGGAAAATAAAGTCGGGGTTCGCGATCTCCAAAGCACCATTCTGCATCTAATGGGATTAGATCCATATCACCTGAGTTACAAATTTCAGGGCCTGAACAATCGTCTTATTGGGCCAACCAATGAGGGACGTATCATCAAAGAGATTCTAAGCTAAGGCTATGGTCCTGTTGATAGGTAACAGCGAATTCACGGAACTGGTCCGGTATACGATCGCTTCGAATTGAGGCGGCAGTGCGTGATTCTGAGACTCTAGGCGAAGCGCAAGACGGGGCAGGAGAGTTAAGTCTACCCCGTTATGCAATCGCCCCGCTCCGGAATACTCGCAGGTGGAAACTTCATCGTAGATTATGTCAAAACGGTGACCCATTACCCGGAGGAGAATATGCTCACCATTATTCTCTCCGAATCGATGGCGAACGGCGGTGGGCCGTACAATCTACTGAAAGATCTAGCGGCTATGGAATGTGGCTTCCCGCTGGAAGCCGCTGGGCTCGTCGGTTGTGACACCAATGGCTCCTGGATTTTAGACGATTGTCGATCACACCACATCGATACAGTCCAACTCCACCGCACCGAGCTCGCTCCCACAAGCTACACCGACGCGATGACCGTTAAGAGTACGGGACGGCGTACATTTTTCCACCAACCCGGCGCCAACGCGCTATTAGATCAACACCACTTCAACTTCTCGGCGACACGCGCACGGCTGTTCCACTTCGGTTACCTAATGCTGCTGCAAACTTTGGACGCTATTTCCGAACAAGACGGCAGAACCGGCGCATCGCACGTACTCGAGGCAGCACGGAACGCTGGTCTCGAAACGAGTATGGATCTAGTCAGTATCGAACACGCTGATTTTAGTAAGATCGTCAAAAGCACGCTGCCCTTTGTAGATCATCTGATCATCAACGAAATCGAAGCGGGTAAAATCGTCGGGCGCGATTTGGATCAGCAGGATGTTTCAGGCCTTCTTAAAGCGACTCGTGAAATCCTAGACCTTGGCGTTGAAAAGTCTGTGGTCCTTCACTTCGAACGAGGCGCCACCGCTATTGAACGAGGCGGCGAAGCTATCGCTGTTGGTTCGCTGGAGTTGCCCGCCGGATTTTCCAAAGGGAGCACCGGCGCAGGGGATGCGTTCGCAGCAGGCTATCTATATGCCTTACACGAAGACTGGGCTTTAGAGCGCCGCCTGGATCTCGCGGTGTGCACTGCCGCCGCATGCCTAACGCATCCCACGCCATCCGCAGGGATTCGTCCGGTACAGGAATGTCTGCTACTCGGAGAGCAGTTTGGAAAACGTAAGATGGGCTCCTGCTGATTTTCTGCGGATCACCCCCAAGGTAGCAAGCGGTTGTCGGCCCGACATGGGCCGCAAACCTCACGAAGATACACGTATCGAGTTTGACGCAACGCGCCGCTCGACCAAAGCCCGAATCCTCGAATCAAACCGAGGGTATCTTGTGCGCAGGCTGTCAAAGTCCGGCTTCGAAAGGCGCATGGTGATACACCACGTGTGAGCCCGTACTGTGGCCATCCGTTTCTCTCCGGACAAAAGCGCCATTTCGCCAAACGGCATGCCCTCTCCAATGTTTGCAAGCAGTTGATCATCGAGCCACAATCCGCATGGCCCTCTTGCATAAAGTACATGGCATCACCCTCCGTACCCTGCTGTACGATTACCTCTCCGGGTTCAAAAACGACTGACTTAAACATTCTAATGACCTCCAACATAAACGATGGAGATTCGTTCTTTAGAAAATCCAATGCCTTCACCACACGCCATGGATGGCTTTCAGAATCGACCTCAGCAGAACGGTTCAATATAGCATTCATATACACCTCGGGTTTAGTACATTTAAATAGCTTTCACTGCGTTTCACCGCAGCAAATGGCCAGTCACCGCATTTGTTCGACCGAACCCTCGGATACTCACCCAAAAGCGCCAGCTTGTGGTGTCGTGTTCCGATACTTTAGTGCCCTGCTGATCTCAGAGGAGCGAAGGCAGGCTCCAATCTGAGACTCGACCTTACCGAGTCCAGCTCGGACTCTTCACCCGCCGTTCAACGACTCAGGTACCAGCGATATAAGACCTGTGTTCCGCTCTCCTCCCAGCCGTTTGCGACAACTCGCTCGTACAAGCCCTTCGCAAGCGCCAATCCAGGCAAGTCGAGATTCAGCTCAGCGGCGCTTTCGAGGGCGATCTTCATGTCCTTGAGAATGTGCTTCACATAAAATCCGGGTTCAAAGTCCCCGGAAAGCGCCCTCGGCGCCAGCGTCGTTAGTGCCCAACTTCCTGCCGCACCTCCGCTGATACTTTGATGCACCGCCTCCGGGAGAAGCCCTCCTGCTTTTGCGTAAATCAGAGCCTCACACCAGGCCACCATCCCAACCGCGACTGCGATCTGATTGGCCATCTTACAATATTGTCCGGCTCCTGCCGGACCATGCAGCAGGATGTTTTTCCCCAGTAACCCTAAGACATCTTTCGCCCTGTCAAATACTGCCGGTTCGCCTCCCACCATGATGACAAGACGCGCCTCTCGCGCCCCCACATCTCCCCCGGAAACCGGTGCATCCAAGGCCTGCAGCCCGCGTTGCTCTGCTGCCACCGCAATCCGTCGAGCCAACACCGGACTCGACGTTGTCATATCCACAAGCAATGTCCCCGGACGCGCAGATTCGACTATCCCGCCAGCCCCCAAATAGGTGACCTCTACGTCCCTAGGATATCCGAGCATCGTGATCACCACATCCGAGACTGCCGCGACCTCACCCGCTGAAGCATGCCACGTAGCCCCCCGATCCAGAAGCGACTGAGCCTTTTCACGAGTCCGATTATAAACGTTTAACTTATATCCCGCATTCAGGAGATGCAGCGCCATGCTGCGCCCCATGACACCTGTCCCGATAAACCCAATCGAAAGTGCACTCATAAAAGTAACCCTGATTATTCAGTCGCCAAAACCAAACCAAAACCACCCGCCAGGGACGATTCGGAGGTCTCAGTTCGCCTTTGCAACTCTACTTCCAGTTTCTCCCTGTGGCACCTTTCTGATTTTCGCGCTCCAGCTTACGCCAAGCATGCGGCGTCAACTGTTCCTCTCTCTTGAAAACCACACTAAAATACTCGGGGTGCTCAAAGCCGCACCTGTCAGCAACCTCAGCCAAACCCAGCTCCGTCTCACGTAAAAGTCGCTTCGCTCGATCCAGTCGATTCCTCAAAATTTCCTGATGCGGACTTCTGCCGACATATTTCTGAAATCTCAATTCGAGCTCCCTCCTAGATAGAGGCACCGCCCGCAATATGTCGTCCACCTTTAACCCGAGACACGCACGCTCTCGAATCATTCGAATCGCAGCGCGGATGCGTACATCGGCTAGAGCAAGCACATCGGTGCTTTGACGGGTCACAAGCTCAAGCGGTGACAATAGGATGTCTGCAGGGAGAAGCTGCGGATTTCCCAACATGGCATTCAACATTTCGGCCGCCCGATAGCCTGCGCCTTCGCTGTTATTGGGAATTGAGGAAACAGGAGGCGTACAGAGAGATATCTCAAGCTCATCGTTTCCGACTCCGAGAACCGCAACTTCATCAGGCACATGAATCCCCCCACTCTGGCAAGCCTGCAGCAGCTGGCGGGCGAGTCCATCCCAGGCACAAAAGACACCAACGGGCTTGGGCAGAGAACTTGCCCATTTCATCAGGTCTGCAGATAAAAAGCTCGGGGCCGCCCGCACCGTTTGGGAGCCATATACGTGACACTCCAACCCCGCTTCCTCCGCTGCCTGAACAAAGGAGTCGCCGCGACAGCGAGCCCACGGCATCTGGAGGTCTCCAAGAAATGCCAGATGCCTCAAACCTATCTCGTAAAGATGAGCGAATGCCATTTTGCCAAATGCATCATGGTCCTGATCCACGCTCGGAACCCCCGGTAAAAGCCGGAAATAACTAACGTCCACCACGGGACAGCGGAGTGTCTGAAGGTATTTGGCAAGCGCGGGAGTTTCGATTCTGGCGATCACTGCATCACATTGGCCAGCCTCCAGCTCTTCCGGTATAATATTACCTTTCCTGTATTCACCGAGATACAGCAACCACGGCTGCTTCTGCTCTTGGTTCCACTGCACAATGCCACGCAAAAGCCCTCTACCATAGCGGCTTGCCGTTTCAATCAAGAGTGCAACCCGGACTCTGTAGGAAAATTTTGAACCTTTCATTGTGCGGTCAACGTTCTCAATTCTGCAACCCAGCGAACTCATTCACAAGCGACTTTTGAGTGCTAGAAACGAGGTCATGTGGATGCATTTTAATTCCCGATTTCGTGCCGCTATCCGGCATAGCCTCATCGTTTCGATCGCCCTCGTTCAGGCAGTCTTGCTGCCTATGGCCTCTGCAGTTTCACACTCAAACGGAACGGCAGCGATGCTCGAATGGGAATCCAGCCCATCTCGCAGTCTCTATCTCTACAAAGATACAACCGCTAATGAACCCCGCTTTCTGCCAACCTCGAACATGACAGAGATCAAGGCCGGTGAACGCTGGTACGTAGAAACGAACAGCTACGGTTTGATGGCGTATATGTCCGGGGTTCGCCTTGAAAACCCGAGTTTAAAGACATATGGCGCCAATCTGCTGGAGTTCGCAATACAGCATCAGCAGGACGATGGGGAGTTTCCTGAAAAACACGACATTCATCATTCGGCCGCGTTTTATTATGAAGCTACTGCGCGCTTTCTCATGATGTGCAGAGAACCTGGTTTTGCCGAAGGAGTCAGCTCCCAGACAATCGAGCACTTACGAAATGGACTGAGAAAAGGGGTCATCTGGTTTGGAAAAGAGACATCATGGAATGACCGGTTTTGGCGGGACAACATGCATCATCGATTTCTTCTGAATGCATCCGTGATCTTCCTCGCCCAAAAGGTTCTCGGAGATTTACCTGAAGACACGCTGGCGCAGGCATATCGTTGGCTTCAAATCGCGATCGATCGGCAATTACCGGATGGCGCCATGACCGAACTCGGCGGTCCGGATACCGGCTATCAGGCACTTGGCATCACGTTCGCCACGGGTATCCTTATGGCTGGCGTGCTTCCCGAACCAATGCAGAACAGAGTCGAATTGTTGGTGAAGAAAGGCGCGGACTGGCTGACAGGAATGATTTCCGTAGAGGGACGTATTGACGATTCAGCCAACACCCGCAACGGAGGGAGAGGCAATGAAATGAACCGGACGGACGGTAAACCTAAAGGTGTGAAACCCTACGAACACGCATTCGCTCTAGAGGGGGCCGGACTCTACTTTAATGAATCCCCGTACCTCGAAGCTGCCGATAGAATCATGCTCGCATACCACCCTTAAAACGGCCCAGCACTAAACGCCTCCCATTGCTCATTGCCCCCCTTTATGGATTCCTGGATCGCTTCTATTTTTCGCCTCCGCCATCTGTGGCTTCTCGTGTCGCTCTCACCCCTCGCCCACGGTGCCGTGGTGACGTATCCGCTACCGAGTTGTTACAAGGCATCTGATCAGCTGACGTTAACCGCGAACGCTACGACCGTGCCGATTGTTGCAACTACGGCAGTCTACGACACGTGCAACTTCTCCACTGATGGGGCAGTAACGATTACGATCACAGCCCAGGAACCGATCACCTCATTTAACATTAGCCCACATTCCCAACAGATCGCAGGTACAGTCGAAGGCAACAGGCTCACTTTCACTCTCGAAAAGCCGAGCTACGTGATTGTGAAAATCAACAAACTGCGGGAAGCCGTCATCGCTGGAGACTCTCTAGAAACGGAGGCCCCTCCGGCCTCCGGCAACAGAATCCACAACATCACAGCCATCCCCTACAAAGCGGATGCCTCCGGCGAGCAATATGCCACAACAGCAATTCAGACGGCCATCGACACGGCTAACAAAGCAGGAGGCGGAATCGTTTATGTTCCGTCTGGCGTCTTCAAATGCGGGAACGTGATTCTCAAAAGCAACGTTTCGATTTATTTACAAGGCGGCGCCGTGATTCGTGGCTCGGGCCTCCCCGCCGACTACACTCATGACTTTACAAAAATCAGCGTAGGCGGACTCAACGGCACTTGGTTTGTTTCAACGGAGCCAGGCGCCAAGAACGTGAAAATATTCGGACGCGGAACTATCGACGGAAACGGCGAATCCATGCGGACGACTTACGGTTTTCTCAACCACGCAGTGGTGCCGATGGCTTGTAGCAACTTTACCATGGACGGCGTGGCTGTGCGTGATGCGGGTCTTTGGAGTGTGATCCCGACACGCTCGAATCATGTCACGATCAGGAACACAAAAGTGTATCAGGAGAACGATCGGATCACTGAAAACGACGCAATCGATATTCAGGAGTGTCAGGATGTGCTGGTCGACCACGTCCTTGCGATTTCTCAGGACGATGCCTTTTCCACCAAGACCTGGGGAAAGGGCAGCAAGGAAATTGGGCTGAAGTATCCCGGCGATCCCCAGGAACTGCGCAACGTAACTTTTAATGATTGTATAGCGTGGACCCGTTACGCGGCCTTCAAGGTGGGAAACGGATCTACCCAGAATCAAACCGACATCACGTTCCAAAACAGCTGCATCTATATCAGCCGCGATCCCCTTAAAATGGCTCCAAAGTCGGGACCTGGCACAATCCGAAATATCACGTTTGAAAACATCGACGTTGAATATTACTGGGCAACCGCAGGGAAGAATTCACGCTGGCTTTCGCTTCAGCTCGAGACGGCTTGCCACGTGGAGAACGTGAACATTCGCAAGATCCGCCTGTTATCGACTGGAGACGTTGACGCTAAAATCGCGGGCTTTGATGAAGGGCATCGTTTAGTTGGAGTGAATTTGCAGGACATTTCGGTAAATGGAATTCCCGCAAGTTCGCTTAAAGATCTGCGGATCCCCTCGAAAACGCCTTTTGTCGATAATCTGACCCTCACGAACGGAAGCATCTCTTCACGCTAAAAATCTCCCAAATGAACCGCCCTACAATCGCTGCTCTAGTCACATCGCTTTTCTTTAGTGTCAGTTCCGTCCCGGCTGCCCAACCGCTTGAATTCCGAGGGCCAGCTGGAGATTTAGCTTTCGAGACCAGTTCCCAGATGAAGGAACTATTTCACTCAGCCCGCAAGATTGCCCCAAAAGATTGGGCCTCGCGTTCCGGTGCTTCCGGAGTGAACGAAGCGTGGGAGAACGACCACTCCAAGCCGTGGTTTATCGAGCAACAATCGAACGGGATCCATTACATCACCTACGGCCTCGCCCTTAAAGATACCGATTCCATCCGGTGGGGGCTGAAGATCCTCAACTGGGGTTTCTCCGTCATGCAGCCGGACGGAGAGTTTCAATGCCATGACAATTATCATAGCACCTCGTTTTTTGTAGATGCCGTCTCCCATGCCATTTTGCTGATCGAGGCGTCCGAGGTTAAAACGGAGTTTGCAGAGGTCACAAAGGCGATGAAACCCAAACTAAAGATCGTGGCGGGATGGATGATACGGCCCGAGATCCACGAAAAAGCGTGGGGAAAGAAGGGATCGGAACGAGGGTATGGGCACCGGTTTTTTCTGGACGGCGCTGCAATCGGCTCCGCCGGCCTCGTGTTAGCAGACAAGGCAATGTTGGACTATGCCGCGCAACTTGTAAGTGAGGGAATCAGCGCCCAAAGGGCTGATGGGGTAAATACCGAGAAGGGCGGCCATGACAGCCATTACCAAGCCTATGGGCTCGCGTATGCGTGGCGCTATTACACGATTGTAGCCGATGCAGACATGCGCACAAAAATGAAGCCCATGCTCGATAAAGCAAACGCGTGGCTTTTGACACGGATCGGTACCGATGGAACCGTTTTAGTCGACGGGAACACCCGGACAGGAAATGGACAGGAGGTGGGCAGGAGCGGAAAACCAAAAGGTGTGGAGTACAGGTTTGTCATCAGTTCACTTCTGGAATGGGCCGCAACCACAGGGAATGAGGAACCGGAACGTGTTGCCAGATTGGTTTACCAAGCCGGAGAAAGACAGAAGGCAGCTGCTGAAAAACCTTAGTTTTGGGTCTTAGGATCGCGAGCTCGTCGTTCCAGAGGGATCAGCCCCAATCCCGCAAGTCCGTGCGCAGCCGGTGGGGAAACAAATAGACCGCCACTTGTCGCGCCCGGTCTGGTTTTGAGCGCCAGCAATCGCTGATATGATCATACAGCGATGCCGCTCTTCTTATTCAGCAGAGCGGTTTTTTTGCCCTGCCATTATGACGTTCTCCATTCTTCCTGTTCTTTGATCTGGAATCAGCCGCTCCTGACGCTTTCTTAGGAACATGCGAGACGAACGCTCTCTTTACCCCGACGAACAACCCAGCTCCGGCTCCCGCTGGTTTTGCCTCGTCACGAACCTTTTCCTTTTAGGTTTTCTCCTGCACGGGATCCTAGCCTTTACGGCATTTCTGACAGCCCTTCCCCTTCCATTCCGGACCATTAACCTGCTACGTGACCTCAGTTTTTTGGGAACCGCAGGCTTGATGATTATTCTGATCCTTTTGATCGGAAGCTACCGCCAATTTCCTTGGGGCGCCCTCGTTCCGTCATTTGTAACCGTCGTATGGATAGGCTCCTACTACATGCCTCTGCCGGGTATTCTGGAGTGGAAGAATACCGAATTCGTAGGCTCCATCATCACGATCATCGTGTCTATATGGACATTCATGCGGGTGCGCCAATTTCACGGAAACTGGTTCATCCCGGAGCCTGCATTTACTCGCGTGAAGTTTTCTCTCGCACGCACGTTCAGGTCCATTCTGGTCAAACTATTCATTCTAGTTCCCGCTTACATCGTGTTTGTGAGCGTTTCTTGCTTCTGGATGCTCGAGTGGCGCGGCCACGGTTTTATTCACATCCGCGCCGAAGGATTAACGACGGAAACGCGCGTTTACAAATCGGGAGACAAATCCGTCTACCTACTACCAACGGTGCACATTGCCGCTGGAGCCTTTTACAACAAATTACTCAGCGATGTCCCTAAACAGCGCGCCGTCGTACTCCCGGAAGGGGTGACTGACAAAAAGAAGCTCCTCGAGTCCGGGCTCAGCTACAAAGGTGCGGCACAATCTACCGGCCTCGCAGAACAACCTGATTTCCGCAAACTGCTCCCCTCCGATGGCCGGCACTACGACTCCGATGTCAGCGATTTTTCGCCTGACACACTCGCCACACTCCAGGTGGTTTCAACAGCATTACGCCAATTAGAATCCAGCAGTCTTTCCCAGACGATCCTAACCCTGGGCACGCTGCCGCAGCCCAATCTAGAGCTCCTGAAACGCGATATTCTGGACGCAAGGAACGCCAGAATCAGCTTCGGTATCATGGAGTCTCTCAGTGCCTTCGATAACATTCTCGTGCCGTGGGGGGCTCTCCACATGCCTGGTATTGAAACCGAACTCTTAAAATCCAGCTTCAAACAAGCTTCCTCCAAAGAAGTCCTCGTTTTCGCCTGGCGGGATATTCTGACAGCGCTTTTGACAAACAGGGCCGCCCGTTAGTCTTCGCAGATTCCCTGAATGCAAAGCTCACCCCATTCTAAAACGGTCCCTTTGGATGCGGGCGTGCTACGTCTCCTCCGAAAGTCCCCCGCTCATCCCAGCGAGTTAGCGACCCAGCTAGCCTGTGCTTCACGTGATATCTTTGAGTCCGTAAACAGACTCCAGGACGCAGGGTTTGATATCCCGCTAAACCCTACTCTGGGACTTCAGCTTGTCTCCGATCCAGATCGGCTTCTAGCCGACGACATCCTCTCTCGTATAGAGGACCCGTGGATTTCAGACATCACCGTTTACGAATCCACAGCCTCTACCAACGATCTGGTCACGCGTCGAGCTACCGATGGCAGCGCCGCGCCCCTTGCGATTTTGGCAGAGACGCAAACCGCCGGCCGGGGGCGTTTCGGAAGGAAATGGCACTCTTCACCAAGACAAGGGATTTGGATGTCGATCTTGTTAAGACCGGAAATCCCGTTTTCCCAATGGCCAAGGCTCACCTCCACGGCAGCCCTCGCCATTGCGCTGGCCATCGAAGACGTGACGGACCTGCAATCCGGCATCAAATGGCCGAACGATGTGATCGTACACGGGAAGAAGATCTCGGGACTACTGGTCGAAACCGGCCAGCATCCCGTGACCGGATCGTTTGCGGTACTGGGCATTGGGATCAACGCAAACCAAACGGAGTTTCCGGAGGAGATTCGCGACAGAGCCAGTTCGCTCAAACTCGAATCTGGGAAGGACGTGAATCGTAATACACTGGTGGCAAAAATTTTGGATCACGTGGGACATCTTTTACCCAAAATGCAGACCGACTTCAGGGGTGTGCTTGCGCAGATTTCGGAACGCAGCACCGTTTTAGGGAAGGCTCTGCAGCTACACGCAGGAGGGAATCCCATCGAAGGGGTTGCTGAAGGATTAGATGAAGAAGGCCATCTCCTGTTACGGATGCAGGATGGAACGCTTCGGAGTTTCTCCGCAGGTGAAGTCAGCACTCGGACTCCCTAGCGAAGACCCGAAAAGGAACGCCGGAGACGAGAAGTGTTTGGGCCGCCCTATTGAAACTGAGGGGTTTCTGCAGGCTCTTATCTTTTGGCCTTGTCCCCAGCCCACTTTTCATGGCTAAGGACGCATGTTCCGTTAATAGTTATCGGTCCGCCCTCCCCCCATGGTTGATCCAATCCCAGTGATAGAAAGCGTTGGTTTCTGGGATACCCTCCTGGAACTACTCAAAAGCTACGGCTTCTGGGGAACGTTGTTATGGTCCTCGATCGAGACGGATTTTATTTTTCTTCTGATTGGAGCGCTCGCCCACGGGGGGTATTTGCACCTTTATAGCTGTTTCCCAGCTGCAATCTGCGGTGCACTGCTCCACGACACCGTTGTATTTTGGTTGGCATACCACCGGGCGGAGTGGGTCCGGTCCAAACCGGCGTACCAAAAAATAGGGCCAAAAATTGAGAAACTGGCTGCCAAGGTGGGTGATTGGGAACTGGCGCTTTGCCGTCCGATGTACGGAACCCGTTATCCGAGCCTCTTTTTCTGGGGGCTCCAGAAGCTTTCATACACCCGTTTCTATACCACAAACGGCACAGGGTTACTCATTTGGGCAACCGCGCTTTCGGGGTTGGGATATTTTTTTGGGGACCACATGGAAACGCTTAAGGCTCAGGTCCTTCATTTTCAGCAATGGCTGCTCGCTGCGGTGATGCTTTTGATCCTGCTGCTGATCCTCAGACGTAGAATCCAAAAAGCTCGCCTCGCGAAAAACATCGAGACCGTAAAAAAAGACTCCGCCTGATCGCAGGCCATGCTTACCAAGCTCAAAATCGGACACTTCCGCTGTTTTGACCACTTTGAGGCAACCTTCACCCCAGGCCTCAACCTGATTCTGGGGCCGAACGCCCACGGCAAAACATCCCTCTTAGAGGCAGCCTGTGTCCTGCTCCGCCTTCAATCCCCCCGCACCAATCGCCTGCGGGAAATCATTAAACACCATGCCCGAGGATTACTCGTAGATGGCCATTACGCAGGCAAACACCTCCAATTCTACTACAGCGAACACCGCAAAAAACTCGCACTCGACTCGGTTGAACAACGGACCGGCACTGAATATCTCAAAACTGGGCACGTCATCTGGTTCTCCAACACAGATATCGATTTGATTCGGGACAGCGGTGAAAGGCGGCGGCACTTTTTAGACTTCATCGCCTCTCAAGCCATTCCGGAATATCGCCGCGCCCTTCGCGACTACACACGCGCAATCCGTTCCCGAAACCTCCTGCTAAAGTCTCCCGTCTCCAAGTGGCGCGAAATTTGCGCCTTTGATGCGCCCTTAATCGCAGCTGGTAATATTCTGACCGAAGCAAGGCACGAGCTGACGACTGCCCTCCGACCCCTCGCCCAACTCGCTCATTCCGCCATAAGCGGGTGCGCCGAACACCTCGACACCCACTACATTTCAGGCTCAACCCAGAATTTCACAGAAGCCTTAGCCGCTGCACGAATGGAAGATACACGGCTGCGACAAACAACCGTGGGCCCTCACCGAGACGACTGGGAACTCACCCTGGGGGGCCACCCAGCCACACTCGCATCAGAAGGCCAACAACGCACTTTAGCCCTTTCCTTGCGACTTGCCTCAGCCCGTTTTCTGGAAGCGCATTTTGGCGAACCACCTCTCCTGCTTCTCGACGACATTTTCGGCGAACTCGACCTCACCCGACGCACCGCGCTCCTGCGCGAACTCCCAACCAACGCCCAACAACTCGTCACCACCACCCAACTCGAATGGCTCCCCCTAGGCATCGACGCGCATATCCTTCAGCTCGGCCCCAAGCCATCCCCCGAAATCTCCTGACCTTCGTCTCGGCTCAGGTCGCATTCACAAAACAAAAACCGCCAGTGCGCCAAACAGACACACCAGCGGTTCTTGGAAAATGACACCACCTTTCGGCGACCTACTCACAAAGGAGTGTTACTCCTTCTTTTTCTTCTTACCGCCACCCTTTTTTGCCGAGAACTCTTCGAGCGTCAAAGAACCGTCACTGTCCTTGTCGAGAGTCTTAAACTCTTCCTTGGCTTTTTCGGCATCCTGACCTGCCGAAAACTCTTCCAGCGAAAGTTTTCCATCACCATTTGTATCCAGAGCCTTGAAATGTTCCTCTGGGGTTTGTTTGGCTTTGGCCTCTTTCTCTTTGGCGAAGGAGAAGGACGTTGTAAGGGCAAGAAGTGCAGCGATAGTTGCGAATTTTTTAATCATAAGTGGGGGTAGTCCCTGCTTCTTTGAACACTGCGGACTCGGTTTCGTTTCAAAAAATCCGAACTTTTTCAGGCATTCTCTTAGACTTTTCCCCAAAACCACCGTGACTCCTCTGTACTCCGCGCTGGAGTTGCCCATTTTCGTGAGTATTGTCCCACCCCCTTATGTATCGCTCCACCTCCTGCAATAGCCTGCGAAAGGAACACTCCGGCCAAACTGTCACCCTGGCAGGCTGGGTGAACTCCCGCCGCGACCACGGTGGCGTCATCTTCATCGACTTACGCGACCGCGAAGGCCTGACTCAGGTCGTTTTCCGGCCCGAAGAACACCCTCAAGTCGCCGAAGCCGCCCATGGCCTCCGCGGTGAAGATGTGCTCCAAATCACGGGTATCGTCGCAAATCGCCTCTCCGGAAGTGAAAACCCTAAGCTCGCTACTGGCGACATCGAGGTTATCGCCTCCGAATTAAAGGTCTTAAATAAAGCCGACGTTCCACCTTTCCCTCTCGACTCCAAAGTCGCAAACGAAGATCTCCGACTAACCTACCGTTACCTCGATCTTCGCCGCGCGGAGATGACTCAAAACCTGAAGCTCCGCCATCGCGTTACCAAGACCACACGCGACTATCTGGACGAACATGGCTTCCTCGAAATTGAGACCCCAATTCTCTCTAACCCGACACCTGAAGGTGCACGCGACTTCCTTGTTCCCTCCCGTCTCAATCCGGGAACCTTCTACGCCCTCCCACAGGCACCTCAGCAGTACAAACAACTGCTTCAAGTCGGCGGTCTCGAAAAATATTTCCAGATCGCACGCTGCTTCCGCGATGAAGATCTTCGTGCCGATCGTCAGCCCGAGTTCACACAAATCGATCTCGAAGCTTCCTTTATCACCGAAGTAGAAATCCAGACCCTCATCGAGGGCCTGCTAAAGCGGATTTTCCGGGAGTCCAAAGGCGTCGAAATCCCAACACCATTCCCGCGTATGACTTATGCGGAAGCCATGGACCGTTTTGGATCCGATAAACCTGACCTTCGTTTCGGGGTCGAAATCACCAACCTGACGGACATCTTCCAAGATACCCAATTCAAGGTGTTCCGCAGCGTGCTCGACGGCGGTGGTGTCATCAAAGCGATCAACGCCAAAGGTGCGGCGGCTGCGTTCTCCAAAGAACAGCTCAAAAAGTGGGAAGAGTGGGTCAAAACCGAGCTCGGCGCAAAAGGCCTCGCCTACATCCGCCTCAAAGACGGCGAATGGGAATCCCCGATCGTTAAGTTTTTCACCGAAGCCGAAAAAGCAGCGCTTTCGCAACGGATGGGCTTCGAAGACGGCGACGTGTTGTTCTTCGGCGCCGACAAACCTCAGGCCGTAGCCGATGTGCTGGGCCGCGTACGTCTCCGCGTAGCAGATCTACTCAAGCTCACCGAAGGCTCCACGGCACTGAACTTCCTGTGGGTTGTCGACTTCCCTCTTCTGCAATTTAGTCCGGAAGACAATCACTGGGTCGCAGTACACCACCCCTTCACACGTCCAAAGACCGAAGATGTGCCACTTATGGAGGCAGGAGATTACGCAAACGTACGCGCCGTCGCTTATGACGTGGTGTTGAATGGCGTGGAGCTCGGCGGCGGATCCATCCGGATTCACGAACGCGACCTCCAATCCAAACTATTCAACGTCCTCGGCGTGAATGAAGAAGAACAGCAACACAAGTTCGGCCACATCCTCAAGGCCTTCAGTTTCGGCGCGCCTCCTCATGGCGGAATCGCCCTCGGATTGGACCGTCTTGTGATGCTGCTCTGCGGTGCCGAGAGTATTCGCGAAGTCATCGCCTTCCCGAAAAACAATCGTGGAGTCGATCTCATGACGCAGTCTCCAGTCAGCGTCGAGCCGCGCCAGTTGCGTGAGTTATCGATTACAAGCACTATCAAGAAAGCATGATACACCGCTCTGCGCGCACAGCTTTAGTCGTTGCAACCGGGACGGGCGCTTGCCTGATCCCAGTTGGAACGACTCTTGCGCAGCAGAGCGCTAATGAAATCAAGCCCCCCTTCAACCTGAGTTGGGGGGAAACCGCCGACCGGCTGGAGCGCCTTATCAGCGCCGCCGGCGGCAAGGTTACTGCCCGCAAAATGGTGCGGGGTAATCGGGAAGCGATCGACGTCGAAGGACTTTTGCAAGACGGGCTACACAAGACCGTTTTCTACTTCAAACAGGGCATCCTCACGGGAGTGGAGCTCCAGTACCAATCGGAGAACTGGACCGAAGAAAAATACAATACGCTCATGGGCGACCTGAGGCGGCGTATTAGTGAGCGGTACGGGGAAGGCACCCAAATCACCCGCAAGACAGAACAAGTCGGTGTGAACAACGTCACGCAAACCGTTGCGGGCTACAAATGGACCGTGAACTCGACCACCATGCAGCTCGTGTATTTCTCGGCGACGGACCCCAAAAACGCTTACCGCACGGTAAGCGTTCATTACACTGCGTATTAGCCTGATAAGACTGATATAGGCCAAAGCGTGACCCGCACTCGCAGCGCCACGCCTCACCGTCCATCAGAGACCTAAGCCAAAAGCGCTTCTGGGTTGAGCGCCTGCAGCGCCTTCGGCACAAAGATCCCGTTTTCACGGATCAGCTTTCCGTCAAAATGAATGGTCCCGCCGCCGTAATCCTCACGCTGGATATTCACCAAATCCCAGTGCACCTGAGAACGATTCCCGTTTTCGGTCTGTTCGTAACACTGGCCGGGTGTGAAATGGAATGAGCCCCGGATCTTTTCATCGAACAAAATATCGCGCATCGGCCTCAAAATGTGCGGATTAAACGCGATCGCAAATTCCCCGATATAACGGGCACCCGGATCACTATCGAGAATCTCGTTTAGCTTCTTTGTATTATTCGCCGTGGCGTCCACGATTTTGCCGTCCTTGAACTCCAGGCGAACATTATCAAAAGCCGTTCCCTGATAAATCGTAGGCGCGTTGTAGGTGACAAAACCTTGTACGCTGTTTTTCACAGGGGCGGTAAACACTTCGCCATCGGGAATATTATGAGTCCCCCCGCAGGTGATAGCCGGAATCCCTTTGATCGAAAACTTCAGGTCCGTCCCCGGGCCACGGATCTCCACTTTATCCGTTTTATCCATCAACGTCTTCAAGGCCTTCATACCTGGGATCATGCGAGCATAATTGAGAGTACAAACATCGAAGAAAAACTTCTCGAATGCTTCCGTGCTCATACCCGCAAGTTGCGCCATCGAAGAAGAAGGCCAACGAAGCACACACCACCGGGTTTTTTTCACCCGCCAATCGAGGACCGCCTTCATCTTCTTCGCGATCATCTTCAGCTTCTCGGGAGGTACATCACTCATCTCGGTGATATTGGCGCCACCCCGCACAGCAATATAGGCGTCCATTCGCTTCATCCGCGCCAGCTCCACGGATGACGCCAACTCGAACTGATCCTCTACAGCTCCCAACGCCAGTTCGCGAGCCACCTGAGCCTGATGCAACTGGACAAACGGCAGCCCTCCCACTTCCCGAACCCCACGAACCAAGGCCACCGTCATCTCCGGTGGAATATCAAACGCATCAATAAGCGCAGTCTCCCCCTTCTTTAACGAAGTGGAAAACGAAACAAGCTGTTTGGCGAGCTGATCAAATCGGGGGTCGTGCATGGTTGGAGAATGTACGCAAAATCGTCCCCGTTACGAAAGCGACGATTACTCCAACAGGCCAACAGGCCACCTATTTCGCGTCCTGAACGCACCGGAATCCGATGTGATTCGCCGCCGAACTTGGCTCCCCTTTCCCTCGGGTGCCAACCATATACCGCGTGCAATATTGGTCAGTACACAAGAACGATCCCCCGCGATGAACCCGCTTAGGAACACCGGGCTCATCTGGATCTACGCTATCCGAAGGCCCCTGAGGGTTTTTTGCCACTCCACCTGCCTTGGCCAAAGTCGCGTAATAGTCCGGACGATACCAGTCTGAGCACCATTCCCAGGCATTCCCTGCAATGTCGTACAGCCCGTATCCATTGGGTGGAAACTGCTTTACTGGCGCCAAACCAACAAACCCATCCTCTCCGGTGTCGTTATTCGGAAACGTGCCCTCGAAGGTATTCGCCATCCATTTGCCCTCAGGCTTCATCTCTTTTCCCCATACAAACGGCTCTCCGGAAAATCCGCCTCGCGCCGCAAACTCCCACTCAGCTTCAGTCGGCAGACGTTTCCCGGCCCACTTGGCATACGCCTGGGCATCTTCAAACGAAATGTGAACCGCAGGATATTTCTCTTTCCCCTTAATATCGCTCTTTGCCCCCAGTGGATGCCTCCAGCTTGCCCCCTGCTCGTAACTCCACCACGCCAAAAAGTTCGTCAACGGAACCGGCTCCTTTGGTGGAGTAAACACAATCGATCCCGCTTTCAGTGCCTCCGGTGGAACTCCAGGGAACTCCGCGGCTGTCGGCACACGCTCCGCGATAGTCACGTATTTGGTCGCCTCCACAAACCGCTCGAACTCCTCGTTGGTGACTTCCGTAATATCCATCCAAAAACCATCCACCGCCACACGATGAATGGGACGAGCATCGTTCATTGGCTCTTTTCCCATTCCCGGTCCACCAATTTTGGTTGGATCTTCCGCTCCCATCGAAAACTCGCCCCCCGGGATCCACACCATTCCAGCCGGAGCTTTCCCCGGCGCTTCTGCTTTCAAAACAACGGTGGGCAAGGCATCCGCACAAAAGCCAGCAGCAGGCCCAATCAGGCAAATAAGAGCCGATACAGCAGATTTTTTCCGAGAAAAGGGGGCGGTCATGAACTCCACTTGAGCGCAAAAGCCAACGAGTTCCAACTGCTGAAATACCTCTCACCGCCACCGCCAAAAACCTCCAATCATTCCCCGTACTCGGCCCAAGAACTCGTCGTCTCCCAAACGCGCACTCTCTCCAACCTCACACATGCACGAATCGGATACGACGTCTGCGGACCGTCAACATACGCCGCCAAACTTGCACTCAAATGATCGTAGATCGTCTTGGCAAGAAGCTCTGTGGTTGGATCCTGCGCCTCAAACCCGATCACCCTCTCGCCATAAACCGCTTTCAGTGACGCATACTGCGCATCCTGCGTGTTCATACAAAGCGAATGATCGAATTGATCCACAAATTCACCAACCAAGGTTTTCACGACCTTGAAGTCACAAACCATTTCATTTGCATCCAACGTGTCCGCCACTAACACACACTCCACCTTGCGCGTATGACCATGTGGAAACCGACACTTGTCCGGATGCTTGGAAAGCATGTGCCCGCTTTCCACCTCAAAACTTTTGCAAACGCGAAAAGGCATAACAACCTACCCTTTCACTTTTAAGAGCCGGTTTAGGGCGCTCACCACCCCGTGAATTGAGGCCAGCTCAATGTGGGTACTCACACCAGCCCCCCAGCTCTTTCTCCCATCAGCCCCACGCACCTGAATGTACGAAATAGCGCTCGCCTCAGTCCCACTTCCCAACGAGTGCTCCCGATAATCCGTCACCTCAAACGAGGGGACTCCAGCTCCTAACAGCGCGTTCACAAATGCGGCAATTGAACCGTTGCCTTCTCCCGTCACATCCAAACGCACCCCATCGCGGCTCATCGACGCACGACAGCGAAATACACCGGCAGTTCCATCCGCGTGAAAGTGCTGCAACGCCAAAGGTTCATGACACTCCACGTATTCCTTCCAAAACATCGCCTTTAACTCCGCGGCCGTCACTTCACGCCCAAGAGCATCCACCGCATCATTAGCCAACGGACCAAATTCGCGTTGCATATCTTTGGGCAACTCGATCCCAAATTCGCTCTCAAGCAAATACGCGACGCCTCCTTTACCGGACTGACTGTTTACCCGGATTACCTCCTGGTATTTCCGCCCCAAATCCGATGGATCAATGGTCAAATAAGGAATGTCCCAGATTGCACCTTCCCCAGTCTTTTCCCAAGCAGCCAAGCCTTTACGAATGGCGTCCTGGTGAGATCCCGAAAACGCCGTAAACACCAATTCTCCAGCATAGGGATGCCGCGGCGGGACCGTCATACCCGTGCATCGTTCATAAATCTCAAGCAACCCGTGCATGTCTGAGAAATCGAGCCCCGGGGCGATCCCGTGCATATAAAGGTTCAGCGCAACCGTGATTACGTCCAGATTGCCCGTCCGTTCTCCGTTTCCAAAAAGCGTTCCCTCCACACGATCCGCACCAGCCAAAAGCGCAAGCTCCGTGGCTGCCGTACCGGTTCCCCGGTCATTGTGCGTATGCAGACTGATGATCGCGCAATCCCGACGCTTCAAATTCCCACAAAACCATTCCACCTGATCCGCATACACATTCGGCATCGCCACCTCCACCGTATCGGGGAGGTTTAAGATGATCTTCCGCTCGGGCGTGGGCTGCCACACCTCCATCACCGCCTCACAAATTTCTAGGGAAAACTCCACTTCCGTGGCCGAAAAACTCTCCGGTGAATATTCCAACCGCACATCCGATCCTTCCAACTTCACCAACCGATCGCGAATCCACTGCGTTCCGCGACGCGCCATTTCGACAATCTGGGGTTTCTCGAGTCCGAAAACAATCCGCCGCTGGGCTGGAGAGGTGGAGTTATAGAGATGGATAATCGCCTTCCGAACCCCTTTCAGAGACTCCACCGTACGCTCGATCAAATCCTCACGCGCCTGAACAAGCACCTGGACGGTCACATCTTCCGGAATACGTCCATCTTCAATAAGACGACGCATAAACGCGAACTCCGTGTTTGAAGCCGCTGGAAAACCGACTTCGATCTCTTTAAATCCGCACCGCACAAGCGCATCAAACAGCTCGAGCTTTTGGGAAACATTCATGGGAACCGCTAACGCCTGATTCCCATCGCGTAGATCAACACTGCACCAGATTGGGGCATGCGTAAGAACACGACTGGGCCACTGGCGATTAGCCAAAACCACAGGCGGAAAAGGACGGTATTTGCGGCTCGGATCCGAGATCATAAGGAAGGTCAATTCTCACCCTTCTACAGAGCGTTGGCAAATCCTGAGTGGCACTCCCATAAAAGCCAAAAAGGAAGGCAACCGGTTTCCGGCTACCTTCCTTTTTTCAACCCGCGCATGGCGAGTTCACATGGAGCGTTCGATTAAGCGTTGCGGTTAACGCAGTTCAAGTCCTCGAACGACACCACCAGACGCTTCGTCGCCGCCTCTTCAGCTGCGCCGAGCCAGATCCGGGGATCGTAGTACTTCTTATTCGGTGCATCGACACCCTTCGGATTCCCGATTTGCCCCTGCAGATAATCATGATTCTTCGCTTCGTAAGCACGAACACCGTCCCAGAACGCCCACTGGATGTCCGTATCGAGGTTCATCTTGATTGCTCCGTAGCTGATCGCCTCGCGAATTTCTTCACGAGTTGAGCCCGAGCCGCCGTGGAATACGAAGTTCACGGGCTTTGCCCCTGTTCCCAAAGTCTTCGTGATGTAGTCTTGGGATTGTTTCAAAATCAACGGCTTAAGCTTCACGTTGCCTGGCTTATAAACGCCGTGTACGTTTCCAAAAGCAGCCGCGATGGTGAAATTCGGGCTAATTGCGCTAAGCGTCGTGTAAGCTTGAGCAACCTCTTCAGGCTGAGTGTAAAGCTTCGATTCCTCTACACCCGAGTTATCCACTCCATCTTCTTCCCCACCCGTAACACCCAACTCAATTTCGAGCGTCATTCCCATTTTGGCCATCCGAGCAAAATATTGGGCGCAAATCTCCAGGTTTTCGTGCAACGGCTCTTCGGAAAGATCGAGCATGTGGGAGCTGTAGAGAGGTTTCCCGGTTTTCGCGAAATGCTCTTCGCTAGCGACAAGCATCCCGTCCATCCACGGAAGCAGCTTCTTTGCACAATGATCCGTGTTCAGCACCACAGGCACTCCATAAGCCTTGGCCGCAATTTCAACGTAATGCGCTCCGGCAATTGCTCCCTGAATAGGGCCAAACTGCCCTTCCTTGCTGATCCCTTTTCCAATGAAGAACTGCGCTCCTCCATTCGAAAACTGAATCATGGTGGGCGAATTCACTTCGCGTGCAGCAGCTAAGGCTGCATTCACGGAATCAGTACCAATACAGTTAATCGCAGGCAGCGCGAACTCGTTTGCCTTGGCGTAATCCAGAAGCTCTTTGACTTCGTCACCAAAAAGCACTCCAGACCGGAATCGTTTGTTAGCTGTCATGGTCCGGCTTTTTAGCAGACCCACCCCTCGCGACAATCGGGAAGTCAACGTGAACCGCAAATCTCAGGGGTTTCCTGATCCCACAGCTACCGGCGGCTTCTCCAACGTCCACTCAACCGCGTCGCTTTCCCTAGTATAAAACCCCCTCACCCTGCCTTCCGACTGCAACACAACTCCTTCCAGCTGATGGGTCTTCTTAGAAGCCCCATCCACAAACACCCCAGAAACCACGCCAGTGTCCCTGAAACTCAATGTGATCGATCCGCTAGGCACTGCGACGGTAAACACCCGCTCGGGGGTCAATGTCACCGGAACCGGCTCCATTAAATCATCTCTACCCAGCGTCAACACAAAGGCCCCGCCATCCATAACCGCTTCCGTCTCAGGCACCGCAACATACACACCCCCCTCTGGCTTAAGTCTCTGTAAGAAACCCTGCATCCACAGTCCTAGTCCCTTCTGCACGGGTTTTGACCATTCCAACTCCCCCGTCACTGCCCCGACTCCGCCGCCCCCGTCCAACTTCAACACACCTCCCAAATACCCCCCACCCACTAACCCCACCTCGTATAGACAATTAAATACACACACGCTCCCGTCACCCTGAATATGCGCTGCGGTATTAAGGCTTGTTCCGTCAGGCAGACGACCCGCTACCAAAACAGCCCCGGAGGGCGCGACCATAATAGAGGCGTATCCGGCAACCTCTGGGCCGGTCCCTACCGTTTCATCCGGATTAAAAACAACCGTGTACCGGCCCGTTTGCGGGGCAGGATCTTTGAGGGTGTAAGTCGGCTCCTCACTCAAGAGCCCTTCACTGGTAAACTTGCTTTCGGTTTCCACCACCTGCGTACTCCACTGATAGGTCACTGGATCCATCACTAATGCGAACTCCAGGCTTCCCTGGCCCTTGCGCAATATGGATGTGGTGAACCGGAGCACTGGATTCAGCGAGCCGATAAAAGGATAATCCCCACCACGATACCGCAGCCGCCCACTTAGCGCCCCAGTGTTCGAAAGCGTAAAACTGACGCGCCCCGGATATCGCATCGCCGTAATGTCGGTTTTATCATGCACTAACAGCCCCTGATAAACTCCGGCGGGCACCTTCAAATCCACAAAGTGTACCTGTGCTGGCTCACTCTCTACGGAGCCTATCGTATTCGTCACCACTACCGCATAATTTCCCAAATCGTTCGCCTGAATACCCTTAAGACTCAAAGATGCGCCCGTGGCCCCCGTCAGCGCTACGCCGTCTTTCTTCCACTGATACCCCAACGCGCCATACCCTCGTGCCTTCACTGAAAGAACAACGTTCGCCTTCAAGCGCACATATACGTCTTCCGGTTGAATCAAAATTCGGGGGAACTCCCGAACCTCTACATTAAATAACGCCACCCCCCGGTTCTGCGCCCCGTCGGTAGCAATCACTTTGACAGAGACCAAACCAGCATCCACCAAAGTCCCCGCCGCAGGCTCCTGACTTACCGACACAACCTCCACATTATCACTCACGGTTGCCTGATTCGTGTAATCAGGCAACACCACCTTGCCTGCTGCATTCGTGTTCAGAACCAACGGCGCAAAAATCCCGCTTACCACAGGCTTCGTCGTATCCAACACCGTCACTGTAAAGGTAGCCGTGCTTATATTCTCCGCTGCATCCTTGGCTGTGATCGTTACGGTCGTCACCCCCAACGGAAACAGACTCCCACTCGTCTTGGACGTACTAAGTGACGTAACCCCGACGTTATCAGTAGCCGTCGGCATCGTATAATTGGCCACAGCCCCACCTAAACTAGCAGCTTCGACCGTAATATTTGCGGGCATGTTGCGGATGAGAGGTGCCGTATTGTCGCGCACCGTCACGGTAAACGTAGCGGTACTGGTGTTATTCAACGCATCTTTAGCCGTGATTGTGACCGTCGTTGTTCCAAACGGAAACAAACTCCCACTCACCGGGCTTGCTGTGAGCGATGTCACCCCGACGTTATCACTGGCCGTCGGCATCGTATACGTCACCACCGCACCACTGGCACTGGTAGCCTCTGCCAGAATATTCGCGGGCACCCCATTCATAATCGGGGCGGTCGCATCGCTTACATTCACAGTAAACGACGCATTACTGATATTATTAGCCGCGTCTTTAGCTGTTATCGTGACCGTCGTTGTTCCAAACGGAAACACACTCCCGCTCTGAGGCATCGCATTTAGGGAAACCACCCCCACGTTATCCGTCACCGTCGGCATCACGTAGTTCACGACTGCCCCGTTTAAGCTATCCGCCTGGACCGACAAATTGGCTGGAACACCGCTAATCACAGGCATCGTTGTGTCACGGACTGTTACCGTAAATGCCCCGGAACACGTATTGTTAGCAGCATCCGCTACGGAAAATGTCACGGTTGTGGTCCCCAGCGGAAATATCGTTCCACTAGGTGCACTCGTAGAAAGTGAAACCACTCCCACATTATCGCTAGCCGTGGGCATTATATAACTAACAGGGGCACCACTCGCGCTGGTCGCCTCGACCACCACATTCGCAGGAATCCCACTCAGAACAGGGGGCGTTGTATCGATTACTGTGACTGTAAAACTACCGGAGCTAGTGTTATTCGCAGCATCTTTGGCCGTCACCGTAACCGTCGTAGTTCCTATAGGAAATAGACTCCCGCTGGCCTGACTTGCCTGAAGCACAGTGACCCCAACGTTATCCGTGGCTGTCGGAGCGAGGTAACTCACAGCCGCCCCGCTCGCATCAATCGCAGATGCAGTCACGTTCGGCGGAATCTGAATCACCGGAGCCGTGGTATCCGTCACCGTGATGGAATGAATAACACTGGCGGAAGCGCCCAGGTCGTTCGTTGCTGTGAGCCTCACATTATAGGTACCCACATTCGCAAACGTATGCCCGAAAGTCTGGGTCGTTGCCGCGCTGTACGTGGTTCCATCTGCGAAATCCCACGTGTAATTCACAATCGAACGCCGGGGATCTCCCTGACTCGTCGGCGCTGCATTCAAACTCACCACCACACGCTGCCCCACTACACTCGCGCTTGTCGTGAAGTCCGGATGAATGGTGTCATCGTAAATCGTGAGCGTCGTCGTTTGCTCTCCACTTTGCCCGCCAAAACTATCCGTGACCTTTAAGCGGATCGTTGCAGTCAAAGGATAACTGACCGGATTCAACACCGCATTCAGCACGTTCCAAGATATCGTAGGATTACTTCCCGACGCTTCGTAACTCCCGTCATTTTGGATATCCCACTGATAACTCGCGACCCCGTCTCCATAAGGACTATCAGGATCTGACGATGCCGCTCCGCTCAGCGTAAGGCTCTGGCCTATCGTCATAAAATACGGCCCTCCGGGCGCTGCCACTGGCGCCTGATTTCCCGTCCCCGCGAGAGTGATCACAAAATCGGCCTCATCAGGGTCATCACTCGGCAAGTGTAATGTCCCCAAGCGACCTCCGGTCGCCCCTGGCGTGAACTTCACAGCAAATGTAGTGTCTTGTCCGGGAGCCAACGCACTGACCCCAGGCTGCGCACTTACAACGAAATCGCCCGCATTGACTCCCGTCACACTGAAACTGCCGAGCGCTAATGAAGCGATCCCGTCGTTACGGACCACAAAAGTACGGGTCATCGAAACCCCAACTTCCATTAGACCCCACGATACCACCCCCGCTCCCCTTCCATCGAGTCCTGTCCCGGCAGGCTGCTCCACAGTGATATCGCCGACTGCAACACTCGTTCCCCGGACGACATTGTGCGTGGCCGAATTACTCACATACACGGCTCCGCTGGAGCTCACCGCCAACCCGCGAGGCACCGCAAAACGTGAGTTTAGTCCCAAAGCAGGATAATCAGACGCATATCCAGGAAGTCCGCCCAGCGTTGTCACCAAACCTGCGGAAGTAATCTTGCGAACCGTGTGATTGCCAGCATCCGCCACATACACATCCCCGGCTCCATCTACCCCAAGTGCTGTTGGGTTCTCAAATAAAGCAGCAGCCCCAACACCATCTGCGCTTCCAGCATGACCTGCGCTTCCAGCAACGGTGCTTACGAGACCGCTCGCAGTGATCTTCCGAATCGTATGATTCCCACCATCGGCAACATAAACGCTCCCGTTCCCATCCAACGCCACAGCGCTGGGATAACAAAATCGAGCGACGCTTCCTACCCCATCCCCGCTCCCTGCCACGCCCGCACTCCCCGCAAATGTTTGAACGCCGCCTCCCGATGCGATCTTCCGAACGGTGTGATTTGCATAATCCGCAACAAAGACGGTGCCGGACGCATCCACAGCCACACTCGCTGGACTGGCAAATCGGGCAGCACCCCCAACTCCATCCGAGCTTCCTGACACACCCGCACTTCCTGCGAGCGTACTCACCACACCCGCCGCCGTGATCTTCCGAACCGTGTGACTCCCCTGATCCGCCACATACACATTTCCAGCGCTATCGACTGCCAGCGCTTTAGGACTGTTAAACCGAGCCAAGCTTCCCGTGCCGTTAGCGCTTCCCACGTTCCCTGCGCTTCCTGCCAGCGTACTGACAACTCCAGCCGCCGTAATCTTCCGAATCACATGGTTATCCTGATCCGCGACGTACACGTTCGCATTTGAGTCCAAAGCCAAGCCATTCGGACTGTAAAAAGTTGCGGCTCCTCCTGTGGCATCCACGGCCCCAGCGCTAACCGCCCGCCCTGCCAACGTCACCACGACTCCATTGGAAGTCATCTTTCGAATCGTGTGATTCAGCATATCTGCGAGGTACAACACTCCATTTCCATCCACGCTCAATCCTGCTGGTGAGTAGAATCGAGCTGCACTTCCAGTGCCATCCGTTCCTGCATTCCACCCAACCAAACCCGCCAGTGTCGTCACAACTCCAGAAGAGGTGATCTTGCGCACGGTCTGGTTGTTTTGGTCGGACACGTAAACGTTTCCACCACTATCCACACAGAGGCCGCTTGGATTGTAAAAACGCGCCTGATTTCCCGCTCCATCCGAACTTCCCGAATTGCCAGCACTTCCGGCAATCGTGGTTACGAGCCCAGCACCTGTCACCTTACGGATGGTGTGCCGCATCGTGTCCGCAACATATACGTCCCCAGCGAGGTCAACGGCTATCGCGCCAGGATAAAAGAACTGCGCCTGTCCTCCTAAGCCGTCGGCAGCACCATAACTTCCCGTAGTTCCAGCCAGCGTCGAAACGACTCCTCCGGCGGTAATCTTGCGCACTGTGTGGTTCCCATAATCCGTGACATACAGGTTGCCAGCCGAATCAGCGACCACACCGCTTGGGCTATTAAATCGGGCACCAGATCCCGTCCCGTCCGCACTGCCATACACACCAGCAGCTCCAGCCAGCGTTGTCACAACCCCAGAGGGCGAGATCGCTCTAATAGTATGATTACTCTGATCCGCCACATACACAGTCCCTGAAGCGTCGACTGCCAGACCACTCACATAGCCAAATCGAGCCGCACTCCCTGTACCATCCACATTACCCGAAAGGCCAAAGCTCCCGGCAAAAGTGGTGACGCCGCCGGATGGGGTCACTTTGCGGATCACACAATTCCCATAATCCGCGACGTAAACATTTCCGCTCGCGTCCACTGCAGTTCCTTTGGGCAGATAAAATCGGGCTGCCCCCGCCACATCATCTGCTGCACCGGCGCCCCCACCGTTACCGGCCAGACCAACCCACTGATAAGTCTCTGCCTGGAGCTGAATCACAAACAGAAAACACCATAAGAGTCCCGCAAACCCACGTTGAAGATTCGAGAGCGATTTCGGCGACCTATTCGCCAAATACTCAACAGGCCCAATGATAGAATGTTCCATACAGATAAAACGGGCGCCACGTGAGTTCCACCCCATAGCCAGAGGTGCAGAACAAACCCTCAACAGAAGCGCACGCATGTTTCAGCACGTTTAGTGCCAACACTGAAAAACAGCATCCAGGCGAAGTAATTAGGTGCCTGATTTTTCAACTTCACCCCGATCGCTGCCTCACTCTCCGTCTGCCACTATTTGCAAGGATCCTTAACTCGAACAGGCTTCTTCTGACTGTGCGGACTGCAAAGCAGCCAGCGCCGATCGCAGACCTTTCGTTGTAAGCGGCTTACTAACAATCAGATTCACACCGTCTGGATTTCCACCTTGTGCACGCATCTCATCTCCAAAACCGGTCAACAATATGACCGGCACTTCGATTCCCCTACGTCTCGCCTCGGCCGCTAATTCGGTTCCGGTCATATCAGGCATCGATTGGTCCGTTACCAGAACATCCCACGTCTTCCCCTGCATCTCAGCCAAGGCCGCATGTCCATTTGCAACAGTATCTGCGAAATGCCCTTCCGCGCGTATCATTTCTGCGATCAGCTCTCGGATGACCTCTTGGTCATCTACCACTAAAACGCGCAGCGCCTTAATCTCCGCCACACCGACTTCCTCCTCAATTTCAACCGTCCGGCGAGACCCTGGGAGCATTAGCGCTATAGTTGTGCCCTTCCCTTTGCTGCTCTCAATGGAAATCGCGCCTCCATGCCGTTGCACAAACCCATACACCCCAGCGAGTCCCAACCCAGTCCCATGCTCTCCTTTCGTCGTATAAAACGGCTCCAAACACCTCGCTTTTTCCTCCTCCGTCATGCCCACACCCGTATCGGTCACCTGAATCTGAATTCTACCATCCACCTCATTCGTCCTGATACATACCCGTCCTCCAAATGGCATCGCATCTACCGAGTTAAAAATGAGATTTGTTAAAACCTCTCGAACCTCCGGTGCATTCGCAATCAATGAAGGCACCGGATGCAAATCCGCTTCCGCGTCAATGTGGATTCCATTGGCCCGACACTTTTCCCGCCATTGCGGTGCGGTCATTGCAAGTGCCTGTTCTACAATTACATTGAGATCTACAGGTCCCCGGACATCGTGTTGACCCGAGGGTCGGTAAAACTCTCGAAGCCTACTCACCACATGCGCTGCATCCTGCGCTGCGGCCATCAGGTTTTCGAGATGCTCCCGCTCCCGTTCGGGCGCATGGTGGCGCATAAACGGCGCCATCAATTCGGCGCACCCAAGCACCATCGTCAGCGCATTATTGAAGTCATGAGCAATTCCACTCGCCATCATTCCCAATGCCCTCAACCGCTCTTGCTTAACTACCAATTCCTGAGCCGACTTCAACCGCTCCAAGGTATCCTCCAACTGCGCCGTCCGAGCCCTCACCTGCCTGTCCAGATCCTCGTTCTGGCGTTGCAAAGCCTGATGCAAAAACCTGTTTTCCAACAGGTTCTCTATCCTCGATAAAACTTCCGTCGGATCAAACGGCTTCATCAAGAAGTCATGTGCCCCCCCCAATAATGCGCGTCGCTTGGATTCCAGCGTAAGATCAGCGCTGATCACAAGCATCGGCAGATACTCTTCGGGTTGCACTGCCGCCTTAAACTGAGACATCAGCGCAAAGCCATCCACATTAGGCATATGCAAGTCCACAAGCACCACATCAGGCTGCCAATCCAAAAACACTCCCAACGCCTTCCTTGAATCGGTAGTGCTTTCGACCTGAAAACCTCCTCCAAACTCTAGAATCCTCTCCAAAAGACGCACATTCGACGCCTCGTCGTCGACAATGAGAAATCGCGCCTTCTGGATAGCAGGGTATCGGATCACGCCGGTTAGCAAAACCGAGAGCACTCCCCTATCTCAAGACTCTTTCCTTCCTGACGATCCTCGCCAACTATAGCGCCATGTCTCCGGAAGGCTCCATCCAAGCCCAAAGCGTTCGCTCTTATTTCGCCCGAATTGCACACCGTTACGACCTCGCCAACCATCTCCTGAGTATGGGAATCGATGTCTTGTGGAGACTTCGGGCTGCCAAGATCGTCGCGGAATGGGAACCTTCCCGTATTTTGGACCTCGCCACCGGAAGCGGCGACCTAGCACGTACGCTTAAACGAGCCTGTCCAAACGCATTTCTTGTGGGAGCTGATTTTTGCGAACCCATGCTTCGCGTTGCTCAGGGAAAAAACCTTTCCCAACTCATAGTCGCCGACGCCCTACAACTCCCCTTTCCAGACGCGTCCTTCAATGTCGTTACGATCGCATTCGGCCTCCGGAACATGGCTTCCTGGGGTACTGCGCTTAAAGAGATATCGCGCGTTTTGACTCCCGACGGCCACCTTCTGGTTCTCGATTTTGGCCTTCCGGAAGAGCCACTCCGGACGCCTTACCGATTTTATCTCCATAAGGTATTACCCACGCTGGCCGCTCTGCTCACAGGGGAACGATTTGCGTACGAATATCTTGCGGATTCGATTGAAGCCTTTCCGAATGGTTCCTCCATGTGCTCCCTTCTTGAAAGTAATGGCTACACTCAAGCCAAATACGTCCCCCTTCTGGGAGGAGTTGCCGCCATTTATATCGCCAACAGGCCCTGAACAGCCCGCGAATCCATCGCGTGCAAAGTCTCTTCTAACGTCTCCACCTCAATCGGCTTGGTAAGGTGCTTCCGAAAGCCAGCTTGCAGACTCCGCGCCACCTCGGCCTCCATTCCAAAACCACTCAGCGCAATCCCGCCTTCTAAAAAGCGCTCTCCATATTCCCGTATCAGGTCGCTCCCGCTGCCATCCGGCAGTCCAATGTCAGAGATCAAAACATCAAAGGTTTGTTCCTGAGCGCAAACCATCGCGGCACCTAAAGTCGCGGCTTGCGTCACCGAATGTCCGCGCCGCCCTAACATACGGGCCAGTGTCACTCGCGTGGCATCATGGTCTTCCACCAACAGAATACTTCTGCATCGAATTTCTTTTTTCCTAGGTTCCTGCACCGGTTGCGCACTCGAGACCTCGCCCACGTCATTCTGCTCCATCGGCAACTCCACAAAAAAGGTCGCTCCGAGTCCTCTTCCGGGACTCTCCGCCCATATTTTGCCTTTGTGGCGATCTACCAGCATGCGTGCGATGGCCAACCCTAGCCCCAGGCCACCAAATCGGTGCGGCTCTCTTGCATGAGCCCCTTGGGCAAACGGCTCAAAGATTCGTCCCAGCTCTTCTGTCGTAATTCCGATTCCCTTATCCTCAATACTGACCCGCAGTCCCGCACTGTCCCTCACCAGACTGAGCCGAACCGCTCCGCCTGCGGGCGAAAATTTCACCCCGTTTAAAATCAAATTCGAAAAAATTTGATGCAACCGCGTCGAATCCCCACGGACGTAGTGCTTCCCCTCCGGCCGCAAATACTCCACCTGGACCTGTTTCTCCGCCGCCTCACCCCGGACAACCTCGCACACTTGCCAGAGCAACTCCGCCAAGTCTAACAATCTCGTACTGAGAGACAAACCTGCCCGTTGAATCTTCGTAAGATCCAACAAATCGTCAATCAGACGCGCCTCCAACCTCACATTTCGATGGATTAACGCAAAATCCTCGCGCATCCGGGCAGGCAAATCATTCGAACGCGCATACTCTCCGGCCAACAACAACACAGGGTTCAAGGGCGTCCTCAACTCATGCGACAGAGCCGACAGCAAATCGTCCTTGGCTCTACTTGCAGCTTCAGCGGACTCCTTTGCCTGCTGCAACGCGTTGGCGGCGACATGCTGAAGCGTTACGTCACGCGCAACCGACAGCAACCGTTCCGGCCTCCCATCCGGCCCCGGAATAGCAGTCACAGTCACCTCCCACCACTGCGTCCCCAATTCCCCTCCGTTTCGCTGTCCTCGAAATCGCCCAACTCCACCACATCTCGCTTCCATCAGTGCCGTTTCATCCGCGCCTTCTTCGCTAACCTCCCAAAGCTTCGACCACTGCACTCCAGGACATACCTCCCGGGCAGTCGCTCTCAAAACTTCAACACCTATCTCATTCACAAACAATACGCACCCAGACAAATCTAATACACAGACACACGAATCACGGCTACAGTCCATAAGACTACGCAACGAAGCCTCACTTCGAACCAGCTTCTCCTCGGCACAACGCCTCGGCGATACATCCTCCACAAATGCGATCGCATACTCGATCTCCCCATTCTCCCCACACATTACGGTCATCGTCCACTGCACCCAAATCGCACGTCCCGAGCGCCGCAAACACCGCATTTCGACGCAAAAACACTCCACACCTCCCTGCATTAAATTTCGTATATGTGCGGCCATCATCGCACGATCCTCCGGCTGCAAAATATCCGCCAGGTTACGGCCCAGCAAATCCTCCGTGGCAAACCCCGCGATATCGCAAAACCTTCTGTTAACTCGCCGAAAGACACCGTTTGGGTTCAGGTGAAAAACTCCGACCGCTGCGTTTTCAAATGTGCCGTGAAAATGACGAAGTGTTTCTCGCAAATCCCTGCCCTGCTGTTCTCTCGCTTCTAGCAACCGCTGCAACGCAAGCGACAACCCTCGAACTTCAGGAATGTGTATGAACTCATCAAACTGGACACTATAATCTCCATCCGCCAACCGGCCCGCCGAATGCACCAGCAGCCCAACCGAACGCTGCCAATATCGGGTCACAAACAATCCCGATGCCAACGCTGTTACTGCAGCCATCATACCCGAACCAATCGAAGGAAGGAATCGCCCCACCCAACTTCCCAGAATCTCCGCTCCGTTTCCTGTACTTGCGAGATTGCCCAGATTGGATCCCACCAAACTGCGATCCCACGGAAATGAAACATGCCAGACCCCAATCTGCTGGACCGCCAACACCCCAAAACAAGCTGCCAACCCAAACCCAAACATCAGGCGAGCTATCAGACGTATAGAGTGGAAGCTGTATGCAGCGTTAGCCATCCCTCTATCATCGTTTTCAACCCCACTAACGGACGCATCCTATCCGTAAACTGTACGCCTTTCACCCCACTCATGTTCTGGTTCCTCTGTATCTCTGCCGCACTCTGCGTCGGCCTTTCTAAAAGCGGCTTCCCCGGAGTCAGCCTGCTCACCGTAGCCCTCATGGCTCAAGCCTTCCCTCCGAAAGAAAGCACCGGCGTGCTCCTCCCCCTCCTCATCTTTGGAGACCTTTGTGCAGTCAAAGCTTTCCGCAAAGACGCTCTCTGGAACCAAATCCTCCGGATGCTACCCCCGACAATGGTCGGTATTTTCATCGGCTTCTGGCTCATGAAAAATATGCCGGATAACCAATTCCGTCCCGTCCTAGGTTGGCTCCTCCTCCTCACTGTCGTTCTACAATCCATCCGAAGCGCCTTCCCTCAACTCGGTGCCGCCGTACCACACACACGTGCCTTCGCTTGGACCATGGGTATCTGGGCAGGCTGCGTCACCATGCTCGCAAACGCAGCGGGCCCAGTCATGGCCATTTATCTCCTCTCCCTTTCGCTCCCAAAACAGAACCTCGTCGGAACAAGCGCGTGGTTCTTCCTGATCGTGAACGTCTTCAAACTCCCCTTCTCCTGGCAGCTCGGTCTCATCCAAACCCCAGCCCTCCTTTTGGACTTAAGCCTCTGCCCGCTCGTAATCATCGGCACCTTCATTGGCCGTAGTATCTTGCACCGCATCCCTCAACGCCTCTTTGAAGCGATCCTCCTCGTCTCCGCCGCAGCAGCAGCCCTTAAAATGGCCCTCTAACCCGTCTGACTGAAGTGGTCCCCACCAGGGCAACAAAGGAAAGAGGCGGGAGCGCCTATGCACTTCCCGCCTCTCACAATCTATAAGTGGTAACCGCGTCCCCCGAAGGCAACACCGTCACCGTGTCTCACACTAACCGTGTCTCACACTAACCGTGTCTCACACTAGGCCGTCGCTTCACCACTAGCCGTGGAACGAACCACCTCTTCACGTAATCCGCTCCCGTGACGACCGCTCCACCAAAGAACAATCGGTGATGCAACAAATACCGAGGAATACGTTCCAACCAGCACCCCAATCAGAATCGTAAGCGCAAAGTCCGCAAGAACCGGTCCCCCGAAGAAGAACAACGCCACTGTGGTCAGTAGAGTGACTCCTCCCGTGATAATCGTACGGGAAAGCGTCTCGTTAATACTCAGGTTCATGATCTCCAACACGGACCCCTTCCGCCCCGTCTGTAATCCCTCACGAATCCGGTCAAACACCACGATCGTATCGTTCACAGAATAACCAGCAATCGTGAGCACAGCCCCCACCGTCACCAACGACAGTTCACGCCCCAGCAACGCAAACACCCCAACCGTGATAATCACATCATGCAAAAGAGCAACCAACGCTCCCAGCGCAAACGAAAACTCAAATCGTAACGTGACGTAAACCAGAATCCCGAGCATCCCAAGCGTCAACGCGATCACGGAGTTACGTGCCAACTCACCACCCACTAAGCTCCCCACTTTCTCCACGTTTTCCAAACTGAACTCCGCCTCCGGAAATTTCTGTTTCAGTGCAGAGCTAATCGTTTCCCCTGAATCCTTGGGCCCACGTACCGTAAAGAACTCCTTCTTCGCAGACTTCTCAATCTGTACTGCAACCTCTCCCAATTTGAGGCCATCCACAGCCGCCCTGACCGCCGCAATATCCGGTTTTACCTTTACCGCTTCAAGAACCACGCGGTCTCCACCTTTGAAATCGACGCCAAAGTTCTTTTCACCGCGTAGCGCGAAAATTCCAATCGATCCGGCAATCACCAAAACCGATCCGGTAATTGCAGCCTTTCGCCAGGCCATGAAGTTGAAATTCGTAGCACGAATCAGATTCGCCATACTCACTTCCTTCAAAATCCCAACGTGTAACGCCCACGAGAAGAAGTTGCGGGTCACCACCAGCGCCGTAAACAAAGTCGCCACGATCCCAATAATCAGAGCAACCGCAAACCCCTTCACCGGACCACTTGCCTTCCAGAACAAAATCAAAGCCGTAATTAACGTCGTAGCGTTCGAGTCAAAAATCGCAGGGAATGCTTTTTCGAAAGCCGCATTCACCGCTCCACGGAGCGATTTCTGATCCTGCAACTCTTCACGCAAACGTTCGTAGATCAGCACATTTGCATCGATCGCCATGCCAAGCGTGAGAATGATCCCAGCGATACCAGGCAAGGTTAACACCGTTCCCAACAGCCCCATCGATCCGAACAACAGCAGTACGTTCACCAACAAGGCCAAGTTCGCCACAAAACCCGAGAAACGGTAATAAATCAGGACACACACCACCGTTAACAGCACCCCGATTATTCCCGAAAATACACCGCTGTTAATCGAATCCGATCCCAGTGAAGCGGAAGCCGTACGCTCTTCCTCAATCACCACCTGTGTCTGCAGCGGATTCTCCAATACACTCGCGAGATTCCGAGCCTCAGCTTCTCCGAAATTTCCCGTAATTTGCGCCTGTCCGCCCATGATCGCATCGCGAATCACTGGTGCCGATTGAACCTTCCCGTCCAACATGATAGCGAACCGCTTCCCGACGTTCTCCTGCGTCAATTTTCCGAATAGTTGGGCTCCCTCGGAGTTGAACCGGAGGCTCACACCCCAACCCTGCGTATCAAAAAACGCATGTGCAGCTGTCACCATGCTCCCGGGAATATCCGCTTTCTTGCGCACCACCAATTTCTCCTCCATCGCCTTTCCTCCCCGTGCTTCGGAGTAAGACTCAATCCGGTACGCCGGATCCAGCGGCACAGCTCCGGCCAAAATAGCATCCGTCTGAGGGTGTACGAACTTAAAGTCCAATTTCGCAGGTCGATACAACTGCTCCCTTGCCTCATTAAGCTTATCCGTATTGAGCCCAGGTATCTGGACAAGAATGCGATCCTCACCTTGAGGAGCAATAACAGGTTCACTTGTGCCCATCGAATCCACACGCTTACGGATCACCTCGCAGGCTTGATCCAGCATCGCAGGCGTAATTTTACGAACACCGCCGCTTTCATCTTTATCCTCCTGAAGACGAATTAGAAATGACGTCCCGCCCTTGAGATCCAACCCAAGCGCCAACTTCTGCTCCGGTGGATAAAATGACGCAATCGACAGAAACACCAAAATCACGGTCAACACACTACCAAGCATCCTCTTATGCCGGTCATGGTCCGTTAGGAAATACCACCCGAACAACGCCGCCAACACCAACCCGAGCACAAACGTAATCACTGGATTCATACCAAAACCTTTCTTTTCAAAAACCTATGCCTTTTCCAACTCCACCTTTCGAACTACCGAGCTAACAGCACTCTTCTCCACCTCGATCTTCACATTGTCCGCGATTTTCAGGGTTAATGTATTCCCTTCCTTCACATTCGTCACCGTCCCGTGAATCCCCGACACCACGACGTCGTCCCCAGTTTTCACATTATTGATGAGGTCCTGCAGCTGCTTTTGCTTCTGCTGCTGTGGCCGAATCATCAAGAAGTACATGATGACAAATATGCAAACCATTGGAACCAACATCCCTGCAGCAGATGGAGGCTCTGCAGCCGCTGGGGCTGCCTGAGCAATAAAGAGCGAAAGTGTGTAGACCATAAATAAGGATTAACGTTGCCTGGGATTTTCCCGCAAATCGCGGGTCGAGAAGGCTACGCAGGCCGCCCGTGTTGTCCAAGGTTTTCAGAGAGAAACCACGGATAAACCGCTCCAAAAACCTCCAAAATGCTGTCCTTTACCAAACTTTTTGCTCCTACCCTGTATGCTTTCCCAAAATCGACATACAAATCGCTCCAATCCTTGTGAGTAATTCCTATTCCTTCAACCCTGATGCCGCCCGGCTTCATTTCGAACAGAACTTCTCCTCCAGAGGTGAAATCGGCGCCTCTGTCTCTGTCTGGACGGAGCAGCAGGAGCTCCTCGCCTTGAGCGGCGGCTTTCAGGACCGTGAACAAACAATCCCCTGGACACACGACACGCCCGTCCTCGTCTGGTCGGCAACCAAAGGCCTCTCCGCGGCCTGCCTTCTACACGCCCTCCATTCAAGCCACATCTCTCTCGACAAGCCGGTCGCCTACCTCTGGCCCGAATTTGCCCACGCGGGCAAACAATCCGTCACACTCCGGATGATCCTCCACCATCAGGCAGGTCTGCCCGCTCTGGATCGCACCATCCCTGTCGAAGATCGCGACGGCGTAATCTCCGCACTCGCCTTCCAGGCTCCAGCATGGGCCCCCGGCAGCGCCCACGGTTATCACCCCCGTACGTTCGGATTCCTCGTCGACGAAATCGTTCTCCGAGCCACAACCACCCCCATAGGCTCGTATTGGCACGAAGTGTTCGCCCAACCCATGAACCTCGAATTCTGGATCGGCCTACCGGAAACCCTTCTCCCGCGGGTTGCCCCTATTCTTGCTCCAAGAAGCACTCTTCCTAAAGACGATCCGTTCCTGACCGCCTTCATGTCACCAGGCTCCCTGACTTCACGTTCCTTCGCCTCCCCTCGCGGTCTCCATTCAGCCTCGGCCATGAACGAATCCGTACCGAGAATGGCAGCTTATCCCGGATTCGGCGGCATCGGCACCGCCTCCGCACTCGCCAAATTTTACGCCATGCTTGCCTGTGATGGTTGTCTAAACGGGACCCGTTATTTCCCCTCTGAAGTGCTGCGCTCCATTTCGCTCTCCCAAGTCCAGGGACCCGACCGCGTCCTTCATATCGAATCCTGTTTCCGTATGGGCTTCATGTCTGATCCAACACATCCCGATGGATCCAAGATGCGCAGGACCTTCGGTCCGTCCGCCAACGCATTCGGCCACCCCGGGGCTGGCGGAAGCGTTGCTTTCGCCGACCCATCCACCGGCACAGGATGCGCCTATGTCATGAATCAAATGGAACCAGGCGTGCTTCCCAACTTCAAAAGCACAGGCCTCTGGGACGCATGGTTTGGCCAGCCTTGCTAGGAACACGCTCTTCCCTCTTTATTCCGTTCGCCCATGACTCCGGCCCAACGTATCTCTCAGCTTCGCACGGAAATCCGGCAACACGATCGCCGCTATTACCAGGACGCTGCCCCCGTCATTTCTGACCGGGAATACGATCTTCTCTTTCGGGAATTACGGGATCTGGAATCAGCTCACCCCGAACTCCTAACCCCAGACTCCCCGACCCAACGTGTTGGAGAAAGACCGCTGACCGTTTTCTCTCAAGTCTGGCACACCGTCCCGATGCTATCCCTCGACAATTTATTTGCCGATAAGGACGGATTTGACGGCGTTACCAAATGGATCACTTCGTTCGAACGCCTGTTTCCGGGGGAACAGCTCTCGTGGCTTGTCGAACCAAAGGTCGATGGTGTTGCTGTCACCCTTCGCTACGAGAACGGGCGCCTGGTACTCGCAGCAACACGAGGCGATGGAGAACAGGGGGATGACATCACGCAAAACATTCGCACTATCCGTAGCCTGCCTCTTTCGATTCCAGACGCGCCACCCACGTTGGAAATTCGCGGGGAAGTGTATCTCCCTCTGTCAGGTTTTCAGCGCATGTGCGACGACATGTTAGCGTCCGGTCAGGAACCCTTCGCAAACCCCAGAAACGCGGCAGCGGGTTCACTCAAGCTTCTAGATTCCCGCTCGGTCGCTGCACGCCCCCTCGAAATTTGCCTTTACGGGCTCGGTGAAATCTCGGCGACATCGCCTAAAACCCAAGAACACGTTCTCCAATTTCTTAGCGGGCTCGGCTTCAGAACGCCGCCGTTCTATCGCCTCTGCCACTCCGCCCAACAGGTCACTGACGCCATTCAGGAACTCGACTCGATCCGCGACTCCTTCGGCTACGAAACAGATGGCGCCGTCATCAAACTCAACCCGATCCATCTCCGCGAACGTGCCGGCTCAACCGCCAGAGCTCCGCGCTGGGCCCGCGCTTACAAATTCCTGCCGGAACAAGCCGAAACCCTCCTCCGCGGGATTCTTGTGCAAGTCGGCAGAACAGGCGCCCTCACACCCGTCGCAGATCTCGAACCCGTGCATCTCCGCGGCAGCACAATCTCCCGAGCCACTCTCCACAATGAAGACGAGATCCGCCGCAAAGACATCCGAATCGGCGATACAGTCGTCATCGAAAAAGCTGGGGAAGTGATTCCCGCAGTAGTTCGCGTCGTTCTGGAAAAACGCCCTCCGACAGCTCAACCCTTCAATTTCCTCGAACAGATTCACGGACGTTGCCCCGCCTGCTCCGGTCCAGTCCAACGCGATCCGGCATTCGCCGTCTGGCTCTGCCCAAACCTCCACTGCCCAGCTCAACGCACACGCCGCCTCGAATACCTCGCAAAACGAAGTGCTCTCGACATCGAAAGTCTCGGTGGAATAGTCGCCGAAAAAGTAATCGAGCGAGGCCTCCTTCAAGACCCTCTCGATCTATTTGCTCTCGAGCAAACCGGCTCACTTACCCCCCTGCTCGCAGCATTAAACTTGGGATCCGATACCGAACCACGCGTCTTCGGACTGAAGAACGCCACCAAACTCACCGAAGCTGTAACCCGCGCACGCACTCTTCCTCTCGCACGCTGGATCACCGCCCTAGCCATACCCGAGGTCGGTGAAACCATCGCCTTCGAACTCGCCTCAACACATTCCACTCTTCGTGAAATTGCCACGTCACCCCTCCTCAAAGACGTCTTGGAAAGGGAGCGCCTTACCGCCCTCCTAAAAACGACCAACCCACGTTCCCGCGAAAATCGAGCGGTCGCCAAAAATCTCTCCCCCGAAGAACTAGCCCAAATCGCAGCGATCCATTCGAACGCTCAAACCGATCTCTCCGAAACAGAATCCCGCCTTCTCAACGCGCGATTTGCAAAAAGCTCCAACCGCAAGGACGGCTCGACCAGCATCAATCCAGTGATTGGGCCCGTAGTCGCCGAAGCGGTTCTCGACTATTTCGAGTCTCCTGCAGGCCAACAAGTGCTGGATCGCCTAGACTCCCTTCACATCTCCCCGGGAAATACGTCTCCCGCTCAAACCGCCTCCTCAAACACCCAGCCATTATCAGGTAAAATATTTGTCCTTACAGGCACCTTACCCACCCTCTCACGAGGTCAGGCCACCGAAAGCATTCGTGCGGCGGGCGGCTCGGTCACAGGCTCTGTAAGCCGCAAGACCAACTTCGTTTTGGCAGGAGAATCCGCCGGCTCCAAACTAGAGGAAGCCACAAGCCTAGGTATCCCAATTTTGAATGAAGCCCAATTCCTCGAACTCCTAGGTAACGAAACCCCTGAGTTGCCCCGGAGCGATTCCAAAGGCGAAGCGGCCCAACGCGAACTTTTTTAATTCCATGTCCGCAGATGCCTCTTCCCCTCCCCGCCGGGCCGTAATCACTGGCATCGGCTGCATTTCTGCCGCTGGCGTCGGGAAGGATTCCCTTTGGAACGCTGTGCTCCAGGCCAAAAGCGGCATCCATCGACTCACGCGATTCGACACCACAAACATCCACGCCAAACACGCAGGCGAAGTCCCCAATTGGAATGCCCGCGATTTTTTCCCACCGCATCGTTTAAAGCGCCTCGATCTCTACGCTCAATTTTCCATCGCATCCGCTTTGCTCGCTCTCGAGGACTCCGCATTTCCATGGGATCCAAAAACACCCCAAGATCGCGTCGGGGTATCTTTCGGCACAGCACTCGGTGGCATTTCGCATGCAGAACATGAACACACCGCCTTCCTCCAAAGTGGATCCAGAGGTGTTTCTCAAACTCTTGCCCTCATGATTTTCGGAGGCTCCGCTCACACGAACATCGCGCTAGAATGCGGCTTTCGCGGCCCAGGCACAACCAACTCCAACACCTGCGCCAGCGGCGCTATCGCGGTTGGAGATGCCCTCCGCTTCATTCGCGAAAACAGAGCCGACGTCATGATCGCAGGGGCTGCTGAAGCGCCTCTTGCACCGCTCACTTTTACTGCATTTGATCTAATTAAGACCATGAGCCGCTGGAATGCTGAACCTCCGGAGTTCGCTTGCCGACCATTCGATTTGGATCGAGATGGCTTCGTCATGGGCGAAGGAGGCGCTTCTTTGGTGATCGAGGAACTCGAACACGCACGCAAACGGGGCGCACGAATCTATGCGGAAATCTTGGGGTACGGGCTCAATAACGAAGCCTACCACATGACAACCCCAAAGCCCGGAGGCGAGCTGATTGTACGTTGTATGCAGGAAGCGCTGACCGATGCGGAACTGTCCCCCGGTACCATCGATTACATCAATGCTCACGCGAGCGGCACACAGCTCAATGACACAAACGAATCGTTGGCCATACACACCGTATTCGGACCGAATCCCCCGCCTGTAAGCGGCACCAAACCGATCACCGCACATCCGCTGGGCGCTACCTCTGCAATGGAGACCGCTTTGTGTGCGCTCGCCATTCACGAACAAATCCTGCCCCCGACACTACATCACAGAACTCCGGACCCATCTTGCGTCCAGGACATCGTCGCAAACGCTGCGCGCCCCGCAAAAATCCGCTATGCTCTCAACAACGCATTTGGATTTGGTGGAATCAACTCCTGCCTTGTGCTCGGCGCCTTGCCCTGAGCATCAGTCCATTCGCTGGACACATCGGTTCTACTTTGAATCCATTTGGGTGAGGACTTTCAAAACCTCGCGCGAGTGTCCCACCCAACCAAAGATCCCCCCCTGAGCTTTGATCATCGCGAGCCCAACTTCGTGAAACTCGTCGAAGTAGGATCCCACACAGTCGCTCAAAACCAAACAGTCGTACCCACGATCATTAGCCTCTCGAACTGTTGTGTGAACACACACCTCTGTCGTCACACCCGTGACAATCAATTGCCGGATTCCTCCGACCACAAGGGTCTCTTGTAAATCCGTCCCGTAAAATGCGCCCTTGCCGGGCTTGTCGATCACCTTCTCGGAAGGAAGGGGCTGCAGCTCCGAAATGATATCCTGACCATCCTCACCACGAACCAAAATTCGCCCCATCGGCCCCATGTCCCCAATCGTTTTCACTCCTCTGCCTCGCGTCTTTTTCGAAACGGGCAAATCACCTAGGTCCGGTAAATGTCCCTCGCGAGTGTGGATCACAGGTAACCCAGCATTGCGCCATGTCTGGAGAAGAATCACGTTTGGTTCGATGGTCCGTCGAAGCTTGCCGACGTCGTTTCCAAGGCTGGAGCCAAAGCCCCCTTCCTCCAGAAAGTCACGCTGCATATCGATAATAAGCAGCGCGCACTGATCCGGTTTAAACTCGAATTCATAGGGCTCTGCATTTAACGCGAAGTGCATGGGCTGGTTCATGGTTGATAATACACTTTCAACGATTGGATTGGTGTCTATCCAGAGCACCATTGTCCGTTGAATCATCTGTCAGAAATTTCACCGGCTTTTCGTATATCGCTAAAACAATACACCCTGCCTCACTGACAATCCCGTGTTGAGTTCCGGGCGGGCTCACCACGAGCATACCCCGCTCCGAGACTCCATTGTGGTCCCTTTGCGCGCCTTCCAACACAATGATGTGTTCGTATCCCTGATGCTCGTGTACTGGCACTCTTCCGGCCTTTCGAAAACGAAGCAAAGCGGCCGTCGGTCCCGAAATGCCATCACCATAGAGACGATGAATGTCCACTCCGTCACTAAACGGGCTCCATTCAATTTCGTTTTGATGGGATGCAAACTCAAACAATCCCCTCACAACTGTTCGAGCATAAGGCACCAACGCTCCAGATTTGGATTCAGGCATTTAATTCGGTCGATTAACTAACAAAGGAATTTAGCACCGGAATCAAGGACTGCGAATCGGAGACTGCGCCGAATACGCCCCCTTGCATCTGGATCATTTTAAGAGCTGCAACGTGGTTTCCGTAATCTGTGGCTCCGGTGCAATCAGACAGCAGTAAACATTCGAATCCTCGGTCATTGGCTTCGCGCATCGTCGTATGAACACAAACATCCGTGGTGATGCCTGCTAGAATAATGTTTGCGATCCCCTTTTGCCTCAGCAGCATATCGAAATCCGTTCCATAAAAGGAGCCCTTACCTGGCTTATCAATAATCGATTCACCGGGAAGTGGGGCGAGTTCCGGTATAATGTCCCATCCGGGCTCTCCTCGTGTAAGGATACGCCCGCAAGGTCCAGCATCGCCGATCCCCGCACCGATTCGCTTCGAGCGCCAACGCTTGTTCGCAGGCAAATCCGAGAGATCAGGACGATGTCCCTCGCGTGTATGCATCACATAAAAACCTGCTGCACGCGCCGCTTCAAAAACCCTTTGAATGGACTCAATCGGAGCTCTGGTCAGCGAAAGATCGTATCCCATTTTATCTACATATCCGCCGGGCCCGCAAAAATCCGTCTGCATATCGATCACAAGGAACACGGTATTATCGGGTCTCAGATCGCCGTTATAGGGCCATGGGTAGGGCTCTGCGTTGACAAAGACTGGATTCATAAAAGGAGAGGAGAAGGTAGATCGGGTGCGGGCATCACCTGCGGCCTGATCGTGGCCACAGGTGATGCGGTCATCTGCACACACACTGCTTACGAATTTTAGAAAAACACCGAAACACCCGCATAAACCTGAGAGGTAGAGCGAGTGGTACCCGCATTAAACGTGTTCATATAAGCCAGGTTATCATCATTGAAATTCATGTACTTATATCCGACATGAGCCGACCAGTTGCCGTAGCCCTTGGGCATAAACTTAAGCGGCATGCTGGCTTTTACGCCAAGTTCATAGATCCCAATCGTAGAAGACTTGCCCGCGTACTCACCGAAGAAACGCGAATCCGGAATCATGATACGGCATGGAAATTCCACTTTCAGGCTACCCGCGTCAGCAAACGTGTATCCTGGCGAAATCCCTATATCGATATACCAACTCTCTGCTGGAGATGGATGAGACCCAGACGTCGCCGACGCGCCAACCACCGTAAACCCGACGTCTGCCGCCGTCGACTTCTTATGCAACTCGTGCCAAAAACTAATATACGGATGCAGCGCAAATGCCCCGAGAAGCGCGGTATCGTCGGCACTCAGCTTTGCCTCAATGTGCTGAGAGGTACCAAGGTTGAGGATCTGTTCTGCAAACGCAGTATATGTGACATCCAATTTGAAATGCTTCGCGAATCCGAACGATAGCCCGAGGATCGGATCTACCTCGGTCCACTTGGTCTTCGGCGTGCTTCCGTAGGGCGGCTGCTTCGAGACACCCGCAGTCCCGAAATCATTCCACACGCCAAGCACCAGAGTCGCGTCGTTAATAAAACCCTCCCCTTTGTATAGGTTCGCAAAGGTCAAAAAGAGCGGCTGAATCGTGAGCCCCTCATCGCGCACCACCTGCCCACGCGGGGTGACGTATTCGTTAGCGAACTCCATGTTGAACAGAAAGTGCACACGCGAGGGTGCCTCCGGCTCTATCACTGAAGTTGCAAGCTTCTCTTTGGGTGTCGGGCCGGCGAATCCGCTTTGTTCGGTAGCGCTAAGAATGCTTCCGGCGAGGACCGCAGTCGCTAGCCCATTGGTGATGTGGGAGTACAATTTCATGCGTTTTGAAGTGTCTTTTTGGGTGTTGTGTTTCGGTGTGCCGGAGCACGCGCTCTGCCTATAGCGACAACCATGCCACACCCACACATTCACACTGAACCCACTTATTACCTGCCATTTACAAAGCTCCAATCCACTCCGCACGAATCCCTCGCATTAGTTGCAGCTGTTGCACATCGCAACACTTTCCAAAACCTCCCCGGCATCAGGCTACGGGATCCTGCGGTAAATCCGGCTCCTGTTGACGCCCAATAACCGCGCGGCCTCCGCAATATTTCCGCCAGTCTGCTCCACCGCTCTCCGGATCAGTTCCTGTTCTGCATCCTCAAGATTTAAGGGCAGCGACGCGGATGAAGCACTCTCGATTGCTGGCGTGGAACTCAACGCACCCGAGAATTGAAGGTGTTCTTTTGTGATCGATTTTCCCCCACACGAGATCAGAGCTCGTTCGATCAAATTTTTGAGTTCACGCACGTTCCCTGGATAGGAGTACGCGCTCAATGCAGCTAACGCATCTGCTTTAATAGTGGGCGGGGGCAGCCCCATTTCAGCAGAAAAGATCTCGAGAAAGTGGGCTGCCAGTCCGGGAATATCCTCAGGCCTTGAGCGCAGAGGCGGAGTTTCGACAACGAACCGCGCCAATCGGAAGTATAAGTCCTGACGAAAGGCTCCAGATGCAATCTTGCCTTGTAAGTCCGCATTCGTGGCACTCACCAGCCGTACATCCACACGCTTTGGCTCACTCGCACCAACCGGGGTAATCTCACCGTCTTCCAGAACCCGAAGCAACTTTGCCTGCAATTGCGCCGGCATATCTCCGATCTCATCCAAGAACAGCGTTCCGCCATCGGCCAATTCAAACCATCCCTTTCTGTCCGTATTCGCGCCGGTAAAGGCGCCCCGCACATGTCCAAACAACATCGACTCCGCCAGCTCCGAAGGAATAGCCACGCAATTCACCGGAATAAACGGGCCTCGTCGCCGCTGGCTTTCATGATGAATGGCTCTCGCTACCAATTCTTTTCCCGTCCCACTTTCCCCCGTGATCAAGACACTGGTCCGCGCAAATTGGTGTAGCCGTTGAATGTCCTCCAAAATGCGCTGCATGTGTGCACTCTTTCCGATGAACGCAGACACTCCCCAGCGTGCTGCTTCGATGGCCGATAGGTTTGTAAAACGTGCATCTGCTTTCGCTCGCCCATCCTCTGCGGCACGGCGCTTTAACACCTCCTTCTCCAGTTCCAAATTCCTGGCCTGTAGCTCACGGGTCAGACGACTCAAGCGCAGATGCGTCTCGACTCGACTCACGACTTCTTCGGTTTGAAACGGCTTCAAAATGTAATCCACCCCCCCCACACGAAACCCATTCAGAACGCTGTTTGGCTCATTCCTCGCCGTAATAAACAGGATCGGAATGTCCTTTGTCGCATCCTCAGCCTTAAGTTCCCGACAAATCCCAAACCCGTCTCTTCCCGGCATCACCACGTCCAATAGAATCAAATCCGGCTTGGCTCGCACTGCTATTTTCAGCCCGGATTCGCCACCGGATGCCGTCAAAATTTCGTGGCCTCTAGGCTCCAACGCCTCTCGCAAAATGCTGATATTTGCGGGTGTATCGTCTATAATGAGAATCTTTTCCTTAATCATTTCTCTATTTCCTTTGAGTGCCCCCCCACCGGCTTTAGCTGGGCCACAATGCGCTGGATCGTTTCCATATCGTAACTGGCCATAAATTCCCGCAGATGCTCGGCGAGACGTGCACACTCCTCCCCTGTCTCCTCAAGTTCCCGTAGACAATTTTTAAGCACCGTCGCGCTATGCAGTTCCGCAGCCATCACCAGCCGGTCCAATAGGAGCTCAGGAACCTCAATCCTCCCGAGGTCAAGCTGACCATCCTCGCTCCTTCCTTCCTTCTGCTCGCGGTACACATAACGCACCCCTAACAGACTCTCCAGGCACGAAAATACGCTCTCGAGACGAAACGGCTTCGCTAGAAAATGATGGCATCCGGCTTCAAAATAGAGCTCCTGCTCGTGCTCCATTGCCGAGGCCGACATCGCAACCACCTTAATGTCCCGAGTTCCATACTCACGTATAATCCGGCGTGTAGCCTCGATCCCATCAATCTCCGGCAAGCGAATGTCCATAAAAACAATCTGCGGCAAAGACGCCCCTACCGCCTCAATCGCCTGCCGTCCATTCTCTGCAAGCACTACCTCACATCCGATACTCGCGAGGATAGTGGACAGCACTTCACGATTTTCCCGGATATCGTCAACGATCAACGCACGCACGTGAAAACCCTCCGCAAGGCGGCTAACCTCTGGCTGCTTACTGGCGCCTGCGGAGGCAGCAACAACCGGCATAGGAATCTCCAGTAAAAACGCCGTTCCTTCACCTGCCACAGACTCCATTTGAATACTCCCTCCCATCAACTCCACCTGACGCTTCGAAATCGAAAGCCCAAGCCCAGTACCCCCCATAGTACGGGCGTTCGGTCCTTGGTAGAACGGCTCAAATACGGATTTGTGCAATTCTTCCGGTATACCCATCCCGGTGTCGCGCACCTCGATTTTGCAATCGCTTGAACCTATAAAATCAAACCGGAGTACAATCCGCCCCTGCTCGGTAAACTTCACGGCATTCCCCAAAAGGTTGATTATAATCTGCCGCAACATCCTTTCATCAGCGTATACCGGCCATGTCCGGATTCGCTCCAGTCCCACCACTCTAAGTCCGATCCGCTTCTCCTCACAGCGCTGATGAAACATGCGTTCCATCTCGTGAGCGAGGTCGACTAAATCAAACTCAATCGGCTCCACCTCCATTCGGCCGGCATCAATTTTGGATAGATCTAAGATATCATTGATGAGACGCAAAAGGTGATCACTGCTGCTTGAGATCGTCGCGAGCGCGTCTCTTTGAAACGGATGCAGCGACGCCTCACGCAAAAGAATCTGCGAATACCCGAGGATCGCATTCATCGGCGTACGAATCTCGTGGCTCACGCTCGCTAAAAACTGTGACTTCGAACGGTTAGCGGATTCCGCAGCGAGCTCCGCTTCTTTTCGGGTCATCACCTCCACTTGAAGCTCGCGGGTTCGCTCCTGAACGCGGAGCTCCAAATCATCGCGGGCTGATTTTAAATTCGCCTCTGCTCTTTTTCGCTCGGCAATCTCCGCGGATAGCTCACCCGTTGCAACCCGCACCTGCTCTTCAATAATCGCAGCGCGTCTCGAGTAACTCCACAACCCCGTAGATAGCAGCACCGAAATAACCAAACCCGCGAGGAAAACGACCCGCGATCTTGGGAAAGCAGAAGCGCTACGGAAAGCGCGCGCAGGTTGAAACCTCACAGTCCACTGCCGGCCAGCAACGTCGATATGCGAGGTAAACACACTCGCGCTCTCTGCGGGAGTCCCTATCTGATAGATTGGTTGTGCCTCCGCCGCGTCTGTAATCGAGACCGCAAACCCTTTCTCCGCCGTACCTCGCAGCGAAGACTCCACGAGGTCTCCAATTCGAAAAACAGCGACCGCAAATCCACTCAAAGACATCCTGCGCTCTTCCAGTGTTTGTGAAGGAGCCGAATACAACGGATGAAACACGAGAAATCCCCGTTGAGATTCGCTCTCTTGGGCAAGCCGTATTGGCGCCGATGCCGCGGCCAAACCGCTATCTCTGGCCCTTTCGAGGGCCGCGCGTCTTTGCGGCTCACTGGCTACGTCATAGCCAAATGCTGGAAGATTTCGCTCTATCGTTTCCAAAAAATATACCGGAAAATATTCGGCACGATCACCCGCACGGACCGCCTCACCATTCACAATTTCCGTGAATTGAAACGAGGGGAAGCCTTCGTCCTTCGCCCGTTGTTCCCACTGCTTCCGCTCCGCGAAAGGCACTCGGGGATCCCAAGCCAATGCCTGTAACTCCGGTTGCAGCCTCAACGCCATCTCCACAAACTTCTGAAATTCCTCCCGGGTAACATGCGTTCGCGCGGCATACAGCGAAGCAATCGAGTTTAAGACCTCCATCGAGCGCAGGATCTGGCCCTTAAGTACCTCTAGTCGATCGATAGCAACCTGACGGATCCTATCCATTCGCTCCAAACGCTCACCCTTCTCAAAGGTTGTAGCCACAAAAATTGTCAGGCTGACGCCGATCAGCAGAACCAACATCACTGCACCGAGAGAACCTTTTCGAGCCCGGACGTAAGGTCCCGGGTTCACAAATGGCAAACTCGGTGTGGAGTGATCCATATGGAGACGTTCCGATTGCTGCCAGCAAAACAGCTAGGGTGCAATGTTTTGCTTCGTTTCTATCTCCTCTATCTAATTAACAGCCGTTCAGGAGCAGACAGCGACGACGCACGTTTTCACTCCCCCACATTCTGAGCTGTTGCACGACGCAACACTTGAGACACTTTGGACGAATTCATCCCCCCCCTTTCGAGCTCCTAAAAAGTTACGCCGCTCGCTTCAAACCGAACGCCAGAATATTTCACAGGACTGATTTTCAGTTTATTACAACTAGCATTTAGACTTACCAAACAAACAAACAGCACGTGGCACCTCCTTTGCTAAATGATGGCCGACTTGATTGTGCCCTGCTCAATTCACAACCCGAAAAGTTGTGCAGTCGGCAGGGAAATCGATTCGCCTCCGGTTAAAAAAGCAGGAGTTCAACCAACCAACACACCCGTTCACTACAGCCATTCGCCTTCCGCTGATAAGGCCTAATTAACCTCGGCCCGTCATTTTTGGAGGGGCTATCGTTCCGGAAAACCACGACTATGAAACTACTCCAAACCCTCACAAGCACGAGTCTCGCATGCATGCTCACAGCCACAGCACTCGCCGGCGACGTCACCGTCGGATTCGTGTACGTCGGCCCGAAAGACGATTTTGGGTACAACCAAGCTCACGCCGAAGGTAAGCTTGGAGTCTCAAAACTCAAAGGTGTCAAAACCGTCGAAGAAGCCAATGTCCCCGAAACACAGGCTGTCGAGGAGACCATGGAGAACATGATTGTCCAGGATGGCGCCAAAGTCCTGTTTCCCACATCGTTTGGCTATTTTAATCCGCATATCCTGAAGCTGGCCAAGAAGTTTCCGGATGTTCAGTTCCTTCACTGCGGAGGCATGTACACCGAGGGTAAAACACCAACAAACGTTGGAAGCTACTTCGGTTATATCGATGAAGCGCAGTACGTCGCAGGCGCCGTCGCGGGGCTCTCTTCAAAAACTGGGAAGCTCGGGTTTATCGCCGCGAAGCCAATTCCACAGGTCCTCAGGAACATCAATAGCTTCGCCCTTGGTGCTCGCAGCGTAAGACCCGACACCACTGTTAAAGTCATTTTTACGGGCGACTGGTCCATGCCTGTAAAAGAAGCAGAAGCAGCGAACAGCTTAATCGATCAGGGAATCGATGTCCTCACCTGCCACGTCGACAGTCCGAAGGTGATTGTACAGCTTGCAGAGAAACGGGGCATTTTTTCATCGGGTTACCACGCGAGCCAAATGGCGATCGCTCCAAAGGGTTACCTCACTGGAGCTGAATGGGATTGGAGCAGCGTGTACTCCAACTACGCCAAGGCTATTCAGGAAGGCAAATCGCTGAAGGCTGGAACCATTCCGCACCTGGTTCGTGGCGGTCTTAAAGAAGGCTTTGTGAAAATGTCCGCCTACGGACCCGCAGTCAGTGCAGAGGCCAAAGCTGCTGGTGAAGCCGCCAAGGCAAAATTTATGGCTGGGGATTTTGTCGTGTATAAAGGCGAACTCAAAGATAACACCGGCAAGGTCGTAATCGCTGCGGGTGCCGCGCTAAAGCAACAGGATCCTATTCTCGAATCGATGGACTATCTTGTGGAAGGTGTCATCGGCAGTACGAAGTAGAAGCGTCATTGAACTCTGGGCGGGCGACAGCGCTCTCCCAACCGGCCTGTCGTTCGCCCAACCCTTTTTTTATGTCGGAAACCCAAACAGAAACATCGCTCACATCTCCGGAGCGTCCCGCATTCCAATGGCGAAGCACATTGGAATCTTTGGTTCTACCGGCGGGCGCCATTGCAGTCGCGATGGTTCTGTTTGGGTTCTTCTGCCTACTGGCTGGCGCAAATCCCTTAGCCGTTTACGCATCAATCAAAAAAGCGGCTTTCGGAAGCTGGTACGCATTTCAGAACACACTGGTTCGTGCATCTCCGTTGATGCTATGCGCCCTGTGCACCGCAATTCCGATCCGCTTAGGCATGGTGATTATCGGGAACGAAGGCGCGTTGGTCATTGGTGGTTTATGCGCTACAGTTGCAGGCCTCGCAGTTCAGCAACATTCGCCCCTTCTTGTCCAATCAAGCATGGCGCTCGCCGGCATGCTGGCCGGCGGACTCTGGATCTGTTTTGCCGGAGCACTCAAACATTACCGAGGGGTCAACGAAACCATCGCCACCCTCCTCCTTAATCACATCGCTGTCGCCATTCTAAATCATCTGGTTAATGGGCCCCTAAAAAATCCGGAGAGCCTCAACAAGCCCTCCAGTTACCCTATTCCGGAAGACAAAATGCTGCATCCGCTCTTCGGTTCAAACATCCACTGGGGACTCGTTTTTGGAATCGTCGCATGTATTGCCGCCTGGATCCTGATTCACAAGACTACCTTCGGATTTCAGGTGAGAACCATTGGTGGCAACATCCGGGCCGCCCTCATTGCCGGGATCCCCGTGGGGCGGATATCGCTGATCACCTGCTTTATCGCCGGTTCCTGCGCTGGGTTGGCGGGCATGGTTGAGGTTGCCGCCATACAAGGCTCGGCAAACGAATCGCTCAACGCCAACTACGGTTACAGTGGGTTTCTGGTCGCGTTTCTGGCACGTCAGAACGCTCTTGGCTGCATTCTCCTCTCGATTCTGCTCGGGGGGCTCATCACCAGTGGCGGAATATTACAACGAGCCCATCACCTGCCCGACGCCACAATCGCTGTCTTTCAGGGGCTCGTCTTTATTGTGATCCTGTTTAGCGAAAGTCTTTACGGTCGTTGGAAATTCTTCCGGGAGGATTCTCATGAGTAGCGAAATCGGATGGCTCGGAGTTCCCCTTGCGGTCGCCGCCGGAGCAATCCGGGGAGGCACCCCTTTCTTATTTGTCAGCTTGGGAGAATGCCTCACGGAAAAGAGTGGGAAGATTAACCTGGGACTGGAAGGGGTACTGCTTATGGGCGCGATGTCCGCCTATGCGATCAGTTACAAAACTGGAAATCCCTGGCTTGGAGTCATGGCGGCAGCACTTGCCGGACTAACACTGGGGCTTATCCACGCATGGTTATCGCAGCGCCCCAAGGTCAACGACATCGCCGTCGGGATTGCCATGTTTATCTTCGGCGGTGGAATCGCGAAGTTCATTGGCAAACCTTATATCCAACCTCTGGCACCTCAGCTTGGCAGTTTTGACCTCGGCGGCTGGTCCTCGAATTCCGCCGTACAATCCGCCTTCAAGATTTGCCCCCTCTTTTTTGTGGGAGTCACAGCGGCTTTTCTATTGCACTGGTTTTTCCGCTCAACTCGCTGGGGGTTATTCGTCCGAGCCGTGGGCGACAGACCTGACGCTGCTCGCGCCATGGGTATTTCGGTGTGGTCCGTACGCGCCCTTTGTATCATGGGCGGCAGCGCCTTCGCTGGAATAGGCGGCGCCTATCTCTCTCTCTTTTACCCAGGCTGTTGGACTGAATCGATTTCAGGTGGGCAGGGCATGATAGCAGTCGCTCTGGTAATTTTCGCGAGATGGAACCCCATAAATTGCCTTTGGGCCTCGGTGCTTTTCGGCGCAGCTCAAGCGCTGGGGCCAGCCCTCCAATCCGTTGGGATACAGAAGGGGTATTATCTCTTTAACGCGTCGCCCTATATTCTCACCCTGGCAGTCATGATAGCCACTTGTTCAACGAAACGTAAACTCGCCGGAGCACCTGGCGCACTCGGATCGTCATCTTAAGTTGAGCGTTTTTTCGAGGTTCCTACGTACGCGATTATGTTGACCACCCACCTGCACTCTCCTCCTTCTTTGGAACTGGTGAACGTCACCAAACGATTCGGCTCCTTTGTCGCGAACGAAAATATCTCGATGGAGGTCAGCCCTGGAACTTTCCACGCTCTCCTCGGTGAAAATGGCGCCGGGAAAAGCACACTGGTGAAATGCATTATGGGTTACCATAAGTGCGAGGAAGGAGACATCATCGTGGAGGGTGCCTCAAGGGACATCCGCAGCCCACAGGACGCCTGCAAATTGGGCATCGGCATGGTCTACCAGCACTTTACCGTGGTTCCATCCATGACAGTCGCCGAGAACCTGATTTTAGGGCGCCCGGATATTCCTGCACTCATCGACTGGAAGGCTGAAAACAAACGCCTCGAAGCGTTCATGGAGACAGCTCCATTTCAGGTCCCTCTCCATGCGCTCATCAGCGATTTAGCTGCAGGGCAAAAGCAAAAGGTGGAGATTCTAAAGCAGCTTTATCTGAACAGCCGATTACTCATCCTCGACGAACCGACCTCCGTCTTAACCCCCGGAGAAGCCGATGAAGTTTTAGGAATGCTTCACAAAATGGTGAAGGCCGAAAAACTAAGCGTGCTCATCATCACTCACAAATTTCGCGAGGTAACCGATTATTGCGACGAGATCACCGTCCTGCGCAAAGGGAAGTTTGCTGGTGCAGGTAAAGTGGCGGACCTGACCACATCCGAAATGGCCAGAATGATGATGGGCGAAGAGAGGACTGGAAAAACCGTCGCCAAATCAGAGGCCGCTCCGGGCGCTCCTTTATTAGAACTCCAAGAACTGCGTGCCAATCGCGATAACGGAGTGGAAGGGGTATGCGGCGTGGATCTCACCGTACGCAGTGGTGAGATTGTTGGAATCGCAGGGATCTCGGGTAACGGGCAGCGTGAATTGGTTGAGATTTTAAGCGGTCAACGTCCCCTAACTTCGGGCACCGTAAAAGTGAACGGACAGCCGTACGGAATGACTCGTGCTGAGATCGAAAAAAACCAGATCTATATTCTCCCAGAAGAACCGCTACGAAACGCATGTAGCTCCTTGATGTCCGTCGCCGAAAATCTGGTACTCCGCACCTTTGACAAGGCGCCACTGTCTCAACGCGGCTTCCTCAACCCCCGTGCGATACGAAACGTTGCCACCAGCTTGATAAGCCGCTTCCGAGTACGCCCTCCAAACCCAGCAAACGCCATCGGCAATCTCTCCGGCGGAAATGTTCAACGCGCTGTGCTCGCTCGCGAATTGGGAAGCGGAACAGCAAAGGTCCTGATTGCCGCCAACCCCTGTTTTGGACTCGATTTTGCCGCTGTCGATTTCATTCACTCCCAGCTCCTCGAAGCGCGAAATAGAGGGGTCGCTGTTTTGTTAATTTGTGAAGATCTCGATGAGCTCCTCAGTTTGGCCGACCGCATCGTTGTGATGACCAGTGGTAGACTGGTCTACAACGCCCCTGTCACCCAAGCCAACATAAAGGAAATTGGAGAAAAAATGGCCGAATAAAATTCGGCTCATCGAGCAATCCAGCGACACTCACTGCTTGTGCTCCACAAAAACAACGGAGACGGCCTGCGAGATCGGGACTGCCTTTCCGGTAGGCTTCAAGTCCCCACTGGATGCATCTACTGAAAATGCAACGAGGTTCCCCGAATCCTGATTAGCAACAACCAGGTATTTTCCGTCAGGCGAAAGCGCGGCTCCACGCGGTGTCTCACCACCACTGGCAGTCGTTCCTAGAAACCGGATACCTCCCGCCGGCTCTATCACAAATCGGGCGATGCTGTTATGACCCCTATTGGTTGCATATAAAAACTTCCCATTCGGATGCACCAGGATCTCCGCACACGTATTCTCTCCCTTCCATCCTGCCGGCAACGTCGAAACTCCCCCTCCTACCGTCCAGGAGCCGTTCAGCGAACGCGTCACTTCGCTCACGGTACAACTAAGCTCGTTCACCACCCAAACCGTGTTCCCCAACACCGCACAATGTCTCGGCCCGCTACCTCCAGGCATTACAAATCCATCGGCTTTCTCGCCTAGAATCTGGGCTTCCTCGCCGAAATGGTAAACTTCCACCCTATCGGTTCCCAAGTCCGGCACCAAAAACGTTTTCCCCTCCAGCATGTGGATCCCATGCGGATGCGACATTTCCTGGCGCTCTTTATTAACACTTGCGCCCTCATGTTTGCGGCTCCCGCCAGCAGCGCCAATCACACCCTTCGGCGACACAGGAAACGCGGTCACATTGCCTCCAGAATAATTGGCCACCGCCAAAAAACGTCCGGTGGAATCCAATGCCAGATGGCAGGCGGCTTCGCCTTGCGTCGGCTGGCTGCTTATAAACTCCAGCTTCCCATCCGGCTGAATTGCATAGGAACTCACCCGACTTTCTCCAATTTCACCTACTGAAAAGAGCGTCTTTTGATCAGGCGACAACACTAAAAAGGACGGGTTCGATTGTTCCGCCGCCAGAATGGGGGCCTCCAGATTTCCGGTGTCGGAATCCAGACTTGTCCGATAGATTCCGCGACTACCCGACTCGGAAGTATACGTCCCAAGGTAAATAGGGAGAGAACTCGCCAAAGCATAGGTTCCAAACAACGGCAGACAGAAAAGTAGGGGGATCCGTTTCATCAGGCCCTATTTATTGGCAAGTCACTCTACAAAGCCAAGCGCACAAGCGGCCGACGCTTGGCATCCATGCCCAAAGTGTTCATTCTTGCGCCTCCTTTACTCCAGAGCCATTCCTCCTATGAAAGCACTCGTCCTCACAGATTACCGTAAGCTCGAACTCCAAGATCTCCCTCAACCCACACCCGCTCCGGATGAAGTCTTGATACGCGTTGAAGCGTGTGGTGTCTGCGGCAGCGATGTCCACGGATACGACGGTTCCACGGGACGACGTATCCCGCCGCTGGTCATGGGGCACGAGGCCGCCGGGGTCGTCGCCGACATTGGCAGCAATGTCTCCGGGCTCAAAAATGGCCAACGCGTTACCTTTGATTCCACGGTTTCCTGCGGCAACTGCTTCTTTTGTCATCGCGGGCAAATCAACCTTTGTGACAACCGTCAGGTCTTGGGTGTTTCTTGCGGCGATTATCGCAGAGCGGGCGCCTTTGCAGAATTCGTGACTGTTCCTGCTCGGATCCTGTATCCCCTGCCCGATTCGCTTTCTTTTGAAAAAGCAGCGATGATCGAAGCCATTTCCGTTGGAGTCCATGCCGTCGCGATTACACCCATTGCACTAAACGATACCGTGACTGTCGTCGGCGCGGGCATGATCGGTCTTTTGACTCTCCAGGCGGCGAAACTCGCCGGTGCCCGGCGCATCATCGCCGTCGATGTGGATGACGGTCGTCTAGCAACCGCCATGTCTCTTGGCGCAACCCATACAGTGAACGCGAAAAAGAACGAGCCACCGGCCGTCATTCGCGACATCACCGGCGGACGCGGTTGCGATGTCGCTTTTGAATGCGTAGGCACAACAGCAACGGTCACTTCGGCCATCGAATCTACTCGTAAAGGTGGCACCGTCACTTTGGTAGGCAACATCGCTCCCAAGATCGAGCTACCGCTCCAATCGGTCGTAACCCGTCAGATTCGGATTCAAGGGTCTTGTGCCTCCGCCGGTGAGATCCCAGCCTGTATCGATCTACTAGACTCCGGCGCGATTCGGGTTGAGCCGATGCTCAGTGCATTCGCGCCGATTGATGAGGGTCCACAATGGTTCGAGCGCCTTTATAACCATGAAGCCAACCTCATGAAGGTGGTTCTTCATCCCTAGAAGCATCCTCGCTCTACCCTAAAAGGCTGCATCCTGACTCCGGAAATGTCCTCAGGACGGCTCCGGAGTTGATACAGCGTCTTACCCTTCCCCCAGACGATCCGACCTCGTCGCTTCCTGTTTTCATTTCATGGTTTCCGACAACGCATACATCGTTCTCCTCACTCTCGGCACGATCACAGCATTGGTGCTGATGGTCGCCAAGCTACGTATCAACGCCTTTATTGCGCTCACCTTATCATCCCTGCTCCTTGGGACTGGGGTTGTCTTTCGTGGGTTCTCGTTTACTCCGGCTGGTGGCGTTGCCCGTCCCATCACACTTCTCGACATCATCGACATCTTCCAAACGGGTTTGGGTAAAACGCTCGGTGGGATCGGTGGAATTATATGCCTCGGGGCCATGCTCGGGAAATTTCTGGGAGAGTCCGGCGGGGCTGAAGTATTAGCGAAACGGTTTTCCGCCTTTTTGGGCCCCAAACGGATTGGGTGGCTGATTCCGCTTTTGGCACTGTCCGTCGGGCTCACCACTTGGTTTGCAGTTGGACTTCTCTTGCTGCTGCCGATTCTGCTCACGCTCACACGTGAAACCAAACGGCCCTTTATCCTTCTGGCTCTCCCGCTTCTTTCGTTCCTTTCGGTAATGCACGGCGTGATGCCCCCTCACCCCGGGCCTGTTATCGCGGTCAACAAGCTCCAAGCGGACACCGGCAAGCTTCTGCTCTGGGGACTTTTACTCGGCATTCCGGTAGCTGCAATTGCCGGACCGCTGTTCGCACGAATTGCCGTGAAACGGGTCAATGTAAACCCGCCCCCGTTCGAAGCCTCCATCTCGGCCCACGAAAAGCTTCCCTCGTTCGGACTCACTCTCGCCTCCATTCTTTTTCCAGTGGCGCTCCTTCTTTTGGGGACAGTTGCGGAACTCGCGCATATCGAGGCTCCAGCCCTTCGGAACGCGATGCTTTTTATCGGACATCCCACCATCGCGCTTTTGATCTCGGTCCTTTTCGCTCTCTGGGCACTCGGCACCAATTGTGGACGCACACTTCCTCAACTACTCAAGTTTAGTGACCAATCTATCGCCTCGATTGGTTCCACCCTGGTCATTATTGGAGCCGGTGGAGGCTTTGGTCGCGTCATGACCGAGTGCGGCGTCGCACGGGTCATGGGCGAACTCGCCGCCCAAGCCAACCTGTCACCCATCATGTACGGCTGGCTGATTTCCGCATTCATCCGCGTCTCAACCGGCTCGGCCACCGTAGCTATCACCGTCGCAGCAGAATTATTAGCGCCAGTCTTGGGCGCATCACCAGGCACCAATAAGGAACTCGCTATTGTTGCGATCGGATGCGGCTCCCTATTCCTTTCACATCTCAATGACAGCGGCTTTTGGATGGTGAAAGAATGCTTCGGCTTAACGATCGGCGAAACCCTGCGAACCTGGACGATTACAGAAACCTTGGTTGGACTGGGAGGCCTAGCCCTGACCCTCTTAGCACATTCCATTTGGGCTCATTGGTTTCTCTAAGCGAATCGCTGCCCCTTAATGATAACAAAAGGCGTGCGGTGTCTGGACTACACCCCCGTGCCTAACATCGTGAGGGGCCTTCGACCTTTGTGATTGGAACATTTCTGTACGGCATTTGAACGCACAACGGGTTGAAACACTCATCCTGAAAACGGAAGTTCACGCGGAGCCGCGAAGGCGCGGCGAATAACAAACGACAGAAGCTCAGATGCTTCCCGCACTTTCTCCGCGTTCCCCGTGCCTCCGCGTGAGCCCGGACTCCTTCTTAACTTCGAAGTTCGGGCTCATTCCGGAAGGCGTTTCGTGAAAAAGGAGGCTGTTTCTACAAAAACGCCACTTAGGAGATTTGAGGAGCGTGTATTCCGAGCTTCCGAACCCGGAGCAACGCTGGTCACCGGGGCCTAGGCGAAGATCAATTTTGTTACCTTTTTAATTGAACCAGATAAACACAACTAGTTTGGTATACATCAGCATTTACCCATTATGACTCTTACCAAAAAAGGCGAGTACGCCCTCCGCGCAATGATTCAGCTCGGCCTTGCCAAGTCATTGGGAAGAGAACTGGTTCCGGTGTCTGAACTCTCTCTTAGTAACCGTCTCCCACTCAAATTTGTAGAGCGAATCCTACTCGAACTCAGAGAAGCCGGTTACGTGGAGACCCAAAGAGGAAAACTAGGGGGCTACCTTCTCGCAAAGCCCATGGAAACCATCAAAATGGGAGACCTCGTCCGTCTGATAGACGGTCGTCTTGCCCCAATCGCTTGTGCCTCCGAAACCGAATATTCTCAGTGTTCCTGCCCCGATGAAGAGCACTGCGGACTGCGGATGTTAATGATCGACGTACGCAACGCCATTTCAAACATCCTCGACAAATATACTTTAGGTCAGGTGGTAGAAGTCACCTTGCGGAAAATGAAACGCGATAACGCGACTCTTCCTTTTACTCCAGCACCTGGTCCGGAAAGTAAACACGGACGTAGAGTAGCGGATCCTGCACACGGATTTCTTTCCCAATTGGGCATCCGTTCCGTACTCGACCAACCGAATTAAGCTCCCCGGGAGTTCATTGGCTTTTTGATGCTTCCGATTACACGTCCCATCGATTCCAAACCCGTCTAAGCATCAGACCTCACCCGTTTCTGTGAAATCAAGCCTGTCAAAAGCAACGGCTGTTTTGACTAGAACACTGCGCTAAGTCCGCAACTCGCTAATCACACATTCTTAGACCAACTCAGGGGAACCTCATTCGTGTCCACTAATCATCCATTACCTCCCCAAAAAGTCCGAAAAAGACCGAGAAGCATTCTTCCCGGGTTCGGACTGAGCATGGGCTTCACACTCACGTATCTAGGTCTCGTGGTGCTCATTCCTCTTACGATGGTTTTTGTAAAAACCTCAGGACTAGGCTTTAACGGCATCTGGACGGCCGTATCAACCGACCGCGTCATCGCCGCCTTTCGCCTCACATTCGGCCTCTCCGCTCTTGCTGGCGTCCTAAACGCCATCTTCGGTTTCGTCGTCGCGTGGGTCCTGGTCCGTTATCCATTCCCGGGGCGGCGCTTTCTGGATGCAGCGGTCGACCTCCCTTTTGCCATGCCGACAGCCGTTGCAGGCATCGCACTCACGGCACTCTATGCACCAAACGGCTGGATTGGGCAGCACCTCAAACCTCTCGGAATCAAAGTCGCATTCGCACCTCTGGGAATCCTGATTGCCCTCACATTTATTGGCTTACCCTTTGTCGTCCGAACACTACAACCCGTTTTGGAAGACTTGGATATGGCTCAGGAAGAAGCCGCGGCCAGCCTCGGTGCCACCCGCTGGCAGACCTTCATTCGCGTCATTTTTCCGAGACTTGTCCCAGCGCTCATCACCGGTTCAGCCCTGTCATTCGCTCGTGCAGTCGGCGAATATGGATCGGTCGTTTTTATCGCCGGTAATCAGCCCGGTAAAACGGAAATCGTTCCGCTTCTCATCATCACAAAACTGGAACAATACGACTACGCCGGAGCCACCGCACTAGCCGCTCTCATGCTCGTAATTTCGTTCGTATTGCTCCTGATCATCAACATTCTCCAACGCTGGAGCTCCGCCCGACACACCAAATGAACGTCCCCACCCGCTCCACTCAGGATCCGCTATGGGCACGTGTCCTTCTGATCGGCTCGGCCGTAGGATTCCTCGTTCTGTTCCTGCTCGTTCCTCTTGCGTCCGTTTTCGTAGAAGCCTTTCGCAAAGGTGTCGCCGTCTACTTTGCTTCACTAACCGAAGAGAACGCACGTTCAGCCATCGTTCTCACCCTCACCATTGCTGCGATCGCTGTCCCTTTTAATGCCGTCTTTGGAGTCGCTGCCGCATGGGCAGTCGCCAAGTTTCAATTCAAGGGAAAGAGCCTTCTTCTCGCGTTGATCGATTTACCCTTTGCCGTCTCTCCTGTTGTATCCGGGCTCGTCTACGTTCTCCTCTTCGGACGAAACGGACTCTTCGGTAATTGGCTGATCGCTCACAATATTAAGATCATCTTCGCCGTTCCCGGGATGGCTCTAGCCACGATCTTCGTGACCTTCCCATTTGTCGCTCGCGAACTCATTCCTCTCATGCAGTCGCAAGGAAGCGACCAGGAATACGCGGCCCTCAGCCTCGGCGCTTCTGGTTGGCAAACCTTCCGGCGCGTTACCCTCCCAAACATCAAGTGGGCGCTGTTTTACGGAGTCATCCTCTGTAATGCGCGAGCCATGGGTGAATTCGGCGCGGTGTCCGTCGTTTCCGGCCACATTCGAGGTGAAACAAACACGCTGCCTCTGCACGTAGAGGTCCTTTACAACGAATACAATTTCGCCGCCGCATTCGCCTGCGCGTCCATGCTCAGCCTCCTCGGCCTCCTCACCCTCTGCCTTAAAACCTTTATCGAATGGCGCGCAGGACTCCGCCGCCGCAACCACTGACCGCCATGTCTATCATTGTCGAAAATCTCCGCCGTACCTTCGGCTCCTTTCAAGCGCTTCGCGGGCTCAACCTCGAAATCGGCGACCATCAACTTGTCGCCCTTCTCGGTCCCTCCGGCTCCGGAAAAACAACATTGCTCCGTATTCTCGGCGGACTCGATTTCCCGGACCCCGGAGCTGGCAAAATTATCATCCACGGCGAAGACGTCACCGAACAACCCGCAGCCCAGAGAAAGACCGGATTTGTCTTCCAACATTATGCTCTTTTCAACCACCTGACTGTGTTTGAAAACGTCGCATTCGGCCTCGAGGTTCGCCCAAAAAAGACTCGCCCCTCAAAAACTGAAATCCGGGACAAGGCGCTCGAATTATTGCAACTCGTCCAACTGCAGGGTCTCGAACAACGCCTCCCCAGTGAACTCTCCGGCGGCCAACGGCAACGTGTCGCCCTCGCACGCGCGCTTGCGATAGACCCCAAAGTCCTGCTTCTGGACGAACCTTTCGGCGCTCTCGATGCAAAAGTCCGCAAAGATCTCAGACGCTGGCTACGTGCGTTCCATCAGGAAATCGGCGTCACCACAGTTTTCGTCACTCACGACCAACAAGAAGCCCTCGAACTTGCCGACGTCGTTGTGGTCATGAATCAGGGGCAAATTGAACAAGTCGGAACACCTCAGGAAATCTTCGATAAACCTGCCACCGCTTTCGTGTACGAGTTTTTGGGCGACGTGAACAAGGTCCATAAACCAGGAAAACCCGGTGTGTTTTATGTTCGCCCACACGAAGTAGAAGTGTTGTTTGCCGCCGATTGTTCTTCGGAATTCCATGCACGCGTCGAACACCTTTTCGCAGCGGGTCCAAGCGCCAGGCTCACGTTACGTCTGGAAACAAAAGATACTATCGACGTTGATATCACACGTCAGCAGCTTGAGGAAATGGGGCTCTCTCCCGGGGATGAAGTGGGATTAAAGTTCAAACTCTCCACACTCCCAACAAACGCTTAATCCCTCGACCGATGTAAATCGGCGCTGGAATTAACGACCGCACATTCAGCGAATTCAGATTCCCGGAGCTTCAAATCGTGCGCCGTGCATTTCAGCGCGGGGAATCCCGAGCTGACAAGGCGATCACAAAGACCCGGTTAAATCGACGGATCCAACACCGCTGCCTCCGCCGGTTTTGCTTTCTTATTCAAAATACTGAGCTGTTTCTCTTCGTATATCACCAGGGAATCAGCTGGTACGCTGTGCATCAGGAAAACATTCGCGCCGATCGTCGAGTTTTCACCAATCACCGTCTTCCCTCCGAGGATCGTCGAGTTTGGGTAGATGGTTACGTTATCCTGCACATCCGGGTGCCGTTTACCGCCCTTGATCACCTGCCCTGTTTCGTCTTTCACAAAACTCCGCGCTCCGAGCGTTACTCCGTGATAGATTTTTACGTGATTCCCAATCCGGCAAGTCTCTCCAATCACCACACCCGTGCCGTGATCGATAAAGAAATGCGTCCCAATATGGGCTCCCGGATGAATATCAATCCCAGTCCGACTGTGCGCCCATTCCGTCATCATGCGCGGGATCAATGGTGCACCTTCGCTGTGTAACCGATGCGCCAGTCGTTGAATCGCTATCGCTTCAATACACGGGTAGGAAAGGATGATTTCCTCACGACTTAACGCAGACGGGTCGCTGACAAACGCCGCGCTAATATCCGTCTGTAACAACTCCCGGATTATCGGAAGCGCACGTGTAAACTTCTCCATAATCGGAGCCGTTTTTCCGGTCGGCGTCTTGGGATCACCAATACGCACGCTCTTACGAACCTCTTCCTGCAACCGATGCACCACTCCATACAATCGCTGCGCCGTGAGTTGTGCTAAAGAAGTCTCCGAGATCGCAGCATCATCATGGAACCCCGGGAACAGGATTTGTAACAATCCCTCACAGATCTGCCCAACCGCCCGCTTCGACGGCATGTTCAGAACGTCGTTGTTATTAAACCCGCCAAACTTTTCGTAAGACGCGAGTAATTCGGGAAGATGCCAATTCGGGAGAGATTCCATAATGATTTATCTGCAAGGCTCGTGCGGAGGGCTCGTGTTCGAAACACGAAGCCCTCCTCAACCGCAATTAACGAGGAAGCGACAACAAGGCCTGCACCAAGGCGTCCACCTCTTCGTGTGTGTTGTAGAACGCCAACGAAGGGCGCACCGTACTTTCCACTCCAAAATGACGCTGCGCTGGCATCGCGCAATGATGCCCGGCCCGCACCGCAATCCCCTTCTGATCCAGGTGATCCGCAATTCGGGTGTTTGGAACTCCCGGAATCACAAACGAAAGCACACTCGCCTTCTCCTGAGCCGTCCCAATCGGACGCAACCCCGGAATCACCGACAGTGCCTGCGTGGCGTATTCCAGCAACTCGTGTTCGTACGCCGCAATCGCCGGAATCCCGATCGATGTCATGTAATCAATCGCTGCGCCAAGACCAATCACACCCGCGATATCGGGTGTTCCAGCCTCGAACTTCTCAGGTGCATTCCGATAGATCGTCCGTTCAAAACGCACATCCTCAATCATGTGACCGCCACCCTGATAAGGTGGAATCGACTCCAGGATCTGTGATTTGCCGTATAACGCCCCAATTCCCGTAGGTCCAAAAACCTTGTGCCCCGAGAACACGTAGAAATCAGCGTCTAACGCCGTCACGTTCACTGGGAGATGCGGAGTCGATTGCGCACCGTCAACAAGCACCGGAATCCCACGCGCATGGGCCAGTGGGATGATTTGCTCAATCGGGTTAATGGTTCCCAATGAATTTGAGACATGCGCCACCGACACAATTTTCGTCCGCGGCCCAAGCAACTTCACATATTCCTCGAGAATCAGTTCCCCTCGGTCATTGATCGGGATGACACGAATAGTCGCGCCCACCTGCTCTGCCAACAACTGCCAGGGTACAATATTCGCGTGGTGTTCCAGTTCGGTAAGAATGATCTCATCACCCTGACCAATGTTCTTTCGCCCATACGTCTGAGCCACCAGATTGATGCCTTCTGTAGTCCCGCGCACAAACACGATCTCTTTCTTGTCCGCCGCACCCAGAAATTGCCGCACCTTTTCCCGGCCCGCTTCGAAATGTTCCGTCGCGCGTTCGCTCAGCTCATGCGCAGCACGGTGAATATTCGAATTATCACGCCCGTAAAACAGCGAGGTCGCATCCAGAACCGCCTGCGGTTTGTGCGTCGTCGCCGCGTTATCGAGATAAATCAGAGGATGCCCGTTCACACGCTGGTGCAGTGCCGGGAAATCACGCCGAATCGTTTCGATATCAAAAATTGAAAAACCATGCTGGCCGCCCTGCGTTGTTTCCACAGGCTTTCCGCTCTGGTTATTCAAAAAATAGAACTGTGGCTCTTCTCCAACACTTCCAAAAGGAGAGGCAGCAGGTGCTGACTCCCGCTTTTCCCGCCGCGTCGTTCCATTTCCACGGGGCTCACCAAATGGGTAAGATCCTAACGAATCCGGATCGTGACCGCCTGTTGGTAACGAAGACGGCACGGGCGAATCCGGCGAACCTTTGGGAGTCGACGATTCCACCACAGGATGCACAGGTGCAGTCGAGGGCGAGGCCGTCGGAAACCCGCCAGACAAACCACTTTCACGCCGCGCATCCACCTGGCTAGGGGCCTCGGCACTGGGTGCCGACAAGTTTGGTAAACCCGCTACCGCCGTCGGAACACTCGGCACGGGAGCCGGGGGCTGCTTAACCTCAGGCGCAAAACTGGAGCCACCGCTAAACAGCTCGTTTGCAAGACGAGCTATTAAGGATGTACCGGCAAAATCTTCATCCGCAGAGGGAGTCGTACCGGTAGGCAGCCGCGCATTATCAAGCCCGGGGCTAGACATACTCGTGGTAGAAGTTCACCGACACGTTATCGAGACGCGCAATGGCATCGTCCGTCAAAACCGCTACGGAGAAGTACCGAGTCACCAAATGTGAGGCGATCGAGTTTTCGTTTGTACCCATGTAACGGACGGAGAGTCCTGGCTCCACTTCGCCTGTGACACCGGCTTTTTGGAGACCCACGACGCCTTGCTGCGCTTCCCCAACGCGAAGAAGCAAAATGCTCGTATTGCCGTCTTTATCAATCGGTAGTTTATCGCTGGCGATCAGAGGAATCCCACGCCATGTGATGAACTGCGCTCCGAAAATGCTCACTGTAGGAGGAGGAACCCCACGACGGGTGGCTTCACGTCCAAACGCTGCGATCGCTTTTGGATGGGCGAGGAAAAACGCAGGCTTCTTCCAGACTTTGGATAACAACTCGTCGAGATCGTCGGGAGTCACTGTGCCTTTGCGACTCTTGATACGCTGGGAAAGCGGGACTTCACGAAGCAGACCGAAGTCAGGATGATTGATCAGCTCCCATTCTTCGCGCTCTTTAACGGCTTCAACAACCAGACGTACCTGTTCTCGAAGTTGATCCACTTTGTTGCTGTAAAGATCCGTCACACGCGTGTGAGTGTGCAGCACCGTCTGTATTGTGCTGAGATGATACTCCCGTGGATCTTCCTGATAATCCACAAACGTCGCAGGCAGCTTCGGTTCACCAGTATTCACTGTAAGAAGCTCCACGGTTGGGCCCCCAACCTTCGGAATGACATGGTTGACCCGATAAACTCCGCCGTCCACATCCACCCAGGGGAGGAGTTTGTTAAGCCAGCGAGGGGTGATTTCAGACCACTGCGGGACAGTGACCGTTGCAGTTGCAAGATTTCGTGCAGCCTTCGTGTTGAGGCTCAATCGGGGTTCGGCGTCAGTAGACATAGTGGGATGGTTGATTGGAAAACTTTGATGCTTGTTTGCTTGCCGCCAGAGAGTTCCTCCTAATCGAGCCTCATGCTTGCGCTCAAACTACGACCAGGGAGGACTCTGCGCCGGGGCGCGAGAGTTGGGATTCAAACGTGCTTCCGTGTTCCGGTCAGCACGTGGTCCGAAGTGGACCTGTCATCAGGAAGAGGCTCCCTGAGTCAGAAGAGTCGTTAATCGTGGACCGCTCGCCCCTCAAGGAAAAATGCGAATCTCTGGGTCTCTACAGATCACCGCCTTGTGCAATAAAACGGCGGTAGCCTCGCAAAATCTGAAGCGTCGCAAGCATCAACACCTGACTACGTCCGTCTGCCGAAGCGATCTCAGGAGCAAACAACTCAATTTCAAACGGCCACGGTTTCGTTTCTGGAACCGGAATGAGGCGCCCCCTCGAAAATTCACCGCGCCGACTGTTCAGATTAGTAGGCAAAATCCGAATCGGATCTTTATCGATGGGCACGAGTGACTTCATTGCATCGATCGCAGGAGCAACTACCTCCTCAGCAATAATTTTACTACGCACTGAAGCCGCAAACCCCTGATTTTGACCATTACTGCGGAAAGTAATAATACCGTGATGTGCGATCCGGTGAAATTCGGAACGAAACCAGTGTGCATCCGCATCTCCCGGATTTTTGCCCCACCGCTCCTGCAGTTCCTCCGCTGATGTGCGGGCCGGACTAAATCCAGCAGGGTTCACGATAGGATAACTAAAGAGCGCGTAATCTTCAGCAAGTGCAGGAGTTAGTGAAAACTGAAGAAGAAGACGCGAGACCGCAGCCACCGTTTCGAGGCGTCCCGCATCAAGTCCGGCAAAAAGCCCAACACGCAGAGGAACCCCACCCTTACGGTTTCCGAGAAGGAGAAGCTTCGGGATCTCCAATTTTGCACCGCGAACCGTGAAAATCTGTCTATTTGCGAGAAGCGCTGGATTTTCGCTTTCATAAAGCGGTTCCAGAAGACTTTCAGCGGTCGTTTCCTGCGTGTCGAGGGACTCCGATCCTAGTGTTCCGAGCCATGATTGCGTTTTATTATTCATAATATGATGGGCTAGTGAATGTTAGCGCCTCCATTTTATGGTCGGCTTCGGCGCGTGAACGCCTGGACAGGGAAATTCTATCGTTTCAGTTTGGGCTGAAGATCGAAGCGGGTCTGCTCCGTCGTCTCGATCAAAACAACCTGCGCTTCATGTACTTTGACATGGACTGTTCCGTAACGTAGGGAGCGCACCTTTTCGACCAAAGCCTGCACCCACTCTACTTCTGTTTCTTTTAGTAAAAACGAAGTGGGCAAAGCATTACTGGACGTCTGGGAAACCTTCATACGAATTATTACCTAATAATCAGGGAGATACGATCTGATAGGCGAATAGACTAAATACCGCCAACATCACCCCTACCTCTCCACTGTAGATTCCGTATTGGTTTTTTGGAATTCAAATCTTTTGAAGCGACTATTAGGCCGCCATCCCATCCAGCCAACTGCACACCTAACCCGCTTCGCTTCCGTTACTAACAAATCCACTAATCGCATTTAAAAACGGACTACATTTTGCGGTCTACATAGATTCGATCGCGACAACTCAAATTGCAAACGACCTTCCTGACGACGAACGTTTATTTTTTAATACATTCAACCAACTGGCGCTGAGTTTTGTATGCATATTAATCTCCAGAGACAAATAAAAGCAGTTGAATCAACCACGACTCTTTCGATAGGGATTGAAACACAACCCAACCAAATCCGTATGGTATTCAAACTTGCTTCAAAGGCTCTCGCCATCACCGCACTCGCCGCCTCGTTATCCTCCGCGCAGGCCGTCGATCTCCTCAACGTTTCCTACGATCCAACCCGCGAACTCTACACGGAATTCAATGATGCCTTCGCCAAACACTGGAAAGACTCCACCGGCGAAAAGGTCACCATCAAACAATCCCACGGCGGTTCCGGAAAACAGTCCCGCGCCATCATCGACGGCTTACCCGCTGACGTCGCAACCTTGGCTCTCGCAGGCGACGTAGACGCCCTCAACCACTACGGCAATCTGATCCCAAGTAATTGGAGCACCCGCCTCAAAAACAATAGCGCCCCATACACTTCCACGATTGTTTTCCTCGTTCGCAAAGGAAACCCCAAAGGTATCAAAGACTGGGATGATCTGATCAAGAAAGGGGTCCAAGTGATTACTCCCAACCCTAAAACATCGGGAGGCGCACGCTGGAACTACCTTGCAGCCTGGGCGTTTGCTGAAAAGAAATTCAACAAAGACGAAAACAAGGTGAAGGAGTTCATCGGGCAGCTCTTCAAAAACGTCCCTGTTCTAGACAGTGGCGCCCGCGGCTCAACGACCACCTTCGTCCAGCGCGAAATCGGTGATGTGCTCCTGAGTTGGGAAAACGAAGCTTTCCTCGCGCAGAAAGAATTCGGGAAAGACAAATTCGAGATCATCGCCCCCTCCATCAGTATTCTTGCGGAACCCAGTGTCACTGTGGTTGACAAAAACGTAGACGCTAAAGGGACGCGCAAGGTCGCCGAAGCCTACCTCGAGTATCTCTACAGCGATGTGGGACAGGACATCATCGGCAAGAATTTCTATCGTCCACGTTCTGAAAAGGCCTTGGCGAAATACGGCTCTCAGTTCCCAAAACTACAGCTCGTAACAATCGACGGCGCGTTTGGAGGATGGACGAAAACACAGCGTATCCATTTCGCAGACGGCGGTGTATTCGACAAAATATACACTCCGTAATTCGCTTTAAAACAGAACGTTACCATTAGCCTCTCAAGCACTCATCGACTCTGATTTCTTATGGCATTCTTCGACTCTATTACCCAAACCGTAGGCCATACACCTCTCATCAAACTCAACCGGTTAAGCGCGGGCCTCGGTGCGAGCGTCGCGGTGAAAGGTGAATTCTTCAACCCGTTAGGGAGTGTCAAAGATCGGATCGGTTTGGCAATGGTGGAGGCTGCCGAGAAACAGGGCTTGATTGGCCCGGGCACTCGCATTGTCGAGCCGACCTCCGGGAATACCGGAATCGCGCTCGCCTTTGTGGCTGCGGCTCGTGGTTATAAACTCACTCTCACAATGCCCGAGAGCATGAGCCTCGAACGCCGGATTTTGTTCTCTCTCCTGGGAGCCGAACTTGTTCTGACTCCCGCAGCCCAAGGGATGAAAGGCGCTATCAATCGCGCCGAAGAATTAGCGTTGGCTGATCCGCATGCGTGGATTCCGCATCAGTTTCAGAACCCCGCAAACCCCGCAAACCCCGCAAACCCCGCAAACCCCGCAAACCCCGCAAACCCCGCAA
>JBAXNG010000021.1:0-96862 GCA_037133875.1 Verrucomicrobiota bacterium | reverse complement strand
AGAGTGAGCCCAAGAGTGAGCCCAAGAGTGAGCCCAAGAGTGAGCCCAAGAGTGATGGCTCTCAGCCTTAGGTGAATGGCTGTTGGGGGGGGGCGTGGTTTATTCGGGCCGTTTGGGTTTTGTTGCGTAACGCAGACGGTACGCCGTGGGTGTTAGCCCCAGTCTCAGCCGAAATAAGCGCGTAAAGGAGCTCTGATCGTAAAATCCGTTGCTGCTGGCGACTTCGGCAATACTCACGTTGGTGCGTTCCAGTTGCCGGCAGGCGTTTTCCACTCGAAGCTGGATGAGATATTGGCTTGGCGGCATTTGGAAAAGGGCTCGAAAACGCCGCTCAAATTGACTCACAGAGAGGTGAACCATGGCCGCGAGATCCCTCATTCGAATATCCTCGGCAAAATTCCGGGCCAAATGATCCACTGCCGCCTTGAGGTCTTCGTAAGGTCCAATCACTGCCCCAGCCGAACGCGCATCACGCATGGCTCCGGCGATTCCGATCACCTTTCCGCTAGTATCGTGTAGCGGGATTTTGCTGGAGAGATACCAGTTGAGAATCCCTTTTCCGTTGGGCACGAACCAGATTTGATCGACGATTGGCCGGTTTTCATACATCACGCGGCGATCTTCCTCCCGATAACGCTCGGCGAGGGACGGGGAGAAGAAGTCGTCGTCATTTTTGCCGACGATCTCAGACTCGTTCTTGAGTCCCAATGCGCGTAGCAGCGCCAGATTCATTCGGACAAAACGCCCGACCTCGTCTTTGACAAAGAAATAGACTTCGGGCAGCAGGTCAAAGAGGAGTCCAAAGGCGTCTTGATTACAGAGTCTGGAGAGGAAGTCCTTTTGGAAATCGTTCGTGTGACTGGTTTCTATTTTCATGACTCAGAATGTGTTGGGCGGTTCTGGTATGCCTCTAGATGCGCAAATTAACCTAAAACGGTTTCTGCTTAAAGTGATGCTGTACGCGCGATATCACTACTGAGGTGGATTCACGGGGTTCTCGGGGCTAACTTAGCTAGGACATATGAGTGACACCGAAGTTCGGTTTGGCTTTGAACACAGTTATCAACGGCTGCCGGAGCGCTTTTATGCTCGGGTGAATCCTACTGCCGTGAAGTCGCCGAAGTTGTTGGCCTTGAACCGCACACTAGCTCTCGAACTAGGCTTGCCCTTACCCGAGCTGGAACGAGATGGAGCCGCCTTTTTTTCGGGAAACCGTCTGGCGGCGGATGCATCTCCGGTGGCGCTGGCATATGCGGGGCACCAGTTTGGGCAGTTTGTGCCCCAGCTTGGGGATGGACGCGCGATTTTACTCGGTGAGGTCATCGATCGAAACGGGCAACGCCGGGATATTCAGTTGAAGGGATCCGGGCCCACGCCGTTTTCGCGTCGGGGGGACGGCCGTGCAGCGGTTGGGCCGGTGTTGAGAGAGTATCTGGTGAGTGAGGCGATGGCTGCGTTGGGGATTCCGACCACTCGGGCATTGGCTGCGGTGAGTACGGGCGAACTGGTGTATCGGGAACAGGTTTTGCCTGGAGCTATTGTGACTCGAGTCGCAGCTAGTCACATCCGGGTGGGTACGTTCGAGTATTTTGCGGCACGTCAGGATTGGGACGGTATTCGGGCTTTGGTTGACTATGTGATTGAGCGGCATTATCCGGAGATCGCACAGGCCGAGTGTCGATATCTGGCTCTTTTGGATAAGGTTGCCGAAAAACAGGCGGCTCTGGTGGCTCGTTGGATGCACGTGGGGTTCGTTCACGGAGTGATGAATACGGACAATACGTCCATTTCGGGTGAAACGATCGATTACGGGCCCTGTGCCTTCATGGACGTTTATGATCCGGAAACGGTGTTTAGTTCGATCGATCGATCCGGACGATACGCGTTTGGAAATCAGGCGGTAATTGCGCAGTGGAACGTGGTGCGACTTGCAGAGACTTTGTTACCCCTAATCGATTCCGATCTGACCAGAGCGGTGGAGCAGGCCCAGGTGGTCATTAACCGGATGGTAGAACGTTCAGATTTCCACTGGATCAACGGGATGCGCCGTAAGATCGGACTAGTTTCGGAGGAGTCGGGAGACCTCGCGTTGGTGGAGAGCCTGCTGGATCTTATGCATGCGGCTTCGGCTGATTATACGCTGACCTTTCGGGCGTTGTCTGACGTTGTTGAATCTCCGGGATTTGAGGTGCCTGAGGGGAGTGTTTTACGGGATTTGGCGGGGCTGGAGCGTTGGTTGCCGAATTGGCGCGAGCGATTGGAGCGTGAGGTGCTTCCGAATAAAGACCGGGCGGAAGCAATGCGGCGGGTGAATCCCGCGGTGATTCCTCGGAATCATTTGGTGGAGTCGGCGCTTAATGAGGCGATGCAGACGGGGGAACTGACGCAGTTTGAGCGTTTGTTGGACGTATTATCCCGTCCGTATGAAAGTCGCCCAAGCGGGGATCCGTTTGTATCGCCGCCGCCGTTGGGAACAGGAAGATACCGTACGTTTTGCGGTACGTGATTGGTTTGGAGTCCTGGATTGAGGCACAAAAAAACGGCTCCAGTTTCCCGGAGCCGTTTTTGGTGAAGCCAAAGCGGTGTTATTTACCGGAGGCTTTCACGAATTCGACATAGGAAGCGGCGTCAGCGACGTTGTCGTCCCAGTTCGCCTCGTGCTCGATCGAGATTGGGCCGTCGAACCCGGTTTCTTTGAGAGCTTTCAGTGCCTCGGCCAAATTTGCACGGCCCGTTCCTGGGCGAACTACTGAGGTCCCGCCAACGGCAATATCCTTAATGTGGCTCGAAACTACGCGGTCCTTCAGGATGCGGATGGAGTCAGCAGCTGAGAGGGCCGAGTTGGTCCAGTGACCGAGATCTGCGCAGGAACCGATCCTGGGGTCGCGGCCTTTTGTCAGTTCGAGGATGTAGGTCGGATCCCAGACTTTGTAATTTTCGTCGTTTGGTCGGCGCGGGTGGTTGTGGTAGCCGACCTTGATATCGAATTCCTGGACCATTTTTTCGATGGTATCGATAGCTTCGGTGCTTTCGGTATTGATGACTTTGATACCGAGTTCCTTGGCGAAATTGAAAATCTTACGAGCGCCTTCCTCGTCTTTTGGAATACTAACAACACCGTAAGCGACGGCCTGAATGTTGTTTTTCTTCAGGATCTCCTTCATTGCAGCGAGACCTTCTGGCGAGGCGGCGTGGCCTGTTTTTTCGTTCGGGAACGCGGCGGAAATGACCTGTCCGGGGTAGAGCTCTGTGGTGTGGAGGCCGATGGATGCCGTTTTTGCGCAGGCCTCTTCGAAAGTGAACTTACGGAAGGTATAGGATTGAGTGCCTAGAGCGAATCCGTTGGTTCTGACTTCCGCTGCAATCGGAGTTGCGGCGTGTGAAGCCGGAGCAAGGGGGAGCAACAAGAAGGAGAGGGCGGGGATAACCGGGAACCATTTCATAGAGGAAGGATGTGACGCTGAAGCGATAGTTTCGTTTTGAGGAGTCGGTATAGAGACGATTTCTTAGAAGTAGCGGATTTTTTTGAGATAGGTGGGCGAAAATGCGGCAAAAGAATTGATTCTTGTGGCTGCTCATGGAAAAAAAAGCGTCTGCTGCGAGCCTCTTCGCAACTCACCGAAAACCCATGAATCACGTCACCTCCCTTAAAACCGTTACATCGAATGTGCGTCCGTTGGTGGAAGCCCAGTTGCAAGCAACTGGAGGTCTTCTGCGTTTGGCTCCTTGCTGGGTGCCCCGGTCGTTCTTGCAGCCAGGTAAACGCCTGAAGCTTCACCCAGATGATCTTTACGCCTTTGGTCTCCATCGTGGAGGGATCGACGAGCGCTGGTTTGCGTCGACGACGCCAGCCGCAAACGACAATCGGACTGAGGACGAAGGTCTTTCCTACGTTGTCGTTGGGGACACACGGTTTACGTTGCAGCAGGCAGTAGCCGAGTGCGGTGCTGCTTTGATCGGGGAGTCGATCTGGAACAAGTACAAGAAGTGGCCTGTTTACTCGAAGTTCTTCGACAACATGGGGCCGATTCCTCACCACATGCACCAGAGCGCCGAACAGGCGAAGCTCGTGGGACAGGAAGGTAAACCCGAGTCCTACTATTTCCCGCCGCAGCACAACCCTGTGGGGAATAACTTCCCTTATACGTTCATGGGCTTTGAGCCAGGAACAACGAAGGAACAGGTTCGCAAGTGCATCGAAAACTGGAATAAGGGCGACAACGGGATTCTCGATCTTTCCCGTGCTTATCGCCTCAAACCCGGCACCGGTTGGTTGATTCCACCGTCTGTGTTGCACGCTCCTGGCTCCCTTTGCACCTACGAACCACAGTGGGGAAGTGACGTTTTCGGGATGTATCAGAGTTTGGTCGAAGGACGCGAAGTGCCTTGGGATCTGCTCGTCAAAGATATGCCTCCGGAAAAGCGTAACGATATCGACTTCATCGTCGATCAGCTCGATTGGGAAGGCAACGTGGACCCGAACTTCAAGGATAACCACTACCTCGAGCCAGTGCCTGTAGCGGATACACGTTCTGAAGGTTATGTTGATCGCTGGATCGTTTACGGACGGATTAAGAAGGAACAGCTCTTCACTGCGAAGGAATTGACCGTGGATCCTGGTGTGAAATGCACCATCCGCGACAATGGCGCTTACGGTCTCATTTGTGTGCAGGGGATTGGGAAAATCAATGGCCAGCCTTTGAATAGCCCCAAGATGATTCGGTTCACCGAACTCACGGAAGACGAGTATTTCGCGACGGAAGCAGGCGCGAAGGCAGGCGTGACTTTTGAGAACTTGAGCGCTACCGAGCCATTGGTCGTGCTGCGTTACTTCGGACCAGAAGTAAATCCTGACGCTCCTGAAATGGGTGCGTATCGCAATAACACCTTCTAATTGCGTCTGATAGTTTAAGCGAAAAGGCCGTGGAGCGAAATGCTCCACGGCCTTTTTCTTTGCAGCCCCGGCAGTGTGTGTCCCCGTGCTGAATCGCCAGACCGGTTGCTCACGTACTTTCGTCTACTTTCCAATGTGTGCCTAACGCGTTAGGCTACGCGGCAACCGCCCCCACAAATGATTCCAAATTACACGATCATCGCTTTCTCAACGCTTCTGCTTAGCCCAGTCGTCACAGCATTCGCTGCCGAAGGTCCCACGCGTCCGAATATCCTTTGGCTCGTGAGCGAGGATAATGACACGTTTCTAGGTTGCTTTGGGGATCCTTTGGCGCGTACGCCAACGCTGGATCAACTGGCGAAAAAGGGCGTGGTTTTTGAGCGTTGCTTTGCGCAACCCGTCTGCGCGCCTTCTCGGTTCACCCTCATAAGCGGGATGTTCGCGATGTCCTGTGGCCCCGCCGAACACATGCGGGCCAGCGGCAAGATTCCATCGTGGTTGAACGGGTTTCCGACGCTCCTTCGAACGAACGGGTACTTTGGTTCGAACAACTCCAAGACCGATTATAACTCCCCGATCGATCCGCAAAAAACATGGGATGAACAGGGGAAACGCGCTCATTACCGCAACCGTAAAGACCCGAAGCAGCCATTCTTCAGTGTCTTTAACCACGAGGTCACTCATGAGAGCTGTCTCTTCCCCGAGAAAAGTCCCGCTCTGGATTTCCCGCCAACGGATCCAAGCAAAGTCCGGATTCCTCCTTATCAACCGGACACTCCTGAAATTCGTGCAGACTGGGCACGTTATTACGATTGTATCACGTTAATGGACAAAGAAATTGGGGCTAAACTCAAGGATCTGGAAGAGGCAGGGCTCGCGGACGACACAATTGTTTTTTACTACGCGGATAATGGCGGAGTGTTGCCTCGGAGTAAGCGATTCCTGCAGGAAAGCGGAACACATGTGCCGTTGATCGTTTATTTTCCCCCGAAATGGCAGCATTTGGCTCCCGCTGCACCAGGGTCCCGGATTTCTGATCCCGTAAGTTTTGTGGACTTCGCTCCAACGGTGCTCTCGCTGGCTGGGGTGAAGATTCCCGACTATATGCAGGGACGTCCGTTTGCGGGCCAGGCGAAGACCCAGCCCAGTGAGTTCGTGTACTGCACCCGGGATCGGATGGACGAACGTTATGATATGGTGCGGTCCGTGATGGATAAGCGCTGGCTTTATATCCGGAACTTCCGTCCGGATTTGGCCTATGTCCAACCGCTGGCATATATGTTCCAGGGACGTGGTTATCAGTCGTGGGCGCGCGTGGCAGCAGAAGGAAAACTGACGGCTGCGACTTCGATGTTCTGGGGATCTAAACCGACCGAGGAGCTTTACGATATGGCTGCGGATCCGGACAGCGTGACGAATCTGGCGAAGGATCCAGCGCACCAACCGACATTGAACCGGATGCGTGGAGCGCTAAAGAAGCACTCGATCGACGTGATCGATAATGGGTTTGCACCCGAGGGCTCGGCGCTGGAGGGGTATGATGCGGTTCGTGTTTCGGGAGCGTACCCGATCGAGCGAATTTATGAAATTGCGCGCCTTGCTTCGGAGCGCAGTCCGGAAAGCCTTTCTGAGTTGGTGGCCGCAATTGAGGATCCCTGTGAAGCGATCCGTTGGTGGGCATTACAGGGTGTAACCATGCTCGCAAGTAAGGCGCGTCCTGCTGAAACAGCTGTGATCAAGGCCCTCAAGGATACCTCCGGTGCGATACAGATTGCGGCGGCTGAGGCATTGGTGGCGCTTGGTAAACCGGATCTCGCATTGCCTGTTCTCGAGAAGCAATTGGATATCCACCCGAACCCGAGCTTTACGCTTCAAGCCGCCAATGTCCTGAATCGCATCGGTGAGAGTGCGCGTCCTCTGCTTCCTGCGATGAAAGAGGCCGTGGCGAAATTGAGTGCGATGAAACCTGATGCGAAGATGGATGCCAATACGGTTCGTTATCCCAAAGACCTTCTAAGCCGCACGATTGGCGAGTTGGAGGGAACCGTTCCGCGTCTAGTTTATCCCACGCCTTCAAATTAGCGTTGGCCTAAAGCTCAGCGTATAGTCTGCGGACGAGCGGTTGCTGGCAGATTTTCGGTGACCCCGATTATTGGGCCGAGGTGAGTTTTGATGTCGTTCCGCTTTAACTCGGAGGAGTAGAGGCTGGAGACGTTGCCATCAAAATAGAGCGCATTTTGGCAGTGGAGCCTGTCTTTAAAAAGGCAGGCGAATTCGTAGAGGTTGAGTGGCGTTTCGTTGATCACGAACAGGGCAACGCCTGGAGAGAGGATACCAACGCCGTTGCGAATCAAACGTGAATCGGAATCCGGTTTGAAAGCGGGATGAATCGTGCCGTTTTTTAATAAGAGGGGTCCCGATTGGGTCGCGAGAAGCACGCGTCCGCGAATCTTTCCGTAGTCGGAGGAGTCGATTACGTAGGCGTTCCTTTCAGTGATCGCAAAGATGCCATTGGGTTTGAGAAAGAAGTTCCCTTTTCCGTCGTCGTAGTTTGGCGGAAAGGCCTGTTTTCCTTCGGAAACAAAGAGGCCGACAGGCGAGTAGTCCCTGTGGTACATGCCTGCGTTCATTGCAAAAATGAGCGTCTGTTTTCGTGTCTCAAGCCACGAGGCGAGCCGTTCAAAGTGATGAAATGGACGCTCGTCTTCGTCTCGAAGAAAGAGTTGGAGGCGTTCCTTTCGGGTGTCGATTTTGCACACCGTTGCGCGTGTATCGCCGAACTCGAGAGTGCTGTATTCAATGGCCTGTACGGTCGTGAGCGCCGGCAGAAGGGCACTGCAGACCGTCAGAGTCGATGTTTTGAAAGACATGAAGGGGAGGAGTCTTTACGAAATCTCGTTGGCTTGTTTGGAGACAGAACCCGTGTGGGCAACAACGGCTCGTATTCTGACGTACGCGATTCCAGGAATTGAATCGTCAGGCTTGATGTCCGATCCGAAATTGGCGGGGCGTCATTCCCATTCGTTTTCGGAAGTGCTGCGTAAAGGTGCTCTGATCGCAGAAACCGTGTGCGACTGCGATGTCCTGTACTTTTGCAGGCGTTTGAATCAAGGCTTCTGCGGCCTTTTGAATCCGAATTTGAAGCATTAACTCGTAAGGGGTGACCCCAAAGGCCTGATTCACTTTCCGGTTGAGTGTTCGTTCTGACATCCCGCATTCCTGTGCGAGTTCGGCATTGGTGACGATGCGATCGACGTTTTTTTCGAGATACGAGGTGACGTGCGAGAGATCGCTTTCCGGTTTGTATGTGGCCCGACTCAGATCATGGCGGGTTGTTCCCATAAGCCCGATGACCTCGCCATTTTTACCAAACAGCGGGACCTTGGTTGTTTGAAACCAGTCGAGTTCTCCCTTGTCGGTGTACCAGACTTCGAGGCGATTAATGAGAGGCTGAGCAGTTTGAAAAACCAATTCGTCATCGGAGAGGAAAGCGCGAGCGAGTTTTTCGGGGACAAATTCGGAGTCCATCCTGCCAATCAGATCGGCTTCGGATTTCAGCCCCAAGCGTTCAATCAAGATCCGGTTCCCGCCAATGAGGCGGCTTTTGCGGTCTTTGACGAAAAAGACGACATCCGTAAGCAAATCGAACATGGCTCGAAATGCTGTTGGGTCTGCCATATTGGCGATGAAGTCTGCCTGAAGATTGCCTTTCGACATGGCAGGATTATTACAAAATGCGTCGTTGGCTGCTATGTTATATCGAGTGGATTGAGTGGTTGATGTGCTTTTTGAGGGGCGTCCCGAGTGAGTGGGCTGTAAGCCCAGCGTCTTCTTGTTCGTTCTAGCGCTCGGTATTATAGAAGGGCATGACTGGTGGTCTTTTTATAACTGGAACGGATACAGGGGTTGGAAAGACCTCGGTCTGCTGTCATTTGGTCCGTGGATTTCGCAAAATGGGGTTGGATGCTGTGGGGATGAAGCCTTTCGCCTGCGGGGACCGAGAGGATGCCATGGCCCTCGATGATGCAAATGGGGGATGCGTGGATTTGGGACTGGTGAACCCGGTTTGGTTGCGGGTACCGGCGGCTCCTTACACAGCATCACTTGTGGAGAATCGGGTGTTGGACGTATCAACGGCCCAGGATGCCTGTCGTGTTCTTCGCGAGAAGCACGACTTGGTGGTCGTAGAGGGGGTGGGCGGTTGGCGGGTGCCGTTGACGGATCAGCTGTGTATGAGCGATTTTGCGGTGGAGTTGGGTTTCCCTGTTGTGGTGGTTGTGGCCAATCGACTGGGGGCGTTAAACCATGCGCGATTGACTGTGGATGCCGTTCAACAGCGGGGGCTTTCGGTAGCCGCGATTCTTTGGAATGACGTTTTGGGAGGACAACCAGACACAGCGCGGGTGACAAACCAAGGCGTGTTTGAGCAGTGGAAACCCGGGGAGTTTCATGCGCAGGTTGAGTTTGGAGCGACCTGTCTGAGCGATGGGTTGCTGGAGGCAATCCTACTTCGAATTGGTAAGAATGAGAGCAGGGCCTGCGAATCCCAGTAACGGGGAATTAATTGTGTTAGCGGTCTGCGAAGCCCTATTTCAGACGTTCAGAGAGATCGTTGCTGTAGCCTGTGAGTTCCACGTAAGCGGAACCGACAACCTTCCCGTCACGCAACACTCTGCAGGCACCTTCCCAATAGGCGAGACCGCTTTTGGAGCCGCCTAATTCCTGATCTAGGGCGATGGGTTTAAGGAGAAATTCCACAGGAGTACCGGTGGCTGGGTCCGTACAGGTCAGCCGCACGGGCAGGGGATATTGGGCGGAAGTGTGTGGGCTCTTCCATTTACCGTCTGCTTCCCAGCGAAATTCCTGAGCTGAATATTGAGTGGTTTTGCCGTCTGCTGAAACCCACGAAAGGGAGGATGCCGGGTCGGTAGAACCGTCTTTGCGTCGCAGGCGATAGGTCATGATTTCGCGTCCGTCTTCAAATTGGATTCCCGCCCAGTCCCATCCGCTTTGCTCGCCTGTAAGCTGGCTGCTGCTGATTTCGTGATCCATCCAGGTTTCTCCGTGAACAGGGATCGTTCTTGATCCGATCCGTAGCGAACCCTCGGTTCTTAATCGCGGAAAGGTCAGGTACCAGCTTGCGGCGGTTGGCGAATCTCCCTTGCGAGAGATGCCATCTTTGCCAAATACGACCAGAGGTTTTGTGGGCCGGAGTTGGAGGTTGAAGTGAGCTTCGTCGCGGATATGCGACTCGAGGAGGAACAGTTCAGGGTCCGTTTCACCCGCACGCAGGGAGGCATCTCCAATCTGAACCGAGAGTTTTGTTGCGCTGGATTGGGCGTTCCAGCCAGTCCGTAGAAGTTGTTCCTGATGCAGAAAAGTACCAGTGCGCTCATCCAATAACGCAGCGTGAAAGAGGTGGATTTCGTCAGAGCGAAACCGTTCCGAATGGCTGGAAGGTACCGGTGTCTTCGGGCCGGAACGCCGGAAGAAAGTTGCCTGATAACCGAGGCGCTCGTTCTGTGGACCGAAGAGGTGTCCGGTGAGGTACCACCATTCAATCTTAAAGTCTGGATGACTGCCGTGATCCCTCGGAAATTGAAACTTGGGATGGGGGGACGGAACTTGGAAGCCGTCATCCGTTTCTTTCGCTAATGGGAGATCGAGAGCGGCTTGTTTTTGAGGAGCCGCCGTGGGGGGGATCTGGGCGAGCCCTACGTTGCCGATGAAGAGGTATGGAAACGTAACGAGAGAAGGAAGAAGTCGCATATACAGGTGTATTCTACGTAGGGCGTGTGTTACGGCTCTCGGTCTGCCGGAAGGGTGCTGCCCCAGCGCCCGACACACCATGCTGTCAGGCTTCCGCAGAGAACAACACCACACACCAAAGCGAGCAACGGGCGCACCGGAACCATTGGTTGGAGGGTCCATCCGAATGTCTGTTTGTTCACGACATAAATGAGTACGGCACCGAGCCCGATGCTCATGAGAAGCCCACCGAATGCGCCGCAGAAAGCAATTGCTGAGCCTTCCCAGGCGGTGGCGAAGGCTATGTGCCGAGGCGTCATTCCCAATGCGCGCAAGGTGGTCAGTTCGTTTTTCCGTTCTAGAAGAATACTGGCAAGTGTCGTTCCTAAACCGACGAGCGAAACCAGAATTCCGATCCCTTCAAGTGCGTAGGTGATTGCAAAGGTTTGCCGGAAGATTCGCATCACTTCATTACGAAGATGCGTGTTCGTAAGGATAGCGAGCCCTGGGTGTCGTTGCCGTAACTCGGACTGTAATCGCAGCGGGTCGGTCCCAGGACTGGCGATGAGTGAAAGGGTGCTCGCATCCGTTGTATTCATCCATCGGCTCAAATGCGTTCGGTCCACCATAATGACCCCTTTTTCATCGCCGTAATCGGAGTAGATGCCGGCAATGGTCAGGGTCTGTTTTCCCAAAGGTGTGGGAAGTTCGAGGGGGTCTCCAACGCGGTTGCCGAATCGTTCAGTGAACGCCTCGCTCACGATGCAGAGCGCAGTATTTTCGGAGGTTTGATAAATCCGGTGGTCGGTTGGTTTTTGAAGCCACGTGAACTGATTGTGGCGCTCATAAAACGCTAGGTTGGTTCCCATCAACCGTACGGTCCCGTTTGGAAGTTCGGCTGGCAGGATCAGCGCTACATCGGAATCGGATATATCCGTCTGGGTTACGATGGCACTCCAAGTGGCTTCTGGAATTCTGTTATAGGAAGTAGCCGTCTGGTTGGCGTCGCTAGTGACGTACAGATCTGCCTGGAGTGTGTGTTGAATCCAGAGGCTGACGCTTTTTTCGAAGCTGGCGACGAGGATAATCATGCCTCCGGTCATGGCGACGGCGCAAAGAAGCGCTGCTACCGCCCATCGGTGCCGACCGGTGGGTTGTGAGATGTGGCTGTTTCCCAATTTAAGGGAGGCTGAGTTTTTCGTGAGTGGAGCTGCGACAAATCCCAAGAGCAGCAAGAACTCGCCGGTGATAATGCCTCCCCCAAGAATTCCAAATAAGGCGCTCAAATATCCTCCCAATGGAAAGTGGCCTCCGCCTTTGAGTGCGATTGGAGGTAGAAGCGCGAGCCCGATGGCGGCCAGAAAGAGAGGGGTGCCCCATACGATGTGACGTAATTGCGGCTCGGGCTCTTTAGCATCCATACCGCGCGTTAATAGTTGGGCTGGCGGAATGAGTGCCGCGCGACTGGCTGGCAGCCAGCCCGCAAGGACGCTGCACGCGACCGCGGTGGAAATCGCGAGTAATGTTTCACCCAAATGCAATTCGGCGGCTGTAACGTTGGTTGCGTAGTAAAGTGCGTTTACCGTCGTGGAAACGACGCGAACGGCTCCTTGTGCCAGCAGCCAGCCTCCAAATGTGCCCAGTACGCCCCCCGCGATTCCCAAAATGAGCGCTTCAAGGACCCATGCATACAAAATCTCGCGAGGTGTGACGCCTAGTGCTCGTAGTGTTGCGATTTCCGAGCGGCGTCGCACGACCGCTGCATCCAGCGATTGAAAGATCAGATAAATCCCAACAAGCAGGGCGAGTAATGAAAGGATCGTGAGGTTGAGTTGGAAGCCCTGCGTCATTACTGCCGCTGTCTCCCGGCGGGACTCGGGAGTTTTCACTCGGCCTCGTCCGCCGGCCGTTTTCTCGATCTTATCAATGAGAGTTTGAGCGGCTGGGGTGCCTTTTACCGCCGGTGGAAAAAGAAACTCGATACGGTCCAATAGTCCTTGTTTGCCCGCTAAATGCTGAAGGGCGGGCAAGTCGACGATGATCAGATTTCTCGGGACGGCAGGTTGATCAGATCTGCCGGGAATGATTCCGCAAATTTCCAACTCGAGCTGTTTATCGTTTAGAACCATCGAAAGATTGGAGCCCACGTTTAACGAATCTTCCCGAGCCATCGTTTCGGAGCAAAAAACGGCATTGGGTTGGTTGAGTATTCGCCACAAATCGTTGGGAGCGGCTTGGGGCTCGGTCGTTTGATGGGATGGCGCTGCTTTCGTTTGGGAAAACCATTTGCGGTCTTGTTCCTCCCTGTCTGCGAGGTTCTGTAGCGCGACCAAATCTAATCCCAGAAGGGTAATGGGCGGGCGGGAGTTGAGTTTCGTTTCCTGAGAGAGCCGGGGTGTGGCAGCGACCAATTCTAAAATGGGGATAATCTCGACCCCGTCACCTTTGAGAGCCGTGCCCAGTTCCTCGAGAATTGAATCAGAGAGGTTGCCTACGGGAGCCGCTAATATGGCGTCGGTTTGTTTTGTGACGACGTTCGTAAAACTGGCGAAACTTGCAACAGCGGCTCTATTCGCCAGCCGGATCGAGAAAAACGCGGCAACCCCGATTGCGAGTAGAATCAGCAAAAGAAGCGAACGCCGAGTCTCCTGCTTCCAATGCCGCCAGATGACGCGGGTGAAAATAGTGCGCACCACGGCTGACTGGGCAGCATTTTTTGGAAGGCTTGGGCGGGCAGTTGTCATTCATCGTGGGCGATGGCCCCATCACGCATGGCGATGCGGCGGTGACAGATTTGCGTGGCCTCCGCGCTGTGCGTGACGAGAAGTAGAGCTGTGGAGGTTTCTTCTGTGAGTTCCTTGAGGAGGGCAAGAATGTTGGCTCCGTTGTGGGAGTCCAAATTCCCGGTAGGTTCGTCAGCCAAAATGAGTGCAGGACGGTGAATGAGGGCTCTTGCGATTGCGACCCGTTGCATTTCGCCTCCGGAAAGCTTTGCGGGTAGCGCTTGGGCTCGATGCGCGATGCCGACCCGTTCAAGCAGGGCGGCGGCCCGTTCGCTTCGTTCCTTTGGGGGGATATCGAGAAGTTGGAGCGGAAATTCAATGTTTTCTTGGACAGATAAAGTCGGAAGAAGATGAAAGAACTGAAAAATGTTACCGATCTTTTGTCGGCGCATGGAGGCCAGCAAGAGGGCATTGAGCGTTGTGAGGTCGTGTCCCAGAAGTTGAATCTGCCCTGAATCAGGACGGTCTATGCCGCCAATGCAGTTCAGTAAGGTTGTTTTGCCGCAACCGGAGGGACCGGTTAACGCGAGGCGTTCACCCTCGTGAAGAAGCATCGAAACACCTCTTAGAACGGGGCCCTGATCATAGCTTTTACAGATTTCGCGGCATTCCAATACAATGGCGGACATGGCAGTAAATGAATGGGAGTGCAGGAGGCCCTCAACCCAAACACTACGTGAGCCATTCGGCTGCCGCTACCGAGAAAAACGAGATAAACGCTGGGACTCGGTTTGATTGGAAAGTGGTGCTTCGGGAAAAAGAGAAAGATCGAGTTGCTGAGGAGGTGTTGCCGGCAGCAACCCGAGGTAGCGTTGGATGCGGGTTGTTAGGGCGACGGTGAGGTTGACGATACGAGAGCGGATGAATTGAGTCATGGAACCGAGGTTACATGGAGGGGTGGGACATCCGTGGGGGTACCCTTAAAGAAAAAGGGAAAAATTTGAGATGTTAACGGAGATGAAAGTTCCCAGCGGGAAACACCTGCCCGTTCACCAAGATTTCTACAGTGTGAAGTCCTGGGTAATGCTGGCGGGTGCTCATCTTCGCCAGCGAAACTTTTTTCGAGAGTCGTATTTCGCCGTGGGGCTCCAGCTCGACTGTTTGTAGTTTGAAGACCTTTGGCTTTGCTTGACCGTTGGCTTTGACAAAGAAAATTCGGAAGTCGACTAAGACTCGCTGTGCCTGAGGTTTGGTGTTTTTCAGCGTAAACGATAGCGTGACTGCCTCGCCAATTGCCGGGTTGGAGGGGGAAAGCAGGGGAGTGAGAACGGCGGTAGACGTTTTTTGGGGGAACCCGAGAACAGCAAGTGCCTCGGCGTTTCCCTGTTTGATCAAGGAACGCAGGCCGTGTTTGATGACCCACAAACGTTCAGCGGTGGCTGACGTTTTCCATCGATTGGCTATTTCGATCAGAATGGAAGGGTGATCCTTGCCGATGTCGTTTAGATGATTTGCAACAGACCTGCGGACGTAGAGGTCTGAGTCATCCTTTAGCAGCTCCAAGAGTTCGATTCCGGGTGTCGGGTCCTTTTGAAGGCTTCGCAGACGAGGTGCCCATGGGAGTCTGGGACGGGTTCCTTCCGATACGAGGCGCCGCACGTGAACACTTGGGTCATTTGTCCAGAGGCGCAGGCGCGCGAGTGTTTCGTCGGGGTAACGTTCGAGGTACGGACGAATGCTAAATTCGGCGGTGAAGCGTTGGGTTAATTCGTACTGGGCGTGCATGGATTCCTCGAAGTGATCCAAGCCGTATTGGCCCACGAAAAGGGTATGCGGTAGGTAAAAGAAAGGTGCCATGCCGTTGCGTTCCGTCTCTGTCAGCACAGGGGAGAGCGTGCGAAGCAGAATGCTTATGGCTGTTGGGTAATCTTCGGGAAGGTGCTTGTGGAGGGCGTTTGCCAAGTGTCGAGCTCGAGGAATCAGCTCGAGAGATTCATAGCCCGTTAACGCGTCATGAAGGAAAGCGGCTACGGTAAACGCTGGGTAAATTCGCGAGATGTCCGCTGCGAGGCGCTTTGCGATTTCAGGTCCGAACTGATTTTTGAGTGCGTCGGCCATGATTGATAGAGCACGTTGGGATCGGCTCGGAATGGGTTAACGACGCTGAAAGAAAACGTCGGCGGCAGCAGAGGTGTGTGCTGCAACTTGCTCGAGGGTTTCGCAGCGAAGCTTGGCGATATGTTCGGCAATGAGTCGAGTGTGGCCTGGCTCGCAGCGTTTTCCTCGATGGGGGACGGGTGCCAGGAATGGGCAATCCGTTTCCAGAAAGAAGGAGCCAGCGGGAAGTTTTGCTGCGGCTTCTTGGGCCGATACTGCGTTCTTAAACGTGACGATACCCGTGAATGAAACCAGAAAACCAAGAGCGATGAGTTCCTGCGCTTGTGCCAGTGTTCCGCCGAAACAGTGGTACACGGCTTTGAGTTTGCCGCTGTAAGGGCGTAAAATACGGAGCGTGTCGTCCCAGGAGTCGCGTTGATGCACGACGACGTTGAGTCCAAGTTCGACTGCTAATGAGAGCTGGAGATCGAAGAAGCGAGCCTGCTTTTCACGGTTGTGGATCCACGTTGCGAGAGCCGTTGAGTCTTCGGGAGGCGTTTGGTTGCGGTGATAATCGATGCCGGTTTCACCGATGCCGACTACATGTGGATCGGAAGCTAACTTGCGAAGTTCAGGAAGAATTACCTCCGGGGATTCATCAACGTAACAGGGATGAACCCCAACGGTGGCTTTCACGCAGGGCCATTTATTTGCCAGGGCCACGGCGCGGGCGCTTCCTTCAAGCGAAGTGCTGATGGTGATGATTTTCGAAACGCCGGCAGTCTTTGCCCGTTCCATGACGTCCGGTAGATCTTGTTCGTACTCCGGAAAATCGAGGTGGGCGTGGGTGTCGGTAAGCATTCGAAATTACCATTCGATTACGGAACTGGCCCAAGTCAGGCCACCACCGAATACCACGAGGAGGATGTGGTCACCCTGCTTCATGCGACCTGTGCGATTAGCTTCATCGAGGGCGATTGCTACCGCTGCAGCACTGGTGTTTCCGTAACGATCCAGGTTGATGAGGAAGCGGTCCATCGAGACTTCCATACGGGACGCGATTGCTTCGATGATGCGCAGATTTGCCTGATGTGGAATGATGCAGGAAAGGTCGTTGCTGGTTAGGCCGGCGTTCGTCAGCGAGATATTGGCAGCTGATAACATCGATGTGACGGCCTGCTTATAGGTTTCACGCCCATTCATCTTGATGGTATTGACGTGAAGATCTGCGTTTTCCGATGTGATCGGGTGCAGGCAGCCGCCGCCAGGGATGTAGAGGATTTCCGCGTAAGACCCGTCGCTTCCCATGTGAGTGGACAAGATCCCTCGTGAACCTTCTTTGTGGCGCAAAATCGCGGCACCTGCACCGTCTCCAAAAAGGACACAGGTGTTACGATCGGACCAGTCGACGATGGTGGAAAGTTTGTCAGCGCCAATAACCAGAATGGTGTTGTGGGTGCCGGTTGCGATGAATTGACGAGCGATGTCCATCGCGAAAAGGAAGCCAGAACACGCGGCGCTTACATCGAAGCACGCGGCACGTTTCGCGCCTATTTTGGTTTGTACAAAACATGCGGTAGACGGGAAGAACATGTCGGGTGTCACTGTGGCGACGATGATCAGATCGATTTCATCGGCTGTGATGCCCGCGTTTTCCATGGCAGCCTTTGCTGCTGCAGCGGCTAAATCGCTGGTGGATTCTGATGCGTCTGCGATGCGGCGCTCACGGATACCGGTACGGGAGACGATCCATTCGTCGTTTGTGTCCACCATCTTTTCGAGCTCGGCATTTGTGAGCACCCGTTGAGGTGCATAAGAGCCGGTGCCGATAATGGAGGCCGAGCGGAGACTAGGGTTTGGGTTCTGAGATGTGGCCTGCGGATTCATTGTAGCGCTTCACTTCCTCGATAATGTGGGGGTTGAGCTGGTGGCGAATGGATTCCGCCCCGACGCGGATTGCATTTTTGATTGCGTAAGCAGAGCTGCCGCCGTGAGCGATGATACAGTTGCCGTTCACTCCGAGGAGTGGCATGCCGCCGTATTCGTCGGGGTTTGTCTTTGTTTTAATAGTGCGGAAAGCGTCTCTCGCGAGCCAAGCCCCTGCCATGCGCACGGGGGATTTCATGAGCTCACTTTTAAGCCAGCGGAAGATGGCGTTTGCGATAGCCTCTAACGTTTTGAGCATAATGTTACCGACGAAGCCGTCGCAGACGACAACCTCTACGGGGTTTTCAAAGAGATCATGCCCTTCGACGTTGCCCCGGAAATTCAGGTGCGAAGCCTTGAGGAGATCAAAAACCTCACGGGTGAATTCGTTGCCCTTTTCATCCTCCGTACCGATCGACATCAGGCCGATAGATGGGTTGCTGTAACCCAGTACGTGACGCGAATAGGCGGCTCCCATAATGGCGCTCTGCACCATCTGGCGCGGGCTGGGATCCGTGTTTGCACCGGCATCGATCAGGAGAAAATAATTGGTTTCCGTTGGGATGATTGCGCCGATCGCGGGGCGTTCGACACCGGGAAGATTGCGAAGCTTAATCTGCGAGGCTGCGACGGCTGCACCGGTGTGTCCTGCGCTGACTATGGCTTCTGCTTGGCCCGCCTTCACAAGATCTACGGCCCTGCTGATCGAGGAGTCCCGTTTACGACGTACGGAATCTGTTGCGGCGTCGGTCATTTCCACGATTTGAGTGGAATGCACGATTTCGATTCGGTTGTCGGAAAACGCGATGCGTTTGAGTTCGGCTTCGATACGGGCGGTGTCGCCGACAAGGAAGAGTTTTGAAATGTGTTCGTATTCGCTAAGCGCTAGAGCCGCGCCTTCAATAAGATGTGCAGGGGCGTGATCTCCCCCCATGGCGTCGAGTGCGATTCTCATTAAAGGATTACCTTAAAAATTACAGTTTGGAGCAGGGGGAAGCATGAACAGGTGCGATGGAGCTGGCGAGGTTGAATCAGCCTAAGTGAGTGAGAAATATGATGGGATGCTTAAAATAAAACAGCCGCCCACGCACAGAATGCGGGGCGGCTGAAGAAAGGCTAAAGTGTGCGACTAGAGAGCGGCAACAGCGAGAACCTGACGGCCACGGTAATATCCGCAACTTGGGCAAGCACGATGTGAGCGTGAGGCTGAGCCACAGTTTGTGCACCGGCTTAGCTGCGGGGCGTGCCAGCGGTTAGCGGCCTTGCGTGTGCGCAGGCGCATTTTTGACATTTTTCTCTTTGGAACTCCCATATTACGTAGCGGTTATGATTAAAGCTTCAATCGATCCAGGTCGCCCCAAACCATACGCGGACTTTCGGGTAACGTTTCGTCTGTGGCACATTTTGGCGGCCCAGAACAACTACGCTCACCGGTCCCGTCGCAGTGCGGATGGGGCGGAAGGGCGAGGAGGATGTCTTCTCGTAACAGATCTGTCAAGTCTACCTCCTCTCGACCTGTGAGTTCGACCTGACAGGCAAAATCCGAGATCTCAATGGGAAGCTCAAACGATTCAAGACAGCTCACACATTGGGTTTTGAATTTGGTCTTGAGGTGGCCCGTGGCGAATAGGCCGCCATCGCTAAGGCCCACATCTAGAGAATACTCTAGAGGAGCGATGGCCTCCATGTGTGATTCCCCGAGCTCGAGCACCGAGACGGGGTCTTCGCCTTCAATGTGTTTGCCTTCTTCTGGTATCTGAAGGATGTGGATCTTCATAGGGTTCTGTTCCTCCTGCTAAAATTACGTTAATCCGACGTTATTTTACAAACGCGTCACGAAGTGCAGCCGCCACACAGCTTGGCACAAAACGGCTAATTTCGCCACCTAAGCGCGAAACTTCCTTAACCATTCGGGAAGAGAGGTAGGTGTATTCCTCCGATGGCATTAAGAAAAGAGTCTCTAGCTTCGGTTCTAAACTTCTGTTCATCAGGGCCATCTGAAACTCGTATTCAAAATCCGAGACGGCTCGTAATCCGCGAATAATAGCACGAGCACCTTGTTCTCTTGCGAAATCCACCAGAAGCCCCTGGAAGCTGGTCACCCGCACGTTTGGCAGCTCCCTCGTAGACTCTTGCAACAACTCAATCCGCTGTTCAGGGCTGAACAGGGCTTGTTTTGAGTTGTTATATGCAACGGCAACAAGAACCTCGTCGAAAAGAAGCGAGGCGCGTTTGAGAACATCCAGATGTCCGTTTGTGACAGGGTCGAAGGAACCGGGGTAAAGTGCGCGGACCATAAAAAAGGCGAGGGCTAACGCTGGAGGATCGCTTGTGAATGTTTGTAAGTGGGGCGGGACTACATCCCTTGCATCCCACCGACAATCAACGCGAGAAGGATGCCGATGCCACAGAGCAATATCATTGGAAGAAGCACGGCGAGCGACGCGCGCCAAATACTGACGGCTTGGGCATTCGCGATGGCTTTTACCAGAACGATGATGCTCCAGATCAGCATCACGTAAGAGGCCAGATCGATTGCCTGTTGGGTTAATTCAGGGTCGCTTGCCAGAGAGGCAACCGAGGCCGTTCCCAGTGGGATTAGCAGCAGAAACGAGGTTGCCCCCATTGCGTAAGTAACAATACGGAAGGTGGTTCCGAAAGGCCTGTTGGCGCTTCCTGTTATCCAAATAAAGAAATGAAGCAGGGCTGTTGTGAAGACCGCCTGCATTGGGAAAATCAGAATGGATATAGGAATCCCTATAGCAATCAGTGCCTCCACTGGAGGTATTGGGAAAGGCGGATTTTGGGGCGGAGAAACGTAAAACGTCAGTGTCCAAAAAACAAAACTACAGACACCCGACATGAGGTAGAATGCAAGGGGCCGTCCCCAGCTACCTTCGCGTGGCAAATTGGCAAACGTGACTGATGGCCTGGTGAGCGCTTCGGCAAGCGTTTTGCAAAACGCACTGATGATGCTCGTTCCATCCCGGTTTTCCCAGGTTGGCATGACGCAATGTGCTTTATCTATGGGAGATGCCAAATTGGTGGCATTCTCGACCGAGGGTGTGCTCTCGCCAGATGTTTCGGGAGGATTGGATAGGTCTGGCTCTACGAATCTCGTTCGTGAAACGGCCTCATGAAAGGGCTGCCAATCTTGCATTCCCTTGGACCAGACCAGGGTGAGTGCCGAAATCTTTCCTTCCGCCACCAACATTTGCAGTTCGGATTCTGGCACTGGACCAGTGGGTTTTCCGTCAGACTCGTAGTACCAATTCATAGAATGTGCCGCCTTTAGCGAATGCCATTGTGAAGAGTTCGGCAAACTGAATCGCTCGACGCTCGCTTGCAAATATGCAGGACCTGTCTATTTCGGGCGCGTGTCGATTGATCGTCCTGTCCATCAATTTGAAGTTCCCGCACACGGTGAACGTGTGCGTCTGGATCAGTTTTTGTGTTCTGTATTGCCGGAGCGAAGCCGTTCCCAGTTGCAGGAATGGGTGCGCAAGGGGGCTGTTTTAGTCGATGGCAAAGTTCCATCAAAGCCTGGCGAACGCTTGAAAGGGGGAGAGTCAGTGCTCGTAACTGAACCGGAGCCTGCGCCGATTGAAGCGCAAGCGGAGGATATTCCGATCGAAGTTCTCTACGAAGATGAAGAGCTTTTAGTGATCAACAAAGCGGCCGGGATGGTGGTACATCCTGCTGCGGGTAACTGGACGGGTACCGTTGTGAATGCGCTTTTGCATCATTGCGACGATTTGTCTGAAGGTGGCGGGCAAGAGCGCCCGGGCATTGTGCATCGGCTCGATAAGGAAACCAGCGGGTGTTTGGTAGTGGCGAAATCGGATTTTGCCCACAAACACCTGTCAGCACAGTTTGCGGGTAGGGAAGTGCGGAAGATCTATTTGGCCCTGGCTCTCGGGCCTTTTCGGCAAGAGAGCGGAACGGTAAACGCGCCTATTGGGCGGCACCCCGTGCAGCGACAGAAGATGGCTGTGCTGCCGCCGGGTAAAGGACGTGAATCCCGTACGGATTGGCGGGTGCTTGGTGAACTCGAGTTCAAAGGAACTTTAGTAACGATGGTGCAATGTCGGCTGCATTCCGGGCGGACTCACCAGATCCGCGTTCACATGGCCCATATTGGCCACGGATTACTGGGCGATGCCGTTTACGGAAGACGAGCAGGTGCGGAGCGACAAATGCTTCACGCATGGCAATTGGGCTTTTTTCATCCTCGTTCCGGTGAATGGAAACAGTTTACGTGTCCGTTGCCGGCTGATTTTCAGGCGGCTGGGGTGACGTTTACGAGCCCTGCCGAGTAGCGGCTACAGGCTGCTCGTGATCTTTATTCGGAAAGAGGAAACTGTTCCTTTACCCAAAGCAGCGAGTCGGACTTCGAGTGTAGTGTTCCTTCAAGTTGCCTGTTCTGAACGGCTTCTAAAATCTCTTTAAACTGCGGCCCTGGCTTGTAGCCCAGAGGAATGAGGTCTCTTCCGGTGATGAGCGGCTCGGGAATGAGGGGCTCGTTTGAGAACTCCTCAATTTTTCGATTCAGAAAGTCGTAATTCGATAGGTCGCCATTGCTCGATGCGCAATCGACTCGATGCAGCGCCAGTTCATCTTGAATCGTCGAGCGAGCTAGAAAACGTTTGAGCCGTGCAACTCGCATTTGCTGTACGTCCTTAAATGCCATGTGATTGGCGACAGCTTCGACGGTTGCGTCGATTTCTTTTCGGGAAAATCTTAGCCGTGTCAGAATCTGCTCGGTCATCTCGGCTCCAAGTTTCTCGTGTCCGGAAAAGCGGATGCGTTTAGCCACTTCGTCGTAAGTGAAGGTAGCCGGTTTAGCGATATCGTGTAGCAGGACGGATAGAACTAAAGGAGTGGAGACCGATTCCGGAAGCAGACTGAGCATGAGGCGGGTGTGGACCCAGACGTCCCCTTCCGGGTGAAACTGGGGCGGTTGCTCGCAACCTTTAAGCGCTTCCATTTCGGGGAGGATCTCTTGCAGCAATCCACTGGAATCGAGTAAATCCAGTCCACGCACCCTGGCTGGAGAGAGCATAATTTTGAGAAACTCTTCGCGAATTCGCTCCTCACTTACCTCACAAAGATGCGATGCCTGCGTGCAGATGGCGGTCCACGTCTCAGGGCAAATTTCGAATTCTAAAACGGTAGCAAATCGGATTGCTCGTAACATCCGGAGCCGATCTTCGGCGAATCGTTCCGATGGATTTCCGATGGCCCGAAGAAGCCCTATTTGAAGGTCTTTCTGGCCTCCAACGTAGTCACGAAGCGTGTTTTCGATGGGGTCAAAGAAAAGGCCGTTGATGGTGAAGTCGCGCCGCTTTGCGTCTTCTTCAGCGCTCGAAAAGGTAACAGAATCGGGGTGGCGTCCGTCCTGGTAGGTTCCATCGGAGCGAAAGGTGGCCACCTGATATTCTGCGTTGCCGTCGAGTACACTGATGACACCGAACTGGGCACCGATGGCAATGGTGCGCCTGAAGAGGGCTTGCACTTCTTCAGGACGAGCACTGGTTGCGATGTCGTAGTCGTGCGGTTGCACATTCCGCAGCATGTCGCGGACGCAACCTCCCGCGTAGAGTGCCTGATGCCCCGCAGCCTGTAGTTTTGCCACAACATTGCGCGCCCCATGCTCCAGTGCACTCGATGCTTTCATGCGAGGGTTTAGCGTTTCTTCTGGGACGCGGCAGTGAACCAGTCAACCGTTGGGGCCGCCTGTTTTCGGTCACTGTAACGCTGGACGTCGCGTTGCGTGCCTTCTGGTTTTGCTCCACGAGGTACGCGAGGGCCGAGCTCCGGGTTCGTTTTTAAGGACAGTGAAATGCGTTTACGCGCAAGATCCACTTCCATCACCGTTGCCTGAACGCGTTGGCCGACTTTGAGAATATCCGCAGGATTTTTAACGAAGGTATCTGCGATTTGTGAGATGTGCACGAGACCATCCTGATGGACACCAATGTCCACGAAGACCCCGAAAGCCGTCACGTTGGTGACGATGCCGGGCAGTTTCATGCCTTGCTGGAGATCCTCCACCTTCTCCACACCTTCGGCGAACGAGAAGACTTCGAATTGTTGACGTGGGTCGCGTCCTGGTTTCGCGAGCTCCGATAAAATATCCTGCAAAGTAGGGAGACCCACTTCTGGAGAAACGTATTTTTGCACGTTGATTTTGGAACGCTTGGAAGAGTCTTTGAGAAGATCCGTTACCGTGCAGCCCACGTCGTTCGCCATTTTGTCGACGACTTCATACCGTTCCGGATGAACGGAGCTTTCATCGAGGGGATGTGAGCCTCCTCGGATTCGCAAGAACCCAGCGGCCTGCTCGAAGCTCTTGGGCCCCAAGCCGGGCACCTTGAGCAAGTCTTTGCGCGACTGGAAGGGGCCGTTTTCGTCACGATACGCGACGATGCTCGCGGCGGTGCGTGCATTCAGTCCGGAGATGTAGGCGAGGAGGTTTTTACTCGCGGTGTTCACCTCGACGCCGACGTTGTTCACACAAGAGACAACGACGTCGTCCAGGGATCGCTTCAGCGCATTTTGATCGACGTCATGCTGGTACTGGCCGACTCCGATAGATTTCGGATCGAGCTTTACGAGTTCTGCCAATGGGTCCATGAGACGTCGTCCGATGGATACAGCGCCACGGACGGTGATGTCGTGATTCGGGAATTCCTCGCGTGCGACTTCGCTCGCAGAGTAGATGGATGCGCCGCTTTCATTCACCATGACGACTTGGATTGAAGCAGGGAGGCCGATCTTACGGATAAAGGATTCGGTTTCACGCGACGCGGTTCCATTGCCGATGGCGATCGCTTCGACGTTAAACTTTTTCACAATGGCTTTGACCATTTCCTGAGCTTCCGCTTGTTCGCGTGCGCTTTTTTCGGGGTAAATAACATCATTCGCGATGAGTTTTCCCTGGCGATCTAAGAGCACGACTTTGCAGCCAGTACGGAATCCGGGATCGATTGCGAGCACGGTTTTTTGTCCGAGCGGAGCGGCGAGCAGGAGCTCACGGAGGTTGTCGGCGAAAACACGAACGGCTTCCTCGTCTGCTCGTTTTTTGAAGAACACGCGCGCCTCACCTTCCATAGCAAAGCCGAGGAGACGTTTATAGCAGTCTTGAATGGCTGCTTTGATTTCAGGACCACAGGGGCTGGCGTTTTTAATGAAGAGATTTTCGAGAATGGAAATCGCCTGATCTTCGGGAGGGGTGAGACGAGTGAAAAGGAAGCCTTCTTCTTCGCCTCGACGCATCGCGAGAATACGATGGGAAGGGGACTTGGAGGCGGGCTCACTCCAGTCGAAGTAGTCTTTAAATTTTGCGCCTTCTTCCTCTTTTCCGGACACTACCTTTGAGCGGATCACACCTTGGGCGATGTAGAGTTCACGGAGTTTTGCGCGGGCACTTGCATCGTCGTTGATGCGTTCTGCGATAATGTCACGTGCGCCGGCGAGCGCTGCCGCAGTATCAGGAACCTCTTTTTCAGCGCTTACGAAAGGGGCTGCTTCAGCGGCGGGCTGGGTCTGAGGGAGCTGGGCCCAGAGGATGTCTGCAAGGGGTTCTAGGCCGCGTTCCTTGGCGATTGTGGCGCGGGTGCGCTTCTTGGGGCGGAACGGAAGGTAGATATCTTCTAAAGTGGTGATGGTATCGGCGGCATCGATCTTGGTTTTCAGGAGATCCGTTAGGAGATTGCGTTCACCGAGGGATTGGAGAATGGATTCACGCCGCTTATCGAGTTCGCCGAGTTGTTCGAGGCGGTCGCGAATCGTCGTAATTTGAACCTCATCGAGTTCGCCGGTTTTTTCTTTGCGGTAACGGGCGATAAAAGGAACGGTGCCGCCTTCTTCGAGGAGAACAGCTGTGGCGGCAACCTGGCGGGCTTGGATGCCGAGTTCCTGGGTGATTTTGAGGATGTGCTTTTCGATCATTCGGGAAGAGGGAAATGAAATGCCGCTAAGTGGGCATGAGGAGTTTTCGTGTGAAATAAATTGGGCCCCGGCGAACCGGGGCCCAATCAAAGGTAATTTAGTCTGGGGAGTGGGGCAACTACGGCATAGCAACTTTGCCACCGGAAGCCCAGCCGTCGCCGGGTTTCAAGATGTTTTCCTGACCGTCGGTTCTGACAACGAAGTCCGAAGTTAAAGTCTCTGCGTTAGCGGAACCGTCGAGACGAACAACGATGGCGACCTTTCCTTCCCATACACCGCCTTTTTCCGTCTTTTTGTCGCTGTACTTTCCTTCAGCCGAGTTTGGTCCGTCGAAGATCAAGGGCCAACGGCCGCTTCCGGAATCGTCCAGCTTAGCCATGTACGCCCAGTGATTTTCTTCTTCGTTCAGCTTTTTCTGGTCACCGCTGTTTTGGGACTCTTTGTCTTTAGCTGGGGTGTACTTGGAGCCCTTAACGAAGAATTGTTTCTTGTCGCTGATGTAACCTTTTCCGAGCAAGTATTTGGAGAAGGAATCCGCTGCTGAGGAGTCGGCGGGAGGGAAGGCCCCGTCATTGTCATTGGCGTAGGTTTTTAACGCCATACCGATGTTCCGGGCGTTGTTAAGGGCCTTGGCACGATTGGCACTAGTTAATACGCCGTTAATGGCGGAAGGTGCGAGAGTTGCAAGAATACCAATGATGGTGATAACGACGAGCAACTCGATAAGAGTGAAGCCTGCGCGCAATGGGATGGATCTTTTCATTTGGGAGGAATCTGTGAGAAACGCCTTAGGGTTGAGTTAATCGTTATCGGATGGCACCGCAACCGGATTCGTGTGTCGAGTTATATCGATCGTTCTTTTGTCCAGTTTGAGCAGCCGATAACGGTTGTACAAAGAGTGATTAGTTGAATTTGGAGGAACTCAGGTGGTCCCGAAGATAGATATGCTATTTCGTTGAACCTTCAAGTCCATCTTGAGGCAGCGCTAAAGGTTCAGGTTTGCACCAGCGGAGACCGATTAATCCTAAGGGAGGTAGACGCAATAGGAGGGAACGCCCGCGCCCTTGCCAAGCAATGTCTTCAGCCCATACGCCGCCGTAGTTGCCACAGTTTGATCCGCCATAGGTCTCTGCATCGGTGTTGATTATCTCTGTGTAGAATCCAGAGTCGTTTACGCCGATACGGTATCCTTCACGAACCACGGGTGTAGCATTTATGACAAATACGATAATCTGGCCGTCGGAGCTCTTGCGCTGAAATGCAATAACCGAGTGGTCTGCATCGTGGAAGTCAATCCACTCGAATCCCGCGTAGGAGTCATCTTGGTCGTAAAGTGCAGGCTCGGATCGGTATATCCAGTTTAGGTGTTGCACTAGACGGCTAAGCCCGTCGTGCTTGGAATCGTGTAGCAGGTGCCAATCCAATGACTGGTTGTGGTTCCATTCGGCCCACTGTCCAAATTCACCTCCCATGAAGAGGAGCTTCTTGCCTGGGTGCGCATACATCCAAGCGTAGAACATCCTGAGATTCGCAAATTTCTGCCAGAGGTCTCCTGGCATTTTGCCAATCAGGGAGCCTTTACCGTGAACGACTTCATCGTGACTTAGCACGAGCATAAAGTGTTCGTGAAAAGCGTATACCAGCGAGAAAGTGATGTCACCCTGATGGTAGCGCCGGAATATTGGCTCCCGACTCATGTACTGGAGGAAGTCGTGCATCCAGCCCATGTTCCATTTAAATCCGAAGCCAAGGCCTCCCAGGTAAGTGGGGCGAGAAACACCAGGCCAAGCCGTCGACTCTTCGGCAATGGTCATGATGCCCGGGAATCGCTCGTAACAAACTTCATTGAAGCGCTTCATGAAGTAAATCGCCTCCAAGTTTTCCCGGCCGCCATACTGATTGGGAATCCATTCGCCTTCCTTACGGGAGTAGTCGAGGTAGAGCATCGAAGCGACCGCATCGACTCGGAGCCCGTCAATGTGGTAATAATCGAGCCAAAATAACGCGTTTGATATGAGGAAATTGCGGACTTCGTTTCGTCCGTAATTGAAGATTAGCGTTCCCCAGTCGTTGTGTTCGCCCTGACGAGGGTCGGCGTGTTCGTAGAGGCGAGTTCCGTCGAACTCGGCAAGTCCGTGGATGTCCTTGGGGAAGTGCCCCGGAACCCAATCGAGGATGATGCCGATGCCAGCCTGATGGGCTTTATCTACAAAATACCGGAAGTCGTCGGGGTTTCCGTGACGGCTTGTTGGAGCGAAGAACCCCGTGACTTGATATCCCCAAGAACCCTCGAATGGGTGTTCCGCTACGGGCATAAGCTCCAGATGAGTATAGCCCATCTGGCTAACGTAAGGAATCAATTGGTCTGCGAGTTCGTGGTAGGAAAGAGGGCGGTTGTTGTCCTCCATCTTCTTCTTCCATGATCCAAGATGAACCTCGTAGATGGAAATGGGGGACTTATGGAGTTCTCTTGTGCGCCGCTTTTCCATCCATTCGCCGTCATGCCAATGATAGCGGTCGAGATTGAAAACGAGTGAGGCTGTTTGGAGTCCGTTCTGTGAGAAAAAAGCGAATGGATCGCTCTTTAATACGAGGTGTCCATGAATGTTCAGGACCTCAAACTTGTAATGTGTGCCTTCCGTTATGTGTGGAATGAAAATTTCCCAAATACCGCATTCGTCCAGCTTCCGCATGGAGTGAATCCGGCCATCCCATCCGTTAAAATCACCTACAACCGAAATGCGTCGTGCATTGGGTGCCCACACATGAAAGCTGCAGCCGGCCACGCCGTCGACGGTCGTTAGGTGAGCGCCCATGCGCTCGTAAAGGGTCCAATGCTGTCCCTCAGAAAAAAGATGCGTGTCGAAGCTGCTGAGTAGACGTGAAAACCGGTACGGATCCTCAATTTTACGGACTTCGCCGGAGTAAGTTTTTATTTCTAAATGGTAGCGGCAATCGTCGGGAGCCTTCTCCAAAAGTATTTCGAAAAGACCATCGGGATGTGTTTTGGAAAGAGTGATGGATTTTTCTTCCTTCTGGTCCGCAAACGTAATGCTAACCTGTTCCGCATCGGGACGAAATACACGAACAACGGTTCGAAGGCCAGATTGGTGGAGGCCAAGAACGGAGAAGGGGTCTCCGTGTGTTGCGGATAACAGGGCGTGAAGGGATCCTGGCTCCAACGTGGGCGATTCCGGAAGAAGGGCAGTCATCATTTGCTTAAGTTTGCGGGTGCTCTAGTAGGGGTGCGAGAAAATTGCGATAGATGGCCTGCCATCTGTAAGTTTTCGTAAGTGAGTTCCGCGCCTTAATCGTTTCTAATCTCGAGGTCTGCTGTATGACCCATTCACATAATTCGGGAATACTGAGTTTGGGCGGGAATGGTCTGGCGCCGGGAAGCGAGTTCAGGGGTTCGTGATCGGCGCAGAATGCAGGTAGTCTAAAGGCGGCAGCTTCCAGCATCGGAAGTCCGAATCCTTCCGAGTGACTGGGGAAAAAGAGGGCGTCTGCAATGGCGTAGACGCTACTGAGTTGGTGCGCACCAATCGCATGCCTGTCTTGGAGAATGGTGACGTGAAGGTTTAACTCGAGCTCGTTAATGGTCGAGCGCAAGGAGTTTGCGTAGTTTGACCATGTGTTGTTGTGGGGGTCACTGGCGCCGGTAACCAAATATTGAATATTCAGCTTCTTTTTCAGTTCGCAGACCAGATGTAGTCCGACTTCTACTGCTTTGCGTGGGATAAGGCGGGCGGGTTGAAGTAGGATGAGGTCTGAATCCCACCACCCGCAGGCCTCAGCTAGGGTGACTATTTTCGGACAAAGATTCAATGTGCTTCGAAGATCAATGCCGTTTGGGATGACCTTGCAGTCGGTTTTTAGCCTTTCTACGACCTCAAGTGCACGAGATTTGGAGATGGCGACGTATTCCCAAGTTGTGCAACGCGTTCCCAGAACCGCCTGGTTTTCAGAATCAGAGAGAGTTGAGTAGTCGGGGTTTCCCGCAGCCAGATCGTGGACCCATGCAATCCAGCGAGTTGCTGGAAGTTTGGCGGAGAGATTTCGAAGCGCCCTCGTAAGGGGGAGTGAAAATGGCATCGTGCAAACATTGTGCATCAATACGACGTCCATCCCGGATAGGCTGGCGGCTAAATACACCTCGAGTTGCTCTGTGGGTGCCTCGTGAGATAGAGGTATAAGGCATTCGCAATTAATGGATTGGCCTCCTGAAAAACAAGCAAGTGACACGTGGTGGCCGTTTTTACGCAGGATTTCAATTTGTTCCGCTACGATGCGTTCGACACCACCGATGATGGGGGGGGCTGAGTAATGGATCAGGGTGATGCGCATATCGCGGAACGAGAGTTCATATTTCTCTGCTTGCCACGCAGCAAGCGGATGCTGCATGTTATCCGCCCTCTTGAAACGCCAGGGTAGCTCAGAGGTAGAGCAGGGGACTCATAAGCCCTTGGTCGGGAGTTCAATTCTCCCCCTTGGCACTTTCTGAGAAATGCAATCGCGGCAGGAGAAAACGAGACTCCTCGGGCTAGTGAGGTTGATTCAGGAAAATTCAAAGGCATGGATTTTTAATTTTTTTTGGCATGTTTTTGAAAAACAGATTGCTTTCTGTTGTGTGGCTTTCAGAATTCTCGGCTCCCAAAAAAACGTGCAGGAGAGTGAGCGTGTTAATTCGCGCCCTCGAATGGACTGCAAAATTATATGGCTATAAAAAGATCTAAACGTTATCGCGCCGCTGCGGAAAAAGTTTCCGCCGATCGTGCGTACTCGCTCGCTGAAGCAATCAGCGTCCTAAAAACATTACCCGCTCCGAAGTTTGATCAGACCGTTACGGTTTCTCTTCGTCTTGGAGTCGATCCGCGTCAATCAGATCAGATGGTTCGTGGTACCTGTCCTCTTCCTCATGGATCTGGGAAACAGGTGAGAGTGCTCGTGTTTGCTGAGGGAGCTGCTGCTGAAGCTGCTCGTGAAGCGGGTGCTGAGTACGTTGGTTATAAGGACATGGTTGAAAAATGTGTCGGTGGTTTTCAGGACTTTGATGTAGCGATCGCGACACCAGCTTGTATGGCGGAAGTTCGTAAGCTCGGGAAGGTTCTCGGGCCACGTGGTTTGATGCCGAATCCGAAGACGGGAACAGTAACTGATGACACTGCTAAGGCGGTGAAGGAAGTGAAGGCGGGACGCGTTGAATTTAAATTGGATAAGAACGGCAATATTGCCGTGCCAGTTGGAAAGTTCTCGTTCTCTGAGCAGTTCTTGAATGAGAATGGCTCGGCTGTGCTTGAGGCTATTATTAAGGCTCGCCCTGCATCTGCAAAGGGTCGCTTTGTTGAAAACATTACGATCGCAGCTACAATGTCCCCAGGTCTCCGGGTTGATGTGGCTCCGTTCTTGAAATTCTAAGGAGATACCTGACCATGCATCCTGCTAAAGCGACTATTGTTGAAGATATCGTCGGAAGACTTAATGCTTCACCCTTTTTGTTTGTTGCTGATTATACCGGTCTCCGGGTCGATCAGTTTTCTGTGCTTCGTGATCGCCTCCATGCGGTTGGCGCACGTTTCCATGTGGTTAAAAATACCTTCTTGCGCCGCGCTGTTGCTGACGCTGGGCTTCCTGAGCTCGGTGAACTAAAGGGGCAAACGGCTATTGTTGTTGGCGACAAAGATGTGGCTTCTGCTGCCAAGGTCGTGAAGACCTTTGCTGCGGAGTTTAAGAAGCCTACGGTTCGTGCGGGGATTGTAGATCGACTAGTTGTTTCTTCGGAGCAGCTTAATGCGATCGCTGATCTGCCATCTCGCGAAGTGTTGCTTGCGACATTGCTTGGAGTTCTTCAAGCGCCCGCTTCCAAGCTTGTTCGCGTTCTTAACGAGCCAGCTGCGTCCCTTGCCCGTGTCCTTCAGGCGAAGGTGGATCAGGCTGGGGCTCCCGCCGTGGAAGAAGCTGCGGCTCCCGCAGCGGAGTAGTTTCGTCAATCTAATTGGGTGGCGGGATTCTGGCTCCGTCGCCCATTTTTAAAACTTTCGACGGTGCCAGCCGTTGAAATCCGACGGTTCAAGTTTGAATCGTCACAAAAAACAAACCCTAAAATAGGTTCCTTGTCGGGTGGAGGGCCCTCCTCCTTAATTTTGCCAGAGCTCTGGTGAGCGACGATACCAAAAAAACATTATGGCAGATACAAACGCAATCGTAGAGCAACTCAGCGGATTGACCGTTCTTGAAGTTGCAGACCTCGTCAAGCAATTGGAAGAAAAGTGGGGCGTTAGCGCCGCTGCTCCTGTAGCTGTAGCCGCTGCTGGCGGTGGTGCTGCAGCCGCTGCTCCTGTTGAGGAAAAGACCTCCTTCGACGTAATCCTTAAGGATGCTGGATCTAACAAGATCGCAGTCATTAAGGAAGTTCGCGCAGCAGTAGCCGGACTTGGCTTGGCTGAAGCGAAGGCCCTCGTTGAAAGCGCTCCTAAGGCGCTTAAGGAAGGCGTTTCCAAGGAAGAAGCTGAAGAGATCAAGAAGAAGATCGAAGCAGCTGGCGCCAAGGTCGAAGTTAAGTAATTGCTCCTTTTGGATGGAGGAAGTTCTTCCTCCATCCGTCCTATGTAGCGTCCGTCAGGTAAAAAAGCTTGCCGGACGCTATAATGTCTCCGTAGAAAAGATACCCCACTTTTGTCCCAATAACAACACACCGCAGAGTCGCGTGCACATCATCCTCCCCAATGCAGGGTGAAGAGTGCGTGCGACTCTGCGGTTTTTTGCCCGCAGCCTCTGTAACAGTATCCACTCATGTCTGAGCGCATCAACTTCGGCAAAATTAAGGAAGGCGTTGAACCGCCAAACCTTATCGAAATCCAATTGAACTCGTATGTCGAGTTCCTGCAAAAAGATATTCCTCTGAGTAAGAGGAAAGATATCGGCCTGCAGTCGGTTTTTCAGGAAGTATTCCCGATACCGAGCTACGACGAAAAAGTCGTGCTGCATTTCGAATCCTACGAGATCGGCGACCCCAAAATGAGCGTGCGTGAATGCATGCGTGAGGGTCAGACGTTCTCGGCACCTCTCTATGTGACCTTCTCCTTAAAAGAAGAGCGCGGAACAAAGGAAGAGAAGGTGTATATGGGCGAAATTCCGCTCATGACTCCACAAGGTACGTTTGTGGTAAACGGAGCTGAGCGTGTTGTTGTTTCACAGCTCCACCGTTCCCCGGGTATCGCGTTCGAATCCTCGGTGCATCTCAATGGGAAGATCCTCTACTCATTCCGTATCATTCCAGATCGCGGTTCGTGGCTGGAAGTGCAGTACGACACCAACGATCTTCTCTATGTTTATCTCGATCGCCGTAAGCGTCGTCGCAAGTTCTTGGCGACTACTCTGCTGCGTGCTTTCGGGTACGGAAGCGACGAAGAAATCGTTAAGCTGTTCTACACTGTTGAGACACTGAAACTCAGTGACTCGCTGGAGGAAGAAGAGATCGCGTCCAAGGTGTTGATTTCCGATGTGCTTGATGGTGAAATTACCATCGCTCGCGCGTTCGAGCCACTCACCAAGGCTGCTGTTTCTCAAATCTTGGCTCTCGGTGTGAAGAGTGTTTCGGTTGTCGATCTCAAGGGAGATGACACAATCATCAAGGCCCTCAAGAAGGATCCGGTTGATAACGAAGAAGAAGCGCTCAAGGAAATTTATCGTCGTCTCCGCCCTGGTGATCCACCCACAGTGCCGAATGCACGTGGACTCCTGAAGCGTCTCTTCTTTGATCCTAAGAAGTATGACCTCGGTCGCGTTGGTCGCCACAAAATCAATCTCAAGCTCGGCTTGGATGTCAGTAACGAGGAGCGCGTTCTTACGAAAGAAGACTTCATCGGGGCGATGAAGTATCTCACGCAACTGCGCATGGGCGAAGGTCGTCTGGATGATATCGATCACCTCGGTTCACGTCGCGTTCGTACGGTAGGTGAGTTGCTTGCCAACCAGTGCCGAGTCGGACTGGCGCGTACGGAGCGTCTCGTGAAGGAGCGTATGACGTTGTTTGATGTGAATATTGAGGGTATGACGCCTCAGAAGCTCATCAATCCGAAGGCATTGTCTGCTGTTATTCGCGACTTCTTCGGGCGCTCACAGCTCAGTCAGTTCATGGATCAGACGAATCCTTTGGCCGAATTGACGCACAAACGTCGTCTTTCCGCTCTTGGACCAGGGGGACTTAGTCGTGATCGCGCAGGATTCGAAGTGCGTGACGTTCATCCGTCTCACTACGGCCGTATCTGTCCGATCGAGACGCCTGAAGGTCCGAACATCGGTCTTATCTCCTCGATGTCCACGTATGCTCGGATCAATGATTTCGGATTCATTGAAACGCCTTACCGGAAGGTTGAGAAGGGCCGTTTGACTGGCAAGATTGAGTATTTGACTGGAGACCTTGAGGAGAACTACCTCGTGGCTCAGGCAAGTGCACCGATTGACGCTGACGGTAATTTTACCGAAGAGAAGGTCGCTGTCCGTTCTGGTGGCGATTTCTTGGAAGTGGAACCTGATAAGGTTCACTACATGGATATCTCGACCAAGCAATTGGTTTCAGTTGCAGCTTCGTTGATTCCGTTCCTCGAGCACGATGATGCTAACCGTGCTTTGATGGGTTCGAACATGCAACGCCAAGGGGTGCCATTGCTCGTCTCTGAATCTCCGCTTGTTGGAACTGGGATGGAAGGCAAGGTTGCTCGCGATTCCAAAGCGGTAATCGTTGCTGAAGGTGATGGTATTGTTGCCAGCGTTACGGCTGACCAGATCATCATCTCTCAAGATGGTGAAATTCCTGAAGGCAAGAAGAAGCTTCGCCATGACCCATCTGATGGCATCTATATTTACGATCTGCGTAAGTTCATGCGTTCCAATGCTGGAACCTGTGTGAATCAACGTCCGATTGTTGCCAAAGGTGCTCAGATCACGAAGGGGCAAGTCATTGCGGATGGTCCGAACTGTGAAAAGGGCGAGTTGGCTCTCGGCCGCAACGTGCTTGTCGCGTTCATGCCTTGGAACGGTTACAACTTCGAAGATGCGATCACCATTTCGGAGCGCGTAGTGAAAGAGGATATTTACACCTCGATTCACATCGACGAATTCGAAATCGGAGCTCGCGATACGAAGCTTGGACCTGAAGAAATCACTCGTGATATTCCGAACGTTTCCGAAGAGGCGCTTCGTAATCTTGGACCAGACGGCGTTGTTCGTATCGGGGCTGAGATTAAACCAGGTGATATCCTTGTTGGTAAGATTACGCCGAAGAGCGAAACGGAGTTAGCTCCGGAAGAGCGTCTTTTGCGTGCGATCTTCGGTGAGAAGGCCGCTGACGTTAAGGACACTTCATTGACTGTTCCGTCTGGAACCTACGGCATCGTGATGGATGTGAAGGTTTCGAGTCGCAAAGAAATTGCCCGTGTTAAATTGAGCCCGGGTGAATCCAAGCGGCAGCAGAAACAGGCTGAAGAAGAGTACCTCAAGAAGAAGGAAGAGCTTCATGAGGAACTGACCGAGTCTCTCTCGAACATCCTCCTTGGGGAAAAGATCCCGTTGGACGTAGTGAACGCGCAGACTGGGGAAATCATCATTCCTGCGAACCGTAAGATCACGAAGACTCTGCTGCGTAAACTCGCGCAGGTTTATGATCACGTGGATATCGATCCTTCGCCGATCCGTAACAAGATTCGCGAGATCATCGGGGAGTTCGAGCCACGGTTCCAGGAATTGGAACAGGAGCACGAAGCCTCGATGGATAAACTCGAGAGCGGTGACGATATCGATCCCGGAATCATCAAGCAGGTTAAGGTTTATATCGCCTCCAAGCGTAAGCTTTCGGTAGGGGATAAAATGGCAGGACGCCACGGAAACAAAGGGGTTGTAGCCCGTATTGTTCCGGAGGAAGACATGCCTTACCTCGCGGATGGAACGCCAGTTGATATTTGCTTGAACCCACTAGGGGTGCCTTCTCGAATGAACGTTGGTCAGGTTCTCGAGACTCACCTTGGGGTGGCTGCGAAAGCTCTGAACTTCAAGGTTGCGACACCGGTGTTCGACGGCATCAAGGAAGAGCAAATTTGGGAGTTCCTCAAACAGGCTAAAACGAAAGAAGGTTTCACTTGGGTGACCGATACAGGTAAGTCCATCGTATATGATGGTCGTACAGGGGACCCATTTGATCAGCCGATCGTGGTTGGTTACATCTACATGTTGAAGCTTGGGCATTTGGTTGCTGACAAGATTCACGCCCGTGCGGTTGGTCCGTACTCGCTTGTAACCCAGCAGCCGCTGGGTGGTAAGGCACAGTACGGTGGTCAACGCTTCGGAGAGATGGAGGTGTGGGCACTCGAAGCGTATGGCGCAGCTTATACACTTCAGGAATTGCTCACAGTGAAGTCCGATGATGTTCAAGGGCGTACCCGCATTTACGAAGCAATCGTAAAGGGTGACAACGCTCTCGAAGCCGGAACACCAGAGTCCTTCAACGTGTTGATTAAAGAGATGCAGTCTCTTGGTCTTGACGTAAAAGTTGGTGGTCGCCCTCCTGGCGGTCTACCCGCTTTGCCGCCAGCTCTCTAAACCCTATCACGGCTCCCTTCCGCACAACGTGGAAGGGAGCCTCATTTTCAGTTTTACGGATTCCTTATTTCTATGATCGAGACCCCTTCTTTTCGCGAACTAGTAGGCGAAGAGCGCGCCGTAGGTTTTGACCAGGTCGGCATTACGGTTGCTGCTCCTGATACAATTCGCTCTTGGAGCCATGGCGAAGTTAAGAACCCTGAGACGATCAACTATCGGACTTTCAAGCCTGAAAAAGGCGGTCTGTTTTGTGAACGTATCTTCGGCCCCACCCGTGACTGGGAGTGTTCATGCGGAAAATACAAACGCATCAAACATAAAGGTGTTATCTGCGACCGTTGCGGCGTGGAAGTGACACTCGCTCGGGTTCGCCGTGAACGTATGGGACACATCGAGTTGTCCGTACCTGTCACGCACATTTGGTTCTATAAGTGCATGCCATCTCGCATCGGACTGATGCTCGATATGTCGGGCCGTCAGTTAGAGCGCGTGATCTATTACGAAGATTACCTTGTTATTGATCCAGGGCAGACCCCTTTGCAAAAAGGACAGTTGCTTACGGAAACCGAGTACCGCGAAGCCCTCGATTCGTACGGTGAGGGGAACTTCGATGCGGGAATGGGAGCCGAGGCTATTCGTAAGCTTCTCTCGCTCGCAGACCTTCCAACGATGCAGGCCGAGCTCGAAGAGCAGATGACTGCGACCAAATCCAAGCAGGTTCGTAAGAAAATTGCGAAACGCTTGAAGTTGGTTCAAGGCTTTGCTGGAAGCAAGACGCGTCCGGAATGGATGGTCCTGGAAGTTCTGCCAGTGATCCCTCCGGATCTTCGTCCGCTCGTACCTTTGGAAGGTGGTCGCTTTGCGACGTCCGATCTTAACGACTTGTATCGCCGCGTAATCAACCGCAACAACCGTCTCCGCAATCTTCTCCAGCTCAAGACGCCGGATGTGATCATCCGGAACGAAAAACGGATGTTGCAGGAAGCAGTCGACGCCTTGTTTGACAATGGTCGTCATGGTCGTGCAGTGACTGGGGCTGGCAATCGTCCGCTCAAGTCGCTTTCTGACATGCTCAAGGGTAAAGGCGGACGTTTCCGTCAGAACCTTCTCGGTAAACGTGTGGATTACTCCGGACGTTCGGTAATCGTTATCGGACCTGAATTGAAACTGCATCAATGCGGTCTTCCGAAGAAGATGGCTTTGGTATTGTTCGAGCCATTCATCATTCGCGTGCTGAAGGAGCGTGGATACGTTCACACCGTTCGTAGTGCGAAGAAGATGATCGATCGTCAGACCCCTGAGGTCTGGGACATTCTGGAACAAGTGACAAAGGGACATCCTGTTCTCTTGAACCGTGCTCCAACCCTGCACCGTCTTTCGATTCAGGCGTTCGAGCCTCAGTTGATCGAAGGTGAAGCGCTCCGTATTCACCCACTCGTTTGTACGGCATACAACGCTGACTTCGATGGTGACCAGATGGCTGTGCACGTTCCTCTTTCTGTAGAAGCACAGATGGAAGCTCGTATGCTGATGCTTGCTTCGAACAACATCTTCTCGCCTTCGAGTGGTAAGCCGGTGACGACTCCGTCTCAGGATATTATTCTCGGGTGTTACTACCTCACGCAGAATCCGCGTAAGGTGGGTGAGGCTCAGGGAATGCGTCTTCCTCTCTTCGCTTCGGCATCCGAAGTCGAGTTTGCGTTGTCGGAGCGTTCCGTCAAGGTGCACGATCGGATCCGGTTCAAGAACCCGAATTTCGGGCAAAAGACCGTTTACGGAGATTCATCGTTGCGAGTGATCGAGACGACTGTGGGACGTGTTCTCTTCAATGAGATCTGGCCTGCTAGCGTCGGTTTCTTCAACAAGGCCTGCGGTAAGAAGCAAATTTCCGACATCATTTTCCGTACCTATCAGACGGCTGGTCATCAGGCCACGGTTGAGACATTGGATTTGATGAAAGACCTTGGATTCCTTTGGGCGATGCGCGCTGGGGTATCGGTTGGGATCAAAGACATGATCATTCCTGACGAGAAACACATCGAACTCGAGAATGCTTACAAGCAGGTCGCGTTGGTCGATCAACAGTATCGTCGCGGGATCATCACTGACGGGGAACGTTACAACAAGGTCGTTGATATTTGGACCCACGCAGGGGAAGAAATCGCGAACGTCATGTTCCGTACTTTGGAGCACAACCAAGGACGCAAGGAGTTGAATCCAGTGTTCTTGATGGTGGACTCCGGAGCGCGTGGTAATCGTCAGCAGGTAAAACAGCTCGCAGGGATGCGCGGACTGATGGCTAAGCCGGATGGTTCGATCATCGAGCAGCCGATCACTGCAAACTTCCGCGAAGGTCTGACGGTGTTGCAATACTTCATCTCGACTCACGGAGCTCGTAAAGGGTTGGCTGATACTGCCCTCAAGACGGCTGACTCCGGTTACCTGACCCGTAAGTTGGTGGATTGTGCGCAGGATGTGATTATCTCCATTGATGACTGTCTCACCGCAAACGGGATTGTCGTTCGTGCGATCTATGAAGGAGACGAAGAAGTCGTCGACCTCAAGACTCGTTTGATTGGTCGCACCAGCTGTGAGTCCGTTAAGGATCCGGTTCACAATCAAGTGATCGTAAAGCGTGGCGATATCATCGACGAAGCAACTGCTGCCGCTATCGATTCTCTCGGGGTCGAACAGCTCCGAATTCGTTCGGTTCTCACATGCGAAAGCAAGCGTGGCGTTTGCGTGAAGTGCTATGGCCGTAATCTTGCGACTGGACGTCCAGTCAAGTTGGGTGAAGCGGTCGGTATCATTGCAGCTCAGTCGATCGGTGAACCTGGAACACAGCTCACGATGCGTACGTTCCACATCGGTGGGGTTGCGTCGCAGAACTTTAAGCAACCTGTTGTTAAGGCTAAGAACGACGGATTTGTGCGCTTCAATGACCTACGAGTCGTGAAGGGAATGGAGGGCGGATACGTTGCCCTCAATAAGAACGGAAACGTCAGCATTCACACTGCTGATGGGCGTGAGCTCGAACGTTACAACATCATCATCGGGACCGTTATTGCGGTTGAAGATGGTGCTGAAGTGAAGAAGGGTCAGGCGTTCGCACAATGGGATCCGCACAACGTGCCAATTCTTTCGGAGAAATCTGGAAAGGTTCGCTTTGTGGACATGGTTCAAGGCGTGACGGTTAAACGTGAAGTGGATGAAGCCACTGGCGTTCTTGGAACGGTTGTCATTGAGCATAAGGAAGACCAGCATCCGCAGATCGTCATCGTTGACGAGAAGACGGAAGAGGTTCTTGCGAACTACTCGATTCCTGCGGGAGCGGTTGTTGTGATTGGTGATAACAAGAAGGTGCAAGCTGGACAGTTGTTGGCTAAGACACCGCGTAAGATCGCCAAGACAAAAGACATCACTGGGGGTCTTCCTCGTGTTGCTGAGTTGTTCGAAGCACGCCGTCCGAAGGACGCTGCCGAGATCGCTAAGATTGATGGAGTTGTCGAAATTGGTGGAACAGTACGTGGAAAACGGAAGGTTCTCGTTGTGGATCACGAAAGTGGTGCAGAAGAAGAACATCTCGTTCCGCTCAACAAACATCTCATCGTTCTCAAGGGCGATGTTGTGAAGAAGGGGCAGCAGCTCACTGAAGGGCCAGTTCCTCCACATGACATCCTCGACGTTCTCGGACCACAGGCTCTGCAAGAGCATCTCGTGAACGAGGTTCAGGAAGTGTATCGTTTGCAGGGTGTGGAAATCGCCGATAAACACATCGAGATCATCATCCGTCAGATGTTGCGGAAGGTGAAAGTCACAGAGCCTGGTGATTCCACTATGCTTTGGGGCGATCAAGTGGACCGTCTCACGTTCGAGCGTGAAAATGCTCGTGTGGTAGAGATGGGAGGTAAGCCTGCTGAAGGCGTGCCGGTTCTCTTGGGGATAACGAAGGCGTCTCTCGAGACGGAGTCGTTCATCTCCGCTGCATCGTTCCAAGACACCACTCGTGTATTGACCGAGGCTGCAACATTGGGCCGCGTAGATATGCTGCGTGGCTTCAAGGAGAACGTCATCATGGGTCATCTGATCCCAGCCGGAACAGGGTTCCCTTGTCACCGCGATGTACAAATCTCCTCGATGCACGAGGGTTCAGATGAACCCGAAGATACGGAAGCTGCAGAAGCTTAATCGTAGAGACGATTGAAAGATTGAAAGGCCGGTCCTTGTAATAGGGACCGGCCTCTTCTGTTTCTTCGCGGAGCCCAGACAATATGTCTCCGTGCTCTCGTTAGAATGCCTTCAACAGCGATGGTTGGTTACGAACTGGCGCTCGAGTAACGTTGAAGTGCACGGTGCCAAAGGAGTCGCGTGAAGATGGCAATGGCGCCCGCAGATACAGTCAGTTGGCCCAAGAGAGCAAGTGCGTGACTCGGCGATTGCAACGGTTCAACGATCATGTGGGCCGGTACATTGGCGACCAGAATGACAGGGATCACCCAACTGAAGATGGCGCGGAACGTCCCTTTGAAGACGCTGTCCGGGTAACGGCCGACGTTAAAAAGATTGAAGTAGGCGAAGACCAGCCCTTGGGCGCGAATGATCCAAAAGCACAGTGTTGAGAGTCCAAACATGACGCTGTAATGGACGGTGATGCCGATCACAACGGAAACAAAGTACAGCAAGACTTGGAGCACACTGGGTGTGAGGTCTAGCTGATAAAGCGCGTAGCTCACCAGTGCCAGCCCTACGAAGGTGTTTAAAAGGTTATCGAGGCCGAATTGTTTTGTGGAGATGGCGAATTGGGAATCGATCGGTAGCGTCAGCAGTACATCGAGTTTTCCTGTGCGTACCAGTTCCGGAAGGTGCGTCAGGTTCATGTAAAAGAAGGCCTGAAAGAGTTGGGCGATGACTTGGTGTGTGCCGATGAGGGCAACGACCTGCCATTTGTTCCAGTCCCCAATGTGTTGAACGTGGGAAAAGAGGACTTCGATGAAGAGGATCTGTCCCAAGAACCAAAGCACCTCTACGAGACTCCAGAGTAGGAAATTTGCTTTGAAGCTCATCTCCCGAATGAGGGAGTTGCGCATGAGCAGAAAGTAGATTTGCAGGTAACGAACCATTCTGTTTGCGATTATCGCCCTATTGGTTTTTCACCCGCCAGCAGCCTGGTAGTGGCGTACACCGCGCCGCCAGAGAAAGTTTGCGAGGAACGCGGTGAGGAGAACCCACAGCCATTGCATTGCAAAATTACGAGCGATGGCGTCAGGGGGAAGTCTCTCGAGAAGAACCTGCACTGGGAAGAAGAGCTCGTAAGGGAATGGGGTCCATTGGAGGAGTGCTTGCAGGCGTGGGCTGAGGAGATCGATGGGGAAAACGTGGCCGCTCAAAAAATATTCAAATGAATAAAGGATGAAGATGAGCGTGGAGACTTCGAGGAACCAAAAGGCGAGCATCGCGAGCGAGTAGGCGATGAAGAATTGGATGAGCGCAGATCCAGCAACGGATAAACCAAAAAGGAGCCATGTTACGGGATGACTGGGCCACTGGAGATGCTCTCTGAGGAACCAAAGAACAAGACCAACGATGGGCAGCGTGACGACTGAGTAGAGCAGTCGGTAGGACGCGAAAAGGGAGAGGCGATACGCGAGGTAGTTTAAGGGTTTTACGAGCAACGAGCTGATCTGGCCCTCTCTAATTTCGGCTGCGATCCGCCATTCGTCTTCGGTTGGGCTGGCCAAATTTTCGACGACGAGCACCCCAACGAAATAGAACACCATCGCGGAAAATGAATAGTCGCTCACTGATCCGTTCGCCTCACAAACCGACTGCCAAACGAGTACCGTGGCAAATAGAGGAACAATACTAACGAGGCTTCGGAGAACGAAATTCCAGCGGTAGACGAAGGTATCCTGGAGGCCTATCCCAAAGACCTTGAGGTACAGCGAACTCATGCCTGTCGCGCCGTGTTTTGTTTGCGCACAAGCTCTGCGGCTAAGTTCATGGCCGCGATCATACTGTCGGGCCTTGCGATTCCTTTTCCGGCAATCTCAAAGGCGGTTCCGTGGTCAGGACTTGTTCTCGGAAAGGGTAGGCCGATGGTGACGTTTACCCCCTGATCGAAGGCGTGGAGCTTTAGCGGGATCAACCCTTGATCGTGGTACATGCACAATATGCCATCGAGGTGTCCTTCCAAGGCCCGGTTAAACACCGTGTCCGGTGACCATGGACCAGTCACGTTTGCGGAAGTGGCGGCTGCGAGTTCGTGGGTCGCAGGCGCAATGGTCACGATCTCTTCGTCGCCGAGATGTCCGGATTCACCAGCATGGGGATTTAATCCTGCTACACCGATGTTGGGCGTGCGCCCCAAACGAAGACGTAAAAAATCCGCCAGGAGTTTCCCGACGCGCACGATCTCTTCTTTTCGGAGAAGCGATGGGACGTCCTTGAGCGGGACGTGTGCGGTGACGAGAGCAACGGTGATCTTACCCCCAGTCAGGAGCATCGCGTGGTTCGGAGTGTTGCTGCGTTCAGCGAAAAACTCGGTTTGGCCGGGGTATTCAAATCCGACCGCTCGCATCTTAGCCTTGTGAATAGGCCCGCTCACGACCGCATGATAAGAACCATTGAGGTTGCCGGAGACCGCGGATTCGAGGGCCAGGAAAGCGGCCTTTGCTCCGGCGGTTGTAGGGAAGCCCGGGGTGGCGTGAAAGTCACCGAGGAGTTCAAAGTCGACTCCTTGATCCAGCTCGGGAGAGGCGAGTGCGGCGCGAATGATTTCCGGTCCGACGCCGGCGGGGTCACCCGAGGTTACGGCGATACGAGGACGAAAAGGCACGTTAGAAGATTTTGATGTATGCCTTCTTGCGCAGGCGTGCGACCCACTCCTCCTGAGCCTTCTGGCGCTCCTGTGAAACGAGAACCTTCTCGATGGTGTCGCGAGCTTCATCGAAGGATTGGACGACCCTCGGGCGTTTTGCGTCGCAGTGTAACAGGTAAGCGCTGTCTCCCAGGGTCAGGACTTTGCTGGTCTGGCCGGCTTTGAGTGCAAAAGCTGCTTTTGAGAGCGTCTCGTTAAGCATACCGGGTTGGATCCAGCCCCAGTCACCGCCGGCCTCAGCAGTGCTATCGTCGGAGTAAGTGCGGGCCATTTCAGCGAAGGCAGTCCCTGCAGTAATTTTACCACGGATTTCTTCTAGAAGTTGCTGGCGTTGCTCCAAGTTTCCTTTTTCGGAGGAACGCAGGATGATCATGCTGATCTGAGTCTGCTCTTCTGTAGAAAAATCTTTGATGTGTTGCTGATAGAATTCGCGGAGCTTCTCGACTGGCAGCACTGGCGTGCTTTTTACTACCTGTTGGCGCATGCTTTGGACGATGATTTTGTCCATCTCCTCTTTGCGAAACCTTTCGATGGTGTAACCAAACGTTGCAAGTTTTCGGGCAAAAGCAGCGCGGTCTCCGTTGTATTCCTCTCGGATCACAGTCGCGATACGGTCTTCAATGAGGTAGGAGGGGAGCGAGTACCCCTGTTTTTTGAAATAGGCCAAAATCAACTGCCGATCCACGAGTTCGTTGATCGCGTCTAAACGGATTTTTTTAATCGCCTCTGCTAATTCTTTCCCTTCGAGTTTGTCATGGGCCGCACGTTCCTTCGGGGCGACCATTTCGCGGATCTGCGAAAAGGTGATGACCTTGTCGTCGACGACAGCGGCTAGTCCATCCAAAACATCTTGGGCATGAGTGTTTTGAATGGTGGCGGTGGCGGCCATGATGCTCATGGCTAGAACGGCAAGTTTGCGATGGGTGCGTAGCATATCCGTTAGTTTGAGAAGGTGTTATGAACCGTAGAAGACAGCTTGTTTAAGTCAAGCGAGGCGGCGTTTACGCGGCTTGCGTTTAGCCGGGGCGGATACTTTGGGGGATTCGAGTCGAATGGTTGCCGAGCGACCATGGGCATCGAGCCCTTCTAGACTGCTGAATGCAGAAATAATGGGGGCAGACTTGGTTAGGGATGTTTTGTCCAGTTTGACCCAACTGGTTCTGCGTTGGAACATATCTGCCATCAGACCAGGGAACGATTTACCGCCACCACCAGTAGGTAGTGTGTGACTAGGGCCGGTAAGGAAGTCACCCGCAGCGACTGGGGAGTAGCCGCCGATAAAAATTGCGCCCGAGGTTTTCAACTTAGCGGCAACCGCCTCGGGATTGTTCGTGACGACCGAGACATGTTCCGGGGCGTATTCGTTGCAAAGCTGAATGGCGTCATTCAGCGATTTTACCAAAACGAGGTGGGCATTACTCTTAAGAACACCCTCCAGATGGTCGCGTCTACTGAGGAGCGCGCATTGTTTTTCGACTTCTTCGCAAACCGCTTTGAGCTGTGTCGCAGAATTCGTGGCTAAAACCATGCCGCTGCCTTTGCCGTGTTCGGCTTGAGCCAGAAGATCTGCGGCTATCCACGCAGGATTTGCGGAGGCGTCAGCGATGACGAAGATTTCACTCGGTCCCGGGAGCAGATCGATTGCGACTTCGCCAAATACCTGACGTTTGGCTTCGACGACAAATGCGTTGCCCGGGCCAACGATTTTTTGAACAGGACGAATGGATTCTGTTCCAAATGCCATGGCAGCAATGGCTTGAGCTCCACCGGCTTTGTATATCTCCGTGGCTCCTGCTTTTCGCAACGCATAAAGAAGGGCGTCATTGATGTGGCCGTTTTGATCCGCGGGCGTCGTGACGACAATCTCCGGTACGCCGACAGCGGCAGCGATGGTGACAGTCATGACGGCGGTCGAAACCAAAGGGGCAGTGCCACCGGGCACGTAAACGCCGACTCGTTGAAAAGGATCAAAGCGTTCTCCGACAAGAGCGCCCTGCGCGTTTTTCATTTGCCAGTTTTGTCGCAAGGAACGCAGGGCAAACGCATGTACGTTCTGGCGTGCTGTTTCGATGGCGTGAACGGTCTCTTTGCTGACTCTCGGTACCCGCTTTTCTCTTAGCGCAGAGGCTTTTAGTTTCGGGCCTCCGAACTTTTGAGTGTATTCCAAAAGGGCAACGTCCCCTCGAGCTCGAACCGCTGCGAGAATCTCGCGCACGGTGGCCTGGATTTCGGGGACTGGTATGGCTTTTCTCAGTAAAACCTTAAGGGAATCCCTGAAATCAGGATCGGAGTAGCGAAGAATTTGCATGTTCGACGATTCGAGCTAGGCGATACGCGGGGCGCTGAGGATAGACGTCCCTTTGGTTATTTTTTAGCCGCTTTTTTCTTCGGCGAGCGGGCCGTGCCTGTGACGGAGCGTCCGGAACGTCCTTTTTTAGGCGCAGAGAGGTCGGTTCTGTGAGTGATCTTGTCAACGGTGCCGTGTTTCAGATACTGCGCGCGTATGCTGTTGAGCATGGCGTCGCGTTTATCGTAGAGACGCTTTAGTTTGCGGGGTTTAACGCGATCTAGCGCGTAGGCTGTCAGGAGCGGAAGCGTGATCGTGGAATCGGCGTAACAGACAACACAGTCAGGCAGGTTGTCGGGGTCAATTTTACCCCAGCTTACGGCTTCCGCGGGAGTTGCTCCGGAAAGTCCACCGGTGTCGGGGCGGGCGTCAGTACACTGGAGGAAGTAGTCGTGGCCGCGCTCTTCGATTCCCATGACTTCCTGAATTTGGGGCTCGGTTTGGAGCATGAAGTTTTTAGGCGAGCCTCCTCCGAGGATAAACACGCTAGATGTTTTACCTGAGGATTTTGCGGAGTAGACAATCGAGGCGGTTTGGTTGACATCCCGATTGATATCAAATTGCAGTTTGGAATCGCGAAGCGCCATGGCGGCTACGTTCATCCCGATGGAACTGTCTCCGGGAGAGCTTGTAAAAACGGGAACGCCGTATTGGTGTGCGGCACTCAAAATACTGGTTTCTTTGATGCCGAGCTGGCGTTCCCTCGCATAAACATATTTTCCCAGAAGATAGTGGAACTCGTCAGTCCCCATCGTTTTTTGGAACTCGGGGCCTTGAATTGCTTGGCGCACAAAAGCATCCGTATCAAGGAGGACATCGTAGTCGAAGAGAACATCGTAGATGCGGATGACGCCTTCTTTTCTGAGCACTACATCATCGAGAAAAGGCGATCCGGCAAAGAGTTGCATGCCGAGTCCGAAGTGGAGGTCATGATAAAGGTTCGCGCCGGTGGAGATGATCCAGTCCACGAAACCTGCTTTGAGTAGCGGAATAATGGCGGAGCGTCCGAGGCCGGCTGGGGTGAGGGCTCCGGTCAGGGACATTCCGACGGTGCCTTCTCCGTGGAGCATTTTGCCTGAGAGTAATTTGCAGGCTTCGGCCAAGCGCCCGCCGTTGTAGGCCTTGAAGGCGCCGTCAATGAGATCAGATGCTTTGACACCTTTTTTAATCGGAGTGGGAAGCAGACGCGGGAATTTTTTATTGAGAGAGCTCATGGGGCAATCGGTTTGGGCAGAGTAATGACTGGTTTCGGTGGGTCAACTACGGGACGGGTGAGAAAGGCTAGGGTTTTACCTGATCTCTATCGGAGGTTCCACGTTCGAAGTGATAGTGGGGGGCGGGTTCTATCATTCAGGCACGTTGGGCGTAAACGGGCGGACGGGTAAACGGGCGGACGGGTAAACGAGGAAATGGAAAAACGGGCACAACGGTGGAAGGAGATACACTATGGGAGCGGAACAACGAGAGGGGTATGGCGTAGAATGCGGCGGAAAAACCGGGCACGAAGGAGCGAATGGAGCAGACAATGGAGCGAATTGTGCAGGGGGAGGTCAGGGGAATGACTTGGCATACTTGGATGGAGGGAAGGATTTGGAATTAGTGGAAAGGATTCGAATGCGTGATTCCGGCGCTTTAGGGGAACTATGGGGACGCTATGCGGGTTTGTTGTATAGTCAGGCATTGCGGGTCCTGAATAACGCAGCTGAAGCGGATGATATTGTCGTGGAGGTTTTCGAAGAGGTCTGGGACAGGGCGGACGGATATCATCAGGAGAGAGCGAAGCCGGTTGCGTGGTTGTTAATGTTGGCTCGGAGGCGGGCGATCGACCGGTTGCGAGAGCGACAGAGTTACCAGAGGGCGGGGGAACGTCTTCAGAAGGAGTGGATGGCCATCCAGCGTAATGGGGGGAATCAGGTGGAGGATCACCTGCGGCTGAGGGATTTGAGGAGAATTTTGGATGGAGTGATGGGCCGATTACCGGAGGGGCAGAGGCGGGCGGTGTGGATGGCCTATTACGATGGCTTAACTCAAAAGGAGATTTCCAAGTGTACGAGTACATCCGTGGGTACAATCAAAAGCAGGATGGAGCTTGGATTGAGGAAGATGCGGGATGGATTGCGCGAGAATGCCGATTGGATCTCGGGCAGCTGGGAAGGGGAGTTTCGCGGGGAGTACCGAGCGGGGGGAGCGGAGCGTGTTGGAGGTGTGTTTAGTCACAATTCCGATCTTTAGAAGCCACGGAAACAGACCTGAATGTAAATTACGGGTGAACTATCAAGAGATGAGAAGCTCGGTTGGGCGGCATGGGAAGGTGTTATCAGGCCGGCTTGGTGAGGAACCCCGGCTGAGTCTGAAGGCATGGGAGCGGTTTTACTGCTGTGAGAGAGCTCTTGGCTGGTTCCTCCAAAGTGTGTCCCTTATTGGCGGGAGGGCGGCTTTGCGTCCTTTTGAAATTGGCGAAAAGGCGCAGTGGGCGTTTATACGCCAGTTTTTTTTGCGAAATCGGCAAGTGTGGACCTGTAAAATCCAAGTTGCTTTCCGGCTTAATCGGCCGTCCGAGTTCGGTGCATAAGGTGGAGCAACACCTTGTGGATCAATCGGAGTCGGCGCTCGGTGCGCCGCTCCGTCACTTCCTGTAACATAAGCACGATCACCAAAACTCCGAGGAAATGTGTGGCACTGAAATAAGTGGAGTTCCACGCTTCCAAGACTCCATAACCGATCATCAGAAGCTAGACTCCGGCTTATGCCCGGAGGTGTCGCCGGACGCTTGGACACTCGGCTTTGCGTGTTAATTCGGCTATGACCCTGAGGTAGTCCTGAATCAGGGGCTCCGAAACGGAGTCCCGAGTGGAAGTCGTGCCGTAATCGGGGCGAAGAGGGCGGCCGATTGGATCACACTGGGTAATCGCGCAAGACATCCAGCGTGGGAATGGGTGTTACTTTCCTGTACTTGCCTCTTCGATAAGCTTCTTCATTTTAGGTTGCAGATCACGTTGCATGTCCTGGATGAGCGGCATCATACGGGCCATGACTGCGGGCTGTTTCGCTGTCATCGATTTGCCTTCTGGTGAGGTGAAGAACGCTTTCATCGCATTGAGTTCGGCGTCGCTATAAACGTCCACATAGACCTGATCGATCTTGCTGACGATCTCTCGGGTCTGTGAAATGATCAGATCCGTGATCTTTTCCTGGAGGGCTTCTGCCTTTTGTTTTTGTTCGGGAGTCGCGTCGGATTTTGGCGCGAACTGGTTTGCCATCTGTTTCATTTGCGCGGTCATGCCATCGAGCATTTTGTCGACTTGCATGGCCGAAATGACTTCCCGGGCGAGCTTCAGTTTTGGCGACGGTTCTTGCGCGAACGCGCTGGAAGAGAGTGCGAGTAATACGAGGAGGACTTTTGTGGTTTTCATAATGGGTTCTGGGTTTTGAGGATTACTGACAGGGTTTTGTTTCACGGAAATGCTCGGAAGGAATCTTGCTGTGAGTGCGAATTCAGGCGGACATTGGATTGTTTGGATCAATACCGAACATCTGGCGTGATTGGTAAAACGAGTGGCTGCGTTTGAGCCCGTAATAGAGCCCGCAGTAGCCTAGCAGTCCTAGAACAGATGCGCCCGCCAGTAGGATGTGCAGACTGATTCCGGCAGCTAATGTCGCGGGGGCCGCTGTAGCGGCAAGCATCAGAACAGCGATGCGCCATCCGCCCGAGGCTTGGAAATTTAACGCCAGGAGAAAAGTTCCGAAGCCGATCACGATACCACCGAATTCCAATTCGGTGGCGCTCGGCAGAGAAAGAAATGTGTTCGAACGATTCATCAGAAAGGCGGAGCTGATTCCGCCGATTACGGGGATAATTGCGAGTAGCGCAACCAGCGCCCCTGTTCGAATCGGAAGAATCCGGAGGGAGCGCAGATTTAAGAGGTCCGCACATCGGGTACACAAAAGCATGGACACGGTCACCATCATCACGGTGTTGCGGATTGCTGCTAGTGGGGCCTTCTCCAGGCCTCGTGTTGTTAGAGACCAGATTCCGTGTTGAACAACGGTTATTAAAAGGATGATGCCCAATATCTGCCCAATGAGTGTGACAAGGAAAAGCGGGAGTCCGGTGAGTCCGTGGAGATTGTTTTTGTGGTCTGTCTTGATCTGGGAATTTGTTGTCCCACCTGTGTTCCTTTGTAGCTTGCAGTGCACAATATTCGGTGCGGCTAAAAACGAACCTAAAACAAAGATAGGGACGACCGAAAAAAGAACCCAGTGCCATGGGAGAATTCCCGACGGTGCTTTAGGTAAGTTGGACACTAGAATTTGCAGTTGCGGTCCAGCGAAAACCGTTCCCCACAACGCGCCTGCGAATGCCTGTTGAAGGATTTCTCGAAATGTTACCGGTCGCCGGTTTAGGAGGAACATAAAGAGCATGAAACCCAAGGCGCAGTAACCTAGCGTAAGCCATGCTTGAAGAGCGCATTGGAATGGAAGGTTGTAAGAATGGGTGATAAGCGGCTTTGCTCGGGATGCGAGAGCGCCTATGGTGAAAGGAATCACTGCAAGCAGCGGCGTGAGAGGCACTGCGATGATCCAAAGTGCATTACTCTGTTCTTTGTTCGAGAGAGGTAAGGGACGCAATGCCCGGAAGAATCCCCGCTGTGCATCCAGTTGCATACAGATAAGGGCAAAAGTTCCAAGAAGTGTAGGGATCCTGAGGTAGGCACTTCCTGCGCTAAAAAATGCGATGAGGACGTACATCCACCACCACCGTCTCATGAAATTGAGAATGAGATGTTTCATGACGCCTTATTTGGTGAGAACGAGGAACAACTCTTCGAGTGTCAGCGGTTGGCTCCGGACTTCGCAGGCACCGTGTTGCTCCAGTATTTCGAGGGAACACAGGTCCGTATCGAGAATCGCCCTGCAGCGGTTCTCATTGTGTTCGGCAATTGTTAGTCCAGGTACATTTTCGAGCACGGTACGCTCACAGGTGAATTCCACCTGCATGTGTCGCTCGACGAGTTCCGCTGTGGCTCCTTCTGCAAGTAGACGACCTTTGTGCAAAATACCGACATGATCGGTGAACCGTTCGAGATCTGATAATTGGTGGGAGGAAATCAAAACCGTCCGCTCTTCATCCCGAACGATTGCCAGGAGTTCACTGAAAACAGCCTGTTTTGAGTGTGCGTCGAGTCCTGTTGTAGGTTCGTCCAAGATCAAAACTTGAGGTTTCCAGGCGAGCGCGAGGAGCAGCCCGAGTTTTGTGCGGCCGCCAAAAGAAAGCGTGGCGATCTTCTCGCTGGTAGCGATGCCAAGTGTTTCTAGCAAGTGCTGGCAATAGGCATCATCCCAAGTTGGCCGGAATCCTTTTACGAAACGGATCGCTCTTCCGACATCGCCCCAGACAACATAACTCAAATCGGGTCCAAAGTACCCAGCGTGATTTTTGAGAGCTACTTCATCTGTGGTATGATCAAACCCACAGACTTTGATAGTGCCTGCATGTGGAGCGCCCATTCCGAATATCAAATCGATGAGTGTCGTTTTACCGGCTCCGTTGGGGCCGATCAGTCCGTAGATCGACCCTTTTGGCACACTCAAATTCAGAGGGCCCAAAGTGAACTTGGGGTAACGTTTCTCCAGTCCTGAAATTTCGATGGCAGGCTGTGTATTCATATTAGTCGTTCAACGTTTCGAGAAATAGACTGCGAATTTCAGACGGTTTCAGCCCGGCCTCGGCGGCTTCGCGGGCTGCCTCGTTTAGAAGTTTGCGGGCCTTCTCGAGTTTTGCTTCTCGGCTGCGGTTCGCGCCTCCCTCGGCAACAAAAGTTCCGAGCCCCTGCCGCCGGTAAATGATCTCTTCACGCTCGAGTTCTTCGTAGGCGCGTTTCACCGTAATGACACTCACCAGCATTTCTTCCGCCAACTGTCGGAACGACGGGAGCGCTTCACCCGGAGTGAGGCGACCATCGCCAATTGCTTGTTTCAGCCCAGCCACGAGTTGCTCGTAAAGCGTTCCCGAGGCTGCGGGCGAAACAGGCGGCAAAAGGAGTTTGAGTGATTTCGGTGACACGGCGGTTAGGTGGGGTCACTGTATATGCAGAGTATATACAGTCAATACATCAAATGCCTGTTTTGGGGAACGTCATGTGAGCACCGCCTATTCAGGTTACACAGAAGAGCTCCGTCTTGTTGTGTAACCCGAAAGACTTAAAATAATTGCGCGTGTATCGGGTGTCAGGAGGCTGAAGACCGCACGCGTGTGTTTGTCGTTCACGAGTTCGGTTCGCTGCACTCGAACGCCGGAGAATCGATGAGATCGGGCGTGGATTAGAGCATGCGAAAACTAAACCAGAGTGATGCTTGCTGGGGGCTATACACGGAATTGTCGAAGCACGTTATCCCGTTGTAGAATCAGTGTTTGGGTGGGTTCTCGAGCTGGCGATCGGGGAGGTTGCTGCGGAATTCGTCCTTATAAAGTCCGATCTTTTGAAAGGGAATGACTTCAAAATCGGGCAGTTCTTTAAAAATCACGGAATCGGGTTTTAGCGTCAGATCGCCTTTGGATTCGTCGACAAAGCCGGGGTCTCTCTTTTGAAGGTCGAGGTTGTCTTTCAGAGTACTCCCTTTGAGTTCTTCAGTTTTCCCTGAGAGTCGGACTGATTTTTCACAATCTCCGGTGACGTTTCGCGCAACTAGATTGCCTTGGGGCAGGCGTGTGTCGCTGTCCGGTAGGTCTTTTAAGTAGGGAAACTGTTCCGTCCAAGGGGCCTGATCAAAAGGAACGGCTTTGAGTTTTTTGAACAGAGGCGAAGTCTTGTCGTAGACGCGCGGCACTCCTCGCGAATCCATAAACAGTCCACGTTTGCATCTGAAAACGAGGTTGTTGAGGACTGTGTTGTAGTGGCCGCCGCAAACGGATGGTCCGCTTTGCATCTCGTAGGCGATGTTTCCGAAGATGGTGTCGCCCCCGTCGCCGTCATCCATATAGAACGCGACGGCGTTGGGGCTGTGATGTACGAAGTTGTAGCGCAAGATGTTGCCGCAACTGGTCCAGTCGTTTGTGGTGTAAAATGCACCCATGTCGTCGGAGGTCAGAACGGAGTGCGACACTTCGTTGTATTCGAAGATGTGATTATTGCCGCCATACTGGATTCCACCGTGGGGTACATCGTGTACGAAATTGTGGCTCACTCGGGCTCCAACGGCGTCGCCCGAGCCGAATATCCCAACGAGGATTCCGGGGGCGTAGGTCTTTTTGAGGATGCCGACCTTCTGGATGTGGTTGTTGTCGACGAGATGGTCACAGGGTTGGAGTGTCGTCCGGTTGCCGCCGCTTAGGACGATGCCACTGTGGCCCACGGAGCTGACATCACAGCTACGCACGGTGTTGTGTTCACCGCGCTGGATGACAATTCCCGATCCGGCCAGATTACGAGCCGTACAGTTCACGACTTCGACGTATTGCGAGTCGCGGATTTCAATTCCGTTGGCGAGACCGTTTTCGACCTGGAATCCCTCGAGTCTGAGATAGGCGGTTTTCTCGGCCCGGATCAGGGGCTCGCTCATATCACTCAGGACGAGTGAAGCAGTTTGCCATTTTTCTTTCGGCCACCAATAGAGGCGTTCCGATTTGAAATCGACGCACCATTCACCGGGTTGATCGATTTCTTCGAGCAAATTGACCGCCCACCAGGCTTCCGTACCGCTTCCTTGGGGGCCACCGTATTTGGATCCGATCCCGCCACCGACTGGAGCCGCGAGAGTGATTTCCCGTGTGGCTGGATCGATGGATGCGACCTTCAATGTCCTGTTGTCCCAGGGGACGCGCCAGTAGCCTTCGACCCAGACACCGCGATCGACGGGCCAGGTGGCTACGCGATCTTCACGGGCGATGAATTTTCCATTCCGTTTGGGTTCGCCTGGGGCTGTGTCTGCTTTGTCAGTGACGCGTTCCATGGTGGCGGAGCCTGAATTGGGCCAGCGCGACAGAGGGAGACGTTCACCATTGAAGTAAAACTCGATGAGATTGCCGCCATTGTCGAAGTTGAGCGGGAACTCGATTTTGTGTCGGATCGCCAGGGCATTGAGATCGACCCAAAGCACGTGTCCCTTTGCCTCGGGTGCCAGGCGTTTGGATGTCTCCTCGTCCACTGGCTGGAAGTGTTTTGGGAGAATATGGATCCCTGCATCGAAAGTGACTTTTCCGGATGCGGCTTTCCAAACGATGGGAGCAGTGGGGGAGCCTGCGTCTTCTGCGGTGAGGAGCAGAGGCGTGGATCGGGAATACGAGCCGGGTTGGATGGAGACCAGAATGCCGTCAACGGGGAGTGTGTTGGCGGATTTGAGGGAGCGTATGGCTAGGCGAGCGCGTTCGGGAGAGGCAAAAGGGTGTTCGGGGGAGCCGTCTGAAGAATCGTTGCCGTCCGGGGAGACGAAGAGGGTCAGGGCAGGGGTGGCGGCGAGAGCCACTGTGGGGGGGTGATTGAAAGCGAGTACACCAAGGAGTGTGACAATCGAGTGGCGATTGGTGATGCCGGATGGGGAAGACATGTGGCAACGATGCGAAAATGAGGAGTGATTGAAAAGGGCGGGTTCGGTTTTGGGGGGAATCGCGGATGGTTGAAGAGACAAACTTTAGCTTGGCAATCGGCTTGTGCGGTTTTGGGAGCTGGTTAGCCTGACCGTCTCTTTCTGAGACGATTTTTGATTCAACGAAATCCATAATCCCATGCAACCGATACACACTTTTAATGTTGTTCCGCGACTACCGGAAGTTCTCGAACCGCTTCGCGAGATTGCGTTTAACCTGTGGTGGACTTGGCAACCGGATGCTCGGAAGCTGTTTCGTCACATCGATCCGGTTTTGTGGCACAAGGTGAATCATAGCCCCTTGCGTATGCTTCAGCTTTCCAAACAGGCTCGCCTGCGTGAAGTTTCTGCAGATGAGGATTTTGTGCGTGAAATGAAGGCGATCCATCTGCGTCTGAGAGCTTATATGGTTCAGACGCGGACCTGGGGAAAGCAGCGGAAGGAAGAATCGCCGCTAAAAGGGCCGGTGGCGTATTTTTCGGCGGAATTTGGATTCCACGAGTCGGTTCCGAATTATTCCGGAGGTTTAGGGATTTTGTCGGGTGACCATTGTAAATCGGCAAGTGATCTCGATATCCCGTTTATAGCGTTTACCTTGTTGTATCGGCACGGGTATTTCCGTCAGCAGATCAACAAGGATGGGTTGCAGGAAAGCGTCCAGTTGAACCAAAACTTCAGTTTTCTTCCCTTAATTGAAGTCACTGACGCGGATGGGAAACCGTTGTTTGTGAGTGTGGATATTATTGGACGGAGTGTTCGGGTGAAGGTGTGGAAGCTTCAGGTTGGGCGGATCTCGTTGTTCCTGCTCGATACGGATATCCCGGATAATTCTGAGGGGGACCGATTGATCACGGCGCAGTTGTACGGCGGAGACGAGGAGATGCGGATCCAGCAGGAAATTGTTCTGGGTATTGGAGGGGTACACGCGTTGCACGCGATGAAAATTGTGCCGTCGGTGTACCACATGAACGAAGGGCACGCGGCTTTTTTGTCGTTGGAACTCATTCGACGCCAGGTGGAAGACCATAAGCTGGATTTTTATTCGGCCCTTCAGGTGGTGGCCTCAGGGAACATTTTCACGACGCATACCCCGGTTCCCGCGGGAAATGACGCGTTCCCATTCCCGTTGATGCGGAAGTATTTCGGAGAAGTACCGGCTCGTTTAGGGATCGATTTTGAAACGCTGATGAGTTTTGGCCAGACTCGGAAGGACCCTGTGGAGACCTTTTCGATGACGATATTGGCGTTACGGACCAGTCGTAATGCCAACGGAGTCAGTGAGTTGCATGGAAAGGTTTCGCAGGGGCTCTGGAAAGACGTCTGGGCTGGGGTGCCCGAACGCGAGGTGCCGATTACGAGTATTACGAATGGGGTTCATACCCGGACCTGGATGGCGCCTGAGTTTGCGGCGTTGTATGACAAACACTTGCCGAATTGGGAGGAACGCCTGACGGATGTGGATTTCTGGCGTGGAGTCTATGACATTCCGGACGATGCGATCTGGACGACGCATCAGGCGTTGAAGCTCCGGTTGATTGAGTTTGTTCGAGAGCGGGTGCGTTCGCAGAGGCAGCGGTTAGGGGAGTCTCCGGAGAAACAAAGAGCCGCGAGCCGGTTGTTGAATCCCGAAGTGTTGACGATTGGATTTGCGCGTCGTTTTGCGACGTACAAACGGGCGACGCTGCTGTTTTCGGATCCGGAACGTTTGATCAAGTTGATGAACAATGCGGAGCGTCCGGTGCAGTTTGTTTTTGCCGGGAAAGCGCACCCGAAAGATGAACCAGGGAAACGGTTTATTCAGGAGGTTTATAAATTCACCCGGATGCCTGAGTTTGAGAACCGGATCGTATTTTTGGAAGATTACGACACGTACGTCGGGCGTCGGATGTACCAAGGTGTGGATCTGTGGTTAAATAACCCGTTGCGGCCGTTGGAGGCGAGCGGGACGAGTGGCATGAAATTGCCGCCGAATGGAGGATTGAATCTTTCGGTGCTCGATGGGTGGTGGTGTGAAGCGTTTGCCCAGAACGAGAAAAGTGGGTGGGCGATAGGGAAGGAGATTTTGGATGGATCAGCGGAGTTCCAGAACGAGGTGGATGTGGCGAGTCTGTTCCACATTTTGGAAACGCAGGTTGTGCCGTTGTATTACGCGAAGCCGGACGGGCGGTTGCCTTTGGCTTGGATCCAACTGATGCGGGAGTCGATCCGCTCTATTACGCCTGTGTTTAATACACACCGTATGGTTCGGGAGTACACCGAGCGGTTGTATGAGCCTGCGGCGAGAGCACGTACAACTTTGTCTGCTGCGAATGGCGCGAAGGCCGTGGTGCTTTCCGAGTGGAAAAACAGCATTCGCCGCGACTGGCCGTCTGTGGAGGTGCAACGAGTGGATACCGAAGGGACAACGGCGGGTGTTCGGGTTGGGGATAAGGTGAGTGTGACTGCCACGGTGCATCTTGGGGCGTTGGCGCCTGAGCATGTCACGGTGCAGGCGTATTATGGAGAAGAGGTGAATAATACGATTTTGGATCCTGTGACTGAGGGATTGCAGTTGGCCCAGAAGTTGGGCGACGGGGTGTATTTGTATCGGGGGACGATAGCGGCAACGGATAGTGGTTCGTATGGGTTGAGTGTGCGGGTGATTCCGACCCACCCGAATTTGACTCAGGCGCATGAAATGCGGTTGATTTCATGGGCCAAGTAATCAAAAAAAACGTGCTAATTTCCGTATAGAGCGTGTTATATCCGACGTCTTTTGAACGAATTTGTCAGAAAATAGTCAGAATCAAGTTATGAAATCCCACCGTATCGTTTCCCTCCTAGTCGCAGCTATCGGCTCTGTGGCGCTCGCTTCGTCCGCACAAGCGGAATTGAAGATTGGCACCATCGACATGAAGCAAGTCTTCGACAGCTTCTACAAAACCAAGGATGCGGAGGCGAAGATTAACGAAGCTCGCACCCAGGCTAAGAAGGAGTTGGACGAACGGCTCGAGACTTTTAACAAAGCTCAGGACGAGGCTCGTAAACTGAATGATGAAGTTGGCAAGCCTGAGCTCGCCGAGAAAGCTAAAGCTGAAAAGTCGAAGGTCTTGAACGAAAAGGTTCAGGCTTTGGGCGGGCTTCAACGCGAGATTCAGGAATTCCAGCAGACTCGTGAGCGCCAGCTGTCCGAGCAATCCGTCCGTTCCCGGAATACACTCCTGGAAGAAATCAACAAGGTTATCGAGACCAAGGTGAAGGCCGGCGGTTACGATCTCGTTCTGGATAAGTCGGGCCAGAGTCTTAACGCTGTGGGTGTTTTGATTCACTCGAAGGATTCCTTCGATTTCACGGCGGAAATCGTCGCGGAATTGAATAAAGGCAAAGACACGAAGGAAGCTGGCGATAAGAAAGAAAAAGCTAAGAAATAGCTTTCTTAATAGTTATAAAATTAAGGGCCGGTCTCCGAAATGGAGGTCGGCCTTTTTGTTTTTTAGCGGAGAAGAGGCCTAATGGTGTGGCTTTTGCGGTCTTTACTGAACTAAGGGAAGTCTCGGCGTTTTTGCTGCGCAAAAATTGCGCAGTAAATGGCAATTTATGTTGAGACTGTGTCGCAAGTTTGAGCTCTAATAGGGTCAGATATGAGTCCTGAAAATTATAAATTACAATTCGGTGAAAAGAGGGCTAATAAAGCGGCGGAAGCGGTTTTGTTTCGCTTGGATGTTGTTGGATTTGTGAATCAGGATAAGTCGCAGTACAAAGACAGGGAAAAGTGCGGATTGTTATTTAGTAAAACCTGTCGGGTTATTTGTGGTTCACTGGCTTCGTTATTTTTTTCTTCGTTGTTTTTAAGCGCGCAAATCCCATTAGCTGTATCGGAGCCATCACAAACGCAGCCTTGTGGGGGTGCAGAGGACGGCGCGGATTCACCAGCACTCGAACGCCTGGAGATCCAACAGCTCATGAAGTTGAGCCGTCTTGGAAGTACAACCGTATTATATTCTCATAATAACAAGTTGTCTCTGGATGCTTGGGAAGAGCTCGGCCGTACATTTAAAGCAAGAGGTTATCCGCATATGCTCGAATGGATGAGCTCGGAAGTCTATTTATGGGATAATCAGGGTGATTCTCAGGAGAAAAGAAAACGGGCGATGCACGCAGGGAATTTTGCGGAGCTTATAGACGCCGATCTTCAGCTGGATGTGCATGAACCTATCCTATCGAATCTCAAACTTCCGCCCAAGAAAGAGGGCGAAACTCCGGTTGAGGCGAAAGGATTTGAGTACGATTTCGATGAGCCGAATCCAGCGAAAGAAAAGGATTCGGAAAGGACGCGTTCAGAATTGGGACGGGTATGGGCAACCTTGGCTCAGCGCGCCCGCGCTCGCGGCAGTCAGTTGGTCCTCAAGATTAGTAGCAACCGTTTTTCAGAGGCAGACATGCTGGATATCGTGCAGAAAGGCGCTCGGATTGAACTGAACCTCGCCGGAGCCACACGTTATGATGCGCGTGTATCCAGAGCCGCGGGTACACCGACAGGGTATGAAAAGGTGAAAGGGTTTCTTCGCACTGTGAAGAATCGCAATTTGAGCGATCGCCTCTGGGTTCGTTACAACAATAAATCGCTCGAGGAGTTTCTTCTCGAATCTAAGGCGGGATCATCAAAAGCAGTTGCGCTGGCGGGTAGATAGGGGTTTTGAAGTTCGGGCCCCGCGTCGTTGCCGTGTGTGGCGAAGGGGCTAGTGGATCCCCAAAACCTTTTGAATCTGGGCGCGGATAGCGTTCTGACGTGCGGCTGTAAGTTCGTTAAACGGACAGATTTCGGGGTGAATCCGATGTATCGAATCCAGCGTCGCGCCACGTTTCCAGCCATGCATGACTTTTTCGCCAACCCAGCGCGCGTGATCCGAGATGAGCAGGAGTTCGAAAAGATCGACTTGTTCGTTGAGATGGGCGCTTTGCCAGATGGCATGTTTGACCTGATGATGAAGGACGATCCAGCGGTTCGACTCTTTGCGATGTTCGTCGAGTTCCAGCCAGGACGATGCATTCGTCCATTCGACTGTGTTTAGGGTGAGTAGATAGGCTTCGTGGTTTGCCTGGGCCAATTTTTCGAGGGTCAGATCGCCGAACTCCACCGATTTACATCCCTGTTCGAAGGTCGAGATGACCTTCATTTTTTTCAGGGTCTGAATGTTTATCGCGGGTAATCCTTGGACCAATGCGGTGACCGAATCGACCGTAAAGCGCGAGCTTCTAAGGACTCGTTCTCCTACACAAAGGGTATCGGCTTCTTTTGCCATGGCGATCACGGCTACATCAAAGGCGCGTCCTGCAAGTTCGTTGGCCCACGCAACGTCGTCGGGGTGCATCGATAGAAACTGCACGTCCGCGACTTCGGGTAAACCCGGGTAACGTGTGGGGAAGGCGCTCGAAAGGCTGTCCCCGGTGGTGCAGACCACGAATTTTGGTTTTTGAGTGCCCGATATTTGAAAGAATCCTACGGCGAGTTTTAAAAACTCCTCCACGAAGCTCGATTCTCCCGCCACTAAAACGTTGATTCCTTGGGCGCGAATCTTTGCGTTTGCCCCTGACTGTTTCCCAATTTCCAAAAGCACCGATCGAAGTGCGACGGACCGGAACCCTATTAATTTGAGGTCAACATGTTTGGACGGCGTGTCAGTGATGAGACTCCAACGTTCCCTCAGAAGATCGCGAAACTCTGGGGAACCGATGGAGACTAGAATCTCGACGTTGATCGAGTCCCCACGAGCCAACGCTTCTTGATTGTCCTCCATCCATACTGTGGTGACCTTTTCTGCGATATGGGCGTTTAGGGAATCGTCCGCAGTCAAAATGATGATACGTCGGGCCGTTTTGACATTGGCTGCGCGGAGCAGGGTAGATCTTAATCCGCTTCCATTAATAAAGAGCCCGTTAGAACGCTGGAGAACTTCACGCACTTCATTGTGTTCGTCCAAATCGATGGCCACTACGCGTGTGCCTTCTGCTGCTGCCTTGAGCGCCAATTGATGGCCTCTGGCGCCAACACCGATAAAAATGTCATGTCCAACGGCTTTTCTGAAGCGCCAAAGCTCATATCGTTCTCTGAAAATCGCCCGAATTCCGCTCGCGATGAGTAGTAGGATAAGCGCCCGAGCTAACAGTTGTGCCAGTTTTAGAGTCCAATCACAGGTGAACTCCGGACCGGAAATGGAGAGCAGCGGTTCCAGTAAGAACAATCCGACAATTTTGTTCAGGAACGTTAACAAAGACCACGGTTGGCCTCCGCTCCACATTCGGATTAGTCCGGCGGTGCCAAATAAGAGAACCGCGCCGACAAGACAGAGGGTGGTGCGAAGCAAATAGTTCTTTTTGGGAGCTGCGTAAGGATCGGACATAACAGTGCGTTGAATGCGAGATGCGTAGGGCTCCTCAATCTGAATGGTGGGCTGCAGTGAAATGCCTGCTTCTTTCCTGCAGTTTTACAGGCGAGACGGATCGGTTTGGGGCAATCCGAAAATGGAATGCCACTAATGCGACTAATGAGCGGCAGGCTTTGACGGGACGATCATCACAGGCACCTTCGAATTTCGAATGACTCCCTCTGTGGTGCTGCCTACGAGCAGGGAATAGAGCGCTCCATGCCCGTGTGACGCCATCACAATAAGCCCTGCGCCGCGACGGTCTGCCTCGGCAAGAATCGTTGAGACAATTTCCCCGGAACGAATCGTGGTGTCGACCGTGAGCCCCTGACCTTTAAAGAACGCAAAAGCTTCATTCAAGTGACCAGAAACGTCGGATCCAGTTGGGGCCTTGTCGGCTGTGTTTCCAGCCGGAGAGGTGATCTGTTGGTACTCCGCCTCTTTTTCGCAGACATGGAGTACGAGAACGGCGGCCTTCATACGCGTGGCGAGCGCGGCGGCGGTTTCGTAAATTGCAGGGGTTACTGGAGAAAAATCTACGGGAACGAGGATGATATTTAGATTCATAGCGGTCGGATATGCGGGCAGATAAGTGGGCCTGTGGTCGGGTGTTTACCGAGCGTTTTTGGGGCTTAGGTAATGGGAAAATGCCCCTGTTTCCTTGGAAAGAAGGCCTGAGGGTTTTTGGGTGCCGCTATTGAGAGGTAGTTAATGATGTTTGTGTAGAGATAGTTTTTAGGTCTACTTTTTTTCGAGGTGGCGATAAACAATTGCGCGTCCTGATTCAAAGCGTTCGCCCGCTAATTTTAAGAATATCGCGATATTTTCATCAAAGGGCATGTATTCTTTGCCTCTTTGTTTTTCTATAGAGGAATCGCCAGGGTGTGTCTTAAGGACTAAAGTGTCACCGCCGTGTTTGTGAAATAGATCCCAGTCGTTAATATTTGGTGGCATGGGCTCGTCTTTTTGCTCGGCTTTGTATTGGTAGAGTCGAGCGGCCAAGCTGTAATAAACGTGTGCTTCCGCAAAAAGTTTCTGGGCATTCAGGGAAAAGCCGGCTGGCCAAGCATCATCTAAAATATCAAAAGCATCTTTTTCTTTTAGGATACGAGTTCTGAGCTCTTGGTAGTCGGTGTTAACCGTAACCTGTGTTTTAAGCCGGCCCATCCGTTTGACATAATTAGTCAGGTTGGACCTAAATAAATCGGGTAGTTTTACCGATTCGGCAGGTTTTTCTGTTGGCTTGGCAGTGCTTGATTCGGCTGCTGCTGCGGACTGACACAGCCAAAGCGAGGGCACTAAAGAAAGAATGAGTACCTGCTTTTTCATTGGTTTCATGGTGCTTTATACGAGTCAGAGTGAGGACTCTGGTCCAATTGTAAGCCGGTTGAGCGAGTTGACTCAAACCAAATGAACCCCTTGCGCTCCCCGTTATCCGAGGGGCACATGTACTCCGCGTAACACTCTGGGGGCAGGCATGGGAAAGCCCCAGTCAACATTCCCTAGGGCGAATGATTGGGAGACGGAGTGGTTTTTCGAGGGGACCGCTTCCGTGGGGGCCTTTCATTGAAGAAATGCACGAACGGATGGACTCCGGCAGGCGCTAGAGTGCGCTTTCTATCTCGAATTCGTCCGAGGGATCAAATGCGGGAATAGGCACATTAATAATACGTAAATTGCCAACCGCCCTATGGACGCAACCCGGTGGAATCATCACCGTTGTCAGAGGCTTTAGGGAGAACGTTTGCCCATTGGCTTCCAAGACGCCTTCCCCTTCTAAGACGATATATATTTCTGTCATGCGTTTGTGGTAGTGCGCACGGCTATCCTTAGAGATGTCCGTAAGATGAACGGTGGCTAGGGTGTTTTCTGGCCCGGCAAAGGCTCGCCGCGACTGACCGCACGGACAGGCCACGGGGGAGATGTGATCCAGTTGCGCAATCTGAACCTGAGCATTCGGATTTGGAAAGATGAGCGGGGTGTTCATATCGAGATTGGAGATAGGCATTGGACGCTTTCAGTCGGGAACATCCTGCGGTGCGCTTAGGCCCACCAGGATTGGAGCGTTGTCAGATCGGCACGTGTTGCAGCGATCGCTTTGGCGAGGTCGACGGGATCAGTGACGCCGGGTTTCAGATACTCGACGTGAAGGCAAACAGGTCCGGAATACCCGAGGCTCTTGAGTTGGGTGACGTATGACTTATCGACTGCGCCTTCTCCGAGTGGTACCGAGCGATGTTTCTTTCCTTCCCAGACGAAGTTTTTGAAAAAGGCCATTCCCATCTGATCACTCACGAGCCGGACTTCCGTTGGCCAGGACATACCGCCTTCGATGGTGGCGTGCATAATGTCGAAGCACCACGCCAGTTCGTCGGGACGATAATCCCGCATTAGAAAAGCCATATCCCAGATGCCGGCTCCGACGAGTTTTGCGCCCGAGTGGTTTTGGTAACAGGGCAGGATGCCGATTTCTTTGCTGAGGGCTACGAGATCCTTCAGACGGGGGCGCACTTCATCCAATTGCGGCCAGATGGGTTTCCGATTGTCATAAGTGTACCAATTCATGCGGTACTTCTTGATCCCCTGTTTTTGCGCCGTCCGAAGGACTTTTTCGGTGTGTGTCGCCTCGCTGACGGAATTGATCCCGGAGGTGAGCATGGTGATCGTGACGCCGTATTTTCGGAGCGTTTCAACGAGTTTGGGGAGATCTTCCTCCACTTTGGCGGGTTCCACGTGTCCGCCGGCTCGAACGGGGGCCTCGATGGCTTTGACTCCAATCTCGGCGAGTGCTTCACCCAAGCGATCATAGGAAAGCCCTAGCAGGTGTTTGGTGAAAAGGCTGACTTCGAGTGGAGCAGGACCGGCTTTGGCCGTAAGCGATCCCAATGCGGATGCGGCTAAAAAGGCAGAGGAATCGCGAAGAAAAGAACGGCGAGTGTGCATAGGGGGTATGTTTTATGGGGTGAGAAGCGGAGAATGTCATGAGTATGCAGCCCTTTGGCGGGTTGTCATTACGGGTATGCGGCATAGAATATCAGAAAATCCGTCACCTTATATGAACTCACCGGCAGGCCGAATTCCGAGAGTCGCATTATTGATTGAGTCGACGCGTTCGTACGCTCGCGATTTGCTGGTTGGTATTCGACGGTATGTAGCGTCCCACGGACAGTGGTCGACTTTTCTGGAACTGCGGGCGCAGGATTCCCTGCCTCCTGCATGGCTACGGAACTGGAAGGGAGACGGGATCTTGGTGCGTTCGTTCACAGAAGAGACTGCGAGTTTGGTGACCGCAACTGGATTACCTGCGGTAGAGTTGCGTTCGACTCATTTGAGCGAGCATCGACCGTTTGTAGGGATGGATAATGCGCAGATTGGGCGGATGGTGGCTGAGCACTTTTTTGAACGCGGTTTTACGAGATTTGCGGTCTACAGCCTCGCATATGAACGGTTCTTTGTGGATCGGGTACAAAACTTCGTCAGCGCAGTGGAAGAGCGTGGGGGAGTTTGTGAAATCTATCCGGAAACGCAGCCGGACCCGATTCAGGATTGGGAAAGTTGTCTGGATGGACTCATTACGTGGATACGCGGATTGGAAAAGCCGACTGCGATTTTTGCGGTGAACGACACGTTGGGGGCGCGTCTTTTAGAGGCTTGTTTGCGGGCGGGGGTGGCCGTTCCTGGGGAGATCGCAGTGATGGGGGCTGAAAACGACGAGACATTGTGCGCGTTTTCGTCGCCTCCGTTGAGCAGTGTTCGGCTCGATGGCGAGGCTGTCGGATTTGCGGCGGCGCAGTTGCTGGATGAACGGATGAGGGGGGGAAACGGTGAGCGCAATGAGGTCTTGTTTCCGCCCAAGGGGATTGTGGTCCGACGCTCGTCGGACGAGTTTATTTTAGGAGACGGTTTGATCGCACATGCCTCGAGGATCATTCGTGATGAGGGACCGCTTGGATTAAACGTCGAGAAGCTTTGTGAACGCCTGAATACTTCGCGCAGTACTCTGGAGCGGCGGATGCAGGCGGCGTTGCAGCGAACGCCAAAGGAGGCCATTCAGCGGGTGCGTTTTCGGGAGGTGGAGCGGCTACTGTTGGAGACATCGCTTACGGTGGAGGCGATAGCTGAGCAAACTGGATTTGCGCACTGCCACTATCTCCAGAGCGCCTTCAAAGAGACGTTTGGTGTCACACCGGGTGTGTTTCGCAGGCGGGCGAAGGGATAATCGGGGTTGTTTGCTCGAACCTAGGAATGGACGGATGTTGTCTTTTTGAAGTTGGTTACATCAATAGGATGGCATTTGAGTGGGATTTTCTCCTTTGCGCTCGCTCCTTCCGGTGACGAGAGTGTGCGTCCGCCCTGAGTATGCACGCCGACCCGATCCGTTTTTATAATCGCTACACCCAGACAACCCAAACCGAGCTGGTCTATGGCGAAGCGTGGTTGCGGTGGACCTATGAGAGTGTACTCGGCCGCTTCTCAACTTGGGCTTTGGTAAAACGCTCCGCATTTTCGCGCTGGTACGGCTGGCGCATGGATCAGCCGAGCAGCGCCGAACGAGTCCTGCCCTTTATCCAAGACTATGATTTGAATGTGGCGGAGTTTGCCCGGTCTCCAGACGAGTTTAAAACGTTCAACGAATTCTTCTACCGAGAGCTGAAGCCCGGTGCTCGCCCGATTGCGCCGGGTGAAGAGGTTGCGGTATTTGCGGCCGATGGGCGGCATCTTGCGTTTCCGGACGTGGACGAGGCGGATGGCTTTTATGTGAAGGGAATGAAGTTTACCCTCGCTGAGTTGTTTTGTGATCCTGCGCTAGCCGAGGAATTCCGAGGCGGTTCGATGGTGATTTCGCGACTTTGCCCGGTGGATTATCACCGCTTTCATTTTCCGGTGGCCGGCAGGCCGGGGGCGCCTCGAATTCTGAATGGGGATCTCTTTTCGGTGAGCCCCATCGCGCTGCGCAAGAATGTGGGCTATTTGGTGCAGAACAAGCGGGCGCTTACTTTGATCGAGGATACCCGTTTTGGGAGAGTGGCGATGTTTGAGGTGGGCGCCACCTGTGTGGGGACCATCAAGAACGTCTTTCAACCAGGATCCCCAGTGGTCAAGGGGGCCGAGAAAGGTTTTTTCACCTTTGGGGGTTCTTGTGTGATCACGGTTTTTGCCAAAGGACGGATTCGTTTTGCCGACGATTTGGTGGAGCAGAGCCGCCACCAGATCGAAACCTACGCGCGAATGGGCGATGTTCTGGGCGAGGTGCTTGGATAAGCGGGGACCGAGGCGTGAGGCGTTTTGTGGAGGACGTTTAACGGCGATCCGTGATGCGGTTTTGGCTGCAAAAACGAAACAAGTGCAGCCTCAAGGCTGACGGAGTTTACGCATTTCTTTCCATTTCCCTGTGAGTTGAAGCCACCAGTCGGCTGGTTTTCCTTCGTTACTCAGAAATCTGCCCCAGGCGTCGATATACGCAGATTCGGGGATGACTTCTTTGGGGATTTTCGAACTCTCCCAAAAGAGGCGCAGTGCTCCCGAGTTCGAGTGATGCTGGTAGTCTAGGCGATAAACCAGAGGCTGTTGGTTATCCGCTTCAATCGAGATGCGCGTTTTTGCCCCCGGGCCAAAGGGATCCACTTTGAGACGTTTATTGCCTATCGATAATGTGGCGCTGTCCCCTTCCGCTCCTTCGACAGTGAACGTGTACAGACCGGGTTCGGGGACAATTAGCGTGCCGTCGAATCGAATCGAGTATTCGGTTGCGGGAACATTTTTGACTGGGGCCGTGTCGTTGAGCGGGAGATCGATTTTGGGAGGATTTAGTCCGACGAACTTGCCTTCAGCGCTGGGCAATGTACCTGGGAAAAACTTGGCACTGGTTCCCGGACGTCTTGGGGTGGGGGGCGGCGAATCGCTCATGGGAAGGATCGCTGTGCCTTCGTCGTATTCGTCGAGCATCCCTACAAAAAGCCGGTCGGCTTTCGCTTCAATCGTCTTTTCGAGGAGGTTGAGGTAGAAGGCTCCGGCATTTCGCGGGGTATACGCTTCTGTTGAACCTGTGGGGAGGTGCTTCAGGTTTGACCATGAAAACCCCGGCCATACGTGTGGGTAATAGTCGAGTTTCAGGGCGGCGAAATCGGTGACATCTTGGGTGTACGCTTTTGAGAGCCAGGCTTTGGCGCCGTCCAAGGATTTGGTGTGGGCCTGCCACTCGGGGGAGAGTTTCTTCCAATCTCCGGGGAGACCGCCGATAACGTAGTTTCCTCCGTAAACTGGGTCGTTTTTGAGGAATTGGATCACCGCATTTGCCGTCTCAGGCTTTATGTTCCGATTGGGAACGGGCATGCCCCAGACCAGAACCACAGGTTTCCCATTTTCGTGGGCATAACTGGGGTCTTTTAAGAGCCCAAATTGATCTACAAGCCACTTCCAGTCGTTCTGGATGAATTCGAGGAGTCTCTCGTTTGGAGTCCCGCTAATGTCATATTCGATCGCCCAAAGTCTGCCTTCGCGATTTGCGGCTTCCCTGACGTTTCCGAGTACCCATTCCGGGCGATTGCTGTTCGCGAATGTGTTTCCGTTCAGAAATCGCTGGAGAAACACACCGTCAATGTTGTGCTCTCGCATCCAACAAAAGTGCTGCCGAACAACTTCGGGCCATGCCGAGGAGAATAGCCGGGTTGGTTTTCCATTCGCTGTTTGAAGATCTCCGGCCTTTTCCGTACCGCTCTCGGGAATACCGCTCACATCCGGCCACATATCGACCGAAAACTGGCCGCGTTCGATCGCCCCCCAATGGACCCAGCCATTATCGTACGGATCGTTTGGGGTGCGAAACCAACCTTGGTAACCCGCCATGATCTTTCCCTTGAGATTCGTGGTCAGTGATCGATCCGTGACAGAAGGTCCGGAGTAGGGCCGCTTCCAGGCTTCGTCCAAAATGAACTGAAAATGTGCGTCATCACACGGTTCGCTCTGAACCGAAAGAGCCGCAATCGAGAGCGTTTGCTCTTTTCCCTTTTCCAGAGTCACTCGAACTTCGATCGGTGTATCAGGTGTTCCTGACCAACGCTGATAGGAAGTGACCCATTTGTCGGTGCGAGCGAGAACCGAGTTCGTGAATTTGTCGCACTTTTTCCACTGCCCTTGTTCCTTCAGCGCGACGCTCAGACGTCCGTATCCCGAATCAAGATAAGTGATTTTGAGGTACACCGGACCATTGAACTGATTTTGGGAGGTGCTGCCGGGTTTGAATGTAAGGCTTGGTGTTGGCCCCTTGGCTTGCCAGGCCGCGGTCTCGTTTTCTCCAATGGATAGGCCAATGGGAGGGACTGGTGATTCTGTCGGGGTGATAGGAACGAATCCGGCAGCAGGGGAGTCAGCTGCAAAGCAGAGGCCGTAGGTTGAGAAGAAAAGTAGGGCGAGGAGTCGAAGGGGAGGCATGGGGAGGCCCATTAAGATGAGGCAACTGAAAGGTATTGGGGGCGGATAGAGTTTTCTGACTGAACCCGCTGAAAATAATACGGCTCCTTCGTATCCAAATATCCCCAAATCGGGGGACCCGCTTCCGCGCTTATTTAAAGGATAAATGGATGCTGCCGGACTCCAATTCGGTTGTGGAGAGTCCGGGCAACAGGAAGAACCCGGTGCCAAAATCAGCGCCGGATGTGGCTGCGGATGGGCGGGTAAATGCGCCGTAGAATTTGACCGTCCGAGACTTCGGGGTCACCGCCGGTGGAACGATATCGCTCAGGGTGAAGCTTCCCGCAAACGCACCGCTAGCCGGGGTGATGGTGATGTTCCATTTTGTGGCGTTCGCGGGAGTTGTCGCGGGGGCTGTGACGGTCACTACTCCTGAACTAGAGAGGACGGCATCGGTTGGTAATGAGTTCTTGAGGGAGCCCAGATCAATGCTGGCAGGTCCGTGGCTGAGTGCGAATGTGCCTGCGGTGAGGTTCGTTGAAGCGAGTTTCAGTCGTTGCGCCAGTGTCACCAACGGAGTGGTTCGAGTGGCCGGACTCGGGGCGGTCCACGGAGTCATCGTGATTGGCAGATTGCCAGCCAGGCCATCACGATAGGCTGGATCGAGGGTCTTGTTGGTGAGGGCTGCTTTGTTCCAGATGAGATACGAGTTGGTTGGGAGGACGCAATATCCAGTGCCTCCGGTGATCGGCTCAAGGGTGAGCATGCCTGCGAACGCACTATTTAACCTGGGGAGGTATGGCGAAGTCCACAGAAGCGCTCTGCCCGAATCTGCGGTGTTCAGAGTGGTCGTGACGGTTGTTCCGTCCGCGAGTTTGCCCGCGAATGTCCAAACACCCGTTACTGGACTGATCGAGACGACCGCGTAGCCGGTTCCTTTCGGAAGTGGGCGGGAGTCAGAGGGGAGGATGGCTGTTGGCGCAGGGAGAGAAACCGTGTAGTTGCCCGCCCAAGGAGCGGAGGTTTTAGCGGGTGTGTAGAGCTTCTGGCCTCGAATGATATTCGCAAAAGGTTCGCCATTACGCAGTACATGGCTTTCGCGGTTTTCTACTGTGGATCCGATAAACGCTCCGGTGGTTGAGATTTCAAAAACGACGTCCAACAGGGGGAGGTTTCGAGTAGAACGTCCAAACACTCCGGATGCGGACTTGAGGTCCGCAGAAGGGGTCAGTTTTCCGGTAAACAAAACGGGAGCCGCTTCGTTCGCCAAAAAAAGCCGTGCTGAATAGGAGAGGCCCGTATTAGAGACCGTTAACTCTATCTTACCAATGGGGGAGGTAAAATCGGTTGCAGAGTCGTAGGGCACAATGAATGCCTCATAGGATCCTCCATATCCGATCAAGGTTAAGGATCCGCCTGTAACCGAGGGTGCGAATTTGTAGTTGTTATCGAGTCCTCCAGTGAGAGTCAGCGGGTATTGCCCGGCAACACTCGAGAGGGTGGCTTTGACGCTCGCAACTGGGACTTTGTCGATGACCGCGAGGGTGTCGGTCCCGACGAATCCGGAGTATGTAAGCGGAAAAGTGGGGTTGACCTGGCCGACGGCTCTTATGGTGTCAGTGGTACTAACGGTGAGTTCCTTTTTCGTAACGAGGATCGTTCGTCCTTGCGAGGCGGGGAGGTACTTGGAGTCTCCCGGCTGGGAAGCCACTACAGTGATGTTCCCAGCACCCGTGATTGTGAGTGTGGAGCTGTTGATGGTCCCGGGGCCTGAAATGACGGCGAAGGATACGGCTAAGTCGGCGCTGCTGGTGGCGCTGAGTTGAAACGGAGCATCGCCGTAAGTGTGAGCCACTGGCTGTGGGAAGGTGATAGTTTGCGGGAGGCGGGGAGGGGAAGCGACAGTGAAGCTGCGTTGAATGGAGGTCGCGGCTGCGAAGATCGAGTTTCCGGATTGAGAGGCTGTGACTTTGACGGTACCTGCGATGCCCGATAAAGTAAGAGTGTTGCCATTGAGGGTGGCTGGGCCGCTCACGGAAAAACTGACAGGTAGGCCAGAGGAGGCCGTGGCGGAAATCGTGAATGGATCCGCCGTAGTGAGCCGATTGGCCAGTGGCGTGAACGTGATTGTTTGGCTCGTTTTGGGATGAGTCGCTTTTCGGATGTAGCCTGAATCCACAATCAAAAGGTCACCACCCGGGTTCACTGCGAGAGCCTGCGGTTTTTTGAAGCGAGAGATATTGCCGAGGCCGTCTACGACCGATCCGGTTCCCTCGGTGGCTTTGGTAAGCCCGGCTAAAGTGGTCACTACACCGGCGGACGTAATTTTTCGGATGGTGAGGTCGCGTTTATCCGAAACGTAGAGGTTATCATTCGAATCGATTGCCAGGAACAGTGGCCCAACAAAGGACGCCGCCTGACCTGTGCCGTCGACTGAGGCCTCGGTAGTCGATGCACTTAACGAGCCAGCCAAAATGGTGGGCTCACCGTTGGTATCGAGCTTCATAACGGCAGCGCGAACGTTGGAGGCTGAGAAGAAAACGGTGCCTTCGCTATCGGCTACGATCGAGTTTAGCCCGGCAATTTGAACTCCATCTGCCAAGGTAGACACAACGCCTTCCTTGGAGATTTTCCGAATCCGGTAGTCATCGATGACGTACAAGTTTCCGAATGGATCGAGGGTAAGCTGACTAGGGCTATAAAACAGTGCGGTTTCCAACGGGCCGTTTGTGAGTCCCTTTTTGCCGGAGATTCCGGCATAGGTGCTGATGATTCCATCCGGGGTGATTTTCGAGATGATCGCCGTGGTGCTGTCTGCCACGTATAAATTCCCGCCAGAATCAACGGTGATGCCGGTTGGGGTGCTGAGCGTTGCGGGTGTCTCGTCGGCGTTCTTCAAAGAGACACTCGAAACAGTCCCGCCGCTTGTGATCTGACTAATGCTGGTCGAAAGGGTGATGTACAGCGTGCCTCCGGAGTCACAAGTAATGCCGTTTACAGCAACACGGGTCGAGGTCCCACCTAGATCCACAAATGGCTCGACGGTATACGGGGAGGCGTAATTTGTCGTTTGGACTTTAGTGTATGTTAAATTCCCCGTGGTCCATACATCGTTTTTGGTTCCGCTGAACGTGTAGGGCCATGATTCCTTGTTGGGGTCAAAGGCTAGCTCTTGAGGCGTGCCGTTTGATTCTGTGACCGTGTACTTGGTTTCTTCGAAAGTGAAAATCGTGTTTGCTGGATCGGTGCTCCAGTTAAAGTAATAGGTGGCAGTGTAGCCGGCATATTTTCGATCAATGATACCCGTACCATTTGCTTTAATGGCCCATTTATCGGGATATCCGTCGTAGCTGAGCCCAGTCCAGTCACCAACCATCCGTGGATCGATGTGGTCAATCGCCCATGCGTCACGGTGAAATAAAAATAGCAGTGCGAAAACAAGCGCCTTAAGAAGGCGGGTCTGAGAGGAGGGGGTGCACATATTAAAGCACCCCAATCTTACCGCTACCTATTGGGCTTTCCAGATAGTTTATCGCACTAAACAGGGACGCTTATTGTCAAAACGCCAGTTGGGTATGAGGAATTGCATTGCGGCACCATCATCCCGCGCATCCAGTCCCTTTTGCTGATAGAGTTTGTGGGCCGCCTCTAACTGCGCCATATCGATGTCGACCCCAAGTCCGGGTTTTGCCGGGACCTGAATTTTGCCGCCCTTAATTTGAAGCGGTTCTTTGGTAAGGCGCTGTCCGTCTTGCCAAATCCAGTGGGTGTCGAGCGCCGTGATGGCGCCGGGAGCAGCAGCTCCGACTTGAGTGAACATCGCAAGCGAGATGTCAAAATGGTTGTTTGAATGGGATCCCCAAGTGAGTCCCCAATCGTTACACATTTGGGCCACTCGCACAGAACCCTGCATCGTCCAAAAATGGGGGTCCGCCAACGGAATATCCACGGACTGTAATTGAATCGTGTGCCCCATTTGGCGCCAATCCGTCGCGATCATGTTGGTGGCGGTGCGCAAGCCGGTGGCCTTCCGAAATTCGCTCATGATCTCCCGTCCGGAATAACCATTCTCCGCGCCGCAAGGATCTTCAGCATAAGCGAGCACATGATGTTTCCCTCGGCATAGCCGGATCGCTTCAGCCAGGGACCAGGCACCATTGGGGTCCAGTGTGATGCGAGCTTCAGGGAAACGTTCGGCCAAAGCGGTAACCGCTTCGATTTCCGCGTCCCCCTGCAAAACACCACCTTTGAGTTTGAAGTCGTTAAATCCGTATTGCGCCTGAGCGGCTTCCGCCAAACGAACGATTTTCTCGGGAGTGAGGGCTTCCTCATTGCGCAAGCGAAGCCAGTCATTGGCAGCATTGGGTTCACTTGGGTATTCGAGATCCGTGCATTTCCGATCTCCGATGTAGAACAGGTAACCGAGCATCTCGACTTCGTTTCGCTGCTGGCCTTCCCCGAGCAGCGCGGCAATCGGGACTTGCAGATGTTTGCCGAGAAGATCGAGCAACGCCGATTCAAGGGCCGTAACGGCGTGAATGGTGATTCGCAGATCGAAAGTTTGGAGTCCCCGTCCGCCTGAATCGCGATCGGAGAATGTTTGGCGGACGCGGTTGAGGATATTGTTGAAATTGCCGATAGGCTGCCCGACCACGAGCGGGGTGGAGTCCTGAATGGTCTGTCGGATTTTTTCGCCGCCAGGAACTTCACCGATGCCGATGTTGCCCGAGTTATCTTTGAGAAGGACGATATTCCGGGTGAAATACGGACCGTGTGCGCCGCTGAGGTTGAGCAGCATACAGTCACGTCCAGCGACGGGAACCACACGGAGTTCAGTGATGACAGGGGTGCTGGCGGGTGGGGCGGATGATGCGGGAGTGGTCATTTGGAGTCCTCTCGAAGTTGAAAATTGGAAGTGACAGTGCCCTTACGGGCGTGGCGAAGTGGGTTTTGGAGTGGTGCGAGCCAGGAAAATGAGGATGGCCGCCAGAGTCGAGGTGCAGGCGAGGCCGTAGAGGCCGCCTTGAATGGAGCCGGTCTTTTCTTCCAGAAAACCGAAGGTGGCCGGTGCAACAAAACCGCCGAGATTGCCCAACGAATTAATCAGAGCGAGAACCCCGGCGGCAATACGTGCATCCAGGTACCCTTGGGGGATGGGCCAGAAAAGAGAGGAGGCGGCTTTGAACCCGATGGCTGCGAAACATACCGATACGTAGGCGAAGATGGGGCCGGCGGAAGTGGAAAGGAGCATGCCAATGGCTGCCACCACGAGGGCGATGGCGACCCAGGCCTGCTGAAAACGCCACCGGGCAGAAGCGGATGCCGCCAAATACATCCCGAGTATGGAAATGATCCAAGGGATAGAATTAAAGAGCCCGACTTCGAAGTCACTCATCTGGCCCATTTTTTTGATGATACTGGGGAGCCAAAAGGTGGCTGCGTAGATCGTGAGCTGGATGGCAAAATAGATCCCGCAAAAGAGGAGGATCTGCAGATCTTTGAGCATGGCGCCGATACTCAGTTTTTCTGTCTGAGTGGCTTCGCGTCTGCGTTGTTCGTCCGAAATGGTATTTACCAAGGCATCTTGCTCTTCTCGAGTAAGCCATTTGGCGTCGTGGGGTAGGGAGTCCAACCGAGTCCAAACAAACCCACAGAGGGCAACGGATGCGAGGCCCTCGATCAGAAACATCCATTGCCAGCCGTGAAGGCCTAATCCTTGGATTTGCAGAAGCGCTCCTGAAACCGGTCCGGAAATGATGGATGCTATAGCCGAACCACTGAGAAAGAGAGCGATCGCTTTACCTCTCTCCGTAGCAGGGAGCCAGCGGGTGAAATAGTAGATGACGCCAGGGAAAAAACCGGCTTCCGCGACGCCAAGAAGGAACCGGAGTGCGTAAAAGTGGGTCTCGGTTTTAATGAGAGCCATTGCAGCTGCTGCGATTCCCCAAGTCAGAGTGATACGGGTGAGCCAGGCGCGTGCGCCGACTTTCTGCAGGAAAATATTCGAGGGAACTTCAAAAAGCGCGTAACCGACGAAGAAAAGACCGGCTCCGAAGCCGTATGCGGCGGTCCCGATACCGAGATCCTTCTGAAGGTGTGTCTTTACAAAGCCGATATTGACTCGGTCGATGTAGTTCACAATGAACATGACCACAAACAGTGGCAGGACGTGGCTTTTTACTTTGGCGACGGCTCTGGCTAGTGTGACTGGATCCGCAGCTGGAACAGGGATTGGGGTGGACATGGGAGGTTCCGAGATTCGGGAACAGACTTGGACGAGTACGTATCAGGCGTTGTCCTTCGCTAAGTGGAAGAACAACGCCCGAGTGAAGAGCCTACTGAGGCCCGAGTTTTGCGATTAATGCCGCGAGTTTTTCAACTTCGTCGGACTTCAAATCGGTCAACGGGGTACGGACTGGACCTGCGTCGTATCCTACAATCTTGGCGCCGGCCTTGATGATGCTCACGGCGTAACCGGCGCAGCGGTTGCGGATATCGAGATAAGGCAGGAAGAAACTATCAATGAGGCGGCCTGTAGTTTCGTGGTCGTCTGTTGCGATGGCGTGATAGAAGTCCATCGCGGTCTTTGGGATAAAATTGAAGACTGCGGAGGAGTAAACGGGAACTCCCAGAGCCTTGTATGCAGCGGCGTATACTTCGGCAGTGGGGAGGCCGCCGAGATAACTGAAGCGTTCACCCATCTTGCGACGGATGGAAACCATGAGCTCGATGTCGCCGAGACCGTCTTTATAACCAATGAGGTTCGGGCAACGTTCGGCGAGTTTCTCGAGGTGGGTGGGCTGAAGGCGGCAAACATTCCGGTTGTAGACAACGACACCGATATTGACCGATTTGCAAACGAGTTCCACATGTGCGGCAACTCCGTCCTGGCTAGCCTCGGAAAGATAGTGGGGAAGAAGCAGGATGCCTTTGGCTCCGAGGCGTTCTGCTTCCTGTGCGTACTGGATGGCCAGACGGGTTGGGCCGCCTGCTCCTGCTAAAATGGGGACTTTCCCGGCGCAGGTGTCGACTGCGGTCTTGATGATTTGTGTGTATTCCTTGGGTTCAAGGGAGAAAAATTCCCCTGTTCCGCCGGCAGCAAAAAGGGCGGTGGCGCCGTACGGGGCGAGCCATTCGAGGCGTTTGGCGTAGGTGTCGGGCCGGAAATTACCATTAGGATCAAAGTCGGTTATTGGGAAGGACAAGAGACCCGAGGAGAGGGTGTGTTTCAGTTCTTGAGGTGTCATGGGCGCAATAAAATGGGTTGGTGGTGAGGATGTGTAACTAGATATCGGTTGTCGTACAAGATGGAAGTGGTGTTGTTGTCTATTTTTTGGGGCGAGTGGTGTTTTGTGTGCAGATGGTGATGAGGCGTTCGCGGCTGTTGCTAAGGTGTAGACGCATGGCGGCGGATGCCGCTGCGCTGTCTTGTCGGGCGATGGCGGTGTATATCTCTTCGTGTTCGGTGTCGCGTCGTTGTAAGAATTGAGTGGATTGACCGCTTTCTAAATAATTGGAGGGGAGTTTCATGCGTGGTATGAGTGCTCCACTGAAGCGTTTCAGCACCTCGATCATATATGGGTTGGCGGTGGCTTGTGTGATGAGGAGATGGAGTTGTTGGTCGAGTTCCTGGGAGGGATCATTGGCTGCGGTTCGTGTGGATAGGTTGTCTAGCAGTGTGCGGATCTCCTGGAGTTGTGTGGGAGTTCGGCGTTGGGCTGCGAGTCCCGCGCATTCGGATTCCAGGCTGATGCGGACCTCCATGATGGCGATGATATCTTGTTCGGATTCTGCGAGTGGCAGGCTGGTGGATGAGGTGGATGGGGGGAGTACAAAGGTGCCTATGCCCTGGCGGGTTTGGACGTGTCCTCGGGCTTGAAGTTGGGAAAGTGCTTCTCGGATAACGGTCCTGCTAACTTGATGCGTTTGCATTAGTTCTGACTCTGAAGGGAGTTTGCTTTGTGTGCGGAGTTGCCCGTTTCGAATGAGGGACTCGAGATGCTCACAAACTTCCTGGGAAAGGTTACCTGTTTTGCGTCTGAAGGGTTGGGATGCGTTGGGCATGGTGGCGGGCTGATGGGTGTTGCGGGTGCGTGTGTGTGGGAGATATCAGATGTCGTACAGGTTGCTGCGGGTGGTGGAAATTAAAAAAGCGCCAATTTGTTTGAGGCAGCCAAAACCTTCCCCAGATCCGAAGAGATTTATGTTGGGCGAGATCCCTGGATCCGTGTGTGGGCATTTCGAGCCACGTTTAGTGAAACTCGTTGTAATCGGAGAATCGTATGAACATTGAGGCTGTTAGAGCGGCGGTTTTGAGATGTGTGACTGGAGGATCTGGGTGCGGCATTACATTCCGATCGTTCCGATCTTTAGAGTCGCTGCAATGCGCGCGATCCCTGCGATCATGGCGATTCGTAGCTCGTGGTGGGGGTGTTGTACCTGGAAACGGTTTGGTGCAGGAGGGACTATGAGGGACATCATTTTTGTCTCCCTGGAAGATTGGGACGAAGTGTGGAGGCGCAATCAGTTCCTGTGTGCAGGGCTGCTCGAACGTTTTCCGGGCATGCAGATCCTTTTTGTCGGTAAATCGCGGGATTTTTCTCATGCCTTGCGAAAGTTGAATTTTGGATCCTTTAAGCGAAAGCCGTTTGTACGGATGGAAGATCATCCGGGGTTAAGTGTTCTCAACCCTCTCAAGTTGTTCCCAAATTCATTGCCGAGCGGGAGACGCTGGAATCAAAACTCATTGGTTCGGCAGGTGCGATGTGCTGCAAGTGAGCTTTCGATAAGAGACCCAATACTGTGGATTAATGATCATGCCGCCGGGCATTTGGCGGGCCAGTTAGGGGAGCGAGCCGTGGTGTATGACATTACCGATGACTGGACGCAGATGCCGTCCATCGGTGTGCGTGAAAGAGCTCAAATTGTCATGGAGGATCGGAAATTGTGTCAAAGCGCGGATCTAGTCGTTGTGTGTTCGAAGGCACTGGAAGCTTCGCGTACCCCGCGGTCGCGAAGGCTGGAACGTGTGCCAAATGGAGTGAATGCGTCGCACTATCGATCGTGTGTGCTTGAGAATCCAATGGATGCGCCTGCGCAGACAAGGACGGTGCACGGAGAGTCGGTTCTTGGATATTTGGGGACACTTCATCGAGATCGACTGGATCTGGAATTAGTAGCGGCGATGGCGAGAAGATGTCCGCGATGGCGTGTGGTTTTGTGCGGACCAGATTATTTACGCACTGAAGACAAGGCGCTATTTGCGGGGCTTTCGAATATCGAAGTGCGTGCGGCGGTCCCGTATAAAGAGGTGCCTTCGGTGTTGGCTGGGTTTGATGTGTGCATTGTGCCTCATCACTGTAACGGTTTTACCGAGAGCCTAAATCCCATCAAGTTATGGGAATATTTGGCGTGCGGAAAACCGATAGCGAGCACTCCTGTTGCGGGATTCTTGGATTACCCGCATTTGGTGTATTTAGGAAATGGCGTGGATGGGTTTGTAGACGCTTGTTTCAAAGCATTGACGGAAGGAGCGGATCTAATGGGCCGGCGGGTTCGGGAGGCGGAGGCTCATTCATGGGAGGCACGAGTCGATCAGTTAACGGAGATATTTCGCCAGCAAGGATGGCTGGGAAGGTGCTCTTACCGAGGTGGGCATTTGGAGCGTCCATTGAACGTCGACAATATTACTGCGCAAAGTGTTCTGGGGGAGGTGTGCCATGGTTGATGTCACGGGTGAAGCTATCGATGTGGTTGTGGTGAGCTACAATACGCGCGAGTTAACGCTGCGATGTGTCGACTGCTTGTTAGCGTCGCGTAATGTAAAACTCGATCTTGTGGTGGTGGATAATGGCTCAAGCGACGGAACTTTGGATGCACTGGCTCATCTCTCACCAAAGGTCCGCGTGATACCGCTCACGAACAATGTTGGCTTTGGGGGAGCCAATAACATCGGATTTACGAAGGGAAGCGCGCCTTATGTGGCATTGATCAACAGTGACGCATTTGTAGAGCCGGACACCTTGTTTCAATTGGTTGAGTACATGGGAAGTTGTCCCCGAGCTGGAGTCGTAGGTCCTCGGATCTTGAATGTGGATGGTTCGGTTCAGAAGTCGTGTTTTTATTTTCCAACCCCACGACGTGCGTGGCTTGAGAATACGGGGGTTGGTTGGCTGCTGGATAAGTTGGCTCCTGTTGTTAACGTACTAAGACGAGGAGCGATTGGTGGGCATCCAGTGGAATGGTTGAGTGGGGCCGCCTTGGTAGTGAGGCGAGAGGTGATTGCGCACGTGGGGGGATTTGATGAGCGCTTTTTTTTGTATTCGGAGGAAACGGATTGGCAGTATCGGATTCGGCAAAGCGGTTGGCAGATTTTATGGTTGCCTGAGGCGAAGCTGGTTCATTTAGGTGGAGGGACTGGTGGAGGTGGGGGGGCGGCGCGCGTGAGGGAGTGCTTCTTCGAATCTGTGGATCGGTATTTCCGTAAACACTACGGGCTTTTAGGAGTGTTACAGCTGAGGGCGGCAACTGCTTTGGGTGCTGGAATACGACTTTTTGCGGGGTGCTTATTCCGAAAGGGGAGCACGGCACAGGTGAGTTATACTTGGCTTTTAAGGCGCCAGCTTACCAAGGGATTCTCGTCTTAGAAAATGGCAGGCGATTGGCAAGCTAGGGCACCCAGCGGTTTTGGTTGAGTGGCAGGTGTTATCGAGGGTGAAAAACGGAAGTGACAACTGAATGAATGGAGAAGTGGATTATGGGCGAGCCATTGGTTGTGTTTCTAATTGTTTTGGCAGGCATTTATGCGCTTTTGTTTTGGACCTTTTCCTTGAGGTATCCGTCGCTTCCATTGGCGCTAATTGTTGGACTGGCTCCTTTTCAAAATGATCTCTCAGGTTTTGGTGGGCTTCATTTTTCAGCGTCTGAAGTACATTTGTTTTTGAGTTCGCCGTTGTTGTTCTTTCAACGCTCCTCCATTCGATCGGGCTGGATGGCGTCTTATTTGGGATGCGCTCTAATGGTGACAACCCTGCTTGCGTTACCCAGTTGGCGTGATTCGTCACTGCTCTCATTAGTCCAAATGTTTCTCTACTGGGGGTGGGCCGTTATTGTTTGCGCGAACCTGCCTCGGCGCCCTAGTGACCTGGTTCCCGCTTGGACAACGCTCCTAGTCGTTGGTGTCGGTTTATCGATGGTCATTCTCGTAACCCGTTCAAATTACAGTTTCGGGCTGAACAAAAATGGAATCGGCGCCTCTCTCGCGTGTGCCTTGGTGGTTGCTTGCGATCGGTGGCAGACCTGTCCTCAACGAAATCGCTGGAGGTATGTGCTTGTATTGATTGTTCTGGGACTGGCGCTTGTGTTCGTCCTTTCGAGGGGCGCGTGGATTGCCGCTTTTCTTGGGGTTTCCACTTTGTTCATTTGGCGCGCGCAATACGTGCGGCTTCTAAAGATCTGCTGTGTCGCAGTGCCCGTAGTTTGTGTGGCGTGGGCGATGCTTCCTGGGGAGTCCCGCGACTATGCGCTCGGGTTTGATGAGTCGAGGTACAATATTCACGCGCGTAGACTCAATTCCGAGTTTGCGTTGGAACAGTGGCAGCTCAGTCCGTATGTCGGTGTCGGAGTAGGATTACGAAAGGAGTACGATGCAACAAATGTGCTTCTTCTCACTTTGGCGGAAAGCGGGCCATTGGGTTTGTTTGCATTTCTTGCTGTGCATGGCCGCCTGTTTGCTGGCGTATGGGCGAGACGACGATGGTGGCCGTCGAACTCGATTCATTCCTCGGCGGTTATTTTGGCGGGAGCTCTGGCCTTAGGAAAACTGGCGCATGGAGTGGTGGATCACTACTGGAGCCGAGGTGCCATCATGATTGTATGGGCGTCTGTTGGCATGGCCGTATCTATGGACCGGATGGGATTGCCTGCAGCTGGCGCTACTGGATCGAATCGATTCACAAGCCGCTCGAAAAATCGTCGACTGAAGCGCTGGCCAAGTCCGGCACATACGATTTCCTAGTTGTGAAAGTTTCTCTAGAACACAAAGAGCTAAACGCCAGCGATGGCTCGATCCGTACAACCGAGTGTCTGGAAAAGCGGCTCCGTGTGGCTTTGGTGTATTCTGCGTGCCACGCAAGGGGGGGCGTCGAGCGGGTGATGTTGGAGGCTGCGAATTACCTCAGCAGAGTGGGGCATCAGAGCTGCGTCTTAGCCCGTGAGTTTGCGGATGAATCGTTCTTTGATTCTCGAGTCACACGAACACAAGTGAATAGCGGGCCTTCGTTTTTGGGGTTAGGACTATCGCGCTTTAAGCGAGAGGCGCAAAAGTTGGTGCAGTCAAATGCGTTCGATGTGGTGGCTGGCTTTGGCGTGCAATCGCCGGATGATAGTGTGTTATGGGTTCAAAGCGTGCATGCCACGTGGTGGGAGCAATGCCAAAGTAGGCGCCGGGGAATAGGGCGGCTTCGACAGCAGTGGAATCCCTTTCACAAAGTGGTGTTGCGGCTGGAGCGTCGAATGTTTGAGGAGCGCAAGTATAGGCGCATTATTGCCCTGACACCGGCTGTTAAAAACGATCTGCAACGTTTCTACAATGTGCCGCACAACGATGTGGAGATTCTTCCAAACGGGTTTCGTGGTGCGGAGTTTAATCAGACATTACGAGAACGTTTCCGGGTAGGGTTACGAACGCGATTGCAGATTCCAGCAAACGCTTGGGTGGTATTATTTGTGGCGAATGAATGGGAGCGTAAAGGATTGCTGCCCCTCATGGAGGCGATTGCCAGAGGTTGCGAAAAGGATGTCTATCTAGTGGTCGCTGGTAGGTTACCTAAGCGTTTGCTGGGAATTCATGCCGACCGGTTAGGCATTGGTAAGCGAGTCCGTTTTGTGGGGGGCGCTGAGCCCGTCAATCAGTGGTTTGGAATGGCAGACGCATTTGTCTTACCGACGCTCTATGAAGCATGGGGTATGGTTGTTATCGAGGCTCTGGCTTGTGGGGTTCCTGTGCTCACAAGCGTAGATGCGGGAGCCGCGGTTGCGGTGTCTCCTGGAAGGAATGGTTGGTTGCTTCGAAGTCCTCAGGATCCCGATGAAGTGATGGCGGGACTCCAGAAGTTAAGAAATGGAGTTTCCTGTGAGGCCCCTGCTATCGCTGCATCTGTTTCGCAATACGAATGGAGTGTATTGTTTGAAAGGTACGAACAGATACTGAGGGCGAGCTTGTGAGTGATGTGCATCCTCATATGGCCAATTCTTTGAGAACAGACACTGTTGAGGTTCCCGGAGGAGGCGCTGGTGGGACAGCTGGGATCTCGACGCCCGCGCTGCGGGTATTGATATGGAGTGACTCGGATCAGTTTGCGGGAACAGAACGCCATTGCTGCGAACTGGAGCTTGGGCTTCGAAAATTGGGAGTCGCTGTAGAAGTGGGGTGCCCTGACCGTTCTCCCATCGGTTTGGTGGTCCGTGCTAATGGGGGAGTCGTTTTTCCTCTAAATAGTAAAGGGGTGTCCACGGTTGGTGCGGTGTGGACGGTAGTTGGAATGTTGCGTGATAGGCGGGTAGATGTGATTCATTCTCACAATGGTAACGCAGCTATTTTAGGGGCGCTCAGCGTCTGGATGGCGGGGCGGGGTGCTTTGGTGGTGACGCAACACTTTATTACTCCAGCGCGGATGGCTAGGCGTGGGGTGCTGAAATTCTTGGCGACGGTAGTGCATCGCTGGGTTGCAAGCAGAGTGAACGGTTGGATTGCCGTGTCTGGTGCAGTGGCGGTTGCAATGGAGGCGCGGGGAGATGCATTAAAAGCGGCAGTTCAAGTGATCTGGAATGGTCTCTCGGGTGTGCAATCCGATCCGGTTGGGGTGAGGGATGCGCAGCGAAGCACGCTGGTAAAATCGGGTGCGCTGAGGTTGGTTTGTGTTGCTCGATTAGGCGTCGAGAAAGGCCATCGGACTTTGCTGTATGCGTTGGCGTTATTGAAAGCGGAAGGCCTGGATTTTTCGGTATGGCTTGTGGGGGAGGGGGATTTGCGCCCCGCACTAGAACGGTTGTGCAAGGCATTGGGGTTGACTTCGGATGTGCATTTTGTGGGGCATCAGGCAAATCCGGGGGATTGGGTAGCAGCGTCTGAAGTGTTGGTTCTTGCCAGTCCAGAGGAACCATTTGGGTTGGTGTTGCTGGAGGCGATGAGTCTGGGCAAACCGGTGGTGGCAGCGCGTGGTGGTGGGCCTTCTGAGATTGTGGCGGATGGTCAAAGTGGACTTCTTTTTGAGCGCGATGACCCACGAGATTTGGCGTTGAAATTACGCGCTTTAATGGATCGAGAGTCGTTGCGGGAGATGATGGGCAAAGCGGGTTTCGCGCGTTGGAAGCGTCTCTTTAGCCCGGAGAGAATGAGTGTTGAAACGAGTGAGGTGTATCATAGGGCACTGGTGAAAGGTTGAGATTCGTAAGGGTTTGTTGAGTTTGTTGGCTGGGGACGTAGAAATACTTTGTGTTCGAAGCCATCGATGATGTGGCGGTGGTAACACGATAATCCGGTAGAGTTTTTAGGCCTTTTCCATGTTTCATCCGTAACAGAGGTAACGGGGGTGTTATGAAACAAGGGAGAGATCAATACCGATGGGCGAGTGTAGATTGGGCGCACGGAGTGAGAGCGCGCTTGTGGGGCTGTACAGGATGGCCGGAAGGTAGTGGTGTTTGGTTGTGGGGCGGGTTTAGGAGTTTGCTTCTGGTGTGGTTGGCGTGTTTGTTTTGTGTGTTTGCTGGTCCGATTGGGAGCGGTTGGACGGGCATTGGAGGAGGACTGGCTGGAGGAGGAACGACTCGGTTTTCTGATGCCGGGCTACGAGAAGTGGGGCGTTGGGTTCGGCTTTTCCGTGTGCCGCCGAGTTGGTTATGGATTGGGGCGTGGGAAGCGTGGTGCGCAAGTGGGAGGTCAACGTACGGGACAGCAGATAGTGAGTACGGGGTGCCGGATATGCCGCACACAGCTGATACGCCGCTCGCTTTGATCGTGCAAAACGGGCTGGATCCTTGAGGAGCCGAGAGCACAGTGAGGGTGCACGGGGAATCCTGTCTGTTACGGCAAGGACGGAAGATCCGCTTTGCTTGCACGCGAAGGTGCTCTGGGAGGTGGGATCCGAGTGGGCGCGTCAACTGGTGGGATTGAGCGCGATTAGAATCTCTCCCCGCCGGCTTGCGGAGAAAGTAAAAGTGTGGCCTGAAGGGACTGAGGTGCCTTTTTTAGGTGCCTAAAGGTGGGGCACAAAACCGAGTGTTCTCCTGCAGGGATCCGGATTCTGGTTCTTCTGCAGGAGAAAGCGCTGATGACAGCCCCGGTTTAAGCGGGTTGGTTTAGAGGGTCCCGAGGATCGCGTTGAGCGATGGACTCGGTCTTAATGCTGCCGAGGCCTTGGCCGTGTCAGGACGGTAATATCCACCGATATCGGTGGCGTTTCCTTGGACAGCGACTAACTCGGAGACGATCTGCTTTTCACTCGAAGTCAATTGTTCGGCAACGGGTGCGAAAATGGTCTTTAACTCAAGATCCTGTGTCTGGGCAGCCAGACATTGTGCCCAGTAGAGCGCGAGATAAAAGTGGCTGCCTCGATTGTCTATTCCGGCTCCAACCTTTCGGGCCGGGGACTTGTCGTTTTCTAGAAACTTGCCATTCGCCTCATCCAGTGTCGCTGCCAGCACCTTGGCTTTTGCGTGATTCTGGGTGATTCCCAGGTGTTCGAGAGACGCTGCTAACGCGAAAAACTCCCCTAAGCTGTCCCAACGCAGGAAGTTCTCCTCAGTAAACTGTTGTACGTGTTTGGGTGCCGATCCACCTGCACCGGTTTCGAAGAGCCCGCCTCCGTTCATGAGCGGAACGATGGAGAGCATTTTTGCTGAGGTGCCAACTTCCAGAATCGGGAAGAGATCGGTGAGGTAATCCCGCAGTACGTTTCCAGTTACACTAATCGTGTCTAACCCTTTGACGAGGCGCTCCAGCGTTAATTGGCAAGCGGCCGCCGGTTCCAGAATTTGGATGTCCAGCCCGGAGATGTCGTGGTGTGCGAGGTAAGTTTTTACTTTAGCGAGCACTTGGGCGTCGTGGGCGCGATTTTCGTCCAGCCAGAAGACAGCAGGGGTGTTCGATAAATGGGCACGATTCACCGCTAGTTTGACCCAGTCTTGAACAGGCGCGTCTTTGGTCTGGCAGCCCCGCCAAATATCGCCTTGTTCCACGGAATGAGACAGCAGGACGTTCCCTGCTTCGTCCGTAACTTGCACCGTCCCAGCCGCAACCATTTCGAAGGTTTTGTTGTGGGATCCGTACTCTTCAGCGGCCTGTGCCATGAGTCCGACATTCGGAACGCTTCCCATGGTTTTGGGATCGAGAGCCCCATGTTGGCGGCAAAAGTTAAGCGTGGTTTCATACACGCCTGCGTACGAGCGGTCAGGAATCAGCGCTAAAGTGTCCTGTAGCGCACCTTGTGCGTCATACATTTTGCCACCCGCCCTGATCATTGCCGGCATGGAAGCGTCCACGATGACATCGCTAGGTACGTGCAGGTTGGTGATGCCTTTGTCTGAGTTAACGTAGGCCAGTGTCGGACCGGATTGTAGCGCGGCTTGGATATCTGCTTCGATAAGTGCGCGTTGCGCTTCGGGTAGCGTTTGAATCTTTGCGACCAAATCACCAAACCCATTGTTTAAATCGACGCTAAGGGACGCGAGAGTTGCCTCGTGTTTTTGTAAAAAGTCTTTGAAAAACACTTTTACGGCGTGTCCAAAGAGAATGGGGTCGGACACTTTCATCATCGTCGCTTTGAGATGAAGCGACAGCAGAACGCCTTCAGATTTAGCTCGGGCGATTTGCTGTTCGAAAAAGCGGACCAATGCCGATTTGCGCATTACCGTTGCGTCAAAAATTTCTCCGGCTTTCAGCGGTGTCTTCTCCTTTAATACCACAACAGAGCCATCCGCTTTGACCAAGTCGATACGGACTGTAGTCGCAGCGGCAATCGTCACGGATTTTTCGTTGCCGAAGAAATCCCCTTCGGTCATCGCAGCGACGTGGGTTTTCGAACTCGGAAGCCATGCGCCCATCGAATGTGGGTGCTTCTTTGCGTAATCTTTGACCGCTTTAGGTGCGCGCCGATCGGAATTCCCTTCGCGAAGAACGGGGTTTACCGCTGATCCGAGCACTTTGGCGTAACGTGCACGGGTCTCTTTTTCGGCTTCGGTCGCGGGGGATTCGGGGAAATCAGGCAACGCGTATCCCTTGGCTTGGAGCTCGCTGATGGCGGCTTTGAGCTGGGGAATGGACGCGCTGATGTTTGGCAACTTGATGATGTTCGCCTCGGGTTTGATGGTCAGAGCTCCTAGTTCTGCCAGGGCATCGCTGCATTTTTGGGGTGCGGGGAGAATGTCCGAGAAGGCTGCTAAGATCCTTCCAGATAGAGAAATGTCGCGCGTTTCCACGTTGATTCCAGCGTGCTTCGTGAAAGCCTGCACGATAGGGAGCAATGAATAGGTAGCGAGAGCCGGGGCTTCGTCAGTGATGGTATAAATGATGACGGGAGAGGCGGACATGGTAGTGCGATTAAGAAGTTCGGTCCTTTAATTTATGCGCCCTCGAAATCGGGGTCAAAAGCAATTGGGTGGGAAGGGCTTCATTCAGCTTGGACCACTTAGGCGGCGAATGCTTGCTCTTTAATGGACTACCGTCTGGTATCGACCGTCTCGCGGCAGGCGACTGGGTTTTTCCGAACCCATTTGATTTGGGAATGTGGGGATTGTTCCGGTATATCGTTTGTAAATGTTTCGTATGTTTACTCGGACCGTTCTGATTCGAGATTTGTTTCGTGGGTACTTGGTTCTTCAGTACCGGTTGCTTCCGTTGAGCCTCCTTGTTTTTTTGTTCCTCTGGATCATGGGCGGGAGCGGGGCAGGGTCTCCCCGGGTGACCGCGTTCTCGGTGTTTTGGATTTGTGCTGGGTTTGTGTACATCGCCCCGGTTGTTGTTTTTGTCTGCAACGTTCTTTTAGCAAGAATGTTCGATTCGTTGTTTTGTATTCAGCCATGGCGGACTCGAGAGGTGTCCCGTTTAGGCGTGCTGCTGGCTGGAGCGGTTCTGGTGATTTTGGGTAATGTGTTTGTGGATAACCTTTACCAGTTTAAGAAAGGGAATTACGGGCTTTCTGTTTGGGCGCTTGGGCTCGATCTCGCCGGAATGGCTCTGGTTTACCGTTTAAGAAACGAGCCGTTGCCTCTTTTTGATCGCTTTAGGGGTGACCGCCCGTAGATGCGGTGACTCGGGGAGGCGTGTTCTCTCGGGTCTCGTAGGCAAAAAAAGCCCATCGGCTCGGATATCCTATGGCGGAATATCCGAGAGATGGGCGTTCGAGAGGCGCTCTGGGAACTCCTAGTTTTCCCGTGCCTTAATAATCAACTGGCTGTTTTTAATCTCAATGCGGTCCAGCTTCTGAATGACCTTTGAAAGTTCCACATTGTCGGAAACTCGACTGGCTAGGTTCTCTTTTCGGATTTCGTTCATAACGGCCTCTGGAATATCATGTTGAGGCACCGTGAGGGATTCGAGTGTTGCGAGTAGAACCCCGTTGGCGAGTGATAGTTTCAGGGTGCCGGTTCCGTTGAGGAAGCGACCGGAGAAATCCATCAAGCCCACTTTCCCTAAGGGATAACTCAGAGCGCACTTAATTTGATCACCTTCAATCGAGACAAAAACTTTGTCCTTCAATTCGGCGCTTTTGGGCGAATTTGCGATTAGGGCACTCAGTTCGTCTTTTTCGAGAACGAGCGTCGGGGCGGGCTGATGTGTCTCTATTGCGTCCTGAAAAGCTTTCACCTTTGCGAAGAGAGCGGCTTTCTGGTCCGCACTGGTTTCTATTGGTGGTAGCGCAGCCGCCTGAGGTTGGGTGAACCGATCGACTAACTTGTGAATGGCGGCTGGTATTGCAAACAAACCGACAATGACCAGCAGCAGTGAGGCTCCCACGAGAGACAGGCACCCGACAAATAGGCAGCCCCGACGTTTGGGGGCAGGCAGCGGTGGCGGGTTGGGACTGGGAGTTTGTGTAGGTTCCGTAGACATAAATGGACGAGATACGAGGACTGAATGCGAATGGCGAGCGATTCGAATAAACGTCCCGAGCGCCAGTAGCTCAGCACCAATGTGAAAGACGCTGGAGCGGTGTTATTTCAGATGTCGGTTGAAAAATGCGAGAAGCGCGTTTTGCGCTTTTTCCGCATCCGCACCTTTAAATCCGTGCCCGGCTCCTTCCAATGGCAGTAGTTCAGCTTCAACAGCGCAGGCCTTGAGCCGATCGACAAGCCAACCTGCTTGCTCAAAAGCGACGTATTTGTCTTCGGTTCCGTGGATACACAATGTTGGTGCGGCTTTTGGTGTTATCCAATACAGGGGGCTGCCAACGATGTGTTCCCGCCGTTTTTGTTCCAGATTTCCTCCAAAAAAGAGGGGTAAGACCTCCGCCGCATCGACACTTTTCCCATAAGACTGCGTGAGATCACTGGGCCCATAGTAATTCACTACACAATTTACGGCGCTCGATTGGTTGAGATAGCCGCTTCCCTCAAATTCGGGAACATCCGCAGTGACTCCCAGAAACTGTGCGAGATGTCCACCTGCAGAACCTCCCGTCGCTCCGATTCGTTTCGGATCCACGTGATACTTGTCTGCGTTTGCTCTGAGCCAGCGCACCGCTGTTTTACAATCCTGAACCGCTGCGGGAAACGGATAGGTGGGCGCGAGCCGGTAGGTCACGGTAATTGCGACAAAGCCTTGTTTTGCGAGGGTCAAGCACAGGGCATCGTAGGATTCGCGTTTTCCTGCACGAAAACCGCCCCCGTGAATACAGACTATGGCCGGAAACGGTCCCGGACCTTCGGGTTGAGCAATGTTGACCTGTAGGTGTTGTTCATCAGGGTTTGAAAATTCCACACCGCGCTCAAATTTGACCCCTTCCGGAATTGCTAACTCGGCTGCGAAAAGAGGTTCTGAAAGAAAAATCGTTGGAACCCAAAGGAGTGAAAGGAGCGGTTTGAGAAGACGTTTCATAAAGAGTGGAGCAGGTCTTAAGAGAAGCGTCCGAGAGGGTTTCTCTTTGGGGCAGTTTTCGTAGAAGTGCTCAATGGCTTCATGAGCTGAGTTCATGGGCGCGCATTTTGATAACGAAGCCGAAACTGTTTTGGGGTGAGTCCCGTGCGTTTTCGAAAGTGACGGGTGAACGCACTCTGATCACAGAAACCGTGAGCCAGTCCGATTTCGGAAAGGGGGTCGTTCGATAAGAGAAGGCGTTCGGCTGCGGCTTCTGTACGGATCCGAAGCATCACTTCGGAGGGGGGCACTCCGAGGGTTTGTTGAAATTTACGATACAAATTCCGCTCCGAGACGCCGACGGAGCGTGCCAATTCTGCGCTCGTGAGAACGCGATGCAGGTTTGCTCGTATGAAGGCGACAGCGTCTGTGACCTCTTTGATGGTGTGGTGCGAGCGCTTTTCCTCATGGCGCCGAATAATCACGAGGACTCCGATACAGCGTCCGTTTTTGCCTTTGAGGGGCAGTTTCGTTGTCAAAAACCATTGGAGTTGCCTTTGTTCATCGAGCCACACCTCCAGTCGATTGAGTAACGGCTTTCGTGTCTTAAAAACGATGAGATCGTCGTTTCGGAAATCTTTTACGAGATCATTGGGAATGAAGTCGCTGTCTTTCTTTCCCACAAGTTCGTTGACGCTCTGAACACCTAGGCGGAGGCAGGTTGCGGTATTGGCATAAATGAATCGGCCTTCGACATCTTTAACCAAAACGAAAACACCGGGAATATGCTCGAAAGATTCCATAACAGCCATGGGATCAGTCAGCTGAGAAATAAAAGAGGACTGAATGGTTTGTTTTAGCATGGCAGGAATAGACCAAAAAGAGGCGCGCTGAAACAATCTCTGAATGCGGTCGGAAACTAAGGTGAACACATCACGAATCCACGTGAATTGAATCAACTCAAACTCCGATATCCCAAAATGAATTCCTCAGAATCTTCTTCCCAAACGTTTACGCGTCGAAACTGGTTTGGTGTTACGTTCGCTGCGGCGACCTCAGTGTTAATGACGTCAGAAAATCGCCTGGGTGCGAGCGAAACCTCTGTTTCGCAGAACGCTCTCAAAAAGCCCGAAGCGGCGCTCCGACTCTCGAGTTGGTATAATATGATTCCCGGCAGTCTGCCCAGTCGTCTCGGTTATCTGGAGGCGATGGGTATGGACGGGATTGAGTTACGTGGGGTAGGCCAATTGCCTAATGGTGTTGATGGAAGCCCCCTAACCAATATGGCGTACTACAGGGAAGTCTTACGGGATACCCCGCTAAAACCTACGGCTTTGGACTGGAGCAACCTCGCCGCCATGGTGTGTCCGGTAGCCAATGTGCGCCAGAAAGCGATTGATTCCTTGAAGCACGCCATCGAAGTGGCAGGCGAACTTGGCGCGCCAAATATCATCATGGTGCCTCCCCGTATCGGGAAGGGCTTCGAGTTGCCAGGTTCAACCGAGTCACGCCAGATTCTGTTGGAGACGCTGCCTGGGTTGGGGGAATTGGCTGTGCAGGCGGGCACCTGCCTTCTGATTGAACCTTGCACCCGCAAGATCGTGAATTGTCTGCACACTGTTTCGGAGGTGGCAGGGTTTGTCCGAGAAATGAAATGTCCGGGCATCAATATCGTGGCCGACTTTGATCTGATGATGGTGGAGGAAACCAATATCACTGGAGCGATTTTGTCCGGCGGAAACTATGTCAAACAGGTGCACTTGTCTGGCGGTGGGCGCAGGATGCCGGGTTTCGGGAAGGAAGACAAAACCCGATATCAGGAGGGGTTCCTAGGTCTGAAGATGACCGGTTATCAGGGATATTGCTCATTCGAATGCGGAAACGTTGAGACCTTCCAGGTGCAGTTCGCGCAATCGATAGAGTTTTTACGGAATGCCTGGGAGCAGGCCTAAAACAACGGTTGCTGGAGGTTCAAAATCACATTCGAGGGATTACGATATGAGAACGTTTTCTGGGTTTATCCAAAGTTTTGCCAGAGTGTTTCCGTACACATTGGGCTGTTTTGGCGCGGTGCTTGTCTACGCTGCTCCCGAGCCACTCTTTGATGGAAAGACCTTCAACGGTTGGGAGGGCGATACCAACCGTGTGTGGCGGATCGAAAATGAGGAAATCGTCGGAGGCCGACCGGATGAGCGACAGCCGGTGAACGACTTTCTCTGCACGAAGCGTGAGTTCGAGAACTTTGAACTGCGCCTCAAATACAAACGGGGCGGTAATAATGGCGGTGTTCAGTTCCGAAGCCAGAGAGTTCCGAACAGCCCGGAAGTGTGTGGGTACCAGGCGGATTTTTCACCGGGTATAGATGGGTTTCTATACGATGAATCCAGACGCCGAAGGCACTTGGCGCAACCATCTCCCGAAACGATAGCGATGTTTAATGTGCGTCCTTGGGAATGGACTAATTATCGTATCCGGGTTGAGGGGCCGCGTATTCGGCTGTGGGTGAATGAAGTCTTGTCAGTGGATTTTACTGAGACGGAGCCGGCCATCCCCCGAAAGGGAATAATCGCGCTCCAGCTTCATGCAAAGGCGACCGAAATTCGCTATAAAGATCTTGTGATTGAAGAGTTGCCTTCTCTTCCTGATGACTCTTCGAAAGGTACATCCGAAGGGGCACGTTGATGGAGGATTCCGGGGGGAATTCCAGAGGCAACGGTAATTCGGTAGCTGTGGGTGCGGTTATTTTTTGAAGCGCAGACTGAGCTCGGCGACGCGTTTCCCTAGGATCTCACCGGTTAATTTGTCCGCGGCGTTTGGTGCAACTTCCGGATCTTCCTGACCGGCCTGTCCCATGGCGCCGCTATAACTACCGAGGCGGTTGATACCTTGTTCGTTGTAGGGGTTGTCCGCTAGACCGCTCCAGATCATTCCGTGCTGCATGGCGAGGGTGAAGAAGTAGTGGAGCGTACTGAGTTTGTCTCCACTCGGGCTGCCCGATACGGTGAACCCTGCGGCCAATTTGTCCCGCCACTTGCCCTGAAACCACGCTGCGGCTGATGCATCGGCGAACGCTTTGAATTGCGCGGCGGGCCCGCCCATATAGGTGGGGCTCCCGAAGATGATCGCGTCACTGGCGTCTAGCTGCGCCATGACGTTGTCGTTGCTGTAGCGGCCTTTGGTGATGTCGTCGCCACTGATCGCAATGAGGTGAGTCGTGACGCCAGGTACGGATGCGGCCCCTTTAAGGACGGCCTCGGCGAGCTTGGTTGTGTGGCCTGTGCCGGAGAAATAGATAACAGATACGGTGCTCATAATAGAACGAATGGATGTTTGGTTGGGTTGACTACGGTGAGGTGGTTGTTATGGGAGATCGAATAGAAGGACTTGAGAGGGCTTAATCGCGCTGAGATGGAGGAGCGATTCCTCACTTACGGCAGCGGCGTCCCCGGAGATTAACGTGAGATCGTTGAGCCGGATTTCCCCTTCGGCGACGTGAAGCCAGGCGAAGCGACCGTTCGCTAGTGTATGAGTTGCACTTTCACCAGGTTCTAGCTTTGCGAGCCAGAGATCGGTGTCCTGGTGGATCGAAAAGGATTCCTCGCGCCCAGCCTTACTGGCGATGATTTGGAGCTTCCCGGCGGAAGCCGGCTTTAAGGCTCGATCAGCGTAACTCGGGGTGGCGCCGCGTTGATCGGGTTCAATCCAGATTTGGAGCAGATGTACGGTTTCCTCCTTGGATGGATTGTATTCACTGTGCCTGACCCCTTTTCCAGCGGACATATACTGGACTTCACCCGGCCGGATGACGCGACCGTTTCCCATTGAGTCTTTGTGTTCGAGTGAGCCGCTGATGACGTAGGTGATAATCTCCATGTCGTTGTGCGGGTGCATTCCGAAGCCGTGACCGGGAGCGATGTAATCGTCGTTGATGACACGCAGGCAACGAAACCCCATCCAGTTGGGATCGTAATATCCGGCGAAACTAAACGTGTGCCAGGAGTCTAGCCAGCCGTGGACGGCGTGTCCGCGTTCGTTTGCTTTGCGTAAAGTGATCATGGGAAAACGATAGCTGGGAGCGGATGCTTTCGTGAAAGATCATGTTTCTTTGCTGAGAATACCGGATAGGTATAGTCGATCTTATGGAACTACGGCATCTACGATACTTTATCGCAGTCGCGGAAGAGGAGAACGTGACGAAGGCTGCGGCGCGGCTGCGAATTTCCCAACCGCCGTTGAGTCGTCAGATCCGGGATTTGGAGGAGGAGTTGGGGGTTGCGTTGTTTGAGCGGACGGCCAAAACGGTGAGGTTAACACCTGCGGGAGTGGTTTTTCTGAAGGAAGCTCGGGCGGTTATGGTGCGAGCGGAAGCTGCGGTGAAAGCGGTTCGTGCTGTGGCGGGAGGGTTGGAAGGTGAGTTGAACATCGCGTACGCGCCGACACTAACGATTGAGATTTTTCCAGAGGCATTACGTTGGTTTCAGGAGGTTTCCCCCGAGGTGCGGGTGCATTTACACGATCTCAATAGCGAAGAGATGCTGGACGGAATTCACTCGGGGCGTCTGGATTTGGCGCTTTTGGCAACGCCGAGTTCGAAGCGAATGAAAGGGCTTCATTTCGAGCGATTACGAGAGGTGGAGATTCAGGTTGCGGTGCCCTTGAATCACCGGTTTTGCGGGTTAACGGATGTGCCTCTAAAGGAGTTAAAACGGGAGCGATTGATTGGGTATTCGCGGCGCGGTTATCCGGAGTATCACGAAGATCTGGCACGTGGGTTTGCTGGCAACGAGAAGGGGCAGTTGAAAAGCAGCCCGATTCAGGAAGAACATGATAGTGTTTCGAGTCTGATTACGGCGGTGGAATCGGGGCGAGGGGTGGCGCTTGTGGCTTCGTGTGTGAAGGCTCTTGTGGGTGCAAGACTTGAGTTGCGGCCGATTTCGCCGCCATTGGATCCAATCGTTGTTGGTGCGCTTTGGCGAAGTCGGAAGTTAACGGAGGCCGCCAATCGTTTTGTCGAAGGTCTCCGGCGGGGAGTCATCAGGAACCAGACGGAATAGCATTAGATTGATTGTGTATCTGGCCTCTAAAAGGAGGTGCGGTTTGGAGTGTTATGCTTCTGGTTTTTGTGCTTTCTCTGAAACCATGAAGTTCCCCTCAATTCTTTCAGTTTCGTTGGCGTCCTGTGTGGCTTTGACTTCGATGGCAAATGCACAGGAGGTAAAATCCGCAGAATCAAAGTCTGCTCCTGCTGCCAAAGCACCGGCTGGGACGCCGGAAGGAGTGGCGGATCTGAAAATTGGCGATACCGCACCGGATTTCACGCTGTTGGGTATTGATGATCAAAAGCACAGTCTCTCGGAGTACAAAGATGCCGAGGTTCTGATGGTGGCGTTTATTTCGAATCATTGTCCCGATTCCCATGCTGCCGAGGGGCGTATGATGAAGCTGATCGCTGATATGAAAGGGAAGAGCTTCAAGTTCGTCGCCATCAACCCGAATAATCCCGATGGCTTGAGTATCGATGAGCTCGGTTATTCAAAATACAACGATGGTTTTGATGACATGAAGCGTTACGCCAAGGATTCGGGGTTTAATTTCCCGTACCTTTACGACGGCGACACGCAGTCAGTTGCAAAAGCATATGGGTGCCTCGCAACACCCCACGTCTTCGTTTTCGATGCGAACCGGAAGCTTCGTTACAAAGGGCAGTTCGATGATTCCCGTTTCGAAGATGCTGCGACCGTAAAATCTCCCGATGCGCGTAACGCCGTGGAGGCCTTGCTTGCAGGTAAATCGGTTCCGCTCGAGACGACCAAACCGCATGGTTGTTCGACGAAGTGGCTAGGGAAAAAGGAATTAGTGGCTGAGAAGATGGAGAAATGGGATCACACTCCCGTGGATGTGGAGTTGATCGATACGGACGGGGTCGCTGCTCTTCGTAAGAACGGCACCAAGAAAGTGCGTTTGTTTAATGTTTGGGCGACGTGGTGTGGTCCCTGTGTGGCGGAGTTTCCTGAGCTGGTTACAACGGCCCGTAAATTTGGACTTCGTGATTTTGAGATGATCACGATCAGTAACGATACGCCGGACACCCTTCCGAAGGTGAAGAGTTTTCTGGAGAAGCGTGGTGCGGGTTTGTCAGCGAAGCTGCAAGCCTCGGTGAAGGCCGAGGGGCGAACCACTAACAGCTACGTTTATAGCGGGGCCAGTGTGAACGATTTGATGAAGGTTCTCGATCCCGAGTGGCCCGGAGCCATTCCTCACACAGTTTTAGTGGGAACAAACGGCGAGATCGTTTGGCGTCACAATGGTCCGGTAGACGGCGAGGAACTCCGGAGCAAAATTCTGAATTATCTCGGGGCGTATTATAAGCCTCAGCAATAGGGGTTCTGTTTCCCCACAAAAAAGGGCGGCTCCGAATTTCTCGGAAGCCGCCTTTTTTCTATCTGAGGCTCTAACCCATTGTCCGCAAAGCGATGTTTTAGGCGGTTGATTGTCCGCAAAAAGCCATTCAAGTATCGTGCTTTTGCCGGCCGTGCTAGTGAGCGAGCTGTCTCGAGTTGGTTGCGCAGAAAATCCAAAAGGGAAGGGTAACCTTTTCGGTTCCGCTGCCATGTGTTTTTGGAAGGTACGCTCCAGAAAATTGTCAAAATGCACAAAGTGTATGCCCACCTCCAAACAACTCGTTCCTTAGTAAGCTGAATTCACACGACGCCTGCCGCCTCCTATGACTGTCATTGTTCAACGTGTCGTACTCTGTCTGGGCGTCGCGCTTGCCACCCAGGTAAGCTTTGGACCGGCTCCTAAGGTAATAAGCAACACCTATCCCGAATCGCACTTTTTTCGCGCTCCACACCTCTCTCGCTTTGAGATTGTTAAGGACGGGAAGGTCTACCGGAGCGAAGGGGGGCGGCAGTCTGAACCCGAGAATGGAAAAACTCTGCGGGCGACCATCGGCACGACGCTACTGGTCCACATGGATGACTCACTGCGACTACCACTGGTCCAGAATGGAGGCCTTACCTTCCTGATTCCGGTCACCTTTAGCATCGACGGAAAACCTGCCGGCGAATCCACCGTGCTTCAACCCATCGCCAACGATACCATCCAGGTCGGCTTCCACCTGTCGCGATTCGGACTATACCTTCACGACCCTACCGCCGGCTGGATGGATACCCACCTGCTGGATGCCATCGCCACGGCCGTCCGCGCGCGGGTCGAGGAGGGCAACCGACAGACCGAGGTCAAACGCCTGCACGGAACCTATCCTCGATGAAATCCTTGGCCCCTTCGAGTGTGAGGCAAGCAACAGATCGCGAATAGCGCCTGTTTCTACCAATCCGCGTCTATGGTAGGCTTCGAGTTGTTTTTTGGCGGGGGAGGTAAAGTGGCTCCGTTAGTCGAGTAACTGGCCTTCCTGTAGCAACACCTCGCGCAGCTTTTGATAGTCGACATCTTGGACTGGGATGGACCCGTCAATGGCGAGCGCTGCCGCGGCTCCGGCGCTTTGGCCAAGGATCATAAAAACGGGTTCCATTCGCGATGAACCAAAGGCGGGATGTGTAGACGAGATGACAGTGGGCACTAGGAGGTTGACGCAATCGTTCTTCTTCGGGCGGATGCAGCGATAGCTGATGCGGTAGGGTTTCGGGACAGTGTAATCGAATTGGCCCTCAACCCCGACCATATCCCCAGTCCAGTTGCGTTGAGCATCGGTGATTTCCTCGGGGGCCGAGGTACGTAAGTGAGTGATGTGCGCGTCTTTTGCTGTCTTGTAGATGATCCGGCGCACGACGTGTGAGTCCATGATGAAGCTGCCTAGCCCTATAGAGTCTTGCACGGTGACATTGCCCAGACAGTCGTGCTCCGTTAGTACGTAGTCGCTGCGCAATCGACGGCCCTCGCGAACGTAGAGCTCGTGCGGCCAGCCTCCGGTTTCAGGAAACTCCTTTTTCGGTAACCCAAACTGGTTCACACGGTCGCGGAGTTCGGCTGGGATGCTGGGATCGTTGCCGAGGAAGTACAGGTATCCCTTCTGGTAATTCACATGGCTTTGGAAAATCTGCTCGCGCTCCTCGTAGCCGGCTTCCACCCACCGGGTACTGCCGCCGACGAAATCCAGCGATACGGGACCGGCGCTGTTGCAGTCCCCCTCGTTGAGTTTCAGTGGTCCGCGTGAGTAGGCGAGATTCCACCACTCGGATTGAGGGGCTGCGTTCACATAGCGCTTCAGGAGTTCGTAGCGTTCCGCCTTGTAGTCCGCCGGTTTTGGCCAGGGAACCGGATCGTGCTTGGTGGCAAATACGCGGAAGCAGAAGGGTTGGTAACGTTTGTCGGTCTTGCCGTGATCATCCGGGGTGTATGGCTCGGGATCCACTCCTTCGATGACGCCGCTCGCGGGATTGCCGGGCTCCCTATAGGGATCCACCTTCCATTGGAAGTTATGCGGTGAAGATCGCGCGCCTATTTGAATGCCATTCAACTTTTCTCCAAAATCGGCATTTGATTCACGCCCTGCCACATGCTCAACGCCCGCTCGAGCCATCAGATCACCCTCATAGGTGGTGTCCAAGAAGATCTTGCCTCGGGCAGCGTTGCCATTCTCGAAAACAACTTTGGTAATGCGGTTGCCATCTCGTTCCACCATCTGAAGCCGGTGCTCAAAGAAAACCGGGATATCCAAATCGGTGAGCATTCTCAGAAAGAGTGTTTCTACCTCGGCAGGGCTTTGAACTTGTTTCTTAAAGAAGTCTAGAAACACCGTTTTCGCCATGCCGCCAATCGACTCCTTTTTGCCGTAGTCCACATCACTCAAGCCCGAAGATGACATCCCGCCGACGTGCCGTCTGAATACGAAGATCCCGACTGTTTTGCCCATCTTCTTTGCCTGACATGCGGCTGAAACAGCTGCTGGGCTGGCTCCATAGATGACGATGTCGAAGTCGAGTGTCTTGGGAGAAGTCTCCTTGGGCAGGGAGTAGTAATAGTGCAGTCCCGGGTTCGATGTGCTCGGGGTTGGCAGCTCTTTCGCCATCGAGTGAGAGGCGATGGCGAAGGTCAGTAACAAAATGCGGGTTCGCGTTGTCATGGTAGTGGGAGGTTGGGGGAGGTTGGGGGAGGGTGGGGGAGGTTGGGGGGCGTAGGGGGCGGATGGGGGGAGTTGGGGGAGGATGGGGGACGAAGATCAGCGGACGCGCGGCGCCGGCAGCTGGAGCGTTGCGTGATTGTTGCCGACG
>JBAXNG010000020.1:0-99582 GCA_037133875.1 Verrucomicrobiota bacterium | reverse complement strand
ACCCAACCATCCACAATTAAACACGCCCCTCCCCAAACTTTGACGTAGACCCTGTAGACCCTTTTAACAGTACTTTAACAGTACTTTTCAGCATTCCATCCGCCTTCCCACTTTCCAGCACCCCCAAACCCACACCCCCAAACCCACACCCACAACCCCCACCTCAACAACCCCTTAAAGACTGGAGCCGATGACGGGAATTGAACCCGTGACCTACTGATTACGAATCATTCCACACACCTTCTGTAAGTGCCTTTATATCTGTGTTATAGTATCTCATGCTGATCGAAAATCAGTCTTTCTACTCGCATTTCCTGCCAACGCCTGCCAACAAGATTCCCATGCCTTCTCCGGAGATTAAGGTCGGGTACAACAAACAGCGCGGCACTTGGATTGTGAATATCCCAGCAGTCTTGAGTGAAAGCGGAGAACGCGAACGCCCCAGCTTCGCCACAAAGAGCCGGGCTCAGGCACACAAAGACGCTCAAGATGCTCGCCTTCTCAACGATGGGAGCGCCGGGGCAACCTTGGGGCGAGTCGAAAGAGACATTGCAGCAAAGGCATTTCAGCGACTCCAGCTCGATAGGCCTGAGTTTGATCCTTCGGAATTACTAACGGCTGTCAGCGAGTACCTTGAAACTAGAGATCGGCGGCGGCGCAGCAAACTGTTTAAGGAAGGATTCGAGGAGTGGATGAACTGGACGTTCGCCCAAACACACAAGGGCAAACCGATTAGTGACTCGTACCGGAAGCAGATCCGACAGGTGCTCCCACGTGTCCCCACCCTTCACGGTCTCCTGATGTGTGAGATAACGCCTGAGGACGTTGAGGCAGCTCTCAGGGCAACGCTACGACCAGAGCATAAGCAGATGCGAAATGGAATGGTTCGCGTGCTGAATGCCTGCTTCGGGTACTCGAAAGAGCGCGGTTGGTTAGATAATATTCCGATCCGCAAGGACACGAAGGCCGACACTGGACAGAAGGAACCGGAAATTCTCACTCCTGATCAGGTAACGCGCCTGCTCTCTACCTGTCTCGCGATGGATCGAGAGTTGTTAGGCTTTTACGTTATCGCGCTCTTTGGCGGGATTAGGCCCACTGGCGAACTGTCGAAGCTCCAATGGAACCACGTTTTTGCCGGTGGTGGTAAACGCATTCACGTTCCCGCAGAGGTATCCAAAACGGGACGAATCCGCTATGTCCCAATCGAACCCACGCTAAAGGCGTGGCTTGAGTTTATACAACCTCCCCACGTTGGCCCAGTATCGCCACGCGGCAGACTGGAGCGGCGGCGTAAGAAGATTGAATCAGCGGCAGGGATCATTCCTTGGCCTCAAGACGGGATGCGGCATTCCTACGCAAGTTACTGGATGGCGACTCATCGAGACGAAGATCGATGCCGGGACAACATGGGGCATCGGACTAAAGATCAGTTAACCAACCACTACCGCCAACATACAACCGAGGAAGAAGCGCAGGCGTTCTGGGGGCTAATTCCGGAAATTGTACTGAAAATCAGTCCGATTGGTGCGGTTGTTTCGTCCTGACTATTTTAGGCACTGATTTCCGCTAAAGAATCGCGTGCGTTGCCACTACCCCTGAAAAACCAGTGTAATTGCGATCAAGTGACTTGTTTGCAATTACATACATCCCACTGACTCGCTTTGTTACAATTTGCAATAGAGAGCTTAATGTTGCAAAAAAGAGCTTAATGTTGCCTGAAGTGGCTGGACGAATGGATCTTGTGAAAACATTCACAAGGAAAAAGTTGCGCCGCAAGTATCCGGAAAATGAGACACTTCCGCAGCCCATAAAGCGTTTTCGTTGCCAATGGGAAAAAAAACGATGACCATATCTAGGTTGTCCTTTCCCAGCCAAACCCACCACCAGCTGTGGCAGTGAGGCGCGAGCACTACCACAGGTTGTGGTTTCACTCGGGTCAGGCAACGTAACCAAGAAACCTAAAACAAAAAGAGAGCCTCCACACACCCCTAGTGATTCCCAAGAGCGTGCAGAGACTCCAATGCTTTTCGACGGCGTTGGAAATTTGCCAGAACTGAGAGTCAAATCAAATGATTTGTCGCACGTGCGTATGACAATCGTCTTACGTTCATTGTACGGCTGAACTGTAACCCGTTGGGTACACAGTTGGTTATTAGGGTGGTGCGGTGGTTCGCAAGTCGACGAACTACATGAAACCAAATCAGTTATTAAATGGAGATGCAGCCCTAGCTGCGGAACTTTGCTTGGGCTTGTCCACTATCCGACGTTTGCGGAGTGCTCGTCGGATTCCCTACATTAAGACCGGGCACCGAACGATTGTTTACAATCTGCCAAAAGTCCTCGCTGCGCTTGATGCAACGGAGATCAAAGCCGTCACCACCACTAGCCGTGTGGCAAAAGGAACACCTAACGGAGTTCACAACTAAAAAGCCCGTGCACACCAAGGAGCGGCGTACACGGGCGGAAGTCTTGCAAGGGCTTCCAGCTTATCATGCCCCTTGTGCACGCGCAAAGCGCAACATGGCCATTTTACCAGACAACAGCGGACGGAAATTGTCCCTCGCAGAAAAGCAGGCAGCGGCGGAGCAGATGTTTTCCGTCTCAGGCTGGGGGAAAGATTCAAAGGGAAAGCCTTGCGGGTTTATGACATGCCCCGGAATCGACGGGCACTCGACGCCAACCAAGCGAGACCATACCCGCGTATACGTTGAAGAGGGCACGCCTTCGATTGATTGCAGTCACACAAGCTGCACGGGGTTAATTGAATCGGCGGAGTTTCAGCTTCGCTCATACCTTGGCAAACTCGCCACCAGTGGCGGCGGTGCTCCTCGGTTCGTTCCAAGCGAGACGCCAAAGAGAAAAGAAGAAGCACCAAACGAAAAGCGCGCTTTCGCTCCGCTTCCTGTCCCGTCGCCATTAGTAGATCCAACGATCAGCTTCTTGCGGGCGATGTTTCAGCCCGGGGAGTTCGTGGCGTTCTCTAACCTCTCGCTAGTGAATGGGCGGTTAGCCCCAGTCTCACAAGAGACCATTGAGCGAGACGCTTTCATAGAGAAGATCACCACTGCGGGAGGCATCAAAGCGATGTTCCCCAACTCCCCCGGAATGTATGTGCGTGTGAATCCAGTGATTAAAGGCGGATCAGGGGATCACGAGGTGACGGCATACCGTCACGTCTTAGTTGAGATCGACGCAGACGAGAACGGAGCAACAGTACCAAGGGAAACGCAATTCGGAGCCATTGTGGCAAGTGGGCTACCTGTAACGGTGGTGACGTTCTCAGGAGGGAAAAGCCTTCACGCATTGGTGCGGGTGGACGCTGCGAGCTTTGAGGAGCACAAAGAACGAGGGGCAGAGGTTCTGTCGTGGTTTCGACAATTCCTGCCACCGGACGAGAAGTGTTTCAATCCCTCGCGCTATTCGAGAATGCCGGGGGCACAACGGTTGGTATCGGCTTTAGATGATGCGCGCAAGGTGTACGCAAATCAGGAGCTTTTAGCCGTTGGGATAGGGCCGGCAACATGGAGGGCGTGGGAGACCGCGCACCCCAACATAAAAAGCGTGAACCACGGGTCGACGGCAAGTCCCCAAGCCCTTGCTGATGGAGCCCCTGACATATCGGCGGGGGCTTTCCCCGTAGACTCTTTCCCAGAATTACTCAGGCGTTATGCCGGAACCCTGTCGGACACTTACCAAGTCCCCCCGGCGTTATTTCTAATGATGATGTTAGGGGCTGTATCAGGAGCAGCCGGAAAGGGGTGGCGTCTTGTGGACGCAGCTCCGGGGTGGTCTAACTATCCAAATCTATACATCCTTTTAGGATTGGAAACGGGCAGCTTTAAGAGCGTTGTTGGGCGGATCATTAAGCCCATTACCGAAGCCGAGAAACGCAGGTTAAAAGAATGGGAAACGCAACGAGTTCCGGTTTTGCGAGGACGCTTGGTGAAAGCTCAGAAGGATCTGAAGAGCCTTTCCAACGACGCTACCGACGCCGCTCGGGGGGAGCTATGTAAGGAAATTGCAAAAATAGAGAAACAACTCCTGAGGAACCCGGCGCTCATGTTTGGTTCCTGCACCACAGCGGCTCTTGCGCAGTGCCTTTCTGCTACAGATCACGAACTGGCGATGCTTTATTCACCCGAGGGTGGTGATCTAATCCGTGTGGCCCTTGGAATTTATAGGGAAAGCGGGATGGACGCGGACCTTTTGCTTTCGGGGTTCACAGGTGAGAGCTACGGGCAGAGCAGAGCTGGGAGCGGCACCCAGAGACTCGAAGAACCGGTGCTCTCTATCTTGGGGATGATCCAGCCGATCTTGATAAGAGAAGCGACAAACCATGAAGAAGCTCGAGAGCGCGGACTTCTAGGACGGCTGCTGTGCGTGCCGTTAGAACATCCAACCCCCCGCGACGATGGCAATCACCGAGTGGTGGACATGGAGGTTGAGGCAGCGTGGCAAAAGCGACTTGGTGAAATCCTAAACGGGAGGTTTGAAAACAATGCGGAGCCGCTGATTGTCAGGTGTTCACCTGATGCGCAATCCGCGCTGAGGATGGCACACAATCAGTCCGTGGATTGGGTGAATGGCGTACATCAGGACCTTCGTGCGTGGCTTGTACGGTATCGAGAGATCTCTTGCCGTGTGGCTCTGTGTCTTCAAATAGCCGAGGACCCTCAAAGCCTAGAACTTTCCGGAGAAAACGCGAAGAGGGCCGTTTCAATAGTCCATTGGTGTGTTGCGCAGTTGGTCGATATGCTTCATGCAGGCAGAACAGACATCCTGCGAGAGCGCCTCGAAAGGCTTAGAGAACTTGTATCAAAGGTTGAGTTTGTCAGTCTGCGGGACCTTCGAAGGAAAGGGTTTTCAGCCGCTGAGGTACAACAGCTATGTCTTCTTGAAGACTCGCATCTGGAATACTACGTCCATCAGGCGGAAACAGGCGCTCCCCCGTCCCCGCGAGTGCGTCGGCGATCTCAATCGTCTCCTCTCGCCTCTTAATTCAAAGGCGTTTGGTGCGTTTGTACCGTTTGGCAGTCGCAGCGGCTCGGAAGAAGAAAAGCATTCCAACTCTAGGACAGTGCCAAACGTGCCAAACGTGCCAAACGTGGGAGCTTGAGCGAACTAGAGACGGTTGGACTATCCCCCAAGTCCTGCCGTCTCTTTTGCGTAAACGAACAAGGGAGCCTAGTTAGGGGGCTGCATTTAGCGTCTACTTTGCAGGGATTTCCTTGAGCAGCATCCATGACGGCAAGAGGTGCTTTTTCTCTAGGGGGTCAGTGTAGACATACTCGCCGTCTGGATATGCCCATATCTGCAATGACTTCGCGATATACGCCTCGGTTATTCCCTTAAGAAAAATGCGCACCCCAGACGGCGCGTAAGATATTCCCCCAGCGACTGCCCCCCCACCCCCACCCACGCTCCCAAAAGATGACGTAACCGGTGGGATGAATTCTTCGTTAAGGCGCTCGGCTATTATCCCGTCTTTGACAATTGTCCTAACCACGAGATGAAGGTCGGCAATGTTCGGGTGTTTTTGCCTTAACTCAGCAAATTCCACTTGAAGCTCCTCAGCCTCCTTTTTTCTGGCTGCCTCAATGACCTTACTTACGCGGCTCTTTTCTTCTCTTTCTGCAGACTCGAACGCTTTACGCCTCTCGATCTCAGCGAGCCTATTTTGAATCGATAGTTCTTGTACGCGCTTAGCTTCAGCTTTTGCTTCCTTAGCCTTTTGCTCCTCCTCTGTCCTTTTCTGCGTAGCCCGCGCCTCAGCTTCAGCTTTAGCCCGCGCCGTGGCTGCCTCCTCTTCCTGTTTTTCGATAATAGCAATTATCTCCGCTCGAAATCGGCTTTGAAGTGAGGGGGAGGCCTTATCTAGGGGTAAAACAAACTTTCCTTCTTTCGCCGTTATTTTGAAACCATCCCTCTCAATCGCGTCCACGTGGCAATCGTGATACACAGCTAACTTGTAAGTAATTATTCCAATGTCCCGGGGGTCGCGAGACCCTAGTGCGGGCGCGGAAAATGCGGGGATACAGAACCCGCCGATCATTAAAATCGTGATAACCGGCGCCGCTTTGAGGATGCAACGTAACATCATTACTTTTGGGATAATGAAGTCCGGTCGGTTTAACTCAAGTCCCGCCGCATTCGTAGAGTCCTCCTATTTTCTGAGAGCTTCGATCTCTCGGAACGATTGAGACAACCACGACTCCAACACCTCCGCCAACGGCTGCCCGTACTTCGTGGCGAGGTTCACTTTCATCTCCAGACAGCGAAGCTTCAGTTCAAACAAGCCAAGCAAACTCAGCCGCCGCTTCTCCACCTCTGCAACCGGAACAACTGTCCCGCATATTCCCGTGTTCTGAAGATACAAGCGGCGGGTATACTCAAGGCGTTCCAGCCGCTTCGCATCCGCCAGTTCCGCTTTAGCATGTAATTCCTTAGCCTTGGCCTTGAGTCGCTGGCTTCGGGCTTTCTTGACCTCCTCAAGTGCTTCCACTGTTCGGCGCTTCATGTGGATCAGTTCACGTTCTGCCTTGGATAACTCGGAGGGGTCGCCAGCAAGTAGTCGTGTCAGCTTCTTAAGCGTCGAGCGTTTGGAGAGACGAAGCGCCACGGTGGGACTTGAGCGCCTTCGATTCCTCAGCCACCGCAGCAACTTTGCAGGCTGATTTAGCGGGGCACCAGCCGCACGCCAGCTTCTTATTGTGCGGTCGGTAACAGAGAAAAAGTGAGGCAACCCCATGCAAGAAAGCAGACGGTCAACTACCGGAACCAAGAGCGGACAGTTAAAAGCAAAAACATCACTCATAAAGAAGTGCCGGTGGACACTAAGCCCGCACGGTTTGCGGTGAGTTAATAGTTTTCTTGGGTGGGGTAAAATGCTGGAGGGCGTGGCGCACGTTTGTGCATATTTGGAGCGAATGAAACTGCCGAAATTGTGTCTCTTTTTTGTTTTCAGCCTAAGTCCAATACCAGCTTTGGCCGACAGCTATATTGCCTCTCTTACACATTTAGCCGAGCATGGAGATATAGCTGCGCAGGTAAGTTTGGCCAAGCTGTACACGGGACAGTTACGGGTGGGGGGTATCAATTTGCCGAACGATCCTAATCTAGCAACACTATGGTATACTAAAGCTGCTGAACAAGGGCACATCCAATCGCAAGTATCCTTGGCGAGGTTATACATGAATGGTGAAGCGAAAGATGAAAAGAAAGCCATGGAATGGTACCAAAAAGCGGCGGCGGCAGGGGAGCCAGATGCGATATTTCAGCTTGGCTTAGGGTTACTCAGGGGGATCGGAGGGCTTACCAAGGATCCTAAAAAGGGTGTACAGTACCTAGAGAAGGCAAGTGAGCTTTCATATTCGGAGGCATCATGCTGGCTAGGAAATTGTTACGGAGACAAGAATAATTATATGTATAAGCCAAACGGAGAGAAGTTGAAACAGCTAGAGGCAAATGGCTACGGCTTGAAGGAAGATAAGAAGAAAGCGCTAGACTGGTATAATAAAGGAGCATCGCAAGGGGACGATATGGCGGCTTGCGCTCTCGGCTTTGCTTACTCCCGTGGTGAACTTACCGCCAAGGATTTGGTTAAAGCTCATGTATGGAGTACTCTGGGCACCTCAGTTGGTAGATTAGGAAAAGAAAATAACGTGCATTTTGATTTCGAGAAAGAAATGCGTCCGGAGCAGTTACAAGAAGCGAAACAGTTATTAGATGTTTACTTACCTCGCTTTAAGTCTGCAAAGGATGCCAATAACCGGCGAAGAAGCGAGGTGAATGAGATGATTGTCCAAAAGGACAAACAACTCGAAGAATCAACTAACAGAAAATAGGCCCCCATCCAAAGGCATCTCTTACTCAATGGGACTAGCGCAGGTGCCGACTGGGAGCGGTTCCTGTCTATGCCACCCCTAAAATGTTTTCACTTTAGTAAAACGGGAATCAGGGGGAGCGAGTCGCCTCGCATTCCGCTTGGGTGTGGTGTTTGAGAGCATTTCGAGAGGTTGGCTCAAACTAAACTGCGGGGGGATTTCGCTCCGGTTGCAGGTGCGACTGCCTTGCATTCTCTCCCTATGAGATGCCCAAACCGAACGCACTTGAATTGAATGGAGCGCTCAAACGTAGGTGCGACTGCCTTGCATATTCTCGCCATGAGATTCCCAAATGCTTCCACTTCCCTTCCCCTCGGAGGTGCCACTGCCTCGCACTCTCCCCCTATGAGCGGGCCAAAATGTTTTCACTTCACTTCACTAAGCAGGTGCTACTGCCTTGCACATTCTCCGTATGAGACCCCTTGAAAATTCGCGCTTTCGTCTTTCGTGGTGGCAACCAACCGCAACACATCAAGCGAGCTACAATTTGAAAGCCGGAGCAGGGGCAACCTCGCGGCTTTCAAAACTCACCGCGTGAGCGAACGAGGGGGGAATCGAGTTCCTGAGTGTTTTTTGATATGAGAACTATCAACGACTTTGCCCGTTTCTTGGCAACATTCTGCCAACACGTTGCCCGGTTGTTGCCAAAGTTAGCCTCAATCCACACCCACAACCCCCACCTCAACAACCCCTTAAAGACTGGAGCCGATGACGGGAATTGAACCCGTGACCTACTGATTACGAATCAGTTGCTCTACCCCTGAGCTACATCGGCCTTCCCATTGAGAAACCAACGGGACGCAAAATGTACACATTCAAACAATAGGCTCAAGCCGCTTTTATAGACTTCTCTCAACATCCGTTCCGATCCATTCCGCCCCACCTACACCTCCGATGTAACCCAGACCCCAACACTAGCCCCTTCACACTCCATCACGAAAAAGCCGTTCCAGGTTTCCCTGAAACGGCTTCTGTTCGTGCGTTCTGTAAACGCTCCCGAACTAACTCTTCGTGTCTTCTTCTTCGTCGTTTTCGACAATCTCGATGTCCGTAAGCACATCGTCTTCCGCCGCAATCTCCGCGTACCCGACAGCCCGCAATTGATGCCCGTATGCGATGTACGCATGCGCCGCAGCACCCGTGAGATCGTTCTCTTCATCTGCCTCCGCTGCAGCCAGATGATGCTTTGCCGCTAGTTCAAAATGATGCGCAGCCATACGATGATAGTCTGCTGCTTCCTCATGAAGCTCATGCTCATGGACTTCTTTGTCGTGATCTGAAAGTTCGTCTTTGGACATATTGTGATCTAAATTCTACTTTTAATTGCAACCTACTTACAACCAACATCTTTAACCAAGCGCTCTGTTATCTAATACTAAAAAGATAAACCCCACTTCCGCCTATCCCCAGCGCACCGACAGTTAAACCTCAATCTGTGACGAACAAACTGTCAAACAGTCTCATTTAGGAAAAATCACCACCTCCGCCGCTTTCTGTCTCACCCCTACGGCACCCTTATCAACGTCACCCGCCGCAGGTCCATTACAGCACCGCCTTTTTTCTCGGCCACCTTCACGGTCACAGTGGTCTTTCCCGGCGGCACATCCACCACACCGATTTGACGCGGCACAAATCTCTGGAAATCACCGGTGTCCTCCACTCGAAACCGCACCACGGCATTCCCCACACTCAAATCGACCGACGATCCGCCACTCCCCTTTCCGCAGCCCTGAAGTACCTCCACCGCATATCGTCCCGCCGCAGGCACTTCACACTCCCACGACACCCAATCCGCTGCGTCCACCCAGTACCCAAGCGTATCCTTATTCGGTTGTGGCTCGTATTTCAGTTTCCCCGAATGCACATCCGCACTCCGAGCCTCCAACATCACCAACCCGTTAACAGCATCCCCAGTTTCCCATTCGCCCTTTTTACTCCCTTTATCCATTGCTTCCCTCCAAGCCTTTAACGGCGCATCCATCTCAGCCGCCGTTTTGAGCGCTTCCAACTTCGAAACATCCGTCGCCACGTAACACGCATTTCCCAGCACTGGCTGATACTTCGGATTCGGCTTCGGCATCTGTGCGTCCAAACTCCGACGCCAGGCCTCCAATTTGCCACGCATCGTCGCCACACGTTTTGCTTCGTTGGCCGATACATCGTTTTTCTCAGATGGATCCGCCTTCAAATCAAATAATTCCAACCGCCCGTCTTCGTAGTGTTCGATTAGCTTCCAGTCCCCTTCCCGAATCGCTCCCGATGGCCGCCCGCCTTGGTTTGTGTAGTTAGGCATGTGCCAAAATAGAGCCCGCTCCGGCAACTGACCGTCCCCCAGAAGAAGAGGTTTCAGACTCACAAAATCCCCAGGCACAACCGGCGCAGCACCCAAAATATCCAAAACCGTCGGCGCAAAATCCGCAATCGACACCGGAACATCCACCACCGACGGCGTCACCTTCCCTGACCAACGCACAATAAATGGATCTCGGATCCCGCCCTCGTAGAGGAACCCTTTTCCAGCCCGATACGGTGTATTATGCGTGGGAGCCGAAAATCCGATCTCGGGCACATGTAACCCTCCGTTATCCGAAGCGAACACCACCATGGTGTTCTCCTTCAACCCCAACGCATCGAGTTTCTCCAGAACCCGTCCGACCACCACATCGAGAGTTTCAACCACAGCGTCGTAGAGTGGATTAAAACCAGCACTATTGGCAGCGATACGATCAGGCTGCGCCGCTAGCGGGACGTGGGGATTGTCATAGGCCATGTAGAGGAAAAACGGGCGCTTTGCATTCGCCTCCATAAACTCGATCGCCTTATCGGTTTGCGCAAACTCGCCTTTCCCGCCCTCCGTGTCCGAAGGTGCAGTGTTCGCTTTCCCTGCAAAAACCATATCAAAGCCACGCTGCGCAGGCAAAAACGGTGCCTTCGAGCCCAAATGCCATTTCCCGGTCATTCCTGTAGCATACCCCAACTCCTTCAGGCGTTCCGCCAAAGTAGGGCGATCCGTGGCAAGGCCAGCCGGCAATGGCGGCTGCAAGAGGCGATGCCCCGGCCAATCGGCGCGCCCTGGAAGAAAGTTGGTTATCAATAAACGCGCCGGATGTTGCCCCGTCAGCAGCGCTGATCTGGATGGCGAACAAACCGCCTGCGCGTAGGCTGTCGTGAATCGTTTTCCTTCCGCCGCCAATCGATCGAGATTCGGCGTCTTGTGAGCCGTTCGCCCATAACAACCGAGATCATTAATCCCAAGATCATCGGCAAGGATCATCACAATATTGGGTTTATCACCAGAGTACCCGACACCGGAAAAAACGAGGGAACCCGCAAGACAGAGAAAGAAAGTAAATCGCATAAGGGAAGGAACTTTGAAGGAACACCGATTCAGAGCCGAAGTTTCAACAAACGACCAAAAAACATCAGCTCTCTTAGTGGGGAATAATCACAAAAAAGGGCGACCCCGAATGGAGCCGCCCCTTTCTAAAAGACATCAGCCTTACAGACCGCTGCCAGCCTGCAGCTTCTGGCGACCCTGATAGATGACGTCCTTATAAGAACCCCCGCTCGGAATCATCGGCAACACATGCTCAGTGTGTGGCACCATGACATCCAGTACGTAGGCCTCCTTGGAATCCAACATCCGCTGCATCGCCGCACGCAAATCCTTCTTGTGGATCACACGCTCACAAGGAACACCGAATCCCTCACAAATCTTGATGTAATCCGGATAAATGCGGTTCAAATCCGAAGGATCACCCAAGAATGTGTGTCCACGGTTGGATCCGTAAAAACGGTCTTCCCACTGAACCACCATACCGAGCCATTGGTTGTTCAAGATCAGCGCCTTCGCAGCGATCTTCTCCACATGCGCCAAGGCCAACTCCTGCACATTCATTAAGAACGAACCATCACCGTCAATGTCCACCACCTGTTTATCAGGGAATGCCACTTTCGCTCCAATCGCAGCAGGATAACCGAAGCCCATCGACCCAAGACCTGCGGAAGAAACAAAGGTCCGTGGATTATTGTATTTGTAGAACTGGCCAGCCCACATCTGGTGCTGCCCCACTCCCGTCGTAATAATGGCCTCACCCTTGGTCAGTTCATAAAGCAACTCAATCGCGTGTTGAGGCTGAATGACGTCAGGTGTGTCTTCGTAGTAGAATGGGAACTGTTCACGCCAGGATTCGATCTGCGCGTACCACTCAGGAAAATTCGGGAAGCTTGTAAGCTTATCGTAATCTTGAGGCTTTTTGCCGGCGCGATCCAATAACTCGTTCAGACGCTCCAATGCATACTTCACATCACTGAGGATCGGCAACTTAACGACCTTGTTCTTGTTGATCTCAGACTCATCGATGTCGATGTGAACGATCGTTCCGTGTTTTGCGAACTCGGACAATTTCCCAGTCACACGGTCATCGAACCGAACGCCCACAGCCAACAGAAGGTCTGCTTCGTTAACCGCATTGTTCGCGTAAACTGTCCCGTGCATCCCCAACCAACGCAAAGACAACGGGTGAGTTTCAGGGAAACAACCAACCCCCATCAACGTGGTCGCAACCGGAATCTGTGTCCGTAGCGCAAACTCCTTCAACTGCGCGGACGCTTCACTGGAAATCACTCCCCCACCCACGTACAACATCGGGCGGCGAGCCTGTCCGATCAATCCGATCAGTTCGTTCAGAGCCACGTCATCGGCCTGACGGATTGGATCGTACCCACGAAGTTTGACTTCCGTTGGGAAAATCGGACGCGTCGTCGCCTGCTGAATGTTTTTGGGAATATCGATGAGGACCGGGCCCGGACGACCGGTCTGCGCGATGTGGAACGCTTCCTTCACGATACGAGGAAGATCGTTTACATCCATCACCAGATAATTATGCTTAACCACCTGAGCGGTAACGGAAAACACGTCAGTTTCCTGAAACGCGCCTTTTCCAATCATGTGCTGGGGCACCTGGCCGGTAATAGCGACCATCGGGATGGAATCCAGATAAGCATCAGCAATACAGGTCACTAAGTTTGTCGCTCCTGGACCGGAGGTGGCCATCACGACACCGGCTTTCCCCGTCACACGGGCATAACCTTCAGCGGAAAAACCTCCGCCCTGTTCATGACGAGGAAGAAGTGTGCGGATTTTTGTGGAACGAGTCAGCGCTTGATGCATATGCATCGAAGCACCACCGGGATACGCAAAAATGGTATCCACTCCCTCTCTCTCCAGACATGCTACTAGAATGTCAGCGCCGCTCATCAGTTCACCGCGTTCAACGGAGGCCTGAGCCTTGGCTGCAGAGTTGTCAGGAGACGATGTTGTATTACTCATAAAAAAAAGTGCCGAAACGATGGCAAGCGTTCAGAATAACAACAGATGACCCCTCCGGCAAGCACCTGCCACGCAATCCCCCTCACTGAATGGCATTAACCTTTAAAATAGCCCACAAATGAGCCAGCCACGTATCCCCGCTCTGGAAGGCGCTTTAGTCGCCGATGCCCTAGCCATGCCGGTCCATTGGTATTACGACCGGCTCGCGTTGCGCCGCGATTACGGCTTGGTCGATAAGTTTCTCCCGCCCAAAAACCCACACCCCGACAGCATCTTGTGGCGGTCTACCTATAATCCGGTCAACCCTGACGCCGATATCCTGCACGATCAGGCCGGCTTTTGGGGAATGCCAGGCGTCCACTACCACCAGAACCTCGAAGCGGGCGAAAATACGCTGAATTTCAAATTGGCCCGGATGCTCTACACACAAGTTCACGCCACGGGATCCTACAGCCCGGAATCCTGGCTGGAACTTTACGTAGACCTCATGCGGATGCGTAATTGGCACAAAGACACTTACGTAGAGGAATACCATCGTCATTTCTTCACCAATCGCGCCCATGGCCGCAAACTCATCGCCTGCGGCGGCGAAGACATCCACATCGGCGGTCTCGCCAGCGTACCGGCTTTGTTTGCCGCATTGCCGCAAATCAAAGACGAAGCCCTCGTAGAGATCGTTCAAAAACACGTTGGCCTCACCCATCGCTCACCCGAAGTGCTGGATGCTGCCACCGCTCTTACGTGGATGCTTCTGGATGTTGAAGCAGGTGTTCCCCTGCGGGAATCCATTGTAAAACGCGGCCACGAATGGCTTTCCGAGAAAAAAGCCACCCGCTGGGCTGAAGAACCCGATACCGTTGTCATCGGCAAACACCTGAGCCCCGCCTGTTACATCAAAGAATCTTTCCCAGCCGCCCTCTATCTTTCCTGGAAATACGCAGCCGACTTCCGAACCGGCATCATCGCCAACGCTCACGTCGGCGGCGACAATTGCCACCGGGGCGCTGTCATTGGCGGGCTTCTGGGACTTAAAAACGGCGTCCCGTTGGCGCTCCTCAAAGACCTCAAAGTTCGCCCGCAGGAAAATCACGTCTCTCACCACTCGATCCCAAGCCGCAGCAAGGCGAGCGCCTCCTAAGATTCTTCCCGTCTACCGGATAGGCTTCGGCTAAAGGCATGTCGCTTTCCCCCTCCATCCAGGCGGCCATAGATAACTTCGGAAAGCGTCGCCGCAAACTGCTACGCCTCCGGATACTTCTGGCCGGAAGCGGCATCCTTCTTTCCGGCACGCTTGGAATTGCGCTCCTGGACAGACTCCTGGTTCTCCCAGACGCGCTGAGGCTCACCCTCTCCTCGCTGCTTTATCTCTCTGTGGGAGTCGGGTGCTGGGTCCGCGGTGCCCGATTTGCACGCCACCCGAATGATCCTCGCACTGTGGCTCGCCAAATCGAGGCCGTTGCCCCCTCACCTCACGGGCATTTTTTGGCCGCCGTGGAGTTTTCACTCAACCCGGACGCCTTACACAAAGAGTCCCACGAGTTTCACTCGCTGCTCCAGACACACGCCGAAACGCATGCTTCCGGCCTGAACTTCCGACAACTCCTCCCCCGCCTTCATCTCAAACGTGACCTTCAATTAGCCACAGGTGCAGCCATTTTGGTGGGAGCGTTGTTTCTCTATAAAGGAAACGAATTTGGCATCTTGTGTATTCGCGCACTGCTTCCCACCGTAAATCTGCCCCGGATTTCACAATTCCAGATCGCCATCTCAGCACCAACTCCGGCGGAAGGTATGTTCCCCGAAGGCGAAAAAATCACGCTCACCGTGGACGTCTCGGGCCCGACGCCAACGGTCCCGTCGATTGAGATTCTAAGTCATAACCTCCGATCCGTTTCCCCGCTTCGCCCCACTTCAAAAGGTCCGTTTACCGCTCAAATCGAACTGGGGAACACCCCGCTCCAATACCGGATCCGAGCTGGAGACGCACTTACGCGATATTTTCAAATCCAACCCGTTGCTCGGCCTCATGCGGTGTTGTTTCAAAAACGTTATCATTCCCCCAATTACACCCATGCCATTCCTCGGAGTATCACCGAGGAAGACGGCAGCCTGAGCGCCATCACCGATAGTGTCGTGGATTTGGAAATCCGCGTGGACCAACCGGTGCAATCTGCCCTGCTCAACATGGAACAGGGCGCAAAACCGGAATCCATTCCTCTAACCCCCACCGGCGCACCGGATGTCTTTCAATGCCGTCTTCCGATTAAAGAAAACGGTTCCTACCATTTGGAACTCGTTAGTTCGAACACGGGGTTCGCATCTCGCCCTACGCCTCAATTTGAAATCCGAGCAATACCAGATGCCCCGCCTACGCTGACTTTCGAAACTCCGACCCAAGACCTGACGTTAGCCATAGGAGAAACCCTCAAAATTCGAGGCCACGCGGAAGACGACATCGAACTGGCCTATTTTGCGCAGGCTTTCCGGATCAATCAGGATCCATGGACCGAAGTGTCGCTGCTCACTTCCCCCCACAAAGAAGCCGATGTGGAGCGCAATTGGGATCCCTTAGCCGATAAAGCTAAACCCGGAGACATCGTCGGTTTAAAACTGGTCGCGCTAGATTCGAAAGGACAACGCACCGAGTCCCGTATCGTTCAGGTGACACTGGCCCCAAGCGGAAACCACTCGGCAGCATCCAAGGCTCTGGCTAGTCACCGCGAGATTCAGGAGCAACTCCAAAGCCTGCAATTAGAGGCGCAGGAAGCCACCCGTGCTTTAGTGGAGGTCAAAACACAGACTGAGAGTAAAAACCCCGATATGATCCGTCGGGATCAAGCACTGGTTTCAGCACAACGTGCATTGGAAAATGCGGTCCAAAAAGCCGCCAGCGCCAGAGCCCAACTGGCAGGTGCTTTACGTGCCCCGACCGATACACAAACAGAACGCGACCTGCTCAAAGCCGCTCAATTTCTAAACAGGATCCAACTCGGCTCGCTCGAAACAGCCCGCCAGGCACTCTCTGAAAGTAAGGACGGAGCGAGTCTGAAAGCGGATGATAAAAAGGAGGCGCTACGTTTAGCCACCGACAGCGCGGCTCAGGCAGCCAACAGGAGCAATCTGCTCAGCGAATCATTCAAGGCCCAGTTGGCAGTCAGGGAAACACAGGCACTCGCTGAAAACACCCATCTCCTCGCAATGGAACAAGGTGAACTCGCCCGGCTCACAACGCCCTCCCCTGACACCCCTTCGCCCGCTGCCGCCGCAACCGAACGACGCCAACAGGTGAATGAAGCCGCAGTACGCGGCCTGCATCAGGAACTCACCAATCTTGCAGAGCGCGCTCCGCAAGCGAAAGAGCGTCTCAACTCAGCCAAAGTGGACTTGCGAAAAGCACGTGGGCTTTTGGAAAAAAGCCTAACCACGCCGGCTCCCGATGGCCTCCCAGAACAAACCGCCGCCTCGCTCGAACTCCAAGCCAGTCTCGATCGCACCGAAAACACTCTCACCTCGATTCTCCCCACCTTAAATGCAGCCGCCTCGAAGGCTCGCGAAACTCTGGAGCGCGAATCGGCATCCGCATCCCAACGTCTTGAACAACTCCGCAACGAGTTGTCCGGATTGGAACACCGCCCGAATCTCACAACTGAAGCCAAAAGCGCTCAAAGCGCGATCCGCACTGCAAGTGAGGCCGCCACCCTCCAGGCCGACGCCAACCTCTTTTCTTCAGGCGAAATCACCGAAAAACGTCTCGCCCCGGATTTAGCAACTGCAGCCCGCGCACTTCGAACGAGTGTTCAGGACAATCAAAAACCAAAGGAAACTGCCGACCGGACAGCTCAACTTGCCAAGGCACTCAAACCGTTGGAAGCAGCTCTCAAAACAGAGGAACTGGCTCAAACCGCCAGCCAGCTCACCAAGGATCTGCCCGACGAAACGGAACCCTTGCCCGCCGCTCAGAAGGAGGGTTGGAAAACGCTCCAAAAAGATCTGCAAAAACTAACAGCGGAAGCGAAAGCCAGTGGCCTCCCCGAGGACACGACGGAAAAGCTTCGTCAGACAAACAACAGCGAAGCGATCGCAAAAATTAAAGCGGCCCCAGATTCAAACGAACCCGCCGCTCGCATCACCACTGAAGAAGCCAACCAGCTCGCCGTTGACCTTCGGGAGGCTAGTGATCGAAATCGGGAAACTGTTTCCGCCGCACGAAGCGCGCTGGCCCAACTCGCCCCAAGCGCAGCTCAGGAATTCAAGCGCCTCGCTCAGGAAGCAGCCTCGGCCAGCGCGAATACGAATCGTTTGGAGGCCAACAATACCGGCACAGAAACGTCTGCCCCACTCACGCCTCAATCGTTGAGCGAAGCCCAAAAAGCAGAAGCCAAACTGAACCGTAATGTCGCCGCCGCACGAGACAGCCTGACTCAGGAAGCGAATCAACAGGACGCTTCCAGCGCCGAAGGACGGGAACGCATCCGGGACGCGGATGGTGCAAGCGCATTGCTTCGAGATGCGAACAAAGCAGCAGAAACACTCGAAAAAGCAGCAAAGACCAAAGACCCCGACACCCGTTCGGCTTTGCTGAAACAAGCAGCAGAACAACAAGCCCGACAATCCAAACGATTGGCGCAAATCGGTGAACACATGGAAAATGTGGAATCCGAGAACAGCGCAACCACCGCGCAGTCCAGGAAAGCGCTTCGAGAAAGCGAAAAGGAAGCAGGCGTTTCGGGTCAATTAGCAGCTGCGCAAAAACGAGCCTCGGAGCTTGCGGACCTTGCAAACGCGTCCCCGAACGAAGCCAAAGCGGCTCTGGAGGCCCTCACACAATCGACTCCAAACAAAGGCGCGGAAACCTCCCAGAAACCCGGCTCCCCCGAAGAAAACCAGTCTCTAAAACGAGCCCTCGATTCTCTCCAAAAAGAAGGATCCGGCGCGAACTCTCTGTCTCAAGCTACGAAAAACGCAATCGCGGCGGCCGCGCAAAGCAACCAAAACGCCAACCGCTCCGCCCGAGTTCAGCAAACCGCCCAAAACTCCAGTGACGCCAGTGCTTCGGGGGCTTCCCCCGCTATGGGTAATCGAGGAGGCGCATCATCCACTGAATCCGCTCTCCCGAGCCTCGACAAAGCAGAAACTGGCGATTGGGGGAAACTTCCCAAACGGCTTGCTACCGATCTCATGGAAGGACGGCGTGAACGTTCTTCCGGAGAATATCAGGGAGCAATCGAGTCTTACTTCCGAGCAGTTGCAGAAAAGGCCAGACAAACCCGAGACAGCAAATGAAGTCACTGCTCCAAAATAGTCTCTGGGTTTTATGTCTAAGCTATCCGGTATACGGAATTCATACGACCTGTTTTGCAGTTGAAGACAGCATCGATAAAGCAACACAGAAAGGTGTCAGTTACCTTATAAGCAAACAGGATAAACGCGGGTCCATTCGAGAAAAAGACCATGAAGAGATCGCCATGACGGCGTTATCCGCATTAGCGATTGCGGCGATCGGACATCAACCAACCGATCCAACACCTGAAGGCAAGGCGCTTGCTAACGCGCTTCAATTCATTCTCTCCCCAGAGCGGCAGGATAAAGACGGATATTTTGGGAATAAAGATCACTCGCGAATGTACGGTCACGGTATCACCACTTTGCTTCTCGCCGAAATGCTCGGCATGGGAACCGATACCGCAATGGACACTCAGCTCCGCAATAGTTGTCAAAAAGCGGTGGACCTGATCTTAAGGGCGCAGAAGATTCCCAAACAAAATGGCATGGAGGGTGGTTGGCGCTACACCCCGCAAGCCTCGGATTCGGATCTATCCGTGACGGTATGGCAAACAATGGCACTACGCGCCGCAAAAAACGCAGGGTTAAATATCGATAAAGACGCGATTACCTCGGCAGTAGGTTACATTAAACGGTCATTTAAAAACACTCGCGACAAGAATCCTAATACACCAGTAGGATTTGGATACGAATTAAAGTCGTCGCCCGTTTGGTCAACTGCCGCCGAAGGATTGTTGGCGCTCCAAGTATGCGGTGAATACGAGGCTCCCGAGGTTATCGCTACAGCCGATTGGTTATTAAAAACTCCACCAAAGGGTCAGTCTGCATGGTTTTTCTATGGCACTTATTATTATGCCCAAGGAATGCACCAACGAGGCGGCGTCTATGCAGATGAAGCCTCAAGTAGAGTCAACGAAGTGTTACTTCCATTACAGGAAGAAGACGGCTCATGGAAATCAACGGGAGGAAGCGAAAGCAACCTCCGGATTTACCGTACAGCCATGGCAATTTTAAGCTTAAGCGTGAAGTATCATTACCTCCCAATTTACCAGAGGTGAGATTCACTACAATCGATCGCGTAGCATCGAAAGGGTCAGGATTGCATAGGATGTAACCAACACCGGATCCTTTTCCATCCAGCGTCCGGTACTGTTTACCCACATACCAGATGCTTCCTGCTGGCTCACCAAACGAACGGCCAATTCACGGGCCCAATCGACGTTTTTCCCATTCACCGAAACAGAAGCAACCCCCGCAGCTGTTAGTCCCTTGGCCATTAGGTGATAATAATAATACAAGCCCTGCTGACCTAATCCTGGGTTTTCCTCCAGGGTATAATTTCGGTTTAACCAATCCAGCGCAGCGAGGAGCCGCGGATCCTCTTTGGGAAGATCGGCATAAATAAACGAGAGTAATCCCGCGTAACTCATCGTACCGGAACTTCTGAGCGCCTTATTACCTCGTGAATTCTCAATTTCACCCGCATTACTGAAGCTCGGATAATAATTAAATCCACCGCGCTCGGTTCCTGGAATATCAGCAGGCTCTGCTGGCGAAAGATTTTGGCAGCGACTGATAAATGCAATAGCAGCCTCCCAGTTCAAACGGCTAGCGGACGGCTTCTCAGTGGCTTTATCAAGTAAGAGACTTGCCCGGACCGCTTCTAAGCCCATCAAAGTATTATCCAAATCTGGATGTTGCCGTTTCGGACTCACCCCTGTGGGGCCATAACCTATCCCGCCATTTAACTCCGGCCGAAGCATATTAGACGCCTGTTGTTGTTCAACAAAAGCACGCGCCTTTGAAATCAGATTTGCATCTGCAGGATCCCCTCCTTGCAACAAAGCCAGAAGACATAAAGAGGTATTATAATTACTCAACCCCTCGGCGTAGATACCGCCATCTTCTTTGGCAAACGATCGGATATACTGAAACCCCCGACGCTCTATCGCAGCGGTCACCCGCGCGTCCGAGGCCTTGGACTTTTCAAGAGCCAACAATGCGAGCGCCGATAACGCGGGGTGTTGCGGATCACTCCACGAACCATTCTCCTTTTGCTGAGATTCCAACCAACGCACAGCCGAAGAAATTGCCCGAGAAACCTCCAAAGCCAGCGATCCATTCGATTCTTTAATAGGAGAGGACGCCGAAGACGGAAGCACGGCCGGAGCGCCCTGACTCAAGGGGGAGAGAGAAAACAGAGGAGCGAGAAAAAAGGATAAGCCAGATAGAGAGAGAGACGGACGGAAACTTCCAAATCTCAAAAAGCTCGGGCGAAGCTTATAGCGGCGAAGGCGAAGTCCCAAAAACGAGGATTCCATAGATGAAAACGTACAGAGGTTCAGTGCGCGGCTGTTTTCGAAATCACTTAAGATGCCTAAAGCTCGAAGCACTATCGCCTACTTATGAACTTCCGGCGTTTGCTCGGAATGAGTCTTGGCAGGTGGCAACAGTGCGATTTCCACAGTCACATCCGTGTCTAACGGAGGAAGGACCGCAGTTCGCGCCGCCCAAGCATGGTCATCGGTTCGCCCGGAACGTGGGTTGTTCAAAAGCGACGCCGGATTACTCACCAAACAGAGCACGTTCCCTTCGGCTTGAGCCGCAAAACCACCACCCTCCTGCATATAGGAACCCGTATACAACCAAGGTCCCGAGGCGACCTTCCGGCCATCCGTATAAATCAGCCAATCCTCCAAAGCGGTTCGCTTCTCTTGCCCGCCTTCATACCACACCAGTTTTACTTCTACCGGCTGCCCAGCCAGCTCCGGAGCGTTACGCAGCGATTCGGAATCCAAATGTTCACGGACTCCAACTGGGGGAATGTTCTGGCCATTCACTCCGAGAAGCAGAAATGCCGCGTGAATCTCCACGGGATTAACCGTTGTCACCAATAAACTCTCATGAACAGGCCCCGTCTTGGTCACCAAACCGTACTCAAGCGCTCCCTCACGGAGATTCAATTTCGCAGGAAAAACAACTGTGCGCGAATCACCATCCACTTTGAGCGCCCCGAAACTCCATTGGTGAGGCGCTCCAGACGACGCGTTCACCCTATCAACCGAAAGGAGACTCCCGGCAAAACAGAACCCGAGCACCAACACTCGCCCCCATCTCCCCACACCCCTGAGCGGGCTCCGTAAACGATCACGCAATATTGATCTCATACACTCGCCTCGAATTTGTCGCCTTTCCCGGGTGCCCTTCGTGATTTAGGAGGCAATCCCTAACTCGCGCCGCAAATCCGCCAGCGCCGCTTTTAATTCACTCACTTCCGCCTCCAAAGCGTTCAGGCGCTGCTCGACCTCCGGCGGGATCGCCATGGTCACCTTAATGACTTCCGCCTCAGCCTCCCCGTCGCCAGAAGCCGGTTCTCCGGATAGTAAATGCGCCCAACGCGCTTCCTTCTGACCGACTTGCCGCGCCAGTTTGCAGACCAAGGGTCCCCCGGCACGTTCAGAAAGCTTAACCAACAGCGCCTCCACCTCGGCAGGCGCCGGCATGCCGTAAAGACGCTCTGCATTCGAACGCACCCCCGCCGTCGTTTGTGGACCGCGGACCAGTAATTCACACAGCACCGACTGCTCCACTGGAGTCAGCGCAAAAACAATGGGCAGCTTGTGTTTGAACTTCTGCACCCGGGAATCCGCCCCGGTAAAAGCCGTGGCCAACCCCTGCTTCCGTAATTCTTCCAAGGCGACCTCCACTTCTCCTGCATCCGCAGAAATAATCGGATCCCGATTGCTGCGTTGATTACAGGCATTGGTTAACGCATTTAACGAGAGCGGATAAATATCAGGGGTCGCAAACTCCTTCTCCACAAGACAGCCTAATACCCGAGCCGCAAGAGCTGATAAGGGAGTAAAAGCCGGATTCGTAGTGGCCTGAGATGAATCGGAAGATACAGAGTCCATAGAGGGTCGGGAATCTTCGCTCTGACACCATCAAGAATCCAGCATCCGTCTGTAAAAATGTAGCCCGAACCGGAACAACTCGCGCCGTAATTGGAGTAGTCCGCGATAAGCAAAATACTGCACCCTTGCGAGACCCACTAGGTGCTGGATTTTATACACAGCCATTTTCTCCCAAAACTAAAGCGTCGTTCGTTCCATTTCCACGCTCCCCTCATTTGGATCACAGCAGTCCGATTCGAAGTGATCCCGTCAGGTTTACCCTATTGATATACAAGCAGAGAGCCCACCTTTCCTCATGACTTCCCGAATCCATGTTCAGATCCATAACGAAGACGGCACTAAAACCGCTCTCGAATTAGAACCGGGCTCCTATGTCATCGGACGTGAGGCCACCAGCGATATCGTCATATCGTCCCAGGGTGTCTCAAGAAAACATGCACGTCTTGTACTCTCGGAAGAGGCTATCGAAATCGAGGACCTCGGAAGCCGTTCTGGAACCTGGGTCGGTGACACCCAAATCCTCGAATCCACCATCCTTCCCTTACCAGCGACCCTCACCTTAGGGAATATACTCATCGAACTAACTTCCGACGCTGTCCCGATGCCACCAGTGATCACATCGGACCAATCGGTGAACGACTCCGGTCCCTCGATCTGCATGTCCATGAGGGCGTCAGTTAAAGCCATGCCAACGATTGCCAACGTATCGGGGCAAGGCGCAAAACGGCTCGAAATGCTTTATGAACTCCCTCTTCAGCTCGCAGAAGAAGAAGATCTGAATACACTCTTTTCGCTCATCTTGACCCGGATGCTGGAACTCATCCCAGGAGCCGTTCGCGGCGCAATCCTGATTCTGGAACACGACACAGGAAAACTAGCCCTTCGCGCCTCTATTCCCGAAAATGCTCCCCCGATCAGTCGCACCCTAATCCATCGCGCAATCACGGAGCAGCACGGATTCATCTGGGGGGATGAAGACGAGGATCAACAATCTTTATCCTCGAGTATGGCCGCGATCGGAATCCGTACTGGGATGTACGCACCGCTTCTCTGGAAGGGAGAAACTATCGGTGTTTTGTTTGTGGATAATCCACACAGAAGCCAGGCGTTTACCGCTGAGGATCTGCGATTCCTGCTGTCGGTTGCGCACTACGCAGCTTCCGCAGTCGCAAACAAACTGCTGCAGGACGAAATCGAACAGAACAACCAGACGCTGCAAAACCTGCTCACCAACTTTTCGCCTAAAATACGGCGTCATCTTCTTCAAAAATCTCGCGAAGGAAGGCTCATCCCCGGTGGCTCCAAATCGACCGTCACCATTCTCGAATCCGATTTGCGGGGATTTACCAAAACCAGCGCATCTCTTGATTCGGAAGTCGTCGTAGAAATGCTCAACGACTACTTCGAGGTTCTGGGACGGGAAATTTTCAACTACGATGGCACCATCGATAAATTCATGGGGGACGCGATTCTCGCTGTGTTTGGCAGTCCGGAGCCGGACGGCTCCCACGCAATCAAAGCCGTTAGTGCCGCGATCGAAATGCAAAATCAGATCGACGAAGTGAATACGCGGAGGCGAAGCGAAGGGCTGCCAGTGTGCGAAATGGGAATTGGCATCTTCACGGGTGAAGTTCTGCACGGTTTCATTGGAACTAAAGACCGGCTCGAGTTCACTGTGATTGGAGACACCGTGAACAAGGCGGCCCGTTACTGCACGGGTGCCCAAGCCGGTGAGATCGTGATCGGGCCGGGCACGTACGAGTTGGTAAAACACTCCGTCACCGCAAAACTACGGATGATCGCCACAAAACACGAAGGCGAGCTCCCTGCGTACGTGGTAGGGTAATCAGGCGTCACTTCCCCTCCCCGCGAAACGACGAGGGCTCGTACATATTCTCCCAGTTCCACAGACTCAATCCGTCGGGACTGATCAGGGGACTGAGAGCATCTTTTCCGATCTCATACGTTTCATATTGCCGGCCATCCCGGACATCCCACACGCGGATAGACTGACCCGAAGAGGCCGTCACAAAAAGGGGTAACTTTGGATGCCACTGGACCCCATTCACCTCCCCGTCATCGACTCGATATTCCTGCTCCACCGCCAATGTCCTGGCATTCCGAATCCGCACTCTTCGATCCGTACCTCCCTCTAGTATTCGAGAGTGATCCGGTGACACGCCAAGCGATTTACAAAAGGGCGCGGCCAGGGTCATCAACCGCTTTCCAGTGTCTGTATCCCACAAAACAAGTCCTCGATTGGTGGAGCCATCCCCGTCGGATCCATCGCCGCCAGAGAACACGACCATTTCCAATACCTGATGCCCGCCAATCCACTTCGGGGCCAAATCCCCGCTGGGGAGCTCGAGTCCCTGGCGATTGATCCGCCGAACCAGCCTGCCAGTGAGCGTCTCGTAGACTGCATTTCCAACCCACACCAAATGCCCATCTGGGCTCATCTCCATTTGATAACTAAAGTCCAGAGTCTTCCATTCACTCACCTTTGAAAAGCCATCACCAGCTCTCTGATAAACGGTGATAGCCCTCCCCGTACGGTCTCTTCCGGAATTGATTGCAAACAAATCGCCAGAGGAACTCACGGTTGAGTGTTTATCCCACGGAGGAATTTCCTCCGACCAGGATACAGGCGATCCTTCAATGCCCTGAGTGAAATCCGTAGCGCTCACGATCCAGCGCCCTCCGTTCGTATTTTCCACAACTCGCAGAATCGTATTTGAGGCCCCCAAAAACATCTGAGACCGGAAATAGACATTGGCTTTCTCCTTAAAGATTCGGGCGGGTTTACGTTCCCCAAAATCCCAAACCTTTAACGTTCTCTTATCGCTCACAATCACATGGCTCGAAGTCGGGTGAACGCTCACTCTTGAATAAGCCGCGTTTTTTATGGCGCAAAACTCAGTCCTCACCAGTGTGCCTTTATTGCTCCTACAGGCAGTCAAAATGGACCAACCGCCTCCCCTATCCCTGAGGCTCAACGCGAGAGCCGACTCCTTTAAACAGGCAACCCACGGCCGCACCCGCCCAATGGCCGTCTCAAACTCCAACTTCCCTGTATCTCTATTCCATTTTGCCAAAACATTCCGTGGCCCGGATGGCGCAACAAACCAAGCGAGTGGAGTGCTGTCACGACAGGCCGCAAAATAGTTCGATCTAAACTCGGTCGAGACTTTCTGCACCAGAGTGCCGGTTTTCGCATCCCACTCCGACATTTCCCCCTCTCCTGAAATCACCTCAAGAAAGTGGCCGTTTCTCGAAAACTCACCAACAGAAACGCCAGATGGCCCCCCAGACCACATCAATTTTCCAGTCTTCGTATCCCACGAGTAAAAGCCCTCCGGCGAAACCATTGCGACAAGTTGTCCGCCATCCGGACTGAGAATCACATTCGCACTAATGCGACTCGGCGTCTTGGGAGCCTTGAAAGCATCTGCAATTTCCAGAAGCCTTTTACCATTCGGCAGCTGCACAATTTCGATGTCTCTGGATTCCCCTCGATAACGCAAAAACGCCATTTTTGATCCATCTCCAGAAATGGCAGCCGCCTTCACATCAGGCGTCGTCTGAAAAAGGTCCTCGAGCTTCCCATTGGTTGCATTGAGGGCCTTTACCGCCCCATTCCCAAGCACCGTGATAAACATCCCCGGATTCTTCGTGTCGCTTAGAACGTGCGCAAAATGGCTTTCCTTAAGCTCAACCGTCCGAAGGGAAGAATCCAATCGACGATACAAATAGTTCCAAAGCTGATTCCTCAGATCCTCGGGCACTGCCGCCAGCGCGTTCTGGAGGCCTTCACCATCAAAGTCCCTCTCTGCGGCCTCTGCAAGGGCAAGCTCAGCCTTTGCCGCGGATCGGCGAGCCTGTTCCTTTTCCGCAACCGCAACGTTACGTTGTTCGTCCGCCACCCGAGCACTCTCCGCCGCCGCCGCCCTTTGTTGTTCCGCGACCTGACTCTGTTGCTCCGCGACTCCGCGTTGTTCGACCGCAACTCGTCTTTCCTCCAACGCCCTCCTCTCACTCGCCGCCAACTTCACCGTGAATCCCACTCCGACCACAAGCAACACCCCCACCATAGCCGCCACCGCTTTGTTGCGTTTCACCAGCAACACCAACTGACGCCATAACCCCGCTTCCTCCGCTCGCGTCGCAAATCCGTGACAATACGCGTCAATGTCTTCCAGAAACTCTCCCACCGTCTGGTAACGTTTCACGCAATCGAGTGCCATCGCCTTCCTGACCACCGCCGCCAACTCCATCGGCACCACCTCCATCACCGGACTCGCTACTTCACCCGCCATCCCTCCGATCGTCGTCTCCATCGGCGTGATGATCCCGCTTTTCACCTTGCTTAGAACCTCGTCCAACGTCTTCCCATCAATCGGAGCTCTCAGTGTCAGAATCGCGTAAAGAATCCCGCCCAAAGAATAAATGTCCGAACGTTCGTCCAGTTCCGCCACCACTCCGCTCGCCTGCTCCGGCGACATATACTGCGGCGTCCCCATCACTTCGCCTTCCATCGTCATCCCAAAATCCGAGCCTCCCGCCACTCCGCATCTTTGCACACTTTCCGCGCTGCCGACCACCTTCGCGAGCCCCCAGTCCATCACCAGCACCTCCCCGAATTCTCCCACCATCACGTTGTCCGGCTTCAGATCCCGGTGCAGAATCCCCTTCGAATGCGCAAACGCCATCGCGTCGCACACCTTCTGGAAAATCGACAACAAACGCGCCCTCGTAAAATGGGCCTTCGTCTCGGCATCGCCCTGCTGGAGCTGCTTCAATATCGCCTGAAGTGATCGGCCCTTCACCAGCTTCATGCTGTAAAACGGCCGACCCTGGCTGTCAGTCCCCAGATTGTACACCGGCACAATGTTCGGATGCGCCAACTTCGCTAGCACCTTGGCTTCCTGCGCAAACCGTGGATCTTCGCCCCCTTGCGCCAGTGAACTTACTTTGACGGCAACTTGCCGCGCCAACTGCGGATCGTTCCCTTCGTAAATCTGCCCCATCCCGCCACGAGCGATCTCCTTTAACAACGCATACGCAACGTGGGCATCAGCCGAACCAGCGCTCGCGGACGAATGGGACACGGCCGTGTGCTCCACCAAAATAGTCGCGTCGAGCTCCACCGGAGGCTGCGGCTTGTGATCTACCAGAATCGTGGCGTCGGGATCCACGGCCGGCGAGGCCGGTGGGTCCGGAACGGCCGCCGAAGGATCTGGAATGAGGGGGGCATCCATCGCAATTACTCTGAATATGCAACCCCTCTCAGGGAAGCGCAGAGTCATTGGCGAACCCAGCTGGCAGCCCTCAAAAATTCCAACTCGATTGGGTTGCTAAAAACGGCTCCCTTAGGCGCCGGTTGACCGGTCGGACCAGTCGGACTACAATGTAATCCATGAAGCTTATCGCCGCATACGAGGCCAAATCGCGATTCTCAGAGCTTCTGCGAGAAGCCGCTGCAGGTGAGGTTTTTATCATCACACGAAATGGGCGGAAAATGGCCGAACTTCGTGCCTGCCCATCGGAAAAAACCACAAGGATACGGGGAATGATGAAATCCGAAATCCCTCCTGTGCCCGCAGACTTTAACGCCCCTCTGGATATTTTCGCTGAATACCAATGAAAGTCCTCCTCGATACGTGTGCTCTTCTCTGGTTTCTCAGAGATGATTCAGAACTATCGGATAAGGCAGCTCAACTAATCGAAAATCCGGACACGGAAGTTTTCGTTAGCGTTGTGAGTATTTGGGAAATCGCGATCAAAGCCTCTCTTGGAAAGATCCAAACGCCCGTTGGCTTTCAGGATTCGTTAGAGGACAAGTTAAAAGCCTCCGGATTCCATATCCTTCCTATTGAATTCCAACACGCAGCTGGAGTGTATGCTCTCCCCGCTGTCCATCAGGATCCGTTCGACCGACTACTCATCTCCCAGTGCAAGGTAGAGAAGCTAACGGCCATTACAAACGACGCCCACTGGCTGGACCCACGATACGGGCTCTCCGTCCTTTGGTAATTCGGATACGTCCTTCGCAGGTATGCAACCAACGCATCCAAGCGAAACGCCCCAATCCTCACTTCCCCTCCCCGCGAAACGACGAGGGTTCGTAGATGCGCCCGAGACCTTCCTGCCTAAATTGTACGAGCACAGCCGAACCGTCCGGACTCAAATCCAGCCCGGTAGGAACCCTCTTCAATCCAGGGATTTCCTCTACTAGTTGCCAATTTCGTGTATCCCAAATTTTCATACTCAAATCGCTCGAAATACTCACAAACAATGGCAGCTTCGGATGCCACTGCACTCCGGTCACGGTTGCTTCGTGTGCCAGAAACTCCCGCACTATTTCCAGCGATTCAGCGCCCCGAATCCGGATCCGATTATCCGTCCCAGCATCGGCCACAAATTGACCATCCTTCGAGACCATCATTGTCTTCGTAAACGGCGATGGGATCGCTGCAAGCCGGCGCCCCGACTCACTATCCCAGACGGCGAGCCCTAGCGTTGAGGCCCCGCCATTCGCTCGGAGAGGGAGCTTTCCGTAAAGCCGTTGCCCGCACCACAACAATTGAACATTCTCAATATCAGAAACATCTACATCCTCAATGTCCACCACTCGCTTTCCTGTGAGAGTCTCATACACCGCCCGTCCAGTCCATAAACGGTCCCCAGACGGACTCAGGCAACAACTCAAGAAAGTCTCATCACACTTCCAGGAAGTGATCAGGGAATAAGTGTCAGCCTCTCTTCGCCACACGTCCACATTCCTTCCGTCCACACCGCTACACACCAACAGTAACGTTCCATCCTCCGAGGCAAACGTCCGAGGGTTAAACCCCGCAGGTGACGGGCATGGCATTTTGAAAGCAGGGTTCGTATCCCACCTTTCCTTGCGGAGATCCAAAACCTCCAAGGCGAACTGATCTACTCCAGTGTTGCCAATTCGCGCCACCCGCCAGGACTCCCCCAGAAAGCGGAACATGGGAACGTAGCTCGAAATGTTCGCAGCCACTTCCAGCTTTGCCTGTAAAATCTCTAGTCGCCAGACCCTGACTTTTGGCCCATTTGCCTGAACAACTTCGCTTGAAGTCGGATGTACCACGACAGGTATCCCTGTTCCCGAACAAAACTCGGATCGTATCAGTCGACCTGTCTTTTCACTCCATACCTGGATTAAGCCACCTCCTTGTGTACCTCGCGAGGCTGTCACCAAATTCCCGGATTTTGCCAGAACACCCGTTCCAATAAAATCCGCAGCAGCAAGTTGGTTCTCAAACAACTGTTGCCCATCGACAATCCGGACCTTTTCAAATTTTCCACGGAACCCCGTAAACAATTGCCCGACACCGTATTCGCCAACATACCAATCCACCTTGCGCGCACTAAAAAACTCCCGAAGAACAGTGCCATCCTTGCAATCCCATTCGATGAATTTGTCATTCCGATAGGCATAGAGGCGGCGACCATCATGCGAAAATAGACCTTTCGTAAGCCTTGGCGCATTACCAAGCCTCAGGGCTCCGGCATCCCAACACACCTCACCCGTATTGGAATTCCAGATCTGAAGCCCTTGGTTCAAAGACGAAACCAGAAACGCGCCATCTGGGCTAAAAGTCAGATTTCGGCATCCTCCTTTATCAGCGAACTCGAGTAGCTTAACTCCATCCCGGAAGCGATAAATCGCCGTCGCCCGAGTCGCCATATCTCCACTCGCTGTTCCCACAGCCAAAGCCAAACGTTCTCCATCAGGTGAAACGGCCAATACCCACACGTTCGCACTGCCTCGTTTTACCGGCTCGACCTGAAACAGGTCCATGACATCACCTTTACCAACGTCCAAAGTGCGGATCCATCCATCCTGCTGGGCTGTCACAAACACACCTGCCATCTTCGGATGCGGGATAATCGCCGTAAATGGCACCCCTCCCTTGGCCAAGAGCGTTACGGACGTATCCAACTTGTGGTTGAGATAGCTCCAGGTCTCGTCCCTCAAATCTTCAGGCACCTCCAGGAGCGAGTTTCGCATCAATGTCTCGTTGAAATTCCGGCTTGCAGCATCCGCAGCCGCCAGATTCGCCGTGGCAGCAGCCCGCCGGGCGAGCTCCTTTTCTGCAAGCGCCCGTTTTTCGTTGGCTGCAGCCTTCTGTTCGTTAGCAACGGCTTGTTGTTCGCTTGCGATTGCTCGCGTTTCGTTCGCCTCCGCCACCGCCCGTTGTTCCAGCGCCACCCGCCGCTCCTCCCGCGCCACTCGTTCACTCGCCGCAAGTTTTAGAGTGAATGCCGGCAACACCAGAAACATCACCCCCACCATCGCCGCAATCGCCTTGTGCCGTTTCACAAGCAGCACCAACTGACGCCATAACCCCGCTTCCTCCGCTCGTGTCGCAAACCCGTTTAGATACGCCTCGATGTCTTCCGAGAATTCCCCCACCGTCTGGTAACGCTTCCCCCGATCGAGCGCCATCGCCTTGCGCACCACTGCCGCCAACTCCGATGGCACCACCTCCATCGTTGGTCGGGCTACCTCTCCCGTCGTCGCTCCGAGAGTTGTCTGCATCGGGGTGATCACACCGCCTTTCACCTTGCTCAACACCTCATCCAACGATTTCCCGTCAATCGGCGGCCGCAGTGTCAGAATCGCATACAGAATTCCGCCCAACGAATAAATGTCCGAACGCTCATCTAGCTCCGCAACAACACCTGCGGCCTGTTCCGGCGACATATACTGTGGCGTCCCCATGACTTCGCCCTCCATCGTCATCCCAAAATCCGAACCTCCCGCTGCCCCGCCTCCAAGAACCGTTTCCGCACTGCCGATCACCTTCGCCAAACCCCAGTCCATCACCAGCACCTCCCCGAATTCTCCCACCATCACGTTATCCGGCTTCAAATCCCGGTGCAGAATTCCCTTCGAATGCGCAAACGCCATCGCATCGCACACCTTCTGGAAAACCGACAACAAACGAGCCCTTGTAAAATGGACTTTCGTTTCGGAATCGCCCTGCTGGAGCTGCTTCAGAATCGCCTGAAGTGATCGGCCCTTCACCAGCTTCATGCTGTAAAACGGCCGACCCTGGCTGTCAGTCCCCAGATTGTACACCGGCACAATGTTCGGATGCGCCAACTTCGCTAGCACCTTGGCTTCCTGCGCAAACCGTGGATCTTCGCCCCCTTGCGCCAGTGAACTTACTTTGACGGCAACTTGTCGCGCCAACTGTGGATCGTTCCCTTCGTAAATCTGCCCCATCCCACCCCGGGCGATTTCTTTTAAGAGCGCATACGCTCCCCGGATCTCGGCTGAAGCCGCCCCGCTATCGGTCCGAGAAAGAGACCGGCGTTCCACCAAAATAGTCGCATCGGGATCCACGACAGGAAGCGGCGGGTGCTCCAAGAGAATCGTGGCGTCGGGATCTACGGACGGCGAGGCCGGCGGGACCGGTGTGTCTTCGGAAGGATCAGGGATGAGGGGGGCATCCATCACAATTACTCTGAACAGTCGTCCCGTCTCAGAAAAGCCTCATCCTCACTGCCCCTCCCCGCTAAACGACACCGGTTCGTACATGCGGGTCTTGGACTCCTGTGGAAAAGTCACACTCAGCGCAGATCCATCCGGCCCCACAACCACATCTACCTGCAGTGGGACGGTTCAGCGTAATGCAGCTCGTATAACAGCCTCCAACTCTTTCACCTTGATTGGCTTAGTGAGAACATCATCCATTCCCACCGTCAGACACCGGTCATGGTCTTCTTTCATTGCACTAGCCGTTAGCGCAATAATCGGAGTCCTTTTACCGTGCGGTTGCTCTTTTTCTAATTGGCGGATTTGGACTGTGGCGTCAAAGCCATCCATCTCAGGCATGTGACAATCCATGAGGATCGCGTTGTAAGGCTTGGATTTGAAGGCGTCGATGGCTTCCAAACCGTTGCGGGTGTAATCCGCCTTACACGCTAATTTACCCATGACGGCTTTTACGAACAACTGATTCACCTCGTTATCCTCAACCACCAGGATTCGAAGATGTTCCCACTGGAACGGTTTTGAATCATGAACGGCATCACGAACGGAATCGTTTGCGACATCGTGAACCACATCGGCAACGGGCCGTTCGCGGGGGAACGTAAACCAAAATGTCGATCCTCGACCCGGTTCACTTTCCACTCCGATTTGCCCCCCCATCAACTCAACCAAATTTTTACTAATCACCAGTCCAAGACCGGTGCCTCCGAAACGTCTCGTGGTACTCGAGTCGGCCTGGGTGAATTTTTGAAACAGCCGAGATTGTTGCTCGTGGGAGAGACCAATGCCGGTGTCCTTCACTTCGATCCGAAAAAACGGCCGATCTCCATAGATTTGCTCAGTAACCCGAACCGTTACCGCCCCACGCTCAGTAAATTTAATCGCGTTTCCGACAAGGTTAATCAACACCTGTTGAATTCTGTTGGAATCCGCAACAACCTTATTAGCTATGTGTTCCGGATAGTCCACAATGATCTGGATGCCCTTCGAGTCCGCTTTGGGCGCCAGGCTATCGGTAACCTTCTCGAGCTTATCCCGCAGGTTGAACTGGGTCCGATCGATCGTGAGCTTTCCTGCCTCGATTTTGGATAAGTCCAAAATGTCATTGATGATGATCAGTAAGCTTTCTCCGGAATTTTTAATGGCGGAGAGGAAGCCCTGTTGTTGCTCCGTGAGCGGTGTCTGAAGCAGGAGGTCGGTGAACCCAAGCACGCCATTCATAGGGGTGCGGATTTCATGACTCATCGTGGCGAGGAATTCACTTTTAGCACGGTTCGCGGATTCCGCTCTTTCCTTCATGGAAAGGAGTTCCTCTTCATGCTGTTTTCGCAGGGTAACGTCAGTGAAGAATCCCACCAAACAGGGCCGTCCCTGAACGCTCGTGTTGGTGCTAAAAATGTCGGAATAAAAAACCACCCCGTCTTTCGTGATACAGGGGACCATCGTGGACTGTGATTTTAAGCCGCGTGCATGAGCTTTAAAGTCTTCGCGTATCCAGTCGCGGTAATCCGCAGGATGAATCTCACTCAGATGCAGCTTCAACATCTCAGACTCGGAGTAGCCAAACATTCGGCACAGAGCCGGATTCACTGAGAAGAACACCTGACGTTCAATGTCTACGATCAGAATGCCTTGTGTGTTATTTTGAAATAACAGTCGGTGGTCCGTTTCACTTTGTCGTAACGCCAGTTCCAACTGCTTGCGTGCCGTAATGTCGGTCCGAACGGCCAGATACCTTTGCGGCTTTCGATTGGCGCCCAAAATAGGGACGATGGTGGACTGAACCCAGTAAAGAGATCCGTCCTTTGAGCGGTTACAAATCTCACCACTCCACACAGTGCCACGGGAGATAGTATCCCACATTTCGACAAAAAACTCCTTAGGATGAGTCCCGGAATTTAAAATCCGATGGTTGCATCCGAGTAATTCATCAAGGGAGTAACCACTGATCTCGCAAAACTTCGCATTGGCGTAGGTGATGCGGCCTTGAACGTCCGTCTCTGCGACGATGGCGTGTTCATCAATAGCCGAAAGATTCGCCTGCAAATAATCGGTGCGGTTTTCCATGGCAAAGGTACGAAGATCGTTATTAAACCAATCTCAGAGTGAACAGGGAAAGTTACTGGGGGTTTTCCGCATGAGGCGCATCTTGTTTTTGGGGCAGGCGCTCCAGGACGGAGGTTATGGGAACCGATGCCTGAGGTTCATGCAAGCTGAGTTCTCTCCGAATGAGAATGGAGGGAAGACCTTCCGTTCAATCGGTTGAAGGGAAATGGACAGAAGGGTCAGAATTCCGGGCGAAAACAGCCCCTGAATTGTTCGCTCCTCAGAGTCCGGAGTTACCCGCCTTCTTCAGGGTCACTCCCATCTTTTTGAATCCATCCAAAACCGCCTTTCGCATCTGAGCCTCATCCCGACCGGCAATGAGCATCTCAAGCTGAGTTAATCCACACTCCTCCGAATGAGGTTGAGCAGGCGGGGTTAAGTCTTGCGGATACGTGTACGAACCATCCTGATTCATCTTCACATTTGGGTTCCGGAAGAACTCGGCCCACGCCAAACGCGCCTCGCGAATCTTGTCCATATATTGCAGGAACCCGATCCCCTTCCCGTCGCCCTCGAGATGCGAAAAGTAATAGACCAGCAAACACGCGGAAAAATACAGCCGGTGCTGCTCTTTACCGCCTTTGTCAGCCCGGCTGTGCCAAGCCTCCGTGGTGAGACGCATAACTTCTAAAGGCGAAAACGTATCCGCAGCCCCACCGTGCCGATCCTCGTATGCTTTAATATATTCACGAATCCCCTTCTCGTGCAGACCAGAGGCAAAACGGCCTCCTTGAAACGGGAGGCTCGACGTGTACTCCGCCGTCCCTTCCCGAACCCAAATCGGCAAAAAAGGAAGGGAATCGTGCATCATCTGATGCGTGACCTCATGAATCACCGTCTGGTTATTGAAGTTCTCATTTTTTGCCCAAGTCTTGCCCCTCCGCTCCAACCCCAGACTCTCAAAAGGCACCCGAAAGATCCGGTCTCTCGAAAAATAGACCCCACCCGAAGCCACCGGCCCCCCGTCATCCACATAGTGCCGACGATCCACATAAAACTTCGCCCGATAATAACCCAAATCCGCCGGTGGTTTGGGTTGAATCCCCCACGGCAAAAGCTCCACCAAACGTCGCGTCACCTCGAACGTACGCGCCAGCTCTTTCATCACAGTCACCGACAACTTTTCCTGAGCCTCGAACTCGAAATTCTGCGCGTGATACAGAAACTGCAACTCAGCCGGGTTCTCCGACACAATCTTCACGTCCAGCGCTGCGTTGTCGGCCTCCACCTTGAGTGGCCACACACGTTTCTCGACCGGCAACAACGACTCCGTTTTCGGATCGATTGGTTTTGCATCCCCCGCACGTCGTACGATGTCTCCCTCCAGCCCTAACGTCGTCCTTACAAACACCTGATCCGGTAGCGACAGTTTGCCAAGCGCCCCCGTACCGAGCTGGCCGTCCGGCATTCGCATCACGACCTGGGTTCCATCGCTACTCACCAGGTAGGCCTGAAACACCTTGCCTTCGCGGTTGGTCCAAGTCCGCAAATCACTCATATTGGGAGGCTCCTCAGCAAACGAGGACGACTGACTCAGAAGAAAAAGAGGTACAAAGACCGCCCCAAAAAGAGCGCGAACTGACACAAAAGACATAAATCGGGCACCCGACATAGTGGAATCAGCCTCAAAACACCACCGGATCTACTGGAAAACGTAGGCGGCACTCCGGTCACGTAAAACACAGACACATACACTCATCATGATGCGTGTATATGTTATTGAAGAGACTACACGGGGAGCTTACTCTGACGGAATGTCCAAAGGCCAAGACACCCGCGCAGAACTGGAATCGCTCCTTCGCAAACGTATCCTCGTTATCGATGGCGCTATGGGAACGACTATCCGCGGTTACGGTCTCAACGAACACGACGCACGCGGCTCTCGTTTTATCAACAACGAGAAAGATTTGCTTAATAACGGCGATATTCTTTCCATTACCCGCCCGGACATCATCTGCGATATCCACAAGCGCTTCCTCGACGCCGGTGCCGACATCATTGAAACGAACACCTTCTCTGGCACCAGCATCGCCCAGAGCGAATTCTTCATCGAAGATCCCCGTGAAAAAGGCGGACGTAAAGACCCCGAATTCTTTCAGTCGATCATCGAAAACCCGTTTCTCAACGATCTCGCTTGGGAAATTAACTTCGAATCCGCACGTCAATGCCGCACCGAAGCCGACAAAGCCGAGGCCGCCACCGGACGCCGCCGGTTCGTTGCCGGAGCCGTTGGGCCGCTCACAGTCTCGCTTTCGCAGTTTCCCGATCCGGAAAACCTGTCATTTCGGTATGTAAACTTTGACCAGGTCGTAGCCGCATATCGCCATCAAATTCGCGCTCTCATTGCCGGTGGCGCCGACATCATCATCGTTGAAACGATCTTCGATTCGCTGAATGCAAAAGCTGCCTTAGTCGCCACTCGCGAAGTCTTCGACGCCGACGGCATCGAACTCCCCGTGATGATTTCTGCTGCCGTCGGACGCGGCGGAGAAACCATGATCTCGGCCCAGACAACCGAGGCTTACCTGAACGCGATGCGGCATGTGAAACCGCTTTCGATCGGGCTCAACTGCTCCCTCGGACCGGATCTGATGCGTGGATTCCTCTCGGAACTTGCGCAGAAGGCAGACTGTTTTGTGTCGGCCTACCCGAATGCAGGGATGCCAAACCCTCTGGCCCCTACGGGATTTGACCTTCTTCCCCATCACATGGGCGAGTTTGCCCGGGATTTTGCAACCAACGGCTACGTCAACATCATGGGCGGCTGCTGCGGAAACACGCCCGAACATATCGCAGCGATCGCCAAAGCCGTCGAAGGCATCGAGCCCCGGTATATTCCATCGGCAGACCCCGTAATGCGTCTGAGTGGTTCCCTGCCGTACAATCTCACGGCTTCCTCCAATTATTTGATGATCGGGGAACGCACCAACGTGGCGGGTTCTCCCAAATTCGCGAAACTCATCAAAGAGGACAAACTCGAAGAGGCCGTCTCGATCGCCCGCCAGCAAGTCGAGAACGGCGCCAATGTAATCGACGTCTGTATGGACGAAGGCCTCATCGACGGCGTTGCAATGATGACGAAGTTCCTCATTCTGCTCCAGACCGAGCCCGAAGTGGCGAAGGTTCCAATCATGGTCGATTCCTCCAAATGGGAGGTGATTGAAGCCGGGCTCAAGTGTCTCCAGGGCAAAGGCATCGTAAACAGCATCTCGCTCAAGGAAGGCGAGGAAGCGTTCAGGGACCGGGCCCGCACCATCAAACGTTACGGCGCCGCTACGGTGGTCATGGCGTTCGATGAAAAGGGACAGGCCGCGACTTATGAAGACAAGATCCGGATCTGCGAACGCGCGTATCGGATTTTGGTGAACGAAGTTGGCTTCGCTCCGGAAGACATCATTTTTGATCCGAACATCCTGACCGTCGCAACGGGCATGGAAGAGCACAACAACTACGCTCTGGATTTCATCAACGCCACGCGTTGGATTAAGCAAAATCTGCCCGGTGCCAAGGTGAGCGGCGGCGTGAGTAACATCAGCTTCAGTTTCCGGGGCAACAACAAGGTGCGCGAAGCGATGCACAGCGCCTTCCTTTTCCATGCGATCAAAGCCGGCATGGACATGGGTATTGTGAACGCCGGAATGCTCGAGGTTTACGAAGAAATCCCGAAAGATCTTCTGGAAAAAGTCGAAGACGTACTGCTCAACCGGCGCCCGGATGCCACCGAGATTCTGGTGGAATACGCAGAACAGTTCAAAGGTCAGGGCGGCGGCAAGAAAATCGAAGCCGATCTTTCCTGGCGCGAATCCAGCGTCGAGAAACGCCTCGAACACGCTCTTTTGAAAGGGATCACCGACTTCATCATTCCCGACACCGAAGAAGCGCTCCAAAAATACGGTGTCCCGCTCAAAGTGATCGAAGGTCCGCTGATGGACGGCATGAAGATCGTTGGCGATCTGTTCGGCGAAGGAAAAATGTTTCTGCCGCAAGTGGTGAAATCCGCCCGCGTGATGAAACAAAGCGTGGCGGTTCTTACCCCGGCAATGGAGGCAGAAAAGGCACTTAATCCGCACAAAAAGAGTGGCGGAAAATTCCTGATCGCAACCGTCAAAGGCGATGTGCACGACATTGGAAAGAACATCGTAGGGGTCGTTCTTTCCTGTAACGGGTTCGAAGTCACCGATCTTGGGGTGATGGTTTCCTGTGACAAGATCCTGAACAAAGCTCGGGAAATCGGAGCCGATGTGATCGGTCTAAGCGGCCTCATCACACCGTCACTGGACGAAATGATGCACGTCGCTTCGGAAATGGAACGGTTAGGGTTCCAGGTTCCCCTGCTCATTGGAGGAGCCACAACGAGCGCCGCACACACAGCGATCAAAATCGCGCCCAATTACCCCAGTGGTTCCGTAGTTCACGTGCTGGATGCTTCCCGGAGTGTCCCAGTCACCACCTCACTCATTAGCGACGAACATCGCGCGGCATTTATTCAGGCGAACGAAGATCGCCACGTGGAGATGCGCGCCAAATACGGTCAGAAGAAAACGCGCGATATCCTGAGCATCAGCGACGCTAGAGCGAACCGGTTTTCATGTGATTGGAGCAGTGTCGAGATAGCCAAGCCCTCCAAACTGGGTGTCCAAAAGGTGCTCCATGAAGGAGGTGATGTCACCGTGAGCCTTGAGGAGTTGCGGCGTTACATCGATTGGTCGCCTTTCTTTCACACTTGGGAATTACGAGGCCGCTGGATCTCGGCGGAACAACGGTTTTCGAGCGCATGGGATGATGCCGAAAAGAAGAGCCAAGCCGAAGCGGAAGCCGCCAAGTTGTATCACGATGCGAATACACTTTTGGACCAGATCATCCGGGAAAAACGATTCACCCCAAAAGGCGTCTTCGGTTTCTTCGAAGCAAACAGTGTGGGCGACGATATCGCGCTAAAGGATGGGCCGACGTTCCACAGCCTGCGCCAGCAGCAGATCAAGAAGGACACACCAAACTACGCATTGGCGGATTTCATCGCTCCCAAAGAGAGCGGACGGAGCGATTACCTCGGCGGTTTTGTGGTGACGATTCATGGGGGCGACGAATTCGCGAAGCAATTCGACGACGCGCATGATCCCTACTCGAGTATCGTAGTGAAGGCGTTGGCGGACCGGTTTGCGGAGGCGTTTGCGGAATGGTTGCACCAGCAAGCTCGTTTCCAGTGCGGAATTGAGAAGCCCGGTGACCTGACAAATGACGATTTGATTCGCGAAAAATACCGGGGCATCCGGCCAGCGCCCGGTTATCCGGCACAACCGGATCACACAGAGAAACCGCCACTATTCGCACTCCTGAATGCGACTGCCTTAACGGGATGCGAATTGACGGAGAGTTGCGCCATGCATCCTGGATCCAGCGTAAGCGGATTTTACTTTAACCATCCCGAATCGCGGTATTTCGGGATTTCAACCGACTTAGGCAAAGATCAGGTAGAAGACTACGCCTCCCGAAAAGGTATGAGTCAGGCGACAGTCGAGAAATGGCTCAGCCACTGGCTCAGTTATTAGAACTATCTAGTTTGCCATTCCCTGACAGATATTCGGCGATTCCATGCCCCTCGCTCCGGCTCATTTGAACACCCACAGCGATTCCCTGCATGTTCCCGAAGCACCCGTAGGTGTTTCGGACATGCTCGGGCGTCCCCTCCGTGATCTCCGGATTTCGGTGACGGATCGCTGCAACTTCCGGTGTACGTATTGTATGCCCCGGGAGGTTTTCGGGCCGGAACACGCTTTTCTGAAAACTACGGAGCTTCTCTCGTTTGAGGAAATCATCCGTGTTGCTCGGATTTTTGTACGAGCAGGAGTCAGTAAACTCCGGATCACAGGTGGGGAACCGTTACTCAGACCAAATCTGCCAAGCCTGATCCAATCCCTGAGCCTGCTTCCCGGAGTCACGGACGTCGCGTTAACCACGAACGGTTCGGTTTTGGAACGACTGGCTTCGGATTTAAAAAAAGCGGGCCTCAACCGGCTCACGGTCAGTTTGGACGCGCTGGACGAGACGATTTTCCAGAAACTCAGCGACACTCAGGTGCCAGTGGAGACCGTGTTACGGGGAATCGAGCAAGCACACGGCTTAGGATTCGCCCCGATCAAGGTCAATGTCGTCGTGAAGCGGGGTGTCAACGAAACGGAGATTGTGCCGCTCGCGCGCCACTTCGCGCGTCCGGGGTTTGTCCTGCGATTTATCGAATACATGGATGTCGGGAACACCAACGGCTGGCGCTTGGACGATGTTGTGCCTGCCGCAGAGATTCTGGAGCGACTCTCGGAGTTTGCGCCACTGGAGGCGTTGACTGCGAATTATCCCGGGGAAACGGCGAAGCGTTATCGTTTTAAGAGATCCGGAAGTGAGATCGGAATCATCGCATCCGTTAGTGCGCCGTTTTGCTCAAACTGCACACGAGCCAGAATCTCAGCGAACGGTAAACTGCACACCTGCCTTTTTAGCGAAGCCGGAACGGATCTCCGCTCACATCTCAGGGATGGTTCGGACGACGAAGTTTTAAAGGAAGTGATCCGCTCGGCCTGGGCGGGAAGAAAAGATCGATACAGTGAAATCCGGTCGTCTTTAAGCCAAACTCCCCAAAAAACAGAGATGTCGGTCTTAGGGGGCTAATCGGATTGGATCGTTTCTTTTCGAAACCAAGGCCTTTTGGAGAAGCAAAAAAGGCGGATTTATCTCTCATTTCTTCGGAATTCCCCAAACGCCCGCTTTACACTAACCTGCCCGCCACTTTTCAGCGCTCGTTGGTAAAACCTCATGTCTGCTCCTCTTAATACCCGAAAACAAAAACGTTCAGCCCGTTCCTGGATTCTCGGGATTTTGGCAGTAGCAGGCTGCGGAGCGATTGGGGTTGGAGGCGTGGCTGCTTGGCAATGGGAGATCTGGGCCAGCAAAGCGGCGCAGTTTGATTACTCCAAGTTGAGTGAAATGGAGTCCGCGAGTCAGATATTTGACCGAAACGGTGAGCTGTTGGGGCGAATTTTCATTCAAAATCGCGATCAAAAGCCCCTGAAAGAACTCTCAGTCCACCTCCAGAAAGCAGTGGTATCGACAGAAGACGCACGCTTTTACCAACATAACGGCGTCGATTTTTACGGAATTGCCCGGGCCATCACACGAAACTTTCAGGCCCGCAAAGCCAGTGAAGGCGCTAGTACCCTCTCCCAACAGTTAGCGCGTAATACTTTTCCGGTAGATCTGCCCAGTAACGACCGTTCCTATCGCCGGAAATTGCTGGAAATGTTCGTGGCCTGGGAAATTGAAAAGCGCCTGCCGAAAGAACAAATCCTGGAGCATTACCTGAATCGCGTCTTTTTCGGCGCCGGTTTTTATGGAGCCGAAGCTGCGGCTCAGGGTTATTTTGGGAAACCTGCAAAAGATCTAACTTTGGGCGAAGCCTCCCTGCTCGCAGGTCTACTTCGAAGTCCCAACAACCTCTCTCCCTGGAAAAACCGCAAAGCCTGTCTCGAATCGCGTAGCCATGTCCTTTCCCGGATGCGTGAACTGAACCAGATTACGGAGAAAGAATATCAGGCCGCACTTGCCGACGATCCTGTTGTAAAAAACCGACGCAATACGGTTCTGGAAAGCTACGCCGCCAACATGGTCTCCGGCCTGATGTCCAAACTCGTCGGGCTGGAAAATGCAGTCAGCGACGGCTACCGGATTTACACAACAATTGATCTGAAGCTTCAGAAGAAGGCAGAACAGACCATCCAGGCGCAATTAGCGCAGATTGAAAAGCGCCCTGAGTTTGAAAAGCGGCAGACGTACGCGCAGTTCGACCAGATTTACCGCGCATGGAAACGTGCACAAGCCACTGGTTCTGAAGATCCTGCCCCAAAACCCGAATATCTTCAGGGGGTTGTGATTGTTTTGGACAACGCAACCGGTGCGATCAGGGCCATCGTCGGAGGCCGCGATCCGCAGCACAGCGAATTTAACCGCGCTATACAGGCCAAGCGGCCCCCCGGGAGCGCATTTTTGCCCATTGTTTACGCTACCGCTTTCGAAAAAGGCCTACACCCCGCCACAATCGTCCAGGATTCGGTAATGGATAACCGCATGGTGATGGTGGGTGAAACGAGTGGGATTTTAGGGGAATGGGCCCGCGAACAGGTGAATACCCCCTACGAAGGTCCGGTCACGGCCAAAACCGCACTCGTGAAATCCAAAAACGCCGCCACCGTCCGCCTCGGGATGCAAATCGGCGACGATCTCAAGGATTCGCTGGATTCTGTCCTGAACCTCTCCAAGGCAGCCGGGATCGAAAGCCCACTCAAATCGTACCCCGCCACATTCTTGGGTAGCAGCGAAGTAACGCCCATGGAATTGGTGCTGGCCTACAGCGCCATCGCAGGAGGTGGGAGCCGTCCAAACTCGCAGTTTCTAGTCGAACGGGTGGAAGAGAAAAACGGCACGGTGATCTATCAAGCCGAGAAAGGGCGCACCAAAGCCTTCTCGGTCGGCCCCGCCTATCAGGTACACGAGTGTTTAAGTGCCGCTCTCACCGAAGGAACCGGTTCCAACGCGTTCACTTCCCTCGGACTGAAACGGATGCCTGTGGCCGGAAAAACAGGGACCGCCTACAATTTCGCGGACGCTTGGTTTGTGGGTTACTCAAGCGAGATCACCTGCGGCGTCTGGGTAGGATTCGATAAACCGCGCACCCCAATCTATTACGGTGCTTTTGGGAGCGAAGTCGCCCTGCCCGTTTGGACTGAAGTGATGAATACCAGCTTCAGTTCGTATACACCCAAACCGTTTGTTCGTCCGGAATCTCTCCAGCCGTGTTCCATTTGTGCAAAATCAGGGTACGCCCCGTTGCCACAGTGTCAGGAGGCTTCCGCAACTGGCGAAGTCGTCAGCACCGTCACAGAGGCCTGGCTGACCGAGACACAACGTCCCGGGAAAGACGAACTGTGTGATGTTCACGGACCGAAGCGCCCGAGAAAGAAGCACAATCCAAATGCGGACGGTAATATTGAAAAAGCCGAGCCCGTGTTTAGTCCCAACTCCGTCGCGTCTGTGACTATCCAATCCCCAACAGTGATCGGAACCGACCCGTTTGGATCGTTGCAAGCAGAACAAACGGCTAAGGCGCTTAAAAACTTCAAAGAAAAGGGCACCGTAGCGCCCATCGACAACAAGATCCCCACCCTTGGCACACCTGAACCGGACGCGCCGGAAATTCCCAAAGCCATACCGGTGCTCCCGGGGCAATCGACGACTAGCCCCCTGCCTACCCCAAAAGATTCTCCGACCCCGACTCTGCCCAAACTCGATTTCTAAACTTGTTTGGCGGCTATTTGGCAGTCATTCACGCTACACACCCGACGTCCCCCACCCCTTTCTGAGTCGTTTACACCCTTCCCTCAAACCCGCATTCTACTCATTCCATGACAGACCTTAGCTCCCGCATTCATCAGGCAGTCCAATCAGGCGCTTTGCTCGAATCCAGCGCCAAAAACGTACTGCAACTCCTCCAAAACAACCCGGCTGCTTATGTGGTTGAGAGTATCCGCGAACTTTTGCACACCGGAGCTTGGGCTGAGCTAAACGATCGTTTCTTCAAAACGCTAGCGTTTGGAACAGGCGGTCTCCGTGGCCGGACCATCGGCAAAGTAGTCACGAACGCCGAACGCGGCACCCCTCAAGCCTTGGATCGCCCGGAACGCCCTTGTGCCGGCACCAACGCAATGAACGACTTTAACGTAAGCCGCGCCACTCAAGGGCTCGTGGCTTATATGAAAGAATTTCACGCCAAAAGCGGTCTCCCCGGCCGGCCGCGTTTGGCAGTAGCCCACGATACACGCCACTTCTCGAAAGATTTCGCGGCACTCACTGCTCGTGTCGCCTCTGAAAACGGCGTCGATGTTTTTCTATTCGAAGGCCCACGTTCCACACCGCAGCTTTCATTCACGGTCCGCGAACAAAACGCCCAGGCCGGTATCGTCATTACAGCGAGCCATAACCCACCACACGACAACGGTTATAAGGTTTACTTTAACCAGGGAGCCCAGGTGGTTGAACCCCATGCGAGTGGAATTATCGCCAAAGTAAACGCACTCCAGAGCGATATTTACACCGCTCTGCCCAAAGACCAGCAGGGCACGATTACGGTACTAGGGGCCGAAGCCGATGAGGCCTACATGAAACGCCTCGAAACCCTGATCCTCGACCGCCCCATGGTGGCCGCTGCTTCCGGTCTAAACGTGGTTTTCACCTCCATTCACGGTACAGGCGGCGCCATTATTCGCCCCATGCTGGAGCGCTTGGGTATCGCTTACACGACAGTCTCCGAACAGGAAGTCGCAGACGGCCGATTCCCAACCGTAAAGAGCCCGAACCCCGAAAACGCAGAGGCTCTCGCCCTAGCGATTCAGAAGGCTAAAGCAAACGGAGCCGACCTCGTCATTGCAACCGACCCTGACTGCGACCGGATGGGCGTGGCAGTCCGGAACGCTAAGGGTGAACTGGAGTTATTAACCGGAAACCAAATTGGTTCCCTGATGGCCTATTACCGTGTCCGGAAACTGAAGGAACAGGGTGTCATCACCGCCGAAAACGCCAAGCGGTGCGTAATCATCAAAACATTTGTTACGACTGATTTGCAAAAGGCGATTGCGAACAAAAACGGACTCCGTTGCGTCGAAACACTCACCGGTTTCAAATACATCGGAGCGAAGCTCGGTAAATACGAAGCAGCTCTCCCGAGCGAGTTTCACGCAAACTACCGTTCGCTTTCGGAAAGCGAAACTCGCACCGCTCGTCTGAAACACTCCAGCTACTACGTATGTGGTGGCGAAGAAAGCTACGGATACAGTGCAGCCGATTTCGTTCGCGACAAAGACGGCAACGGGGCGGCGATCGTGTTTTCGGAAGTTGCGGCTTACGCAAAATCCCGAGGGCTCACCCTCTCCGAACTACTGGACGAAGTGTATTCGGAGTACGGGTTTTACTGGGAACAGAACGGTGCGCTGACATTTGAAGGGGCTGAAGGAGCCGCCCAGATCCAGCGGTTGGTCGAGTCCTACGCCAAACACCCACCCACCGAGGCCAATGGAGTCGCAGTAAAATCCGTTTTGGATTACGCTCGAGCCGACGTCGTTGACATCGAAGGCGATCCCATTCCGAAGGAAAACATGCTCATGATCGAACTTCATGATGGGCGGCGGGTCGCAGTTCGGCCTTCAGGAACCGAGCCAAAGATTAAGTTTTATCTGTACGGACATTCGCTCCCCGGTGAAGGCCAGCACTTCACGCAACCGGACCTTGAGAGAGCCAAACCTACAGTAAAGTCCTCTTTAGCAGACCTTTGGACGTGGGTTCAAAATGATGTCAAAGAACGCCTGAAGTAGATTTCGCTCTCCCTTACCCCACATCGAAAACACCGGATATCAGCTCCCTATTTTCCCCGGATTTGATTATCCGGTATTTTCGTCGTTACGCACCGACCGAAAGGTGAAATGTTCACCCCCTCCGAAAAATATGCACGCACTGCTCCTTAAGCGGTTTTTCCAAAAGCCGCTCCAAATTGCCTACGTGGTTCCGAGTTCTCGGACTCTGACGCGACGCGTGACGGACAAAATGGATCTCTCCTGTCCGAGGGTCATTGTCGAATACGGCCCGGGTGAAGGATGCCATAGTCGTGAGATCCTGAGCCGGATGCATCCAGGCTCGCATCTTATTCTAATCGAGCTCGATGACGAGTTGGTGCAATGCCTTCATAAACAGTTTCACAACCGTTCGGACGTCACCATCGTACACGGCAGCGCAGCGGATGTGGTCCAGATTCTCGCCCAGCACGGTTATTCGCACTGCGACTACATCGTTTCGGGGATTCCGTTTAGTATTATCCCCCCCAGTCTCAAACAGGAGATTTTGGCCGTCACCAGCCAGGCTCTTCAGCCGCAACCTCACTCGGCGTTTTTGGTTTACCAAGTCACGCGCGAACTCCGAGATGGTGGCCACTGCGACCAGTTCGCCCGCTGCGAAACCGAATTTTGCCTTTTTAACATTCCGCCCATGTGGATCTCCGTATTTTACCGGACGGCGGAAGCCCCAGCGAGTATCACCACCGATTTTGATCCCAAAAGCGCGATGGTCGAAGCTTGAGTCTCAGCGTATTGATCCCTACATCCACCGCCCCGTTCATGAAATTAGAACTCTACACTAGAGAATGGTGCCCTTGGTGCGGCAAAGCTCGCGCCACCCTGGATCGCCTCGGCTACGCTTACATCATCCACGACCTCGAAGTCGAAGAAGGTGCTCGTGAAACGATGGCCGCGATTTCCGGCCAGGAACGTGTACCCACACTCAAAGTCGGGGATCTCGTTCTTCCGGACTTCGGACCGGACGACCTTTTGGCATTTCTAGAGAAACACGAAATCACTCCGGAAAAGTCCCATCAATCGGAGTAGTAAACTCCGGTTTCGGCTCCGATTTACCCGTTGATTTGTCTGTTTTAGTACGATGCTTGCTGACGTTCTTTTGATTCTTGGCTTTGCGGTCATAAGCATAGGCCTGAGGGGAAGTGAGACCCCCTTCCTGTTCCGGTTAGGCAATCTCTGCGTTTTGGTGACCTCCTACTTACTAGGTTGGAAACTCACCGGCATCCACTTCGTCGGGTTCTCCTGCGCCAGTAGTTGGCTGCTTTTCCCCTGGATCGATATCGTTACCCGTGTCCGGCATATCCAAATGCCAACCGATCGACACCTTCGGACTCAGGCGCCTCCCGGAGCCTCCCGTTTTCCTGCACTCTCAGAGCTCACCGAAGAAATCGAAGCCGAGGGTTTCCAACAGGTAGAAGACGCGGGTTGGAACCACGAGGAACACCGTCAATACCTACGTTTGTTTGTCCATCCCACGGAAAATGTACGTGCCACCATCAATCTGGTGGAAAACGAACACATCAGCTTCTTCTACGTCTCCCTTTGCACGCACTCTGTAGACGGAACACTCTGGTGTACTTGGAACTACCCCTTCTCCTCCAGCCTCAAGCCGGCCCCAAACTGGCGCCTTCAACGCTATCGGGAAGCCAATGCCTTCTTCGATATCCACGCAGCTCACCTCGCCTGGATTCAATCCTCACGCGCTGCCCAAGCAAAACCCATCTCCACCGATCCAGCTGAACTCATGGCCGAGATCGAAGGTGAGCTCCTTTCCCAGCTCACTCACAACCTCAATTGCGGAGTCCTCACCAAAGCCGACGAAGGTCAGGTCCGCTATTCGTGGCGTGGCTGCTTTTTCCTTTGGACTCAATTCCTCTGTGACTTAATCCGCGCCTGATCCTATGTCCCTCTCGGCCCCGGTCCCATTCAAAGCAAATGTCCGGCTTTTGGATTTCATGCGACAGGCCGATGCACCCGGCATCATTAACTTGGCCGCAGGTGTTCCCGGCCCCGATGCGCTGCCAGCCGAAGCCCTGACTCGGGCCTTCCAAAAAGCGCTCCAGCACGACAACGCGCTTCTGTACGCCTATCACCATCCTGAAGGTGACCACCAACTGCGCGCCCTTCTTGCCCAGCGTCTCCAGAAGCGAGGCGTCGCCAGAATCGAGGCGCCCCAAATTGTGACCACGACCGGCTGCACACAGGCCTTACAGGTAATGCTTTCGCTTCTCGTGAAACCGGGGACCGTCGTGGCCTGCGAAGGCCCCGCTTATTACGGGATGCTCGAGATTCTTAGCGAAGCCAGTGCACACGTGCTCCCCCTGCCCATTCACGGCACTTCCAGCCTCGATTTGGAGGAAACCGAAGCTCTCCTTCGTCAATATCGGCCAGCCTGCTTGGTCATTTGCCCGACACTTTCCAATCCCTCCGGCGCGACCTTACCTTCCGAAAAACGCCAACCTCTCGTAGAACTGTGCCGCACCCTCGGTATCCGTATCATTGAGGACGATATTTACGGAGAACTCCTCGATTCGGGAGCCCTTCCCACGTTGCTTTCCTTCGATCCCACAGGCGAAACGGTCAGTTACGTCACCAGTTTTTCAAAAACCGTCTCCCCTGGCCTGCGTACAGGCTTTTGTGTTCCAGGAACACTTCACGAGGCTTTTGCTGCACGAAAATGTATGCAAGACCTGCATAGCGGCGTCGTGACGGAAGCTATGCTCCGCGAATTCCTCGCCGCCGGAGAACTCGACCCCCATCTGGACTGGCTCCGCCAACGAAACCAAAAACGGCGCACCATCGCATTGAACGCCTTAAAGCAGACGTTCCCATCGTCTGCTGTCCTCCATGAACCCGATGGCGGGTACATGCTTTGGGTCCAACTTCCAAAATCCGTCTCTTTGTCGGACTTCCAAGCCGCTGCCCGTTTGGAAAACGTCGTCTTTGGAGGTGGACACGTCTTTTATCCGTGTCCGGCACCCGCCCCGTTTATACGCCTCAATTGCGCCAAGGAATCGGAAGAAAACCTCGTTCTGGGCATCAATCGCCTCGGCAGTATTTTGCAAAAAATGGCGTAGCGAGTCCCGGGCCGTCTCGTTTCCGTTGTCCCCAATTCACTGCGGTGCCATAAAAGAGGGCCATGCAAGTCCCTCTCCTTGACCTCAAGCTTCAGTACGCACCACTGAAGGCTCAAATTCTTAAAGAGATCGAAGCCGTCGCAGACTCCCAGCATCTGGTTCTGGGACCACAAGTAGACCGACTGGAGCGCGCTATCGAAGCTTACACCGGGGCGCCCCACGCCATCGGGGTTTCCTCTGGAACCGATGCCCAATTGGTTCTCCTCATGGCGCTTGGGATCGGGCCTGGAGATGCCGTAATCACCACTCCGTACACGTTTTTTGCTACCGCCGGTTGTGTCGCCCGTCTCGGGGCTCGTGTGGTGTTCGCAGACATCGATCCGGTTACATACAACATTTCCGTCGAATCGCTGGATGCCACCCTGGCCAAGACCGACAACGTCAAAGCCATCATTCCGGTGCATTTGTATGGATGCTGCGCCGATATGGAAGGCATTCAGTCGTTAGCCTCCCGTTACGGTGTCCCAGTGTTGGAAGACGCGGCCCAGGCCCTGGGCGCCCGCCATCCACTAGGAGCAGCCGGAGCCATCGCCGATGCGGGTTGGTACTCCTTCTATCCGACCAAAAACCTGGGCGCCTTCGGGGACGCCGGCATGGTCACTTGCAAAGATGCAGCCCTAGCCGCAAAAATTCGCTCGCTGCGTAATCACGGGATGGAGCCGCGTTATTATCACCATTCCGTGGGGGGCAACTTCCGACTCGATGCCATTCAAGCGGCGGTGCTGAACATCAAATTACCGCATTTGAATTCTTGGGGAGCTGGGAGACGAGCCAAAGCAGAGTTTTACCGAACGGAATTCCGCAAACGCGGCCTCAACACCGCCTTAACTCTACCCGTGGAACCCTGGGCCAATACCGGGCTCGAGCATCACCACATTTATAATCAATTCATCGTCAGAGCCCCAAAACGCGACGAACTCAGGGCACATCTCCAAAAAGCGGGTATCGGTTCCGAGATCTACTACCCACTTTCCCTTCATCAACAGGAATGCTTTGCGAACCTCGGGTACCAAGCTGGAGATTTCCCTGAATCCGAACGTGCTGCGAAGGAAACCCTCGCCCTGCCCATCTTCCCTGAACTCACCGACGCACAGCAAATGTACGTCGTGGAGCAGATTGCAGCCTTTTACGGCCTGTAAATCCGGCTTCCAGATCGCGTCCCCTGTACTGAACCACGTTCAGGGGCGCCGCAGTTGGTTGAAGATGGTTCCCTCCCCGTTTCCTCTCCAATTTCCCCATGCAGGACCCTTTAGCCACGATTCTACCACTCTGCTCTGCAATCGGTTACACCTTTGCCGCGTTAATGCTCAAGCGAGCGACGGAGCGTGGGGTCGGCCCGTGGCGGGTGACATTTATCGTCAACTGGACGGCTGCGGTGATGTTTACTCCGTGGCTACTCACGGGAGGCCAACCCTTTACGCTCCTTAACGTAAGCCAGGCCGTTCTTGCTGGCGCAGCCTTCTTTATCGGCCAAGTTTTTACCTTCCTGGCACTTAGTCGAGGAGACGTCTCGCTCACAACCCCGATATTGGGAACAAAAGTCATTTTTGTCGCCCTTCTTGCCCCGCTTTTTGCAGGCGAACAAATTAACCCAACCCTCTGGACTTCAGCACTTCTCACCTGTGTCGCCACTGCTCTTTTAGGGGGCGAATTCAAAACCAACTCCCATCGCCTCGTCCCCAGTTTGATTTTTGGAACCTCGGCTGCACTGGCGTATGCGGTCACAGATATCATGCAACAGAGGTGGGGGAAGTCTCTCGGCTTCGGTCACTTCGCGCCGATTATGTTTTACACAATCGGACTCCTTTCCTTCACGTTGCGCCCTGCTTTTTCGGCACCGCTCCGTGAACTTCCCAGGCGCTCCTTTCATTGGGCTCTCGCCGGAGGAATCCTAATTTCCCTACAAGCGACTGGTATCGCCTACAGTATAGCGACTTACAACAAAGTGACGCTCATCAATATCCTTTATTCCACCCGGGGAATCTGGAGTGTCATTCTGGTTTGGGCGGTTGGACACTGGTTCAGTAACACCGAAAAAGCCGTTGGCCGCTCTGTGATGATTCGTCGGTTGATCGGCGCGAGCATCCTGCTTGCCGCGGTAATTTTAGGGCTCCGTTCTCGCTAACTCCGTCAGCGTGAGCGGTGAAATATACGTGTCTTTTTGTCCGGATTAAGTGGCGCCATTTTCCCGAAGGCACGCCGCTAAAATTCCAGCATTTTCTTAGGGAAAAACTTTCAGCTTTGAGAGTCCGCCCCTTGACTCTGTTTTAAGAAGAAACCACCATATCTAGGTTGTTCTTTCCCAGCCGACCCCAACTAATAGTGGGGTTCCCATTTCAAGAGCCCCATTCAAGCATAGGCTTGAATGCCCGAAATTTGGATAAAACCGGAGACTTTTTCCGGCCTTTTTTGTCCCATTTTTGGACCTCTATTTTGCTGATTTCAGCGGGGTTAAAGCCGTCCTGAAATAACACGATTAAGAGACCCATTTTTGGATTTCGGTGCTCTTAAACCTCATGCCGCAGTCCCAAAACTTCGGCTCTTCCACACCCGCCAAAGTGTGAAGGAGGTCCCAGTCTGAAAAAGACCAACAATGAAACGTCTCTGGCAGGTGTTTCACCCGTTCCGCCGCCTGAATAAACCCGACTCCCGCCTCACCAACTCAATGACTACCGACCTGTTAAATCCCTTGGATTCCGAAATCATTGCGGATCCTCTCAACTACAAATCCGACGATGGGGACGTTTCAGCCCGGGAGGATGGAGACGTAGTGGTTTATCAGTTTCGTAATAAGACCTTCCGCTTGGATAAAGCGAAAGCCCGTCAGCGTTTAGCCGGCAAAATGGTCATCAACGGCCACCGCTCCGCTGAACTTAACGTGCTGCCTATCAAGTACCACGAGGCTTACCGCATCTACAAACAGATGAAAGCCAACCACTGGGAACCGGACGTCATCGACATGTCCAAAGATGCCCACCAGTGGAATACAGGCGCCCTCTCTCCAAAAGAACGCTGGATCATCGAAATGGGAGTCGGCTATTTCTCTGCCGCTGAAGGCATTGTAGGTGATTCCGTCCTTCACGTCATCGAAGACAACCTCACCGCCGCAGAGCTCAAACACGCCTCGCTACGTCATATTGCAGAAGAATCCATCCACATGGATTCCCTTCTGCACATCATCGGGAGCCTGAATATCGACCTCGACGAAGTCACCGCGAAGTTCAACGACATCCCGTCGATTCAGAAAAAGAACCAGTTCATCACCAAGCAGATGCCCGAACTGAAGATGGGCATCGATTTGACGCAGACCGTTAACAAACAGCGCTTCGCCAAAGCCATCTTCGGGATCACCCAGGTCATGGAAGGCACGCAGTTCTACGCGCTCTTCGCCATGGTCTTGTCGCTTCACCGCCAAAATAAAATGACGGGGATCGGCCAAATGTTCCAATACACCCTCCGCGATGAGTCCAACCACATCGCTCTGGGTCGCTACATCCTGGCTCAGCTCATCGAAGAAAACCCCGATCTCTGGACCCAGGAATTCCGCGAAGAACTCGTCGCATTCATGCGCGAAGGTGTGGAGCTGGAGAAGGAGTTCGTTCGCGACTGCCTGCCGGAAGACATCGTCGGAATGCGCCAGAAGGAGTTTCTCGATTACGTTGATTTCAACGCAGACCGTCGTTTGGCGGGCCTGAGCCTCCCCACCCTTTCCAATATCCGCAGCAATCCGTTCTCGTGGTTGGACGAAGTCATCTTCCTCAAAAAGGAGAAGAACTTCTTCGAAACACGGGTCACCGAATATCAAACCAGCGGCAGCGTCAAAAACTCCAGCGAAGACGATCTAATCTAACCTCCGACTCACGGTTGCCGCGGCTTTCGCGCTCCTTTTCTCGCTCCTATTACCCAGGGCACAAACGGTTTTCGTTTGTGCCTCTGGAGTTTCAAACCACCGCTTTTCTATCTTCAGACTCCCCGTCTCGTCAGTTTCCGCACCTCACGTACCTCTCGCCCGTCCATGTCCTCCTCGTCTTTCACGCTTCAATCCGATCCGCCCTCTCACGCCGCTCCAGCCGACTCTGGGGATTTCCCAAGGGTTATCCGCCGCGATACGCCGCAATCGCTTCAACAGAAGCCTCATATTGTCCCCTGGCTCGGCCACAAAATTGAACGTGCCGTTTCCGCCGCTTGCGCCGCCGTTCAGGCTGATGAAGCCATCGGCCGCCAAGTCCGCGCTGAAATCGAATTCCGCGCCCGGAAAGAAAGACCGTTATTTGTTCACATCGAACAGATTCAGGACGAGGTCGAAGAGATCCTGCTCGAATTGGGTCATAGCCGCGTTGCTTTGGCTTACGGAAAATACCGGGCCCGCCGTGCCGCACAGCGTGAAATCACCCACCAAAATGCGCATCCTGCTGAAGGTGAACAACTTGAACTCGCAACCCGCGAGCAGCTCAACGATATCCGGGCTCGTGTGTCTTTCGCCCGGATCGGCCTCGAATTGACGCTTACGGAAAGCGAACTCGTTAGTCGTTTGCTCCGTTCCACCTCCATGTCGCTTACCCCTGAGGAACGTCGCGACACGATTATTCTCAACGCAAAAAGCCTGTTGGAAGTGGATGCCGACTCTCGTTTTGTCGCAGGACGTATCCTCCTCACCTACATCTACGAGGAAACGCTCCCTTGGAAAATCACCGATGGTCCGCAGGCGCTCAAAGAGGCTCACCGCCGCGCCTTCATCGCCTACATCCCCAAAGGCATCAGTCTGGGACGGCTCGATCCACGTCTCGGCAACATGGATCTCAAGAAGCTCTCCGATGCTCTGGATCCATTCGCCGATCTCCAGTTCGACTTCCTCGGAATTCAAACGCTATTCGATCGTTACCTGATCAACACCCGAGACACCACCACAGGGAAGAAGATCCGTATCGAAGCACCGCAGCTCTTCTGGATGCGTGTGGCCATGGGACTTTCCCTGCTGGAATCCGATCCCGAAACCCGCGCGATCGACTTCTACCTTCTCTACAAAACACGCCGCGCCTGCTCTTCCACGCCAACATTGTTCAACTCCGGTACAGTTAAATCCCAGCTCTCAAGCTGTTATTTGCTCTATTGCGGCGATTCGATCGAAGAAATCACCGAAACGTGGAATCGTTTCGCGCATCTCTCGAAATGGGCGGGCGGACTCGGTTGTTCATGGACCGCAGTTCGTGGTTCCGGCGCACACATTCACGGCACCAACGGTGAATCCAGCGGTGTTGTTCCTTTCCTCAAGGTCTCGAACGATATCGCGATCGCAGTCAACCAGGGAGGCAAACGCCCAGGAGCGCTCTGTAGTTATCTCGAACTCTGGCACGCAGATATCGAAGACTTCCTCGATCTCCGCAAGGAAACGGGAGACGATCGTCGGCGTACTCACAACATGAACACAGCTCAGTGGATTCCTGACCTGTTCATGAAACGCCTTAAGGATATCTCCGAAGGACGCCTGCCCAAAGAAGCCACCTGGACCCTCTTCCGTACCAACGAGGTTGCAGATCTCCCTGAACTCCATGGTTCTGCATTCGAACGTCGTTACACCGAGTACGAACAGATGATGGAAGACGGAAAGATCTACGGACGCAAAGTTCGTGTTCTGGCCCTCTGGAAACGGATGCTCGAAACGCTGTTCGAGACCGGCCACCCCTGGCTGACATTCAAAGATCCTTGTAACGTGCGCTCTCCGCAAGACCACGTAGGGGTCATCCATAACTCGAATCTTTGCACCGAAATCACGCTGAATACGTCCACCGACGAAGTGGCCGTCTGTAACTTGGCCTCGGTGAATATTTCTACGCATCTGACCCCAGATGGCTCCCTCGATCATCCGAAGCTCAAAGGAACGGTCGAACTACTCATGCGGATGCTCGATAACGTTATCGACATCAACTTCTACCCTGTAGAAGCCGCCGCTCGCGCCAACATGCGCCATCGTCCCGTCGGAATGGGCGTCATGGGGATGCAGGACGCGATGTATTTCAAACGTATCCCGTTTGACACACCCGAGGCGGTCGATTTCCACGACGAAGTCATGGAAGCCATTGCGTATTATGCCTACAACGCCTCGGCTAACCTCGCAGCTGAGCGTGGCACTTACCAGAGCTACAAAGGATCCAAGTGGGATCGCGGGATGTTGCCGCTGGATACCCTCCACCTTCTGGAACAGGAACGTGGCGTAACCATCCTCACCGATCGCAAGCAACGCTTGCCTTGGGACGAACTCCGGAACCACATCGCCAAAAACGGCATGCGGAACTCCAACTGCCTCGCGATCGCTCCAACGGCAACCATCTCGAACATCATGGGTTGCACCCCGTGTATCGAACCGTCCTACAAACACATCCACACGAAATCGAACCTCTCTGGAGAATTCGTACGCACCAACGACATCCTACTCCGGGATCTGCAAAACCTCGGGATCTGGGATGCCGAAATGCTGGATGACTTGAAGTATTTCGACGGCTCTATCCAGCTCATTGACCGGATTCCTGCGGAACTCAAACGTCTCTATAAGACCGCTTTCGAAATCGAGCCCACCTGGATTCTGCAATGTGCTGCCGTGCGCCAGAAATGGATCGATCAGGCGCAGAGCACGAATCTCTGGCTTGCAGACGCCGATGCACGCGCAGCCAGCTTCATGTATCGGGAAGCTTGGGAACGTGGTCTTAAAACGACCTATTACCTACGCACCCTGAACAAGAGCGCCATCGACAGCGCAAATCGCGACCGCCGTCCAGCCAAGGAAGTCACTGAGGCCGAACGTTTGGCGTGTTCGATCGAGGCAATGCGTAACGGTGGCACCTGCGAATCCTGCCAATAGCGCCACCATTCATCGGCTCCCTCAGTCGCAATGTTTCAAAAGGCTGCTCCCGAAGTGAGCAGCCCCTAAGGCAAAAGCTGGGCTTAACCGAAAACTCCGCTGGGAACCTGTGTCTCAGCGGAGTTTTTGTTTTCAATCGGTCTCAGCATCTTACTCGAGAAGCACGTTGAGTATTGCCCCACACCCTTAAAAGCGGCATGATAGCGGCGTCAGCAAACGCCTCACCCCCACTCGTTATGGCAACCATCGCAGTTATCGGCACCCTCGACACTAAAGGACGGGAGCATCAATTCATCGCAGACTGCATTAGTCAAAGTGGCCATCAGGCCTATTTGATCGACGTCGGAACGGGAGGAGAACCTCAGGTAAACCCTTACATGACCCGCGAAGCTGTGGCTTCTGTTGGCGGGATAAACCTGAACTCCTTCGGCAATAACCGGGACCTTGCCGTAAACGCCATGTGTGAAGCTGCACCCAAAGCGCTTCTAAAGCTCATCGAGCAACACAAAATACACGGTGTCATTTCGTTGGGTGGTGGTGGTGGAACCGCAATCGCCACAGCGGCGATGCGCGCGTTACCGCTGGGATTCCCCAAAGTCATGCTCACCATTTTGGCTACTGGGAAGACCTCACAGTTTCTCGGAACCAAAGATATCGTGATGATTCCGAGTATCATCGATATTGAAGGTCTCAATCGGGTGTCCCGCCCCATTCTCGCAAAAGCAGCCGGCGCGATTTGCGGAATGGTCGAGGCCAGCCTCGAGAAAGTCCCCGACCTCGATAAGCCGCTCATTTTGGCGAGTATGTTCACCAACACCACGATCGGCGTGGGGCTTGCTAAAAAGGTTCTCGAAAAATCAGGCTTTGAAGTCGTGGTTTTCCACGCTTCCGGTGTCGGCGGTTTAACACTGGAATCCATCGTCGACACTGGAGTCGCCGCCGGAGTGCTGGATATGACCACCACGGAACTCGCCGACGAAATTGTCGGGGGCGTTCACTCTGCCGGCCCCACTCGTCTGGATGCCGCCGGCCGCAGCGGAACCCCTGCGGTGATTGTCCCCGGTTGCGTGGACAACGTGAATTTTAAAGAGGAATCGTCGATCCCCGAGCAATTCGCTGGGCGAAAGTTTCATAGCGTTTCACCTCAGGTCACCCTGATGCGAACGAATGCCGAGGAATGCGCAAAGATCGGGAAGGCTCTTGCCGAAAAGGTGAACAAATACAACGGTCCGGTAACCGTTCTCTTACCCCTTGCCGGAGTAAGTGCGATGAGTGTGGTGGGCGCCCCGTTCCACGATCCGGAAGCCGATAAAGCCTTATTTACCGCAATTAAAGCAAATCTGCGGCCGGGACTACCGCTGATCGAACTCGACGCTGCAATCAACGATCCGTTCTTTGCAGAAGCCTGCGCCAACGCGCTTTTGGAAAATATCAATCGCAAGAAGCACAGCTGATAACCGGCGGCTTCTGCGCCCGAGTCAAACCGCTTGGGGGCGCATTTGTCTTTTTGAAACGGTGTATGCGTTTGTGCATACACCGTTTTTTGAAGGCGGCTTGAACAGCCTCTTCGAGTTTTCAACAAGATCGCTCTCGTTTTTGCAACTGAGCCCGCATTTCTGGCGGTTCTCTTCAATTGCGCAAGATCCTCCTTCCTATTTTAGAAGAGCCGCTCCTAGCGGCGGAGGCACTTTTCAACCGCCGTTTACATCTTTACCCATGTAACCATTCGTAATCATTACGGATTCTGGTGTCGCGTTCTGGCTACTTGGGGCCGGCGCTTGGGTTTGCATCAGCACCCCGTGTAGCTGGCCTTTTCCGTATACACGTTCCACCAGCGGAACACGTTAATCAAAAACTGTCGCAGCCTTGTTAGTTGGTTAAACAGGCATGAAATCGCTTCACATCAGCGACCTTAAACAAAGGAGAATCAGCCACTTGATGAATTCTTAGGGACAACTAGTCATCCTTTTTATGTATTGGCAAGAAAGTTGCTAGTTATGCAACGCGAATTATTAAGCATCATTTAATTCACCAAAGCACTTGCGCTCATACTTTTAAGATCACATCGCACATGTATAGGGATCCCATAACCACTCGGTGGACCGATAACTTCCTCGATTCAGCCAGACAAGACGCTGACGACTATGGTGATACTCTCGCCGCAGACATTTTCTCCAGTCCGGCCATCACAGCTAGCGGCCGCTTGGGATATAATAAACTAATTTCCCTCGCCGACACGCTCGAATCTGACCCGGAACTCATGATCATCCCGGGGTCCGAGCTCGCTACCGACATGGCATCCTTCCCAGAGGAGCTGCGGAATTATTACGCCCCAATGCCGGCGCCAGATTGGGTAGACGAAGGCAAACTCGAAACGGCGGCCATTTTTTGGGAGAACAACTCTCTCGCGATGCTGGGCGTGTTGTATGCCGCCAGCCTGCCCGCTTGTTACCTGATGAAAAACGGCATCCCAGCGCTGTATCAGACGGAGAAACTGCGGGATCAGAAGTACATTTTCCAGCGGATCTACGAGACTGGAGTCATGCTCGAGGGCGTTATGAAGCCGGGCGGATTACGGGTGGTGCAGGATGTGCAGCCGGATATCTCCTGTTTCGTGGAAGCCGCTCTCCACAAGCTGGATCCTCAGGCAAAATGGAAACTCAACGGTCAAACTGCGACGCCTTCCCCTGGTTTGAATGCCGTAAAGACATTCACCAAATCAGAGATGCATGCCGCTATCTTAGAAGCTCGGGCCGAAGCGAAGAATCAACCCCGCCGTTTCATTTGGGGGTCCGGTTACATTCAGGCCAAGAAAGTGCGCCTGCTCCACTCTTCGATGCGGTACATGCTGATGTACCCCGACAAGGTCCATCCGCGCGGCACCGCTGGTGCACCCGCCTCCCTTTCCGAGAAACTCAGCCAGCGTCCCCCAACTCAACCATGGCCTTCGGAGAAATTTGGCAAACCAGTCAACCAGGAAGACTTGGCCTTCACCTTACTGACCTTTGGCTACCTCATTCCCAAGGGTATGGAAAGCTGGGGGTGTCGACTCTCAGACGCAGAAAAGGAAGCGTTCCTTCATTTGTGGCGAGTCGTGGGGCACGTGATGGGATTACGCGACGACCTCATGACGGACAATTGGCAGGCGGGAGGCGAACTTTACAATGCGATCCTCAAGCGGCAGGGCGGCACCTCGGAAGCTGGGATCGCCCTCACAGACGCCGTGATGGGATTTCTGCGCTCCTACCTTCCAGAAGCATTTCACCTTCGCGAATACATTCCAGTCGTGCTCATCGCGGATCTGATGGGAGAGAGCACCAAGGATCTGCTCGCCCCAAAAGACATTGCGCTCCTGAACTCCGCCTATGGGCGTTTCCTGCAAACAACCCTACATTTTAGTTTAACGCTCTATTACCGCTACTATCAGGGCGTGCTAGAGGCGTTCCCCTTCTCTCAACGCCTTTTTGGAAACATGTTCTCGAATGTTTCCGAGGCACTCATCGCGAGCTGGCGCGATGAGTTCCGCCGCGAGCCCTTCTTCATTCCCGCAGACGCCACCTCCTGGCAGTTACGCCGAGGGGCCGACGAGGAATTCAGCGCGACCCTGCAGACTTGGAGGGTCGAAGTTTTGACGGCGATTGTGATGCCGATCCTCTGGCTGGGGCTCACCGGAGTTGCTGGAATAGCGGGTCTTCTCGGTATGTTCCTTCATTCAGACCTCTTAGCATGGAGCGGACTAGCAGCATGCATCCTCATGTTCTTCAACGCCTTCCATGGAATCGACACTCGTCTTCCCAAGGTTTGCGCGGCGCGTCCGAAACCCCAAGGTATCCACCTTAATCGGAGCAAAACTGTAACATCCTAGCCCCCTGGTTATGTCCACCACCTCATCTCCGACAAGCACCGCCGCCTGGATGCGTATTCCTCGCGCCGTCGCAGCCTCTTCGTCCTTGGATGCGGCACCGTTTGGTGTCCTGTGGGTTGATGGAGAAGGGCACATTGCCTACGTCAATAAACAGGTCAAAACGCTCTTGGGCTGGACTCAGGAGGACGTATTGGGGAAATCGATCCCCTTGCTCGCCAGCTTCTGGAGCACAAACGACTGGAAAAATACGCTCTGGGCCAAAGCTGGGGGAGGTCCTCTCGCCGACCTCAAGGGCGATTGGCATTCCAAAAATGGGCAACACGTGGCGCTCGCGGCGCACATCACCCGCATCCAAGTCGCCGGACAGGATATCGCCTCCGTCTACCTCATTCCAAATCAGGCAAAAGACAAGGTTGCCACCAACAGTTCCCTTGTCACCAGTCCTCAGGATGGCCTCCCGGATTTCCTCCAGGCTCTGCCCGTCGGAGTCGCCGTCGTTGATGCAGCCCTAACCATTCAGCACACCAACCGCGCCTTCGCAGCGATCGTGTCCCAGGACACGCGAGACCTCATCCAACAGCCCATCTCTTCGGTATTGCTCCCAGCTTCCAACGAAGAATCCCGTTGGGCGCGCCTCACAACCAGCGGTCTCCACAACTGGGGATTTTCAATCCGGAACGCCCAGGGCAGGGTCATTTACCTCGCGGTGTCCTCGGTCAAGGTGAACACCGGGGAAGACCCTCGTTATATAGTGGTTGTGGAAGATAAGAGCGAGAGCGTGCAATTAAAAAACATGCTCGAGCAGCACGAGACCAGCTTCGAGAACATTGCGGCGAATACGCCGGGCATGATTTACACCTTTGTGATGACCCCGGAAGGAGCCGCCTCTTTCCCGTACGCCAGCGCTGGTGCAAGAGACATCTGGGAGATTGATCCCGCCGAAGTCCGCCACGATGCGACCCCCATCGTACGGCTCATCCATCCGGACGACCTGGGCGCCTTCCAGGAGAGCGTTATGAAAAGCGCCTCGGAACTGAGTCGCTGGGATTTTGAAGGCCGCATCGTAACCCCTTCGGGGAAACTCAAGTGGTTCCACGCCGCCTCCAGGCCGGTGCTCACGGAAAGCGGCAACATCGAGTGGGGTGGGCTTTTGATGGATATCACCCATCAAAAGACGATCGAAGATGAGCTCAAGGTCGCCAAGCTCAAAGCCGAGGAAGCGGCCCGATCCAAGGCCGACTTTTTGGCGAATATGAGCCACGAGATCCGCACGCCGATGAACGGCATTATCGGAATGGCAGAGTTGCTCAACAAAATGAGCCTGGCCCCAAAACAGCAGCATTACGTGGAGACCATCCGCAGCAGCGCCGAATCTCTGCTGACCATTCTGAATGACATCCTCGATATCTCGAAGATGGAGGCCGGAAAGCTCACCCTCAGCGCCGCTCCATTTGACTTTAGACGGGTCATGGACGATATCGCGATGCTATTGGGACCCAGCGCTTTCAACAAAGGACTGGAATTAGTGATCCGCTTTGCGCCGGAGGCTCCCACGCATGTGTTTGGAGACGGCGTGCGGATTCGCCAGGTGCTCACCAACCTTATCGGAAACTCGATCAAATTTACCGCCAAAGGCCATGTGTTGGTGAACGCCGACCTCGTGAAGCTAGACGGTTCAAACGCCACCTACAAAATCAGCATCGTCGACACCGGCATCGGCATCAGTGAAGAAGCGATCACGCGTCTCTTCCGTAACTTTGAGCAAGCTGAAGACAGCACCTCCCGGAAGTTCGGGGGCACTGGACTGGGCCTCGCGATCAGTCGCCAACTTGTCGAACTGATGGGCGGCACCATTTCCGTGGAAAGCACCTTGGGCCAGGGAAGCACATTCTTCTTCATCCTCACCCTTCCAGTCCGAGACGCAGGGGTCTTGTTCGATTCCAAGACGAATATCACCGATCTCCGCGTCCTCTGCGTGGACGACCACCCGGTTAGCCGCGAGATCTTTTCGGAAATCATGGATTCCTGGAATGTCAAAGAACACAAAGAAGCAGACTCCGGTCAACAGGCTCTCCAACTCCTGCGCGCAGCCAAACAATCGGGACGCCCCTACTCCATCGGCCTCCTGGATTACCACATGCCCGGCATGGATGGGTTGCTGTTGGTTCAAGCGATCCGCGCGGAATCGGAAATCGCAAATCTACCGATTGTCATGCTCAGCTCCCAGGTCTTTACCGAGGACGAGCAACGACAGTTTGCAAACTTGGGGGTGAGCACCTTCCTCCAAAAACCCATCCGACCATCAGAACTTCGGCAGGTATTGATGGAAACCGTACCGAAAAACGATGCCCTCGACCGGTTTGAATCACCCTCGATTTCCCCAGAGAAACAGGCCTCCCCCGCTTCACAGACTCCAACCAGCAGCTCGGTGTCCCAGACATCGGACGAAACTCTGGTTCTGAAAGTCCTGCTCGCCGAAGACAACGAAGTGAATGCAGAAATTGCGTGCAGCATGCTCGGCGATCTCCACTGCTCGGTGGAACATGTGGTCAACGGGGTTGAGGCGTTGGAGGCTGCTAGAACCAAACAGTACGACGTCATCTTTATGGACTGCCAGATGCCGGAAATGGATGGCTTCACCTCCGCTAGGGAAATCCGCAAGGTGTCGATAACCCCGCGTCCATTTATCATAGCTATGACTGCTTACGCCATGGGCGGAGACCGCGAAAAATGTATCGCTGCGGGCATGGATGATTACCTCTCCAAACCCGTGACGTTTCATGCGATCCAAGCTTCTGTTGAAAAATACCGCAATTTGGTGCGTATGAAAAACGCCGCCTCCGCGGCCACCTCATCTCCGCTGCCAGATTTGACAGCGGTTTCCTTCCAACCAACCAAGCCTCTCTTTGATATCAATGCCGCCCTGGCTGTCACTGGGGGGAGACGCGACGTCCTCGCCAAGGCTACCTCTATTTGGTGGAACAAAATCCCAATCTGGATGGACTCGCTCAAAACGGGTATTCAGACGAGAGATGCGGATCTCATCCGAAATACGGCGCACACAGTAAAGGGCGCAGCCGGGAACGTCGGGGCCTTGTCCATTTCGGAGTACGCCGAAAAGCTGGAAAACCACGATGGACTCAGCGCTACCCAAATAGCGGCCTTGTTTGATTGTTTGGTCATGTATATCGACCAGCTCAAAGCCGCCATGGCCAAAGAACTGCCTCTGGCCGAGTAACCTGTTATTAAAGAGATCCGTACGCTTATGGCCGTTCAAAAATCCAAGGTGCTCATCATCGAAGATGACCCTGTGAGTCAGAGTGTATTACACGATCTGATCACGAGCCATGGGTACGAAGCAGTCCTCGCAAGCGATGGTTTAGAAGGCTGGGAAAAGATCAATGCCGACGCCGATCTTCGGCTGGCTTTTATCGATTGGATCATGCCCGGCATGGACGGAGTGTCTCTTTGCTCAAAAATTAAGTCAGAGATCAAGGATCGCTATGTGTACGCGATCATGATTTCCGCCAAGACCTCAAAGGCAGACCTCGTCAAAGCTCTGGAGCTTGGAGCGGACGACTTTCTTACGAAGCCCGTCCATGAACGAGAGCTCCTGAGCCGGCTTCACGCCGGTGAGCGAGTTCTTCGGTACGACTCTCTGCTTCACGCCCAAATGAGCCGCACGGACCACCTGATGGAGGTTCTTCTTCCTGTCTCAATTGCGAACCGCCTGAAGAACGGGGAAACCTTCATCGCCGACACGTTTCCCAACGCAAGCATTCTATTCGTTGATATCGTTAGCTTTAGCACCTGGTGCCACACTAACGATGCTCGAGCTATGATCGAGCAACTCAACGGGGTATTCGCGATCTTCGACGAAGAAATGCGAGCCAACAACGTCGAAAAGATCAAGAGCATCGGAGACGCCTACTTGGTTGCATCCGGATTGCCGGAGCCCTGCCAAGATCATGCTGTCAGACTCGTCCGGTGTGCCCTTGCGATTCTGGAACGTCTGAAACGTCTCAACCGACACCGCCTGCGCCCTTGGGAAATTCGAGTGGGCATTGCCTCGGGACCCGTCGTTGCCGGTGTGATCGGGAACCACCGTTTTGTTTACGATGTGTGGGGCGACACAGTGAACCGAGCGGCCCGTCTGGAACAAGCCGCCATGCCCAACCAAGTCCTGATGGACGACGAAACGGTGCAACATCTTCAAGGCCAGTTTCGCTTCCAAAATCTTGGAATCCGCGCCCTCAAGGGCGTCGGGGACCAAAACCTGTGGGAACTCCTCGGTGAGATCGACGTCCCGAGCTCCGCTTCCGACTCCTCCCCATTTCAAGTCGCGCCAACCTCCACCGAAGCCCACGGCGCTACTATTGAGACTGTTCATCCTTCCCAAACCGCCCCAATCCCAAGTCAGCTCCAGGCGCAGCTTCCTGAATACGAACTACTGGAGCTGCAGGAACAGGACGGGATTGCCGTTGTTTACAAAGCACACCAGCGGTCAAAAGACCGACTTGTTTCCATCAAATTGCTGCCAGCGGATGTGGCCTCCAGGCAGGAAGCGGCCTTTGTCCAAAGGTTTCAGGAAGAAGCCCGGACGATGGCAAACCACCCTCACCCTGGAATTGCCACCGTCTTTGAGAGCGGAATCACAACGGATGGCTTGTTGTATTTCGTAACGGAAGCCGTGGACGGCGTCCCGCTCACCAGCTTGATCCATTCCGGGCAGCCTCTGGATCCGCAAATCGCCAGACACATCGCCCTTCGCGTCAGTGAATCGCTGATTCACTCGCACCGGTACGGTATCGTTCACGGAGAACTCACCCCTGCCAAAATACACATTACCCGGCACGGAGGCGTGAAACTCACCGACCTCGGTTTCGCCAAAATGAAGCGTTTCTCGGCCCAATCTCGAGCAGTCCGCAGTATTTTCACTCCTCCCGAGGCGCACTCAGTCGACACGTTGCCTGGTCATCTCGCAGACATTTACGCGCTGGGTGTTATTTTGTACCAGATGCTGACCTCGGAGCTTCCGGAGGGAAATTTCAAGTTACCCAGCGAGAAAAGTCAGGTGGATCCTCGATACGACAACGTCATCACCAAAACAATGGAGGCAGATCCGAGTAAGCGATACACCTCCGCCGAGGCCTTCCACAGGGCGCTGATAAACATCGATTTCCATTTCAGCGCCCGGAGCAATGGTCTGTTGTCCCCAAGAGCCGACGAAACCACCAAGGCACTTGCCAACCTGACCCAAAAGATCATCAGCGAAGCCCCTTCATCGACCTAATTTCGATATGAAATCCGCACCCATCCTCATCCTTTCCGCCTACCTGACGCTTCCGATTCTTGCTCAGGCGCAATCGTTCACCGGACATCTCTTCCCAGGCGCAGAAGAACTCAAAGGCCCATCACTTCCGCCTCCCGGGTTTTACGTTCGAAACTACACCATCTACTACGGCGCTAACCGCCTGAACCTGCCAAACGGCAGCAAGATGCCGATCGATTTCAAGGCATCGGTTTATGCAGACGTGGTTCGTGCCCTCTGGGTAACGGATCTCCAGGTGTTGGGCGGCAACTTTTTCGCGGATGCGTTTGTCCCGTTCACTTACACCTCCCTTAGAGTCGCTGGGACAAAGAGCAGTAACTTCGGTGTGGGCGACCTCTTTGTAGAGCCAGCTGGTATCTCGTGGCATGGCGACCGCTGGGATGCGGGGGCCGCTTATGCAGTCTGGATTCCCAATGGCGACTCCAAGCTGGGTTCGCCCAAACCCGGAAAAGGTTTCTGGGGCCACATGCTCACGGCCGGAGCCACCGCTTATCTCGACGATAAAAAGACGTGGGCCCTCTCGATCCTCAATCGCTACGAAATTAACGACCAAGAGAAGGACACCCACATCACCCCAGGTAACCAGTGGACACTCGAATGGAGTCTAAGCAAACGAATCCAGCCCACTTTGGAAGTGGCGTTGGGCGGCTACTATCAGGGCCAGACAACCAAAGATTCCGGGGCCGGGGCTTCTAAGACATTAGATCAGGTCTACGCAGTTGGACCCGAGGTCAACGTGTTCTGGCCGGGGCTCGGAGTATTCACATCCCTTTGCTACAATTACGAACTCGCAGCAAAAGACCGCCCACAGGGCCAGACGCTTCTGCTGAAAGTGACGCGCAAATTTTAACAACCTTCGCCAAGTGCCCCAGTCAGCCCTTCCGAATCGGCTCGAAATAGCATCGCCCGGGGGGACGAACACGTTGGTGAGGAGGCAAAAAGCGGTTCACCCTCTTGAGGTGCGGCAGTCAGTTGCCGGACATCCCCGCCGCCCCGCCGCAGATCCCGACGTTTCGTGGTAAAACAACAGAGGCTTACGCAATTTGCTGAGCCTCTATCAAAAAGGTAGCCACGCCGGGAGCCTGCGAGCGGCACCCCTCCACATTACGGGCTGCGGCGCTTCTGGGCGGACCACCTGTGGTTGGAGGCTTCCCGTAAATCGGTGCTTTTGCTCTCCGATGCTTCGGGAGTAATTCAAAAGTATCCCTCCTCATCGGACAGATCTTCGCTTTCAGAATCCCGATTTCGCCGAAGTTGGAATCCGCCCCCCCCAGATTCCCACATGGGTTGCGGTGCCTCCCCCCCCTTTCCTACCTTCGACATCAGAGCTCGGGCTCAATCTTTCGCGTTTTTATTGTCCAAACCCAGCGATCCCTGCGGTTGGCATAACGAAGGCCGCGCCCCGGCCTCCGTTCGGCCCCAAACTTCTCGCCCTATTTCCGCCCAGCCCCATGAATTCCTCCTGTAACCCAAGCCACTTCCGCAACCTTTCCAGACGCGGGTTCATTCAAGTCGGCACTCTTGGTGCATTGGGGCTCTCCCTCGGAGATTATCTCCAACTCCAGGCACTCGACTCGAAAATCATCGGTCAACCGGAGCGCAAAGAAGCCAAAGCCAAAAACGTCATCCAAATCTTTCTGCCTGGCGGTTGTTCCCACCTCGAATCGTGGGACCCCAAACCCGATGCTCCGATCGAATTCCGAGGCCCCATGGGGGTCGTGAAAACCAAAATCCCCGGGGTCGTCTTCAGCGAATCAATGCAGCGATGTGCACAGATAGTCGACAAACTCACCGTGATCCGAACGGTGGTCGGCAAAATCCCAGACCACGCCCAAGCCCAATACCACGTCCTCACCGGTTACACACCGACTCCCGCGATTCAGCACGCCTCGATGGGCGCAATCGTTTCCCATGAACTCGGCGGCTTAAACCAACTCCCAGCCTGGATCGGCATCCCAACCGGCACCCTCGGGCCCAATGCAGGGTATCTCCCGTCGAAGTTTGGTTGTTTCAGCCTGGGCGCCGATCCCGCAAACAAAGGGTTTCAGGTACGCGACGTAAGTCTTCCACAGAACGTCACAGCCGATGAGTTCACCAAGCGCCAGGATATGCGAAGCGCCGTGGAAGCGCATTTTCGCAAGATGGACACAGATGGTGTCGCACTCGATACCATGGATGACTTTTACCAAAAAGCCTACGCTCTGCTTGGCTCCACCCAGGCTCAAAACGCCTTCAAACTCGACGGAGAGCCCAACCACATGCTCGATCTGTACGGCTGCGCCAAATACAAAGCCGCCAAAGGAAAACTCGTCTCCGCTGGTGAACGCCTCCTTCTAGCACGTCGCCTCGTCGAAGCGGGTGCCCGGTTTGTATCCGTCACTTACGAAGGCGCTACCGGCTGGGATACGCACAACCGCATTAAGGAAGCGTTTCAGGATAACATGCCCGCTTTCGACCATGCTCTCGCCGGGCTCATCTCCGATCTGGATCAACGTGGCCTACTCGACACAACACTCGTCATGGTCATGACCGAGTTCGGGCGCACTCCCAAGATGGACTCCAACACGGCAGGCCGAGCCCATCATGCTCGCAACTTCAGTATGGTCCTGGCCGGCGGCGGCACCACACGCGGGCAAATCTATGGACTCAGCGACGCCACGGCGTCCGAACCTTCTCGGGACGGAATCACGGTCGAAGACTTCCTGGCCACGGCCTACGGGCAACTCGGAATTGATTCCAGGAAACGCCTCATGGCTCCGGGTGAACGCCCAATCGACATCATACGCGACGGGAAAATCATCAAAGGTCTACTCGCCTAAGGCCCCATCCATTGCCCTGGTTCGCATCCCCAAAGATGCAGCATTTCCCAACCATGTCCGCTCGACCGTTCCGCGCTCGCCTCACATTCACCCTCACCGCACTCGGGCTCTTGTTAAGCTCGAACGCTGTCTTTGCGATTCAGTTTGTCGTCGAATATGCGCTTCCTCGCGGCGCTACTCGCGGCACAACAGTCGAGGTTTCCTTTTACGGAAAACACCTGGCTCAGCCCCAGGAGGTCGTCTCGAATCGGGGCGGAATCAAACTCCTGAAATTTGATGGCCCCAGCGAAAACAAAGACAAAAACCTGATCACAAGCGAAGCCCCGCAGTGCGTCACAGCCAAACTCGAAATCGCGCCGAACTGCCCGCTGGGTGAACACCAACTCTCCCTTCGAACCTCCGAATTCCTAGCGGAACCGGTTCTGTTTTTTGTCGGCACACAACCGATCGTCAACGAGACCGAACAAAAAATTGGCGGCAACGATTCACTCGAAAAAGCCGAGCGAATCCCCCTCAGCTGCACCGTCCACGGCCAGATTCACGGTGGAAGTAACGCTATCGACCACGACTTTTACGCGTTCGACCTCAAAGCCGGCCAACGACTCTCCATCGAACTCGAAGCCGCACGCCTCGGGACGACCCACATGGGCGGCGAAAACGATTGCGCCCTCCGCCTCTACGGCCCGGACGGAAAAGTCATCGCCGTAAGTGACGATACCGCCCTGTTCGTACAAGACCCGTTAATCACCATCAAAGCGCCTCTCGACGGACGCTACGTCATCGAGGTCACGCAACTCGTCGGTTCAGCCGCTACGTTACACACGGTTTATCGGCTTCATGTCGGGACCTTTCCTCGGCCCACCACCGTTTATCCCTTAGGCGGCACACCGGGTGAAAAGCTTGCGATTATCCTACAGGGAGACGGTCTTGGACCCAAAAACGCCATCGTTGCCCTGCCCGATATCAAAGTAACACCCGGGCCAATTGAGGTATTTGAGTATTTTCCTGAAGAGAACAACCAGTCCGCCCCCTCCCCATTGCCGCTGCGTATCACGGCTCATCGGAATATCCTGGAGACCGAACCGAATGACACCTTGGAACAGGCTAAGTCGTTCACGATCCCTTCCGCTCTAAACGGCGTTATTCAAAAACCCGGCGACGTAGATTTGTGGAAATTTCGGGCTGAAAAAGATCAGGTCATCGATTTTCGAGTTTTTGCCCGCACATTGGGAACACCTTTGGATCCCAAAATATGGATCCGCCCCGCCCGTCCTGCCACTGAAGACGAGCGCCCCTTAGCCGAAGTCGATGATGCCACCCTGCAGGAACGCGGCTATTTCGATGGCAATTCTCGTTGGCAACCCAGAGGGGTATTAGATCCGGCCCTCACCTTTCGCGCCAAGGAAAGTGGTGAGTATATTCTAGGAATTGAAGACACACGCGGTCTGGGAAAAACCGATTTCATCTACCGAATCGAGGTCGATCCACACACTGACAGCATGGCGATCCATCCGTATGTTCCGCCGGGCCATGGATACGGCGAACCCCGGGGCGTCACCTTACAAATCCCGCAGGGCAACCGATGGACCACGATCTTCCGGATCGAGGAAGGCCTCGGAACCAAGTTGAAAGGCGAGATCCAATTTGAGGCCATCGGATTGCCCCCCGGTGTCACGATGGTTTCGCCCAAAGTAGACGCCAAGGTGCGCGAAGTGCCGATCCAATTCATCGCCACAAACGACGCGAAACCCGGCATATCCTGGGTCCAAATTCTGGCGCGCCCCGTGGATTCCCAACAGCGAATCGCCAGTTATTGCCAGAAAGCCATGGTATTCACCGACCGCCGGGGCGGCTTCGCCTGGCGTCCCACGTGGACCGATCGATTACCACTCGCCGTCATCAACAACGCCCCATTCCACCTCGAAATGGAGCAACCGCCATCCGGGCTCACTCGAAACGGTGAACTCGAACTCACCGTAAAAGTCGTACGCCACGGAAACTGGAATGGCCCACTCGAAGTCAAACCCGACTGGGTTCCTGCGGGTATCGAACACGGCGGCCCCATCGAAGTCGCTCCCGGACAAACCACCGCCAAAGTCAGACTCCGCGCCAAAGGAGACGCCGCCCTGGCGACATGGAAGTTTTGTGTGTTTGGCTCCACACTCGATGGCATACCCGTGGAAGGAAGCGGTTGCCGCCTTGCCTCCACCCCGTTCGTGGATTTGACGGTTTCTGAACCGTTCGTAAGCGTCACCTTTCAGAGAGCCTCCGTTGAAAAAGGGGCCAAAGGCCAAATCACAGCCGAGCTCAAACAGCATCGCCCGTTTACTGGCTCGGCCAAAGCGACCCTCAATCGCCTCCCAACCGGCGTGCGACTCCTCGAGCCATTCCCGCAGATCACTTCAAACGACAAAACCTGCGTCTTCCATATCGAGGCCTCCAGTGATGCCCTTACCGGTCAGTTTAAAGACATTCAGGCCGAAATCTCCGTAAATGAAGCCGGTCAAACCATCCGCCAACAAAGCGGTTCCGGTGTACTCCGGATTGATGCCCCACGCGGCAAATAGCCTCTTTTCCCACGATGAACTCCCCGATTCCACGGATCCTTCGTCCCGTCCTTTGCAGTGTGGTGCTCCTTTTTCAAACACCCTCGGTTCACGGAGCACCAGAACCCGGCAAGCCTCCAGTTTCCTCAAAACAAACCACTAGCCCTCTCTGGCACATTTGGAGTGACGGCAAAAACTCGGTTGAAGCCGAGTTCCTGTCTCTGGACGGCGACTTCGTTCAGGTGCGCCTGCGTTCAGGAGCCACTCACCGCCTGAACCTGACAAAGCTTCAACCCGCAGACCGAATTTTCGCTGAAAAGGCCAAGGGTTTCATAACCCAAACCGCCATCCCTACAGCGACTGGCTCCTCGAGTTTGGCGTCCTCCACTCCGGCCCAACCAACGAATCCAACCGCCGCCGCTTCTTCCTCTACCGCTGGCTCGATCGTTCCCACAGGTGAAGTCAGTTTCCGCCGCGACGTGATGCCCGTTTTCTTCCGTGCAAACTGTAACTCCGGCGGTTGTCACGGCGCCGCTCCGGGTAAAGACGGCTTTCGGCTCTCGCTGTTTGGATACGACGCGGCTGGCGATTATTTCCGCCTGACCCAACAGATGCTCGGCCGCCGAATCGATCTAGCCGCTCCCGAGGAGAGTCTTTTACTCTTAAAAGCAACGGGCGACGTCACACACACCGGAGGGACGTTGTTCGATAAGAAATCGGCCTACTACCAGATCCTTCTCAAATGGATCGAACAAGGCGCACAAAACGATTCCGCTAACGTCGCCGAAGTCACCGGTATCCGTATTGAACCCGCGAAGCTTCTCTTCCAAGGGCCAAGCAAACGCCAAGCCCTCAAAGTATTCGCGAGTTATTCAGACGGCAGTTCGCGGGATATCACTCCGCTTGCCCTCTATGTCACGAACAATAAAACCACCGCTGACATTAACGAGGACGGCCTCGTCACCTCAGGGCGGCACGGTGCCACCGATGTTTTCGCGCGTTTCAACCGGTTTACCATCGGCGCACCCGTAGTGGTGCTTCCACAGGAAGGGACGTTCGAGTGGCCACCTGACGCGAAACCCACAAACTTCATCGATGAGCTAGTCTTCGCAAAACTCAAACACCTCCAAATCCAACCCTCCGGCATCGCCTCAGACGAACAATTCCTTCGCCGAATTACTCTAGATCTTACAGGGTTGCCTCCAACCGAAGACGAAATCCGGACCTTCGTGGCAAGTATTAAGCCCGATAAACGCGAACGCCTCGCTGACATCCTGCTAGCCAGACCAGAGTACGCCGACGTTTGGGCGGCACGTTGGGGAGACTGGCTCAAGTTGCTTGGGGACACGAACAGCGGTTCTGGAACCGACACCAAAGCGGCTGTCGCTTATCACGCCTGGCTCGTGGAGCAGTTCCGCAACAACGTGCCGCTCGACCGCTTTATCCACGCGCAAGTCGCCAGTGTAGGAAGCAATTTTTCCCAACCGGAAACCAACTTTTACACGATGTTGCCGGCCGGGAACTACGAACCGAAAGCCATGGCGCAAAGTGTCGCGCAGCTGTGTCTTGGAATCCGGATCCAGTGTGCCGAGTGCCACAACCATCCGTTCGATCGATGGACCCAGGATGATTACTACGGTTTCGTAAGCTTCTTCACCGGAGTACGCCGCAAAATGGCGAGTGAACCACGCGAATATTACATCTTTAACGACAACTCCGCGCCACCTGCCAAACATCAACTCGACCAACGTCCAATGCCGCCCAGACTGCTCGGAGGCGGAGAGCCCAATGTGCAGGGAAAAGACCCACGAAACGCACTCGCTGACTGGCTCACTTCCCCGGAGAACACTCTATTCGCAACAAGTATGGCGAATCGGGTGTGGTCCCAATTCTTTGGAATCGGGGTCGTGGATCCCATTGACGATCTGCGCATCACTAATCCACCGAGTAACAGCGAGCTCTTTGAGGAACTCGGAAAACGCCTCGTCGCTTATCAATTCGATCAAAAACGCCTAATCCGAGACATCGTGACATCTCGGACCTACCAGCTGAGCAGTCGGGTGACGCGTTCGAACAAAGACGATTCCCGGCAATTCTCACACGCTCCAGTCAGGCGTCTGCCGTCCATCGTCGCGCTGGATGCGATTTCCAGCGCCACTGAAGCCGAAACCCACTGGAACCATCATCCCGACGGCTATCGTGGGATGCAAATCTACGATACAGGCCGCCGTTACGGATCGTATTTCCTAGCCTGTTTCGGGCAATCCGACCGGGAGACCTCGGACGCCACCAAGGACAACCGCGAAGTCACCCTTTCGCAAACCTTGCACCTCATCAACGGCGATACCATTCAGGGAAAAATCCAACAGTCACAAGTCGTCACAAAACTGCTCACCGCAAAAACGCCTCCGGAACAAGCCGTGGAATCCCTATACCTGCGTTCCCTCTCCCGAAAACCGTCCGGTGAAGAGCTGGCTGTTTTCAAAAAACTCGCCGCAACGCCACCTACTCGAGTCGACTACGATCGGTTGTGGTGGGCGCTGCTCAACTCCACGGAATTTCTGTTCCAACACTAACCCCGGCCATGACTCCAATCCTTTCCACGGCTCTGGCATTCCCCCTCAAAAGGTCGCGTTTTCTTGCACCAATCACGACCTGCCTTCTTGTGTTAAGCGGGATCCACTCGACGCAGGCCGCCCCTCCGAATTGGGACGATCACATTCGACCGATCCTCAAAAACCGCTGTTTCAAATGCCATGGCGAAGAAGATCAGAAGGGAGATCTGAATCTCCAGACTCTCGCAGCAGCACTCAAAGGAGGAACCAGCGGCGAGGTCCTCAAAAAGAACCGCCCCAATTCCAGTATCCTACTCCAATCGATCCTTCATGAAGAGGGCGTCGAAAAAATGCCGCCGAAATCTTCCAAATTACCCGACGAAGAAATCGAACTCATCCGCCAATGGATCCTGGCAGGTCTACCCGAAAAATCCGGAAGTCCATCGAGCGCACCCGCCACGTTTGCGTTTAAACCATCCAATCCCGGGACAAAACCGGCCAACCCGGCGATGCCAGCTAACCTGCCTGCCCTGCCCTCGGCTGGGAAACGAGCCAATCCCGTAACCGCTCTTGCGAGCAGTCCGTGGGCGCCTCTCATCGCGACCGGGGGCCATGGGCAGATCGCGTTTTTCAACGCCGAGACCAAGACTAACCTAGGAGCGATCCCGTTTCCGGAAGGCATTCCTCAGGTACTCCGTTTTAGTCGGGACGGCAGCACGCTGCTGGTCGCAGGTGGAAAACCCGTACAATCCGGAAAAGTGGTTCTGTTCGATGTCGCTACCGGCAAACGCCTGGCCGCTTTCGGGGATGAAACAGACACCGTGCTTGCGGCGGACTTCAGCCCGGATGGAAAGTTAGTAGCGATTGGAGGCCCCAACAAGCTCGTGAAGGTCTTTCATACCGCAGACGGTTCTTTGGCTTACAAAATCACAAAACACATGGACTGGGTCACCGCTCTGGAGTTCTCACCGGATGGGAGCCGGTTGGCTTCCGGAGACCGAGCCGCAGGGATCTATGTGTGGGAAGCCGCGACTGGAGGGATTGCGATGACCCTCGCGGAACACAAAGAGGCTATCTCTTCCCTGACCTGGCGCCCCGACGGAAACATTATTGCGAGCGCCAGCGAAGACGGATCGGTGATTTTGTGGAATATGAAAGACGGATTTCCGAGCGCTACACTCACCGGGATTCACACGCCAAAACCTCAAGGGAAACGCTACGGCAAAGTTCCCGGCGGCGTACTCTCTCTGGTCTGGACACCAGAAGGCCACATGCTGAGTGTGGGGCGGGATAATGCGGTTCGGGAATGGGACAGCAACGGAGGCAAGCTCAGCGCGGTGGAAGGCCTACCGACACTCCCATCGCGGGTGACGGGTACATTTGACGGAAAACTTGCTGTGATTGGCGACGCGGAAGGGCGTTTGCTTTGGTGGCCGAAAGGCGCCAAAGAGGCCACGCTTACGCCGTGACTAGCTGATCCAGCGTGCGATACCGAAAGCAGCGGCCGCGGCGAGTCCACCAATCACGGTTGTTTGCAACGCGCTACGGAACACTGGCACTCCGGTAAACCGTCCCTTGATCGCTCCGAAAACAGCCAGAGCGAGAAGTGTTATGGTGACCGAAAGACGAAGCGCTGCATGCGCATCGTGCATGAAAAAGTAGGCGCTCAGCGGAATGGTCCCACCCACAGCGTAAGCGCCGGCAATAGTAAGAGCGCTCTTCCAAGCCCGGCTTGGATCCGGCTCCTCAAGCCCCAGCTCAAAACGCATCATGAAGGACACCCAATCCTTTGGCCGCTTACGGAGAGATTCGATCACGGGTGCACATTCCTCTTCTGAAATACCGTAAGTGCGGAAAATGTCGCGTACCTCCTGAGCCTCCGCTTCGGGGATAGCAACGATCTCGTGTTCCTCGCGTTTCTTTTCGCTCGTGTAATGTTCCGAGTCCCCTCGGGCTGCCATGTAACCCCCGAGCCCCATCGCAATAGAACCCGCTGCGATTTCTGCAAATCCAGCCGTTAAGATCAGGTGGGTTTCCGAGATCGCACCAGTCAATCCTGCCGCAAGCGCAAAGGGAACGGTCAAGCCGTCGGACATTCCAATCACAATGTCGCGAACCGCCTCACCCGCGGTGAAGTGTTTTTCAATGTGTTGATTCATGGCGATACGAAAACAGGATGCTTACGAACGAAACGCTAAGAGAAAGACACCTGCGCTCACAAGGCTGATCCCGAGCCAATCCGATGGCGAAGGCCGTTCACCCAGAAACACAAAAGCTAACACCGCCACGAGAACCAAACTAAGTTTGTCTACCGGGGCAACCTTGGACGCATCCCCCAACTGAAGCGCCCGGAAGTAACAGATCCAGGAGGCTCCAGTAGAAACAGCCGAGAGCAAAAGGAATAACAGTGTTTTTGAGGAAAGCGCACCAACCGCGCTCCATTGACCTTTAAACCAAACAAACAGCGCTAACAGAACCGTAATAAACACCGTCCGGATCAGGGTGGCGAAATCGGGGTTTACATTCTGAATCCCGGTTTTGGCAAAGATGGCTGTCAGAGCCGCAAACCCTGCAGACAGTAAGGCCCAAATAAACCAACCACTTTTAGGGGATGTCATACGTTGAGAGGTAAAATGATCCCGCCTCAAGCCTTTGGGCGTTCCCCAAGGAGTACACGCCCCAATAATTCGTCCCCAGTATAACGGGCCGCCGCATCGTGCGGACACGCGGAAACACAACGCGGCTCCGGTGTATCCAGTTCCCCGGCAGAATCGCATAAATCACAGGCAACGGCTTTCGGTTGCGCTACACGCACCATTTGGCCGGGCTTCTTGGCGTGCGGAACCTCGATCAGACGGTTCTGGTTCGGAACCATAAAAATGCTGCCGTACGGACAGTTCGAGGCGCACAAACCACACCCGATACAGTGATCCTCGATCACAATCTGAAGGTGTTTCCCGCGATGAATCGAGTCGACGGGACATCCCACCATACAATGGGCTTCGACACACGAGCGGCACGATGTCGCCACCAAAAACTTCCCGAGACGCTGGCCGTCACGGAGCACCCGAGTCACCGGAGTTCCGTGTGAAGACTCGCCGTGCTGCTCCACACACCCCTTCACGCATTCATCACACCGTGTACACAAATCCAAATCCAGGGCCAAAACACTGCGCCCTTCATACAACCCTTGCTCCACAAAATGCGTGAGCGTCGGGTGCGGCTCGTAATCGCTCTTTAATAGATTCAACGCGTGATCCACCAAATGCCGGCGGAGCGTTGGAAAATCGCGCAACATGGGCAGGAAATCCTCCCGACTCAGTCGCGCCAACTCCAAATGCCCAAGCGCCGAACAACTCGCGGTGCGTTTCCCCATCGGTAACGCATCCACCAAATCCACCCCGACCCATTTGAGTCGATCCACAATCGCCTGCTCTACTTGGTCCGCCGTCCTCCGCGCATCCTCCATCGAAAGCCCCAACAACCCAATCTCCCCAATAATCGATCCCGGTCCACTCGATTGCACCCGCGATTCCTCTTTGTAACGACGAACCCCAATTCGCACATATCCCAACCGCACGATATACAAACAATCCGCTGGGTCACCCTGTTCAAAAAGCACCTGCCCCGGGTTCACCCGCACAAACGTGATCTTCGGGCGCAGATATTCGATGGCTCGCTCGTACTCCTCCCGCGTCAACCCATCGAACATATTCGAGGTCTGCAGCACCAAATCCAACGAACGTTCCCGATATTTTTCCTCCAGACGTTCCCGCAAACTCGGCAACCGCATCAGGCGATCCAATAAATTTCGACGCACCTCCCACACCTCACTATCCTCCTTCGCCTTCAAATCCGCCGTCCTCGGGGTCCCACTTAAACAGGACATTTCGCCCACAATCAAATCGTCCGCGCTTAACGCCCGTTGCAAAATAATCTCGCTCCGGCGCGCCCCAAGCCAACCCGTCCCCTGCGTTTTAAGCGAACGATACACCGTCGCCTGCAGGACTCCGGACTTGATAATAAACGCTGTATTCCCGGGCTCTCCCTGCAGCACCAGCATTTGTCCGGCCTTCAATTTGCGGCGCGTCACTAGTCCCTCCTGCCAAAGCAGGAATTTGGGAGGAACCCCGGAGAACAACGGATCCCGCAAAAGCTCCGCCGCCGACAACCTTTCGACGACTCCTTCGCGGGACACCATTTTCACAGGAGCCAGAGGCTTAAACGTAATCGCAGTCGTCGGACACGAGACCATACACTCCCCACACTGCACACAGTCGCTCTGCCCCATCGGTTCGTTTAAATCGAACCCGATCGCGGCATTGGCGCCCTTTCCGGTCCGGCCAATCACGTTATTGTGTTTTACGTCGTTACACGCACGCACGCAGCGGTCGCACAAAATACATGCGCTGTGATCCGTCACAAAAACCGGAGAAGAAACATCCCGTTTTAATCGAGGACTCTTCGCATCCAAAGCGACCGGCTGCAACGCCTCATGTCGGAGCCGGGTTGGATCCGCCCCACAACGCTTCGCCATCAACCCCAATTCATTATACGACGCTAACTCCGACTCGACTTCCCCCTGAGGCGCCGGCTTTAAACTATCCGACGCCAACAATTCCGTGATACTGCGTACCGCCTGCCGAACCCTCTCTCCATCGGCTCCAGGCGACTCCATCGTAAACACCTCCATGCCGTCCTTCACCTGATGCTGACATGCCGGCAACAACTTCCGCTCTGGTGTCCGTTGCCCCCGTTTCTGACCGTAAATCTGGACCACACACAACCGACAGACCGCAACCGGGGTCATATGCGGTTGATGGCACAATGTCGGGATCGGAATTTTAGATTCGTCGCCGGTTTCGCTCACATACAACTCTACCGCAGCATCGTAAATTGTCGTGTACCGCGGTCTAGTGCGGCCATCGAGATCCAGCACGATATTCCCGTTTGCGTCCTGAAGCGGTTCAGCGAGCGGAACCGTGATGGAGCGGCCATCAATTTGCAGGGTGACCGTTTTGTCGTAATCATCCTCCGTGGGCGAATCGAGGCGCACCAATTGCCCATTGATATCGCGGCTAAATAACCCCTCATCTTCGTCATCACGAACGAGTGGCGTCAACTCTGGGTCTGGGCTTAGTGGCATGGATAATCTCCTTTCGATGGGCGCCTTTACTTGCGAACCGGGGAACTCGCCGAACTAGGGGTGAGATGTTTCGCCAAGTCCTCCGGAAAATAGGCGCTCGCAGTTCGCAATGGAACCGGTACGGAACGGCCCAAGCCGCATATCGACGCCAACTCAATTGCGGAAGCCATTTCCTTGATCATCGGTGTGAGTTCACGATTCCAGGTTTCCGAATCAATTTTCCCAGCCACCACATTGGCCGCCAAGGCTGCGAATTTTTGTGAACCCAACCGGCAAGGAACACATTTTCCACACGATTCGTTTCGGTAAAATTCGAGGGAATTTAAAGCCTGCTCCAACATATCGCGGCCTTCGGCATATACGACCATTCCGGCTCCGAGTGCCTGTGTCGGACTCAGCGCACGGAACAAATTAAGCTCCAGCTCCAGATCCAGAATATCGATTTCGGCGGCGTTCGCATCGATACCGCGTCGGGCTGCCAAAGCGATCCAAGCTCGGTTATGAATATGATCCCGAGGCAGCCCGGCATCCGCTCTCAATTTGGCAGGAAGAAACCCACCCGATGGGCCGGAAGGTGCAATCGCCTTTAATGCACGCTCCCCCGAAATGCCGCCGCAATAGTGTTCACTATAAAGCAATTCGCGCAGAGTGAGCCCCATGGGGACCTCATAAACACCGGGACGTTTTACATCGCCCGAGACCGAGAAATAGCGTCTGCCTTTCCAGCCATTCACCCCCAGATCCGCATACGCTTTCCCGCCATGGAGCGTGATCAGCGGCATCCAAGCGTAAGTCTCCACATTACTCACGATGGTGGGCAAATCCTGAAGCCCGTTCGTTTCGAGCTTTGGAGGCATGTTCCTAGGCTCCGCTCGGCGATCCGACATCGCTTCGATCAATGCACTCTGTTCCCCACAAATATATCCCCCTGGACTCACGAACACAGAGATCGGGAATGCCCGCCCCAACTCTGTCGCATTCGCCCCGCACAAACCTAGCCCCTCGGCGCGCTCTATCTCCCAACGACACGCCTCAATTTGCTCCGGATATTCATGCCGAATATAAATGAACCCCTGAGTTGCCTCCGTCAATAAGCCCGCAAAAATCACAGCCTCCACAATCAAATGGGGATACCGCAGCAATATCTCCCGGTCCTTAAAAGTACCCGGTTCGCTCTCATCCCCATTCACCACAATAAACGCTCTCGTATGCCCTCCCCGCACTCGAGCCGTCCGCACCGCATCCCGCACATCCCTGAGTTTCTGCGCCGACGGAATACCCGCTCCCCCCAGACCTCGTAGATCTGCCTCCTCAAGCTCTTCCAAAAACGGCTCCGACCACCCTCCAAGCTCTTTCCCCTTCAACCAATCCGCATCAGTTAACCAAAGCAAAACCGCCTCCCGTACATCCGGGTCCTGAGAAAAATCCTCGGGCCGTTCCCCCACCGCACCCTGACGAAACTCTTCTAATTGCCGGGGCCCTAGCTGCAATCGTTCCGCTGCGAGTTTTGCCGCATTTCGGATCGAGTGATCCCGAGTTTCCACCACCTTCCGAATCGCAGCATAATCCCGATCCCGGACGGCATAAACATCCAGTTTGAGATGCCCCTCCTGAGTGGACCACCCATGATCCTTGTCCGGATTCCCAACAGACGCCTGAGGCCCCTGTTCTAAAATCGATCGCAGAATCGACTCGAGCTCAGTGCCAGATCGCCCCAAGTAAAACGAATCCTCCTCGATCCCAAGTCGTGAAACACAAGCCGCAGGCGCACGGTCACAGCGTCCCAGACAGGATGCTCCCTGGACTTCCACATTTATGCCCGCGCTCGCCTGGAGTTGCTTCAGCACGGAGTGCGATCCGGCCAGATGACAGGCCATATCGCGGCAAACTTTTACACTGACCTTTTTGGGAGGCGTCAGGCGGAAATGAGGAAAGAAACTCGCCACAGCCTGAATCCGTTGCAGCGGGATCTGCGATTCAACCGCCAACAGTTCCAAAGCCGAGCGTTGCAGATACCCGAACTGATGCTGAATGCGATGTAAGGCCGGAACCAGCTCCGGCTCATAAACAGGAAGAGATACCAGAGAACTCATGGCTTAGATCTTGGAGTGGAAATGGGAGCGATATCTTTTGAACCAGACACAGGTATTTGCAGATTCGGAAACGAAACAGCCCCGTGGAAATGGTGGCAGCTTTGGCAGGCCGATTTCACGCCGCCGGATCCGGCCCCTGATCCCGCCCCATTTTCGGCGTGCCGGTTCTCGTTGGAGAAATGGCATTTCGTGCAGGAAGATTGGCTCGGCAACAGAATATCACTCGTAAGCTTACTCTTCGTCACCCCTTCGTGACAGGAAAGACATTCGAGATTGCCGTGGGGCAAATGAGAAAACGCACCCTTTTGCAACCAGCGCTGCGCTACGTTGGGAGCCTCGACGACCGGAACACCATCCCCCCCTGGGGTATTCACGGTGTGACACTTCGCGCATTCCGTCAGGAACTTTGGATTTCCGGAGCGCATCAAGCGTTCGTCGTTCGTATCCGCCGGATCGCCCTCCAGAAAGACGCGTCGTTCCAGATCCTGAAGCGAATACAATCCACGCTGCCGAAGCCGGCTCTTTTCCATTGCGACTTTTTCGGAAAGCTCCACCGGATCACGGACGCCTTGTTGGCGGAATGTCTCGGTAAACGAGCTTTCGATACCCGCGAGGAACAGGCGCACCTTTTCAGAGTCCCCGTGTGGAATCAGCAAGTTCGGCAAAGAAGGCTGAATTTGTAGCGAATGGCATTGCTGACAGTGTTTGTCGTAACGGACGGGTTGATAAAACGCGCCATTCGGTTCCGGCTGATGGCAGGTGGCACAATCGAGTTTTCGATTATTTATCAAAGGCATGTCAGAGCGGGCATGCCGAGCGTGATTAAACTTGAGGGCGGCAGGATCGACCTGACCAGAACGCTCATACGCAAACGGCGGATGCCCCTTCGAAAAGCTCTCGAAGGCGTGGGATTCCTCAGTCGATGGAACAATAAACCGAAGCACCCCATCCCCGAGATCCAGATTCCGTCCACCTTTAGCGGAGTCTAGAGGAACAACCTGGGCGAGTAAGGAGCGAGATTCCCGGAGACGATCCTCACTAGCGTGGCAATGGGTACAGGCCTGATTCGCGGGCAAAGCGAGCCGTTGAGGTGCGGCGTGTTCTCTGTGACAGGCAGCGCAAGAGGAAGCGTGAACCGTAGATTGGCGTGGAGAAAGGGCTGCGTTCCCCTGATGAAGCGTCTGGAGCTGTGGCGAATGAAGATCTTTGCCGGAATGACAGCTCAAACAGGCATGGTCCATTCCCTGAAGAGCAACGAGTGAAACCATGTCCCGGACCTTCTCTGGATGTTGCACCAGATCGCTAGCCGAACCCGTGTGACAGGCCTGACAGTTCTGGACAAGAAACGCGTGATTTTCAGAAAGCGGGCCTGGACTAAACGCCTTCTGCACCCCCCATTTGAAATATCCAAAAACTGCAAAAGCACAGAGAGCCAGCATCAGGAGAAACCCCAAAAGACGCAGCGTCCGGAGGTAATGGGAGCGCCGGAAATACCCCAGATTACCGGCGTAAATTCGGGCAATTCTTTTCTGCGAGTTGGATTGGTTATCCATATCCATTAGAGGGAAGCCGTCAGTAGAAACTGGATTCCGACCCAAGCATGCCACGCCGTCAGGAACAACAAAGCCAGCGAGGCCGGTATATGCACGACCAGCCAACCGTGTAACCAATGATGATACTTGGTTTGGGCATCCATAATCCGGCGTTCCTCACACCAGAGCTCCATTTTCTCAATACGCGACCACCAGTGTGGTTCAACGTTCACCTTCAGGTCACGAAAGATGTCCGCAGCAGAAACGGGATCGCCCAGGACGCTTCGAGTGCCGGGTTTGGCGCGGAGATACGGCAAACACTCTTCATCGAGAAAGGCGCAAAGGATCTTCGGGGACGGATCCTGATCCAGACCGTTGGCAAGCGCCTCAGCAATTGGCCCCCTGAAAAGCACGGCTGACTTTAATAGCTGTGCTCGCAGATAGGGTATTTGTTCAAAGATAAACTCCCGTGGAAGCGATTTACGCATTATTGCGGGCATAAACTGCTGGAGGATGATTCCCAAGAACCCAGTACCCATTACCAAGCCATATAACCACATCAATACGGTGGTAAAAGGTCCCCCACTATGAAACCCACAATGAAAAGCAACGAGAGGGATTGTTAAAATAGTCAGCCAAACATGTGCTTTAAGCCAAAAATGAACATTCCCAATAGGCCAGCGCCTCCTCTTTTTTCGGATCCCCAACGCAACTCCGAAAATGAAAATCAGAAATGCAAGTGAACCAAAAATAAGTCCGAGAGGTGTGCCGCCATAAGTGTGACGTAACGGTGGAGCCTCCCCAAGGTAAGAAGGCAACCTTAACGATTCCGGTAAAAGCGTAGGGTAAAAGTTAGCCAGATATAAAACCCCGGAAACACTCCCACATAAGAGTATGAATAAAAGCCAGGGGAAATGAGACCGGTCAATTTTCATACAATCGCTAATAACAAACAGTGCCGGTGATCATTCGCCAACTTAGCAGAACCAACAAGCACAGAGCAGTGTCACCCGAAATTCACTGAGACGCTCCGTTCTATTTTTCAATCGAGCTCGTGTACACTTCACGTGTGACTTTTCACAACCCGGTGCTTATCGCTCAACACATGACTCGTTGGAACGCCTTATTCGCTTCGCTTCTTCTAAGCGCTCCCAACGTGTCCGCAGCTCCCGAAACCAAAACACCTTCCGGCAAATTCACCGGCGCTCCTTCCTGCGCCTCCACCAGTTGCCATGGAGGAGGCACACTTCATAACGAATCCCTCGTCTACGAACGTAAAGACCGGCACGCCGTCGCCTACGGTATTCTCAACAAAGGCACGTCCCTGCGGATCGCTGAAACACTGGGAATCAAAGGGAACATCGCCGCCGACAACCGCTGCAACGTTTGCCATGCCCCAATGCTGGGCCTTTCCTCGGAGCACTTCGTCAAAGATGCACAACCCGACCGCGGGGTCGGTTGCGAATCCTGTCACGGACCCGCTGAAAATTGGCTCCGCTTTCACATCCGTCCCGACGTGAATTATCAGCAAATTCTGGCCACCGGGATGCGTAACCTCAACGACATCTACGGTCGAGCAAACACCTGCGTCGCCTGTCACCTCCACCTGGACGAAGACCTCCGCAAGGCTGGTCATCCCGAGCTGTATTTCGAACTCGACGGCCAAAGCCTCGCGCAGCCCCCTCATTACCACGACTCCAGACCCTCTCTCGGTCCGCGCTCCTGGCTCACCGGTCAAGCCGCCGCCCTCCGTGAACTGAGCTGGAAACTCGCCACCAAACCGGAAGACAGCCTGATCCCACGCTGGAAAGCCGTTTTATGGCTCCTCCAAAAAACAGAATTGGGCCGCAAAGCACTGCCTTCAGAATCCAATTACGCAGCGACTCAATCCGCGGCGGATCTCTTAGCCCAAAAAGCCGCCCAGGAACTCTGGAGCAACGAAGCCGTTGAAAAACAGCTCTCAGACTATGTCTCCCTCTATGCGGAGTTCGCGGACACCAAAGAGGACAAAGCCCTTCTCCAACGCAAAGCCGAGGTTCTTGTACCGGCCATCGACCGCTTGTGGCGAGAATTCAAAAAGAGCGGGGTGACGGACGTTCTTCCATTTGAGTCGGCGCTGAACACGGTTCACATGCTCGCGATGGAACATGAAGACTTTGATCCGAAAAAGTTTTCCGGCGAACTCGGCCGCCTTCAACTCGCTTTCGCGGGAAAAACACCCACCCCCATTCCAAACCAAAAGCCCAGCGGAAAGCCGGACAAAACTAACACCCGCTGAGGGTTTAATCTTCGGGGTTACGCGGAAACTTCACGTAAGGAAGACGCGCGCCCCGATAAATGAAGTTGTCCGAGCGGATACTTTTCGGGGCCAGAAAATTGGCGCACCCAGACGCCGTTATTAGGTCGTCCTGATCCACGCCATCCCCGGACACCCCTATCGCTCCCACCAACTCGCCGTTTCGATATAACGGCAAACCTCCGGGAAAAATCGTGATCCCATTCGGTAAATTCGGATTCCCTGGGTGTTCTCCAGTTCCTGGTGCTCCAGCCACGGACACCGCCTCCTGGAATCCAAACAATGGCCCCCACGGACGCCCATCCAATCCCGGTGGAAAATAGCGCTGAGCGAGAAATCCCACAGCCCGACAGCTCATCGCCTTCTGGTTGCTCGAAAAAAACAGCGCCGTACGCGCCTTCTGCACCGAAACGTCCCAGCTAAACATCGTGGCTTCTCCCACTCGGAAAACCCCGAGAACAGACGGGGCCACTCCATCCGCATTCGGGTTATTCACTACGCTAATAAAGGTTTTCGCCCGAGTCCCCAACGGCAGCCGAATCCCGGCACGTGTGGTAGCACAACGTTGCGCCGCCAGCGTCAAAATCGCCCGCACCTCCGCTTCCGTTAGCCGGTTCGCCGTTCCAATTTTGCCAGCAATCGGATCCGGACGAATCACCTGCCGGATCTCCCCCGCCACTCCGCCCAAGGTCGTCGATTCATACGGATAAAGAGCGGGCGACGCCTGCACAGTGTATCCCGCCACCTCAGTGCCAACGGTTCCCAAAGGCTGAACACCCGACGGCTCCGGAAACCGTTTCAATTCCGTGGCCACGTAGGGAATCCGGATTCCGCCCAAAAGCACGTTTGTCGCCAAAATACCCGCGGACGGCCGATAACCGCTCTGAGCGGCAAGAGCGACTTCCTCATCCAGATCCCGTGTCGACTTAAAGCCCAATGTCGACGTCAGCCGCGTCTCGCCATCCAACACAGCCGCAATGGGACTCAGGTTGCTGGGACTACCGTCTCCCGTGACGCCAATGCCTCCGACCAATTCGCCATTTTTGTAAAGAGGTACACCTCCCGGAGAGTCCGCCAAAGACGTTTGGGAAACACCCGGTGCACGGGCTCCGGGTGATTGAAAAGGAGTCGCCACAACCAAGGGATTAAACCCCGCGGGAATCTGCTTAAACCGGTTTACATCGGAGTAATACAAATTTGAGAGTCCCACTCCGACCAAGGGGCCGGGAGGGGTATTGCGTACGCCAGGCGGGAAATGTTGCTGGATGATATAACCGGCGGTTCGAGAGGTGAACGCGTTCTGTTTACTGCTGAGCGCTGCTGCAGTTCCCCCCCGTGAAACGGCCCCTGCAATCACCCCTTCGGAAGGATCGGTTCCACCGGCCACGTTCCAGACCCCCAGCACAAAACCCTCACGATCAAGCACCGCCAAGACTGCATTGGGGTTATTCTTTACGGCATAACTGACGCCCTGCGCCAAAATCGTCTGAACATCTGTCAGGGTAAGCTGCTCCACTGCAGACGCTGTGGATGCCAAGGAAAACAGGGGCAAAAGCGAACCCAAAAGTCGTTTACCTCTAGCACAGCACGCGCGTTTCATACTCCATCAACACAAGCAATAGTGTTCTCAAATGCGAGAATTTACTTTGGCTAAAATTCGCAGCTTCTTTACCTTAACTCACTAAGCCGAATCATCCCAAGCGCCCCGCCCTCCGTCACGTTTTCCCATGCCGCCCCTGCTGAGACGCCCGATCCCTTACCTCTACGCCTGTGGCGCATTGGTGGCGCATCTTCTGCCCGGCTTCGCCTCGGCTGCCAAACCCGCACCGGCTCCTGAACTTCCCGCACAGCACCCCCCGCTCCCACCAACCTCCTTTAATCCGGATCCCGGTGCCTGGGATCAGCCGGCCCCTCAAACCGTTCAGGACAACGTCGCCGAATTGCCTCTTTTCGGAAGCCGCCTACAGCCCTACGGCACAGAAGCCCTATTACCGAGTCTGGATCTTCCGCGTGAAAACGTCACAAGCCGCGAATACGAGGTCCATTCTCTCCCGTTCCGAGATTACACTTCTGGCTCCAAAGGCCCTGCCCTGCCCCCAAACACACAAGCCTTCCCGAATCGGTGGCGCGTCCCTCTTCCCCATTGGCAACGCTATCTCGACCCGAGCACCGAAGCGCCTTACTTCCACGAAAAACCGAAACTCTGGCACCCGTACCTCCAAAGTGTACTGAAGGGTGACCTTCCGATTTTCGGACAGGATCTCTTCGCCAATATCACCGCAAAAAGTTTCACGGTGACCGAGTTGCGCAAAGTACCCGTTCCGAGTGGTGTTAGTACCGCAAGAGCCAACAGCGCCGAGTTTTTTGGAAAAAGCGAACAAGCTTTTGTCTCCACCGACACCTCGGTTGCCGTAGACCTTTTTCGGGGCGAGACTGCATTCAAACCGGTCACCTGGCTTTTTCACCTGACCCTCGTCAAAAACGAAAACTGGATCTGGATCCGCGAAAACAACCAGCTCAACCCGGACCCACGCGGCGGTGGATTTATCGACAAAACCGATAATCCAAACACTGAAGACATTCAGGCCGCTAGCGGTGTGTCCAATAGCGTCAATCCCATCTCTGGGAACCCAGGCAATCTTAGCAGCATTATTAACCCGGGAGATGTTTCCAATTACCTGGATAAACAAGGTCTCACTCGTGTCGAAGACCACCAGACCCACTCCACCTATGTGCGCCGCCATAGAAATATCATCTCTTTACAAGAAGCATTTTTAGAAACGCACATCAGCGATCTTTCGCTCAACTACGATTTCATCACCAGCCGCGTCGGGATCTTTCCGTTCGTTTCTGATTTTCGCGGATTCATTTTCTCCGACTCGAATCTCGGTGCCCGCCTCTTTGGAAACGCGGCCAACAACCGCTCCCAATACAATCTGGCCTACTTCAACATGCGGGAGAAGGACACCTACTCGGAGCTCAATACCTTTGATTCGAGACATCAGCAGGTCCTCATCGCGAATTTCTACCAGCAGGACTTCCTAAAAAAGGGCTACACGAGCCAATGGAGTCTTCACGCCAATTTCGACGGCTGCAGCACCAAGTATGACCGAAACGGGTTCCTCGTACGCCCCGCTCCATTTGGTTCCGTTACGAGTGACGACGGCGGTGTCTCGGGCCACAGCCTCAAGGCCTATTATCTCGGCTGGACAGGCGACGGGCACATCGGGAAACTCAATATTAACCACGCTTTCTATCAGGTCTTTGGCCAGGACGACTTCAACCAGTTCGCCGGACGTAAGGTCGATATTAACGCTCAAATGGCGGCTTTGGAGCTCAGTTTGGACCGAGATTGGATTCGCTTTAAGCTTTCCGGTTTCTACGCGAGCGGAGACTCCAACCCCACCGATGGAGTCGCACGCGGCTTCGATTCCATTCAAGACAACCCGTTCTTTATCGGAGGTCCCTTCAGTTGGTACGTCCGTGAAGGCTTCAACCTCGCTGGCACTTCTATCGGACTAAAAGACCGAAATTCGCTCCTCCCAAACTTCCGGAGCAGCAAAACACAGGGCCAATCGAACTTCGTGAATCCCGGCGCACTGATCGTCGGACTCGGTACAGATGTCGATGTCACCCCAAAACTCAAAGCTTTCGCAAATCTGAACTACATCAAGTTCGCCGAAACCGCCCCGATCAAAGTCGCCCTGCAATCCTCGCGCCAACGCTCCGATCTCGGTTTGGATGCCAGTTTTGGAGTCAAATACCGCCCGTTTCTTACGGAAAACGTGATCATCTCCGCAGGGGTCGGCTTCTTTATTCCCGGAGGCGGTTTCCGGGACATTTACCGACAGAACACCACCCGTGTTCGAGGTTTTGACGACCAGTCACCCGCAGGCAAAACCGATCCGTTCCTCTACAACGCACTGCTCACCGTGACCCTCACCTACTAATCGTAATGAGCCGTTCCCGTTCTCCATTCGACCCAAAGGGCGCCGCCCTCATTACGCGCCGGTTGCATCCATTCGCCCTGCGGCTTCTCGCGTTTGCCGTCCTCCTCACGGCAGCCTGGACTCTCACCGCAGCACAAGAGTCGCCCCTTCCAGCAACCGGCCCATCCACCTCCGTAACTGGGCGGGCCTATACCGTGGACGCCGCCCCCTCCCCCCTCCCTCCTCCGCCTCGCACCAGCCACGGTTCGGGACTTGGGCCCGCAATCGGCGCAAGTAGCCCGCCCATTCACGCCGGAACACGTCCCGCAAAAAACTGGATCGATCAGTCCCCCGAAGATGCAGCCAAGAAAAGCGTCGGCTGCATCGAATGCCATAAACAAACCGACTCCCACACGATGCACGTTTCTCCGAACGTCGTTCTGGGATGTACCGATTGCCACGGAGGCAATCCGGCAAAAGGACTGCCCCTCCAGAAGGCTCACGTATTGCCGCTACACCCTGAAATCTGGCAGACGTCCGCAAACCCTCCCAACACCACGGTGGCACTCAACCATGAATCTGCGGAGTTCATCCAGTTCATGAATCCGGGCGATTTACGCGTCGCAAAAGTCGCGTGTGGGCTTTGCCACGGAGACATCGTGGAACGGGTAACGCATTCGATGATGAATCACGGAGGAATGCTCTGGAATGCCGCCGCCTACAATAACGGCGCGATCAATATCAAAGACGCCGTCGTAGGTCAGGCTTACGCGGTGAACGGAGTTCCGTTGGTTCTGCAAAACCCATTCAAACCCACGGACGACGAAACCCGACGTTTAGGCATCATTCCATCGCTTGCTCCATTGCCCCGATTCAACATTGGTCAACCAGGGAACATCTTCCGAATTTTCGAGAAAGGTGGATCGGAGCCCCTTGCGCTGGGAGTTCCAACGCTAGAGGAAAGCCCCGGAAAACCCGAACGCCGTCTTTCGCAGCGCGGTCTGGGAACGTTGTTACGGGTCGATCCGGTGATTCTCTCCGCGCAGAAGGCTCGCCTTCATGACCCGCTCCTCGGTTTCCTGGGGTCCAACGATCATCCCGGCGACTATCGGTCCAGCGGCTGCTCGGCGTGCCATGTGGTTTACGCGAATGATCGTTCCCCGACCAATTCGGGATGGTGGAGCAAATTTGGGAATCAGGGCCTGAGTTTTTCCAAAGATCCCACGATTCCCAAAAACGAAAGAGGGCATCCCGTTTTACATCAATTCACCCGGGCCGTTCCCACGAGCACCTGTATGAACTGCCACATGCATCAGGGGAACGCATTCGTTAACCCGTATCTGGGTTACACTTGGTGGGATCAGGAAACCGACGGGGAACACATGTATCCCAAAGAGCAACACGATCCGACTCCCGAAGAAATGGTGAAAACCGCGCTCTCGAATCCTGAAGGAGCAGCGGCTCGTGGGTTATGGAAAGATCTGGGCTTTTTGGAAAAAGTCGCGGAGCTCAACCCGAAGCTCAAACACACCCAATTCGCCGACTACCACGGGCACGGTTGGAATTTCCGTGCTGTATTTAAGCAGGACCGCAAAGGAAACCGCCTCGATTTGGAAGACAAAATCGTCGCTCACTCCGATTTTAAAAAGGCGGTGCACCTCAAGGACATTCATCTGGCCAAAGGGATGCAATGTGTGGATTGCCACTTTCACGTGGATGTTCACGGGAACGGCAACCTGTACGGCGAAGTCCGAAATGCCGAGACCATCGAGTGTATTGATTGTCACGGAACCATCTCCGAGCGCCCACGTAAGATTGTCGACGGCCGCATCACGATGCCGACCTCGGGTGCCAGCGGCGACACCAAACCGGGCGATCGGCGCACCATCAAACCGGTCGACTTAATGACTACGATCACGGCGTGGAAACCCCGCTTTGAATGGGAAGGCGACAAACTCTTCCAAAACTCGACGATGTCTCCGGATATCCGCTGGGAAGTTCCCCAAACCGTAGACGTCATCAATCCGGACTCGCCGCGTTACAATGCCAAAGCGCGCTACGCTAAAACCATTCAACGTGACGGGACCACTTGGGGCGCAGTTCCAGAGTCGGAAGCCGACGCTTGTGCCCGGCTGGCGCACAGTAACAAATCGATGGATTGCCAGATTTGCCACACGTCCTGGGCGACGAGTTGTTTCGGATGCCACGTCCCGATGAAGGCCAACCAACGGGTCCCACAAAACAAGTTTGAAGGTGCCATCGACCGAAACTCGATCACCTACAATCCGCAGGTGGTCCGCGACGATGTGTTCATGTTAGGTATTGATGGGACGGTAAAAAACAACCGCCTGGCAGTGATCCGCTCCTCCAGCGCTTTGTTAGCCGGGTCTCAGAACGCAAATCGCGAATGGGTATATGCACAAATGCAAACGGTCAGCGCCGAGGGGTACAGCGGGCAGGCGTTTAATCCGCACTTCGCGCATACCACCAGTGGAAAAGGCACCACCAAGAACTGCACGGATTGTCACCTCTCCAAAAATAATGACAACAACGCCTGGATGGCTCAACTGCTCGGATTTGGAACAGGGACCGTCAATTTCTTCGGCCAATACGCCTACGTCGGAGGAGAAGGCGCCCTACACGGAGTCGAATGGACCGAAGAGGAAGAACCGCAATGCGCGATCGGAAGTTCCTTTCACAAAATAGCGTACCCCCGGAATTACGCGGAGCATCTCGCCAGAAAACAACGGCTCCCCACCGGCTACGACCATCACGCACACACCATCAACGACCTGACATTGCGCGGAGAATACCTCTACACCGCAAACGGTCCCGGGGGGCTTGAGGTGTTCGACGTGGCCAATATTTACAACAAAGGCTTTAGCGAACGGATCACCAGCGCTCCTTTCTCACCGTTGGGTGGACAACGGACCACCGTACGCTCGAAGTTTGCGACTTCGGTTGCGATGCCGAGCACACTGATGATTGACCCGGAACGCACCCGGCTTCCACGGAACGAGGAGCAGCCGATTCACCCATTCTACGGATACGTTTACGTCACGGACCGTGAGGAAGGTCTCATCATCGTCAAAACAACGACGCTTCTGGACGGTAACCCTGAAAACAATTTTCTCTCCCGAGCAAAACTCAAAGATTCCGCAGGCGGCGAGATCGGGGATCACTTCAACCCAAATGGTCTCCTGACTGGTGCCGAGTTTGGAGTGTGTGCGGGGCATCGGGTCTATATTTGCACCAAACGCGGGCTCGCAGTTGTGGATGTGAACGAGCCCGAAAAGCCGAGGTTTGTGGGGGAACTTGCTGATGGATTTTTGAAGAACCCAAAAGCCGTGGCGATCCAGTTTCAGTACGCCTTCGTGACAGACGATGAGGGCCTGAAAGTCGTCAATTTGGAGCAACCGGAACACCCTCGCGCTGTGCCAAAAGGAATCGTTCCCCTCGCCCATGCCCACAAACTCTACGTGGCGAGAACCTACGCCTACGTCGCCAACGGTCCTGAAGGGCTTGCATTCATTGATATCGAGAATCCGGAGCATCCGAAATTGGAACGGATATTCAACGCAGAAGGTCAATTAAACGACACCCATGCGGTACAGATCGGCTCCATTGCGGCTTCGATGTACGCGTTGGTAGCCGATGGGAAAAACGGGTTACGGGTGATTCAGATGATCTCCCCCAACAGTGTGGATGGGGCTGCGGGATTTAGCCCATCCCCTGCACCGCGTCTTATTGCAACTTATCCCACAAGTTCACCGATACTCGCAGTTTCGCGAGGGTTGGATCGGGATCGAGTGGTGGATGAAACCGGACATCAAACCGTTGTTTTTGGCCGCCGAGGCTCTCGACCTTTTACTTTGGCTGAAACCTATCGGTTCATGAAACACGGGAACGGAATGGCAAACCGCGTCGAGGATGTGGGGGGAACCGGCAAAGACGTTTGGAACAAATCGGGCAAACCGTTACAGGAGCCGATTCCGTTCGTGGAAGTGAAAGCGCTTAAGGCTGAACCCGAGGGGCGATAGCGGCCTCTAGACGCAAACGATCCCGAATCGCCACATCCCACTGATTCCAGTCGGCGCCGAAGTTTTCGCTTAAAAGAAGGCGCAAGTTATCGAGCGCAAAAGGTGCAAATGCGTGTTGGGTGTGTTGCGCGAGTTCAAGGAGTAACGGGAGCGAGGTGGACGGAGGGCGTTCCATCAAATCGGCGAAAAGCACACTTAAAACCCGTCCATGCGTGGAGGCATTCAGGAGGACTGGAGCAGCAACGGACCTAAAATCGGAGGAGGAAAGTTGGGCGAGCGCGCGTTCGGCTGCGGTTTCAAGGGCCTCGTCCGGAAGCTTTGGAATGAGAGCGAAGACCGCCCGAGCGTGGGACAATGGGTCAGGCGCCGATTTTCCGAGTTCCGCTAATTGTGTTTCCCAATCGAGAATTCCTTGCCGAAGGGAGATTTCGGGAGCGTGAGATGGGGCAGGAAGCGTGACAGTGAGTGACGCGTTCTGAAATTGTGGCCGGGCGATTCCCTGTTCGAGCGAAGGTGGGGGGGGCGTTGTATTCTTGCCCTGGGTGTTCAAAGAATCGGTCGAGGTTTGCGGGGCCGGTGTTTGGAGGGTTGAGGTTCGATCAGCGCCTTTAAAGAAAACGAAAGCTCCGCCAAGGATGGCAAACACGCCAAACGTACAGAGTCGCCGATACGAAGAGGCTTGGGACATAGGGGGGAGAAAACCTAGATCACGGGTCTCTGGGATATGCAACCAAGGAGGCGAGAAGCCGAAAAAGAGAAGGGGCCGCCAACGAGCGTAGCTCAATTGACGACCCCTCTGTTCCCCCCAGAACAATAAGTACAATCCGGCACCCACCGACTCCTTAGTAAAATTTGAAAATGACATCCATCATTCCACGCAACCGACTCACCTCCAATGCATTTCAGACGCAAAAAAACACTCCAACTTACTCAACCAAGATACCAACCAGAATAAATCGCCACATTTCGCGACAGTACCCCACCCAAAACTCCGCCTCTTTGGCACATTGGCACTCCACACCACTCAGTCCCAACCAGCAAACATGCTGCGTGCCCGCGGAAAGCGATGCCACTGAAGGCAACACCACCGCCAGCCTACGGCAAATCAGCTCCGAATCACAGATGACAGCCCAACCTACCCAAAGTTATCTCGCGCCCGCCTTAATGTGTTCTCCCGTTCTTTCCACGTCCCGTCCGAACCCACGCACCGTGTTGCACCCCGTCCCAAACACAACCAAGAGCACCACACCCACCGACCATAACACCCAGTTCCGTACCGATTGATTTTGATTCGTTTTCATCACCCTTGAGTTAAGCGCAGAAGGTGAAGGCACGCTATGGGGTGAACACCTAGTTGACGGAAATATCCCAGGCCCAAAGGCGCTTACTAAAACATGCCTCCCCTTACACGACCTTGATATTCACCAAGCCTTACCAGACCTTAGCCAACCCGCGACACTCCACCACACCCGTCTCCAGTGCGTACCGTGTCAGCCCTGCGGTTTCGTGCACCCCGAGCTTCTCCATGATGTGCCCTCGGTGCTTCTCCACTGTCTTTATCCCAATCCCCAACTCCGCCGCAGTTTGCTTATTGGAATATCCCTCAGCGATTAGTTGCAACACCTCCATCTCTCGCACACTCAACCCTCCTCGCCCGAAATTGTCGCCCTCCCGAGCCCGTACGGCTTCACCCTTTCCACTAGCCAGACTCACCCGAAACCGTCGCAATAACTCCCTCGGAAAAAACGATCCCCCAGCAGCAACACGCCGAATCGCCAAATACAAATCTTCAACCGAAGAATGCTTTAAGAGAAACCCGCCCACCCCCAACTCCAACGCGCGTTTCACATACCCCAACTCCCCATAAGCAGAAACCAGCACGATCCGAAGCTCTGGTCTTTCTCTTAACATTTGTCGCGCAGCCTCCAGCCCGTTCAGGAGAGGCATCGCGATATCCATCACCACCACGGCAGGACAAAGTGCACTCGCTAAAGCCACGGCCCGTCTGCCTTCCTCCGCCTCCCCTAACACCTCGAAATCACTCTGTAGCCCCAAGATTTTAAGGAACCCCTGACGCACCATTCGGTGATCTTCCACAAGTAATATCCCTATTTTGCTCATCTCCACAGTTCCTCTCCCCAGCCTATTCCCTCGGGAAGAAGCCGCATCATTCACCGCGAATAAATCAGTACACTGTAGGGACCAATCGAGATAACCCCTCCCGCAATCAATCCATCACACCCCTGCTCCTGCGTGACCACATCTCCACTTGGATGGTTTTTAAAATCATCATTATACCCATGCCAATCACTGTTGAAATGTAAGCGCCAACGTCCCGCGGCAGGAAAACCGATCGTATATCCTTCCTGCGCTTCGTGAAAAAAGTTGGCAACCACCACGACATCGTCCCCAACTCCGCCTTTGTCCCATCGATGAAACGCCAGCACCTTGCGCTCTTCATGCAGATGATAGACCTGCGTAAATTGCCCGATGAGCCCACGGGTCATTCCTTCCATATTTCGCCGCAATCGAATCAAGTCCCGGTACATCCGGACGATTCCGTGGAACTCGTCCCGCTGATCCCAATCCACCGGAACTGAATCTCGAAACCAGCCACCTTCCAAAAACTCTTGCCCCTGAAAAAGCATAGGGATTCCAGGAGCCGTAAAAACCATTGCGGCAGCCAAAGTAGAGCGTTTCCGAGCGTACCACCCTTTGGGATCACTTGGATTAATTTCCTGAGGCACACGGGCGCTTCCGTTTGCAACCTCATCGTGAGACTCACTGTAAATCACGCGGTCAAACGCATCGTCATTGTACCGATAACAGAGAGCATCACGGATGGCACTCAGCGACCGTTGCTGGTCATCAGGTGTGATGACTGCATGACGGATAGGATGTACGAACATGCCATCCCACTGGGAACCAAAGCCCGCCCCACCCGCACCTACGTCTTTGGTGAGCCAGCGATTGTTTTGAAGATCCTCCGCTATCGTAATTTTCCCGGGAAACTGTTCCGTCACAAAACGATTAATCCACTGTAACAGACTCCACCCTTCTGGAATATCACGCGCTCCGAACCCATCTACCGTTCGGATAAACTGCGTACAGTCAAAGCGCAGGCCATCCAGATGGTATTCCTCAAGCCACATCCGGACGTTATCGAAAATGTATTGGCGAACTTCACCTCGGCCATAATCGGGACGCGTCTCCCCCCATGGCGTAGACGAGCGATCGTCATTGTAGAAATAGATTCCACCTCGCTCATTTTCTTTCCAACCGTCAAATTGCCACAGATCAAGGTCACTGGGGCCAAGGTGGTTATAAACCACATCCAAAATCACGGCGTAGCCCTCTTTGTGCGCCAACTTAACGAACCGTTTAAACGCCAACGGTCCGCCGTACGCCTTTTCCACCGAAAAGATATGGGACGGATTGTATCCCCAGGAGCGTTCCCCAGCAAACTGTCCAACCGGCATGATCTGGATCGCGTTAATACCCAATTTACGTAGATGTCCAAATCGAGCGGATATCGAACGAAACTCGCCACCTAGAAACACCTCTTCTTGATCGTTAAAGGTACCAACGTGTAACTCATATATTACCAACTCGTTCCACGGCGGCATCTGAAATCCGTCTCCCTGCCACTCAAACTTTGGGTCATGCACGATCGCATTACCCACAGAACTCGTCACCTCACGCGCATACGGGTCAATTCGAGTAAAAACACCATCCGCAGTGACCAAGCAATATCGGTACTGTTCCCCTGCCCGGATTCCCTCCACATCCAAAAACCAACACCCGTTCTCATCGGGTTGCATCGGGTGTGCGAGCGGATCCCAATGATTAAAATCCGCAACAACCGAGACCCTCTTGGCGTGCGGGGCCCATACGCGAAACGCCACACCGCGATCCTGCAGAACTGCCCCCAATTCTTTTCGTTTTATTGAATTCGGCACATTTAACCTCCAGTTAGCTCAAGATATTGGGCGATCCCGCCACACACCGATGAGGAGCACCCCTGCTCCAGTAACAATCAACGCCCATGCCAGACCGGGCGGGACACTCACAGTCTCCGTTCGTTCAGCCGTTGCCTTGATTGGCCCGACTTCCAGGATTTTCTCTCGAGTCTGATAATTGAAGTGCCCGTATCCGAGAATCAAGGCCCCTGCGATCAACAACGCAGCACCTAAAACAATTGGCGTTTTCATAAAACTCAAACGCGGGGCCGGCCTCCCACTACTAGCGATACAAGAAAGAGCACTAGAAACACGGCAAACAGCACCTTCGCAATCGATGCGGCCGTGCCCGCAATCCCGCCAAATCCAAAGGCAGCAGCAACAATCGCAACTATCAGAAAAATAACAGCATAACGCAGCATATTCATTTAACCGCACCTTAGTTCAATAGGGGGTTACTCCTTTCATCTAGTATCGATCCTGAGGGCTAGCCGCGGTCGCATTACTACGACAAATTCGTTCCATGCGGCAGTTCAAGGAAACTGCACCCGCCTCAATCCAAGCATTCGGATTCGGGATACAACCGCATCTATCAGTCATCGCGATACTCTTAGGGATAGGTCTGGTACGACGCCGCAAATCAAACCCACGCTGAGCTCCATTGCGCTAACTGCCTTCGAACTGTCCGTACCGATTCACCCATCGTTGCGGGCTCAAACACTAACCTCAGTAAAAATCACCAACCCATGTATTGCCGCTCTATTCTATTTTCGGGGGCACTGAGTATCGCCTGCATTCCAGTACCACTCCTAGCAGAGCAACCAGTACAATCTAAAGGCACTCTCAGCCTTTATTTGGAAAACGACTCTTTCGCTGGAACGGACCAATACTACACCAGCGGAGCCAAAATAGGATGGAGCTCCGCAAACCTCCAAAATCTGAGCGACTCCCCTTACGCACGTCCATTTTTGAAGGCCTTCGATCTCCTGCCCGGGATCAACGAAAAGGTCTATCAAAAGAACCTGCTCTTCTGTCTCGGACAGAATATTTACACACCAAAAGACACCACCTCCACCGCCCTCGTACCGAACGAAAGACCCTATGCAGGCTGGCTTTATCTGGGAGTCGGTGTTGCGTGGAAGACGGCAGAGGTACGAAACACCCTCGTATTAGACGTAGGGGTTGTCGGCCCTTGGTCATACGCAAAGGAAACCCAACGAACCTTGCACGATGCTTTGGGGGAAACCCACCCAAACGGATGGGCCAACCAACTTCACAACGAATTGGGGATCACTGGTGTTTTTCTCAGAGACTGGCGAGTGCCATTACATGCGCGGCGGGTCGGCTTGAATTGCGAGTTATTGCCCCATGCAGGCCTCGCCGTCGGTAATGTGCAGACTTACGCAAATGTAGGGGGTGAGCTCCGTATGGGGATCAATCTCCCGGATGACTTCGGTACTACAGGCATCACTCCGTCTGCAACCACATCCACCCCGGTAGACGGACTGGAAGCCGCCCCCCAAGCAAAATCCAATTTTGGCCTCTATGTCTTCGGGCGCGTTGACGGACGTGCCGTTGTGCATTCCATTTTCCTCGATGGAAACACCTTTGGTCACAGCCATTCAGTCGACCGCAAATGGGCAGTAGCAGACTTGAGTGTCGGTCTCGGAACCTACTACAAAAACACCAAACTCGCGTATGCCCTCGTTTACCGGACGGAGGAATACAAGGGCCAACAAGAAGGACAGGTGTTTGGCACTCTTTCCGTGAACATCACCTTTTAAGCGCTAACGAACCCATTATCCGCATTACTCGCGTCTTAACTCGCGCGTCCCTCGTTTAGCGTATCGGAAGACCGGCGAAACCGCGGACCAGCGGATCCCGAGATGGCATGCCGTCATTTGAACGTATGCCATCTCACCAAGACTGGAGCTATTGCCCCCAAACAAACTCGATGGGTTTCTCTACATCCGGGTGCAAACTTGCATGTACCGGACAGGTTAGCGCCGCCTGCTCCAAAAGGGCTCGTTGCGGGTGATCCTTAGGCAAAGGGATTGTTATACGCGTTACGAGACGGCCGATACGGCGCACCGGACTCGTAACCATTTCTTTATCCACTTGAATCCGCATTCCCTTGAGCTCGATTGCGTGACGTTGAGCTACGATTCCCATAATCGTCGCCATACACGTCCCCAGAGCCGCCCCGACAAGATCGGTTGGGGAAAACGCCTCGCCTCGCCCGTGGTTATCCACCGGCGCATCCGTGGTAATCCGACCCTGTGACGGACCATGCACCGCTTCACAGTGCAAATTCCCCTGATATTCAATTTCAACACGTACCATCCCTGACTTGAAGCACCCCCTTTCCTTCCAGTCAAAACCCACCTTTCAATATTTCGTCACCCGTTCACCGCCTGCACAAAATCCCGCATCTTTATCCAATCTTTCCGCCCGGGAGCGGACTCCACTCCACTCGCCACATCCACAGCATAAGGCCGTAGTTCTCTTACCAAATCCCCCACATTCCCTGGCTCCAATCCACCCGCTAACGTGATAGCCAACTCCGGATAACGCGTAATCGCGAGTCCAGCCAACCGCTTCTCCACAGTCGCGCCACTCCCCCCATAGACACTGGGTACGGCCGCATCGACCAATACCTGACGCGTCGACCAATCCCTCAGTTGATCCAAATCCTCATCCGTCCCCAAACGAATCGCCCGGATAAAAGAACGTCCTCCCGCTGCATACTCCGCACAGAACGCCTTCGTTTCATCACCGTGAAATTGAAGAACATCGATGCCAGGCATCGCTGCAACCTCCTCAACTTCTGGGCCGCTTGCATTTATACAAAGCGCGACCCGTGTCACAAAACCCGGCAACCGAACGATCCATTCCTGAGCCTTCTTTAAATCCAAATACCGCTTACTTCCTGACCATGTATTAAAGCCCAAAGCATCCGCCCCAGCGGCTATCGCCGCTAAAGCGTCGGCCTCCGTAGTAATACCGCAGATCTTCACCCGTACACGCAACACTGGTGGCAAGTTCTCTCCATACATCCCGCGCACTTTCCCTTCCGCATTCTCCCCAGCCTGATTTTGGGGCTTTAAAAATGACTCGCTCATATTGGGGTTTCGTTGGGTTTCGTCGGGTCTCCTGGTGACTCGATTCCGCCACATTCAAACATCTCAGAGCCCCCATTTACACTTCCTTTCGATCACAAACCACCAAGCTTACCCCTCCAGACTCCTCTGTTCCACGCTCCCTCCCAGAGCGAGCGTTTGCCATTCGCCTGTGCTCATAAACGACGTTGAGCTTCATCAACCACCCGGTGGCCCGTGGTAGTCCAGCCAATGAACACCTCCATCTCGTCCTCGAAAAAACACCCCCATTCCCCAACTCACCATTGTGAGAATCAACACCGCTCCCACTCTCAAAATAAACAACTGCGCCCCAATACGGCTTCCCCACAGCAGAGCTTCTCCATCTCCACTGTTCCCCACCAAATAGTCACTACGCCACGCTCCCGCAGGAGCCCAATATTGGAATGTGAACACAAGCATTAAATTCAACAGCATAAGCACAATCCACAACCTCCAAAAAACCCATTGTCTCCTCCACTCACCGCCAATCTGACTACCAATCTGGCTCCCCACTTCGTCTTTTTCTTCAGCGAACCAACGCAACACCAGAGGCCGCATCAACGCATTCAAGAAACCAACCCACACCCCACTTAACACACTTGCCCACCACTCAAACGCGCCCCCAGAAAGCTGCGCCCCCAACCACAGCCCCAAAGTCACCACACCGCCCACCACCACCCATCTCACCAGAAACTCACCCATATTCTCCTCTTAGCACGAAGAATTGAGATGGCATCTCACCCGCAATCCTTTTGGAAATCCGCTGCCTCACAGCTCCCCAAAATCGCCCCAGCGCCCCAGCGCCCCAGCGCCCCAGCGCCCCAGCGCCCCAGCGCCCCA
>JBAXNG010000019.1:0-106602 GCA_037133875.1 Verrucomicrobiota bacterium | reverse complement strand
CAACCCAACCATCCACAATTAAACACGCCCCTCCCCAAACTTTGACGTAGACCCATAGAGTCCCCCTGACGTAGACCCCTTAAAAGTGCGCCCGACGGGGGTCGAACCCATAACCTTTGGCTTCGGAGGCCAACGCTCTATCCAATTGAGCTACGGGCGCAGAACAGCCACCCAGCCTCGTCAAGCGCCCCCGTTCTGTCCAGCCATTTCCCCCGCCTCCGTTCACTTTACTCAATATCCGTTCGGGACCAAAGAAAACCGTTTGCCCACCTCGTTGCACTGTGTTGGATATGCCGTATGACGATCCTGTTTGCCGCCAGCGAGGTGGCCCCTTTGGCAAGCACCGGCGGGCTTGGAGACGTAATGGCCTCCCTCCCCGCTTATGTCTCTAACCTTGGTCACGATGTTGCCGTTGCGCTTCCTGGTTACCCCGGCCTCCTCGACGGCGCCGAGCCCATCGATGTCGAGTTTTCAATTCCTCTCGGCGACGTCACGCATACAGCCTCCGTCTACGAACGCCTCAGTCCGAACGGCACACAATGGTTGATCATTCGATGTGATCCCTTTTTCAGCCGTCAGGGCCTATACGGCGATGCAAAAGCCCCATACCCTGACAATGCTGCGCGTTTTGTGTTCTTTTCAAAAGCAGTCGTCGAACTCGCCCGCCGTCTTCAACCTTGCCCAGACGTCATTCATATCAACGACTGGCATACGGCCCTAGTTCCGCTGATCATTCGAGATCAAAACCTCCCCCTTAAAACGCTCTTAACCCTCCACAACGTCCAACATCAAGGAGCCTTCTGGGCTCTGGATTTCCCCCTTACAAACCTCTCCCCAGGCTGGTTCAACCCAGGCGGACTGGAGTTCTACGGAAAGATCAATCTCCTCAAAGGCGGGATTCTTACTGCAGACGCTCTCACCACTGTCAGTTCGAGCTATAAAGCGAACATCCTGACTTCCGAGGGCGGATTCGGATTGGAGAAAGTTCTCCAATCTAGAAAGTCAGACCTTTTTGCTGTGCCAAACGGCGTCGACCCCAAGCTCTGGAATCCTGCTTCGGACACCCTGCCCGCCCCCTTTACCGCCGCCGATCGGACCGGCAAAGCCGTCTGTAAAGCCGCTCTTTTAAAAGAACTCGGACTCGCCTCAACCACTTCTGGCCCGCTCTACGTAATGGTTGGTCGTCTCGCCGACCAAAAGGGATTTGATCTCCTCCTCCCCTTGTTGCCACGACTTTTCGCCACGGACTCCCGCCTCATTATCGTCGGGGACGGTGAACCCACCTTACGCAGGGATCTTTTGGCAGCAGCACGCCAACACCCTTCGAAAATGGCTTTCTACAACGAATGGGACAGCGACTTCTCCAAGCGACTTCTCGCGGGCGCGGACGTCCTACTCATGCCCTCCCATTTCGAACCTTCAGGCCTAACCCCACTGTACGGCCTCCGATACGGCGCAATTCCAGTCGCTCACGCGACCGGCGGACTCCAGGAACACCTCGCCGACTTCGATCTCACCTCCGGAAAAGGAAACGCCCTCCTCTACTTCAGAGATTCCTCCGCCGCTCTCTGGGATTCTATACAGCGCGCACACCATCTCTTTCAGGACACCATTCGTTGGCAGCAACTAGTTCAAAACGCCATGGCAAGCCAGTTTCGTTGGGAAGAAGCAGCTATTCGTTACGACTCCATCTACCGCCGCCTCGCCGCCTCCTAATTTCTCTTTTTCCGGCCCCCCATGAGCACCCCCTCCACAACCTCGCCCCCTCACAGACGCCGAAATCATTCCACTAACCCGTTTCGCAAAGCGGCTCTCATCGCCGGAGGCTGCCTTGCGCTTGGAGGTGTCATCGCCATATTCGCCGGAGAAGCCTGGCTCGAATCCTACCTCCAAAGCACCGAGTTTCGGCAACGCGTAGAAGCCGGCTTAGGGGGGCACCTCTATGCAGACATCCAAATCGCGCCATTCAAAAGGGAGGGAATATCCTTATTCTCCGATTCCCTCGACTCGGAAGGCAGAGAGGGCGCGGCATACAAACAACTCAAACTCCGGAGCCTTCGCGCAGATCTGAATTTAGGCGCTTTGTGGCACCGTGCGTGGAGAGTCGACTTCATGAACGTCCAACAACTCGACTTGAATCTGGACGTCCATCCCACATCCCCAAACTCTACCGACGCTGCCCCACTCGCACCCAAACCCTCGGGTTGGCTGGCATCGCTTCTTCCGAACCACACAGAAATCGGCACCCTAAAAGCAGAAAGATCCGCTATCCAAAAAGGTCAGGTGCAAGCCCAACAAGTGCGTCTCACCGCCACTCAAAACAAAGAGGATTGGGACATCCTAGCTGAAGGCGGCGAACTCCAAATCCCCGGACTACCGACGCTAGAAATCTCCAACGCCAAAATGGTTCTCCACCAAAAGGCGCTGATCCTGAGAAACTCACGGTTTCTTTTCAAAAAGGGTGGCGAAACCACGATTACCGGGGAGCTTTCTGATGCCACTGGGGTCGCCCTCGATGCCCATCTGGAAAACGTTAACATCGACCCGTTCCTAAGCAATTGGTGGCAAACCCGTATTAAGGGAAACGTTCAGGGCGATCTCCGATACAAAGTTCCCGCCGGTAAACCCACCGAAAGCGTACTGGAAGGAACCATCCAACTCAAAGGCGGCAAACTCGAGGCGTTCCCGATTCTTTCTCACATCGATACGTTCCTCGGTAATCCCCGTTTCCGTTCCGTCCCACTCAAAACTGCATCCGCACACATTCTTGTCACCAAAGAACGCGCCATCATTCGGGACCTCGATCTTGACGGAGACGGTCTCATGCGGATTACCGGAAACATCGTAATTGAAGGATCAAAGCTCCAAGGGACCATCCAATTGGGGCTGTCTCCATCACTCATTCAGTGGCTTCCTGGAACACAGACAAAAATCTTCACTGACAAGCGCGACGGCTACGTTTGGACCTCAATCCAGTTATCCGGAACGACAAATAATCCTATGGAAGACCTGAGTGAGAAACTGCTCCTCATGGGCAAAGATGCCGTCATCAACACCATAAAAAGCGTAGTCCCCTCCGGACTTCCAACTCCGGATCCAACAAAAGCGCAGGAAGCAGCAAAAGGTGTTTTAGACACTCTCAAGGCTGTGATTCCGGGGAGATAAACTCGCTTCCTGCTTTCCGTAAAACCAGCATCCATCCAGCTTGAGCCCCATGCGTTTCCTCTCTGTAATTGCCGCCCTTATTATGACCGCTTCCACCGCACTTTCCGCCGAAGGCCCTGTACGCCACATCGTCTCCTTTAAATTTAAGCCCGACGCGACGCCCGCAGACATCCAAAAGATCGAAGAGGGATTCGCCTCACTTAAATCCAAAATCTCTCAGGTACAGTCCATCGAATGGGGAAAAGACATTAGCCCCGAAGGACTCGCAAAAGGATTCACCCACATGTGGGTGGTTACCTTCGCCAATATGCAGTCCCTCAAAACCTATATCGACCACCCGGACCACGTCGCCTTCGTCAACTTGCTAAAACCAAGCCTCGAGGACGTTTTCGTATTCGATTTTGTGCCGACTCCCTAATTCCGCAGCCCGCTCAACTTCCCTCTCCTCGCAACTTGAGCCACCTAAACTAAAGATATCGTCTGTTTTTCCTTCCCCCAATCCCTCAGGGAAGGAAACATCAGCGCCCTTTTCCCATGGCCTTAATCGTCCAGAAATACGGCGGCACTTCCGTCGGAAATCCCGAACGCATTCAAAATGTCGCCCGCCGTGTCATTGCAACACAAGCGGAAGGACATCAAGTGGTCGTGGTCGTTTCCGCCATGAGCGGAGTCACAGACGGCCTGATCAAACTCGCACGTGAAGTTTCCCCCTCCCCAACGGAACGCGAAATGGATGTGCTGTTAGCAACCGGTGAGCAGACCACCATCGCCCTCACGGCGATGGCCATTCAAGGTCTCGGCCACAAAGCCGTTTCGCTTACAGGCGCCCAGGCAGGAATCATCACAAGCGAAGTCCATACCAAGGCAAAAATCGCCACGATTTCCCCAGAACGCGTCCACGCGGAATTAAACGCCGGCAACATCGTCATCGTCGCTGGATTTCAGGGCGAAACTGCCGAAGGCTCCATTACCACCCTCGGACGAGGCGGGTCCGATCTCACTGCCATTGCCATCGCAGCCGCAATCAAAGCAGATCTCTGTCAGATTTTTACCGACGTAGACGGTGTTTACACCTGCGACCCCCGTCTCGTACCCAGCGCGAAAAAGATCAACGAAATCTCCTACGACGAAATGTTGGAGATGGCCTCCAGCGGCTCCAAAGTCATGCAAAGCCGCTCAGTAGAATTTGCCAAAAAATTCGGAGTGATTTTCGAGGTCCGATCCAGCTTCAACCAGAACCCAGGAACCATTGTGAAGGAAGAAACCGAGAGCATGGAGGCCGTGGTTGTCCGCGGCGTTAGCGTCGAAAAAAATCAGGCCAAGGTGACTATCGCCAACGTGCCGGATAAACCCGGTACCGCAGCGCGGATTTTCACCACCGTTGCCGCCAACAATCTGATCATCGATATGATTGTTCAGAACGTCAGCGTCGCCGGCACCACTGATATTTCGTTCACCTTGTCGAAAGACGAGTTGCCCAAGGCAAAAGCCGCCCTCGAACCCATCGTCGTCGAAGTGGGTGCAAGCGGATTACACGCTCAGGATGGCATCGCCAAACTCTCGATTGTGGGAATCGGCATGCGCTCTCACTCCGGAGTCGCCGCGAAGCTGTTCGAGGCCCTCTCTGCCGGCGGAATCAACATCCAGATGATTTCCACCAGCGAAATCAAAACGGCTGTCATTATCGAAGAACCTCGCATCGCAGAAGCCGCTGTCCTCGTACACAACGCCTTCGGCCTCGATAAATAGCCGCCTTTTCAAAAATACCGTCCATTTCCGGGCTGGGTTTGGGGCTGACGAGAGTTTCTCTCTTCACCTCAACCCGGCCCGCTTTTTATTCAGACACCGCCATCGCTTGCAGCATGAACGGGCTTTGGTAATGTCCTGCCGTGCTTTTTCGTTCCAAGCCTACAGTCTGGCTCCTCGTCCTCTCTCTTCTGCAGTCCCAACACGGGACCGCTCAGCAGGGCGACTCGTCTTCCGACGACGAAAAACGCCGCCGCTTCCTGAAAGCTCGCGAAGAAATGCAGCCGGCTCCGGCCCAACAAACGCCCCCCTCCCAGTCGGCCCCCGCGAAGCCCAAACCCAAGCCTTACCCAGTTCCCACCCCAAACAATCCCCCAAACACTCCGGCGCCAACCAAAAAGCCAGCCTCAGCCGTCCCAGTTCCTCCTCCCCAGACAAACCCCGGCACCCAAAAGCCTACGGCCTCTCCCACTCCCCCTCAGTCTACTCCTTCCCAACCAAAACCGACTCCAGCTCAGCCCAAGCCCGCCCAACCACGTACCCAGGAGCCAACGCCCCCACCGCCTCCACCCGTCGAAACCACTGTGGCTGAAACCCCAGTCGTCATCGAAAAATCTGGCATAGAACACAAGGCTCCTGTCCAAACCGCTCCCTTCTCCTCATTCTTTGGTTGGTTCAAAAGCTGGAAATATCTTTCCAAATCCGTCCGCGAAGAAATCGACCGCGCCCCAGTCGAAAAGGGACGCTGGCGCTATATCGTCGTACACAACAGCGGTACTCGTCAGGGCAACGCAAAGTCCTTCGACTACTACCACACTCAAGTCCGCAAGATGCCCAACGGCCTCGCTTATCAGTTTGTCATCGGAAACGGCACCTCGTCCGGCGACGGCCAAATCGAAATCGGTCCCCGTTGGAAACGCCAGATCAACGGCGGACACGTCCATAGCGATTACCTAAACAACATCGCGTTGGGCATTTGTTTGGTGGGTGATTTCAACCAGGAACAACCCACCCAAAAACAACTCGAAGCGTTAGACGAACTCATTCGTTACCTGCGCTCCCGAGTCGGCAAAACCGAAGGCAAATGGGCTATCGTTAAAGCACATCGCGAGATTAACCCTCCTCGCTGGCCCACGGATTGTCCCGGAGACGAATTTCCCTACCGCTGGTTACACAACCGCTTCGACTAGGGTTCCTCAGCCTTGGCTGGCCTCCTTTACCAGTCTCCCCTCGACCCCCGTTACGGCTTTTGCTCGATCGAACCCCAGCGAGCGGACACTCGCTCCTCGACTCGGTCATCCGGCGCTCTGACCACATGCGCAGCCGCGCCTTCGATTTCCTCCACAATCGGAAGCCCTTTCTCGGGCCCCAATACACTCAGGATCTTGGAAAGCACTTCAGTCTCCATTCCATGCAATCCGACAACCGTGACCAAACTGTGATCCGTAAGCCCCATACCCGTCCACGGATTCACAATATGAGAATACCGTTTCCCCCCGATCTCCAGCCGCTGATACAAGTCGCCGCTCGTCGATACACACACGTTCTTGAGCACCAAAATCCGCGCCTCTGGGGCTCCCGCCTGATCCAACGCCGGCACCTCGATTTTCCATCCCTTCTCTCCGGGAGGCGCTTCCCCCAGCGCCATGTCCCCTCCCCCCACAACCATGGCCCGCTCAAACCCACCGGACCGCAACAGCTTTAACGCCTCCTCCACCGCATAACCCTTCGCAATTCCTCCCGCATCCAAACGCATCCGAGGCTTCTTTAATTCCACCGTCCGCTGCTTCGGATCCAACAAAACCGCGTCGTATCCGACACGCGCCAGGTTTTCACTCACCTTTTCCGGAGTCGGCAACGCCTTCTTGCGCCGCGCCACCCGCCACATATTCACCAAGGGACCCACCGTCATATCAAACGCCCCTCCGGAACGTTCCGCCATTTTCTGTCCGTATTCCAACACACGCCACAAATCATCCCCAACCTTCACCACCTCACCCTTACCGCTTTTATCCGAAATCCGGCTCAACTCGGAATCCCCGTCGTAATCACTCAACACCGCATTTAATTCCGAGACGCGATCAAAAGCCGCATCTGCCGCCACGCGCGCAGTCGCCTCGTCCGGCGCATACAACGTCACCCGAAACGGCACCCCCATTTCGGCTCGTTCATAAGCAAAACGCTCATCCTCCCCAAAAATCGCCGGGGGCGCCCAAGTAAAAATCAGCCACAGCCCCCCAACCAACACTCGACAAAACGATTTCATGCCAAACCATTAACTCGACCTTTTCAAAGAGCGAAGCCTTCCTTCCGCGCCCCGCCTCAGGAATGCTACGCTCCCAATTCCCGCATTTCCCTCCCGCCCCCTTCCTTTTCCGAACATTTCATCACTTCAACGGTCTTACTCTTCCCAATCCATGAAATCCGCAGCCCTCCTCTCGGCAACCCTTGCGCTGGCCATCGGTTCGCCGCTCTCGCGCCTCTCGGCATCCGAACCGGCCAAACCCACCGCCGAAACACGAAGCGTCCGCAAACCCATCGCTTTTCAGGAATACGACCTCCCAAACGGTCTCCATGTCATCCTGCATGAAAACCACGCAGCACCCGTCGTTTCCACCTACGTCCTTTACCGCGTCGGCAGTAAAAACGAACGCCCGGATCGCACCGGCTTCGCGCACTTCTTCGAACACCTCATGTTCGAAGGCTCCGATAACATCCCCAGAGGGACCATCGATAAATACATCTCCGGGGCCGGCGGTAACTTAAACGCTTCGACTTCGTTCGATCGAACCGACTACTACTTCAACCTCCCCTCCCACCAACTTAAACTCGCGCTCTGGATCGAATCCGAACGACTCTTGCACCCGAAAATCGACGACACCGGCGTCGAAACCCAACGCTCCGTCGTAAAAGAAGAACGCCGCCGCTCCTACGATAACCAACCCTACGGCAGCCTTTTCGAAGAGCTGTCCGCCCTGGTTTTTGAGGGCACTCCCTATCAGTGGGTCCCCATCGGCTCCTTCCAATACATCGATAAAGCCACCATCGAAGAATTCCGCGACTTCCATCGCACCTTCTATCGTCCCGACAACGCCACTCTCGTCGTCGCCGGAGACTTCAAACCCGAAGACGCAAAGGCCCTAATTGATGGCTATTTCGCCAGTATCCCGCGCGGCGAAAAAGTCCCGCGCCCTGAAGTGAACTGGGATCTCTCGGTGCCCGGAAAGTCGAAGGATGTCTTGAAGAAAAACACGCCGCTTCCATCCATCGTCCACGCTTGGAGAGGCCCCGCCGAAACACATCCCGACGCATATCCGCTCGAAATGTTGACCAACATTCTGGGAAGCGGCAGATCCTCCCGGCTCTATCAGCGACTCGTGGAAAAAGAAGGCGTCGCAATGAACGCCAGTCCCTACTGTTACCTCATGGAAAAAGCCGGACTGCTCGCTCTCTCCGTAACCGGCCAGTCAGGAGTCGCCCTCGAAGAACTCGATCGCCTTCTCCAAGCCGAAATCCACCAGGTCATCGAACAGGGAGTCTCCGAAGAAGAGTTCCAAAAAGCGCGTAACGCCATGGAATCTCAATTCTCCGAATCCGGCGGAACCATGCACGAACGAGCAAGCACCCTCGCTCATTACTCCATGTTTTACGGAGACACATCCCTCATCAACACCGAGCTCGACCGTTATCTCTCAGTCAAACGCGAAGACCTCCAACGCGTCGCCAAACAATACTTCACCGACAGCGGACGCTACACCCTTCGCTTCATTCTTCCCGAATCCAAATAACCCCTCCCATGTCCTCCCGCTTCTTTCCCTCGACGATCCTCGCCCTCACCGCGTTGATTCCCGCCGTTGGCTACGGCGAATTCGATCGTACGCAAAAACCAGAACCCGGTCCGGCTCCCGCCATTTCATTCCCCGATTTCGAGGAAGTCACGCTGCCGAACGGGCTCCGGATTTACCTCATCCAGGACGATCGCAGACCCACCGTCACTTTCCGGTTGATGATCAAATCCGGCTCCGTGGCAGACGCAGAAAAACCCGGCACCGCCTCTTTTACCGCCACGCTTTTGAACCGCGGCACCGCCCAGCGCGATGCTGCCGCTTTTGCACGTGAAACGGACTTCCTCGGTTCTCACGTCGAAGCCCTCGCCGGAACGGACGCCATCTCGCTGACCGCGTCTTCCCTCAACAAATACACGGCCCAGCTTCTCGACCTTATGGCCGATGCGGCTCGTAACCCTGTCTTTGCAGAAGAGCAGCTCACCAAGATCCGTAAACAGACGCTATCAGCCCTCGAAGCGCAAAAACAGGAACCCGCAAAACTCGCCGCGAAACTCATCGGCAAACTCGTTTTCGGCGATCATCCCTACGGCACCTTTCAAACGCCCGAAAGTGTTCAGTCCATTACTCGGGAAGATCTCACTAAATTCCACGCCACTCACTTCCGCCCGAACAACGCCACTTTAGCGGTCGTCGGCGACGTGACTCTGAAGGACGTTCTGCCACTCATCGAAAAAGCGTTTGGATCCTGGGAGCGCGGTGAAATCCCGGCTCTTCCCAAGCCCCATTTCCCCTCGATCCAAGGGCGCTCGATCCATCTCATTGACCGTCCGGGTTCCGTTCAAAGCAACATCATCGTTGGTAAAACAGGCCCGTCCCGTGGCACTCCTGATCTGCCTGAAATCATCGTCTTAAACGCCACTTTGGGCGGAAGCGCCTCCGGCCGTCTTTACGGCAATCTTCGTGAAAAACACGGCTGGACCTACGGCTCCTATTCCTTCTTTGACATGCGTCGCGACGGAGGCGCCTTTCAAGCCACTGCCGAAACCCGGAACGACGTCACCGCTCCAGCCATCAAAGAAATCCTCAAGGAAATCGGGCGAATCCGAGACGAACCCGTTCCCGAGGCCGAACTGGGCCTTCAACGGGAATACAATGTTGGCAACTACTTGCTCAGCCTCGAAAACAGCAGTCGCACCGCTCAGCGTGTGCAAGATATCGACTTGTACGGCCTGCCAACGGACTTTTACCGGAGCTACGCACGGCGTATGGGAACCGCCTCACCGGAACTCATTTTGAAAACGGCGAAAGCACATCTGGATGCCGATAACTCGATTATTGTCGTCGTGGGAGAAGCCAAAGACATCAAAACCACGCTGGAGGCAATCGGCCCTGTTCGCGTCTACGGAACCGATCTCAAACCCCAACCGTAAATCCACGCAGGAGCATCTGGCGGCATTCGCTGAGCTTGCTCCGAGGCGTCTAGTTCTGACACTCTTTTCGCCTTATTTCCCCTCTCTTACCCAAATCTATGAGCAGAAAAATCCGTTATGGTATGGTAGGCGGCGGACGTGGTGCCTTCATTGGCGCCGTCCATCGCATTGCAGCGAACATCGATGGCCAAATTGAACTGGTCTGCGGTGCTTTCTCGTCCAGCCCTGAAAAATCCAAGGCCTCCGGCGCCGATTTTTTCCTCGCACCGAACCGTTGCTACGGTTCGTTCGAAGAAATGATTCTCTCCGAAAAGGCGCTGCCCGCCGATCAACGGATGGATTTCATTTCCATCGTGACCCCAAACCACATGCACTTCGCTCCGGCGAAGCTCGCTCTCGAAAACGGGTTCCACGTCCTCTCCGACAAACCCGCTACGTTTAACCTCGCGGAAGCCAAAGAGCTTTCGGGTTTGGTGAAACAAACCGGCCTTCTTTACGGATTAACCCATAACTACACCGGTTATCCGCTCGTCAAACAGGCCCGCGAAATGGTTCACCAAGGCCTTCTCGGCAAGATCCGCAAAGTCGTGGTCGAATATCCGCAGGGCTGGTTAGCAACGCGCCTCGAAGAAACCGGCCAACAACAGGCAGCCTGGCGCACCGACCCCGCTCGTTCAGGAGCCGCAGGTTGCGTAGGCGATATCGGAACCCACGCCGAAAACCTCGCCGAATACATCACCGGTCTACACATCAAGGAACTCGCCGCCGATCTCACAGCATTCGTCGAAGGACGCCTTCTGGATGACGACGCGAACATTCTCCTGCGTTTTAACAACGGCGCCAAAGGAGTGCTTCACTGCTCCCAGATCAGCGTCGGTGAAGAAAACGGTCTGAACATCCGGATCTACGGCGAAAAAGGCGGCCTCGAATGGCACCAAAAGGAGCCCAACACGCTTTTGGCGAAATGGTTGGATCGCCCAACGGAAGTTCTGCGTACCGGAAACGGTTACCTTGGAACTGCCGCAGCGGCAAACACACGGACTCCAGCCTCCCACCCCGAGGGCTATCTGGAAGCGTTCGCAAACATTTACCGTAACTTCGCGAACCATATTCGCGCCGTCCACGCCGGAACGGAGCCGAGTGCGCTCGTGTTAGATTATCCGAAGATTCAGGACGGCATCCGGGGCATGGCGTTTATCGAAGCGGTAGTGGCTTCGAGTAAACAGAACGCCGCGTGGACACCCGTACAGGCGTAATCATTCCGACACCGGCGTTTCCGTGAACACGAATTGGTGTTCACGGACAGAACGCTAAAACGAAAACACCCGCGTTACCTCAAGTGACGCGGGTGTTTTTTGTGCCGTGATTCGATTCTACGGCTACGCGGTTCCTTGGGAACCTGTGGGCCTATTCAGGCACCCATTCCATTTGTTTGTCCAGTATCTCGCCAGTGAACCGGTCAATCGAGACGTGTAACCACACCCTCGTCTCCCCTTCTTTTGCAAACCGTGTCAGATCATTCGATCCGGTCGGGAAACGGCCGGTCTGCACAATGAGATCAATCAACAAGTTCCAAACACGCGTCTGGCCAGCATCCGCCAACGCACGCATCACCGCCTCGCGACGGCGCTTATTTTTCCAGTCTTTCGGATCAGTGAATACACCCTGACTCAAATCCGCCGAGTAACCCGAAAAATGCCAGGACACCGAATTCTTACCCTGATCGATATCTTTATTCCGTTTTTCAGTTCCAGTGAAACTCGGGGACGGAGTCAAATAGGTAGTCGATGTATAAACTGGATCACTGCTTGTGAAGCCCTTCATGTCTTTACCCAATAGTTTCCCGGCAAGTTCTGACACATTGGTTAACGGGCCGTTATAAGCTTTATCTCCAGTAGTGCGCCAGATTAGCGCCTTCGCTGCATTCGAGGCATCATCGGACGAAATAGCCGTTCCGGCACTTGCGCCAACATTTGCCTTCAACTCATCCTTTAACGCACCCGCGAGTAACGCACGCAAGACGGGTTCTTGGCGGGTGTTCAAATTCAGTTTCCCTGCCACCAGCGGCGGAGCCGAAGGCGAGGCATCGTCGGTCAAAATCTCCACAGGCGCAATTGGCGGCGGTTCAGTCAAACAGAACACATCCAACAAAGCGGCATCGCCAGTCTCAGGAGTGAAGAAATCCAAGTTCTTCCAAGGCGCACCACGGAACACATACCCCAGTTCCGCAACCGAACGGAACGGGCGATCGAGGATCACCGGCCGATTTCCAGCGGAAGCTGGCAGCGTCACATTACGGGAGCTGCTTGTAAGATCTTCGCCGACGTTGGACTGCCCCTCCGACAACCCATCGATTCCTCCGGTATAATCCTTACCCGAGTCGCCTACTGCATAAGCCCCGCTAGCCCGGCGAATGACATCATCCGGATCCGCATAAGCCTGAGCATATGGATTATTGATGCTCGGTGCCACGTTCTGCGAAAACGCTCCCAACCGAAGGGTATCCGCTATCGGGGGTTTGCCGTTGGCATTTCCGTAGTTGGAATTCCAATTTCCGTCAGGGCGTAAAGCACTTCCCGCTGGAAGCGCCGAGGTATAGTCCGAGCCGACAGTGGAGATAGGATGCTGGAAGAAATTGGGCAAATCCGGCCCCATAGTCCACTTCCGCCCAATTACCCCCCCTGTAGTATTCGTGTTTGCAGGAGGGGTCACCAGCAATGTCGATAACGGCCCCTCCGGTCGAAGATAACTGGAGTAGCGAGGAAACCAGCCAAAGTCATTTGCATTCAAAGTAGGCGGCTGCACCCACCGTAGCTTATTTGGGCCGAACCAACTATCTGGCGCCATTTCCCAATATTTCGGCTTATCCTCATCAATTCCCGTATAGTCGCCCGTCATAGCCTTGTAGGTGACAGGCACATCCTTATTTCCATTATACAAAAACCAGTTCCAGAATGACCCAGGTGTATCGTTAGCAGCTACAATCGTTTTAGGCTTATCCGTAGATACAACATTCGCAGGCATATTTTCCACGCCAGCCCCATCGTATAATACCGATGTCGCGCGATTTGTAACACCCGTCCCAAGAGGCAGCCCAGATTCGTTCATCACCGAAGGTGCAAACAACTGTACATAGTTTGCCCTCGTGCCCAATGCAGCCGAAACCGCGTTATACCCATTCCTTGATGGACTCCCAAATCTCGATGTCCGCGGATCATACGAACCCACGAGTGGAGTGCCCCACGGAATTGGATCCGTGGTCACAGTCGCCCCTCCTGCATAAGGGGTTGTCGGCCCTGTCACATAAGGAGTCGAGCTTCCATTAGCTGGTGAGCCATTTGCGCTAATTATAACTTCCTTACACCCGATCACGGGTGAACTCGATCCACGACCGTTCGCCCAGTCCAAAATGCGAATATACCGCTCGTCATAGGTCACCCACTTTTGGCCTGTGCCCAGATATTGCAGTTTGACTGTTAGCTGTGCCCTTTTGAGACCTGCAAGATTTGTTGGCATTATAAAATAACGCACACGATACCCTGCAGCCGTAGGCCAAGTCCCCCCCACACCGGTGAAAATAGTCGGTTCCCCACTGGTATTCAGGGGATAAAACGAGTTCGCGGTTGCGATTATAGTCGGGTCCGGATTGACGTTATTGACCGTCCCCAACGAATTTTGCGTATACAGTGTAGTGGGAGCAACCAACGGCCGGCTGGCAAGCCCTGCACCTATCGACGTTCCGTTCACCCGAGGGGTGACTGGAAAGGCAGTAAAAAGCCCCAAAGTCCCACCTTGAGCAGGAAAAGCGGTACCATCGTAATATCCAAACAGTGGGGCCGGTGCCGTAGGCATCCCGCCAGTCGTCAATCCCAAGTTGCTACCGCTTCCGCCCCCAGCCGAATCCCACCCCCGTCCCCTCGGCTCGAGAGGAGTCAGAGTGGATCCGCAAGCAGAAGAAACACGCACCACGCTACCTTCATTACCCGGGGTATTTACAGTCAAAACATCAAGAGGAATCTCTTCCTGACTAGCCCATACATTCACACCCTTCGCTGGGTAATCATCATCGACTAATGCGCCCTTTTTGATCGTCATGAAGGTTTTACTGAGGATCAATGTCTGCGCAGGCAATTCACCTAGCGAAAACCCTACCCACTGACGTCCTCCGTTGCTAGGGGCTCCGCCATTTGCACTAAAGAAATTCCCACTCCCCAGCGCCAAGGCACTCCCTTGCGGTTGCCCTGGCTGACACAACGTCGTGGGCTCCCTGAACAACTGGGTACTCGCCAAGCTAAAAGTCACCTCAGTGCCCCGTCTATCAATGATACGATCATTATGCATATCCCCTCCCCAGTTTCCATTGGGATAAGGAGCGGCGGTTACATTAGGCACAGATTGCCCCGGAGCCTTATTATAAGACGATTCAGAATGCTGAAGAACATCCCGGGGATTATTAGAATCCGTCAGAACAAAGACATGATTTTGAAACGGCTTAGCCCGAATCAACGGGGCAGCTCCAGGGAGGTGATCAATTGAAAAATTACCAGCCACCAATATTCTATCTGGGTCCGGCGAATAAGGATATGGCGGAGTAGCGTAGCCGCTATTGCTCGGCCAAAGGTTGGTGGCGCTGTACATCCTATAAGGCAGGCAAGGCCCCAACCCGACTCTAGACGACAGCACAGTGCCATTGTTAAATCCTACCGAGGACCAATTCGCAGGGGGAGCCAATGGCTGCATAGCCGGCCCACCGTAATCCGAGTAAGTCAAATCCGGATGCGCATACCCTGGAGGAATCGGCGTCGGGGGCACTGCCGTTACATTCATTAGCTTAGTCCCGCTGGTAGCACCTGGAATAAAACCCGTTATCGGAATAATAGCATTAAAAAACTGATTAGCCCGAACAGTTTGACTGGCAGCTCCCAGAGATTTTAAATTATCAGTATTATCCGCCGAAGGCCCCTTATCCCAGAACAATCCATTTAGGGTAACCACAGACTGATTAACACCCTGAACCGGGTAAGATTGAATCAAAGAAGAGACTCGATCCGAGGAGAACTCATAACTCCACTGATAAGACATCGTCCAAGGATTCCAATACATTGGAATACCGTACCTTCCTGAGGCCGTGCTGTATCCTGGATAATCCCTGGCACTTTCAGCATAACCGAGCCACTGCACCGATACACCTGAATTTTTATCCTTTGTGGAACCGTTCCAAGACGGCGTATAAACGAAGTTACCTATAGGACGAATCGAAAACTCGAGGCGTCCATTTTTCAAAAAATTCGCCGCAGACTTATTACCCGTAGGAATGGACCGCGGGAGCGTGTAGAGCAATGGATCAATTAAGGCTTCCGGAGCTTCACTTACGGCTACGACGCGTAATTGTTTCGGCCCGTCATTCCCAGAGACTGCAGGCGGGGCATGCGGATTCCAAATTTCAGGGAATCCAACAAGCGAAATCACTCCCGGCGAAAAATTATCATAACCACCAAGAGTTGTTGTAACTTCAAAAGGCCTGTTAGCCAATGAAGGCACTGCAGGATAGCTATCATTCAAGATACCCCGCCAATGAAATCGATAGATATAAGGGAGATTCTCCACCCCGCGAGCAACGTATAAAGGAGGCGTTAAGGAGCTCGGTACCGAACCACCACCAAAGACGCTTGTCGTACTTGCATAATCTGCCACGCTTGCGTCTGGAACGGGAACCTTCAGAATAGTCGGATAACTATCCGCATCGTACTGATCGACGATATTCACCCCAATATCGAAAATCTGGAAATCGAGGCGACGATCCTTAAGGTGGTTATAATGCGTCACCTCTACCGGACCAGCCTCATCGCCGGGGTCGTTCATACGACCGACCGCAGATTTACCCAAAGACCCCGCTGCAATGGAAGCTTTCAGAATCTCGAAAAAATCAGGCTCCCGAGGAAACCCTTTACTCACATCGTTAACAGCAATCTCCTCGAGTCTATAAATCTTACCAGGATTACCATGGTCTCCGGTCAGATATCCATGATGCTTCAGACCATGATCATAAACCCAAAATTGCCCGGCAGAATCCCAAGATAATCCAAACGCATCAAAAATAGCGTCCTCAGTTCCGTTCTCATTATATAACGGATCACTTTTCGCCAAAGATTTACTGGGGCCCTTATGGGTAAGCCAAGCCAAACGCTCCAAGGGAAACCGTTTCTTTATTAAGGGTTCTCCTGGGGTAAACGCAGTTTTATCCAAACGCCGACGCCGAGGATCCACACCCGGCTGAATACGGATCTCCAACATACCTGGATTTACCAGGTCCTGAAAAGTTCGCTGATCCTGTTGCGTTGGCTGACGGTCGATTACTTTCCCCCAATGATCATTGCCGCCGCGATTATTTCCAATCGACCATACGTAAGGTAAATCCAGCTTGCGGACTGAAGACTGCGACCAAATATTACTTGGATTATACAGTATTTTCCCGGAACCAGCCGGATTATTTGAATCTTCCACAATAAAAGGCCCCTCAGCCCCTGCCTTTAGAGGCTTTGTAGCAGTTCCGATTGGATAGATTCGGTCATCCACAGGCCCTGCTGGGGGAACAATATGCGGCATATTGAACGTTGCCACATTTGGATCAGTGCCGCTTGGATCCAAATATCCCGGCCTGTAAGACGGTTGCTCTAATCCTCGCGAATAATGTCCTAGAAACTCCAAAGAATTTAAGAGCTGCGCCTTTTCGCTGTCATCAGCTCCCAACTTTTTCACCAAATCAATCAACGCCAAACGACTCGGGATAGCTGAATTACTCAGCCCGACCGTCGGATCCTGCGAACCTGCCACTCGCATAAATCCCAAGTTCAGGCGACCATTTAACAAGAAATTCGCATATCGGTTATTATGGGGCGCCACGTCAGCTTCCTTAAGCGTCGCTGGGTTTCGTATCGCAATTAGTTTTTCGAGCATCGGCTGGGTAAACCCCACCTCGCGAAGCTCGGCAAAACCTAGACTCCCACGCCGAGAAGCCGTCAGGTCCAAGGACGCTCCGCTTCCCGTCTTCATGTTGGGGTCGTACCCTGCAACATTCATATCCAGAAGGCCGCCCTCATCATAGACTTGATAGGCATACCGAGCCATGACCGGATTCGAGCCATTCACAGTTGCCTCTGACAGTTTCGAGGCGATATCGCCGTTCGTAGAGCCGTCCTTTTGGAGAAAAATCCAGTCAGGGGCCTTCCACGTCCAAGGAACACTATCAGATCCCTGGAAGGGAGCTTCACCCGCAGCCAAAGGAGTGAAATCCGTGACGCTTTCTTTTTTTGCACGAGGCAGAAGCAGGGGCTTATTCCATTTGGATTCACTAACCGAGGACGAGACATTGGGAGCCGACGAACTCAGAGCCGAAGCACGCATTCCTACGCGATACGACTCTGCCCGAGGATAGACGTCTGTTAGAGTGTCATTATAGAACTTCGCATTCGATCGGCTTTGTTTCACCAAATTCGGCACCGTTGAACCCGCTGGCACATCCGTCCCCTGAGCAGTGGTGCGATCCGGAACAGCACTCCTGGGAGCAGCAGGATAAAGAACAGGGGCCGTCAGCTCGGGCGAAACCCGCCCAGGAGCCGGGAGAACAGATCCGGCTCGGATCTCCTGACGAAAATCCTGAAGAACTTGGTTTAGAGCGATCTCCGCAGCCTCAGTTCCTTGGATCAAAGATGAAGACTGGTTGGAAATACTGACCTGCTTGGAAGAGGAAACCAGAAAAGCGACACAAACCACCGCCATCAGAGCCATCATGCTCAACACTAAAATGAGGGCTGCTCCACGCTGCTGGACAGACTTAGCGAAACCAGAACGAATCATAAACTTTACAGGAGGGGGTGACTGAATAACGCGGACAAAAGCCACGTTGTATGATGCAGGAGAAATAGACTAATATTTTCTACCCCTAATGCAAACTCGACTCCTTTCAAATCCAAAACCTGCGCTCAAGCGATTGTCCACAAGTATCGTTCTGATGGCTGGATGCCTCACCTTTCTCCCTCAAAATCCGAGTCTCGCAGCACAACCCGGCGCGCCAGGTCCTCAGCCCGCAGCCCCCCAAGCACCAGCTGAAAGACCCACCCTGAGCGGCCCCCCCATTAAACGCCCCACCCTTCCAGCTGCCTGGAAAGTGACCACACAGGCGGTTAGCACTGTCGCGAGCTCCATTACAGCAGCCTCCCCCATTTCAGTGACGGTGCTCTACACGAAAACGTTTCACCACGAGACGATTCAATACAAAAATGGCGAATCCAAAGACTTATGGATCGCAGGAGGCTTGGGGTTTCTGGCTCCGGCCGGAACTGACACAGTATCCCGAACAGAGGAATCCACTGGTCTTGCTGGTACAAATCCCGGATTGGAGGAGTTTTCGTGGCTCAGACCAGAATCCTATCGGGGAACCATCGAAATGAGCGGAGATAACTACCTGATCTTTGTGAGCGGCCACGATTTCGAACCGACGCCACAAGCTGCGCCCAGCGCAGCCCAGGGCAAAGGAGCAGCACCTGCGGCGGCCGCAGCAAAAAACTCCGAACCAAAGTGGCAACCCGGACCAATCGCAGGGCTTCCGCTGAAACCGGGCATCATGGTCGCCGCCATTAACGAGAAGACACGTCTCCCGAAGTATTTTCAAAGAGGCTCTGACATCAGCCAATACGAATTTAACACCCCCGACCCTGCTTCGTTACAGCCTCCTCAGAAGATCCAACAAGCAATCAAGCTCCACACCCCCAAGCCCGTCACCCCTTTAGTTGTGCCCTAATCCCTGACGGCTATCCCGATGGGGAGCCGGCCTCGAATGGCCCCGCGCGCCTCACTTAACGAGGCGCGCGTGTTTCGGGCAACGAGGCCACTTCGGCCTGCACGTTATACTCTCGCCCGTCGCGGATCACATTGAGCTGCACCCGAGTCCCTACAGGCTTTCCAGCCAAAGCCTTCTGCAGCCCCGCTGGATCGGGTAAGATCTTGCCGTTCACCCCGACAATCACGTCCCCAGGCTGAATTCCGGCTTTTTCGGCGGGCGAACTCGGTTTGACCTGCGTCACCAATGCCCCCACCGGCTCCCTCAGCCCAAACTGCCTCGCTAGCGACGGCGTGAGCGCCATGGTTGACACTCCCAATGTGGGCCGCTGAACCTTGCCCGTGCGTAAAATGCTTTCCATCGACTGGCGCGCGACGTTCGCCGGGATGGCAAAAGAGATCCCGAGCCAAGTGCCGCTTTTAGAATAAATCGCGCTGTTTATCCCAATAATCTCACCACGAAAATTCAGCAACGGTCCCCCGGAATTCCCCTGATTAACAGCAGCATCCGTTTGCAAAAACTCCACCCCACTGTCCTGAACAGCGCGCCCCTTCGCACTTATAATCCCCTGAGTCACAGTCTCCTGCAAACCGAACGGATTCCCAACAGCCAGAACCGGCTGTCCCACCCGAACTTTATCCGAGTCCCCCAGCGACAAAGCCGTCACAGGCCCCTTGATTTTCAGAACTGCGATATCCGTCTGCGGATCCGTGCCAATCAAATCAGCGGGCTCGATACGTCCATCAGTGAGTTGAACGCGAATCTCCTCCATCCCGGCAACCACGTGGTCATTCGTTAAAACATAACCCTCAGGCGAAACAACCACACCGGAACCGAGCCCAGTCTCTGTCTGCTCGACCACCCGTTGCTGTCGCGTCCCGAAAAGCAAATCAAACGCATCCACCACCATAGGCACCCGCTGGCGGATCCTCTTTTGCGTCGTAATACTCACCACTGACGGAACCACAGACTGCACCAGTCGCGTATAATCCTCCTCCAACGCAGCAAGCACAGGCACTTGCAATGGCTCAAGCTTAGGAGCAGACACCAACGGAGGGGGGGCCACCGGTTCATCCCGATGATTCACCCGCCATTGATAAGCTGCGGTTCCCGCGAGTAACCCTAAGGCGATTCCTAGTATCAAACGTCTCATACACAAAAAGATGCTTGTAGTCTCAGTTCAAACCACACGTGAACTGCCCCCGATCCCTTAGCTTGTTCTCTTCAAAGCGCCAACTCACATCGCCGCTTTGACAGTCAGCAATCCCTATCCTTAATGGGACCAAACGGTTTTTCCACCGACCACCGTTCGAACTGCGCGCCCTTTCAATTCCCAACCGTGGAATGGCGTATTTCGACTCAACGAAAAACTCGCCTCACGATCCACTGTCCACTCCAACGATGGATCAATCAGCGTGATATCTCCCGAAGCACCCGGCGATAAGGTCCCACAGTCCAAGCCTAACAAACGCGCCGGATTCACCGTGTACAACTCAATCAAACGAGGCAAATCGATCACCTTCTTTTTGTGCACCAAGATATCTAAAAACAGCCCAAGTTCAGTCTCCAAACCAAGAATCCCGAAGGGAGCCTGATCAAACTCGACCTCTTTTTCGAATCCGCAATGTGGAGCATGATCACTTGCCAGAACGGTAATCGTGCCGTCCGCAATCCCTTCCAAAAGCGCATCCACGTGCTCCTCACTTCGCAGCGGGGGATTCATCTTAAAGTTGGTATTGTACCCCTGAATCGAGGCATCCGTGAGGGCGATATGATGAGGACAAACCTCCCCGCTCAACGGAATCCCTCTCGAGCGCGCCTCTCTCAAAATCCGCACACTTCCCCCGGCGCTGAGATGCTGGCAATGAATCGGTGTGCCAGTGAGTTCGGCCAAAGTCGCATTTCGCTGAACAATCAGTTCTTCTCCGGCAGCAGGCCAACCGGCCAAGCCCAACACCGTACTCCAATAGCCCTCGTGCATTACCCCCTTCCCCACCAGACCATAATCCTGACAATGATCCATGACGGTGAGCCCGAACATTTTGGCATACTCCAAGGCTCGTCTCATCAACTCGTGATTTTGGATACAACGGCCATCGTCCGTCAGCGCAACTACCCCGGCCTTTTTTAAGGCACCAATTGGCGCGAGCTCCTCACCCGCAATACCTTTTGTTAACGCACCCGTCGTCAGCACATTCACACAGGCTTCCGCCTTCGCTTTCTCTTGAATCCAAGCTACGACCGAAGCGCTATCTACCGAAGGGTTGGTGTTAGGCATACACACAACCGTCGTGAATCCACCAGCAGCAGCAGCTCTGGAACCACTTGCAATGGTCTCCTTAGCAGACTGTCCGGGTTCACGGAAATGAACGTGTAAGTCCACCAACCCAGGAGCGATCACCAATCCCTTACAATCCACCAACTCAGCATCCGCCGGTACGGGAAAACCCGTATCAGCCACTTTACCATCCACAACGAGGATATCGCCGACTGCATCCCGCGCATTTGCCGGATCGATCACTCGGCCACTTTTGAAAAGAATCGAACTACTCATAAATTACACAACCTCCCCAAACCGCGCTGCATTGCACAGATACAAAACAGCCATACGAACCGCCAACCCATTGGTGACCTGATCCAAAATCACACTTCGCGCACTATCCGCCACGTCACTGTCGATTTCGACGCCGCGGTTAATAGGACCAGGGTGCATAATCAAGCAGTCGTCTCTGAGCTTGGCGGCACGCGCCTTGGTCAGACCAAAAAAGGCTGTGTATTCACCCAAACTCGGGAAATACGAACGGCTCTGGCGTTCATGCTGAACCCGCAAAAGATTGATCACATCCAATTCGGGGAGAACGGAATCCAGATCATGGGTAATCGACACCCCCAAGCGCTCCAGCTCACGTGGCACCAAGGTACTCGGACCAACCAACGTCACCTTCGCCCCCAGTTTCGTGAGCGCAAAAATGTTAGACCGCGCCACCCGAGAAAAGTGAATGTCCCCCACAATGGCCACGTGAAGCCCAGCAATGCGGCCCTTGCGTTCACGAATCGTAAACGCGTCCAACAGAGCCTGAGTGGGATGTTCATGAGCTCCGTCGCCCGCATTCACAACACTGGCTTCAAGACGTTCCGCCAGAAACTGGGCGGCGCCAGCCGAACTATGGCGAAGCACAATCATATCTGCATGAAGCGCCTCGAGGTTTTTCGCGGTATCTTTCAGCGTTTCGCCTTTGGTCAAGCTAGACGCCGAAGCGCTCATATTAATGACGTCGGCACTGAGCCGGGCAGCAGCCAGTTCGAAGGAAACACGCGTACGCGTGCTGGGTTCCACGAAAAAATTGACCAACGTTTTTCCCCGAAGCGCTGGAACCTTTTTGATGTGACGCGTACCAACCGTTTTAAAGGCAGTTGTCGTATGGAGCAGGATATTGAGTTCGTCCTCTGAAAGGCTCTGAAGCCCCACCAAATCCTTGCGTGTCCAATTCGGCAAATTATCAGGAATAAACTCTGTGTTACTCATCGTTCTCCAAAACAAATTTTGTTCTGCTCCTATCCCAGACTAAATCCCGCGTCTCTCTACCCAAACTCCTTCCGTTTTGTCCTGGGGCAGCAGCCGGACAAAAACACGCTCAGAAGGTGTCGTGTCGATCTTGCGACCGACATAATCAGCTGCAATAGGCAACTCTCGGAGCCCACGATCTACTAAAACTGCATATTCAATACGCTCGGGACGCCCAAAACTAGAAAGAGAATCCATGGCGGCGCGACAAGTCCGTCCCGACTGTAATACATCGTCTACCAAGACTACGATTTTTCCTGTAAAAGAGGCTGGCAGACGGGTCGGCTGAACCGCCGGCAGCATACGGCGGGCATGTAAATCGTCCCGATGCATGGAAACATCAACAGAGCCGCAAAATGGCAACTCCTTAACAGTGCCCTGACAAAGCTCACCAATAATCGCCCCTAACCGAACCGCCAGCTCCACTCCACGAGAGGGAATTCCGATCAAAGCCAACTGTGCAGGATCCGGATGGCGTTCCAGAAGCTCCTGAGCCATACGTCGGAGCGTACGGTCTAATGCAGGACCATCCAGGAGGTTCACGGCCGATCCTGGAGGAGTAATTGTAGAAGGAGCTTCGGAAGAGGAAGAAGGAGACACGATAAGGCATCACGCAACTGGGAGCCGTTCCTAAACAACACCTTAAACATCGAGTAACGACGTCTTCAGGAAAGCTCTTAAGGACACCCCCGAGCGCTTCAGTTATGTTGATTATCTTGCTGTTGAGCTATTAAAGCTTGCTGGCGCCTCGAACGCCAATCCGCACGGTGACGGACGATCCAATCCAACAAAGCCTTCTCGAAGCCGATGTCGTGACCCGCCCGCTCACTTTCCAGCCATTTGTGCCTGAGGATTTCCTCGCGTTCGGCGAGGAATTCTTTGTACAGCAACGAATCCTTAACGAGATCGGAGCTGCTTCGGGAGGAGGTCATAACAAAATTCGTTCGAGGTGAGGTGAACTAAGGGGATTAGAAGAAGCGATCCCTGCAAAAGAGAATCTACACGAGGTTGTCTCTTGTTTCCAGTCCGTGTCGCAAACTTTGAGCAATTTTTTCAAACGCTTCAGCCACAGGGTTGGCTCGATCCGCAGCGGTCACGGGCAAACCTCTATCCCCTGCCTCCCGTGTCGCAATATCAATAGGTAACTGCCCCAATAAGCTCACCCCAAGGCGATCCGCCTCAGACTGTCCTCCCCCAGTTCCGAAAATATCATACCGCTTTCCATCCGATGGACATTGAAAATAACTCATATTTTCAACGATTCCCAGAACAGGAACATTCACCTTTTGGAACATGCTCACCGCTTTTCTCGCATCAATAAGCGCCACTTCCTGCGGCGTTGTCACAATAACAGCCCCCGCCAAGGCCACGGTTTGAACGATGGTCAATTGGATATCCCCCGTTCCAGGAGGCAGATCTAAAATCAAATAATCCAAATCGCCCCAATCCACCTGCCTCAGGAATTGCTGGGTATATTTGGTCACCATGGGCCCACGCAGAACGGCCGGCGCGCCATCCTCCAACAAAAATCCCATACTCATCAGCCTCAATCCGTACCGTTCGATTGGCTGAATATGACCCGTTTCCGAATCTGCGTAAGGGCGCTCATTGGTTCCGAACATCAATGACACACTCGGTCCATAAAGATCACAGTCACACAGTCCAACACTGGCGCCACTATGTTCCAGCGCAACAGCGAGATTCGCTGCTACCGTACTTTTGCCAACGCCCCCCTTGCCACTCGCGACAGCGATTACGTGTTTTATTCCTGGAATCGCTGAAGCCGCACTCACTGGAGTTGCCTGAGCCGGAGCATGAATATCAATCCTGACGGCAACTTTTTCCACCTCAGGGATGGCCAGAATAGCAGCCTCAGATTCCGCTTTAATCTGCTGCGGGACTTTCGCATCAGCCGTAGTCAGCGCCATCTGCACAGTCACCATAGCTCCTTCAATACGAATATCTTTGACCAGACCAAACGAAATTATATCCCGAGAAAAACCGGGGTACCGAACCGTAGCGAGTTGCGCTCGAATCTGAGCCTCATGAAGGATGGACATAACAGCTATAGCATTCCGCTCAAATGCGCTGTCGGCAACCTCGGAAAGGAAATAAGAACGATAATAAACGACCAAAGAAAGGGCCTGAGGCGATTCTTAAACAAGAGTCAGGTGTTTCAGGTTGATTCGCCCTCGCACCACGATACATTGGTATCTGTTTGGTGCTCCATGGCGGAGCGCCGTTGTTTCGCTAGAACAGAGATATGATGAATTCGAGTGATACCGGGGAGCGTACAGGTCCAGAACCAATTGCATCCGAAAAGGTCTCCCATGAGAGAAAAGTGTTCTTTCTCGATCTTAAAGAAAACCAACGCGGGCGTTTCTTGAAGATCACGGAAGACGTAGGCGGTCGTCGGGATACAATTATGCTTCCGGCTCCAGCTTTTCGCGAATTTCTCGAAGCGCTGCAGCGCCTCGTGGAATTCGAATCCAACCTCTAAAGATCAAGACGTGCAAAAGTCTTCTTATTAAGAGACTTTTCTGACCTTTATTCCCAAAACCGCCTCCTCAAAAGGGAGGCGGTTTTTTTTACTAAAATTCCTCGCGAAACAGATCTCGACTCCACTTCCCAAGGTTCCCCGCCCTGAGGCACCTCTACTTATCCGAAGGTAAGATCTTCACCGATATCAGCCGATGATCGCTTGCGTCTTGCCAGAAACTAGAGCGGCTCACCATTGCGCTCCCTCGACAAATCCCCGGCCACAAACCTCTATTCACCAACAAATAATCAATGCGGGAATAGACATCTGCAACACGCCAGTAATGGGTCCATTTGTCCCCCTGAAAATCTTGGGCCGTCAAATCCACAAGTCCTCCCACAGTTCCTTTACTCCCCACAACCTCACGGAACACAGAAGTTTCACGAGTGTCATTCAAGTCGCCATACACCATAAGTTTCACGGTAGGCGCACCAGCCAAAATAGAATCGATGTGAGCTCGCAGTAATTGAGCCTCACACCGTCGCACAACCGCCTCCCCCTCCGGAATAGGTAATTTACTCTTGAGATGAACCCCAACCAACCGGAGCTGACACTTCGATCCGATCTCGACTGTTACGTCCAAAAAACCGCGCCGAACGAGTTGAGGCGCCCCGTTCAACTCATAGGAAACCTGCGGGCGGGACTGTCGCGAAACTAAAGGATAGCGACTCAACAAGACCAGATGGCGATCCTCATCGGGGCCAAAAACCATTTCAGCATCCATGAAATCAATTCCACACGCCCGAAGCCGTCCTCGTAAATCCTCCACGGCAGCCATCGAACCGACTTCGCATAACCCCAAAATATCCGGCCTTACTTCCGAAATCACCTGCGCAACAGCTGCCTTAGCACGCTCACTTTTCGCATGAGTTCGTGGCCCAGATTCGAGGTTGTAATTCTCCAGATTGTAGGCTGCAAAAACAACCTCCCCTGAGGAAAAGCCAAGCCCTCCGTTAGGCAATAACCCGAGTACCCCCCAGAAAAAAACCGACGCGAAAAACAAAAAAGCCCGCCTTTTAAGGCGGGCCTTGTTTGAAACGGATGTACTCAACTCAGCAACAAAATCAGACACCTCTCAGGTGAACCAAAAGCCCTCCGCTGGAGCGCTTCAGTCCTTCCTGAAACTCTCACGTTAAACCTGAGGCTTCTGCTCCGATGGAGCAACGTTCGCAGCTTGGGCCGCAGGAGACTGAGGAGCAGGAGCTTGAACTTGGGGCGGCGCTACTGGAGCGGCATGGTGCGAGTGCTCGTCATAATGAACGGCTCGGTTAAACTCCTGATTCACATCTTCTTTTGCCTTACTGAACTCTTTCACTGCCTGCCCAAGACCTTTTGCCAATTCAGGCAACTTCTTGGCACCGAACATAATCAGCACGATAAAGAAAATGATTAACATATCCGGGCCTGCCAGGTTGGGGAGAAGGGCGAGCAAATTCATAAGTTGATACCTTTATCAGTAGCACCACGGATGCCCTCTGGCAACGTGCGATCCACTTCAGCTGAGTCTCGCGCCCCCCCTTTCCCGATCCATTCCGCAGCAAGCAAAATTCCCGCAGCCTTATCCCAGGTCTCCTGCCACTCCCTCAGCGGAATCGAATCCGCGACCACTCCCGCCCCAACGCTAAACCGCGCCTGATTCCCCTCCAAAACAACCGTTCTGATAGCGATGTTAAAGACACTCTCCCCTCCCGAGCCAAACCATCCCAACGCACCCGTATACAGCCCCCTCTGATAGCCCTCTAACTCAGCAATGATCTCGCGAGCTCGCCTCTTTGGCGCCCCAGTAATCGAGCCCCCCGGGAAACAGGCTCTCAACGCACTCACGGAGTCCACTTCGCTTCGCAAACATCCCTCTACTGTGGAAACAAGGTGGAACACATGTTCATGCCGTTCCAACTTTAACAGCTCCCGTACCTCCACGCTACCCCATTCACACACCTGCCCCAAATCGTTCCTCTCTAAATCGGTAATCATCACTAATTCTGCGACCTCCTTTGACGAAGTAATTAAATCAAAAGCAGACCGCTCGTCAGCATGTGGATCTGAGCGCCGAGGACGAGTTCCCTTAATCGGGCGCGTTTTCACCAATCGTCCCGAAATTTGCAAAAACAGCTCCGGTGACGTGCTCAAAACCGTCTCCTGCCCCAACCGTAAGTACGCACAGTACGGCGCCGGAGAATAGTGGCGTAACGCTTCATAAAAGGCCCACTCACCAACTCCATTCCACTCCGCCACAAGCGGATGACTAAGATTCACCTGATAAACATCCCCAGAAGCAATATACTCCTGAGCCCTCAAAACCATCCGACAGAATCGTTCCTGATCCATCTGCGGCACAAAATGGAGATCCACTCGCTCTTCTGGCCTCTCCCTCACACCAAGCAACTCCTGCCACCAATCACCGCGCCCATACCACTGCCCTTCCTTGTGCCGATACACCAACACCTTCGTATACACCCCAAATCGGAACCGCCCATCATAGTCCACGGCTCCCGCAACAATACTCCCCGGCAACCCATCATCCACTCCAAGCGCCTCCGATTCCAACGTCCTCACCTGATCCCGAAGCACAGAAAAATCGCCTTCGTTAAAAATATTCCCCCCCAACAACCGCTCGGGGCACACTCCGATCAGCGAAATATCAGCGCCTTCCGCCTTCTCTTTTGCCGAATCAAAAAACACCATTCCCTCTAAACCTCGCGCTTTGGCAGCTAGTTCAGCTGGTAAAAACTCCCCTAATTCAGGAAGCACTATAAAACGCGCATCGTTCATGTCGCACCGCCGCTAACTGGTTCACCATACCCTTTTCAAATGCTTTTTTCAGCGTACCCTCACTCCCGCTCATTTTTCGCCATGAAGCAACGTACATTTTCCTTCTTTTTGATCATCGGATTCCTGCCACTGGCAATCCATGCCCAATCCCCTTCTGGCTTGGGACTCTCTCTCGATTCACCCCGCTCAGGAGCCCCTGCCTCTGCCCTGTTTCCGGGAGGAGAATTGCCCTCCAAAGATATTCTCCCTCCCCTTCCCCAAGGAATCTCCGACGCCCCCGGCGGCGTGCCTATGGCCGATCTTCCGGAATTTGACCTGAGCACCCGCAGGCCCGATGCCCCAGTCCCATCCGGCCCCAACCGCACTGAGGAAGCAGCCATTCAGCTAGCTCAACGTATTCGTTTTCGAAAAATCAAAGCCGATATTCTTGCGAACCCAGAAGTGAAAGCGGCCCTCGACTCCTCCAAATCAGCAAAAACGGATAGGGAAATGCGCGCTCTACTTCGCAAGCACTACGACCTTCTGTTTACGAAAATGAAAGCCACCGATCCCTCTCTAGGGGAGATGATTCAGGAACAATACTCGCTGGCCCTCGCTCCCTTAAAACAAACGATCGGTCGAGAAAAACAGTAAGCACGGTATTTTCCACATGAAGATCCTAATCCTAGGTAGCGGCGGCCGTGAACATGCACTCGCCTGGAAGCTGAAACAGTCGCCCAGAGTTGGCCAAATCTTTTGCGCCCCAGGAAACGGAGGCATTAGCGACATCGCCACCTGCGTTCCGATTAAAATTTCGGATCAGGAAAGTCTCGTCAGTTTTGCAAAAAGCGAATCAATCGATCTGACAGTAGTCGGCCCCGATGACGCTCTGGCTAACGGAATTGTCGATCGGTTTGAAAAAGCAGGTCTCCGCATTTTTGGTCCATCTCAGGCAGCCGCACGTCTCGAATCATCAAAAGTATTCGCGAAGGAATTTATGCAGCGGCACCATATTCCGACCGCTCAATCAGGCCACTTCACGAACAGCACGGAGGCCATTGCGTTTTCTAACGCCATGACCGTACCGATTGTCGTCAAGGCTGACGGGTTAGCCTTGGGAAAAGGGGTCATCATCGCCCAAACCCACGAAGAGGCCGCTTTAGCCATTCGAGAAATCATGGATGAACGCCGCTTTGGCGATGCAGGAAAAGCTGTTGTAATTGAAGAGTTTTTGGAAGGGCCGGAATGTTCCATCCACGCTCTCGTCGACGGCACCAACTACCTGCTCTTTCCTGGTGCTCAGGATCACAAACGCGCACAGGACAACGATCAGGGCCTGAATACTGGAGGTATGGGCACCTACAGCCCCATACCGGCACTCACACCACAACTCGAACAAATCGTCCGAACGGAAATTCTAGATCGATTTATCCAGGGCCTCGCGGCTGACGGCATCCAGTACCGCGGGATGCTTTTTCCCGGACTCATACTCACCGCGTCCGGGCCCAAAGTGCTCGAGTTTAACTGCCGCTTTGGCGACCCAGAGACACAAGTGCTACTCAGTCGGCTTGAGTCAGATCTCCTCGACTTACTAGAAGCCACCATTGACGGCTCTTTATCGAAGCAGACAGCCTCGTGGAAACCAGGATCAGCCGTGTGTGTCATCATGGCCTCCGGCGGTTACCCGGAAGCCTATGAAACGGGCAAGCCCATCACGGGACTGGAGCAAGCTCAACAAACAGCCATCGTTTTCCATGCAGGAACCCGAAAAGATGGGGACACTGTCCTAACGTCAGGAGGTCGTGTTTTGGGAGTCACAGCAACGGGCTCCGATCTCGCAGAAACTCGAAAAATCGCGTACGAAGCAGTATCTCGCATTTCGTTTTCCGGCGCCCATTTTCGAAAAGACATAGCGGTAAAAGGACTACCAGCTGCAAACGGACTCTAATATGTACCCCCGGTTACTAACACGGATCTTCCTGTCTAGCTGTGTAGCCGGTGTCGGCACTTTTTACCCATGTAACGCTTCAGAGCCAGCACGAGTCCCTATCGAAAAACTCACTTCGGCTGAAATCACCCGCATCCTTGAAGCAGCCTGGAGCCACGCCAATCCAGAGCCAACAACCGACCCCGAGGCCGCCCGCCGTGAGGCGCTCGAGTCAGCGCTTACAAAACTTGGACCAGGAACATCGCTCTTACAGGGCCCGGTCAAAACCACACCACCCGCCCCCATCGAACAACTCTTCTCTGAGTTACTTCCCGGAAACATAGGGTACCTTCGGCTAGGCGCAACCACAGCAGAACGCCCATCGCAACTCGACGCGGCATTACACGACTTCCGCCAAGTGGGGGTTCGTGCCCTCGTGATCGATCTTCGTGCGAGCAAAGGAGGGGGAGAACTTCCCCTAGCTGGGGAATTGGCATCTTCTTTTCTTCCGGAAGGAATACCCCTGTTCGGAATCAAACAGCTTAGCACCGGTAGAACCGACATTATTGGCTCTACAAAATCGCCACTTCTAGCAGTTCCAATTGTCATTCTGGTGAACGCCAAAACAGCCGGTGTTGCAGAAGTTTTTGCCGCTGTGCTTCAATCACACGCTAATGCGTTTGTCTTAGGACAAACCACTGCCGGCCAAGCCGCAAACTTCACCTACTTACGGTTAAACGACGAACGCATCTTCCGCTTTCCTAGCGCCAGCGCGGTTCTGCAAAAAACTCCCGGCCTTTTTCCTAACGGCCTCAAACCCGACTTAACGCTTTCGGTTTCCGAAGAATCAGCGACGGCGGTTTTGGAACAAGCCGTGCGGATTGGGAAAATGACCCCACATCTTCAAGAAACGAGTCGCCCAAAACTCAACGAAGCGGCCCTCGTAGCAAAGCAAAACCCGGAAACAGAATACTGGATCCAGGAGCAACTAGCTCAAAAAAAACACGATACAAAGCCCTCTGAAACTTTAAAAGACGAGGCGCTAAAACGAGCAATCGACTTTCTGGACGCCATTGAAACATTGCGCCCAAAAAAAACAGCGGACACCCCACTCAAACCACAGATCAAACCGTCCGCAGAATCTTCATTTCCGCTGCACAACACGCAATAGGTCAGCGGCATCCACCAATCGCTCTTCGCGCGTCTCTAGCTCTTTGACTTTTAGCTGTGGCCACTCGGCCCCAACTACGACCGCAAATCGAGCGCCCAGCAACTCCGCTGACTGAAACTGTTTGCCTACCTTCGCCCCGGAAATCGCGTAGTCCGTCCTGTATCCGGCATCTCGCAATTTCTGAACGACACTCAACGCTTCCTGACGCAAATCCTCCTGCGCCACAATCACGTAGATCTCAGCTGCTCGTCTTGCGTCGAGCCACTCTTTCAAACGCGCATTAGCGGATGGCACGTCATTGATAAGATTCGCAAGCACGACATCCCCCATGCCAAATCCTAACGCTGCCATTTGGACCTTCCCATCACTCATCACTTCCAAAAGCTTGTCGTAACGTCCACCGCCAGCGAGCGCCCTCTCCTTGCAGCCTTTATCGAACACCTCGAACACTAGCCCAGTGTAATATGCAAGCCCACGGACGATGGTTAAGTCCACCTCCACATAATCCTCCATTCCACGCGCCTTCAGGTCAGCCAAAATCACCTGCAACTTTGTCGCTTCAGCTGAAGGATCCGCAATAAATGCGCGGACAGCCTCCAACTCGATTCCGAACTCCAGCAAGCGCTTCCGGCTTTCGGCATCCGGTGTCCGCTCCAATTTATCCACCACGGCAAGAAAGTCCAAAAGACGATCATCGGACACGCCACGCGACCGAGCAAACCCAGCCCATGCGTCGCGATCACTCAGACGAACCACAAAATCTCCTGCCCCGAAACCAAATCCCCGTAACAGATCGATCACCAGCGCAATCAGCTCGGCATCTGCGCCAGAAGAAGCGTCTCCCAGAATGTCACAGTTGAGCTGCAAAAATTCACGAAGGCGCCCCCGTTGTTGTTTCTCATACCGAAAGAACGATGGTGCACAAAACCACTTGAGAGGCTTTTTGTAGTCCCGCTCACGTACAGCAACCATGCGGGCCAGAGTTGGCGTCATTTCAGGCCGCAGAGCCACATGGCGCTCACCTTTATCGATAAAGTCAAACAGCTGCCCCACTAACTCTCCACCGCTTTTCTTTCGGTACAAATCAATGGATTCCAGAACAGGCCCGTCATACTCCACAAAACCATATCTCCCAGCTACCTCCCGCCATACCGACAGGATATAGTTTTTACGGGCACAATTTTCGGGATAAAAATCACGGAAACCAGGAAGCAACTGCATAGAATGGAAGAGGAAAGGTTATGAGCGAGCGGCCTGGTACGCTTTCCTAAGCAAAAGACCCTCAGCTAGATCAAACAACTGACAGAAATTAATTACTTTTCGCGCGATTCCCGGTCAGGCGCATCGTGACAACGTAGAGCACCGCCATGATCGCGACAAATCCGACAAACCCGAGAGACTCGTGTTTTATCGCAGAAATCATCGCCATTGGATTCTCTATCACACTGGGGTTCCGTTCAGCCACTCGATGACCTAGCCAAGCTAAAATCGCGCACCAAAGCGCAGACCCTGTGATCGTCATCGCGCTAAATGCTCCAAACCTCATGGAAATGATCCCCGCCGGAAGCGAAATCAAATGGCGCACCACTGGGAGGAGTCGTGCAAAAAATACCCCCCCTGCCTCGTACCGGTGAACAAACCTTTCCGCTCGCTCGAGCTTCCCTTCACTTAGACCAATCCGGCTCCCCAAACGAACTAGTAGCGCCCGGCCAAGCCATCGCGCGACCCAGTACGAAATAGCAGATCCAATATATGACCCTATAGTTCCTGCTAAAATCACCCCGTAGAGATTCAGTTTTCCTTGCTGAGCCCAATAAGCGGCGGGAGGAATGACAATCTCACTTGGGACGGGAAAAATCGTACTCTCCAACGCCATCAATAAAGCAACTCCCGCGTACCCCCAATCCCGGACCCAGCCAAACCAAAGAGCTACGGCCCAAGTAAACCAACTCGCGATCAACTCTTGCATAAGAAATCAGGCCTCAGGCCCGTTTCGAAGGCCCGAGTGCGACTAGTAAGCTTCCGTTTCGTCCGTAAGACCGGAGTCCTGCCGAATAGAATCCAAGCGTCTCCGAACCCCCCGTGCAGATTCTGGCCCCTGCCAAACTCTCGCAACCGATTCAACAACAGCTGGCAGCGCGAGTAAAACCCCCAGCGAAAGCAAAGTCGCAGCGGTGGTCTTTTGAGTTGGACGCGCCAACTTCCCTGCAATTAAAAGGCCAATACCACAACCCACAGCCGTCTGAGTGACAGCCAGTAAGCTGCTTTTAACTGGATCGGAGGAATGTGAGTTTGCCATGTGGATATGCGAGAGTCATACCAAAATTGCCCTCTCCTTGACCACCCTCAAAGTAATGCATTCAGCAGAAGGGGTAAAACTGAAGATGACACGGCAGAATGGGCTAAGTGCTTTGCCAAGGATTAATGATCCGTGTGAGTAAAGCGGGTAGCAGCCCCCAATGCTCCGACGGTTTGGATCAGCGGATAGAGACGCTCAAAATACCACAGCTTCGCAAAATAAAATCCAATCGGCGCAGGTTCCTTCCACCCACCGCTTTCCACGCGCTGAACCAACCATTCCACTCCACGATCCACCGCCGCTGTATAACCACTGCCTGCCAAAGCCTCCACGGCTAAAGCCGTCTCCTCGACACTAGCGGGCATCGCTAAAGAAACATTTCCGCCCCACCCCCCATCGGGCAACTGCATACCCGCCAAACACTTTTCTGCGCGTCGAAACATCTGCTCTGAAACATAAAAGCCTCGCCCCCGCACCTCCCTCAACGCAAGCAACACCCGAGCCGTCCCGTAAGTCAGATTCTCTTCATTCTCAGCATCTTCGTTCCCAAACCACAGCGGAACCCATCCCCCGGAAGCACATTGCACACTTTCAAGAAACAACAACGCCTTCGCAATCGCCTGCTCATTACGCTTCCTAAACTCCCCTGTCCACTGCGGCAACCAGGCCGTCCACGCCCTTAAAGTGTGTGCAGTCAAATCAGGACTACTCCGATCAAATGGCAATGCTCCCCAACCTCGACAAAACGTCGGAATACCACCGTCACGATTTTGAATCCCGAGCAACCACTTCACTCCAGCCTCGCCTGACGAACGAACCACTCCATCTACCGGCCCAAGGTTAAGCAAAGCCAACAGTGCACCCGGGGTATCATCTGCGTCGGGCACTCCTCCTGGCAAATCCGTCCACGCCCACCCTCCAGGGGCTGCATGGGTATAGGGATGCTCCGTTCGATATTGCTGCTTCAACAACCAGTCTCGCAAATCGCAGCGGCGTTCATATCCCAATACGTCATTTTGCCAGCTCAATGCCTGAATCGCCCAAGTCGAAACCCAGGTTGCAAGATTGGTATCAATGGCCCAACTCCCATCGCTCCGAACCGATTTTCGCAGAAAATCAGCAGCAAGACGCCCCACCCTACCTGCTCCCTCTCCCTTTGCTGCCACGCTCATCAGAACAAAGCTGGTGAGCGGTGTTGCCTCTAAAAATCCTCCATTGGGAGGTTGCAAGCTCTCTAAAACAGACAATGTCTTGGCAACCAGAGCGTCCCGGCCCCACCGAAGCAAAGGATTTTTAGTTGGACTAAAATGATGGCACACCTGCCCAATAGCGATCAGTGCAGGGAGCGCATAACTCACCACGGGCAATTGCAGCAATCCGAATAGCTCGTGAGGTAATGCCGCCAATTCGAATGGCAAAGCCGGAATCTTCGCCCACCCATTACTGCCTAAACGACCGGACAACGTACAAGCCATGAGAATAGGCACGGAAAAAGTTTTGTCCTTTCCGTAACGCTCGCGAATCGACTCAGCCAATTGTACTTCCCAGCCATTCCCTGCCGCTCCACAGGAACGTTGCAGCCAGTGCTGGGCCCGCTCTACCACAACGAAAAAATCAGCATCTGCTCTTGCTGCTCCGAAAGCACCCCAGACAAGAGCCGTTGTGCTGATATTACTCCGACTCCGCACCGTATCCCCCCAGCCACCATCCGGATTCTGGTGTTCCCCCAGCCATTGCAGTGCCGCCTTTACCAATCCAGCATCACAGGCATCCGCTTCAGACGGTTCGAGTTGAGTCAGCGCAATTATCGCAGTCGCGGTCGAAAGGGCACTACTCGAGAGTTCGCCTACCCAATGCCCCTCGGGGTTTAGCTCCGAAAGAAGTGCGTTGGTGACCGATTTAAGCGCAGAAGCCAGACGTTGAGGATGGACCGCCATGAATCACAAAAGATGCCCAAGGGCCAGCAGACCATAAAACGTATATTCAACGTCTAAAAAATCATCCACCCAGTGGCCATGGAATCCACCATCGGCACTCCATAAGGTATCCAGAAAATCGAGTGTTGCGTCCTTGCAATCACGAGGCAGGGGCATATCCAAACAGGCTAATGCGTGCAGAGCGGTTGCAGTGGATAGCAAATCAGGAATTGGAGCATTAGGCATGGCAAGGAAACCACCTTGCCAATGCTGCTGCGCCAAAAGCCACCGGCCGACTTGAGGCGACACAGGCATGTCCAACTGATGCAACAGGGTCACAGCAGCAGCCGTCGCATTCGTCGAACCAGTCCTGAGTCCCCGGACATTGCCCCAAGCTCCATCCGGCGTTTCTAGAGACTTAAGCGCCTGAACAACTCGCAAAGGCGCAGGTAATTGCCGCCCCAAATCTTGGTAGGCTCCCAAAGCGACAAAACATCCATACGCGTTCCCTTCGGCAGCGGAAACTTCTGACTCATAAGCACCATCCATTGAGCGAAACGTCTCTATCCGTCTCAAAATCCCCTCAGCCACCTCCTCCGGAACCGAGCCAACTACCGACCAACACCTCGCCAAAGCCCCTAGATGTACGAAATCGAGCGTTTCACCATTCGCAAACCTTCTCAAAAAAACACGCAAGGCATCCTTCGGAATTGGCTCATCGAGTGCATTTAAACAAGCAAGCGCAAATATCGTGTAATACAGGTCTTCATTTCCATCGCGATCAACTCCGGCTCCCGACTCTCCTAATTTCGAGAGGATGAACTTTCGGACCAGCTCAACGGAATCTCCCAAGGCCAAAACACCCCGCCTAGCGACCTGAAGCATTTGTAACCGTAGAGACACCCCATTCCTATAACAGACCGCCAGTAGCGAGCCGAGTCAGAACCTCTTTAATCTGCCTAATAGCGAACAGACGTATCGGCCCGAATCCCGCCCCATAGGTACCTCTACTCTTTGAGAGTCATCAAAAGTTAAATTACTGAAGACAACATCGGATTCAAATTGGGTACGGACCAAACAATATCATCACAAACGCATCCACCTTAACCCTCGCGATCGATTTCTCCGATAGGTTCCCAAGACAATCCTCAACCTATGCAAAATCAAGCAACCATAGAAACAAACAAACAGATGGCCCCCTTTCAACAAAACGTCTCGCGGGTCTCCATTGGGAGCACCCGAATCGACGCAATCAAAGAGCTAATGCAGCTTGAGCAACACCGCCAAGAGTCAATAGAACGACTAGACTCCATTACGGCCAGAGTTAACACACTACAACTAAACCTACTAAAGAGTGTCCGATACAGCCCGGCCCACCCAACGACGAGAAATTTTGAATTTCAAGCCCCTGCAAACATTTCCTCTCACAGGATGAAACGTGGGGAATTGCGAGATCAACTCATTGAGGCGCTGGTGGCTGCGGGCTCATCTGGAGTCTCCGTAAAAGCACTCTCTGTGGCTCTTAATATTAAAGCAGCGAACTTGCACTCATGGTTCCACTCAGCATTAAAACGGTACTCGCACATTCGAAAAACTGCACCCGGATGGTACCAACTACAGTCAGGCGAGATCACCGCTCCTGTGGCAAAACGAATGCGCCAAGATCATCACCCCGTAAAGACATCCAGAAAGCGCATGCGTACCAAAAAGGGCGCTGTAGCCCGAAAAATTCTCGATCTCTTAAAAGAGGCGGGACCTGCAGGATTGAGCGTCAGAGCCATCGCTGAACGAATCCACTCACACTACCGAAATATCCACGTTTGGTTTTCCAGCACTGGGAAAAAATACCCATATCTAGAAAAAATCGGCCGCGGCGTTTACAGACTGAACGAAGCGGCAAATCCTGCTACACCGAGAGCAACTCAGTAGCTAGATATTATTCCGGAACGCATTAGCCTAATGCGTAAAACGATCCCCAATTCTATCATTTAAGCTTCGGAACCAACGCTAAATGAACAGCCATGCGTTGGTTCTCTTGAGCTTTAGGATCTGTCCCCTCCAATGGACGAGTGTCCGCAAATGCATTTACTCGAACAATTTGAGACGGATTGAGTTCGTACTGCAAAAACTTCCGCCTAGCAGCGTTTGCGCGATCCAAGCTCAACTCCCATGGTCCATACCTTGCCACCTCGCCACCGGGAGAGCCTTTCGCGGTATGACCGTCAATATAAAGCCGCATGCCATAGCGCTTAGCCACCATTGACAAGTTTTGAATCACAAAGTCCCCCCATGGCTCCAGCTCAGCCGTACCCTTTTTGAAAACCGGCTGATTTGTACGTTCGAACATCGTGACCTTCAAAACGCCCTGTAACGGCTTCACTTCAACAGGCTTCTCATTCGGTATGTCCGCCATCTTCAACATCCGAATCAACTCGTCACTAATCATCTCAAGCTTCTTGTTTTGATCGGTGGATGAATCCTCTCCACTTTGAGGCGAATCTTTCACCCCGATAGTATCTTTATCTCCACCAGGAGCCCCATCTGTGGCCACCTCATCGTCATACACCACCTTTTGGCGTTCAATTGGATCGGGAGCCAAAATCCAAAGCACAATGAACAACGCCATCATAGCGGTGACGAAATCTGCATACGCCACCTTCCATGCACCCCCGTGATGTTCACTTTTCTTAGCCATTGGAATCTAAGTATCGTTTAAAAATTGCTCAATAAGTGCAATCCAACTCGATACGACGACAACAAGAACATGTCACTATCACCTTCTCGATACGCCCATTGTTTGAAACCAATTCAACAGTAGGTTCCTGATGGACAAGCGGCTCCTGCTGCGAATCTGAATTTCCATGCCCCATCTGATTAACAGGAGGCTCCGCACCCGGAACAACAACGTTTCCCGCCTCCAAGAGTGCTGATCGCAACGACTGGAATCCCCCGGATCTAGATAGCCCCCCCCCGAAACCATCATCACCATCAAGTAAGTCACCGTACGCCCCCCCCTCAACATCAATACCATCCCCTTGAGGTTCCGGCGCAGCAACCTTAGGACGGTTCGCTAAAAAGCTTTCCATGAACTTCATTTTAGTAGATTTAGGTTTAAGGTTATCCGTTGATTATCCTGTGAAGTTGGATCGGTATCGGGAAGTGGCTGAGAGTCACCATATCCTGAAAGGCGTAAGATGAACTTGGGCTCCAATGCACACGATATTAGTCTTCTCCTGGCTGCATTTGCCCTGTCAGCGCTGAGTTCCCAATGACCATAATCAGGCCCCCGCTGAGGTCCCTTACCTGCGGACGTATGGCCTTCTATAAAAACCAAGAGTTTTTTACTTTCGATTATCCATGAGAGACTTTCCAACACGAACTCACCCCACTTCGTAAGTTTCGCCGTGTCTTTCTCAAACATCGGACGCTTATTTCGATCAAAAAGGATAACTTTCAGGCCATCTGCGGTAACTTGAATATTAATAGGCTTATCTTCAGCATCTTCACTGTTGACGATCTTCTGCATTTCGGCAGCAATCCTATCTAACTTTTCGGCCTGCTGCTCCGAAGCCATTTTATCATAGTCAATACCCGGAGTGACGATGTCAGTGTGACTGACTCCTCCTTTTTGTCCTATTAATGGCTTTTTGAACGTCGCTGCAATTTCCTCCGCCATCTGCGGACGATCCTTGATGATCCACAGTACAATGAAAAGCGCCATCATCGCTGTAACAAAATCAGCGTAAGCTACCTTCCAGGCTCCACCGTGGTGTGCATCTTTCTTTCCCATGAGGGTCAGCTTTCCCTTAAGCGATTTCGCAGTTAGGCAACCCCGGATAACCTATTTACCAACGGTCTTGAGCATCTCCTCTAACTGATCGGCGGAAGGCGTCAACGTGTGGTCCAAACACCGACGGGCAACTTCAACAGCCATCAAAGGAGCCAAACCTTGGGCAAACCCACAAAGTCCCTTGGTCAAACCAAGGTAATACTGTCCTTCTAAATTGTTATTATGCTTAATCTTAGCAGCCGTCGGGTTAACAAAACCATACGCCCCTAGCACTCCCATCAAGGTACCAGTCAATGCACCAGCAACGCTCTTTCCTACCATCCCTGCCCCTTGGTCTACGATAGCCATTGTGTGAATGATACCCAAAACGGCAGCGATGATCCCAATTCCTGGCAAAGAATCTCCAATCAACTGCATTAGATGGATCGGTTCATCAGCTTCCTCCTCATGAGCATTCACGCTCACCATCATCAAGGACTCGAGTTGATCAGGCTTAATTCGTCCATCAATGAGTGGTTTCAAGCCGTTGCAAAGAAAATCTAGCCGCTCATGATTCCCTGCCATCGTCTTATACTTCGTGAAAATCGCGCTCTTTTTCGGATCAAGAACATGATCCTCGAGAGCGATCAACCCGTTACGTCTAGCCGTGTTAAAAAGTTCATACATCAACTTCAACAATTCCTCAGTGTCAGCTTTTGCAACGGAACCTCCCTTCAAAGCCAAAATCAAAGCTTTAACCAAATTTTTCAAGCCAGCCACAGAACTAGAAATCACCAACAATCCGATCGTAATCCCCCCCAATGTAACGCACTCAGAAAGCACGAACAAAGAGGACATATGACCTCCGGCCATTGAAAAGCCACCAAGACAGCCAGCAATAACAAGTATATAACCAAGAATCAGGAGCATAAGATTGGATTATTCAGGCGCTTCACAAAGTTTCGAAGGCTCAAGACCGCCTGTGTATGAATCTGCGAAATTCTTCCCTCAGTCAACTGGAACACCTCAGCAATTTCTGAGAGGCGCATATTCTCGAAATAGTACATAGCCAAGACCTTTTTAGGCAACTCCGGCATCTGACATATCTGCTCCAAAACAAGCCCATGCATTTCCTTCCGCTCCAACTCCCCCCTTGGACACGTTTGAGACGCATCAGCGACTCTCTCGTGGAAAAGCCCATCGGTTCCAGCATCACTAGAAGACTCCTCATCCAGAGGAACAAAACTAACTGGGCGAATATCATCTAAAAGCGCCCAATAATCTTCAAGTGGCACTTTTAATTCGGCCGCAACCTCAGTTTCCGTCCCAGGACGCCCCAACCTCTGCTCCACAGCATCCAATGCCTCGCGGACGCGTTTTGCTTTCTCCCGAACACTCCGCGGAGTCCAGTCCATTCTGCGTAACTCGTCCCGAACTGCGCCACGGATGTGGAGAGCCGCAAATCCCGCAAACACCGTCCCTTGCGTAGGATCAAACTTCTGAATCGCATTGATCAATCCATGAAAGCCCACGCTGTAAAGATCATGAATGTCCAGCGCAGCTGGAAGGAAAATCCGCATCCGATCTACAACTGAACGAATCAAAGGCAGATTTCGCTCAAGCATCGCCTCCTTCTCCTCCTCAGTAAAATACGCCCGAACCACGCTCGCATTACTGGGCGGGATTGGAGACGGAGCTGAACGAGGACGACGCATATAATTTATTAAATTCGCTAAGAAACCTTGTTTGAACCATCAGCATCATCACGAACAAGAGAAACGCCATGCTTATTCTTCTCCAACAAGCGCTCTTTTAAACCAGAAACGAAAGCTGCATGCAGTACCCTAAACAACATCGCCCCAACTACACACCCCACCGCCGCATCTAGTAAGGCGGAAGCCGGGCGATTCCCAGCGTAAAAACCGGAAACAAAAACCAAGGCAAAGCCCGCAAATCCCCCGATTAGAAGAAAGTATCTCATGCGCTAGCCACCTCCGAAGCATTTTCCAAACCAACACCAGCAAACGTTCGCGAAAGAACCGCATCAAATACATTTTCCTCACAGTCTCCCGCGATATTTTGCCCAGTGCTCAGGAACAGAGGCGTTAACCCGGAACGAAGAAGAAAATCCCATAATTTGCCCCAATGCTGCAGCTCGTCCACATGTGTAAAAACCACATGTGTACACGCCAACCTTGCACCAACCTCAAAGCAACGCCGCATCAATGCAGGGTCGTAAGCAGCGTTAATAACAATAGCACGACTCGTAGTGAATAGTGGATTCAAGGCGGCCCGAATCTCTGCCAGTTCATCCTCCGACCACAAGGCAAACCCCGGAAGGTCAATATACAAAGTACGCCCTCGCCCAGGACTCGGAGCATCAGCCGGCGTCCGGATATACGCGGCCCCCAAAGCCTCGCAAAACACCGACAGCGCGTCGCCCGGATTGGCCCTATCTAGATCAAGCTTAAGAGCAGCTGGTCGCTCCCCCCTCAAAAACACATCCATTGCCAATCGCTTACATAGTGCGGTCGTCTTTCCGGCACCCGCCGCACCAACAAAAGCCACCCGCTCTCCGAGGGGGCGCTTGGGAATCGCTCGATACTCTGCGCGTAATAGCCCAGCGACCTCTGGTAAAGCACGAGACAAGGGCATCGAGTCAATCGCTGGCCAAGCACCGTAATCTTGAAGTCGAGCAAGAACTTGTTTCGAAATACCCCCAGCCTCAAGAAGCCTCACCAAACGACTCCCCGACACAACCGCGATTGATGCCTCCCCTGATTCTTTTACACTCACGCCCGAGTGCAAACTAGAACCAGTCGCAGACTGCGGCGCAGCAAAAGCTCCATCGACTTGAACTCTGGCACCATCGGCCACGGAAGAAGCATCTGAAGCAACAGTCAATTTCGATACCGGCGCAGCAACCACTACCGGTGTCGCATCCGCAACAGAAGCAACAACCTCAAGTTTTGGAGATTGCAAAAACCTCGCTAACCCTCGCCCTTCAACCTGTCGAACAGACACAACCCTAGCCCTGTCTCCAAACCTCTGTCGGAGAACTGAAACGGCCTCTTCCGCCGAACTAACTACAAAGCGATAACGCTGCTCACCCATACCTTCAAGTCACTCAATCTGTCGTTATATGCAAGGTAACATTCACGAAAGAAAGCATTATACTCCCACAGGGCGAGAATTTTGCTGAACGTTAGCTGGGGGCAAAATAATCGCCACATTTTGGATTTCTGTCTGTGGCGGCAACTCTTGATAAGACAAAACCACAAGCTTACCTAACGACGGCTCAAAGAAACGCTTAAAGGCTAATCGTAACTCCGACGTCGTTATCAAAACAGGAACCAGTCCCCGCTCCGCCATCTCCGTCATTCGCTTTGTAAGCTCCTGTAAAAGATGTTGAGCCATTTGCGGATCCACAACTAAGCCAATTTCAAATTGGGTCCGATGTACCTTCGACGTTAATACCTGTTCCAGCCTTGGCTCCAATGTCATCGCTTTTATGACGCCCCCCTCAGACTCATACTCGGCAATGAAATAAGTTCCAAGCTTGCGCCGCACGTGCTCTGAAATCTCATCGGGATTTTTGGAGACCGGAGCAACATCCCCAATGCACTCCATTATAGTCGGTAAATTTTTAATCGACACCCCCTCTCTCAAAAGATTTTGCAACACCCTTTGAACCGCACCCACATTCAAATGCTCAGGAATCAACTCGCTTACTAGAACAGGATGCGTCTCCTTAAGATTATCGATTAACACCTGTACGTCCTGTCTGCCCAGAATCAGATAGGCACTCCTCTTCACAGTTTCCGACAGATGCGTAATCAACACCGAACTCGGATCCACTACGGTGAACCCATGAATCTCGGCAGTTCGCTTTTCATCATCCTCAACCCACGTGGCCTTCAAGCCAAACACCGGCTCGACTGTCTCAACACCTTTTAACCGCACTGGGCTATTGGAAATATTCATAGCCAACCAGTGCTTCAGCAATACCTTACCACGAGAAACCTCACGACCACGCAGTAAAAATCGGTACTCAGAACTCTCCAAATCTAAACTATCACGGATCGCAATTGGCGGAATCACCATCCCCAAATCTCTAGCAAAATTTCTGCGCACCCCAGTAACCCGATCCAGCAAATCTCCCCCCGCTTTTTTATCCGCAAGCCCTAGCAATCCCACTCCAAGCTCTACAGACAGCACATCCACCTCCATAAGTTTCTTAAACTCCTCCGTCACTCCTGTCTTAGCCTTCCCGTCAACTGCCACCTTTTCGGCTCCGCTACCAGCCCCCCCCCTTTGCGGCGCCACAGCCAAAACCGCAGCCGCAGCCCGAGCCTCCTGTTCTTCCTCAGTCTTATTCAACCGCCAAGCCAAAACCCCAAGGGCGACAGCCAGAATTAAAAACGGTGCCATCGGCATTCCTGGAACCAACGAAAACACCGCCATCATTACGGCACAAATCGCTACAGCTCTTGGATATAAGGTTAACTGCTTGGAAAGATAACTCCCCAAGTCAGACTCTTCCGAGGCCCGTGTCACCAAGATACCAGCCGCCAACGACACAACCAGTGCAGGCACCTGAGCAACAAGACCATCGCCAATAGACAATAACGTATATTGTTTAAGCGCATCGGAAACCGGCATTCCCTTCTGAACCACACCGATAACGATCCCCCCGACGATATTGATCAATGTGATCAATATCCCAGCAACTGCGTCGCCTCGTACGAATTTACTCGCTCCGTCCATCGCTCCGTAAAAATCAGCCTCTTTTTGGATCTTGGCACGCCGACGAGTTGCGACTCCTTCTTCTATGAGACCTGCATTTAACTCTGCATCGATCGCCATCTGCTTCCCTGGCATCGCATCCAAAGTGAACCGCGCCGCCACTTCTGCTATGCGACCAGCGCCTTTAGTGATGACCATAAAATTAATCACCACCAAGATCAGAAACACTACAGCTCCAACAACATAGTTCCCCCGAACAACAAACTGACCAAAAGCCTGAATTATGTTACCCGCATGGCCATCAACTAATATCAACCGCGTTGACGCAACGTTGAGCGCGAGCCTGTAAAGTGTAACCGACAGCAACAAAGTCGGGAACCCCGAAAAATCTTCAGGCTCTTTGACATACACGATAATCAAGAGGATCAGGAGCGAGACGCCTATGCTCGCAGCCAACAGCATATCGAGCAAACCTGTTCCAATAGGTAGAACAAGAAGAACTACGGTTCCAAACAGCGCCGCAACGAAGGCAAGGTCTCCCTTTTTCAGAGATGCAAAAATCTGACTAGGGGTTGGGAACGTCGCCTTACTCATCGTGAAAGTTGAACCTTAGCCCAATAGTGTAGCAGAAGCCATACTCAAGACTCCGCTCGACGATTTTTGAGCTCTCGGAAATAACTCCGATGCGCCTGGTAAACAAAAGCGAGAATTTCAGCAACAGCTTTATATAAATTGACTGGTATTGGCTTCCCCACCTTTCCAAACTTATACAACATCCTGGCAACCGGAGGGTTTTCCACCATTGGAACCCCTTTTTCTAAAGCAATCGCTTTGATCCGACGAGCAAAGGCCTGCTCTCCCTTTGCAACAATCATCGGGGCAGCCTCTTTATCTCGATCATAACGGAGCGCCACAGCAAAGTGAGTGGGATTTGTTACAATAACATCGGCCGTCTCCAGCGATTTTAGCATTTGACGCTGCAAAAGGCGCCGAGCCATCGCCCGCAGAGCGTTCTTTACCTTAGGGTCCCCCTCTGACTGCTTCGACTCATCCGTGACCTCTTGCCTACTCATCATCAGACTCTTATGAATTCGATTAAGTTGATATAGGTAATTTCCTGCCGCAATAATTCCTAATGCAAGGATACACCTCCACAGAAGTGCCTTTGTCGACTCAACCAAAAACTCCCCCAAACGATTTAAAGGAACTGGTGTGTTAAAAATAGGATCGCCCAAAATCTTGCTCAAGCCACCGTAAATAACCCACGCAACCACCAACAGCCGCAGTGCCTCGAAGCCAACCTTTACCAATCCATTTAGCGAGAACACACGCTGGAAACCTGCCGCCGGATCCAAACGCTCGACTTTGATACTTAACACTTTCGGAGTGAACCGAAATCTTGTTTGCACAGCCCCCATTAAACCGCCCGCAAACGCACAAGCGAAAGAAAACGGGAGAGCAAGCATCACCAGCACTTTCAACGACTCGTAAGCCCACGGAGCAGCCGCCTCAGGTCGAATCTCCGTCTTGCCTAGATGCGCGAAAATCCCCACAGAAACCGAAGCGATTTCCGCACATATCCCGGGCCCTAAAACAGACAAGGACCATAAAAAGGCAGCCAGAACGGCTACAAGCTGCAAATCCGGAGCCCTCGCGATATTCCCCTCTGCGTGAGCCTCTTCAAGCTTTTTGGCGGTTGGTTCTTCGGTCTTATTTCCGTCGTTTGACATTCTCTAAGGAATGAGGCGAAGCATCAATTCAGGTGCATTCGCCAAGTGATCCAACATCAGTTGTGCGGTCAACCCTAGAGTCAAGCCCAACAGCAACATCCCTACCACAATTCGCACGGCAAAACTCTCCGCGAAAACGTTCATTGTGGGCGCAGCTTTTCCTAATATCGAGAATATGAGCGACACGATAAAATTCACACAAATCAACGGTGCCGCCATTTGAAGGGCTATATAGAAAATTTTGCCGGTCGAAACTACGAGCAAAACGCCAACATCCTGGGAACCCTTAAACGCTCCCATGGGGGCGATGCCGTAACTTCTCAAAAAGGCAATTAAAACTGCCTGATGCGCTCCAGTCGCGAGAAAAACCAGAGATCCGAATGCAAACAAAAGAGACCCCACAGCATTAGAAGAAGAACCAGTCAACGGATCCAATTGCTGCCCAATCGTAAATCCCAACTCAGTAGAGATCACCTGCCCGGCAAAATCCACGGCATACGCAACCAAACGAACGCCCCAGCCCATAAAAAGGCCTATCGCTAGCTCTAAGACCATCGCAACAACCATACCACCCAAGGTCAGAGGCAATTCCCGAGGCACGATCGCGTAACCTGCCGCAACGTACGCAAAAAAAAGTGTCAATACTGCCTTTAACTGTGCCGGTATCGCTTTTCCCGAGTACACAGGAGCTAACAACATTAAACCTGTTGCGCGAACCGCTGCCAAAAACCACGCGATTAGGAATTCCCCCTCAAACATGGCGCGCAACACCCTAAAAAACGCTTATCACCGGAACAAATCAACGCACGGCCTGAGGAAGCTGGTTAAGATAACTAATAGTGAAGGTCATCAGCGTCTTTAATATCCATGGCGAAGTAACAACCATCACAGTCCCCAAAGCCATGACCTTTGGAATAAAAGTCATAGACGCTTCCTGAACACTTGTAACAGCTTGAACCAGACTCATGGCAACACCGACCGACACAGATACAGCCAAGATCGGACTGGAAACCAGCAACGAAACTGAAACCAACTCACGCAAGACCTGAACGGATTGCTCGATATTCATGCTGCAAAACTTTCTACAAGTGATCGGACGATTAGGTGCCACCCATCAACCAAAACAAACAACAGCAATTTGAACGGGAGTGAAATCATCATTGGAGGCATCATCATCATCCCCATAGACATTAACGTCGCTGAGACCAAAAAGTCGATTACCAGAAACGGCACATAAATTAGAAATCCCATCTGAAAAGCCGTCCTAAGCTCGCTCAAAATGAAAGCTGGAACAACAACGGTCAGAGGCAAATTGTCGATTGAGGAAGCCCCCTGACCCGACAAGCCCAAAAAGAAATCGACTTCGCTTGGACGAGCTTGTTTTAACATAAATGCCTTCAAAGGCACCGCTGCCTTATTACCAAATTCAACGGTGGACATCTGCTTATTTAAATAAGGCTGCAGTGCCTCCTCATTCAAACGCATCGCGGTGGGTGTCATGATAAACATTGTCAAAAACAATGACATCCCAATCAATATCTGATTCGAAGGCGCCCCCTGCAACCCAATCGCGCCCCTGATAAATCCGAGCACCACCACAATACGGGTAAAACTAGTCATCAGCATCAACAATGACGGCGCAAGCGTCAGGACCGTCATCAAAACCACTATCTGAATAGCACTCGCAACGTTCGCTGGATCGGACTCTGCAGCTAGCGCACTTCCTCCCAGTGACAATGTGATAGATGGCCCCGCATTGGGCGCTTGAGCAAACACCGTATTTAGCCCAGCGAAGAAAACGGCCACAAAAACACCAAAAACTATTCTCTGCGCAATCCTCAGCTGTGAATCTTTCAGCACGCTCATTTTGACAACTCTGTTTTTGAAAGTGCAAACGCTTGAACGGCCTCCCGTTCGTCAAGGTCCGAGTCAAGCGGACACAGATAATCTATCCTTCCTGGACAGACACCAATTAACATCCTTCTACCTTCGTATTCCGCCACCACAAGATATTGCCGATGTCCGAGCATCCGCGTTTCTTCTATCTGGAGCTTTTTAGCTACCTTACCGCCGCTCCGCAGCCCGCCAACATATCCACCTTTAAATAAAACAAGCAAGCCCGCGCCAAGCAGGATTAATATCGCTACGATGTAGCCTAATACCTGAATCACATACGCACCCTCAGGCAGCGGTGCAATGCGATCTGGCGAGGCTCCGTTCTCAGCAAAGCAAGTCCAAGGACAAACCAAGCAGAACTGCAACCACAGCCGAAAGCAGGTTCTGCCCATACGGAGAACCAAGTTATACCGGCCCGCCGACCATGGTGGACACCTTAATTGCAAACTTCTCTTCAACCACCACAACTTCTCCCAGCGCAATTAGCTTGTCGTTTATATACAACCCCACAGGGTCATCTGCTCGCTGCGCTAGTTGGACCACGGTTCCAGGCTGCAACTCCAATACATCTCGCATCGCCATTTGACAGGACCCGAGACGGACGGTGAGTTGTACCTTAACGTCTAACACCGCGTTTAACTTAGAATCATCGAGAGCGTTCACCATAGCTATTCCTTAGAAATTCGTTCATTGAGATACACAGCCAATCGGCCTTCTTCCACTCCAATCGTTCCAAAGAACTCTCCTGTTCCCGAAACACACACTTTTGTCTGATCAATTAACTCTTGCGGCAATTGGATCAATGTCCCAGGCGCAAACGAAAGCGCCTCAGATAGCGTCACTTCCCGAACATCCCACTTAGCAGATAATTCAACTGATATCGCAGCATAGGGCGAACGCCACTGTAAAGGTTTCGGACGAGGCTCGGTCGTGGACGGCCCCTTAGATAGTGTTTTCAACCTGTTGGTGAGAGCATCGATCAACCCGAACGGCACAGCCAACTTTATCCCTTCCGTCAACTCACCCACCGTCAAATCCGCGTTCAACACAAAAAACGGCGTGTCATCGGACGCTATTTGCAGAAAACGACAATTCGCCTCGTGACCTACGATAACCGGAGTTCCACAAGGTCCATCCTCAAAGACAGATACCCACTCCTTCAACAGGATCATTACAATCTCGTCTAACAGCGCAATTTCGATCTCTGTTGGATTTCGCTCCAGATCATTCACCACCCCTTTTCCTCCAAGCAGACGATTTGCAAGCGAGAGGGTAGTAGCAGGACGCAATTCCAAAATTCCAACCCCATCAAACGGAGCAATCTGAAACAACGTCAAATGTGTAGGCGGCTCAACGGAATCACAAAACTCTTTGAATGTCGATGTAGAACACTTCGCCGTTTTCTTATCGCTAGATACTTCCAAGCGTAAAAATGTAGACAGACGCCCAGCCAAATCCTGCATGAATCGCCGATGCAAAACCCCAAGCTGGCCAGTGTCCTTTTGCGAAAGAAATCCAGGCTGTCGAAAGTTATAAACAAACACTTTCGACGGATCCATCTCACGCCGATGACCATCCGCTGAAAAAACTACCCCTGTCGCACCCACGCTTGGAACCAAAGCCACGGCGGATTTTGATGAGGCCGAACCAACCGAAGGTCGAGCATCTCCCCCTTCGTCCACCTCTTCCACGTCTGCGGTTTCGTCAGCTGTCTCGCTCATTGGATAAGAAAATCCGTGAATTGAATCTGCTTAATTGCGCTGGAATTCAAAGCTTTATTCATATTGGCCACCAATTCGGCTCGCAAAACGTTTTTGGATGCAGGTGTCTCAACATCCGTCAAAGAGCGTGTGCCAAGCACCGAAAGCACAACATCCTTTAACTTAGCTTTGTTCTCCTCCACGATGCTCGCGATAGCCTTATCATCGCTGACAATTTGAAAGCTGCATTTTAGATACTGCCTCCCCAACGACCCGGCTAAATTAGACGTAACTGTCGGAAACGCATAAGCCCATCCCTCTTTGGTATAAGTAGCCTTTGGGCCAGTGTCTTTTTCGTCTTTTCCACCATGCCCTCCTCCATGTGACTCTTCCTTTTTAGGCTCGCCTCCATGAGCGCCAGCCTGCGCATCTGGAGCCTCTCCATGGCCGGCACCTCCATCAACCACAGAAGCGGTTGCCGCAAAGGCGGCTTTTTGAATTTTTGGTACTAGTACAAACTGCGTCACCAAAAAGCTTACTACGGCACCACCAATGGCCCCCGCCAAAATAGGAATAAAAGGGGGCTTGGGCGCTTTTGTAGCTGCACCTTCGCCCTCAGGCGCCTTTTGTGCGGAAGCATTGTCATCAGCCATGGCAAGAAGTAGCTTAACTAATCAAAAGGGGACTATCGCTTAAGATTTACCACCTCTTCAAGCATTTGGTCGGACACAGTAATCACACGAGACCCAGCTTGGAAACTGCGCTGGGTGGTGATCATTTGCGAAAACTCTTCACCTATATCGACATTAGACAACTCCAATGCACTTCCTTGGATCGCGCCAAGTCCCGCATGACCAGGAGTAAACTGCGCCAACGTATCGTCAACGGTCATATTCGTCCATGGGGTCTTATTTTTCTCCCCTGCCAGTTCCATTCCATCGAACAAATTGTCCCCCTGTCTCACAAGGGCGCCTGGATCCCAGAAATCTTGGAGACATACCTTCCCGGTGACAAATGTCTGACCATTTGACAATGTCGCTACGATATCACCGCTTGTTCCGACGGTAAAACTCTTCACTTTGGGAACTTCAGCTCTGATTTTGGTCAAGTCCAATGTCGAATCCAAGGGATTGCCATTAATATCGGATAAAGAATACTGCTTGGCCTCATCAAATGAGATCCTAACATCAGCGTGCCCGAGAGAAGCCGGTTTATACCAATCGGTGTTCTTGTTTGTTTCAAATTCGACACCAAAGTTTCCTTTAAAACTATCCAATTTCGGATCGACATTTGTACCGTTTGTTAGGTTGTGATCTCCAACCGCGCCAGTCGCTGCATCTGTGGAATCATCCAGCTTCCCAGTGGCATCTCCAAAAGCGGTGAAATCAAGAAGCACCCGCTGCTCTTTCGAAGACCTATCCACCGTAACCCCTGCATAATTGATTTTACCATTCAGATCAGTGGGATCGGAGATGCGTGCAACCATTCCATCAACTACAGAGGCTGCGTTGTCCACCTTGACAGAATAAACTCGCCTAGATGTTGCTGTGATTGCACCCGCTATACCCGCCCCTATCGACAACTTATCGAGCGTTAATATACTACCGACACCATCAGCCGACGCGACAACATCTTCAATTCTAGTGTTCTCCTGAAGAATATTGGAGTTAACGTACATTCCCTTAGACAACAGCTTAGTTGGAACATATACCTTATTTGATCCTACGGCAACGGATGTCCCGGCGCTACCGGTTCCCGCAGCATCAACCCCAGTTAAAGACAAGTCGACAGCCAAGGTGTCCCCTGTTAAACCGACATAATACGCTGAGGCTATTGTTCCTGTAGCTGCAGCACCCGCGGTCGTGTACGGGTTAGAGAAAGTGATTTTTCGCTTCGTGACATCCGTAGTCGTAACAATATCGACAACTGTTGCCTTAACCCCATTTGAATCAAACGCGCCTCCAGTATCCACCGTCATTCCAACCTTGAGATTAGCTGCATCGGCAGCTGGGATTATCGCGTCAAAGCTACCGATTTTCAACACTCCACCCGTTAAATCACCCGCCAATCCGTTTGCCGTAAAGGCAGTTTGGTTACCTACAGTATTTGCTGTGGTTGTCCCAGCGGGAACCATGACAGGTTTCAAGTCAGAAACGGACATGCGCTGTACCGATGGGCGCATGAAAGTCAATGAAAGCGGCACATCCTTCGCGAAACCATCCATATTGCTCAGGGTAATACTCGTGCCACTCTTCGCGGTAACCACAGCGTGATTGTTCCCCAAATTTTGCGGGTCACCGGAAGTCCAAGAGGGAATGGAGTATGTGCCGCTAGTGGAGGTCGCAAAAGCACTCTGACTAATAACAACGTCTTTCACCGTCCCGTCTGACACGGTGCCGACGGTACCAAAACCTAAAATATACGCTCCCGCGGGTATACCCGTTCCTGAAATCGCTTGACCAATCTTGAGTTTGCTAAGGTCCGCAGAGCCAAGTTGCAACGTGACGGTGTTGCTGCCTTTTTGCGTGCTACCCGAGAACGTCTTTAATGAACTTGAGGAATAAACAACCATCCCCACCTCCACATTATCCGCGTTGGTGACATTCTGTAAAATATTAGGATCTGATCCAAACCGATACGCCTTAGCCTGTACCGGATTCGAACTGGCAGACTTTACACTGTAATCCCCAGTCCCAGGATTATACGCAACCATCGTCGATGCGCCCGCAGTACCTTGAACTCGATAGCCTTGCTGCGTGACCAAATATCCGGTGGCATCAAATCGAAAATTCCCCGCCCTTGTCACATACTCACGTTGTGTTGCTGGATCTTTAACACGGAAGTATCCAGGCCCAGCAATCGCCAAATCCGCACTGGAACCCGTATTAGAAATGGTACCCTGAGTGAATCTTGCGGTCACACTCTGGACCTGAACACCACCACCGATCTGGGTCGGGTCGATTGCTGCAACATTTTCCCCTTCACCCGGAACTAGCGGACGCAACAGGTTGCTAAAAGTATCAGAGTAATTAGCGTGGGAGGATTTGTACGCAACGGTACTGACGTTCGAAATATTATTCGAAATGACTTGAATTCCTTCGGAAAAGGAACGCAACGCACTAACTCCAACGTTGAGGGATGCTACGAGAGACATAGGAGATGAATTTGAGAGTTATAACGAAAAATCAGTTCTATTGGAGAGGATTCCGAACACTGGTGACAGCATCGGTAGCATAAGCAATGCCATTAATCGGCACCTGGTTGCCGTCTGCACCTGCTTGGGTTCCGGTGACGACAATTTTCGCACCGTCATCCGTGATATTGACATCCGATACAATGCCAGTCACTACACCATTGGGATCGTTGATGGTCACTTGTTTATCAAGGAATTGAGATGCAGTTGCCAAAGACTGAGCCTTGGTAAATTTGCTAAAACTCGTATTCAGGTCACGAGTTTGTTCAAGCGACGCAAATTGTGCCATTTGCCCCATGAATTGGGCATCTTCCATTGGCTTCAATGGATCCTGATTCTGCAATTGCACCGTTAAGAGCTTGAGAAAGTCATCCGAGGTTAGCGTAGTCGCCGTCTTTCGCGAAGTAAACCCCACATCATTCAGCGCCTGCTGCACAGCCGGATCCAACGATGTTGCGGGCGTGTGAGTTGTATTTACGGAGGAGGTATCCATGATTTTAAGCGTAGATGTTTAAAAGGCCCTTCGGACTTGCCGAATTGGTCGTTGTTTCTGCAGGCAATTCAACTGAAAAGTTCTCTGTCTGCCAAGCAAGTGCCGCCGCAGCAGCAGAATCCTCAAATGCCTCGCGCTTCTCTTGCGCATCCCCCCCTCCACCCGAGTAATCAAGCCCGGTACGGCCTTCAAAAACCGTACTCGTCACCTTGATGGGCTCAGATGCACTCCGTTCCGTAAATGCAGCCCACTGAGACTCAAGGGCTTTGAGTAGCCCATGAGAATCCGATTTAAATGCGGCCTCAACACCTGCTGCCCCCATGCGCAATTCCAAACCAACAGTAGATCCGTCACCCATGCGTAACTCTACCGCTAAGTGCCGGGGATTTTCAGAACGAACTCTCTGCACCGCATCACCAATTGCTTTCCAAAGCTCGGTATTATTATGAACTTGCCGAGGCGCTTCCACAACTGGCTTAGAAACCACATCCGTAGTGACCTTCTCGTGGCCAGGCAGCACGGCAGTCGACATATCGGAACCTACAATCTTGACATCCCCCGTACGCGCAACGTCGTCAGAAGCCAAAAATGAGGAAGATTCTACCGACCCCGATGTCTCATTTCCCACAACCGGCTCGCTATAAAGTTTGGCAATATTTGCCGGGGTGGGTTCCAGTGCTCTATCTGGAACGATTTTCGAAGGAGCGGATGCATTTGAAGGCGCGAGCTTTCCCATCTTCGTGTACTCATGAATAACAGCAGCTGCATGATCTTTGCGGAGGCTCCCGTCACCATTTTGGGACTGATCATCACTATCCGTCCGGTCCCCCGTCTGATCATTTACCTTCTGCTCGACTAAAATAGCTGCGCCTTTCTCTTGTTCCAAAGGTGACTCAGGTACAACTGCCGGAGCAGCATCCAGTTTCTCCTGGATAACTCCGGGAGCCTCAGGCTTTGCTAACATTTCAGCGGCGCGTGAATACGCAGCAACAGCCTCGACGACTTGATTTAGCTGCAGATTAGTATTCTCCGTTAGATCCTTACGCAACGCTGCCGGAACAGCCTCAGGCACCGCGACAGTTTTGGGGATTTGGGATACCGCAGCCAACTCTAGGCCGGCAGTAGTTGTTTGTTTTGCAGAGGCTAACGCAGGATTCCCCACAGCTTGAGGCACTATTTCAGCCCCCCCAGTCGATTGGGCACTAATAACTTCCGAGGATGGACCGCCCAATTGAGGTGAATCACTTAACACAGCTGAATCACTCAACACTGTGGTCAACGATGGACGACAGGAGGATTGATAAAAACGAATCGACACCTGCGAATCGCTGGACTGTTGGATATCACTCGCGCCATCAGTTGAGACCGCGTCTTGAGGCGTTTCAGTAGAGGCTGCTGCAACCAAGGCGGCGGCAGCAATAGCAGCAGCTTCAAGTGCCAAATCTGAAGGATCCAAGCCTGGCGGAATATCACATTGCTTCAAAGGCGCATCCGCGTCTGCCGGAGCCTCTGAAACGGCAACAACTGCCTTGTCCGAATCACCGCTTACCCCCTCTTCTGTCGCGGTGGTCTCATCCGCAACATTCGACGGGTTAATCTTTCGGTCACCACTCTGACCGTCAAAAGCAGGGGCACGTCGTGCCAAAAGTGCGGCTCCTGCAGTAAGTTTTTCCGAATTGGATAACTCATTAGACTTTTCATGAAGGAGATCCACGAAACTCTGAGCAGATTTTGACTCAGGTTTCGCGAATGACTTCAACAGTCCAACGGAAGGAATAGACTGTACCGGAGAAACCTCGGCGGGTGGCGTATCGAGAATTTTCACTGCGCAACCTCCTTTTTGGGAGTCTTCATGAGACGTAATTTGTCTGAAATTCTAGCGGCCCGTAACGCTGGGTTTTGATCGGCCCCTTTATCAACCGCAGTCGCTTTGGCCAACTCTCCTAACAACATTCCGACCCGCTCCGCCTTCATAAGAGACATGATTTTGACGACTGTATCTTCGTCCAGTTCTCGCAAAATCGCGGCGGCAGCTACTGGCAACATAGTAGAATATGTCTGCGCTAGAGTCTTTAGGTTTTTGGTTTCGTACTCATGTACCTCCACCACCCTGCGATCCAATTCCTGTCGCAACCGAATTACCTCCTGTTTCACCTTTTCAACCTCCTGGCGTTCCGCAGAAATTTGAGCCTGAAGTGTAGCCAGTTCTTTATGCTCAGCGAGTACGCCGTCCTTACTCTCCTTTAACTCCGCGATCATATCTTGGATCGCATCTGTTTTAAAATTCCAAATTACCGGAGGAGGAGTCGTAAGCTCCGGATTGGGCTCCGACACAGGAATCGGTTCTGGTTTAGGAAGATTCTTTATCGCAGAGGAAATTAAAGCTCCCGAAATGATCACATTGATCAGAAAGCCAACTAACGCCAGAAACCATGGAGCTGCCAACATACTTTAATTCGCTAATGACCTACTCGTCAACACGTGACGAGCGCTGACAATATCATCGATGGCCCGTTCCTCAAGCCGTTGCACCTCGAAATCATGCCGATCTTGATGCTTTCGTTTGAGACGAACAAGCATTTCCGTTTTACGTCGAGCATCCATCCACGTCTCCATTCTCGCTTGAACTAATTGTTCAGCGCGGGTCAACCGCTGGGTCACCGTGTGACAGAAATCACGTTGCTGGCGAATGGCATGAATGAATAAAATTTGATCATCCCGCCTACTAAGTCCTTGCCGCTTGGAACTCAGCTCAAACTGGAGCCCCTCCAAATCAACCATAGCCTGCTCCAAAGCATCTTGGCATCGATTACGGAAGCCCAAAGCCTCTGCATAGCTCTGCTTCGCGGCATCCTCTTCACGAAGACGCAGCACTAAAACTGGTTCGAGACTAAACTTGAAAGCCTTCATGTCACAATTGCCCCCATTTTCTCCCAAGCGTCTTCTCGAGTGGCTTTTTCCTCCATAGGCTGTCTCAGAAAGCTATTAAGCGGGTCGTACCGCTCGATAGCCTGATCCAACTTAGGGTTTCCTCCTCGATTGTAGGCTCCGATAGTAATGAGGTCTTCGTTGCGTCTGTACAATGCCAGCAAGTCTCGGGCCCGAGCCGCTACCTCCAGCTCAGATTGCGAACAAAGGTCACGATTTAATCGACTAACACTCTCAAGCACATCAATCGCGGGGAAGTGATTTGCTGTTGCAAGAGCCCGAGTTAGAACGATATGGCCATCCAATATTCCCCGAACGGCATCCGCAATTGGTTCGTTCATATCATCCCCCTCAACCAATACAGTATAGAATGCGGTGATGGACCCAGATTCCCCAGCTCCCGTACGCTCCATAAGCCGAGGCAATAGAGCAAACACGGAAGGCGTATATCCCCGACTGCTCGGAGGCTCACCAATCGCCAACCCAACCTCGCGCTGAGCCATGGCAAAACGTGTAACCGAGTCCATCATGAAAAGGACTTTTTTTCCCTGATCGCGGAAATACTCAGCAATCGCCGTTGCGGTAAAAGCTGCACGCAAACGAACCAACGCGGGTTGGTCTGATGTAGAAACAATTATCACCGACCGCTTGAGCCCCTCTTCCCCCAAGTCCTTTTCGACGAATTCGCGCAGCTCCCTACCGCGTTCACCAATGAGCGCAATCACGTTAACATCGCTATCTGCACCCCGCGCCATCATCCCAAGGAGTGTCGACTTCCCAACTCCACTCCCTGAGAAAATTCCCATGCGCTGACCACAGCCAACAGGCGTAAAAACGTCCAAGGCTCGCACCCCAGTCGCAAATGTGTTGGCAATCCGTTGGCGCAGTAGAGGATTTGGGGGGGACGAATGAAGCGGACGCATCTCCAGTGGAGGCAAGGCGCCCTTCCCATCTATAGGTCGGGCCAAACCATCGAAAATTCGTCCCATCAAGACTTCCCCCACTGGGACACCAGTCGCGTAACTCGAAGCGATGACCTCAGATCCTACCCGGATGTTCCGAACTTCACCCAGAGGCATCAACAGCAGCCGGTGCCCCCTGAACCCAACCACCTCTGCATAGATTGGGTCATCCAGACCACTTGATGTCACTTGGCAGACCTCTCCCAAGGCAAGCTTCGGTCCGTCGCTCTCTAAGACCAAACCCGTAACCTGAACAACGTGACCAATACGTTGGGCCACGCTACCCGAACGCAATCGTTCGCGAAGTCTTTCTACCGACCAGAGTTCTTGACTCATAATCTAGAGCCTAACTCAAAAGCGCCTCAATGCCTCTGATTTTGGTAACGATTCGGCCATCCAACACCCCAAATCGAGTCTTTACCATGCAATCACCTGAATTTAGTTCCGGATTCACACGAAAATCGATCGCCGGGAATTTCTGTCGAAACAAATGTTGAAATTGCTCCATCTTTTGCAAGTCCGATTCACACAACTGCACCTCTAACTGATCAGCGCCAGGTGCTACCTCAGATAACAAATCCTCAACGACACTCTTTACAATAGTCGAATTTATCTGGATTCCGCCAATGACTCGCGCAGTAGCCTCGACAACAAGCTGAGGAAGAAGAGTCCGCATCTGGGATAGGGCGGACTGAAACTTCTCAGATATTGCTCCCAACGCAGCATTCTGGATCAACGCTATTTCATCCCGAAGCTGCGAAATTTTTCCCTCGAGAGCCCTAGTGGTATCTGCCTCTCCTTCCGCGTAACCTTCACGCCTCGCTTTAGACACGTCTTCAGCAGTGTATACCGCTGGAGAGTGTCCCGACAGATGGATTGAACGCGGAGGCGTCCTAAATGACAGTTGCTGGTTAAGCGGCACCGTTCGCACCGAAGTCGATCGTGATCTCTTCGGCCTCCTCTAGTTTTCTGACAATTATAATAACCTTGTCCTGAGCGTATTCGATGTCTTTCTGGCGTTGAGGAGGAAGCATTTCCAGCTCCTCTTTGACCCCTGCGGCTTGACGCTTCGACATCGTCTTGAAAATGGCTGCCGCCGTCTCCGGCTTTGCCCCTTTCATCGCTTTGGCCAGCTCTTGCGTTTCTACTTCCTTCAAAACCTTCACCAAATCGCTCGGCATTAAGCGCACCAAATCGTCGAAACCAAAAACTTTCTTTCGAATTGCGTTCCCCAAAGACGCATTGCGCTTGTCCATTGCCACAAGCAGATCCTTCTTCGTGTCCTTATCCAATGCATTAAGAATTTCTGCACAAGCACTAACACCACCAGCCCTCTGCACTCCCTGTTGCGATCTACGATCAAAGTGCCGCTGCAAATTAATCGAAACCTTCTTGATCCAATCTCTGGAAGTCGGCTCCATTAAACCAAGCCTCTCAATAACCTCTTCACGCTGCTCAGGAGACAGCATTTGGACGACTTCTGCAGCCTTCGCAGGTTCCATAAATGATAAGATGAACGCAATCGTCTGCATTTGCTCCGCACGCAATAGATTGTAGATCTGTCTACTATCCATCTCACTCATTCCTTCATCCAAATCCGCAGGTGATACGGGAGCCACACGAGACATCACCTTATCCGCGGTGTAGTCACCCTTTGCTCGTTCAAGCGATAAGTGTGTCACTGCAGCGCCTCCAATTGCAGCCTGTAACCCCTCCGAGACAACACCTGCAAATTCGTCAAGAATCGCCTCCCGCATCGAGGGATCAACGTAAGGGATGGACGCCATCTCACGCGCAACGGCTTCTAGTTGTGCGTTGTCGAACTGCCTCAAGATCTCCCCAGCTGATTCTGGCCCGAGTAATATCAAAAAAGCTGCAAGCTTCTGTGGTCGAGTTAAAAGGGTGTATGAAGCACTCATTATTTCCCTACGGGCAATAGTTAATTTTTGGGGACACTCGACTGCGTTAAATGGTATTAACCAATCAAAGAATACGGCTAATTAATTGTTACCAGCTCCAGATTCATCCCGAGTCATCCAATTCCGGAGCGCTGCACCTACATTCTCTGGCTTTCTTCGGATCATTTCATTGATCAAATCAACCGTAACAGGAGGCGGTGCATCCGCAGCAGCCTGCGCTGCGGCCTCCTCTGCCGTCAATGAACTTTCAGATTGAGGGTAAAGCATCTCCATCGGGATCTCATCTGGCTTGGTCTTCCGGAGCATTCTGACGAAAGCACCAAACAATATTAATGCCACCAAAACCGAGCCAGCATCTCTGAGCAAATCGCTATGCCGGGCGAGAGTATCCACGAGCCCCTGAGCCTCCTTGGGAAAGTCAGGGAAAGGCATCTCCTCCAATGTTACAACACGTGCAACATCTTGATCTGTTGCCCCCTTCACCCCTAAGGCGTTAGCAACCATTTTCCTCAGTGCTTCAAGTTTCGCGGCGTCCCGCGGCTGGGCTTCGGCCGCCACTACAACAGATGCGGTCAAACGAGTAACCGTTCCCGGAGCTCTGACCGAGTTTGTAGTGACTTTGTTTATCTCGTAATTGGTTGTTTTGTTTTTTTTCTGCGTCTCACTGTTCTTTCCAGTCTTGCTTCCATTGTCAGCGACCTGAGGCGTATTCGCACTTGCACCTGCAGGTTGTTGTGACGCATCAGTTTCATTCGTGACAACAGTATCGTCCGTAGCAGTTTCATTCCGTACAACTTGTCCGTCTGGATCAAATCGCTCCTCGCTTCGCGTCGTACTCTCGGTATCCAACTCAGCAGATACGCGCACCACCGCTTTCCCCTCACCTAACACCTTCGCCAACATCGATTCGACCTTGTGCGAGAAATAATCCTCAACATTGCGCCGCAATCTCATCTGGCTGGTTGCTGTCCCCAGGGCGGGATCATCTTTCAATCCCTCTGTAAGAACCTGCCCCTTGTGATCAACCACCGCAACATCATCAGCCTTCAGGTTCTCCACCGAATTCGCGACCAAGAATCGAATAGAATTTACCTGCTCGGGGGTTAACGCACCTTCAATAAATACCGATGCAGTAGGTTTCGATTTCGCATCCGTGAAAAGGAGACGATTCTCCGGCATCACAACCAACACACGAGCCGCGCGAACCCCCTGCAACTGTGCAATAGTCCGCGACAACTCACCCTGGAGAGCCCGGCTGTAATTGGTTCGTTGTATGAAGTCCGAAACCCCGAAATTCGCTCGGTCAAATATCTCAAACCCGACCCCTTCGCCAGAAGGAATCCCCTTGGAAGCCAAGTGCATTCGAACTTTATGCACCTGATCTCCTGGAACGTATAGAGCCGTCCCATTAGCACCGATTTCACTCTTTACCCCCAACTCCTGAACGGAACTCATGACGGCAGCTATATCCTTCTGGCTTAGACGCCCGTAAAGCAGCTGCATTTGCGGACGCTGAGACCAAACCAACAAAGCAACCATCCCAGCGAACACGAGCAAGGCCGCCACCGCTATCGTTACCCGCTGATTTAAACCAAGCTGCATCCATAGCTGACGCAACTGCTGAAGAAGAGATTTCATCCGTTATAAGAGCTATCAAATTTTATCAGACCTGCATCCGCATCAACTCCTGGTACGACTCCACGAGTTTATTTCTAACCTCGATCATAAGAGAGAATGCAATTCCCGCCTCTGACGAAGCAATCGTGGCCTGATGCAAATTGTTAGTGTCCCCGCTTAAAACTTTCAACTTTTCTACCTCGGCCGTCCGCATCTTTCCCTCAACTTCAGTGACAGCCTTGTTGAGATGCGAAGCAAACTCAGCACGAAAAGCCGCACCTGGACCTAATACTGGAAGAACTTCCTTCACGGAAGGAGGGGCATTAAGCCCCCCCGCAATATTCGCCTGCATGTCCTCAATCTGCTTGAGTTGCTTCATTTCGACAGAACCAACTGTTGGCAAAGCGTCAATTCTCATGATTCTTATTTCCCAATTGCTAGAGCCCGCATCGCAAGTGCACGCGCATTGCGAGCCACAGTGAGATTTGCCTCATATGCACGGGAGGCACTCACCAAATCAACCATTTCAGTAGCCAACTTAACGTTAGGCATACGAACCATTCCATCTTTATTCGCGTGGGGGTGACCTGGATTATAGACAAGGTCACCTGGGGTCTCATCTGCTTTCACCGCAGATACACGCACCCCTTTTTCAGTCTTTGCAGCACCACCCAATACAGTCTCAAACGAAACAGTTCTACGACGATACGCATTTCCATCCACATCCTTAGTCGTATAGGCATTCGCGATATTCTGAGACACAATATCCAAACGGACCTGCTCAGAGTTAAGAGCACTCGATGTAGCGTGAATTCCTGTGATAAAGTTCATTTATAGAGGCATTTAAGCAATTTCAAGCTACTGCACGTGACCCACAATTGCAGTTCTCAGAGTCTTCATCGTCCCCGAAACGAAGTCAGTCAAGGCCTCATACTCAGCCGCATTCTTATTCATTGTCATCAACTCCTCCTGCAACACCACATTGTTACCATCTTTGCGCTGTGCGGGAGAATCGAGATCCTGAATCAATTCAGGAGCGCCAACCGACTTCACTTGAGCAGCTTTCAGCGCCTGCGTAAAAACAGCCTGGAAATCCTTAGGCAAATCAACCCGCTTATATCCAGGCGTTTCAAGATTCCCAATATTCGACGACAGCGCCTCCTGTCGCATTACCGCTATATCCATCATTCGCTTTGCCGCGTCGTAATTATTAGATGAAAACAGTCGATCGATCATAACAAACCCAGCCTCCAATTAACCTAAACCAAATTCAATTACACCCCTTTTGCCACGCGAAAAGGAACAGAAATAGCGGAAACACCTTCAGGCGTAAGAAAAGCCCCCCCCCCCGACACGGAAGAACCCACAGCAAAAGCTTGGCGCGCCAAATCCCTAGTTTCGCTTCCAATCGCGACCCCCATACATCCCCCAGGACCAACTAAGGAAACATCCCCATTTTGAGCCACCTGGATAGAGACCACAGCGCCAACCGGAAGTGTTGCTAAAGCAGCTTTAAGCTCGGGACGCTTACTTAATTCACGCTCGTACACTCGCGCATCGGCTTCCGGTGATACCGACCCACTTTGGGACCCGACTGCCGACCTCAAAACCGCACTAAAATCTTTCGAAACATTACCAGCCACAGGTAACGCCGGAGCATGAGCTTCAGCCCTACTCGCCAAGTATTTAGCAACGCTGGTCGCACCTAAGAGGAGAAGAGGGGTCATGACTTTGGTAAAGCAACAGCTGTGCCATTATTCACAGAGAGACCACCAAGCCTAACCGTAAACCAAGATTCTCTCAGTCACCAGATGGTGGCGACTGTGATTTTGAATCTTTTGTAGGGCAATTTCGTTTAGCACCTGACCCTCCGGCAATAGAAGCATGCCCAATGAGGTGTGGATACCTCGGGCCAACTGCATACCCGGACTCAATTCAGACAACATGATCTCTCGGACATTCCGAGGCAGGTCCTCAATCCGATTCGTCTTAAAAAACAAACGAACCGCCTCGGGATCAAAGCCCCGACCACTTTGCTCCAACAGATGCGCCGCAGCCTGCTCCTTCGGCAGGCCCGTTTGCACAAAAGCTACAGCCACAGCTAAACAGCGAGCAGTCCACAATATCCCCTCACCAGCCAAACCATCCGGATACCCCGTTCCGTCAAACCTCTCATGGTGAGCACGAATAGTCACACCAACAGCAGGCATCCTATCAACAAACGACGCAAGGGTTTGCCCCATTATAGGGTGGTGTCGATAAAGTGCTATTTCTTCGGACGAGCACCCTTCGGTACCCGCGAATGCCCTGTGCAGCATTGGGCGATTCAGTGCCATAATGCCAAGATCATATAACCAAGAACTCAAGTAGAGAACGCGGCGTTCGACCTCGGTAAAGCACTCGGCCCCTGCCATTGCACGGCAAATTTCCACCACTGCCTGCGTCTGACGGCCAATTAATGGATAAAAAGCACTAAGCAAACGGAAACAAAGCCCAATCGCATGCTCATTACTCACCCGCCATTCATTGCGCCCGCCTGGCAAATCCCCAGTCAACCGAGACAAATCGCCCAACTCGCCGACATCGCTGTCATTGGCCCGAATCACATCACAAGCCGCCCCACCCAGCTCCGGATAAAATTTCGATGACCCTGTCAGCAGTGCATACCGCTCCACTGCATTATGAAGAGTCATTACGACGTCACTTCTGACAAATGGGCTGAGCAGAATTCGCAGGACATCCCCAGATTTAACGGCTCCAATCAACTCATCCACGACTTGAGCATCGGTTATTAACACTCTAGAGGAGCAAGGCTGGATCCGTGCAAGTTGTCGTAAAAACTGCACACCACAGTCACCCCCGCCCCCCCTATCGACAATCACCACGGCGTACTCGCGTCGCGCCAATTCATGCCACGCACCTTCATAAGTCTGACAGCATGTAACACAAAAACCCTCCTCAGCAACAATCGAAGCCAATCCCCCCCCCTGATCGTTAACCAGAAGGATCGCGTAAAGCCGCGCCGATAGAACATCCATACCCTACCCCTCGCCCAAAAAACCAGATTGCGCAACATCGCTTGCATAGGCTCCGCGCAGCGAAGCCAATCGTCGACAAGCCACTTGAATCTCAGTGGATTCGGTCTTCATCTGAACAAGCATCGCGCCAGCCGATTCCGAATTCATAATTTCCGCACGCTCCAAAGCCTCCAACCTCGCTCGCAAATCTTTATCACGTCGATCAATACCGATCTTTTTCGCAAGCTCCTCCATCCTGCTCAACAAAGAAGCCTTAAACTCACCCAATCTCTCCAGTTTCTGGAACTGAAACTGACTTAAAGCAACCGCTTCCTGAATGGTCGCATCCTCATACTGCGATAGCAGTTTCCAGAATTCAGACAACCCAACGCGAACCGGTGAGTTCAATTTACGCCCTTCGTTTGAGAAATTTCACTCCGCCACCGATGTCAACTTAACTCCCAGCCATCTCCTGACGAAGCATCTCCGCCCAAGCATCACGTATATCTTGCAACAAACCCAAAACCACCTTTAAGGGCTCGTCGATTTTATTGGCATTCGCCCTAAGGAGCTCCGCCATCATAAAATCATACAGCGCATACATCTGCCCCGCAAACTCACCCTCAACCTCCATATCAAGAGCCGCCTGAAGAACTGCAACAATCTGATAAGCCTTTGTGAGATTGTTGTGAATGCACTCATTGCGAGGCACGGGGGACAACTCCGCAAACCCTTCCAGGCCATTAGACATTGCCACCAAGGCAGCATCCATAAGCATCAATACAATAGCCCCAGGGCTAACCGTATTTACCGACGCAGCCTTGTAAGCCTTAGCAAGCTGAGAGGCATGCATATTGGGTCAAGCTAGCACTACTAGCTAGGCCGTCCACCCAAAAGCTCGGAAGCCACAGCAGACAACTGAGCCACACTTGGATAATTTGCGTTGGACGCCAACTCCCGACCACTAGCAACAACACTCGGGCGAGCAGACTCGTCAGTGTGATAAGCCTGCAACGTGGCAGTGAGGCGCGTAAACACCCCAGGTGGAGCAAAGACGTTTTCAGGAAGATCCGTCGGCTTCGACGAGCCAAGCGACGCACTCGACTGCACTGGCGCAGACGAAGTTACGGGTACGGTTGGAGAAGAATCTGACCAACTGACGGATTGGATGCTCATGATGATTAATTCGGCTGTTCCCGAGGTTTCTTTAGTAAAAAAAGAGAAAAAAACACTACCTTTTCAAACTGAGATAGTTCGCATTTGCGGCAAATTGCGCAAACAACCTCGGACTCATCAATATCGTCCCACCATCTCCGCTGACAGGGAAGTTGTCCCGCCCCAACACTTTTTGATAGCTGCGCGCTGCTTCCGCGACACCGGCATTAGCGGAATCGTAGACCACGTCACTAGCCCAGTGAATACGACCCGTCTCAACATCCACCAGCTTAGAACGGACACCGATAGCCACCGGCCTATATGGTGAATAATGTGTTACATCCGTGAACATCACCCCCTCCACCCCGTACTGGTCGCGAAGCTTCCGGAATAAATCCCCCGGAATTTTGTCCACCGACGAAACCTCACGCAGACCCACCATCCCCTCCATCGCTTGACGAGATACAGGTACCACTTCGAAAACGGTCTTTTTGGACAACTCCTCGTTAAACGCCAAATCAAGATCCCTCAGCGCATCTGCAGGGAAACGATCATGAAAGACCGGTAAAAACGCCACCCGACGCATCACCCGCCCCCCAACGGTAGGCAAGAACCAGTTCTGGGGAGCATCTGCCTTAGGGCTCGGAGGAACCACCGAATGGGTCTGGCAGCCCGTCACCAGAGAGGCCACACCGACAACAACGCTAATTTTCGGAAGAACGCCCCTCATTTGTTATTATTATTAAAAGCTTGGGTCAGCGAGTTTGACTGACTCTGAAACCTCGATTGCGCCTTTTCCATCGCAATAAAACTACTCTCCAATGTCTTTTGCTTCGCGGCTAAAGACCGAGTCAAATCCGTAATCTGCTTTTGAAGACGTGTCGTCTGGCTTGAGATACTCGACGTCAGGGTCGGGAACAAACCATTGGTCCCGACCAGGGTATCCGCAAACGTACTAATCCTAGCACCAATCCCTTGGGTGGTTGTGGAAGTAGCCGTCGCCGGAGCGATTGCATAACCCGCGTAATTCAACAACGCATCCACCGCCGTCGGCGAATTCGTAAGCGCATATTCCAGCAGCGTAGTATTCGAGACAGAAAGTGTACCTGTTTTATCAAAGGATAATCCAATCTTATCAATCGAATCGTAGCTGGTACTAAGCGAGGTATTCTTAGAACTCGGATCCGTTACCTGCGCAAAAATACGGGTTCTCAAGTTGGTCGCCAAATTCGCGACGTCTTTATTATCCGACAGAACAGATGTCGTCACCTTCCCATCCGACCCCACCGTTATCTTCGTACTATCGGATGCCAATTGGCGCAGGGAATTGTAAGCCGAAACAAACGTATCAATCTTCGCTCGGGCAACCTCCGTTGCACCTGACACAACTGCCGTATAAGCCGTTGCCGACGACGTAGCCGTAATATCATTGCTCGGGGTGATCTTTATTTTGGTACTCCCAAACCCAAATTTGGACAAGTCCACCTCGTTGTCCTCAGCGAAAAACACTGTATTTCCATCGGGATCCTTAACGAGCTGTCCATTATATGTCAGGTTATACTCCAGCGCTTTCCCACGCTGAAACCAACCACTGGTACCATCTGCTGGCATAGCTGTGCCCTCAGCCCAATTCGCACTCGAAGTTGCGGTTAACCCCAATGCCAAAGCCAAAGGCTCGCCGTTTGAAATGTGGATAGTCGCAGACCCCAGCTTATTACTCGAAAGGATCAACCGCTGAGACCTGGGGTCTATTGACGCCGTCACTCCGGCGTCTGTTTTCTGATTAATTGCAGTTACAAGAGAGCCAACGGTAGCCGTAGACGAATTAAACGTTCCAATTAATACTCCGTTAATGGTCAAGGTGTCGGCCGTCCCCAAAGTATTACCAGCATTCCCAAGCAATTGATTCAACTTGAGCTTTCCCAGCACCGAGACAGGTATCGTCTGGACCGCAGTCACTTTTGGAGGAGTAAAGGTGGCATCGGCAGAAACTGAAAACCCCATTGCCGATAAAAAATTACTCGTGTCCCCAGCAGCTCCGATCCCTTGAGGTATATCGGAGGGATCCGCAGTTACAGTAATTGCTCCGGTAGTCGCATTCTGTGTTGCTGTCGGAACTTTCGTAAACGTCGCGTCCAACGCCGTGTCCGTGTGATTAAACTGAGCCCCATTGCTCCCAGTACCGTTAGCTCGCGAGAGGTTAAAAAAACGGTCCACTGTTTGCGTCAAATCCGCCGCGGTAATGGTGACAGGATGGCTACCTATCGTCACTGTACCTGCTGTGACTCCGTAGTCAGCCAAGGTCATAGACGCAAAAGTCGAATTGGTCATGCTGTTCACGGCGACCGATCCTTGAGAAGTTATCGCGGATACCCCTCCGTTCAGTTGCGACGCAGTCGCGGGCCCAGTATTCCCCTTTGACACCCCCCCCACCCCACCTTTCAGATCTTGCACCCACGATGTCCCTAGGGCGCTATTGCCCCCGACCACCACCTTAAACGTACCGGTTGCCGCCCCGTCGGCCGTTGTCACCGTGGCATCCGTACTCGTACCCAGCATTTTCGCAGACCGCGGACTCGAAGTCCCTGTCCCAAAGCTCAATCCCTGCGCCGCCGTCTGGACAGCCGTCAGGCTCGTTTTAATCGAATCCAGGGCCGTCTGGCGCTTCGCCAAAGTCGCGACTTGCGTCTTCGCCTTGTCTTGCGGCGCACGCTCGATCGTCATCAATTGGGTCACAATTGATTTCCAATCCATACCTGACGCGAGTCCAGAAAGTGAAATTCCAGCCATAAAAAAGAGGTGAGTCGGTCAATCTAGAGCAAAAATCGTACCTTTGCATCTAATTCCACCAGATTCTCATCCGGCTTCCACTCGATCCAATAAGGTAGGCTCCTATTTCGTTATTCGGCCATTTTCTTCGAATCCTATAGCCACTATCTCCCGCCCTACGCCTACGCCTCCGCAAAAAGCTCCATCAAACGCTGCTTTAAAAGCCTCGCCTCCCATTGCCCGGGTACCTGCGCCTTATCCAAATACCCGTAATTCAGCACCGATCCGCATCGCCCAAACAACAAACGCGAAACCTGTCCCAGCGGCCCCATCGCCATTACCGATAAACTCCCCGGCTTTCCTCCATTCAAAAACTCCAATAATCGTCCTAGCTCCACCGGCGTCCTAGCCGTCGCCGCCACTTTGAATATCTCTGCCCCTGCTTTCCTCGCCATCCCTTCACGCTCCTTCAATCGCGCCAACGACGGCGTTCCTTTGAAATCATGATCCGACACCACTAACCGAACCCCCATCGAGGTAGCGTGGGTAATTTCTTCCTCCAGCAAATCAAGCGAACGAACCTCCACATCGACCCATTGCACCAGCGGCAAAAATTGCCGCAATAGATGACGCCGCTCTCCTATCCCATATTCCGCCACTCCTCCCTCCTTCGAATGGCGCACCGTTAATAACAGCGGCGCCGGTAAGCGGGGAATCGCCGCCAATAGCGTTTCTGGCATATCCGCAAACGCGTCCACCCGAAGCTCGAGTACATCCACATCTGAACGCTTCAAGGTTAGCGCCTTTTTCAACGCCCCAGGTGAATGAATAGTCCCCACAACAAGCGGCGCAACAGATCGGTTAGCAGAAACGCGTGACATCCCCCTATGCAGTCTGACTTTCGACCCAGACACAAACCTGAAAGCACTCCGCCACAAGCTAATCTCCCGACATCTATCCACAAAAATGACGCCCACCCCCTTTCGGAGATGGGCGCCACCCACTCTACTCTACTCACCCAATTGTTTTGCCCCTTACCCGGGGCTTCCCGCTAAGGCGTGCTCAATTGTGTCGCCGGAATAATCTCTTTCACCTGCTTCGGACTTGCCCACAGCAACCTCGCCGTCGCCGCCCCCAGGTTCTCGTAATACTCCAACTTCACATCGACCCACTTCCCGGCAGTCAGCGAAACCGTTCCTGAACTCTCGGTAACCGAATGGTCCATCCAGTTATCCACCAACAGTTGGCCGTCGACCCAAAGGCGCATCCCGTCATCAGCCTGCACATAAAAGGTGTAATTCTCCGTAAACCGTGGAAGCACCTTCCCTGTCCAGCGCACGGAAAACCCATCCACAGGAATGCTAGGGTCCGGTGAACCCGTACCCCAGTTCCCATTCACACCGGCATCCGTCCTAGTCAGCCGGAGATTTGTGAGGTCACGCGCTCCGAAATACTGCGCCGTCAGACCCGGCGCAGTCACCGGCGTCAGCTCGTAATCCCCCAGCACCGTCTTCGCCGAAACACTGTCGCCGCTTCCAAGGAACGCCCCCACTTGCACTAATTGCGGCAGCCCCGCCAACAACACAGTTCCAGCTTTCCGGTAAGTGATATCGTCCGACGACACCGCCAGATTGATGTTATCCCCGCGCCGTTCAATCAGCAGCCAGGCATTCGGCAATACGAGCGCTCCCGTCGCCGGAGCCACAGAAGCGACCGCTCCCGTTTTTGTCCGGCTCACCACACTAATGGCGCCCGAGGCATCCACCTGCACAGCGGCAAAACGATCACCCGCCGCTAATCCTTCGCGCAACATTACCGCCGTCTTCGGCGAGCTCCCTCCACTCACACTCCGCACACGAATCGCTATCTGGAAGTCGCCCGAACACATCTGCGTTAAGGCTCCACCCTGATCGCTCGCGCTTGCTCCGACGCCACTACCAAACGCCGTAAACTCACGCGTCCCATCCGCCAAGACACTCACCGAAGCACTCGCCCCAGTCCCAATCGGCACCGGAGTCACACTCGGGCGAAGCGCTGCACCCGGAATCACCTGTTTTGCCTGGCTGACACTGGACCACAACAACTTCGCTTGCGCAGAACCTCCCGCCTCGAAGTATTCCAACTTCAGCTCGTATGGCGTCCCAGCCACCAACGAGATACTGCCGGAATCCTCAACCGCCGAATGTTGATCCCAGTGGTTTACCAGCAATTGCCCATTCACCCACAAACGGACGCCGTCATCCGCCTGTGTATAGAACGTGTATTTCTCTGTAAACGATGGGATCACCTGCCCAGTCCAACGGGCTGAGAAGTTGTCGCTGGGCAGAGCCACGTGAGGCCCACCCATGCTCCAGGTGAAGTTGACGCTATCATCCACACGCGCCACCTCCGGCTGGGTGAGATCGTTTCGGCTGAAATACACCCCAAGCAATCCCTTTTGCCCTGTCGGCACTCCAGCTACCGGCCGGGTTAACGCCCAACTCGAAACCACACCACGGACCAGACTTGCTGCATTTCCACTCGCAGCAAACAGCCCCACCTGCACAGACGCCCCAAGCCCAGTCAGCGTATACGCCGCCACAGGCCGATAATTGGTTCCATCCCCCGACACCGAACAGCGGACGCTATCCCCGACTCGCTCCAGCATTAACCAGGCATTTGGCAACCCAGCCACCGCATCGGCTCCCGCAGCAACGACTTCAGCAAAGCTCGCCCCAGCCACCAGCCTGGAACCGCTCACATTCTGGGCGCCTGCCGTGACCGCAACCATCGCGGTACGAGCACCCACCTGTCCGTTTTCCCGCAAGATGAGCCCCAAGCGAGCCAGCGGCGTTCCTCCGCTAATTCCCTGAACCCGAACCACCGTGCGGAAATCGCCCGTCACAGACTGGCCCTCCATTCTCAGCGCGTCCGACACACCGGAAGCCCCAACGCCACTTGCATTCAGTTCCCATGTACCGTCCGCCAACAAACGAGATGACCCGCCTGCTGTCCCAATCAACGCCCCCGCCAACCCGCCACTGCTCAGGTCATACGCTTTGGCCGTGCTGTTTACCGATACCGAAACACTCCCACTCGAAGTCAGCGCACCATCGCTGATTTGGTAAGTAAACTGATCCACTCCATAAAACCCGACATTCGGAGTGTAGACAATTCCGCCAGCTGCAATCGCTGCTGTCCCCTTCCCAGGAAGCCCAACCGCCGAAATCGACAACGGCTTTGGCCCTGAATCCGGATCGCTATCGTTTGCCAAGACCGGCACCGTCAGAGCGACCCCTTCATTCGTGATACCTGAGTCGTTCACCGCAACCGGAGGTTTATTGGTAACTACAGGCGGCGGTGTGGAAGTCGCTCCCGGTAAAAACAGTGCTCCAAACGGCACCACTTCCTGAACCTGAGTCGGACTACTCCACATCATCGATATCTGGCCGCTACCACTTCCCTGATAATACTCCAGCTTCAGATCATACCGCTGCCCAGCAACGAGTTGAATCACCCCCTTATCTACTGTAGCCGGATGATCGTTCCAATGATCGACCAACAACTGCCCGTTCACCCACAACCGGACACCGTCGTCCGAGTTGGTGTAGAACGTATAGGACTCCGAGTATTTCGGCTGCACCTTGCCTGTCCAACGAATCGAGAACGTCGTCGGATCCATTTTGGGATCCGGGGCATTAGTTCCCCACATGTTGTCCACGTACGGATCAACCCGGCTAAAGACCAAAGCCGAGAGATCCGCGTTGTTAAAATACTCCGCGAACAGACCGTTTACATCCGTCGGTGTTGGAGCAGGCGTAGCCGACACCGTGACATTCACCATAGCCGTCGACAGTGCCTGGCCGTCACTTATCGTGTAAGTGAACGAATCCAAGCCGCTAAAACCCGCCGCGGCCGTATACACAATCTGCCCGGCAACGATACTCGCCGTCCCATTTTTCGGAACCCCGACGCTCGCGACCGTTAACGGACTCGGCCCACCATCTGGATCGCTGTCATTGGCAAGCACCGGAATCGTAACCGACGCTCCCAGATAACACGACGCAGAGTCAGCCACAGCCAGCGGCGCTTTGTTCTGAGCGACCACTGCCCCCGAACGATAAACCTCAATCTCACGTAGATTCAATTGATGCTCACCACCTTGGGCTCCCGCATCCTTCATTTCCTTAGTGGCGGCGCCGCCCCAAGTCACTTCGTTCACTAGCAACCTTATTTTCCCAGTCGTGACCGGTGCAAAACTATGGGTAAACACACAACGTTCACTGTAAAAGCTGTCCACCGTTGTGCGGTTGGTCGGAGTGAACGCACGGAACGTGTTCACCGGTTCCTTCACATGGCTCAAGGAAACCCATTGCCCGCCTTGGTCGATCTGAAGTTCGTAATCGATAATGGAGCCGTCCCATTGCCACGGAATCCCAGCGTAAATCACCACTCGGTCGAGCGTTTGCGCCGACGGAAGCCTTAACTCAAACCACGCCGGATAAGTCGCGTTATTACTTTCCCAAATTCGCGAGTCATTGTTCTGGATCCAATACCAAGTATCCAACTGGCCGTTAATGACCTTGCTGATCGTGTTGTTAATACTCGAATCGATCGGATGCACCGTTGTCCCGGACGCCGCAGCAGTCACCCCCGTCTGAAGCGCAAGATTCGCTCCCCAGTTCAACGGAGTAACCGCAAGTGTACCCGTAAACTCGACGTAGGAAGGCAACTCCGACACATGCAATAGCACTTTCCCATTCACCACAGGCAACACCTGTTCCACCCCAAACGGTGACACGACCTTCACCGACGTCGCTCCCGTCATAGTCAACTCCAGGGGCAGATCGGTATCCCCCGCGGTCATCAAGGCTGCGACCTGTTTGTTCGGTCCAGTAAACAGGTTACCCACGAGTAGTTTGTTCCCAGGACTTCCGAAGTCATAAGCCTTGTTAAAGGTCGTGCCGTACAATTCCTCGGAGTACACCCGCAGCAAGGCTGCCACCGGGTTCAACGAACCATCCTCATTTTCCACCCAACGAGGCTCGTCCCAGAATCCGCCATTTTTGTCATACCAATAATGGTTGTGCTCCTTGGGGATCCCGTATTGCTCGTAAACCATCATCTCCAACATGGTCCAACGCCCCTGCATACGAGGCTGATACCCACCGTAAACCGGACCAATAAACCCCTGCTCGGTCTGCCATTTTTCGAGACCCGTGGCGTTATATGTTTTTAGCCACTTATCCACCTGTTCCAGAGCCATCCGGGTCAGCCCCAAATCGCCGTTTACACAGTTGTAAGCGTGGAAGGAAAACGCATCCACATATTGGGCGCCGCCCACCTTGAAGAACTCCTCATTAAATCCCGCCATGTTAGGGCCAACCGTGACCGCTCCCGGTCCAAGGACCTTCAACGACGGATCCACACTCTTAACCAACTGGTAAAAAGGCTTTAACTCGTTATTCACGAACGCCGTTGCTCCCATCGCGAAGTTGGGCTCATTCCGCGGCTCCCAATACTTCACCGACGTCTTGAAGTGCTCCACAATCTTCCGGACCCCTGCGGAATCCGTCGTGCCATTCGGAAAAACAATCAACAACTCCCGCTTACGGAGAGGATCAAACGGCATGTAATACTTCTGATCCATAGCGATTTCCACATCCAGACGTGCAATTTCGGTATCCGGAAAACTCGCATTATCCACCTTGTGGCGTTGTGGGCCGTAGCCGAGCACCCCTCGGGCCACTTCATCAATCAAGCCCTCCCCGCCATAAGTCCCACTCGGAGGCATTTTCGGGAAATTAGGATCATCTCGGAGAATACAAAACATGGTCCCACCGACACTGTCGGCCCAGGGCATCCCCTGATCGCCGCCGTACAAGTAGACCTTATACCAACCCGGCGCCTTTACGGTCGGCGCGAGGGTTGTACTGGTAACAGCGCCTTGCTCGACGATGTTTCCGTAATAGTCACGAATGGCATATTTAGTTGCGCCAGATTTATTTAACTTAAACGCTATCGCGTCTCCCACATAAAATACGTTGTTCCGGCGACTCGACTGCAAATCGACCAGTGTTGGCGGCATCTGCCATTGCCAGGCAGCGGTGGCCGTGTTGCTGATTAGCGTGGGAATTACAAAAGCCGCAAGGAGCGGCAGAACGGGTGTTGAACGACGAAGGATAGATGAAAAAGAGGATTCAGATCTCATTTAGGGCGGTGAATTTCCCCGGGGCAGACTCACCCTGGGAAGCGGCACCAAAGCGACGTTTTCCCCTTTGTCAAACGACCCACCCTCATCAACCTACTCCTCAGTCCCTTAAGTAAACACGCACCTATAAATCAGGTTTTACCCTAAACAAATAAGAGGGCATGCTTGTGCCATCCTCTTTTGACCGCGCTAAATCCTTAGCTAACCTCCTTGTCTCTTCCTCATGTTGCCCAAGATTTTTCACACCGTCCTCATCGCCCTCGAGGTTATCTTTATCTTCAACCTCCTGATCGTGGTTCATGAACTGGGCCACTTCCTGGCCGCCCGCTGGAGAGGCCTCGTAGTAGACGAATTCGGCATCTGGTTCGGAAAACCCCTCTGGCGCGGTAAGATCGGCGGCGTTTGGTTCTCCCTCGGTAGCGTCCCTGCGGGCGGCTTTGTCAAACTCCCGCAACTGGCTCCTATGGAGGCAATCGAAGGGGAAAATGAAGTCCGCGATACTCCGCTACCGCCCATCTCGCCTCTCGATAAAATCATCGTCGCTCTTGCCGGCCCGGTGTTCTCCTTCCTTCTCGCTTTAGTGATGGCCGCCGTGGTCTGGGGCGTAGGCAAACCCGTCCACGAATTCGATCAAACCACTACAATCGGATTCGTTAAACCCGGCGGGCCCGCTGACCTCGCTGGACTCAAACCCGGCGACCGCATTCTCGAAGTCGACGGCAAACCCGTGGATCGTTTCACTGGACCGCTGCACTCAGTCACTTGGCGCATCGTTCGTTCCGAAGGCGAAACCATTGCCTTCAAAATTGAACGCGACGGGCAAACTCTGACCATCAATTCCGGATGGGATCGGGAAGAAAATCCGAAGTGGAAACGCAAAAGCCTCCGCAAAGTCTACATCGGACCACGCCTCGTACCCTCTGTCGGTAAACTCGACGCCGGATCTCCTGGTGAAAAATCAGGACTTCTCCCAGGCGACCTCGTTACACAAGTCCAAGGAAAACCAGTGGCGGACCTGATGGCCTTTTACGAAGCCCTCGGGACTGAAACAGGAAAACCTCTGGCGCTTAGCGTTCAACGAGCGGGGCAATCCGTATCCACCTCAATCACCCCTGGTGCTCCGGTCGAAGGCTCTCAACAGCCCAGCCTTGGAATCTCCTGGGGCCGCATGACCCTGATTCACCCCAGCCCAGTGGACCAGGTCGCCGATGCGGTGATGACCATCCGAAATATGCTGGATGCGTTGCTTTCGCCGAAAAGCGACGTCAAAGCCCAACACTTCAGTGGCCCCGTCGGTATCCTCAAAGCCTACTACAGTCTCTTCGACAGTGAACAAGGCTGGCGCTTGGCCATCGCCTTCTCCGTCTTCTTCAACGTCAATCTGGCGCTCTTTAACATGCTCCCATTCCCCGTACTCGACGGCGGTCACATCACTCTCGCCCTCATCGAATCCGTACGGCGTAAACCCATCAACGGCACCGTTCTAGAATGGATCCAAACCGCTTGCGCCTTAACAGTCATGGGCTTCCTAGCCTATGTCACATTCTTCGACGTCAGCGATTTCTTCTCCGGCAAAAAGACCCCGCCTGCCCCCAAACCCGCTGCAATAGAGTCCAAATAACCTCCCCCCTCTTATGCAATACTGCGACTCCCTCTTTTCGGCGCAACGCCGCAAAACTCGTGAAGTTCAGGTCGGCCGCATTCACATCGGTGGTGACGCCCCCATTCGCGTCCAATCCATGCTGACCTGCGACACCATGGATACGGCAGCCTGTATCCATCAGACTCGCGAACTGGCCGATGTCGGATGCGAAATCGTTCGAATCACAGCCCCCACGGTCAAGGATGCCGCAAACCTCGAAGCCATCGTCTCCGGCCTACGCGCGCTTGGCTGCCACGTACCCATCGTCGCAGATATACATTTTAAGCCCGAAGCCGCCATGGAAGCGGCCAAGTGGGTCGACAAAGTCCGTATCAATCCGGGGAATTACGCCGACAAAAAGAAATTCGCCGTCCGCGAATACACCGATGCCGAATACGCCGAAGAATTAGAGCGGATTCGCGAAAAATTCGTGCCTCTGGTCGATCTCTGTAAGCAGCGTAGTGTGGCTATGCGCATCGGGACCAATCACGGTTCTCTTTCCGACAGGATCATGAATCGCTACGGCGACTCTCCTCTCGGAATGGTCGAAAGCGCTCTGGAATTTGCCCAAATCGCTCGGGACTGCGATTACCACGCTTTTGTGTTCTCGATGAAATCGAGCAACCCAAAGGTCATGATTTCCGCTTATCGGCTCCTCATTGCCCGACTCAACGAACTCGGCCCCGATTGGAATTACCCTGTTCACTTAGGGGTCACCGAAGCCGGCGACGGTGAAGATGGCCGAATCAAAAGCGCTATCGGCATTGGTAGCCTCTTAGCAGACGGCATTGGCGACACGATTCGCGTTTCACTCACTGAAGATTCCATTCACGAAATCCCAGTCGCCCGCGAACTCGTCATTCAAGCGGAGGCTCACATCGAACCAAGCCCGCTCCCGCTGGAGCAACAACCCACACCGTCTTACAATCCGTTCCAGTACGAACGGCGCAAGACTGCTCAAATTGAAACGCAGGGCTTCACTATCGGTGGCGATTCTCTCATCCGTATCGCGCTCCCGCGCAGAGACCACAACCTGCTACTGACCCGAAAAGCTTCCCTAGGCGAATGTCTGCCGGAGTTAATCGAAGAAGACCTCACCATAGTCGCAGTCGATCCCAGAGATCTTCCGGCCATAGAGAAGCTCAAAGAATCTTCCACGCCCCAACTGGTAACCGTTCGCGATGGGCTTGATTTACCAACCATCAAAGCCTTTCGGTTACTCGCTTCGGAGTTAGCGGGTCTGCACCCGATCCTGCTCAAAGACCATATCGACGACGGCTTGGATCCGGAATATCAGCTCGAAGCCTCGTTGGACAATCTGCTCCTCACGAGTGTTGTTTTGGGCAGTCTCATTTGTGACGGCATTGGGGATGCGATCTTGATTCGCAACAAAATGGAGCCAGAAGCCGCGATACGGTTGGGCTACAACCTCCTCCAAGCTGCGGGCTCACGCATTTTCAAAACGGACTACGTAGCCTGTCCGAGCTGTGGACGAACCTTGTTTAACCTGCAAGACACCACCGCACGGATCAAAGCGGCGACGGCTCACCTCAAAGGAGTCAAAATCGCGATCATGGGTTGCATCGTCAATGGGCCCGGAGAAATGGCGGATGCCGACTTCGGTTATGTCGGTGGCGCACCCAATAAAGTGAACCTCTACGTGGGCAAGAACGCGGTGAAGTTCAACATCCCGGAAGCCGAAGCGGTGGATCGCTTAAAAGATCTCATTCGCGAACACGGCAAATGGGTCGATCCTTAAGCCGTCCCGAATCAAGGCACTGCAACGAAGCGCTCTTCGAACTTTCGATACCCCCTTCGTACAGCTGACGCGCCCTTCCCGTATAACTCGCTTAGCGATCCCTGTATTTGGCGACCGCTTCGGCTCGGGACCGGCCGTGCAGCTTCTCGTAGATGTGTTTGACGTGTGTTTCCTCGGCTCAATAGCCAATCCATAAATTGGTTAGCTAGCTTGCCGCAGGCTTCAGAAGATCGCTTGTTTTGCAGTATGAAATAAGCATGCTTTGCGCATCATGGATGCCAATTCATCGCCCAATGGTACCAATGCAGCCGTAAACGACCTCCCGTTTAAGCCGCACTCCAGAACCCTCGGTTGGTACGGGACAGCGTCCCTTGCTATGGGAGGCAGTAATCAGAGTGTATTTATTTTGGGGGCCCTTTTGGCAGGGCAGGAAAAAATTCCGGGACAGGGAACCGCCTGCATCTGGTTGCTTATTCTGGGGGTATTGCTTGGGTGCGCCGCTGTTCCTGGGTGGACGGAACTATTGCTGATGTATCCCAAGCGAGTGGGGGGCATTGCGGCAAGCTGCGCGGAGGCCTTTCGTCCATACAATCCCATGTTAGCAAATTTGGCCGGTGTTTGTTATTGGTGGGGTTGGGTGCCCACGTCTGGACTTTGCTCCTTACTGGCGGCGACAGCACTTAAAGAATGGTACTTCCCAAATTTGGAAGCGATGCCCACGGCGATTGGGATGGTGGCTTTTTTTACGATCGTCAATTTGTCAGGTGTCAAATGGGCGACAAGACTTGCCATTCCAATGGCCACTGGAGCGGCAATCCTGGCTCTCATTTCAGGACTTGCTCCCGTGCTCGCAGGGAAAGTCGACTGGCAACAGGCCACCAACCTGCATCTCAACGTACCTTTTCCAGGCTGGTTTGGACAGATGACCAGCGTGATGGCGGGATTGTTTTTGATTGGTTTTGTCGCGCCGGCATTTGAAACGGCGGCCTGTCACGTCGGCGAAATGGTGAACCCCGAAAAGAGCCTGCCTCGCACAATGCTGGCGAGTGCAGCCATGGCGTGTTTGTTTTTTATTCCCCTGCCCTTGATCTGGCTCGGTGTTCTTGGACCAGAAGATTTGAGCAAGGATCTCGCACAGGTTTTGGGGCCGACATTTGCGCCTCTCTTTGGAACGGGAGCGAAGGCCGTTGCAGTTTGGTTCATGCTGCTGAACCTTTTCCTGTGCAGTTTGCAGCCGCTGTGTGGTGCCCCAAGAACCCTGAGCCAAATCGCTGATGATGGATTGGTGCCTCGGATCTTTTCCGCGCGCTCGAAAACAACCGACGTGCCATGGTTCGCGACACTTTTCACTGCGGGATTTGCGGTGTTTTTCCTCTATTTGGGAGACCCTATCTGGCTCGTAGCGGCCACAAACTTCACGTACGTCTTCGGCGGTCTCGTCCTGCCATCAGTGGCCGTATGGCTTCTGCGTCGGGATGCACCCACGGCAACTCGCCTCTACCGCGCGCCACGAGGAACGATAGCACTCGGCCTCGGCGCCGCTGCAATTTGGGCGACAACTGCCCTCCTAGGTTTCCAGCAGTTTGGCATGAGCACGGTTCTAGTAGGGCTTGTCTTCGCCTATTCCGGCGCGGTGCTCTATGTGTGGCGCAAGATAGAGGATCGCCGGCTGGCTGGCTTGCCTTTCACTGCGCGATCACTCCATGTAAAATTGACTGGCGCGATGTTACTTGTGCTGCTGCTGGACGGGGCCGGTTATTTTCTCGCCGTACGAAATCTCCCGCAAGAAAGCAGTGCTCTGCTGACTGGACTGGAGGATATTTTTGTAGCCGTCGCCGTTTTGACTGTCGCCGTTGGTTTGGTGCTTCCCGGAATCATTGCGCATTCAGCGGTGGAAGTCTCAAATGCGGCCAAACGACTCGCGAGTGGTACATTGACTGACTTCTCCAATGCGATGGAGGCGCTTGGACACGGAAACTTGGAAGCAGCACACGCACGAGTCGATTTTCAACCTGTTGCGATCCACTCGAAAGACGAGGTCGGAGAGATGGCCGAGAGTTTCAATGTCTTGCAGCAAGTGGTAGCACGTGGAGCTGAGGGACTCGCTGGTGCGCGTGAAGGGTTGCGCAGCGCACGAGCAGATCTGACGTTAACGAATCAACGATTGGAGGAGCGTGTTGATGAGTTGGCCGAGCTTTTGGTGGAGCGTAAACGTTCTGAACTCGAGCTTTTGCAGGCGAAAGAATCAGCCGAAATGGCGGACCGCGCCAAGAGTGAATTCCTTGCAGTGATGAGCCATGAAATCCGAACCCCAATGAACGGAGTGTTGGGATTTGCGGGCGTCTTACTTGGGTCCAACGTCAATGCCACTCAGCGAAACTACATCGAGAAGATACAAACCAGCGCGGAAGCGTTGATGGTGATCATCAACGACATTCTGGACTTCTCTAAAATTGAAGCCAAGCAGTTGAGATTGGACGTGGATGCCTTCGATCTCCGTCGTTGCGTGGAGGATGTGGTTGCGGTGTGTCAGCCACCCATCCAGAAACCCGTACAGGTTCACTTTCAGGTTGCCCCAGAGGTGCCTGCTTGGATTTATGCAGACGCCCATCGCGTCCGCCAAGTCTTGGTAAACCTCGTAGGAAATGCGGTGAAATTTACGGCTCAAGGCTCCGTACATCTCCGGGTCACCTACGAGACCGATTCCCACTCGCAACTCGGGGCAACTTCGCAGGGGGCTTCAAGCCTTGCATTTCCTGAGACTGCAGGCGCTGAGTGTCTGCTCCGATTCACTGTTTCGGATACAGGGGCTGGGATCGCCGAGGGAAATTTACCTCGGTTGTTTATGCCCTTTTCGCAGCTTGATGCATCTTCGACTCGCAAATTTGGCGGCACGGGATTGGGGCTAGCGATCTGCAAAAACTTAGTGGAGCTGATGGGCGGCAAAATTTCATGTGAGAGTCAACTTGGTCGGGGCTCGACATTTAGTTTCACATTGCCGACTCGAGCTGCAGAAGCTCCGGCTGAAGCAACCAAAGCAGCAGAAGCCCCAATCGAACAACCTGCTTCCGAGAGTCTCCTACCGGCCCAACCAACTTCAGAACTCCCAGCGGTGTCGTCTGCGCAACCGCTTCGGATTTTGGTCGTGGAGGATATTGAGCTCAATTTGGAGATCATTTTGTGTCTTCTGGAAAATTTGGGCTATCACGCTGACTCCGTTAAAAATGGCATCGAGTGCGTGGATGCTGTTCAGAAGAAAGCTTATGACTTCATTTTGATGGATATCCAAATGCCCGAAATGGATGGATATACTGCGACTCAAAGAATACGCGCTCTGGAGGCTGCGAATCCGGAAAGTAAACGGCTTTATATTTGCGCACTCACGGCAAATGCGAACAAGAAGGACCAGGAGGCATGTATCGCTTGCGGGATGGATGACGTGCTAACCAAACCGGTGCGTGCAAGCGAGCTCACCGCCGCCATCGATGCAGGATTAGCCGCCATGAAAACCCGGGCATAACATTCACCGAACCAACTCCGGGGTTACGACTCGCACATCAGGACTTATACTTCACATTTACCAATGGTTCCCGAGATTACTGATGCACGTATTTTGTTAGTGGATGACGTCATGGAAAACATCGAGGTCGCAGGCGCGATTTTGCTGTCGAAGGGATACAAACTGAATGTTGCCAGAAACGGAGTTCAAGCTCTCTCGTTGTTAAAGAAAACACGCCCGGATTTGATTCTTCTGGATGTCTCGATGCCGGAGATGGACGGCTACGAATGCTGCCGGATTCTCAAGGAAAATCCCGAGACTTCGGATATTCCAATAATATTCCTGACCGCTAACAACCAGTCGGAAAGTATCGTAAAAGGGTTTGATGTCGGAGCCGTAGACTATGTCTTCAAGCCCTTTAATTCAGCGGAGTTGTTATCCCGCATACAGACACATCTTGCGATTAGGCAGTCCCAAAATCGCATCGAAGAGCTCACTCGCCAAGTGGCTCGATACGTGTCTCCGCACATTTTCTCGGCCATTTTCAACGGGGAAAAAACAGGCACCTTAGAGACCGAGCTAAAGCCACTAACCATCTTTTTCTCGGACATTGTAGAATTTACGAAACGCACAAGAACTCTCGGTGATCGTGAAATCACGCAGTGGCTAAACTCTTACCTGGAGGCCATGACCGGGATCATTCACAAACATTCCGCGACCTTGGATAAATTTATCGGAGATTCAGTCATGGCATTTTTCGGGGACCCCAAGTCGGCGGGCGTCAAGGAAGACGCTGTTGCAGCAGTGCTCATGGCGATCGAAATGAACCAGGTAACGGAATCGATGGGGATCCAAGTACGCATCGGCATTAACTCCGGCCCAGCCTTCGTTGGAAACTTTGGTGCTGCGACACAGATGAATTACACCATCATCGGTGATGCCGTAAACGTGGCGAGTCGCCTACAATCGAATTCAGAACCTGGACGCATCCTGATTTCCGAATCGACCTACGCACTGGTGAAAGATGATTTTTGGTGCGAGCAGCGAGGGCCGATTCACGTGAAGGGAATGGATCAGAGTTTGATGACCTATTGGGTCAACGGATAATGCCATGATCGATCCCCAAAATAATCCGGGATTGCTTGGCACTCTGGGGAGGAAGATTCTGTCCGGAGCCGCATTATTAGTCACAGCGGCGACAATAATCATAGTCGTACGAGTCCGATCAGTTTTGATTTCCGCTACTGGGGACACGCACGCAGCGAACCTGCTAGCCACCTATATTGTGTGCGTCATGGCTGGCTTTCTGGTGGTCATCTGGGGAGTTCTTGCCGCAATCCTAATCCGGCATGTGTTCGAACCCTTGGCAAAGCTTGTGTCCGCAGCCAGGACGATTCGTGCTGGGAACTCCGAGCTTTGGGTTTCCGAATATGTCGGTCGAGAATTTCTGGAGGTCGACCAAGTCCTGCGGGATCTCAAAACATCGATTCTCAGTGAACGTGCAGAACACCGGCTCTTGACACTTGCGCTGCAGGATAACGAGGAGCGAATACAAGCCATTTTTCAGTTATTGCCCAATGGATTACTGATCGCAAATAGCGAGGGGATCATTGAAACGGCCAATGAATGGATTCACTCTTCCTTGGGCTATGGAATGGGTGAGTTGGTCGGATTACCCATTGATGAAGTCCTGCCCAACCGCCCCTTGATTCAAGGAAGCTCCATAGTGGTTCAACCGCAAATTCGCTCTAACAGTCCGACGGACAGAGCGCAGTGGAAGCCATCGCCTATCGTGACTGTCGGAACGGATGGGAATCTCATTTTGAGCCGTAAGGTTGGAAGCTCCTTTCCTGCAGAAGTGAGTGCGCGACAGGTTCCGATTCGTGGTGGCGAACAAGTGCTCGAAGTGTACTCGGTTCGCGATATTCGGCAGCGAGTAGAGTTTGAAATGGAACGCCGCAAACTCGCGCTCGCGGTGGAACAATGTCCTTCGGTTATTTATATTACCGATAGAAGTGGTATTTTCCAATATGTGAACAAACAGTTCACTGAAGTCACCGGATACACCCGTGAGGAGGCTATCGGTAAAAAGGCGAATCTTCTGAAGTCAGGACATGTCGGTAACGACGTTTATCAGGTTCTTTGGGAAACCATCCTGCGGGGCGATGTTTGGAGCGGGGAGTTGATTAACCGATCCAAAGATGGCCGCTTGATCTGGGTGAAATTGATCATTTCGCCGATCCGAAAGCCGGATGGGGAGATCACGAATTTTATTGCGACTCTTGAGGACATCACTGCTCAACGTAAAATCGCTACAGAAATAGCAACCAGCGAGAAGCGTTATAAGACTTTGTTCGAAGGCGCTGCAGACGCCATTTTCATTTATACAGGAGACGGGTGTGTGGATTGTAACTCCGCCGCGCTGGTTTTGTTTCACGCGGAGTCGAAAGATGTGTTTCTAGGGAAAAATCTTTGGGATTATTCGCCAGCTTACCAACCAAATGGAACATCCTCAACCAAAGCGGGGTACCGCTTTTTGGCAGAAGCCCACGCATCTGGAAAAGCGCGCTACGAATGGGTTTACCTCAACTTGCGCGGATCTCCGTTTATCTGCGAGGTGCTTCTAAATACGATGGAACTGGAAGGCGATACCGTTCTTCAGGCGATCGTTCGGGACATCAGTGAGCGCAGTGAAAATGAACGGGAAATTCAGCGCGTGAATTTTTTGGCAGAGACTGCCCTGGAGCTCACAAACGCAGGACACTGGCAGTTCCAGATGGACGGGAGCGGTTGCTACCAGTCGTCTGAGCGAGTGGTCGCAATCTTGGGCGACTTGGAGAAAGCAAACTTTCGTTACCATCTGGCAGACGAGTGGCTCGTGAATATTCGTGCAGTCTCGCATGAAATCGCCGAACAGGTTTGGAAAGATTTCGAAGACGCAGTACAGGAGCGAACCGCGCTATATAACGTAGTTTACCCGTACAAACGTCCCGTAGACGGCAGGATCATTTGGGTTCACAGCCTGGGGCGATTGCAGGTTGATCAGCGAGGAAAAGGGATCTGCATGTTTGGCGTAACGCAGGATATCACAGACTCCAAGTTGGCCGAAATTGAGTTGGAGAAAGCGAGGAAGACCGCAGAGACGGCAAATGAGGCAAAAAGCGCCTTTCTCGCGACGATGAGCCACGAAATTCGGACTCCGTTAAACGCGGTCATCAATATGACCCAACTGACGCTGGACACCGCGCTGACGTCAAAACAACGACAATATCTGGATGTCGCAAATGCATCAGCCGAAGGTTTATTGGGATTGATTAATGCGATCCTCGATTTCAGCAAAATTGAGGCAGGGAAGCTCGAACTGGATATTGCAGTATTCAATTTAGAGCGCCTCCTCAACGAGGTTACGGACATGTTCCGGGGAAGAATGCTTGAGAAACAGATCGAGTTTGTTCTCCAGGTTGAGAACGACGTTCCCATTGAGTTGATCGGAGATTCTCTTCGCCTGCGTCAAGTGCTCGTGAACCTATTGGGCAACGCGTTCAAGTTTACGGAAAACGGGGTGGTTCTCCTCCACGTATCACGAACGGCCTTTGAATCTTCGGGCATGGATGATTCAGGCCGGATTTCCCTCCAATTTGCAGTGAAAGACACAGGGATTGGAATTCCTGTGGAAAAGCAGGCCAAGCTTTTCAGCGCCTTCACGCAGGTGGATAGTTCGACATCGAGACAATTTGGAGGCACTGGCCTCGGCCTTGCGATCAGCAAGAGGTTTGCGGAATTGATGGGCGGAGAGATGTGGCTCGAAAGCAATCAAGGCAATGGCTCGACCTTTTTCTTCACAGCAAAATTTGAGTGCAAATCGCCTGATACGTTTGTGCATGTCGTTCCGGAAGGTATTAAGGATTTATTGGTACTGATCATTGATGATCAGGAAAGTGCACGTGACGTCCTAAAGGCCATCGTGGAGGGCTTCGGGATGCGTTGTGAAACTGCAGCGAGTGGCCCAGAGGGAATCGCTATGTTGGAGCTGGCCAATGTACGACGTGAAACGGAACAACCCTTTGGATTGGTCTTACTAGATTACCTCATGCCCGAAATGGACGGGCTCAAAGTCGCAGAACACATTGGGCGCATTCCCAGCTTAACCACAGTGCCGATTATCATGGTGAGCGCCTTTGCGGCGGAACAGGAAGAGCTCCTGGCCGAAGTACTAGGAGTAAAAGCATTCCTGCATAAGCCAATCACAGCCTCCCATTTGTTTGATGCCACAGTCGACGTCTACACAAATGGTCATAATGGCGGGCCCCGCAAAACTCGCCATACCCTGTTGGAAACGCCATCGAACCATAGCCTCTCGCAATTTCACGGTGTGCGCATTTTGATGGCAGAAGACAATCCAGCGAATCAATTTGTTGCCGAGGAACTTTTGGGAGCTGCTGGAATACGCTTGGACATTGCCCACAATGGACTGGAAGCGCTGGCGCGTCTGGAATCGGAATGCGATTACGCATGCGTCTTCATGGACATGCAGATGCCAAAAATGGACGGTCTTACGGCAACACGCGAAATCCGGAAGCGATGGCCGGACCGGAAACTTCCCATAATCGCCCTGACTGCAAACGCCATGAAATCGGACGACGAACGATGCCGCGAAGCGGGCATGGACGACTTTTTGAGTAAGCCGATCAATCGCAGAGAGCTTTTCGACAAACTGAAGTCTTGGGTTGATCCACGATTCTTAGGAACGCCGACCAATCCCGAACAAGAAGCTTCCAAAATAGAAGGAGGGACTATGCCGCACAAAAACCAAGAGGACGAAGACAGGATCCCGAATTTACCAGGCGTGGATGTTTCCGACGCATTAAACAGGCTGGAAATCCCTTGGGCCATGTTCCGAAAGATTTTGATCCGTTTCGGGACGAGCCAAGGGAATACCTTGCACGATCTTCGGATGGCTTTAGACGAAGGAAACATAGAGGCTGCCACTCGGCACGCCCATTCGATTGCGGGATCTGCTGGCAACGTGTCTGCTATAGAACTCCGGATCCGAGCAAAAAACTTGGAGAACGCAATCGCCCTTGGGTCCAGCGACATTGAGGCATTATATACATCTGTCGCCAAAGAACTTGAAGCCGTCTCAAAGTCAATTCAAGAGCGGTTGGAGCAGCCTGTAGAGGAGCGCGTGCCCAACTCCTCAAACATAAGCGACCCTTCCGTATTCGCAGCACGCTTGGAAGAGTTGTCTGCGGCGCTCTCGGAGGGCGATGTTGTAGCGATTCGAAATGCGGTGAATGAGTGTCGTCGTGCAGGTGTGCCGGCAAAGGTACAAACGACTTTCGAGCGCGTTATCCAATTGTCGGAAGATTATAGTTTCCCGGAAGCGGCTGAGGTATTGGCGCGGGTACGCACCGAATTGGCGACCTAGTCAGGAACGGCCCATCGTTCACTGCATTTCGCACCGGAGCAAAGTGTGCGGCTACCTTTCAATTCAGGGGGGCGGCTTAAAAGATCTCATTCGAGAACACGGCAAATGGGTCGATCCCTAGGCCGTCCCGAAACACGGGACTGCAACGAAGCGCTCTTCTGACTTTCACCTCTGACGTTAAAGGCATCCGTCGCACGGACCGAGCATCCGTATAACTCGCTTAGCGATCCCTGTATTTAGCGACCGCTTCGGCTCGGGACCGGACGTGCAGCTTTTCGTAGATGTGTTTGACGTGTGTTTCCACGGTCCAATAACTGATCCCTAGATTGGTCGCGATTTCTTTGGACTGAAACCCCCGGGCGAGGTCTTCCAGAACCTCCTGTTCCCGCTCGGTTAAAATCGGCGCCTCGACCGCAGCCGGCACACCCTTCTGGAAAGTCTGCACCACACGCCGAGCGATCTTTGCACTCATCGGGGCGCCTCCAGCCCGCACTTCCTCGATCGCCTCCCAGAGCTCGCTCGTTTTTACCGGCTTGAGCAGGTACCCGATCGCCCCGGCACTCAACGAGGCGAACACGGCATCCGAATCGTCGTACACCGTGAGCATCACCATTTGAGCGCCGATCTTCTTTTCGGCAAGTTGCCGAACACACTCTACTCCACTCAAATCCGGGAGGTTGATGTCCATCAGGATCAACTTGGGTTTCAGATCGGGCAAATGCTGGAGGGCATCCTTGCCGTTGCCAAAGGCACCGACACATTGCAGCCCGGTCCGCCGCCGGACCATGGCTTCCAGACTGCGCCTAATCGTCGGGTCGTCCTCGACGACGGCAATCGTGTAAACTGGATCGGAAAGCTCGCTCACAAAGAAACCTCCGCGAGTGGAATAGATAGTTCAACCGTCGTCCCTTGAACCGAGCCAGAGGATCTCTCGTAAGAACCCCCAATTTGGGCCATTCGTGTTTTCATATTAGCGCTCCCGTGTTCGTCATTGGCCACATTAGCGGGCAGCCCTTTGCCATTGTCCTCAATCCGTACGGAAAGCCGGTTCCCGATTAGCGCAAAACGCAGCCAGACCTCGGTGGCCTCTGCGTGTTTCACAATATTGTGCAGGGCTTCTTTTGCCGCAAGAAACAGGTGATGGCGCTGGCTGGAAGTGAGAGGCGCATCCGGCATGGCTCTGGGAGCCTCCATACGAAACCGAATTTTGGCCAGTTTGAGATAGTCCTCGGTGAATTCACACAGGTAGCTCACCAGATGCTCCAGATTGTCATTCGACGGATTAATCGCCCACACAATCTCGTCCAGTTTCCGGGTGGCGGACCGGGCACGATTGAAGATCTCGTCCAAGGAATTGTTTTCGGACGAGGTGGCATCTTCGTCTTTAGCGAGTTCGCTCAACATCGCAATTTGAGCTAGCGTCGCCCCAAGGTCGTCGTGGATGTCCCTGGCAATTCGAGCACGTTCCACCTCCAGCAAATGCTGTCTTTCCGCTTTGGCCACCTTGGCTGACAGCTCCCTTTTCACGAGAATCCATTTCAACATCGCCCCCCCCAAAGCAGTGCACCCCAAAAGTCCAACCCAGAATCCCAGTCTCTGGTAGAAGGCCGCTTTCACAACAACCGGAACGCTCCTCTCCACCCCTGTCAGCAGGCCATTCACATCCGCCTCAGCGACACGAAAAAGGTAATTTCCAGGAGCCAGATTTTCATACTGGACCGTTCCTTTGCCACCCCGGCCGATGCTGTAGGCCGTGTCCCATTCCACTGTGATTTGGTCGCCTCGGCCGATTGGAACATTGGTCCGTTTGGACACCCAAGTACCTGCTCCCTCTGGAAAGATATCATTCAGAAAAAGAGCCGCGTGAGGGGCGGGCTTTTCACGCCACAAAATTTGCGCGATCTCAGGCCTATCGCCGTCGCGCCGCCATTTCGCAGGAAGCCCCATAGGTCGCTCCATGTGTTCTCCCGTGGATGCATCAAACTCGATAAGTGAAGAAGGCCCGGTATTCGCGGAAATGCGGACCCTCACGTTGTCTATCACCATGCTGCCCACATTTTCGTGGCCCCCGTTGGAAATGAAAGACAGCTCCAGCGAGCTCGCCGCATCCGGAGCGGTGAGCGTCAACGTTTTGCTCAGAAGTTGAGCCGATTCCGGGTGTCCCTGCCATCCCGGACTCTCCCCTGAAAAAGCAATACGGCTACCGCCAACCAAATTGCCAACGGCATCAGAAAGACGAACGCGTATCACCATTTCACCAATCGGATCGCGCCACTCGTTATCAAAACCCTCCAACTTGTAACGAACCCGCATTGCGCCAGCCTCTGCCTTTCGCACGGACTCAAACCGGAACCGCACATCCCTCGCTCCAAACGGAATGGCTACCCCTTGTGTACTGCCAACCTTTGCGGAAATGAACGTCCCATCGACTCCAACATCCGAGATCAGGACCTCCGCTTGTACCAAAGAAGAGGCTGCAACAACAGCCGCTACAGCAGCTCCGGTTCGAATCGCTTTTAATACCATTGAGTAAAAGCCGTCGCGCCTAGGCGAGAATCGCCCAAGTCTGAAAGGATGGATTGGCTTAGCTCGTTCCACTGGATCAATAGGATAATGGGGCCGGGGTGGCCTCAAGTCTTGCAGGGCCGCAACTGAGTATAAAGCGGTGTACTAGCGGAGCCAACGCCAGAGGCATCCCTAGTTCTAGGGATACCACCTTGGGTATTGCCCAAGTATAACCAGTGAACAGCTCGGTCACCCAGCATCTGCATTGTCCCGAAGTCGGTTCCATCCTTCTCCTTATTTTGTCTATGAGTCTGTTCCCGCTCATCGCGGTTTTGGCAATCATACCGCTTTCACCACTCCAGGCGGACACAACATCAGCCCCCGTCCCGACTGGCCAAAATGTAGGCACAGTGCCACCCACCCACACTCGCGTGAGCTACGGTCAAGATCCGGTGCAGATCATGGACGTCTGGTTGGCAAAGTCCGATAAACCGACCCCATTGGTCGTGTACATCCACGGCGGGGCCTGGGAAGGAGGAAGCCGGCAGTCGATTCAAACTCGCGGACTGAATCCGTTGTTGGATGCCGGGATCAGCGTCGTCGCTATTGATTACCGCCTGATAACCCCGGCGATTAAGGCAGGCATTAATCCGCCAGTGCAATGGCCCATGAGAGACGCGGCGCGGGCTATTCAGTTTATCAGGAGTAAGGCGTCCGAATGGAATCTCGACAAGACGCGCCTCGGATTGACGGGAGGATCCGCTGGAGCGTGCACATCCCTATGGCTGGGGATGCATGAAGATATGGCAGAACCCCAAAGCCCGGATCCAGTCTCCCGCGAATCGACTAGAGTCCATTGCGTCGGCGTCTGGGATGCGCAGACCTCGCTAGATCCTCAACATCTCTTTACGTGGTTTAAGGCCCCGACTTACGGCGCTCATGCTTTTGGGATTGTGAAGGATAAAAATGGCCATTGGACCAGTGACATGGAGGCGGGCATCGCACAGAGGGAGCGAATCCTCCCGTGGATTCAGGAATATTCACCAATCGAGCATGCGAGTTCCGATGACCCGCCTGTTTTTCTCAGTTACACCGCCTCCCCACAGCCTGCAGATCAGCCCCAACTCGATTCCGTTCACGGCGCAGCATTTGGCATGCATCTCAAAGAACGCCTCGATGCCCTCGGCGTGGAATGCCACCTCGCGCACCCTGTCCCGCCGACGGATCCGAACGCACAGTACATCCAGTTCCTCATCCGGAAGCTTACCGGAAAGGGAGGAGACAAAAACGGGGCAGTCCAATCAGAGAAATGAAACGAGTCTTTATCATAACGCTGCTCACCGCGCTCTGTCTTCCGGCTCTCTCTGCAACAGCGGCTCCATCGGAACCTCTGTTGACAACGGCTGGAAGCCTGCACGCCTCCGATACACAACAGGCCTCGAATATACCGATGCCGGCCACCGATAGCAGCGTCACGCCTCAGAAAGAGTTAAAGCCGGATGTAGTGCTTCTGAAGCTTCAACCGTTGACCAGCTCGATGATCTTTCTCGGAATATTGCTGCTGCTCGTTGGCCTGGTTTTGTGGACGTATCGCGCCCGCGAATCCGGACCTGGATTACTGCTGAGCACAACATGGCTGATAACAATATGTCTCGTTTCCGGCATTGGCGCCATTCTGCCGTTGCCCGGACAGAACACTCCACCCTGGTACTGGACCGGTGCAGTCGTGAGTGGGATTGCTTGCTTCATCGCGGCTTGGCTCAGCTGGCGCGAACGCTACTTTGGAACTGGACCGTTTTTTTCAGGTTATAAAGCGCTGTTTCGCTCCGCCTGCATCCTGATTGCGATCCTCGTGGGGAGTATTCTTTTTGGTGCTGGTTACGATTTCATCGGCAGCCACCTTTTTGAGAAAAAATCCACCCCGCATTTCTCCGAATGGCTAATGCAAGCGAAGACCACAACAGGATTCGTTGTGACGATTCTGGTTACCTGCGTCCTGATCCCGATTTTCGAGGAGATCTACTTCCGTGGCTTCCTTTTCGACGCGCTCTTTTCTAGGTGGGGGTTCCGTTGGGCAACGATATTGAGCTCGCTGATCTTCGCGCACCTGCATGGCCAAAATGCGATCAAGGTGTACTGCCTCGCGTTGGGCGCGTGCTGGTTGCGATTTTACAGCGGCAATTTGCGCCAGAGCATACTGCTCCACTCCCTCAATAACACCTTGGCAATCGTCTTACCCTGTTTCCTCAAATGGTTAAAACTCGCTGGGGCACGACACTGAACCTCGTCAGCCCACGCACAAATCCAGCCAACACAAGTATGAGTAAACTCACAAAACTGTTTATCACGATCCTGATTCACACGTCTGGGTTGGCTCTTTTCGGTGCCGACTTACCCGCGCTCACAACACCCGTCTCCGAAGCGATCGTCTATTCACCGCATCCGCACTTTCGATGGGAACGAGAGACGGACGTGAAGATCGATGAGATTCATCAAATCCAGATCGCACGCGATGAAGCGTTCGCGCAGCTGGTTTGTCACGACCGTCTGGAAGTAGTGTCCCGATTCGTGCCAGTGAATGCGTTGTTGCCCAGAAAATATTGGTGGCGGATCCGGCGTGGTGAGGGCCCATGGTCGAAGGCCTCAGCTTTTGAGGTGCGGGCTCCGGAGCAGGTGTTCACAATTCGGGCGGGTAGTAATTCGGAAACGGTAGCCCGTGTATTACAGGATGCAGCGGCCCATTGTCCGGCCCGCGTGGATTTCGACCCGGGCGAGTACAAACTCGGACCGAAGGATGCGAAGGCCCTCGTAACACTAGTGAAAGCCCACGATCTGATCATCGACGGGCACGGAGCACAACTCACCCTGACGGGCACCCTACTCGTTGTAAACGATTGCCAGCGCGTGACGCTGGAACATTTCATAGTCACGCCGAGTCGCCCGGGACACACACTTGTGCGTGTGGTGAAAAAGGATCCGACGAGTGAACAACTAATCGTCAAACCCGAGCCGGGTTACGACACGGATGTCCCCCACTATTTCGATATGACCGGAAGCGGCGGCAGTTTCCTGGGCTGCATGGACTCGCAACATCATGGGAAATACATTCCCGGTGGCGGGATATCGGCTCGCTCGGTGAAGGTGAATCCTGCAAAGGATGAACCGGGAGCGTTTGTCTTCAGTCCAGTAAAAGCGGCTACACTCGATCTTTTCCCGATCGGCGCCGTTGCAGTCGCGACATCCTATCATTGGCAGTGGGTACAAATGAATCGCACCGAAGAGTGCACTTTCAGCGATGTGACTGTCACCGATTTACCCGGCGCGTTTTGCGGCGGAAGCAGCAACTCCGCCCGGAGTTACCTCGCCTGCAAAGTGAAGCCGCGCACGCCGCAGGATTACTTCGGCGGTCACGCAGCTACAGGCAGCGGTCGCATCGGTGAATGGATTGAGGGTTGCGAGTTTGAATGCCTCCCGGATGACGGCCCAGCCGAGCAATCGTTCCGACAACCGATTCAGGGTGTTGATGGAATAGACACCCTTCTTTTAAGTGGGACCGCAATACGAGAAGTTGATCGTCTCGCGCTCGTAAACGCAAAGACTGGCCGCGGCGTTTCTACGGTAGCCAAATCCGTGAAACCTGGCCGCGTGCAGCTCGATCGTCCGCTCGGTCAACTTACCGCCGCCATCGGCTATGACGCATCTGGTGACTGGAAAAATGTGTTTCTGTACTGCGATGCACCGAGCAATGAAGACTTCGTTTATCGCCGTAACCGCACTTTCGGCGGACGTGCACATGGCGTGAAATTCAACGGGACTCGTGCCTGGATTGCCGACAACCATTTCGAGAACATCAATGGCAACGCCGTACTTGCGGGCTACGTCTCCGAGGTTTCCGGCCACGGCGCACGCGATGTCGTTGTCAGCGGAAACACCATCGTACGCTGTGGCTGGACACCCATCAATGTGTGGTCCACCTCCGGTCTCGGCGGCAACATTTTGATCCGAGACAATCGCATCACTGAGACAAGAGACGCGGCGATCGCGATCAAAGGGTGCGACGGCGTGAGCATCACGGGCAACGAGTTCACATCCGCCACACCGCCGGCACAAGGTGCGTGGATCGCCGCTGAAAAGACAAAAAACGTCCGGACCTCAGGGAACAAATACCCGCTGGATGTGCCGGAACTGAAGACAACCGCTCAAACCAAGTAATTATTGAAGATGAAACTTAAACGGACATTTCTCGCTGCGGCCTTCGGTTTAGCAATTGTTTCCCACGCTATTGCGGTGGACGAAGGCTGGCTTGAGAATTTCGCGAAGGCCAAGGAACAGGCCGCCAAAGAAGGGAAAGACTTACTCCTGAACTTCACTCTTTCGAAGTGCCGACCATGTAATCTCTTGAAAGATGAGGTCTTTCTTACAGACACGTTTAAGAAGGCTGCGCTCGATCAATTCATCCTCGTCGAACTGAAATATCCCTCTAGCGAATCAAGTCTGACCGACGACATCAATAAACAGAACGAAGCCCTCACAAGGGAGTTCGGCATTCAGGGCTATCCGACGATTATTCTGGCCGACGCCCAAGGTCGACCCTACGCGGAAACTGGTTATAGGGACGGTGGACCGGAAAAATACGTGGCTCACCTGGCAAAACTTCGCAGCGTACGTGAGGAACGTGATCAACTCTGGAAAAAAGCCGAGTCCGCGCAGGGTTTTGAGAAGGCCAAACTGCTAACCAGGGGTCTCGCAATTATGGACGAGAATGTCGCGACCGCCCACTACCCGAGTGTACTTGAGGAGATCAAAACGCTAGATCCCAAAGATGGGAGTGGCATTGTGTCCCGTCTCGAGATGGGGAGAAAACTGCAGGTGTTGTGGTCCAGTGTGGGGGACAAGTTACTCGCGCGGGATCAGAGCTCAGCAAACAAGGAAATCGACGACTTCATCTCGACCAACAAACTGGAAGGCGAATTCAAACAGCGCGCTTTGTTCATAAAACGGAGAATGGCGCATAACGTCAAATTCGCCGACGTCGCACTTATGGAGGAGATTGTGGCGATCAATCCAAACTCCCCAACAGGAAAGATGGCGGCCCGCATCAGCGAAATGATCCAGCGCCAACCATAACCACGTACATCACGATGGCCCTCACTATCCCACGCGTTATCGCTCTACTGCTGACATCACTGGCCTCGCTACATGCTGCGGACATTCTCCCTCTTACCAAAGCGCAGCTCTACATCGAACGTTTCAATGCGGATGATCGCGAGGTGTTCTCGGAGGCAATTCCAAATGCGAAAGCCTGGGAGTTCCTCGCCGCAAACATTCCCCTGTTCGAGTGTCCCGACAGCGAACTGGAGCGGACGTATTATTTCCGTTGGTGGTCCTTTCGAAAACATCTGAAGCAGACGCCCGCTGGCTGGATCATTACGGAATTTTTGCCGAAGGTTTCGTGGTCGAACGAATACAACGCGATTAACTGTGCGTCGGCACACCACATCCGGGAAGGGCGTTGGCTGAAGGATCAAAAGTTTGTACACGAGTATCTTGATTACTGGCTCACCAAAGGCGGACGCGCTCATGGCTACAGCTTCTGGGTCGCGGATTCCGTCCTCGCCTGGTGCGATGCAACTGGTGATTACGCGCCCGCAAAAGCCTGGTTGCCTGCGCTGATCAAAAACTACGTGTCTTGGGAAACAACCAGCCTCGATCCGGTAACGGGAATGTTTTTTCAATGGGACGGCTCGGACGGAATGGAAGGATCCATTGGTACCCATGGGTTCCGCCCTACGATTAACAGCTACATGTATGGCGATGCGCTGGCCATTGCACGTATCGCCGAGATGAGTGGGAAGGTAGACATCGCCAACACCTATCGAGCAAAGGCCGAAAAGCTCAAACAACTCGTGCAAGCCCGACTCTGGAATGAAGAACACAAGTTCTTCGAGATTCGCAGAAGTCCGTGGGGGTTATCGATTCTGCGCTGCTGGCTCAACAACGATGCCGAACTTACCAAGTCGGCTAAAATCACCAGCTCAGCCGCCGGTTCAGCTGAGATAGTGAAAGGTTCGCGCGTACCCGTGAAGTCGTCTGATCCGTCGCTCGGGACGTATCAGTTTGGCCGCCATCTCGGCACCGAAGAGTGGCTTCAATACGAACTGCCCACGCCGACTGAGCTATCGAGCGTTCAGGTGTACCTTTTTAATGGCGGCATTTTCGTTCCCCCCGATTCCTGCCGCGTGTACTACCGCAAAAATGGAGAGTGGAAAGTCGTCGCCGACGCAAAGGGTGAGGTCTCGAAATTCAATCGCTGGAATACCATCACCTTCTCGCCAGTGTTGGCTGATGCGTTGAAGATCGAATTCAAACTCAACGGGACCGATCGCAATGCCGCGACGTTGTCCGATGTGCGTGAGCTCATCGGTTATGTGCCTTGGTGTTTCGATTTACCCGACTCCAAATTCGGAGTCGCCTGGAAACAAATCCTCGACCCGAGAGGGTTCGCCGCGCCCTTCGGCCTCACCACCGCCGAACAGCGACATCCCGAGTTTGCCATTCAATACGATCGGCACGAGTGTATGTGGAACGGGCCAATCTGGCCATTCGCCACAGCGCAGACTCTCACCGGCCTCGCCAATTATCTGAATCGCGAGCCTCACCCAACGGTTACACGAACCGACTACCTCAATACACTGAGTACCTATGCACACAGCCATCGGTTGAAACTCGAGAACGGTGAAACCATTCCATGGATCGACGAAGACCAAAACCCGCTTACCGGCGACTGGATTGCGCGCACCTGCATTCTCAATTGGGAAAAGAAGGACCCGAAGAAATGGCAAATCAAAGGCGCCACTTCGGATCGCGGCAAAGACTATAACCATTCAACCTTCTGCGACCTGGTCATCAACGGCCTCATCGGCCTACGCCCTCGCGGCGATGATGTCGTCGAAGTGAACCCGCTCGTGCCGGAGGAGACGTGGGAATATTTCTGTCTCGACCGCGTACCGTATCACGGACGATCTCTGACGATCCTCTGGGACAAAACTGGGGTGCGTTACCACAAAGGCCCAGGACTCAGGGTACTCGCAGATGGGAATGAGATCGCGCACGGTGACCATCTCGGGAAAACGATCGGGAAGCTCCCTTAACACGTAACGAAGAGGTTTCCACTTCTCCCTATCTAAAACCCACAAACACTATAACCGCCCCATCTTTCGGTTATGCTTAAAACAATCCAGATGATTAATGCCCTCATCTATTTCGGCAAGACACGCCTATCCATCATTGTGCTTTTGGGAGCCGTTATCAGCACAGCGATGGCGCAGGAAGATGTCCCGAAAGATCGGTTCGGATTAACTACCGATCAAATACTTTCGATGGGCGTTATAAAGTGGCGTGATTTCTATCTTAAAAAAGCAGGAGCGGACGCCTTCCATGAGAAAATGGCGTTTTCATTTTACACAGATTGCCTCGAGGAAGAGATAAACAAACGCCTATCGAAGCTTTCGACCAAAGAACAAACGTTTTTCAGGCAACTGAACTTATATCTATCAAAAATCCTGGATTCCAGGATCGGGGTCGAGCAGTCCATCAGCGGCGGCAGCATATGGCCCTCAATCCAAACCTCCTCCGGCACCTCAGTTTCACAACTGATCCTGGATCTTATTTGTGGCACTGCAAAAACAGCCAAGACCAAAGAGGCGGACATTTGGAATGCCGTCAAAGACGTGCAACAACAAATTACTGAGGCATTGTCTAAATCCAAGAGTGACTCCGGTTATTTCGTAACCTTCGAACAAGCCAATTTCGCTAAACAGAAATTCGATTCTATGAACACCGAGCTCAAGGCTCTTTCTTCCCTACTGGAATCCAGACCTCCTTCCGAACGGAGTTCTACTTTAATGCATCTGAAAGATATAATTACTCTGAAGCTTGGCGAATAAACAAAGCATCAGCATCAAGTTAAACCACGTCGCGTAAGCAGCATCGTGTCTCTATCCAGATGCAGGAGCAACTTAGCGCACCGCTCAAACCCAAATTTATGGCCGACATGATTACGCTTTTTCGAACAGGCCAGCTCTATCAAATCGATATGGCTGATCAGGCGCTGAACTCTGCAAAAATCCCTCACTTCCTTCGTGAAGAAATGTCCTCGGGCATGCGAATCGCGATGCCTGTTTCACCGAGCATGGGGCCGGGAGCCTGGTTTGTACTTCTGGTTCCCGAGGAACACGCGGAAGCCGCCCGGGTTGTTTTGAGCGAGCTGCCTTTTGAGATCGGCATGAACCCCGATGTCTGGGACTGCCAGCCAACGGAAGCGAAACGGAGGCGTTGGAGGATTTATCTGACTATTTACCTCCTCGTTATTTTCGGGGGAATTCTGGCGTATTGCCTGTACGGAATGATTACGGACTTAAGGCGTTGATCCAATGTTTCAGCGACCGGGTTTGAGGCTCGGGGCCTACCTAGGAATGCTAAGACCCGTTTAAGCGCAAGCCGCCAGGATTCCCAACCGCTAGAGGGGCACGCGGATCGGGGCACAAAAAAGGGCACCTCCACAACAGAGGTGCCCTTTTTGGATTAGAAAAACGCCTTAGGCCGCTGGAACGCGATCGTTCGTTTTCGCGCCACTCACTACCAAGCGACGTCCCATGAAGTCTTTATCGTGAAGCTCGGTCACAGCGCGCTTGGCTTCTTCGATGGAATTCATCGTCACAAAACCGAAGCCCTTGGACTTCTCGGTATCACGATGGGTCACGATTTCGGAATTACGCACTCCACCAACCCCGTTGAACAGGCTCGTGAGGTCACTTTCACTCGCGTCAAACGAGAGGTTCCCGACATATAGCTTCGGAGTAGTGACTTCGACAGCTTCGGGCTTACGAGTCGGACGAGGCGTCGACTGCGGAGCAGATTGGCCCGGAGCTTTGGCAGAACTCTGGCTGGAACCGGAGCTCGTGCGTTTAGCTCCTTCGTAAGCAGGATAGGTCTTTTTCTTCGGCCCAAATCCAAAAAATGCGAGGATCTTCTGGAACAGGGATGGCTCGGATGCAGGACTGCCTCCGTTATTTGCGTTGCCGTTATTTGCTTTGTTATAAGACGGGCGTTCGCCGTCTTGATGTCTGCGATGACGTGGGCCGCGACGGCGACCTGACGATCTGGACTGGTTCTCACTCATTTTGTTGTCTTTCGTTGCATTCGGCGAGAGGGCTCAGCGACAAGACACACGCACACACGTATATCTTTCAGAAACGAGCCACGCCCATCGGTGATCTCCCTTTCGATGAAGATTCTACCGGGACGCAACGGATTGCTCTCCCACCGGGGCCGGGGCGTTTAAACGATTTCTCGGGCCCACACATCCCGCCGTCCCCTGAGAAACACAAGGGGACCTAAAACCCGTAGCTCCAAGAAACCGCAGCTTCTTAAACGAACCACTGACATTGGCCTAGCGGGTGCACGGCGCTTTAAAAAATCGCAGCCACACCAAAACCGACTCCAAGCCCCACCAATACACCAGAAATTCTTGTTAGGCAAGGAACAGCGTCTTCCCTACCTCAGAACACACTCCCCAAACGAATCCCTAATAGTCAGCCCTCAGCATTTAATGAACAATCCGGACTACACACCAACAACTAAAACAATACTAACTTTTATATTACATCAACCCAGTATACTTACAGAAAGTAACACACCATGACTCTCACCAAAAAAGGCGAATATGCCCTGCGCACAATGATCCAGCTCGGTCTCGCCAAGTGCCTCGGCAAGGGATTAGTCCCAGTCTCCGAGTTGGCTCAAAGCAACCGCCTCCCGTTAAAGTTTATAGAGCGCATCCTACTGGAATTGCGGGAAGCCGGTTATGTGGAAACCCAACGCGGAAAACTAGGGGGGTATCTTCTGGCAAAGCCCATGGAACAAATCCGCATGGGCGAGCTCGTTCGCCTCATCGATGGCCGTCTCGCTCCCATCGCATGTGCCAGCGAAACAGAATATTCCCGATGCACCTGCCCTGATGAGGAACATTGCGGCTTAAGAATGCTCATGATCGATGTTCGCAACGCCATCTCCAATATTTTGGATAAATATACATTGGGCGAAGTGGTAGATGTCGCTCTCCGGAAAATGAAACGCGACAACACTCCCCTTCCTTTCACGCCGGAACCCGCCCAGCATCTCCCCACGGGACGCCGCATCGCCGATCCAGCCCAAGGGTTTCTCTCTCAACTCGGGATCCAATCGGCATTCGAAGAACCCTCCCCAAACAGAGCCCCTTGATACGTCCCATGCAACCTTTCGCAGGTGCACACCAGTTACAACGTCAGTATTTTTATCCATACGTATGGCCCACTTACTCACAGCTCTCACCCACCTTCCTCAGCTCCGACACCTCAGCGCCCTCGCTCTCTGCTCAGCTTTGTTTCTCTCCGGATGCAAAAACGACGACACCCACGCAGCATCAAAAATCACCCTCCTCAATGTGTCGTATGACCCCACCCGGGAATTTTACAACGACTACAACAAGGCGTTTACAGCCCACTGGCTCAAGGAGTCCAACCAGGAACTTGAGGTTCGCCAATCCCACGGTGGGTCTGGAAAACAAGCTCGTGCCGTCATTGACGGCCTCGCTGCGGACGTCGTCACATTGGCCCTGGCTCTGGACATCGACGCTATCGCCGAACGTTCGAAACTCATCCCGCCTGACTGGACCTCCAAACTCCCCCACAACAGCGCCCCCTACACTTCCACCATTGTTTTTTTAGTTCGCAAGGGAAACCCGAAGGGAATCAAGGATTGGGGAGATCTCGTAAAACCAGGAATCCAAGTCATTACGCCAAATCCCAAAACGGGAGGCGGCGCGAGATGGAACTATCTAGCAGCCTGGGCATGGGCCGAAGCTGAATTCAAAGGCGACGAGGAAAAGATCCGCACTTACATCCGCGATCTACTCAAAACCGTACCCGTTTGGGACAGCGGCGCGCGCGGCTCTACTACCACATTCGCCCAACGCGAAATTGGAGACGTGCTGCTAACTTGGGAGAACGAAGCGTTTCTCGCCCAGAAAGAATTTGGTGCTGACAAATTTGATCTCATTACACCCTCGCTCAGTATCCTTGCCCAACCGCCCGTGGCGGTGGTCGAAACAAACGCCAAGAAAAACGGCACCGAACAGGTTGCGCACGAATATCTAGCTTATCTTTTTAGCCCGCAGGGCCAACACCTCGCAGCACAACACTTCTTCCGTCCCGTGAGCCCAGAACACGCCGCTCCGGAAGATCTCGCCCGTTTTAAAGAGATCAAAACCGTCACTATTGAAAGTGCCTTTGGTGGCTGGAGCAAAGCTCAGGAAAAACACTTTGCGGACGGAGGAACGTTTGACCAACTAAAGGGAAACTAACTCGCACTAACCACGCCGGAATCGAGCCAAAAACGTCCCCGCAGTATCGGGCCCAGAGCGTAGCATAAAAACCTTCTTCCACGAGGAACAGGAAGCCTTGCGAGTCGATCAGATGGGACTTTCTGAAGGAGACGAGGGCGACATCAACCTGCAACAAACCTCACCCCGTCTCTCGTCATAACCGGCGAGTCGCCGACAAATTCCGTATCCGGAGGAGGCAAGTGAAACACCTGTAGTTCACTTGCCTTCTTTTGTCCTTTTGGAGCAGATGCCATAGAGGCATTTGGGCAAAAAAAGAGCGCACCACGGGAACCATGGCGCGCTCGAGAGAGACAAAGAAGCGATTAACGCTTGGAGAACTGGAAGCGCTTACGTGCTCCGGGTTGACCTGGCTTCTTACGTTCCTTCATACGAGGATCGCGGCGAAGGAAACCTTCAGCCTTAAGAACGGCGCGCAACTCAGGGTTGCTATCGATCAAAGCGCGGGAAACAGCCAAACGCACGGCGCCAGCCTGACCATTAAGACCACCGCCATCGGCATTTACCTTAACGTCGAACTGATTGACCATCTTCACTACTTCAAAAGGAGAAAGAACCGTGTTTTGAAGAGCCTGTGTCTTGAAGTAATCTTCGAAAGAACGGCCATTCACAACGATCTTACCACTTCCAGCTGTCACGCGGATGCGGGCCACAGCCGTCTTCCGACGGCCAACTGCTACGTATTCAGGAGCCTGAGTCGCCATAATTAAAATTTGTTACTGAATGTGCTCAACAGCCACAGGACTCTGAGCGGAATGAGGATGCTCGGAACCTTTGTAGACTTTCAGCTTGGTGATCACCGAGCGTCCGAGACGGTTGTGAGGAATCATTCCCTTCACAGCGTTCTGGATCAGAAGCTCAGGACGACGAGCGCGGCGCTGTTTGACAGACTCGCTCTTATGTCCACCCACATAGCCCGAAAAGGACATGTAAGTTTTTGCGGTTTCTTTTTTCCCGGTGAGGCGAACTTTATCCGCATTGATCACCACGACGAAATCGCCGGTGTCAACGTGTGGAGTAAAAATCGCTTTCTCCTTACCGCGGAGCAAGTTAGCAGCTTTGACGGCCACGCGGCCCAAAACCTGGTCGGCGGCATCAATTACCCACCAACGGCGCTGCACTTCATTTTCTTTAGCTGAATACGTAGCCATGAGTCTTCCTGTAAAAAGGGGTGGCGAATCTACGCATCTGAAAAATCAGAGTCAACCAATTATCTTCCACTCCTCTCAGACTCACCCACACACAGACCCGCAACCTGCTTATACAACACACTTCACACGATTTCAGTAAGCCCTAAATTTCACTCGAAACTCGATAGCCTCAGCGTCGTTTCCGACGAAATCGCCGCTCTTATCCTTCTTTCTTTTGAACTCCCTACGGTTTCGCCTATTCCTATTGGTCTTTTGAATTTCCTATGATCGCTCCGAAAGACTCCCTGTTACCGCTGAGCTCTGATCCGCTTCCCAACTCACGCCGCGTTTACGTCCCAGGAGAATTGCACCCGCAAATCCGTGTCCCCATGCGGGAGATCTCTCTCTCCGACACCCGTTTGCCGGACGGCTCTATCGAACACAATAAAAGCGTGCGCGTTTATGACTGCAGCGGCCCATGGGGAGATCCATCCTTCCAAGGCACTGTCGAAGAAGGCCTTCCCGCTCTCCGCGCAGACTGGGTCCGCGCCCGAAATGACGTCGAGGAATACGACGGCCGCGCAATCACCGCAAAAGACAACGGCTACCTTTCCGAAGCTCACGCGGCTGCCGCTATCCAACGCTCCGGCGAAACGACCGCACTCAGTGCCCCCGCTTCCGCCAATCGCCGCCCGCTCCGCGCTAAATCCGGCCATCCAGTAACCCAGCTTTGGTACGCCAAGCAGGGCATCATCACCCCTGAGATGGAATACATCGCCATCCGTGAAAATCAGGGCCTGGAAGCCCTTCGTGACCAGCTCTCTGAAAACGCGGCTCGCAACTCCCTCAATCACCAGCACTCCGGCACCTCCGGTCGCGCAGATGCCCCAGAAGTCTTCCGCCGCTTCCCGCAGAACCTGCCAAAACTCATCACTCCTGAGTTTGTCCGGGAAGAAGTTGCCCGGGGACGCGCCATCATCCCCGCAAACATCAATCACCCCGAGTTGGAGCCGATGATTATCGGCCGCAACTTCCTAGTCAAAATTAACGCGAATATCGGCAATTCAGCCGTTGCCTCCAGCATCGAAGAAGAAGTCGAAAAGATGCGATGGTCGACAAAATGGGGCGCCGACACCGTCATGGATCTGTCCACTGGGAAAAACATCCACGCTACTCGCGAATGGATCATCCGTAACTCCGCCGTTCCCATCGGCACAGTGCCTATTTATCAGGCTTTGGAGAAAGTCGGTGGCCGCGCAGAAGACCTGACTTGGGAGATTTTCCGCGACACCCTAATCGAACAAGCAGAACAAGGCGTCGACTACTTCACGATCCACGCTGGAGTCCTTCTGCGCTTCATTCCGCTTACAGCAAACCGCGCCACAGGTATCGTCTCTCGAGGTGGTTCCATCATGGCAAAATGGTGCCTCGCGCATCACAAGGAAAACTTCCTCTACACCCATTGGGACGACATTTGTGACATCATGGCCAATTACGACGTAAGCTTCTCCATTGGAGATGGTTTACGCCCAGGATCAAACGCAGACGCAAACGACGCCGCGCAATTCGGCGAACTGGAAGTCCAGGGCGACCTGACCAAACGCGCCTGGGCCAAAGGCGTTCAAGTCATGAACGAGGGCCCCGGCCACGTTCCGATGCACCTCATTCATGAAAACATGATGAAGCAACTCGAGTGGTGTCACGAAGCTCCCTTCTACACACTTGGGCCACTCACAACCGACATTGCACCCGGCTACGACCACATCACCTCCGCAATTGGCGCAGCCATGATCGGCTGGTACGGAACCGCAATGCTGTGTTATGTCACTCCAAAAGAACATCTTGGACTACCAAACAAGAAAGACGTCAAAGACGGCGTAATCGCTTACAAAATTGCCGCTCACGCCGCTGATTTAGCTAAAGGCCATCCCGGCGCGCAGTACCGCGATAACGCACTTTCAAAGGCACGATTCGAATTCCGCTGGCAGGATCAATTCAACCTTTCCCTGGATCCGGAAACCGCCCGCGAATTCCACGACGAAACGCTCCCGAGTGAAGGCGCTAAAGCCGCACACTTCTGCTCGATGTGCGGCCCTCACTTCTGCTCGATGAAAATCACCGAAGACGTTCGCCGTTACGCTGCAGAGCAAGGCGTTAGCGAAGAAGCGGCTTTGGAGTCTGGCATGGCCGCCAAATCCGAAGAATTCCGGCACAAAGGCGCCGAGGTTTACCAACAAACCGTTTAGAGTTTGTTGGTTAGAGCTTTCTGAGGCCGCAGGCTTTGGCTGCGGCCTCAGGCGTTACGCTCTTCTCCAATAGCGACGCCAGGAACCCGTCTTTTGCAGGCAATCCAGCCACCTCGGACAACCGTTCGGGGTGTTCCAGTCGGGTGAATATTGCACGTTTGATTTTACTGAACGGCACCTGCTTCACCCCAAATCCACCGGGCTGATTGCTACTCCAAAACGCAACGACGTCCTCCCCATTCATCACGCCCCGTTCGATATAGATAACGGAATGCCCTTTTTCCTCCGCGCCAATCGAATCATTCCAAAACAATTTCAGAAAATCGCCGGTCCGAGCCTCCTGCCAGTCGGTAAAACTGTGACCGAGCCCCAGTTCATGAAAAAGACGCGCTGTTCCGGGCCCATTCGCATTCCATCGCCCCCAAACCCCTTCGCCGTCCCCCTGCCCCTCCACAACTAGTTTACGCCAAACCGTAGGCGTTAAACTCAGCCTGCCCGCCTTCTGTTCCTGCGCCAGCGCGATCACAAACGCCAAATACGTCGCCCCGGAGCAAAACGAAGGCTGCGCCGCCCCCGGGCGCAACACCGGTTTACCATCCTCCCACGCCACAGCAGCTTGTAATGCGTCCTTGGCCTCGACGCTCACTGCGTAGCCCCCACCAATCGGCAATTTTTCAACCGCACTGACTATCGCAGCATTCCAATCCTGGGCCGGTGCCTTCGTTGCGGTCGCCTTATTTTCAGAATCCTTTCCTTCCAGCGTTTTGCAGCCCGTTACCAAAGCCCCGGCCAGAGCCATAATCGCCGCAGTTAAAATGACAGAAGAGGGTGCGCGAAACGTCATACACACACACCTGCAACACCTCGCGCCCAAGTGCAAGCGATCCGCTCACCATTTCCCATGTCCGCCATTTCGACATCTCGCTATTTTACCGGTAAAGTCAGCAAGCCCACCCCATGCGCTACGCTCTCCTAATCTCCTCTTGTTTCACTTTCTTCGGTCTACTCCCTTCCACGACTACTCGCGCGGCGTCTCCATCCATCCCGCTTCCCGACGTCTATTTCTCTCCAGATGGCGGCTGCACCGACGCTGTCGTCCGGGAAATCGCCAAAGCAAAAACCTCCATTCTAGTCCAAGCCTACTCTTTTACATCGTCCCCCATTGCCGGTGCCCTGGTCGATGCCGCTCGCCGGGGAATCCGAATCGAGGCCGTTCTGGATAAAAGCAACCGAACAGGCCGTTACTCCGCCGCCGATTTTCTCGCACACGGCCACATCCCGACCTACATCGACGCCAAACACGCCATCGCGCACAACAAGGTGATCGTCATCGACGGCCAGACCGTCATCACAGGCTCGTTTAATTTCACGAAGGCTGCGGAAGAGAGTAACGCCGAGAACCTACTCATCTTAAGAAGCGCTTCTCTTGCGATTCGTTACGCAAACAACATCCTCGAACACAAATCACACTCCGAGCCTTACAATGCAAGATGAGGCTCCCAAATTCACTCGGAGCCTCTGGCGTTCTGCGATCTGGACCGCCTTCCTCGCTGCGACGATTGGCATCCTGACCGGATCCGCCAGTGCCTTTTTTCTTTGGAGTTTGGATTGGGTCACGAAGCTTCGTTTCTCTCATCCATGGCTTCTTGCCGGGCTGCCGCTAGCGGGTATCCTCATGACGTTCGTGTATAAACACTTCGGAAAAACCTCCGCTCGTGGAAACAACCTCATTTTGGAGCACATCCACGGCCCCGGAGGAGGCGTCCCTCGCAGAATGGCGCCTCTGGTTCTGTTCAGCACGTTGCTCTCGCACTTGTGTGGCGGCTCCGTAGGCCGCGAGGGAACAGCCGTCCAGATGGGCGGAAGTATTGCGAGCACCCTCGCTCACACCCTTCGAGTCCCAGCGGAAAAGCTGCCGATACTTCTTTCCACAGGAATAGCCTCCGGATTTGGCGCAGTATTCGGAACACCTTTTGCCGGAGCAATTTTCGCCATTGAAGTTCCCGTCCGCGGACGCCTGGCGCTTTCGGTTCTAGCGCCGGCACTGATTGGCAGTTTCATCGGTGATGCGACCTGCCATCTGTGGGGAATCACGCACACAAACTACCCGACACTTAGCAACTTGGCGGCTACCGTGTCCCCCCTATTCCTAGGGAAAGTGCTCTGCGCCGCCATCGGGTTTGGGGCGTGCGCTACTGTATTCGCTCGTTTTGCACATTTCACCCAGAGGACTTACGAGACATACATCCCAATTTGGTGGATGCGCCCAGTCATCGGAGCACTACTCGTTCTGGGCATCTCATTTTTGCTACAAACCAAGGATTTCCTTGGACTCGGCGTATGGAGTCCCGAAGCCCGGGCAGTCACGTTGCAAACCGCTTTCAATCCAGACGGGTGCACCCATTGGAGTTGGTTTTGGAAATTGCTCCTCACCACACTCACCTTAGGTGCCGGTTTTAAAGGAGGTGAAGTCACACCCTTATTTTTCATCGGAGCGACCCTCGGCAACACCCTTGCAGTTTTGATGGGAGCGCCTGTGGATGTTTTCGCGGCACTGGGTTTCGTTTGTGTGTTTTGTGCGGCAGCCCACACACCTGTGACTGGACTCTTTTTGGGGACCGAGCTTTTTGGAATCCAGAGTGCGCCCCTGTTTCTAGGCGCATGTTTGGCGGCTCACCTTGTCTGTGGGTCCGCACAGCTTTACTCGGCGCAGCGTCATCCGAAAGATGCGTCCTCTTCAGCATAATGCCTTTCGCCTTGCCGCATCCCTTTCTTTCCCTTAACTCTTGGCGTTCAACTTAAATTTCAAAATCATGGGCAAGCAGTACAACAAAATCGAAAAGCGCCGCCGCCGGGCCGCTTACCTTGAACGTAAAAGCGCAAAAGCCAAAGAATTGGCTCTGAAGCCCAAGCCTCGCCGTATCTCCAAGAAAGTCGAAGCTGCTGCAGGCTAATTTTTGATTAATCACTTTAGAGTGGGCGTCTATGAAAGGGATCGCAAATGCGTTACCTCCTCGTAGACGCCCATTCTGTTATATTCGCATGGCCCGAATTACGGTCGCTACACAATCAGCGTAGCACCCTGGCCCGAGGTGAGTTAATAAAACTCCTCACCCATTACCAAGACTCTACCGGAACCCGCGTAGTTGCTGTCTTCGACGGCAAAGGTGCCAAAAATGCGGAAGCCTCCGAACCGGGGGGGATCCAAGTTTTTTATTCGTCCAGCAAACACACTGCGGACTCCATCATCGAACGGCTCGTTGCCAAATACTCGGCCGAACACGAGATGATCGTTGTTACCAACGACTACCTAGAGCAACAAACCGCCATAACCTTCGGCGGAACAGCCATCTCAGTTGAAATGTTCCGCCAATGGTTCGATGACGCCGAGCGGGATCTCTCCCGCCAGCTTCGAAAGCTCAAAACCAAGCGGTAACCCTTCGTCAACAGCGTTACCGGGGCGGTTTCTTTGCGTCTTCAGCGGCCTTTTTTCTAGCCGCTTCTTCCTGAGCAGCCTTCGCCTGCGCCGCCGCTTGAGCTGCTGCAGCCTGAGCCTGTGCGGCTTGGGCAGCCTGCGCGGCCTGCGCCTGTTGGCGCTGACGTTCCGCTTCCTGCGACGCTCTCTGTTGCGCTGCCTGGGCGGCGGCGGCCTCCTGCGCGGCCCTCTGTTGCATCGCAGCCTGTTGGCGCTGACGTTCCGCTTCCTGCGACGCTCTCTGTTGCGCTGCCTGGG
>JBAXNG010000018.1:0-107079 GCA_037133875.1 Verrucomicrobiota bacterium | reverse complement strand
ATCGCTTTTAAGATCGCGGGATCTCGCGTGGCTCAACAACCTCATGTCATCTATCTATTTACCAAAGGCTGCGACGGGGCCAGTGCCGGCTTTTCTTGGTCTAAATTTTGTAGGCAATCAATGCGTGGCTAATGACCCTGGTGTGCCGCTAACGACGCGCTGGGTGCGGTCCACCTACACGAAGGAAAAGGACAATCATGCCGATGAAACGTCGCGTGGGTTGCACTCCAGTCGCTGGCAGGTGGAAACGGTGCTCATGCGTGGCTATGCGACAGCCACAGCCTACTATGGCGACATCGAGGAGGATCATCCTGAAGGCTGGAAGAACGGCGTACGAGGAGAACTCCTGCGTCGCAGCAGTAAGACGCAGTTTGCTCAGGATGATTGGGGGGCGGTATCTGCTTGGGCATGGGGCCTAAGTCGGGCCCTGGATTACCTCGAAACCGATGCTTCGGTCGATGCCGAGCGAGTCATTGTGCATGGCCATTCCCGGCTGGGAAAAGCCGCGCTCTGGGCAGGCGCACAGGATGAGCGCTTTGCCATCGTTATCTCCAATAACTCCGGTGAAGGCGGGGCTTCACTGATGCGGCGTGACTTTGGCGAAACTATCGCCATTGCCAACGGCTGGGAGCCGCATCGCTTTTGTCAAAACTTCCGTCGCTACAACCATGCCGCCAATAGTTTGCCCGTCGATTCTCACCTGCTCATCGCCCTCGCCGCGCCGCGTCCGGTCTATGTCGCCAGTGCGTCGGAAGACTTACTCGCTGATCCGAAAGGAGAGTTCCTCGCAGCGAAAGCTGCGGAGCCGGTATACCGGCTGTTTGGAAAAGTCGGCATTACTAGCGCCGAGATGCCCATTCCTGATCGCCCTATCGGCAACACCGTCGGATATCATCTCCGTACTGGGAAACACGACATTACAGGTTACGACTGGGCGCAGTATCTCGAATTCGCCGACCGGCGTCTGCGGGGCCAGACTGCGCTACCTAATTCTTCCGCGCCCCATTCCAAATGACTGTAATGCCCAATCACCTGCTTAATGTCTTGCTGTTTTGCGCGACTTTCTTGACCCCACTGCACGCACAAAAGTCGTTATCCAAACCCAACGAACGTCAGCCTACACCGTGGCCACCGCGCGCTGCAGAGTTAGAGTGAAATGCCTAACGAGCATCAAGTTGCCTGAACGCGGTTCATGCGGTGGAATTGAGGAAATCAACCCTGCAGGAGTGCAGTCGTCCAGAGGCGCAAGACGAACGTTCGATTGAGGAGATGATTGCGCGTGAAACTTACGCTGCAAATGGAAAATCGCGGGTGTAATTTGATTGCCATTCAAATAATTGGAATTTGGATTCCAGTATGTCCATAGAGAATCTCCCACACTTGATCCGTTCTCTGCGTACGCAGCAGCAACGTACTCTTAAGGATATTGCAGATCGTTGCGGATTTACGGTCAGTCTTTTATCGAAGATTGAGTCGGGAAAAACTTCCCCGCCGGTGGCTACACTTGCGAAAATAGCTACCGCTCTGGGAACTACGGTCGGAGATCTATTGAGCGGCAACCTTTCTTCAGAAACGGCTTGTACAAGAAGCGATACGCTTGCCAAACAAGCTCTTACCATGACTGATAAAGGTTATGGCTTTCACCTTCTGGCCGCAGAACGCTCGGGCAAGGTGATGCAGCCATTTCTATTTGTGGCGGAGAGGGGGAAAGTGAAAGCGACCGGGTTGAGTCATACGGGGGAGGAGTTCATATACGTGCTCGAAGGAGAGATGAATTACAGGGTCGGAGCCGCCATCTACCGCCTCGGACCGGGGGATAGCCTCTATTTCAGTTCAACCGAAACACATGATCTGGAACCTATTAGCGACACAGTCCGGTATCTGGCCGTGTTTACGGAAGGCACATTGCCCAAAGGAGGGGCATCTTCCAAATAGCGAGAGATCGTCGTGGTGGTTAATCGAGAAGTCAGGGCATTGCGGAAATCATGTTAACTGCGATTCAATAAGCTTGAATAGCGGTGAAGGCTGTGTATGTTGAGCGCGCGTTCGGTGCCTTCTCGTACCATTCTTATGAAACTCCTCCGTTTGCTCCTCTCGTCTTCTCGCCTCACCTGTTTGGTTCTGGCAGCTGCCAGCAGCCTCACAGCGCAGACTGTCAGTGATTCATCGGCCCAGCCAAAAGCACCAAGCCTTGGTGCGACCTCGTTGAAGTCACCGGCTCTTGCAAAGAAGATTGTGCTAATCGGCGGGAAAAAGAGTCACGCAGAAGGCGAACACGATTTCCCGAATGGTATTCCTTTAATTGCAGCGTGGCTGCGTGCCTCTCCTCTTTTTGCAAATGCCGATATCCTAACCTATACTGCAGGGTGGCCGGCTGATCTGACTGTGCTTGAGGGAGCCGATGCCGTCGTTTGTTACTTTGACGGTGTGCAGGAAAAGCCGGAACCCCTCAATAACACGGAGCGTATCGCGGCAATTCAGAAACTCATGGACCACGGAGCAGGGCTCGTTTGTCTGCATCAATCGTCGACAGTCCCAACGGATAATTCTTCTATTCCCCTCAATCAATGGCTCGGCGCCCGCAGGAATGGAATGTGGGATCGAACGACGGAAAAAGTCACACTGAGTCCAGCCTCACCCGAGCATCCAATCAGTTCTGGAGTCGGCACCTTTACTTATACGGATGAATTTTATCCGACCCTCATTTTCTCGGATGAAAAAGCGATTACCCCGATTCTCAAAGCGGAAGTGACTCCTAAGTTTGGCGACAAAAAGAAACAGGAGATCAATCCGCCCGCGAAGGCCGAACATGTCTTAGCGTGGGCCTATAACCGACCTGATGGAGGGCGCGCCTTTGGCTTCACGGGCGGCCACTACTTGAAGGCATTGCACGAGCCTCAACTACAGAAGCTTCTAGTGAACGCCATCGCCTGGACCTCGAAAGTGGAAGTCCCCAAAAATGGCGTTTCGACCCCAGAGCCGATCGTTCCGACGTCTGTAGTTGTAAAGAAACAGGACGCCAAAATCGTTCCGATGCCTTGGGGACATCTCCGATGGTTCACTTCTGCGGAGCTTAAGAATAGCCGCACGATGACGACGGGGATAGCTGTGATCGAACCCGGAAAATCGAATCCCAAACACTTCCACCCAAACTGCGACGAGATCCTTCATGTGATCGCTGGGAAAATCGAGCACACCATGAATGAGGTCACCGTCGAGCTAAACGAGGGTGATACAGTCAGTATCCCACAAGGCGTGTTTCACAACGCAAAGAATATTGGAAGCGAAGACGCGGTTTTGGGCATCAGCTTTTCAAGCGCTTACCGCGAGGCAGTCGGTTATTAAGTCCAGGTTCGTTACGACATTTCCCCCCCATGAAATCTCTAACCACCTTTGCGCGGACGCTGATTCCCAGCGCCTGTTTGTGGATAAGCTCTGCTGCTCTTGCTTCGGAACCGTTCGAGGAAGGACGTCTTGAAAGAGAGGTACTCGTTTCCGACGTCAACGATGGCATTCAACTCAACGTGGCCCCCGATGGAGACGTATATTTCATCGAGCGAAAGGGAGTCCTGCGTCGCTATTCGTTTAAGGATAAAAGCGCGCGGGTAGTGGGATGCATCCCGACAGCGGTTGGAGGCGAGTACGGGTTAATCGGTCTGGCATTGGATCGCGAATTTAAGCGAACCCAATGGGTCTATGTCGTGTATTCCCCTGAGTCTCTGAAAGGAGCTGAAATGCGTCTTTCGCGATTCACCCTCGAAAACGACACGCTGAACGCTACCAGCGAAAAGGTACTGTTAACATACAAGATCCGCGGAGGGCATCAGGGAGGCGGTTTGCAGATGGATACGAACGGAGATCTTTGGATCGGAATTGCGGATCATGCTACCGCGAATGTCACTCCAGAGACCGATGAGAGGCCGGGGCGTGAGAGTTATAACGCGCTTTCCACGGCGGCGAACACGCAGGATCTGCGCGGAAAGATTCTCCGAATTCATCCTGAACCGGATGGATCCTACTCGATTCCCAAAGGAAATCTTTTCGAGAATCCGAACGATGGCCGGCCTGAGATTTACATCATGGGTTGCAGGAATCCATATCGGTTCCATTTTGATTCACTGACCAAGACACTTCTTTGGGGAGAAGTTGGATCGAATACCGAGGAGCGGTTTGGCACGGGCGGATACGATGAAATCACGCGCAGCTCCCAACCAGGAAATTCCGGGTGGCCCATGTTTATCGGCCCAAACACGCCTTACCGACGGTTCGATCATGCAACCAATACTTTAGGGGAATCGTATGATCCGCTCCATCCAGTGAATGAGTCGCAGCAGAACACAGGAGCGAAGGTTTTACCTAAGCCGATTCCTGCTCTCCTGTGGTACGGCTCGGAAAACTCAGACGAATTTCCAATTCTTGGAAATGGAGGACGCTCAGCGATGGCGGGTCCAGTGTTCCACTTTCGTCCGGATGCAAAGTCCGAGATTCAACTGCCGGAGATCTTTGACGGACACGCTTTCATTTTTGATTGGTGCCGCTCTTGGATTCACACGATTTCCTTTGGCCCCGACGGCAGACTGGCTGAACTCAGGCCATTCCTGAAACGCGAAACATTCCGTCGCCCCATCGAGCTAAAGATCGGTGAAGATGGCGCGCTTTACCTGCTCGAATTTGGAGAGCAGTGGAGCGCGAACAAAGACGGTCAGCTTTCGCGCATCGTCTACCGTCGCGGCAATCGACCTCCGAAAGCAGTCTTGAAAGCAAGCGTCACGGCTGGGCTGGCTCCGTTGCAGGTTCGGTTCACCGCCGAGGGATCAACCGATCCAGACGGGGATTCATTAACCTACACCTGGCAGTTTGGCGAAAATGGCGCCTCAGCTTCCGGTCGTGAAGCAAACTGGACGTACACCACAAATGGCATTCGCCAGGTCACTTTGAGTGTTACGGATTCTCACGGTGCTACACATGTCGCGTCCGTGGCCCTCTCGATTGGCAACGCACCTCCCGTCGTCACTATTCAAGCACCAAAGAACGGCAGTTTTTTCGACTGGGGTACAAAGATCCCGTTTGCAATCGGCGTAAGTGATTTGGAGGACGGCACAACAGAGAGCGGCCAAATTCCCGAGGCCCAAATTCAAACCATCTGGACGTATCGAGAGCAGCCGGCCACGGCTGTCGGTGCCATCCCTCAACTCGGATTTGAAGGCGGCGCTGCTCTCATTCGGAAGAGTGATTGTTTGAGTTGCCATCAGCTTGCAACCCCTTCCATCGGACCGAGCTACTATCAAATCAGCGAGCGCTATCGGGGAGATGCCAAAGCATTGGATCAGCTTGTTGAGAAGGTTCTTAAAGGCGGCAATACGGCTTGGGGAGAAGTGCCAATGCCGGGACATCCGCAGCACAGCCGGGAGGAAGTTGTTGCGATGGTTCAAATGATCCTGGAACAGCGTCCACCGGCCGCGGGGACCACCATCTCGGGTCTGCGAGGTGAATTGGCAACCGTTCGGGGCCCAGCGAAAACAATGCACGGAAAAGATAGCGGGGGAAGTTACCAGCTAGAGGTCGCTTACCGGGACAACGGAGCCAACGGTGTGCCACCGATCACGACATCCGTGAAAGCAACTTTGCACGCACGGAGGACTCGGGCGGCCTTATTCGACGCGGCGAAGGACGTGTCGGTTACAGAAGTCTCGACACTCAAACGCGCAAGACGCGTTTGTGCTCAATTAGGCGTCGGGAGTTATCTGATATTCAAGGACGTGGATTTGGGAACGATCCAGAGGGTAGACGTCGAAGTTTCGGCTGGCGCTGGCAATGGAGGTCTATTGGAACTCCATGTCGACAGCCCAGACGGGCCGCTTGTGGGGTCGGTTGTCATTTCAGAAACTGGCCAGTGGGAAAACTGGAAGACATTACCGGTGGGCGTAAAAGACCCCGTCGGGATACACGATCTGTTTGTCGTTGCAGGGGCAGCCTCCGGATTTGAGACAAAACGATTCAACTTGGATGTCCTCCATTTTATCCCAAAGGAATCGAAGAAACTCTGAGTCTAGTCCGGCCCCGCCCAAGGGCTGAATGGTTTGCGATTGGGCAAGCGCCACTTCATGTCTGATGTTGTGAAGGTGAGTCGTGTCCGTTTCCGATAAGTGGATGTCTGTTTTCGAGACGCGGAACGAGCGAAGTTTTGGCGATGATAAGGCTTAAGCTTTATGTGTTCGCTCCGCTTTCCTCCCCCCGTATGAAGCACCTCTTATCGTACTTCTTCCCGATCCTCTGCAGCACGATTTGCCTCGCTGAAGAACGCCTCGACCCCTCGCGCTTCGAGAAACAAGTCGTGGTTCAGGCGTGTAACGATCCCATGCAACTCGAGGTGCTGCCGGACGGCCGGTTGCTTTTCATCGAACGAAACGGGACGTTAAAAATTGCGGATCCCTCCACGAACGCTGTCCGAGTGGTTGGAAAACGAGAGGTCGGTCTCGGTGGAGAAGTAGGACTCTTGGGCCTCGCCCTCGATCGGGACTTTGCCACCAACAAGGCGCTGTACCTGTTTTTCTCACCTAAAGAGAAGCAAGGCACGTTGCGCTTATCCCGATTTGTTCTCAAAGACGAACAGCTCGATGTTGGAAGTGAAAAGATCCTGTTCGACTACGCGATAGACGGGACGTTCGGGAAAAATCACCAGGGCGGCGGGCTTTTCATGGCTGCAAATGGCGATCTCATCATCGGCACGGGTGATAATACTCCCCCAGTACCTGAACTACAGATCGACGAACGCCCAGGATTTGAAACGGGTGACGCACAACGGACTTCCTCAAACTCAATGGAACTTCGTGGGAAAATCCTACGGATTCATCCAACGCCAGAAGGGGGTTATACAATTCCGCCCGATAACCTTTTTCCAGACGGGAAATACGGGCGCCCAGAAATCTTCGCCATGGGGGTGCGTAATGGCTTCCGTCAATTTGTAGATCCCAAGACCGGGTTTGTTTACTGGGGCGATGTCGGCCAGAACGTCTCGAAACCGAAGGACGTGGGACCGGATGGGTACGACGAAATAAACCAGGCGCGCAAAGCCGGAAATTTCGGCTGGCCCTATTTCACCGGACCAAACGAGGCGTACCATCATTACGATTACGCGACCCAGAAAGTGGGAGCTTTGTTTGATGTGACGGCCCCCCGCAACGATTCTCCAAACAACGCGGGACTTCGGGAACTCCCACCACCTCAACCCGCGCTCATTTGGTATCCCAGTTTGGAATCCAAAGAATTCCCGATGCTTGGAAGTGGTGGCCGTTCCGCAATGGCGGGGCCCGTTTTTTATTCCGATCCCAAAGTGGTCAACAATCTGAAATTGCCCGACTCCCTCGATCACACCTCTTTTGCATTCGACTGGATGCGGAACTGGATCATGGCGGTGAAACTCGACGACCAGGACAAAATCGCAAAAGTCGAACCGTTCATTCCGGAGATCCGCATTCGCAAACCGATCGAAATCAAACTCGCTCCTGACCACACCCTCTACGTGATTGAATTTGGAGATAAATGGGGAGGAAACAGCGATAGCCAAATTGTACGGATTGTTTACCAACGTGGAAACCGTCCACCGGTCGCGCTCGCGAAGGCTTCGAATACAGCGGGAAAACTTCCCCTGAAAGTACGATTTGATGGCGGGAGTTCCGTTGATAAAGACGGTGATTCGCTGCGTTATGAATGGCGGTTTGGTACGGCTGGCGCCCTTGGGACGTCCCTTGAAACGAATCCCGAATTCGAGTTTCAGACGCCTGGTGTCCATCCAGTGACATTGACAGTAAGTGATCCTCATGGAGCCCGGCATAGCGTCTCGCTTGAGGTTCGCGCTGGAAATGCGCCCCCGAAAGTGCGGATTGAACAGCCCGAAAACGGATCTTTCTACGAGCCCGGCCAGAAAATCGCTTATAAAATCTCTGCCGAAGACGAGGAAGACGGGGTTCTTCCTGGGGACAAAATTTTCCTCGAAACCAAAACAGCCCTCCAAGTCGCGGAAAAGGAAGCGAGCTCGCCGGGGCTTAATCTCATGCGGAAAACTACCTGTTTTGCCTGCCATCTGACGGACGCGAAATCCGTTGGGCCCGCCTATGTGGACGTAGCGAATAAATACCGGAACGACACAAATGCTCTGGAAGTTCTCGCGCAAAAAGTCCTCTCGGGCGGGATCGGGGTATGGGGGAACGAAATCCCAATGCCGCCGCATCCACAACACACGATTGAGGAGACACGCCTTATGGTCGGCTGGGTGCTTTCGTTGGGGCAGCCGACGAATGCCAAACCTGGATTCACGGGAGAAATCGTAGCACCCGAACTCCCCAAGAAAGGATGGCGCACGCCGATGCTGCCAGTTTTGAAACTCACGGCATACGCGAGTGATAAAGGTGCTGCCGGGGTACCTCCTTTGCGAGGAGAGAGCCTGCTTGTGCTTCAACCGAGGCGAAAGAAGGCGGCGAACAATGACTTTAGTAATGCGGCTGAAGTCGTGGATGTATTCGAGGGAGGGGAGTCAAATGTGCTTCGGATTCAGGCGTACGGATGGTTCCGATTCGATACGCTGAACCTCTCTGCGGTCAGCCGTCTCACAGCGCGTGTTGCTCCGCTTGTGCATGGATCAACCGTGCTCGAGGTACGACTGGACACTCCAGAAGGAACCATCTTTGGAAAACAAGTGGTGGAATGTACCGAAGCAAACGACATCGGAAGGTTTCGAGAATTCGACCTGTCTCTCGCTGCCGTCTCGGGACTCCACGACGTCGTTTTTCTCGTTCGCTCCTCTGAAAAGTCCTCAGATCCAAACCAAGCGCCATCGCCAACTGTGCGACGAGTCCTAGACGTGAACTGGGTCGAATTCCATCCAGCGGAAGTTCGGAGACCCTGACAATTCCGCTCAAATCTCTTCACAAAATTAGCCTTCCATTCATTCCTTCCATGAAACTATTCCCACTCTTTGTAGTCTGCTTCGCAGGCGTGGCGGCCCACGCCATTGAACCGTGGGCTGACACAACGTTGCCCGTGAAAGAGGGCCTCGCGCTTTGGCTCGATGCAAACGCGGAGATTGCGGCTGCAAAAGCGGACGGCGCGATTTTTGAGAATGGCAACATTCCCCGAGGTATGTGGCACGATGGCTCGGGTAACAAACGCAATGCACGACAGGAAAACGAAACGGCCCAACCCAGGTTTGGAGTGGCGTATCCTAAGCGGATTTTTTCTTTCGACGGCCAGTCGCAGAACTTCGTCGTGAAGTCCCCGGGTCTTCAACTGAAGGAGGCAACAGTCCTCGTTTTTGCCCGTGCGAAGTCAAATGCTGGCGGCTTTCGCGGGCTGCTGTCTGCAAGCAAAACAGGAGCGAACGATTTTCAAACTGGATTCAACATTGACCTCGGTAGCAAAGCCTCTGATGCCGGACTCGGCGCGCTCAATGTCGAAGGTGCTGGTTTTGCCGGGGAGCAGAATCTCCTGAAAGAGCCGGTTGAATTAGGAGCCACATTCAGTGTCTTGACCCGATTCGCCCACGAAAAAGTCACGGCTTCCCTGAGCTCCATGCAGAGTCCTTCGCGGCCTCGCGCCGAGGGCAGTGTACTCCATGGTGACGAGATCGTTATCGGCTCTCGCAATTATGGAATCAATGGCGGCACTCCCGAAAAGAGGGGTTTCTTCCACGGCGATGTGTTTGAGGTGCTCGTATATGACCGGGTGCTGAACGACGACGAGGTGCGGGCAATGCGCACTTATCTCAACGCAAAATATTCCAGCGTCGTTTTTGTCGCTCCTGCAAAAAGCGAGAACGTTTCCGGAGCGGCGGCACTAGCGGCGGTGAAAAATCCACCCGTGATTCAGCCGTTGGTTCCCGGGTTTACGACGCGCAAACTTCCGGTCTCGCTCTCAAATATTAACTTCCTCCGTTACCACCGCGACGGCCGTCTGTTTGCTGGTGCCTACGACGGAAAGATCTACACCTTGCGAGATACGGATGGCGATGGATTGGAAGATAAAGCGGAACTCTTTTACTCCAGTGACGATCTGAAAGTAGTCATGGGAATGGCGCTAACTCCACCGAATTACCCACTCGGAGACGGTGTGTTTGTATCAACCAGAGGACGCATTTTGTTGATTCTCGACAAACATCACACCGGCAAAGGGGATGAGGTGATTACCGTTGCCCAAGGTTGGGAACCACCGAAGGTCGCGGCGGGCGGGGTTTCAGATGCGCTGGGTGTCGCAGTGGCTAAAGATGGCCGTGTCTTTTTTAATCTGGGGACGCCAAATTTTACCAACGCTTACTTGTTGGACGCAGCCACAGGCAAAGCAGGGTATCGAGCAGATGGCGAGCGCGGCTCTGTTCAGGAAGTCTCCGCCGATTTCAAAACCCGCACCACGGTGGCAAACGGCCTCCGGTTTTTGGTCGGGCTGGCGTTCAACCGTGACGGTGACCTTTTTGCAACCGAACAGGAAGGAGCGACCTGGCTCGCAAACGGGAATCCTTTCGATGAACTCCTGCATATTCAGCCGAAGCGTTATTACGGCTTTCCGCCCCGGCATCCCAAACATCTGCCGGACGTAGTAGACGAACCGAGCACTTTTGATTACGGCCCGCAGCACCAGAGTACGGTTGGGCTCGCATTTGATGAACCGGTTAATGACGGTGGTGCGATTTTTGGTCCCTCGTGGTGGCGGGGCGATGCGTTGGTGGCGGCTATGTCCCGGGGCAAAATTTATCGCACCAAATTGATAAAAACAGATGTGGGTTACGTCGCACACAACGAGACATTCGCGCAGCTTCAACGCATTATTATCGATCAGGCAGTCACCCCGAAAGGTGCCTTAACCGTGACCCTCCACGGGGGAGCCCCAGATTGGGGAACGGGTCCGAGCGGGTTGGGTGAGCTCTGGCAAATTGCCCCGGTTGAAAAAGCACCGGCCCAGCCCGTGATCACCTACAGCGCTTCGCCCACGGAGGTGCGTGTTGTGTTCGACCGTCCGCTTGAGGAATCAGCGCTTGCCGCTCTCCAGGGAAGGGTCAGCGTCACCCAGGGTCGTTATCTTCAGGCAGGCGATCGTTTTGAAACGATGCGCCCCGGTTATCAAGTGGTGAAGAACCAACTGGCGGCTCCTCGTTATCCGGTGGCGGTCCAGAAGCTGGCTTTGAGCGAAGACAAAACCACCCTGCTGATCACGACGGCGGATCGCACAGCCGGGGTCAACTACGGCATCACGATCACCTCTGATTTCCTGAATACTAAGACGGAGGGTGAATACGGCGGACAACTCGACTTGATGACCGACCTCACCGGCCTTGAAGCCGAGTGGAAATCGGCGAAAGGCGAGCCCATCAACACGTGGCTTCCGCATCCCGAATTCAAAGTATCCCGTGCGATTTATCCACAATCGTCGCTTTGGTCGAGGGTCGCTGAAGAAGGCCGCCTGACCTTGAAAGGCCAGCTGGATTTGGGGTTGATGCTTTACCCGGCAGTCCAGGAAGGTTCGAAGTTGGATTGGGATTACCCCGAAGAAAAAGTGACCGTGGTGTTCAGTGCCACACGGCCGTTCAAAGTGACGCTCGGCAAGGAAAGCGCGACCTCAACAGCCGCCAATTCCCGCTTTGAAGCCCGGGTTAAGTTGACCTCGAAGGCAACCACATGGGCCGGTCTGACTGTGGTTTTTGATTTGGCGACTGGAGATCCAGATTTCAAAACGAGCTGGTTCACCGATCGCAGCGACACACCACGGCCATTCGCGCTCCGGCGGATTCTTCTGCCATATGCCACCGCACAGGAAATTGCTCCAACGCCCCGAAACGAAGACTTGCCGCAACTTGCCGGCGCAAACTGGGATAATGGACGGACGTTATTCAAAAGCATTTGTGCGACATGCCACACGATGCGCGGGGAAGGCGGGAAGGTCGGCCCCGATTTAACCAACCTGATTTACCGCGACTACGACAGTGTCCTTCGCGATATCCGCGAGCCCAGTGCTGCAATCAATCCGGAGCACGTGACGTATTCCATCAAGAAGAAGGACGGGAGCGAACTCACAGCAGTCTGGATTTCCGAGAACGCGAACACAGTCACGTTCGGCTTGATCTCAGGGCAGTTGATCGAAATTCCACGCGACCAGATCGCGGAGCAAAAGCAACTAGCGACTTCTCTTATGCCCGCCGGATTCGACAAGGCACTGAGTCCTGAACAACTGCGCGACCTGATGAGTTACCTTTTGATTCCTCCGTTTGAGCCGGCCCCGCTGATGATTGGCGGCGCTCCTGCACCGCGGAAACTGAGTGAAGTAAAAGCGATCTTGGGGGATAAGCTCGAAGCACCGATTGACGCAAACGCTAAGCCCCTACTCATCGTGTTGTGCGCGTCAGCCAAGGACAAAAGCCATATCAAACCCGGCTATCATGATTATCCATTGTGGCGCAGTCGCTGGACGAGGCTGCTTGGCATGGCCCCTGGGATCAAGGTGGAGCAGGCCAATGACTGGCCGACCGAAGAACAGTGGAGTCAGGCCGACCTGATTGTGTTCAACAGTTACAACCCGGCATGGGCTGGAGTCAGCGAGGCGGAGAAGATTGCGAAACAGGGCGAAGACATGGACAAGTTCCTCGCACGCGGAGGGGGCATTACATTCATTCATTACGCGTTGAACGCCGGGGCAAACGCTGAAGCGCTTGCTTCACGTCTGGGCGCGGCATGGAAAATCCCACCGGCAAAGTACCGTCATGGCGCAAGCGAATGGATCCTCGACAAGACTCATCCGCTGGCAGGGGGATTCGATCAATTCCAAATTCCGGACGAAAGTTACTGGCATCTGACAGGGGATCTTGGTGCAGCCAAGGCGAATATTCTCGCTACAAGCGTCGAAGAGAACGAATCCACGCCGCAGATGTGGACACGTGAGGTCGGTCCCGGACGAGTCTTTGTCAGTGTGCCCGGTCATTTCACCTGGACCCACGACGATCCGCTTTATCGCATTTTGATTTTGCGTGGCCTGATGTGGACAGCGAAGGAACCACTAGATCGTCTGGCACCGCTCAGCGTCATCGGCGCTAGGGTAGAAAAATAGAACCTTTCCAATACCCGAACTAAAATTCCGGCAACCACTCATGCCATTCGGTAAAGTAAGAGCCGACTCCGTCCTATTTGCGATTATGCGTGACCTGAGTCAGTCGTGGGAGGCGGCTGCGGAGTAGTTTCCGGTGTGGCGTTCCGGAGACGGGATAACAACGAAGAGCCGGTGCTCACGAGTTGTGAGAATACCTGTTTGGGTGCGCTTTTACCGCGTTCTTCTTCTTCGAGGTTCGCGAGGGCCTCATTTTTCGCGGTTTGCCATGCGGGCGCAAAACCAGGAGCGGTTAACGTGAGGCGTTGTTCGGCGCGAACTAAAATTTCGAGTTGGCGCAGTTTCTGACGCTCCGGGGATTGAATCAGTGACTGGACTTTGACTCGCAGATTTTCGTTATCGGTAGAGGTGGTCGAGACCTCGCCTTGCAGCTTTTGGAAGGCGTCGGTGAGTGTTTTCAGTTGGGCGAACTGCTGCTTTTCGGAGCGCGCCATGTCTCTGCGGGCAAGATACAGGTGAAAACGAAAGAACAAGGCTGGGATGAGTCCGGTGTAAACTCCTAAAGCGTATGGGGATGTGAGCCAGTCTGTGTTCATTTGGGTCTGGAAAAGGGTGGTCTTTACGCAGGGCGCTAAGGGGGTGCCCGCGGCGATTGTAGCGTCCGTTCGGGCAATATTCGAGTCTGGGTTTAGAGCTCGTAGGAAGTTAACGAGGGGGGGAAGAGGGAGATGATTTCAGCGGCTTCCGGGAAGCAGAAGTCATCGGCAAAGCGCTGAATTTTTTCGAACGACTTCTGATGTTCAGTTGGAATTCCAGCCTTATGGCAAAGCTCGAGACAGCGTTGAATTCCGTCGACGTCGCCTGTGTCGAGTTGCTCTTTGAGTTCCACGATGGCTTTCGCAAGCGCTCTGAGGTCAGATTCGGCATCGAGTACAGGTGGGACGACCGTCGGAGGTGGCTCGGCAGAGGGCGCGAGGGTTTGAATGGATGCTAATACCGTTTCCATTTCTTCCAACATGTGGGCGTGAAGTGCCTCGAGATCGCCTGTTTGGTTTTTGACCGCCATTTCCAGAGCTTTGGCTCTAGTTTGGAGTTCCGTCGCGGACAGGCTTCCGGCGCTGCCTGCGATGGAGTGGGCGTGAAGACGAATCGTTTCCGTGTGATTGGTTCGTAGCGCCTCTTTGAGTTCCTCCAACACTTGGGGTTGGGATTCTCCGAAGCTCAGGAAGATGCGCCGTAGTGAAGGCCATGGAAGACCAAGACGTGCGAGAGCCTTCGGCACATCAATACCGGCAAGTTCCGGGATGTCGTCCGGTTTTGCGGGCGTTTTATGGGCTGTCCCGGGTAAAGGCTGAGGGGTGGATTGAACTTTGGCCGGGCGTTTCGGGGCGTTTGCAGTATTGGGATCGATCCAGCGATGGAGGGTCTTGAATAACTCTGCGCGATCAATCGGTTTACTCAGGAAATCATCCATACCTGCTGCCAGGCAGTTTTCCTGATCACTCTTCATCGCGTTTGCAGTAAGCGCGATGATTGGGATTTTTAGGTCGGGCCAACGTTTACGAATTTCATGGGTGGCGGTGATCCCATCCATCTTGGGCATTTGCATGTCCATGAGGATACAGGCGTAATCGGTGGATTCCTCCAGTCTCGCGATGGCTTCGATTCCGTTTTCGGCGATATCCAGCTCGATGCCCACGGAATGGAGTAATTCCTGAGCGACGAACTGGTTCGCCTCGTTATCTTCGGCCATCAAAATCGATACATTCCGGAATTCTTCGAAGTCTGGGGGCGGGGAATCTTTTGTGGAGGAACGGTACAGAAGGGCAGCCTGCATGCCTCCATAGAGGCCGGCCAACGCATCAAAGAGGCTTGAGGCGGTAAACGGTTTGTGGACAAAAGCTTTGATCCCAAGTGCCTCGGCTTCGGCTTCTTGTTCCTTGGAAGCGTAGGAGCTGATCATGATCACCGGCAGCTCCTTTAAGCCTTCGAGTTTGCTGATTTCGGCGGCGACACCTAACCCGTCTTTTCCGGGCATGATCCAATCGAGGATGACCAGGTCGAAGGGGTGCTCTGTTTCCCGTTGGATGTTTGCTCGTACGAGCATCTTCAGGCCGGCGTCGCCGTCTGGGGCAACAAAGCCGTGCATCCCGAAGCGTTCGACGAGCGATTTGAGGATGTCGCGAGAGTTGGGATGATCATCGATGATGAGAACCCGCAGATCTTTAAAGTCTGCTGGCATCTGGATTTTGGGAGCCTCCAGAGATTCGCAGCCAAATTCAGCGGTGAAAAAGAACGTGGTGCCGTAACCCATGTCGCTTTCCAGCCACAGGGAGCCGTCCATCATTTCCACCAGACGTTTGCTGATTGCGAGGCCGAGGCCGGTCCCTCCATATTTGCGCGATGTAGTGCTGTCGACTTGAGTGAACGCGTTAAATAGCTGCGACTGCTTGTCTTTTGGAATCCCTATGCCGGAATCTTTGACGAGGAAGCGGAGCCTCAATTGACCAGGTTCGTCGTTGCTCGATGGGATATAACTTTCCAGGAAAACACGGAGCAGGATCTCGCCCTGCTCGGTAAACTTAAAGGCGTTCCCAATCAGATTGATTAGAATCTGGCGCAACCGAAGCGAGTCTCCGACGATTTCGTCGGGAACGTTCGAGTCTGGGTAGACCAGAAATTCGATGCCCTTTTCAAGTACACGTCCCCGGAAGGATTCTGTGATTTCTTCCAGCAGGCGATGGAGACTGAAGGGTCTGGCTTCGAGTTCCATTTTCCCGGCTTCGATTTTACTGAAGTCGAGAATGTCGTTGATGAGCGCGAGCAGGCTTCTGGCGGAAACATTAACTGCAGAGACGTATTGTCGCTGTCTTGCTGAGAGGTCGGTATCCAGCGTAAGTTGCGTCATGTTAATGACCGCATTCATTGGAGTCCGGATCTCATGACTCATGGTTGCCAAAAAGAGTGTTTTGGCTTGGTTTGCCGATTCAGCGGCCTGGCGAGCTTTGTCTAATTCGAGCACCGCAAGTTTGGAATCGGTGACATCCTGGCTGACGCCGTACATGTGGGTGGCGTGTCCCTCGTCGTCGCGTACGAGACGTGCGATGGCGTGAATCCAGACGATTTGGCCGTCCACAGGGCGACGATACGGGTAGATCGAGTTATAGACGGAGAGTTTTCCGTGGAGTGCAGCGTTGAATTCCTTTTCGACGAGTGCTGCGATTTTCGGGTCGGCGGCCTCGATATTTTTGAGCCACTCGGTTTGGAGGTGATAACGCTGATCGGTCCGAGGAGGATTGCCGTAGATCGCTTCGGCTTTTTCGGAGGAGAAGTAATAGTCTGGGTCGGAAAGCGTGACGTGCCAGGGGCCGGCTTTTGTGAGTTCCAGGGCGGTGTCGGCGAGGAAATTGGCGCGTTGGAGTTGTTGCTGGGCCTGCTCGCGTTCGGTGATGTCTTCGGCTGCCGTGATGAAGTGGGTGATGACTCCTTTGTCCCGTTGCATCGGGGAGATGAGGACGTGCACCCAGAACTCGCGTCCGTCTTTAGCACGATTGATGAGCTCGCCGCTCCAGACTTTGCCGCTTAGAATGGTGCTCCAGAGTTCCTCATAGACACTTGGTGGAACTTTCCCGGATTTGAGGAGATTAGGTTTACGGCCAATGGACTCTTCGCGGGTGTAGCCTGTGACTTCCGTGAACTGTTCATTTACGTATTCGATGACGCCCTGTTTGTCGGTGATGTAGATGACCGATGGAGATTGTTCGACTGCCATCGAGAGCTTCCGAAGCTCCATTTCCGCAGCGACGCGTTGGGTGATATCGCGTAAGGAGCAGGCGACGAGAAGATCGTTGCTGCCCGAGAGATGGATGGGGCTGAGACTGATTTCGGCCAGAAACTCGGAGCCGTCCTTGCGGCGGCCTGCGAGGTTACTGCTGCGTCCGGTGGAGGTCAGGTGGGCGGGAGCTTGGTAGAAGCCGGAGACCAATGATGGATGATGGCTCTTGATCTTATCGGGTACGAGAATCTCGATTTTTTGGCCTACGAGTTCTCCTAGTTCATAACCGCAAATGGCATGGATACGCTCGTTAGCCATTTCTATCCTGCCGTCCCGATTTACGACGACTAAGCCGTCCGGCAATAATTGAAGAATAGCGCGGGTGCGTTCTTCTGTTTCCCGGAGTTTGAGGGAGACAGCTTCGCGTTCTTCGATGTCGCTGCGAACGGTGTGTAGGAGATCGTTTAGAGTGTTGGCGAGGTCTTGGATTTCGCGGCAACCTTCCCCTTCGAGGGTTTCGCCGGCATCGTTTTTCCTGAGTTTTTTTGCGGCCTTAGAGAGGCTGACCAGCGGACTGAGGACGATTCGGTTTAGGAGAAATAATAGAACACTCGACGAACTGACCGCGAAAATGACGGCAGATAAAATGATCCGCTGAGTCAGTATCTCAGTCGGTTGCATGACTTCGTCGTAATCGGTCTCCGCAATGAGAGCCCAGCGGAGGTCGTCGATTTTGAGAGGGATAGCGGCCCCCAGAACGAATTTTTGCCGATAATCGAGGTGTTTCAGGGAGAGTGTTTCTCCTGCGATCGCCCGGCGTGCAAGTTCGGCATCTACGCGGTTCTGGGCATTTGAAGAATCTGAGTCGAGGTGGCTTGAAGATCGGAGTTGCAGGTCGGATCCGACAAGATAGGTCACGCCCGATTTTCCAAGGCCCACGGGACTGGCCATGATTTCATCGAGGTCTTTGCTGGATCTGCGAATGAGGAGGACGCCGACTTTTGTCGTTCCGGAAAATACCGGTGCCGACCAGAACATCGATGGGCGATTGTCTCCGAAAGGGTAGGGAACGAAGTCCGTATGAATGGCCTGGGATTTGTCTGAGACATGCAGAGCGCCTTCAAAGATCGCTTTTACGGAAGGCGGCACATGCGGGGCTTTTCGAAGGTTGACTCCGAAATCGAGGTGTTTTTGGGTGCTATAAACGACGTTCCCTTCGAGGTCGACGAGCAGAAGATCCTGGGCCTGCTCGAGTTTACTCAGCAGACGAATCTCTGAGTTCCATCGTTTGTGTGCTGTTTGGTAAGCGGCGCCTGCAGGATGAGTGACCGTGCGGGGTGATTTGGCAACGTAAAGGCTCTGGAGAAAAAGAGTGACTGGACTTTGCTCGAGATAAGAGGAAATCGCTGGGGCGTTGGGTTGCTGAGAGGGAGGAGATTGGGCTAGGTGAGTTGCGAGGTCCGATTTCCAGGCACTGGGTCCTTCGGGGGAGTTGGCGATGTCTTGTTGGAGGGTTTCAAAGGCGCGCGAGAAGTCAGCCAGACTGGTGGCGATATCGAAGGTTTGAGCGAGCAGCGCAGTTTGTTTGTGGCGCTCTTGAAAAAAGGCGGTGACGGCGCTGGCGCGAGTGGAGCGAATGGCTTCGAGGGAGCCGGGGTCGTGCGACATGATGACGCTGCGGACCTCTGCGATGAGACCGGCCGTAAGGACTGCGACCGCAGTGATGCCTACGGGCACCAGGGTGAAGCCCAGGAGCTTAAACATCCGGTGCTTACGCTGCGGAGTTGGGAGCGGCTTATCCATTCACCCAATAAGTCATGAGAGTGTTTTCGAGGCCTTTGACCTGAATCGGGCCACGTTCCTCGCACCAGAAATCGTCTTTCACAAGATCATACGTGGCTTGGGAGATGAGGATACGTCCAGGCTCGGCTTTGTTTTCCAAGCGGCTGGCAATGTTTACTGCCTGACCGATGACGGTGTAATTCATGTGTTGCTCCGTCCCGAAATTCCCGACGAGGGCAGGCCCCGAGTTTAGGCCGATGCGTATTTGCAGATCCAGAGGACGAGTGGCCTGGTTCATTTCAATGGCCATCCGAACGGCTGCGATTGCGTCTTCCTTGACTCCCCGTGTTTGCGGGTCTCCAAAAAAGACCATCACAGCGTCCCCTATGAATTTATCCAAGGTGCCGCCATGTTTGTGGATGATGCGCCCCATGACGTGGAAATAGTAGTTTAGGAAACGGGTGACCTCGGTATCGCCCAGGGATTCGGCGCGCTGAGTAAAGCCAACGATATCGGAGAAGAAGACGGTGAGTGGCTTTTCGACAGTGTCGATTGTGGTGGATTTTTCACCGGAGAAAATCGCGGAGAAAACGTGTGGCGAAACGTATCGGGATACTTTTTGCGAGAGATCCTCCAAGCGGAGTTGCGCAAAGCGAAGGGCTAAATGCGTGTGGATTCGGGAGAGTAATTCGGGTGCGTTAAACGGCTTGAAAATGTAATCGACCGCCCCGACTTCAAACCCTTTGACGATGTCTTCGGTCTGTGTGTTTGCCGTTAGAAAGATGATCGGGATATCCCGAGTCTCGGGATTTTGTTTGAGGATATGGCAGCACTCGAAGCCATCCATTTCGGGCATCATGATGTCCAGAAGGATGAGGTCAGGCGGGGTCTTTTCGACGACTTCCAGGGCCTGTCGGCCGTTTCTGGCGATGTTGAGATGGAACCCTTGGTTTTTGAGAATGTTTCCGGCGACCTGGATGTTCTCCATGATGTCGTCGACCAGAAGGATGCGTGCGCCGGAAGTATCGCCTTTCATCGGGGGGGGTGAGGGGCTGACCAGAAGGCTGGGGAGGAGGTGGGGGGAGGTCAAGCGTTTCCCTAAGGAGTACGGTAGGCAAAAGGGCCGTCGTTGCTCGGGGAATTAGCGGTGTCAGGCTACGATTTTTTGACAATCCAAAGTTCGGGTGGGGGCGCAAGTCGGTTGAGCGCCTGAAGACGTTGCACTTCAAAAGCGCTAGAGGGAAGGGACTTCATCCAGTTTGTGACGCAGAGCGCCTCTTCGGCGCCGGTTGCGTGTCCGGGGTACGTAATCACAGAAAGAATGCCTCCGGGCTTCAGCAGCTCGAGGGAGCTTTCCAATGCTGCAAGGGTCGAGTCCGAGAGAGTGGTGAGGGTTTTGTCCTGCCCCGGGAGGTATCCGAGATTGAAGACGACGGCATCGATTGCCCCGTGAAGATTGGAAGGAATCCTTTCTTTGAGCTCTGTGTGACTACATTGAAACAGGGATGTATTCGAAGCGGGGATCTCGTTGGAAAGGAGAAGAGATCGGGTCGTTTGGATGGCGACTTCCTGGATATCAAAAAGGTAGAGATGCCCGTCCGGGAGGATGAATTGGGATAGAAACAGAGCGTCATGCCCGTTGCCGGCGGTGGCGTCGATGAGGTGGGCGTTGGTGGAGAGTTGGGTGGCCAGATAGTGATGTGCCCACTCGGTGGCTGTGGGGAGTCGCGATTTTCGAGGCATTGGTGTGAAAGATGATCGAGGAGATGGCGGATATTACCAGAAGGTGACGTGTGTCGGGGCTGAATTGGAGTTAGCGGCTGTAGCGGTGCCAAGTTTGGCTTCTAAGTGAGCCGACTCTTTGAGAAAAAGGAGGCGTATGACGCGCTTTTTCAGTTTGGTACTCCATGGGCCAGATGGGGCGCGTCAGACTTGGCGGCTTGCTGCCGGGGAGTATGTCTTGGGGACGGCTGAGGACTGCGATCTTATTGTGGCGTGTGACGGGGTTGCGCCCAGGCATGCACGTGTGGTTTTGGCGTCCGATTCGTTTAGGGTGGAGGATTTATCTGAGACGAAGCGTTGTTTTGTCGATGGGAAGGAAGTGAATGGGGGGCGAGAAGGGGCGTATCCGGCGGCGCTCCAGTTGGGCTCGGCGATTTTTTCGTTAAACGTCGAGAAATTGGTCCCGGAAGGGGAAGCGAACGGAGGTGGCAATCGTGAGAAGGAGCCGCCTGGAGTGGTGGATGTCCGGAATTCTTATACGCTACTGGAGCAGATTGGTAGTGGCGGGATGGGAGCGGTTTTTGAGGCGGAAGACGCGCACTTGAATCGGACCATCGCGGTGAAGGTCGGGAAACGTGGGGGAGGCGGAGATTATACACGGTTTTTTGAAGAGGCAGAGGTGATGGCTCGGTTGGCCCATCCGAATATTGTTCCGGTGTATAACGTTGGGCTGAATTGGAATGGGCAGCCGGCCTACAGCATGAAGTTGCTGAGAGGGCATACGCTCCAGGCCATTTTGAACGGGATTCGAGAGCGTGATCCGGAGTTTTTCGAAGTTTATTCGAGGGAACGGCTTTTGACGATTTTTTTGAAAGTGTGCGATGCTATCGCGTTTGCGCATTCGAAAGGGGTGTTACACCGGGATTTGAAGCCGGAAAACGTCATGGTTGGGGAATTCGGGGAGGTGCTGGTTGTGGATTGGGGGTTGGCGAAGGCGTTCCCCGACGCGAAGCTCTCAGATGTTCGGGAGCAGAATGAATGCGCGCTTCTAGTGATGAATGTGACGGCGCCACCGCGATGGGATGAAACAATCGATGGAGACGTTCTTGGAACGCCTCAATACATGCCGCCAGAACAGGCCGCCGGGAGGGTGGCAATTTTAGACGAACGTTCGGATATCTACTCTTTGGGAGCGATTTTGTACGCGATTCTGACGCTGCATCCGCCGGTGGATGGAGACTCGGTTGATGAGGTGCTGGAGAAGGTGAAAGCGGGAGCGATTGTGTCGATTCAGGAAAGGCTTGAGGCAGGTGCAGCAGCACGCGACGAGCTCGTGGGAGCATCTCAAGAGGAGCTGCAATCGGAGGCGTTGGAGGCTGTGGTGAAGAAGGCGATGGCCTTAAGTGCAGGTGAGCGATACCAAAGCGTTCTAGAGCTGCAATCGGAGATCCATGCGTTTCGCAGTGGGTTTGCCACTGTGGCTGAGCGGGCAAGTTTTTGGCGGCACCTCGTTTTGTTGATGCGCAGACATCGGGTGGAGTCCGTGATGGTGGCGGTGTTTTTGGTGGCGGTAACTTTCTTTCTGGGAAAGCTCGCAGCGAGTGAACGCGAATTGCGGGAAAGCGTTCAGATTGCAGTCCAGCAGCGAAGCATGGCGGAGTGGAATGCGAAGGCGGCTAAAAAGAACGAGTTAGACGCAGTATTTAATCAGCAAGTGGCTTTGGAGGAAAAAGAGGCTGCGAATCGAGCTTCTGCGGAAGCTCGGATTGCGGTGGCGGAGGCGGCTGAATACCGGATGGATGGAAAGGCGATGTTTGATGCGTTGCAGGAAATTCCGAAGGAATTGAGGGGGACCCATCAGAGTTGGAAATATATGTCGGATGCGCTCGATTCTTCGAGTCTTACGGTTCACTCGCCGGACGGATCACCGTTTGTGGGGGTGTTTTCTAGGAGTGGTGTGGGGGGGAAGATGCTTTCGGTGCAGTCCAACGGCTGGGTTCGAGAGGTGGATTTACAGAGTGGTTTTTTCTCGGATGTGTTTCGGTTGAGTGAAACGGAGCGTGTGATGACAGCTGCAATTTCGGGAGACGGAAAGCGATTGGCGGTCGTATTGCGGTGCGCGGAGGACGAGGGCAGTGAGGATTCCATTCAAATTCGAAGTCTGCCTGACGGGACTTTGAAGGGAATGATTTCCGGGGTGAAATCGCCTTACCAAATGCGACTGAATCGCGACGGACGCTATTTGGTTTTGGAGCCCAAAAGCAGTTGGAAGTCCTGGGGTGAGTCGAAATTTCAGATTTGGAATACTGAGCGGGGGAAAATGGAATGGGAGGGCGGCTCGGTAATCGACTCTGTGGGCGAATTTGTCGGCGATGGGCGGTTTCGAATGCTCCGCGCGGACGCGCCTCAAGCAGTTGGTGTCTTTACGGACGTGAATATTGCGACGCGCGAGGTGTCCTCGGAAGTTTCAGCGATTTCCTCCCGAGTGGTCCCGGAGAGGCTGGCGGGCCGGAGTGTGTATTGTATAAATCCCCAAGGGAATCTGTTGTATGGGATTCGCTCGGGGTCATTAGCCAAACTTGATTTTAAGGACTATAAGGTGCTGTATGAGTCGAGGTTGGAAGGGCGCAAGGAGCTTGATGTGGCTCTTTTACCACGACAGAAGCTGTTGGTGACGCTTGCTCAGACGTCGGATCACAGCGGAGTGTTGGAGTTTTGGCGTGAATCGAATGGGCGCCCATTAACGTCGATGATTTGGATGGCCCATGGGGATGCTTCGGAGTGGCGTTTGGCGGTGAATCCGGAATCAGGGGAAGTATTGACGATGGACGGAGATCGTTTGAAGGTCTGGCGTCTGAACGTGCTCAACGCGCAGCATCATTCAGCGCGGTTGGGGGCCGGTAGCGGTGTTTTTTTGGGGGATCCCAGATATTACGCACAGTGGAAAGCGGAGAAGGGTAATTCGAGTGAGGGGCGCTTGGAGATCTTTGATCTCCGGCAGATTAATCCGTTTGAGAGCCCTGTGTATGTGGATCCCATGGGCCAGGGGGAGCGAATTTCTGCAGATTACGCAGGTGCCAGGCTGTGTCTGAAAGCGGGAGGAATCATTTGGGCGTATGAGCCTGCGGAGGAGGGATGGAAAAGGAGCGGCGGTTGGATGAGTTCGTTTCAAGGGGGGGCGTTCCGCCTAAGTCCCAACGGGATGTGTTTGTGGTTGGGAGGCGCTTTCTGTGATCCGTTAACCGGGGATGTATTGGCTCGTTGTGATCGATCGCAATTTGTGAGTCTTGGCGCTCGGCGTGGCGTGACTTGGGTAAATTCCCACGTCTTAGCCGAGATCGTTTTGGTGAAAAATGGCGCGGCCAGCCGAGAGGTTGGGGCAGGAACGCGTGCGATTGTGCTTTGGGATGCCGATACAGGAGCGATGTTGAAAATCGTTGCGGCTCCCAATGCCAATTCCCTTGGGGTTTCGTCCGATGGTACTCAGCTTGTGGAGGGAGGGCTGGATAAACGGATTCGGATACGCCCGGTAGATACGATGGATATCGAAAGGGAGTTGCGTGTTCATGGAGGGGCCGTTAGCGGCGCAGTGTGGCATCCATCGAAGCCGCTTCTGTTTACAACTTCAGAGGATATGAAGGTGAAGGTATGGGATCTTTCGACGGGTACGTTGGATCGGGAGTTGGGGGTGGTGATGTACGGTGCACCGGAGGACATAAGCGTGAGCGCGGATGCTCGCTTTTTGGGACTCTCGTTTAGAGGGGGCTCGGAAAATGCAGTATTTGATATCGAAGCGATGGAGTCTGGTGCTGCTCATTCGGGGCGAGGTTCTGGCAGCATGCAAAGAGGGAGGTGAAGTGAGGGCCGTTTTCTTATTTGCTAGGTTTTCTTGTCTGGAATAGCGGGCTGTGGTCCACTGTTCGCTGTATCGTTTAGCTACCCCCTATGACGAATCGTATTGATCCAGCTGAAATTCCCTTGGCGCGTCGCGTGGTATTGCTGAAGACGTTACCGAGTTTTGATGCACTTGCCCCCGAGGTTCTGGAAGGGATTGCTAACAGTCTGGGGGAAGAACGCTTTGATTCCGGCGTTGTAATTATGCACGAGAGTCAGTTTGGGAATCTCATGTATCTGATCGAGAGCGGGGTTGTGGATGTTTCGACGGACGGTCCCACAGGAGAAGTGCAGTTAGGCAAACTGGGGGAAGGGGACCGTTTTGGGGAGGTTTCATTCCAAAGTTCAACCCGTCGCCGTCGGGCAACCGTACGAGCTTTGACCCCTGTGGTTACTTTGACGTTACGTTCGGATCAATTCGAACGGATAGCTGCCTTGTATCCGGATATCCGTACGGATTTGGCCTGTGCTGCCAGTGCGTTTATGCAGGCTCGCCTTGAGGCATTGATGGGCGCCAAAGCCCAGAAAATGGATGGCTTAAGTAAAAGTCCTCTAGGCTTCTAACATCAGAACGCGGATTCGAATGGTATCCGGCGCCCCCCAAAATGGTTTAGGGCGGTCGATTACACCGGCTCGATATGGACCAGCACATCGGCGATGGCTGCCAGATTTTCACGGATCTCGTCTTTGACCGCATGAGCAATCGTATGGCCATCCCTTACGGAAATGTCGCCACTTACCAACACGTGCAGGTCGACAAAAAACTCCACCCCCATCTTGCGGACACGGCATTTCTCCACGCCCTGAACACCGGCCACCTTGATCGCAAAGCTGCGAATCGCATTTTCAATGTGCGGCGGCGGAGCGGACTCCATCGCTTCGTTCAGCGCCGGTCCGAGGACTCGAACACCGTTGAATGCGATGACGGCGCAGGCGACCAGAGCGGCGTAATCGTCAGCGGATTCGTATCCATCGCCCCCAATCAGGGCGATGACGATTCCGATGAATGCGGCCGCTGAAGTGATGGCATCTGAACGATGATGCCAGGCATCGGATTCGAGCGCAGCGCTTCCGAGTTCCGTGCCGTGATGGATGACTTTGCGGAAGAGAATTTCCTTCACCGCAATCACGACCAACAAAACAATCAGAGTAAAAGGAGCCGGAGCGTGATGTGGGGTGAGAATCTCCCGAACACTTTGAATCGCCAAGATCAGCGAGGTTCCAAGTAATAGCAGTGCAACGGCGATCGCTGAGAGTGTCTCGGCCCGGCCGTGACCATACGGATGCGCTTCATCCGGAGGCATCGTTGCATATCGAAGCCCGGCCCAGACGACGAGTGAACCGAAGATATCGAGTGTGGATTCGATTCCGTCGGCAATAAGGGCGTAGCTGTTTCCGATTACCCCTGAAACGATTTTAATAGCCGCCATCAATGCGTTTAGCCCCGCGCCGAGTAATGCCAGTTTGGATCCGGATAATAGCTTGGCGTTATTGGTGGCGCGTTTGTTGGACATGAGGCGTTGGCTATCGGAACACAGGACCGCGAGGGAGCCAAGAGTGAACCGGTGACACCACTTGAAGTTGTGGTTTTGTGGAGTTGTTTAGGGTTTCTGTCTCGATTTGAGCTTTAGGTTGAGCTTCCGGTTACGATGAGTTCGATGCAGCATCGAAGACTTATGGCACACGCGATGTCTTCCAGTTCTGCTGTTCTGCTTCATCAGTTTGGTGTTCCGGGCGAGGTGGTGGAGTTCGGCGAGGTGGGGCTGTCCTCCCCAAAAGAGGGCGAAGTGTTGGTAGAAATCGAAGCCGCTCCCATTAACCCGGCTGATATCAATGTACTGGAAGGCAAATACGGCATTTTACCTGTTTTGCCTGCCGTTCCGGGGGTGGAAGGGGTTGGTGTTGTGAGGAGCGTTGGAGGAAAGGTGCAGAATTTGCAGTCGGGCGACCATGTTCTTTTACCTCACGGGTTTGGAACCTGGCGGCGCTGGGGCGTGCTGGCTGCCACCGATTTGGTGGTGGTTCCTCCCGCGGTGCCCGTGCAACAGGCGGCGATGTTGCGGATCAATCCGGCGACAGCCCTGTGTATGCTGCGCGAGTTTGTGGCGCTTCAACCCGGTGATTGGATTGTTCAAAACGCAGCGAACTCGGGTGTCGGACGGTCTGTGATTCAGATCGCTAAAGCCTGTGGGTGGCGCACGGTGAATGTCGTGCGTAGAGACACCCTGGTGCCCGAGCTGCTGTCGATTGGAGCGGATGCGGTGGTGGTGGATGGGCCCGAATTGGCGCAACGAATCAAGGAGGCGATGAATGGCGAGAGCGGGTCCCTTGGCCTTAATGCGGTGGGGGGGGAAAGCGCATTGGCGATTGCTAATACACTCGGTGAGGATGGAAAACTCGTGACTTACGGAGCCATGGCCCGTCAACCGCTGCGGGTCCCCAACGGGCTTTTGCTTTTTAAGAACATTAGCTTCCATGGGTTTTGGGTCACTCGCTGGTATCAAAGAGCCTCCAAAGAGGCGGTGGCGGTCTTGTTTGCGAGTCTCTTCGAATGGGCAGGGGCGGGAGTTTTGTGTACTCCGATCGAAGCTGAATACACGCTGGCCCAAATTCGGGATGCGGTGATTCACGCGCAGCAGGCTCAGCGATCGGGCAAGGTCCTTTTGCGGCCTTCTCGTTAAACCGAGCTCACCCCTCGGATACGGCGATGTGGGTTCGACCTGCTCAACTTGAATTTGATAGTCTCGGGAACCCGGTTTTTGATCGGAAGACGTTTCATATTCTGAAAGGTGCACTGGATCTAGCCGCGCTAGATTCTCTCTGGAATGCAGAAGGCGGTTCTACTGTGTTGCAGGTTGGTTTTGGGGATGGATCGCTCTTTTTGGAGATGTTAACGCGGATCCGTAGACTGGCTCCGAATTCCGGGCGGCTGAGTTTTGTAGCTGTGGAATCGCGTCCGTTTCGCAAAGAGGATCTCGAATGCCTGCACCGTTTTCTTTGCGAAGAGTCTCCTGAGTGGGAGCGGGACGCTGCTGTTTTCCGGGAACAATGGCCCCTTCTGGTGCCGGGGCTGCATTGTTTCGAGTTTGCGGGTGGGCGGGTGGATTTGACGTTGTGTTTTGGGGGTGTTGCGAAGGTGCTGAGCCAAATTCAGGCGGAGGTGGATGTTTTTTTCCTGGGTGCCGCGACGACGATTGGTGTGGAAGTTCCAACGCGAGATCTGGCCCGGCTGGCGAGTGCTGATGCGGTGTTAATTTGGCCCGATCTCGCAGATGAACATGCGAGGTTGCTCCAGCAGGCAGGCTTTTTCTCGATTCAAAACGAGTCCGCATTGAGTTGTGCAGTCGCTTCGATTTGGCGTTTTCGAGGCGGAAAACGGAGGGTTCGTGTGAGCTGGGAGATACGGGATCGGAGCTCGGCGATCGTGGTGGGGGCTGGTTTAGCGGGTACGGCAGCGACTGCGAGTTTGGCCAAACGCGGGATTCCGGTGACGTTGATCGAGCGGCATCACGAGGTGGCGCAAGAGGCTTCGGGCAACTTGGCGGGGGTGATGTCGCCGATGGTGTCTAAAGATGACGGTCTGGCCGCGAGGTTATCACGGGCGTGTTTTTTGGCGTTACGATGCGAGTTGGGAGAACTGGCGGGAAGAGGGAATCCGCCAAAGTGGAGCGGTTGTGGTGTGGTGCAGTTTGCCAAAGACGCCAAGGAAGCGCGTTTGTTTGAGGAGATTGGAGGATTGAATCCGTTTCCTGCCGAGTTTTTGCGCTTTATGACACCGGAAACGGTTTCTCGGGAACTGGGCTTGAACGCGCCGTCGAACGCCTGGTTTTTTCCGCAGGGCGGTTGGGTGAATCCTCCGAGTCTCTGTCTTTCGCGACTTGATCGGGAACTGCCCGTGACTCGTTGTTTTGAGCGGAGTGTTCTGGAGTTTCGTCGAGAGGGGGACACTTGGATCGTTTTAGATCAACGAGGTGGTGTGTTGGCCGAGGCTCCCGTGTTGGTGATTGCAAACGCGAATGATGCGAAGTCCTTTGAGCTGACACGGCATCTGCATTTTAAGAAAGTACGGGGTCAGGTGACGCATCTACCGGCTGCTCTGCTGCCATCGTTTTCCCAGGTGATCTGTCGGGATGGATATTTGACTCCTGGAGTGGACGGGGTGAGTTGTTTAGGGGCGACGTTTGAGTTTGAGACGGATGATGAGGCTTTGAGTACGGGGGGACATCGTGAAAATTTGGCGCGTTTGCCGTCTTTTTTTCCCGGGGAAAAGGGAGAATGGACGGTTGAAGGGCTTGCTGGGCGTGTTGGATTTCGTTCCTTAACAGCTGATCGAATGCCGGTCGTTGGAGCGCTCCCGGATCTCGCGAAAATGGATCAGAGCGGGCGACAGGACTGGGTGTGTGCCGATGTGCCGCGTCTGGAAGGATTGTACGGGCTGCTTGGACTGGGATCGCGCGGGTTGGTCTGGTCCGGTCTGATGGGCGAGTTTCTGGCAGCGTTGATCTGTGGGGAGAGCTGGCCGATTGAACTGGATCTCGGCAGGGCGGTGGATCCTGCGAGGTTTTTGGTTCGCCAGAAACGCGCCTCGAAAGCTTAGGCTTTGAGCTGACGGCTTAGAGTGAGACGTCCTTTAGTGATGGTTTTCTGAACGGAACGTGTTTCGAATTGAAACTGGGCTAAGGAGCCAAATTCTTTGAGGAGTTCGACCTCGGTGTGCAAGGTATCACCTGGGAGGCCTGGCCCGAGGATGCGCAGAGTGTCGACTCCGGCTACAAAAAGGGGGGAGTTGGAAGGGGTATCGCTGTTTTGTGCAAGTGACATCCACAGGATGCCTGCGGCTTGAGCCGCGTGTTCCAGTAGAAGCGCTGCGGGCATGATGGGATTGCCTGGAAAGTGGTCGGCGAAGACGGAAAGGGTCGGGGAGAGATGAAATGTTGCGGTGCCTCGTGGGGATTCGGAGGGAGTTGGGCCGAGAGCGAAGTGGTCGACAAAACGGAATCCGGGACCGTGTGGGGTAAGCGGTGATGAGGCGGAGGGAATGCTCATAAGGCGGAGCTGGGAGATGAGAGGGAGATGCCCAAGTCCGTGAAGTGATGCCATTGTTCCGGGTGTGCCACAAATAACGGGATGAGTTCAGCGGCGACGAGTTCGGTGAATTTTTGGAGGGTGTAAGCCCGTCCCTCAGGAAGCCATCGAGGGACAATCATCGGGCGAGCTACGATTTGATGTTTTCCATCGGGTTGTACGATTAATCCGACGGGGATTATTGGGGCGCCCGAGAGGAGGGAAAGGAGAACGGGAGCGGTGGAGAAGGCGATCTGACCGTGTGGTACGTCGACAGGGACTGTGTGTGAGTGGAAAGGGCGGTCGGCCAGAAGGGCGACGAAGGTGCCATTGCGGAGCTCGCGAGTGATTTCGACAGCGGAAAAAGCGTCGTCTCCGACCACTGCGGTGCGGACCCCCCAGCGCATCCGGAAATCAGCGCGCCATTGCGTGAGGGCCTCAGAAGGTTCCGGGAGTGTGAGGGTGAGTATGGGGAATCCGAGTTCGGCCATTACGGGACCGCCGAGTTCAAAGAAACCGAGGTGGCCGGTGACCAAGATACAGCCTTTACCTAGGGAGCGTGCCTTTTCGAGTTGATCCAGTCCGGTTCGATTCCCGAGTTTGCTGAGAACAGAGGAGGTCGAGTGGATCCAAAGCTCTGCGAATTCGATAAAGTTTTCGGCTTGGGTGACGCAGTTGCGGATGGCGTGTGAGAGGTCGGCTTTGTCTGGATCAAGCAGGGCGATATTGCGGCGAATGGCCTGCAGGGTTTTGAACTGAGTCAGGGCGTAGACAAGGCCGAGAAGAAGGGCGAGTCGTTTGCTGTTGGTTCGCCCCAGGTGTTGGCGGAGGTAGATTACCAGAAGGAATCCGCGCGGGGTGTAGAGTTTCTTGTAAACGGTGGCGTTTCGATAATCGCCAGCGCTTTGGCGGTAGATAAAAAGCCCCAGTAATGCGGTAGTACACAGTCCAAAGGAAGCCGCGATAAGAGGAACAATCATGGACTCGAACAAGGGCGTCTTGGGGGAAAGACGCACAAAAGGGAAGGCGAATGCTTACGCGGAGGTCAGGCGTTTTTGTAGCCAAGACTGGAGGATGGCCAGACTTTCGAGGGCTTCTCGAGCGGTCTCGGGGTCTTTGATTTCGATACCGTAACGTTTTTCGAGAGAGACGATGATCTGGAGAGCGTCGAGGGAGTCGAGGCCGATGCCATGTTCACCGAAGAGAATGGTGTCTTGGGTGATGGAGTCTGCATCGACTTGGAGCATTGTGTTTTCAAGGAGAATCCCCTTGAGGATCTCAATTGAAACCTCGGTTTTTGAATCCATAGGAAAGAGCTGAAGCTATCCCTTCAAGTGCACTCTAGTAAACCCCATACCCGTTGTGGGCGGAAGAAGGCTGTACGGAGTTTATAGGCGTCGGGCGTGTTTGGCACTTTCAGTGCGATACACGGTGTTGTGTTTCCTGAGGTTGAGAAGCCGCGAAAACATACCCAGGGCTTTGAACACTAGGGCTGTGTGGGTTTTGATAAGGAGGAGATTGTCCCGAAGATATTTGAAATGGGAGACGCCGCCGCTGGTTTTCTCTGGATAGACGACGCGGGTGGGAAACTGGATCGCCGGGGTGCCATTCCAGTACAGCCGAATGGCAAGTTGGGTTTCGAAATCGAATCGACGGCCGCTGGTGATTCCGTCGAGGATACGGATGGATGCATCGACGGGGTAAATGCGGAAACCAAAGAGGGAATCGCCCAATCCCCCCCAGAGTGATTCGATGTTGGTACACCAGTTGGCGATTCGGCGGCCATAGACTCGGATGGCAGGGGCATCTGGACCAAAAATGGGGGAGCCTAGGATCATGGCCTCCGGGAATTGTCGGGAGAGCCTGATCATCGAGGGGATATCGCGCTGGTCATGTTGGCCGTCTGAGTCGAAAAGGACGGCATGAGAAAAGCCCCGGCTTAAGGCGAGCCGCAGAGCGATAAGGACAGCGCCGCCTTTGCCCTGGTTTTGCTGTAAGGGGAAAACGTGGAGGTTTGGGAAGTCGTTGGCGAGGGAGGTGGCGGTGCGTTCACTGGAGTCGGTTGAGCCGTCGATGACCAGGAAGGTGGGTAAACCGATAGGGAGGACTGAACGCAGGGTGGGGGTGAGGAGAGTTCCTGAGTTGTAGCTAGGGATGATAATGCAATGGGAGGGGGACGATTGCCCGGGCCGATTCATAGCTAAGTCAAAGAGGGAGGCCGCTTTTTCTGAGAGTGAGACAGGTGAAAAGGCGTCATTGGGAGGATTTAGCAAGCGAGGCGGGCGAGATTTCGCGGATACCGGAAATTGTTCTCCATGAAGGATGGGAGGCACAAGAGGTTTCGCGCTGATGCCGTTGTTCTCTGGGATTGTCGCGTCGGGTGAGGTCCGGATGTCAGCAGTGAGACGCGGAAAAAAAACGCCGTCCCGAACAAACGGGACGGCGTTTCAAATGAACGAGCGAGTTCCTAGACCGGATTAGGGTGTTGGGACAGTCGCGATCGTCTGCAAGATACGGCTAGCGATCTTGTAGGGGTCGCCCTGAGAGTTTGGACGACGATCTTCCAAGTAGCCTTTGTATCCATTGTTAGCGAAGCTATGCGGAACGCGGATGGACGCGCCACGGTTAGCGATGCCGTAGTTAAACTTATCGATGGACTGTGTTTCGTGGAGACCAGTCAAGCGCATGTGGTTGTCTGGGCCGTACACAGCGATGTGTTCGTTTTTGTACTTATCGAACGCAGCCATGAGGGATTCGAAGTAAGGCTTACCGCCGACCGAACGCATATATTCTGTGGAGAAGTTTGCGTGCATACCGGAACCGTTCCAGTCGACATCCATGCCGAGAGGTTTGCAATGCCAGTTGACGTCGACTCCGTATTTTTCACAGAGGCGAAGGAGGAGGTAACGAGCAACCCACATCTGATCGGCGCAGGTTTTGGAACCTTTACCGAAGATCTGGAATTCCCACTGACCTTTGGCCACTTCGGCATTGATGCCTTCGTGGTTGATGCCTGCGTCATGGCAGAGGTCGAGGTGTTCTTCGACGATTGTACGAGCGATGTCGCCAACGGAGTCGTATCCGACACCGGTGTAGTATTTGCCCTGAGGAGCAGGGAATCCACCGCCCTTGGGGAATCCTAGTGGTACTCCATCCTGATAGAGGAAGTATTCCTGTTCGAAACCGAACCAAGCACCTGGATCATCCAAGATGGTAGCGCGAGCGTTGCTTGGGTGAGGAGTGCCATCTGGCATGAGCACTTCGTTCATCACCAACACGCCGTTTTTGCGGGTGGTATCAGGGAAAATGGCGACTGGCTTCAGTACGCAATCAGAGGAATGACCTTCCGCCTGACGGGTAGAGCTACCATCGAATCCCCAGAGCGGGAGCTGTTCGAGTGTTGGGAAAGAGTCAAATTCCTTGATCAGGGTTTTGCTGCGGAGATTGGCAACGGGCTCATAGCCGTCGAGCCAGATGTATTCCAATTTGTACTTGGCCATGGATTGCTAGTTTTTGGGTGAGAAATGAGGCGGCGTGCCGATCCGTCTCGGTTTGGGTTCCCGACTTTTGGTCGAGAATTGGCACAATCGCCAAATAGCAAGGTGGGTGCCAGATTTCCAGAGGTTGCTTTAAATAGGGCGAAAAAAATGAACGTAGACAGCGAGACTTGCCCTCGTGGGATGGTTGGTGTTTTTAGGAAGTCATGCACCAAGTGAAAGATACTCTACGATCGACGGTGCGGATTAGTTTTGATGGCCTGGTTTATAAAACTTTTCGAGGGCCGAACGCGGAGGAGCGATTTCAAAACGAGGTTAAGGTTCTGAAGTTTCTGGAGGCTCGGGGGTGTCTATTTGTGCCCAGGCTGGTCAATTTCTATACAGATCAGTTGCAAATTGTCACCACGAGCTGCGGGAGCCGAGTGGAACGAATGGACGAAGCTCGGGTGAAAGAGATTTTTGCAGAATTAGAACAGTATGGAGTGCGTCACGATGACGCTGATCTCCGGAATATTACTTATCGTCAGAAAGACGGTCGCTTTTGTCTGATTGATTTCGAGTTTGCGACGATTTTACCCGGGTTTTAGGAGCCCCCAACCGCACAGTGAAAAAACTAGCATGGTCTGCTTTAAGTGATCGGGGGAAAGTCCGAGCGAATAACGAGGATTCGTTTATTGGGATGTGTTTTGATGCAAGGGAGGTTCACCTCCTTGGCAAACATGGAGAAGCGCCGCTTGAGCAGATGGATATGGTGTTTGCGGTGTCGGATGGTATTGGCGGTGCGTCGGCGGGTGAGTTTGCCAGCAAGATTACCGTTGAGCGGATCACTAAACTTTTGCCGAAGGCGTTTAAACAAACGGCGGCTGGTATAGATGTCGGAGCTTCAGATGTTTTAAGTGAGTTGTATACGCAAATACATAAGGCGCTGACTTTTGTGGGGGCGAGTTATGAGGAGTGCCGGGGCATGGGGGCAACGCTGAGTTTGTGCTGGTTTACGCCGGAGTGGATGTTTTTCGGGCATATCGGAGATAGTCGGATTTATTATCTGCCGGCAGCGGGTGGAATGCGCCAAATGAGCCATGATGACACCTACGTGGGATGGCTGTTTCGCAATGGAAAAATCAATGAACGGGAATCCCGCGTTCATCCTCGCCGAAACATTATCCAACGTGCTTTGGGTGCAGGCCATCAGTTTGTGGAGCCGCAGGTAGGTGCGATTGGATTGGAATCGGGGGATTCGATCCTCATCTGCAGCGATGGAGTCATAGACGGCCTCTTTGATTCACAGATTGAGGATATATTGAGCACGCCTCAATGCACCGAAAAGGCGGAGACTTCGGCGCAGCGATTGGTACGAGTCGCAGTGGAAGAGTCAGGCCGGGATAACACAACCGCGGTAGTTATCCGAGTTGATTGAGCTAGGATCCTGAGGCTCGTTCGATGAAACGCCTGCGCTTTTTCGGAAACGAGATTTGAGTGGAGTCGATTCCTCGCTCGTGGTTTGTGTGTTTGCCATTGCTCGAGTTTGTACGGAGTGGGCCGTTAATTGGGCGAAATTAGGGTAAAAATAGGTGCACTCTTCCTGTGACCCCACTTATTTGGATGGCTGCCTGTAGTCCGTCACCCCCTTTAGGATGAGTTGTTCCGGAATCGGGGTGTGAGAGGTTTCTTGATTGGGGGACGAGTCCCACTTCAACATATGAGACAAGGGTGTCTGCAGTTGTTTGGTGAACGACGCGTGTTTCTCCATTTGGGCTAAAGTGGATGACCCTCTGTAAATTAAGGGTCTCAGAATCTAGCTTCAGTGGGATTGGGGTGACGGAAATGGCCGCAGAATGTCCGATCCTCTGGAAACGGCTCACGTCTGGTCTGGCCATTCCCCCCTCAACCGGAGGTGGTAGAGACGGCAAGAGTCTGAGCGCTGAATAGATCTGAACAGCTCTTTTCAAACGTAAGGTGTCACCGTTTAAGGTGCTTTCGGCCCAGGAGACACGTGGGTTTTTTGGAGTGTAGCCTGCTTCACCATCCTTCCTGGCAAACGCGCCTACAAGTAACGCGGTGCTGACGACGTGATTGGTCGGTGCTTCTTTGTTTGTGTCCTGTGCTGCGACCCATTGTCCGTCAGGTGTTTTTGCGCATTCAATAAAGCCTACGTAACAGTGATTTTGAGAGCTCTTGGCGACTTGCTGGATCTCCTTAAGAAACCGTTCCAGTCCCTCAGATTCTCTTGTAAACCGAGCGCTAACTCCAAAGGCGCTGCCGTAAATCCCTACGCTGAGGGCCAACAACGCTCCTAGAATTGCGACGACAAGGAGGAGTTCGATGACGGTAAATCCGTCTTTCCTTGGGTGTGAATTTGCTGGGAGTTGACGCGGCATTGGATGGATTCCCTTGCAAACGTCTAAAGGATTGCCACTGGCCTGAGGATTGCCACTGGCCTAAAGCGTCGCCACTGGCCGTTTAGGGAAAAGGGTGAGGATTTCCTTAGGGAAAACACAGGCGAGTTTCTCCAGCTCACTATAGCCCAGGATATCGGCCATCACTTGCAGGGTTTGTTGCGTGGCGAGCTTTGGGTCGATAATGCGACTGCTAACGATCCGATCCTGCACACGTGTTAAGAACTGTTCGTAGCTCAAACCTGAAGGCGAGTCGCTGGGGCGCCATCCTTCGTAAAAAATTCCCCGAAGAAGCAGCGGTAGCTGTGCTGCGAGTTGCGCGACTTCAGCTGGTGGCAGTCGGTCTCGCAGGGTGTGTAAAACTGCGCGAAGGACTTGGTACGCGGAATGGGTGTCCATGTGGGACAGATCTGCCAGAGCGTCTATCCACTGATGGGTCTTTTGAACGGTGGTTTCGATGACTTCCAAATGTTGTGCGCTCATACCTGTGTTACGGATGTCGCACCTCGCTGGCGGGGATAAAAATTGAAAAAGAGTCGGAAATTTTGGCTCTGTTTTTTACTTTTACTTTTGCGCCCGAGGCAATGGCGTCTCAAGTTTAAGGGGTGATTGATAGATATACCCTTCCTGAGATGCGCTCGATTTGGACCGAGCAGCGTAAGTACGAGATTTGGCTGGAAATCGAAGTTTTGGCCTGTGAATCAATGGCCCGGTTGGGCGTGATTCCTTTGGAAGACGCCCGGGTTATTCGTGAGAAGGCACGTTTTGAGGTGGCTGCAATTGAGGAGATTGAGAGAAGGACCCATCACGATGTCATCGCTTTCTTGGAAAACGTTGCGTCGTATGTTGGGCCGGCAGCGCGATGGATGCATCAGGGCATGACCTCTTCCGATGTCCTCGACACGACGCTGGCCGTGCAGATGGCGGAGGCGTCGGATCTGTTATTGAAGGATTTGAAGGATCTTTTGGCGGTATTATCGCGCCGGGCGAATGAGTTTAAGTTCACTCCGATGATTGGTCGTAGTCATGGTATTCATGCTGAGCCTGTGACATTTGGACTAAAATTAGCGCTGATGTATGATGAGTTTCGGCGTGCATTGGAGAGGTTGGAGGGGATTCAACCCAGAATTCGAGTGGGGAAACTCAGTGGGGCTGTGGGCACTCATGCGCATTTGGATCCACAAGTGGAGGAGGAAGTTTGTGCGAAGCTTGGTTTAAAAGCGTCGGCTCTTAGCACTCAGGTCATTCAGCGGGACAGGCATGCGGAGTTTCAGACAACGCTGGCCATCATCGCATCGAGTGTGGATCGTTGGGCGACGGAGTTTAGGCATTTACAGCGCACCGAGGTCCTTGAAGTAGAGGAATATTTTAGTGCCGGCCAAAAAGGGTCGTCTGCGATGCCGCATAAGCGAAATCCGATCACTGGGGAGAAATTGAGCGGGTTGGCTCGGTTGGTTCGTTCGAATGCGATGGCCGCGCTCGAGAATGTGCCCCTTTGGCATGAGCGGGATATTTCGCATTCATCAGTGGAGCGGGTAATCATGCCGGATTCCACGATTCTGCTGAATTATATGTTGGTGACGCTGCGTAAACTTGTGGATCGCCTTTTGGTGTATCCGGAGAATATGGAGCGTAATATGAATATAACCAAGGGGTTGTATTTTAGTCAGAGCGTGTTGTTGGAGCTGACACGGCGAGGGCTGGAGCGTAAGGCTGCCTATGAGGCGGTGCAAAGAGCGGCAATGAAGACTTGGCAGGGGGATGTTTCTTTGCAGGAGAACTTGGCGGCGGAGGCGGATGTGTCGTCTGTTTTAACGCGTTCGGAAATCGATCGGTTGTGTTCTCTTGAGATTCATTTCCGACATGTAGATGAAACTTTCCGCAAACTTGGGCTTGCCTGATCAGGTTGGGGCTGGAGAGGGATCTAAGTGGTTCTGAAAAATCACGAATCGGTCCCTTTGCTCCTCGGCCGCTTGCTGTATGTTCACTGAGAAACCGCTTCGCTTTATGAACCGCCGAATTTCCGTATTGCTGCTAGTTACATGTGTGCCGATGGCTGCGTGTAAGAAGCCTACGCTGCCATCCTTTAATCAGGAGCCTGAGCCCAAGCAGGTGAAAGTGGAGGTGCCGGCTCCTGAACCCGCTCCTGAGCCACCGCCGAAACCGAAACCAATTGATACCAAGGGATCTGTGGTGGTGTTATGTTATCACCGTTTTGAGGAAAAACCAAAGGACGGTATGGCGATTACCCCGGCAGGATTTGAGGCGCAAATGCAGGCGGTTAAGGACAATGGTTTTTCGGTGATATCGATGCAGGACTTTTTGGCATGGAGGAGGGCTGAGAAAGCGATCCCTGAAAAGAGTTGCGTGATTACCATCGATGACGGTTACCGCTCTGGATACGATGTGGCTTGGCCGATCCTTAAAAAGTTCGGGTATCCATTTACGATGTTTATCTACACCGCGTTTGTAAAAGGCGGGGCATTGGCAGGTGGAGGATCTCTGTCTTGGGCCGAGTTGGAGGCGATGCGAGACGCGGGAGTGGATATCCAGAGTCACACGGTAAATCATCAGAACCTTCGTACGAAAAAGGGGAAGTTTCAAAATCAATTCCCAACGTACGAGGAGTGGTTAAAGAACGAGATAGCGGATTCGCGTCGTCAGTTGGAACAGCACCTCGGGATTTCGGTGAAGGCGCTGGCTTATCCGTATGGCAACCACAACGAAGAGATTCGTACGATTGCGATGCAAGCGGGTTACGAGGCTGCATTTACGGTATATGGCCAACGCCTGACGTATCACAGTCCGGCTGATCAGTTGGGGCGGTATGCTATGGATAGCACCAAGCCCAAGATATTTACGGATGCGATGGCAATGATTGGCGGCGGAGCTGGCGAATCTGGTGCGACAGCGGGGGCAGCAGCGGTTGGACAATTAGCAGCGGCGTCGATGGTTACTGTGCCTCACGAAGGCGAGACGGTGCGTGAATCTAAGCCGGCAATTAAGGCGAACCTTGCAACGATGGGAGATGTGGAGCCGGGAACTGTTGAAATGCGGGTGAGTGGCGTCGGGGCGGTGCCGGTAAAATATGATCCAACGAGTAAGATGGCAGTTGGGACATTGTTGCAGCCACTTAAAGATAAGCAGGTTACGGTTATATTGTCCGCTATTGTTGGCGGAAGAAAGGTGGAAACCCGCTGGAACTTTAATTACGAACCAGTTGCACCAGTTGGCCGCTAGGCCTCGACAACCGGATTTGGCGACATAGCCTGCGTTGGCATCTTATCTCATGTTTTCTCTGCTTTCAGACAAACTTCAGGGCGTTTTCAAGAATTTACGCGGGCAGGGTAGTATCACCGAAGCCAATATTACGGAAGCAACGCGTGAGGTGCGAATGGCGTTGCTGGAGGCTGATGTGGAGTTTGGTGTGGCCAAGGCATTTATTGCGAGGGTGAAAGATCGAGCGATGGGGGAAGAGGTTCTTCGCTCGGTGACGCCAGGACAGCAGATCGTTAAAATTTTCCATGACGAATTAACGGCGTTACTTGGGGGAGATGCTTCGCCTCTGAATCTTCAGGCACCAGGGCGGATTTTGATCGCGGGGTTAAATGGTGCGGGAAAGACGACTTCCTCTGGAAAGCTCGCACTTTGGTTAAAGAAACAAGGGCATCACCCATTGCTGATTGCGTGTGATTTGCATCGCCCGGCTGCAATTGAGCAGCTCGCTACATTGGGCCGTCAGATTGGAGTGCCGGTGTTTACTCCAGAGGCTGGGGAAAAGGATGTGCTAAAGGTTGCTACGGCAGCAATCGAGTGGGCCAAGACGCAGCCTGGCAATGTCCAGATTTTTGATACCGCCGGGCGGCAAGAAGTCGATGAGGTGTTGTTGGAAGAGGTCCGCGCCTTGAGAGATTTACTTCAGCCTCAGGAGATTTTGTTGGTTGCGGATTCAGCAACTGGACAGCAGGCGGTGTCGGTTGCTAAGCGCTTTCATGAGGTCTTGGGTGTTACGGGGCTCATATTGACGAAACTTGACGGGGATGCGCGGGGAGGAGCTGCCTTGTCCATGCGTGAGGTGACCCAGCGGCCTATCAAGTTTGCGGGGATGGGGGAGCGGTTGGAGCAGTTTGAACTGTTTTATCCTGAGCGGCTTGCAGGACGGATTTTGGGGATGGGAGATATCGTGAGCCTTGTGGAGAAGGCCGCTGAAGCGATCGATGAAGCGGATGCGAAACGGATGGAAGAACGATTCCGTAAGGCGGAATTCGACTTCAATGACTTCCTTGCACAGTTCAAGATGCTTAAAAGGTTGGGTCCATTGGAAAATATTCTTGCGATGCTTCCAGGTATGGGCAATCTGAAGGACTTTTCCGTTGATGAAAAACAGCTCCGGCGAATTGAGGCCATTGTGCTCTCGATGACACCGAAGGAGAGGAGTAATCCAGATATCTTTAATGCGCGCCGTCGCCAGCGGGTGGCACGTGGGAGTGGTGTTTCAGTAACGGAAGTAAATGACCTGATGCAGCGTTTTGGGATGATGCGGAAGGTGATGAAAAACATGGGCAATTTTAAAAAAATGATGGCACGAGCCCAGCGTGCCGGAGTTCGATAGTTAACTAATTTAGATATGTCAGTTTCGATCCGTCTTCGTCGCGAAGGTACGACCAATAGTCCGTACTACAAAATCGTTGTGGCCGACTCGCGTAGCCCTCGTGATGGCAAGTTCCTTGAAATCATCGGGAACTACGATCCAAAGCAGTCCGATGTGAATGCTAACCTTGACCTTGCTCGGGTTGATTACTGGATCAGCAAGGGAGCACAACCTTCTGAAACGGTTGCCGCAATCATCCGGAAGTCCAGAAAAGCAGCGGCTGCTGCTGCCTAGTTTCCTGTCTCGCTTACGGTCGGTGTCAGTTGCTAATTGTCACCGACGTAAGGCGAGGGAGTTTTAAGACTCTCGAATCGCTTATATGAAGGCTTTTCTAGAGTATGTGGTTCGCCAACTCGTTGACTTCCCGGAGGAAGTGGAAGTCACGTGTGTTCCAATTGAAAAAGGCGCGCTTTTTCAGCTTCGTCTAAGGCCTACTGATGTGGGGAAGGTTGTGGGTAAACAAGGCCAGACAATCGCAGCGATCCGTAATCTTGTAGCGGCCGGAAGCAGAACCGGTGAGCGCATTGAAGTTGAAATCTTAGAGTAACTCTCCTCTGCCATTTTGCGTCCTTCTCTTGCTAGTGGATAGAACCGCGCAGTGATTCACGCAAAAGCAAAAACCGTCCAGTGGGCTTCACTGGACGGTTTTTGCTTTTTGGGAGATTGAGTTTTATAGGCTTAGTGTGGCAACACTTGAGTCTTTAGTCGCTGAATTGCCTCATCTGCCATATCACTTTTGGGGTAGAGTTTTTGTGCTTTGAGGAACCAGGCGAGGCTCGTTGCGGCCTGAGCTCGTTTTTCGTGTTCTTGAGCATTCTGGATGGTTCGGACGAATTCTGCGGCTTTGGTTGTGTAGAGTGCTCGGGCCTGAGCGAGCTGCAAGTCATCCGGAAACTTTTGGCCCAATTTTTCTACCGTCTCCCAAGCCCCTGACGGATTTCCCTGACGATCCATCTCTTTAGCGCCCATCAACGCAGCTTCGATCGATTTGAATTCCTCAAGGATCGATTTGAGTTGGTTTTGTTTTTCGACTGGAGCGAGGTGCGTCGCTGCCAAGAAGCGGCCTGCTTCTTCGGCGATACGCCGGAAATTCTTTTGCGCGATGAGTTGTTCGAGTTCGACCAGCGCTTGGGCTTGTACGTCGCCCTGATTAAACGCTTTGGTTGCGACTTCAATGAGTTCTGGGTTATTCGGCCAGATTTTGCCTGCTTCTGCTAGTGCGGCTTCGAATGCCGGTTTATCGCCGGAGATCGCAGCATTACGTGCTTTTGCAAGATGTAGGCGGGCCATGTTACGCGATGTCTCAATCAAGGCGTTCGGTTTCGTGGCATCGAAATCTTTGGCAACCGCTTTCATCGTGGTGATGAGTTCCGCTGCCTGGCTGTAATCCTTTGTCTCCACGGCGGCCATGAGCTGATTTGCTTTTTGAGAATAGGCGAGAATCTTACGCTTACGCTCCCTGGGGAGAGTGCGAATTTCAGGCATAAACTCCCCGATCAAAAACGTTTCGGTAAGCCGTTTGGTTGCCGAATCTAGCTCCCCAGCGTCTACGAGTGAATGAAATGCTTGCACGCCAAGTTGAACGTCACGCATTGCTTCGTTGGCTAGCCCTTCAAGAGTCGAGATCGTTGGAGGCGTTCCACTGCTACCAAAAATTTGGGAGGTTTTATCAGGAAGATTCAGCTTTGAATCTCCGTCGTTAAAGATCGCTCTATAAAAACGCGTGCCGATAACGAGATGATGGAAACGACGTTGAATGAACAGTTGCAGTAGAAACCCCTGGTATTCGAGTTTTGCCTGCAGTTCGGAAAGTTCCGCTTTGGCTTGGTTTGCCTTTATGGAAAGGCCGTTATCAGTGAGTTTTTCGAGCTGCCCTGCCATCAGGATTGCCCCCTCCAATTGACGTCCACCGCTCATGGGCTTCTCTGTCATCTTAGCATTGCCACTCTGCGGGGGTTGAGTTGGCGGCTGACTTCCGGGTGCTGATCCGGGGGCGGAAGGAGCCGGTACACCTTGCGTTTGTGACGGTACACTTGGCGGCCGGGGCTGTGCTCCCTGGGCTTGAGTCTGTGCGCTTTGAGCTTGAGACTGTGCATTCGCTAATCCCACCGCGTCAGATACATCCTTGGCGTTTACTCCATAGGATGTAGCGTTGCCTCCCATAGTGCGTCTGGCATTTTTTCTTTCCTCTTCTAAGATTTTATTGGCTTCTGCCAGACGGCCTTGATTGCGTTTCGATTGCCAAACTCCGTAAATTGCGTTCGAAAGAGCGTCACAGAGCCTGGTGTCTCCTGGAAAGGAAGCGGCCCGGTTGAGCAGCCGATAGGCTTCGGAGAGGGTGTCGGCTTTGAGATTGGAGGGATCCAGAAGCGCGATGATTCGATTTAAGATCGCTCGGTGCGTTTGTTCAGCTTCTCCAAGTTCTTCGGGGGTATTGAGGTACTTTTCAAAGCGAGCAGCAAGCAGCATGTTGTTGCTAGCGCTCCAAGTCTGTCCGTTGAAACGGATCATTCCGTTAGTCGGGTCGACGCCTGGGAGCCGGTTGTCAAATAACGTTCCGGGTGCCGCTTTGGCGGGGTCGGCCTCCGCTGGAGTTGTGTTGTTAGTGGCTCCCCCGCCGGGATTCGCTGCGGAGTTTTGCGGAGGGAACGAAAGTGGAATATTAAGCCCTGAGGGCGCACCACTTGGAGGTGCAGGCGGGGCCGGCGGAGGGGTTTGTGCCCAGAGCGGAGTGGTTAAAAACAACGGAATCAGCGCCGTTGAGAGTCCCGAAAAGGAAGGGGAACGGAACATAATGGGAAAGAATTAGGGTTTGCGGATATCCGAGGCGGTTACTAAGCCGGTTTCGCCAACCTGGACGCGAAACTGTAATTTTTGTCCTCGCTCGACGTTGGTGCCGCTGAGGTTGGGAGGAACTAGGAGAGGAAGCATGTCGCCGCCGCTAATTTCTACGGCAAAAAGACGTCCGGATTCCCGAGAAAACTCCAGGGTTTTATCAACAATCGCTTCAAGTCTATAGGTGTTGCCTCTGAGGCTATTGGCGTTTTCGAGGTAGTCCTTGATTGGAAAGGGGGAGGAGGTTCGGAAGGGATCCGAAGTGCCGACAGAGAAATAACCGGCGAGCATCAATACAAGGATGCCGCCGACTGCACCGGCAATCTTAACTAAAGGAACAGAGGAACTAGCACGACGGGCCATAACGGGGGAATTGTTGGGAGGTTGGAAGAGCTCGGTTACTGCACAGTGCCCCAGTGTTTGGAAAACGGCCAGTAAACCATCCAGCCGCGGCCCATAACATTTCGCTCAGGAACGGTTCCCCAATCGCGGGAATCCGAGGAGTGGTAAGAATTATCCCCTAGGGCGAAATAGCATTTCGCTGGGACCTCGAAAGATGACTTCGGAGTGCCTAGATTCGGAAATGTGCTGTGTTCAGGGCCGTTGGAGTATCCTTTGTACCCGTTGCTTGGCTGGCTGTGTGTGCCGGCCATGACTCTTTTAAATACGGCTTCTTCTGCTAGATGGCCGTTGTGATACAGGGAGGGCGGGTCGATCCGGAGCTGGTCGCCTGGCGTGCCAGCGAGGCGTTTAATATAGAACTGGGAGGGGCTTCCGGGGTGAAAGATATTTTCCCGAGTTGGGATGCCCCGAGTATTGAACACAAAAACGTTGCCTCGTTTTGGCTGCGAAAAATGGTAACTGAATTTGTCTACTAGCACGTGGTCCCCTGTATTCGAATAGCCTCGCGCGATAATTTCTCCCGCTTTCACAACTCTACCGGGTGTGCATCGTGAATCTGCGGCGAGTGATGCAAGGGGAACACTTACAGAGTAGGAACTTTCGTTGGTACGAATGACACTGTAGTTAAATAACCCTAATGGGATTCCAAATCTGTATCGAGGCTCCACCGATTGGATGGTTTCGTCCTTTTCTGCGACGACGTTAAAGTGGCTGCGCCCGAACAACACAAACTCAGCGACGCGAACTAAAGGGTTTGGCGGAGGTTCAGTGGTGGCCTCTGTGATGATTCCGTTCAGAGTGGGTTGCATCGACCCTGTGGGAATAGTGAATGGCTGGACAAAATAGGTGCGGACACCCAGAGCGATACTGATGGCTACGATGAAGACTTCGACATTTTCGCGCCAGCTTCCGTCGCGAAGAGGTGGTTGCAGCTTACCACACACCTGTTCCAGCTCGTTCATTTTGACCTCGATGGCCGATTTGTCTCTGAGACGTAGGCTGTCTCTGAGTGCCAAGATGGCGCTCTCCACTTCTCGTATGATTTCGGATGAGACGATGTCTTTTCTGTAAGAGACGAGCTTGGAAGCTTCGCGGATATAAAGTCGTGCCTGACTTACGTGCCTCGGAGTGAATGGGAACATGCAGCTTTTTTTCTAACGAGGTGATCGATTGAATGCAATCCGCTGCGATGGAAACTGGAGCCGCGTCTGGAATGTGGCAGTGATTGTCAGAGAAAAACTTGGAGGATCGCTATCCCCCGAGCGGGGTGTTTTTAGGGCAGGCCTTCAGTTGGCTGCGGATTGGGGGGTGATTCTTGAAAGGGGGAAATATTTGCGCAATGGTGGAGCGTGCTTGGCCCCAAAGTGGCGAGTGTTAAAACGGCAGAGATAATTTTATGATCAAGTCTATCCTTATCGGGACAATAGCAGCTATTTCGGTCGCTTCTACGACATGGGCAGCCGACACCGCTTATACTGCGATGAAAACGGCCAGTGCATCGCTGGGCAAAGATGCACACACGCGAGTGCTCGAGGTGTCTGGTCAGGATGGCCGTCCTCAACCGGGCATTTGGAAGGTCACAATCGAGAATTCAGGAGACCGTGGTGGGGTTTTGGAATTAGAAGTGCAAAAGGGAAGGGTTGTGGGGAAACGGGTTCCAATCGCACGTCCCAGTGGCGCACGGTTAAACCTAAGAGTAATTCAATTGGATTCTGATGGGGTGTTTTCGATTGCTGATAATGAGGCTGTGCGAGCCGGGTTATCTTATGATCGCTTAAATTATACGTTGGGATCAGCCAATCAGGCTGGATTGCCTACATGGAGTGTAGAATTATATGATGGCCCCAGTGTTCGAGTCGCGACCCTAAAGATAGCGGCAGATAATGCTCTCGTTCTGGAGCGTAGTCCGGAATTATCTACTTCGGAAAACGATAGGCGTGCTAGCCGATGGTCTAAACCTGGCGAACAAGTGAAATCTATACCGGATGGATTTCATCGCTTTGGAATATTTACCCGTAGTACAGCGTTTAAATTGAAGAATTGGTCTACTGGATATGGATGGACGGATGAACGCAATCCGGATGCTCCGAAAAACTAAATAGGAAATAGACGGGTTTGTTGGTTTTGCAGGAATGCAGAAGGTGAAATCGTGTCCTTACGATATACTAGGGGGAGCTAAGTCGGGAATGTGTCGTGCTCCTAGGTGCTGTGGATTGTTGTTCGTGAGGATTTAGCGTATTGTGACGTAGGGGGTGACTTAGGCTGTATCAGCAGAGGATGCCCCTGGTATTAGGGGGTCTATTGATAGTGTGGGTGGCGAAAGGGCTGCAGAATGGAGTCCTATGGAGGTCTCAAATAATTACGCGCCTGGATACACTGCAAAGGAGTCAACGAATCGAGTTGCCGATCAGGCAGCAACACAAACGGTTCGTAAATTGGGTGCGAAGGAGCGCAGGCAGGGTGAGCGGGTGATGAGCGTTTTGGGAGCAATCCGAAAAATGCTTCTACTCTGGGGTTTGGCTTTGTTCGCAGCTTGGAAAGGGTGGAGTGGAAGTTTCTCCGGAGGTACTCATTTCGAGTGGGGCGTGGTAGCACTGGGGGGGGTGGGGGCACTGTTTCTTGCAGGTGTGACGTGTTTTCGGGAGCGATGGGCGCCGGTGACGGGGCCCATCTACGCGCTGGCTGAGGGTATGGTTTTTGGCGTAGGGTTGCGACTGTTGCTTAGGGCGGAGGGGGGGGCGTTTTTGATGTGCTCTACGCTCGCTGCATTAGTGGTGACTATGGGGGTATATTATGTTGCTTTCGTGTGTTGTGGAGGGGTTTTGAGATCGGGAGGGGTAAGTGTGTTGGTTGGAATCATTGTAGGGATAGCGATTCCTTGTGGTTTTTGGGGCTGGGGTTATTTGCAAGAGGGTGTGGGTGTGGTGTTGGGGTATCGACCGTTTTGGGTGGGGGTATTTTTGTCCGTGTGTGTGTCTATTAATTTGATTCTGGATATCAGGGCGATTGAAGATGGCGCTAGATATCGCGCGCCGAAACACATGGAATGGTATTCCGCATTTGCCGTATTAATTTCATTTGTGTGGTTATTGGTGGAAGGCTTTAGGATAGTATCCGTAATACGCTCTAGTCGGCGTGTGTTCTGATACTGACGGCAGCGTCAGTTACAAGAAAGTGATAGACGACGAGTGTATGTCGCGTCGGTAGGGGTATGAGAAATTGAGGTGATCATGAGTAAAGGCGATTTTTGAGCATTTGGGCGTGCCGGTTGTTATGAAGATGCTTGTCCTGGAGAATTAGTCCAAAAGCTGGGATTTCTTGTGGCGAGTGGTGTTATTATTGCTGTTCCTGAGTTTCACCTTCTTTGATTTCCCCTATGGCCTTTGCTGATCCCACCTATAATGCTGTGAGTGTCGGAGAATTTTTTTCTCGGCACGGCGGACCATTACGCATGGAACAGATGGATCACGCGTCGATGGGGTTTGAGCGCAAAATCAGTGAGCCGACGGTCAACAGACCGGGGTTGGCACTTTCTGGGTTTTATTCGTATTTTGCAGAGAAGCGGATTCAGGTGTTTGGTGCTGCGGAATTGTCTTATTTAGCCAGTTTGCCCTTGGAAGAGGCGCAGCTGCGGTGTCGGGTATTATGTGAAAATCCGATCCCGTGTATTGTGGTGGCAAGAGGCGTGGAGCCCCCAACTTACCTCTTGGGGGAAGCCGCTGCCGCTGGAGTTGCTGTATTCCGTACCGGTATGGTGACAATGAACTTTCTGAATGCGGCGACTCTGGCGCTTTACCATGATTTCGCGCCCCGGAAGAGTGAGTATGGGTCGATGGTGGATATTCTGGGGGTTGGAACACTGATTCGTGGCTCTAGTGGAATTGGAAAAAGTGAGTGTGTATTGGGGCTTCTAGAGCGCGGGCATAGTTTAGTGAGTGATGATATGACTCGATTTAGAGCCATTGAGGATAGGGAGTTACATGGTACTTCACCAGATTTGACCAGGCATCACATGGAGGTTCGGGGGCTTGGGGTGATTAATGTGATGTCCATTTTCGGGGTTGGGAGCGTGCGTTTGGAGAAACGTTTGGACCTAGTGGTGTCTTTGAAGGACTGGCAGGAACTGGAGGAAGTGGACCGAATCGGCCTAGATCCGGAGTATTACGATATTCTTGGAATTCAAATCCCACACGTGACTATTCCTGTACGGATGGGTAGAGACTTGGCGCGTCTGGTGGAGGTTGCTGCGTTGGACCAAAAGCTAAAAGCGATGGGCCATCACAGTGCACTGGAATTTAACCAGCGACTCATGCAGATAATGCAGCCAAGCGCTTAAAAATCTGCCATAATCCGCATTTCCCATTCTCAAATTACCACCCACACCGTGACCAAGGAATTTACTATTCAGAACCGTCTTGGCCTGCATGCGAGGCCTTCTGCTATGTTTGTGAAGGTTTGCAGCCGGTTTCGGTGTGATATTTGGGTTGAGAAAGATGGAGAGCGTATCAATGGCAAGAGTATCATGGGCTTGATGATGCTCGCCGCTGGCTTGGGTTCCCGGCTTTCTGTGAGTTGCGAAGGGCCAGACGAGGAAAAGGCCATGCAGGAGATCGAAACCCTGATTCAGCAGAAGTTTAATGAGGAGTAGGGCTTTTCGGGCTGTATGGAAATAACTCCTGGAGATCTTAAGCCTGAAAAACGCTTTCAAGGTGTGGCTGTGTCTCCTGGCATAGCTAAGGGGCTTGCTTGGATCCATAGAGCTGAGGAGGAGACAGCCCCGCATTACCATATTCCGGAAGATAAGCTAAGTTCCGAACTGCGCCGTTTTGAGGAGGCGCTTCTCAAGACCCGTATGCAAATCCAGGAAATGCAGAGTCGCATTTCTGATTCGGTGGGCAGTGCGGATGCTGGAATTTTCGACGCACACTTGTTGGTGGTCGAGGATCGCACCGTTATTGATGAAGTCGTTCGTACGATTAAGCGAGACCATCTAAACGTAGAGGCCGTTTTTGCTCAGGTCACTGGGCGTTACATAAAGATCTTAAGTGAGATTGATGATCCCTATTTACGCGAGCGCGCGGTGGATATTCATGATGTCTGCCGCCGTGTGATGCGAAATCTTTCGGGGAAAGATAACCGTGAATGGAGCGCCGTAGGAGAGCCTCACATATTGCTTTCGCATAACCTGACTCCCAGCGATACGGCTCAGTTAAACCGTCGTTTCGTTCTGGGATTTGCCACGGATGTCGGCAGCAAAACCTCCCATACTGCGATCATGGCGAGGTCCCTAAATATTCCCGCCGTGGTGGCCTTGCATGATATTAGTGAGAGTGTCGTTTCTGGGGACTTGGTGTTGCTGGATGGCTATAACGGTCTGGTAATCCTAAATCCGACAGAGAAGACGCTCTCGGAATATACTCAAATTGAGGCGCAGAAGGATGAGGTTGAGAAGGAGTTGTGCACCCTTCGTGAAACGGAGTGTAAAACAAAAGATGGCCGACATATTTCTCTAGCGGCCAACATTGAGTTACCTGATGACGTTCCCATGGTTCTGAATTCCGGGGCCGAGGGGGTTGGACTCTTCCGTACGGAGTTTTTCTATATCAATCGATTGGATCTTCCAGACGAGGAACTTCAGTATTCGGCTTATCGGTCTGTAGCAGAAAGGATCGCTCCGAATTCGGCCATCGTTCGAACTCTCGATTTGGGGGGCGATAAGGTGATGAGTTCCCTTAATCTCCCCACGGAGATGAACCCGTTTTTGGGCTGGCGCGCGATCCGGTTTTGCCTCGAGCGCGTTGATGTTTTTAAAACCCAACTTCGCGCGATATTACGAGCCAGTGCCCACGGCAATGTTCGGATTATGTATCCGATGATTTCGGGAGTGGAGGAGGTTCGTCGTGCGAACGCGATTCTCGCCGAGTGCCGGGATGAGTTGCGCAGAGAAGGGCGTCCATTCGCCGAGAAATTGGAAGTCGGCGCGATGATTGAAATTCCAAGTGCCGCCTTGTCTGCTGATTTGATTGCTCGCGAGGTCGATTTCTTCTCGATCGGAACGAATGACCTAATCCAGTATTCAATCGCGGTAGATCGCTTAAATGAGCATATTGCTCATCTGTACGAGCCGACGCATCCCGCGATCATTCGCCTCATCCAAATGGTCGTAAACGCGGGGCATGCGCACAAAATTTGGGTGGGTGTGTGTGGCGAAATGGCCGGAGAAATAGCGCTCACACCATTACTTCTTGGGCTTGGCGTCGATGAACTGAGCACCGGCTCGGCGCAAGTTCCACGGGTAAAGCGAGCAGTCCAAAGCCTCGATATGGCGGTGTGTTTGAATTTGGTCGAAGAAATCAAACGCTTGGATTCGGCGACGGCGATCTATGCAGCCTGTGAGAAGGTCGCACGGGACCATTACCCGGATTTGCTTTAGTCCGCCAACATCGGGCTGCGTGCTCGTTTATGACTCGTGTCGGAACCTCTAAGCCACTAGGGGCGTTTTCCGAGGCGTTTTAACTCTGCTCGAAGCCGTTGATCGCAGGCGCCTTTGAGCGCTATCCAGCGGTCCCAGGAATCATTCGGTGCATTTGCGATGTGACGCAGCAAACTGTGCCACTCCAAAATGGCGCGTTCGATGTCTCCCATGCGGAGTGTCTCGGTGAGCAATTGCTGTTTGCCTGTCCCGTGTACAACGATATTCCGGATCGCCTCACATGCTCCGTAGGCGTAATCGTCGGGAATACCAAACCGTAGATATCCATCGTGATCGGCGTGACGATAGGTTTGCTGACAGCGTACCGCGAGACGACCTAAATGAATGGTGTCTTCCTCAGCGAAACGAGGTCCACCTCGAAGGTTCGCCAGATCAAAAACGAGGTCTTCGATCGGGTAAGTCTCGTCTTCCAGAGCGGCTGCGATTGCGAGCCCTTCTCCGTGTTGAAAGAACGAAAAAATCACGCCGCGTCGTGTTGGGCTTCCATCTCGTTCGATCAACCCTAATTCCCGCCAAGCTTGAGCGGCCGTTGGCGTGATGGGTGTTGTTTCGCACCACTCTCGTTGGGAACAACCGTTGCAGGGTGCGGGCACTATGCGACGATTCGGTGGATTCAGGAGGGCATTTCCGAATGAGTCGCGGTAGGCGTCGAACCCAATTTCTGCGTAGGAAACACGTGCCACCAATTTGTTTCCGACAGGAAACATCTCAACGATGGAACCTCCTCCGGTGAGGTGTTTTGATTTATTTAAGACATCGCGCTCGATGTCTTCGGCGCGGATTTGTTTTTTCCCAAGAATCGCTTTTAACCATGGTGCTAGCTTAAGGGCACCGCCTTGCCGGTATCCCAAAATCATCTCCCGACCGAGTCGCTTATGTGGTCCCGGCAAATGGCAAAATGCGCCACTTCCGTAAGATTTCATAAAACGGCCGACACCCTCGGCTCGTCTCCATTTTCCGAGATTGGGCTGCGCTGGGTCTGCTGTGGAATCGGGAATGTGAATCCACACTTCAGAGAGTGGGACCTTTTCGTGTGTGACGGGTCGGGGCTCCCACGTTTTGCGGCTATTGAAGATTTCCACGCTGCCGCGGCGTAGATAACGAGCCCGTTCGTGATCGACATGAAGTCCGCAGGGCGTGGGGCCGGTTTCGAGTGAGAGTTCACATCCGATCTGAATTTTTTGTGTGGAGAAAAGTCGTTCGCCGAGTCGAGTTGCCGCAACAAATGGCGAGGTTCCATTTTTCTGTGCGTGAACCATCACGGCTATCAGCGTGGGCCAGTCGAGCTGATTACTTCTCCGCAAGAAGAGAGGCTGCGCGTCCCCGAGCCGAGGCGGTTGCGGGGTTACCAAGGCGTAGCCTGTGTCGTCGAGTCCCCGGCGACCGGCGCGACCATACATTTGAAGTATTTCCGCAGGGGTGACTGTCCTTTCAAAAGGCCCGGCTCTGTAAACGGTCCCAGATATTGCGACAGAGCGCATAGAGAAGTTAATGCCGGCCGCCAAGCCCATCGTTGCGACTACGACGCGGAGTTGCCCGGACTTTGCCAGCGGCTCCACAATTTGGGTTCGTTGCGCGAATGAGAGTCCGCTGTGATGAAATGCCACACGAGCACGAAGCAGTCGCAGCAGGTTGTTACCCGCTAATTGCTGTTGTTCCGGGGTGAGGTGCAGCGGAGCGCAGGGGGGCAGAGTGGCCGCGAGCTGGAGAGCGATCGTTTCGGCGGCTTGTCTCCTGGGCGCGAATAAAAGAATGGGACCGAGATCCTGTCGAAGTGCATTGGTAATGACTCGAGGCCACCAACCGCGAATCCCTGACGCGGCTCTGTCTGGTACCCCTTGAAGATCGACCTCTTCAAGCGGGACCGGGCGCTCTCGATGCGCTATAAGTTCGGCTTTTCGGCCGATGCGTTGGAGCCAGGCAACCACGTCTTGAGGGTTTGCGACGGAGCCGCTCAGGAGGAGGAGTTGGGTGGTTTGTGGGGCTAACGCGATGACCTGCTCGTAATGGATTCCTCGAACAGGGTCTGCGATCATCTGGTACTCATCGATGACCAGGAGCTTGGGGCCATTGCCTGAGAGAAGTCGGGCGCGTTGGGTTTCGAGCGTTGCGACGATGAGTTTGCGATCCAGTCCCTCGGAGATGTCGCCCGTTGCAATACCGACTTCCCAGCCGCGTTTACGCCACTCTGCCAGCTTATCATTCGCGAGGGCACGTGTTGGAACGGTGAAGACGGCCTGACCTTTTATGGTGCTTTGAAGGAGTTCGAAGATGAGTGTTTTCCCAGAGCCCGTGGGAGCGTGTACCACGACGTCTTTTCCATCACGCATCAGACGTACGGCCTGCTGTTGCCAGAGGTCCGGAATGGTGAGGGATTGGAGCGATTGGAGCGATTGGATGGGGGGCACAGAAATGGATGTGATCGTTTTACGTCACTGGTTTTGCGACAGGATTGCTTTCAACGCCCGGCGGTGAGGGGCGGTGAGGGCGGCTTCGTCGAGAACTTGTGCGACGGGAAACCAGCGTTGTGTATCGGTGGTGGAAGCGGGAGCTTCAGACTCAAAAACACGGAGCGTGATCTTATGGTTGGTGAATGGATAAACGGTTTCGAAGATTGGCTTGTTTTCAGGCAACGATGGGCTGGCAGGAAGTTTCCACAGGCCACCCGCGCGGCGTCCTTTTTGTTGCTCCAGCAAAATGCAGTTTTTGTGAACGATCCAAGCAGCCTTTTCTTCCATGTGAATTGTCGCTTTTCGGGCGCTCTTCACTGGAATCAGTTCCGGCTCTTTCGCCAGACAAAATGTCTGAATGGGGCAGACGAGACATTTTGGGCGTTTTGGTGAGCAGATCAGCGCGCCTAGTTCCATCAAAGCAGAGGTGTGTAATCGGCCACCGGCGTTTTCGGGTAATAACAGGGAGGCGCATTCCCAAAGTGCTGCGGCACCCGACGGAGTGTCTATGGGAGTGAGTTGGTTTGTGAGTCGGGCTAGGACACGGGCGATATTTGCGTCGACTGCCGGGGCGGGGAGATCGAATGCGAAGGACGCGATTGCTCCTGCTGTGTAGGGGCCAACGCCGGGAAGGGTTCCAAGCAACTTGGGATCGGAAGGAACGAGGCCGCTGAAATTCGCGACAATGGCCTTTGCGGCAGCGTGCAGGTTTCGAGCACGCGAGTAGTAGCCCAAGCCTTGCCAGAGCTTTAGCACTTCGTCTTCTGTTGCGGCCGCGAGCGTCGCGATATCAGGAAAGGCTTCGAGCCAGCGCTCGAAGTAGGGGATCACAGTGGCGACCTGCGTTTGTTGCAGCATGAATTCAGAGACGAGAACGGCGTATGGGGACGTGTTGCGTCGCCATGGCAGGTCGCGTCCCTGTTGGGTAAACCAAGAGTGCAATTTACCGCGTATCACTTGCGCCCAAGTTGAAGATGGAAGAGCATCGCTCACAGCGTCTCCTTTAAACGATCCCAAGGTTTACTGCATGTCTTCAAATTCTCCTCAGACTCCTAAGATTTATACGGGTCCACTTACGCTGGATCAGGCCAAGAAATTACAATCGATATTAGTGTCACGTGGCTGGCACTTTGAGCCGAGGCCATACACGATATTTTTTGCAAAAGAGGGGAAGCTTACGGTGGCGGTATATGAAAAAGGTCCCAAGATTGTGGTGCAAGGAAAAGGGCTTGAGGATTTTATCCAGTTTATTCTGGAGCCGGAGGTGATTGGGGTGGCGAGTTTTGGATATGAGGAGGAACAACATCCGGACTGGTTTTCGCCGCACCTTGGAATCGACGAGAGCGGAAAGGGTGATTTTTTTGGTCCCTTGGTGATCGCAGGAGCTTACGTAGATGCTCAAATGGCAAGAGGTTGGCGTGATGCTGGGGTGATGGATAGTAAGAGTATTGGCTCGGATTCCCGGATTCGCGCTTTAGCCAAAGTTATTAAGGAAACTCGTGGGGCGGTTCTGAGCGTGGTTTTGATTGGTCCCCAGCGCTATAACGAGTTGTATGGTAAGTTTAAGAATTTAAACCGGTTGCTTGCATGGGGGCATGCCCGCGTTATTGAAAATTTATTGGAGAAAAAGCCAGATTGTCCTCGAGCGTTGAGTGACCAGTTTGCAAATCCAAGTTTGATTCAGAAAGCCCTGTTGGAGAGGGGACAGCAAATTCAATTAGATCAGCGAACCAAAGCGGAGAGTGATCCGGCGGTTGCGGCTGCTTCCATATTGGCCAGGGAGGCGTTTGTGAACTGGATGGATAATGAGGGGCGAATTTTTGGGGAGATATTACCCAAGGGAGCATCGGCTGCAGTGAAGACGACGGGTCGAAAATTGGTTGAAACGCACGGACCGGCGGTCCTAAACAAAATCGCAAAACTGCACTTTAAGACTGCAGCCGAAATACTATCTGTCTATCAAACAGAGTACTTGCAGGATTTCTTAAAAGCCGATTAACTATTCAAATCTTATGGGGACACTGACAAAAAGAGACCTCGTCGTTCAAATCAGCAGTGAGACCGGATTAGTTCAGTCTCAGGTGTTCGATGTTGTTCAACGCACATTGGATCATATTACTGAAGCGCTCGCTCGTAATGAAAATGTCGAACTTCGGAACTTCGGTGTTCTGGAGGTTCGCCTTACGAAGCCGCGTGTAGGCCGCAATCCTAACAAGCCAGGGAGTTCGTTTGTAATTCCTGCTCGCGCTACTGTTAAGTTTAAGCCGGGTAAAGTAATGCGCGAACGCGTTTTGAAGCTTTCTGCTGGCCTCAAAAAGGAAGCTGAGAAGCCAGTGAAGAAGGAAGCGAAGAAGAAGTAGTTCTTCTCCGGTTTTGAACCGGTTAATTTCACAAAGGGCGGCAGACCTCACAAGGACTGCCGTCCTTTGTTTTTTGCCCGATGTCCCGGCAATCTCGAATGCCAGTTGACGCTCCGTCTTCACGGTGACAACAAGGAAGGGGGACGTTTTTTCGGGACACTTTGTTTTAGCGGAAAAGCCAAGCCTCTTTCCTTTACCATGCTCATCCATTCACTAGAGGTGCCTTTCGCCCAGGACCCGGTTCGTCCTTGGGAAGAGGATACATTGTTGTATCGACGACTCCGTGAAGGTGAGTATTGGCGGCATTTACCAGGGTTCGCCAACGTGTCCGTCAGCGAATTCGAGACCCATCAATTCCAACAAAAGTCGACTGTCACGAGTGTAGACCAGCTGCGCTCTGTTTTGGGGGATATCGCTTCCGAGGAGTTTTATGATGATCTCGCTTTGGGGATGCGAAATGCCCCTATGGCGCTTCGCATTTCTCCCCATTTGTTGGCGCTGATCGATTGGAATAATCCGACGGATCCAGTTCGTTCGCAGTTTCTGCCTTTGCGCCGTTTGCAACAACCAGATCATCCCATGCTCCAACTGGATTCCTTGGGCGAAAGAAAGGATTCTCCAGTGCCGGGGCTAACCCATCGTTATCCCGATAAAGCGTTGTTTTTACCGGTGGATAGTTGTCCGGTTTATTGTCGCTTTTGTACCCGTTCTTATGCGGTGGGTGTCGATACCGAACTCGTCTCGGAAAAGCTCAAATTGCATGCGAATCAGGCGCGCTGGGATGCCGCGTTTGAGTACATTGAGTCGAGGCCGGCTCTTGAGGATATTGTGATCAGTGGCGGGGATACCTTTAATTTGCGCCCGGATCATCTGGAGGCGATTGGGATGCGTTTGTTGGCGATCCCTCACGTACGCCGATTACGCTTTGCGACAAAAGGGCTCTGCGTAATGCCTCAAAAAATTCTCTCCGATCACAAGTGGACGGATGCCTTAACGCGAGTGGTAGAGCAGTCCCGGCGGCTCCATAAATCGGCGGTGGTTCATACGCATTTTAATCATCCCAGCGAAGTTTTGGATGTGACCCGTAGGGCGATGAACTTGCTAGTGGAACGTGGGATCACGGTGCGTTGTCAGACCGTTTTGCAAAATGGAGTGAATGCGAGTGCTTCCACGATGCAGCTTCTGGTAAAACGCTTGGGGTTCGTAAATATCCACCCATATTACGTTTACTTTCATGACCTCGTCCCCGGTGTTGAGGATCTTCGCACCTCTCTTGCCACGGGGCTAGCTGTTGAGAAGCAGGTCCGTGGTATCACCGCTGGATTTCACACGCCCGCTTTTGTGGTCGATACCATGGGCGGTGGAGGAAAACGCGATGCGCATTCCTTCGAGTATTATGATCGGGAGCAGGGGATCGCTGTTTTTACGAGTCCATCCGTAAAGCCGGGGCAGCACTTCTTGTATTTTGATCCATTAAGCGGATTGGCGCCGGCCGTCCAGCACCGCTGGAAGATCAAACACGAGCGGGAGGAGATGATCCAATCGGTCTTGCGTGCCTCTGGCGTGGCTTCTTTGTAAAGCGGCCAGAACAAGAGAGGGCGTTTTAACGAGGCGCATTGGTACGCATGAGACGTAAAATTTCCTCTTGGCCGATTGCTGCGTCGAAGATGAATACTTCGTCAACGGCTCCGCGAAAGCTTGGGCCACTGAAGATCTCGTGAGGGGTAGGGGGCCGTACGGTGAGATTTCTTCCGAGCCACACACCGTGTGCAAATGGACTAAGAGTGTCTGTTTGGACGGGCATTACGGTTTTTCGAGCGGCGGGTTCCAGCTTGCCGTCTACATAGAGCAGGACGTGTGTGGAAATATCCGCGCCGCTACCGCCGTACATCACGACGGCACAATGATGCCACTGGTCATCGCGTAAATCTCGAGTGCCCACCACCGGCGCGTTGTGCACCCCGATTCTGAGGCGCCCCACCGGCCCTTCCTTTTCCGTAGGATTGATCGAGATTTGCCAGGCTGCTCCCTGTTGTATCCGCGACCCCCAACTTAGGATGGCGTAGCCTTCCGTGTTTTTAAGGTCCGCCGGTACTTTAACCCAAAACGCTACGCTCCGGGGTTCACTCCCGCCAATCCCCTTGAATGGGCTCGCCGCGTAGGTGCCGTCGCCATCGAATTGAAGTGCCTCCCCAAAGGGACCGGACACCCGTGTCCGTTCGGGGTGGGAGCTAGGGAGATGTAACGCTAACCCCGAGTCCGGTCCGAGCCCGTGGCCCCGGTCTTGAAATTGGATGCCCTGTTCTTCAAAACTCCACTGGATCCATCTTGGAAACGTCCGCGGCTTTGGCGGTAGAGCCGTCACAAATGCCCCTGAATCCGCCTCAACAAGCGCTTCTGTGGTGCCGCCTCCCAAACGGATCGCTTTGTTTTTTGTCACCCTCAGCGCCTCCTTCTGGCCTTGAGGTGTGGCTTCAACGAGCCCCTCCAAAACGTGAAGCTCCATGCCTTTTCCGTCCTCTACCGAGACCGCGAATTTTGTTCCAAGATCCACAAGTCGCCCGCCTGGTCCGTCCAAGGTGAACCCACGCGCCCTTCGCCCGACACTTGCTACGACACGCCCTTTCCGAATGTATCCGTGCCATGCATCTTGGATTTCCAGTTCGGCAGGCCCTTCCACCAATACTTTTGCGCCGCAACCAAAGCGTAAATCGATAATCCCTGATTCGAATCTAATCCACTTCCCCGCGGGGAGCGCTTGCCCAGATTGAAAGGGTTCAACCGAACTTAACGCCTCGACGCGCTCGATTCGTGCGGTAGCCGAATCCTCGGACCACATCCAGACAAGCCCACAACCGACCGTGACCATGGCTGCTAGACGTAGGATTTGTTTGCGGTAGCGCTCGAACTGAAGGATCCGGCCGACTTTGTTTGCGAGAGATGAATGGCCTGCGTCGGAGGAGATTTCGGATTGTAAACGAAAAGCTACTTCGGATGCGAAGCGCTGATCTGACCGGTCTTGAAAGGCTTGGAAAAGGAGTCGGTGTGTCAGTATTTGTGTGGCCAGAGACTCTAAAACCGTTGGATCGTTGTGACAAAGCTGCGCTAAACGAGAGGCTTCCTCATGTGTAATTTCGTTCGAAATAGACCGGGCAATTAGCGTTTCCGCTTCCGTGTTTTCGGGTGTGGAATCCATGGGGCCTAGGATAATTCCCCCTGCGGGCTGCTCAGTTTTCCCTGAATACACGCTGCTAATGAGGCTCGCATGCGGTGGAGTTGCATCGTCAGTTTGGAATGTTTGTCTCCGGATTGCTCGGAGAGCTCCTGCACACTCAACCCCTCTCCGTAGCGAGCCTGAAGAAGCGCTTTGGATCTCGAGTCGACACCTTCGAGGCAGTCCCTTAGTGCCGACAAACGCTGGTCCTCGTTATTTTTGGCCCATTCGTGCGCCAGTCGGTTATCCAAAAGAACCTGTAGATCCTCATTACCGCCAAGGGGGATGGCTCTGAATTTGCGTAAATGATTGCGGAGAAGGTTTTGTGCGATTCCTCGTAGCCATGGGAGCAGTGGTCGCGAGCTATCGCAGTCTGAGAGCTTTCGATAGGCTGTGAGAAAGACTTCTTGAGCCAGATCCTCTGCTTCTGATGGGTCGCTAAGACGGACGCTTAAAAATGCCCGCACTGCGCTCTGGTGTCGTTTCACTAGAGCAGTGAATGCCGATACGGCTCCAGAGTCCCCCCGAAGGGATCTTTCAAGCAGGGCGCTGTCTTCCTCGCCGGAGAGCGATGCGTCTGAATGTGGGTTGAGCGCGCGTGACATCCTAAAACATTGTTTCGAGCCATGTGGAATGACACGAAAACTTTTATTTCATTCCTAGCGTATCTGGAGGCCGTTTTCTGCACTAGTTCGGCGTTGTTCGCTTCTGCCGTTGCCCCGGCGCCGTTGAACATTCAAAGTCTCCGGTTTGCCGCTTCCTATGAGTGTTTCCCGTTTGGATTTTCGCCTTGATGCACGTGCTTCTCATTCCAGAGCGCGGGCCGCAACCTTTCGTACGTTGCATAACGAGGTCAAAACACCGCTTTTTATGCCGGTCGGAACCCAGGCGACTGTGAAGGCGCAGTTAACGCAAAGCCTTGAAGACGCAGGTTCCCAGATTCTTCTCGCTAATACCTACCATCTTCTTTTGCGTCCGGGACCTGAGGTCTTCCGCCGTACCGGAGGGATTCACGGGTTCATGAGCTGGGAGCGTTCGGTGCTTACGGATTCTGGGGGCTTTCAGATTTTTTCGTTACCGCATGCTCGTTCCATGAGTGAAGAAGGAGCGGTATTTCAGAGCTATTTGGACGGTCAAACCATTCTATTGAGCCCGGAGGTGAGTATCGAAACTCAGAAGGCTATTGGGAGCGACATCATGATGGTGTTGGACCAGTGTATTCCATCTACGGCTTCGGAGAGTGATGCACGCGAGGCGATGGGAATTACACATCGCTGGGCTGCCCGGAGTTTGGCCGCAAGGGGGGATTCGTTACAGTCGATGTTCGGTATTGTTCAGGGAGCGCTTTATAAGAATCTTCGGAGCGAGAGTGCCGGGTGTCTGACGGAAATGGCTTTTGACGGTTTTGCAATCGGTGGCCTTGCTGTTGGAGAAGGCAAAGAGGCGAGGGAAGATGTCTGTGAATACACTGCGTCGCTTCTGCCCGAAGATCGGCCTCGTTATCTCATGGGTGTGGGCACGCCGTTAGACATTCTGGAGGCGGTGCATCGCGGGGTGGATATGTTCGATTGTATTATTCCCACGCAAGTGGCGCAACGAGGAGGCGCGTTTACCTCGCGGGGATTCCTTCAATTGCGGCGTGGAATTTACAAATTTTCGGAGGAAAAACTCGATCCCGCGTGCCTCTGTCCCACCTGCAAACGTTATAGCAGGGCGTACCTGCATCATCTCACAAAAACCAAGGAGACCCTTGGCTGGCAGTTGCTCGGGCAGCATAATATCTACTTTTATCACAACCTGATGCGTGAAATTCGACAAAGCATTTTAGAGGATCGATTCCTCGCATTGTATGAAGAAAAACGCCAGTTCCTGCAGGAGGATGATCTCGATAATCCTGTCTTACACCCGAAGGCCAAACGTCGCAAAAATCCGCCTCTGACTCTTGGTAATTATGAGGTGCATACTGCGATCGAGGGATTCGCGAGTATCCGTCATGTTGCCTCAGGCGAGATTATGCATTCGCGCACTCCCCCAATGGAGGAAGCTCGCGCCTTGTATGTGGAACAGGCGTTCCTCGCCGAAAGAGTGCGGGTCCCGAGCGGCGTCGATCCTACGTCTGCGGAGCCGTTGATTATTTGGGATGTCGGGCTTGGTGCGGCGGCCAACGCTATGGCCGCAATTCAGTGTTACGAAGAGAATGCGAAAAAGGGCTCGGTGCGTCCGATGCAGATCATCAGTTTCGAGAATGATTTGGATTCATTGCAGTTGGCGTTTAATCATTCCGATAAGTTCCTGTATCTCCGTCATAGCGGTCCTGCCTGGATCTTGCGTCAGGGCGAGTGGCAATCCCGTGAATTTCCGGGCCTTTCGTGGCGCCTGCTGAAAGGAGATTTTTTAGAGACAATGGACGCGGCTAATGCGCGCCCTGAAGTGATTTTTTACGATATGTTTTCGAGCAAAACGTGCGGTGATCAATGGACGCTATCCGTCTTTGAGCGCTTGTTCGCAGCTTGCGGAGACCATGGGACCGAACTCTTCACTTACACCTGTTCGACGGCTTCTCGGGTTGCGATGCTTGGGGCTGGGTTTTCGGTCGCGCGTGGCCGGAATGCAGGTGAGAAACTTGAAACAACAATTGCCTTCACTCCGAGTGCAGAGCGACGTGGATTCTCAGCAAGGCATGAGGTGTTGGCGGCTGAGTGGTTTGCTAAATGGAAGCGTTCTGCGGCAAAGGTGCCACGGGAGTTATCTCCTGAGGACCAGCTGAAATTGGAACAACGCATTATGGGGCATTCCCAATTCCGGAATCTTTCAGCGCTCTAGAATTCAGTTTCGTGTTCACTATGAGAAAAGATGTTCTCCTGAAACAATTGCTCGCGCACGTAGCAGCCCGAATTGAAGGGTTTGAGCGATCCGCTCGCGCAGCCCATGAAGAGGCTACAGACGAGGGGAACAAGGCCGAAAACAAATACGATACGCGTGCTCTGGAAGCCTCTTACTTGGCGGAGGGGCAGACGCGTCAGGCATTCGAAGTCGCGCAGTCTTTGGAGTTGTTATCGGCTTTTCAGCCTCCTCAATTTGGGCTGAAGGATCCGATCGATTTGGGGGCGTTACTTCTCCTGGATGGCAAAGATGAGGAGACTTGGTACTTTATTGCTCCGTGTGAAGGTGGCGCCGAACTCCAGTGTGATGGACAATCGGTTATTGTTCTCACGCCGCAGGCGCCTTTAGCGAAGCTGCTGATCGGACAAAAGCTGGGCGCCTCGATTAAGATGCAGATCGGTCGCGATCGCGTGAGTTATCGAGTGAAGAGCTTGTCTTGATTGTAAACGCTCAGTTCGGTTTTTGAAAAAAGGCGTGGATAAAGTCGTCCCTAAACGCTCGATTGGTGTTTATGGACAACGAAGCGATTTCCTTTCTTTTCGACCTACTGCATCAACCGAGCCCAACAGGCTTTGAGGCTCCCGGACAGCGTTGCTGGACCACTTATGTCCGCAAATTTGCGGATTCAGTCGAATCAGATGCTTATGGGACCGCTTGGGCCGAATTGTCGGGAGATGGCCCCCGAGTCATGCTTGCAGCACATGCGGATGAGATTGGTTTCATCGTAAAACACATCACTTCCGAGGGCTTTTTGCGAATGGATCGTATCGGGGGCTCGGATACGGCAACCGCGCGGGGGCGGCGCTTACAAATTTTTGGGGATAAAGGAGTGGTACGTGGTTTGGTTGGCAACACCGCGATTCATCTTCGGAAGGGAGCTAGTGATGAAAAGGTTCCGAAGATCCATGAGCTTTACGTCGATATTGGCGCATCCAAGCCGGAGGAAGTTGCGGAGATGGGGATTCGGGTGGGCCATCCCGCGGTTTATGCGGATGGTGCGGAGCGACTGGGGGAACATCGCATCGCTGGACGTGCGTTGGATAATAGGATTGGCGGATTTATCATTTCGCAGGTGATGGCGCAGTTACATGGCAGCCGTCCTATTGCGAATGTGATCGCGCTTAATGCAGTGCAGGAGGAGATCGGGGGGCACGGTGCGCGTATGGCGGCGTATCGACTCCAACCGGAGGTGTGTATTGTGCTGGATGTCACCCATGCGACGGATACACCGGGGATTTCTGCGGACGAACACGGGGAGGTTGAGTTGGGTGAAGGCCCGAGTTTAACACATGGAGCCTGTAATCACCCAGAGGTCGTTCGGCGTTTGATGGAAGTCGCCGATAAGTGTGGCATTCCAATCCAGCACGAAAGTGCATCCCGGTTTACTGGGACCGATGCCGACGTGATTTTTGAAGTGCGAGACGGGATCCCTACGGCGCTTGTATCGCTCCCTTTGCGGTACATGCACTCAGTGATCGAAATGGCTGATTTACGCGATGTGCAGCGTGTTATCGATTTGTTGGTTGGGTTTGTGCGCTCGCTCCAAAAGGGTGAACAGTTTCGGGTCCAACTGTAAAATAGCAGAAGGACTGTTCCCCTGAGCCGTTGCTCCACCCCCGGAATTTTATGAATCGGTTTGTTTTGCCTCTGTTCCTCGCAGCCTGTTGGAGCTCTATAGCTGCTCAAGCTCAGCAGAGCCCGAGTGGTTCTCAGCGAAATGCGCGCCCCAATATCGTTGTCATTCTAGCAGACGATTTGGGTTATGGAGATCTTTCGTGTTTCGGCGCTAAAGATATTGCGACTCCGAACCTCGATAAAATGGCGGCTGAGGGGATGCGGTTTACGAGTTTCTATGTGGCGCAGCCGGTTTGTACGGCTTCGAGGGCTGCGCTCTTAACGGGGTGTTATTCGAACCGTGTGGGAATGGGCGGTGCCTTGAACCATACCAGCACAAACGGTATTCACCCCGGAGAGACGCTTTTGAGCAACGTTTTGAGTAACGCGGGTTATGCGACTGCAGCATACGGAAAATGGCACTTGGGGCATCATGCAACTTACTGGCCGACAAGCCGCGGGTTTGATGAGTTTTTTGGGATTCCGTACTCGAATGACAATGGGCCGTTGCATCCAGTTGTGAAGGGGATGCCTCCATTACCGCTGTACGAGACAGAGTTGGTCGTTGAGCAAGATCCGGATCAAAGCCAGTTCACACGCAGGCTGACAGATCGTGCGGTGAAGTTCATTGAGAAGAATCGTGAGAAACCGTTCTTTCTCTATTTGCCGCATATTATGCCGCATGTGCCGATTTTTGCCTCCGAACGGTGGCGTCATTCGAGCGCTCGCGGTCTTTATGGAGATGTTGTGCAGGAGTTGGATTCGTCCGTTGGGGAGGTTCTCTCTGCATTAAAACGTAACGGGCTTGATGAAAATACCATCGTGATTTTCACCTCGGACAATGGACCATTTTTATCCTATGGCGCACATGCTGGTTCAGCGGGGCCCTTTCGAGGTGGTAAATTAACCACCTTTGAAGGGGGAGTCCGGATGCCTTGTATCGTGCGGTGGCCAGCGAAAGTTCCTTCCGGGCGTGTTTCGGATTCGATCGTTACCTCGATGGATTTATTTACGACGCTCGCACATTTCGGTGGTGGGCAGTTACCGGAGACCAAGGTCGATGGCGTGGATTTGACGGGCCTGTTTCTTGGGGAGGCTGCCGCTACGGAGAGACAGGAGTTTTGGTACTATTCCGGGGACGAGCTACAAGCGGTGCGTTCGGGCAAATGGAAGTTACACCTGCCACATGAATATCTGAACGTGGCGGCTGAACCTGGAAAAGATGGTCGACCATCGAATTGGGAGAACATCAAGCCGGACTCGATAGAGGAATCGGGTATCCGCGGGATTGCGAGTCGACACGGCTATCGTGTGGAGAAGATGGCTTTGTCGCTTTACGATTTAGCCGCTGATCCTGGGGAGACGAGCGATGTATCTTCGCTGCATCCCGGTGAGGTTGCTGCGTTACAAGCGGTCGTTAAAAGAGCCCGCACGGATTTGGGCGACACCCTTACGGTGGGCATTGGGCCGGGTGTGCGCCCTTCGTGGAACGTGCTGCCCCAAGTATCATCGGGTGTGAAGCGCATCTCAAATTTGGAATACAGTCGGACGGAGTCCGGGCCGTTAATGCTCGATTTGTATGTGCCTTCGAAAACGCCGGAGGCTCCAATGCCTCTTGTTGTCTGGATTCACGGAGGCGGATGGAGTTTTGGGTGTAAAGAAGAGCATTGTCTTTTGTCTTGGTTGGCGGAGGAGGGGGTAGCGGTTGCGAGTATCAATTACCGATTGCTCCATCAGGCACGCTGGCCTGCCCAGATTGAGGATTGTCGGGTTGCAGTCGCTTGGCTGCGGAATTCAGTGACACAGTTTCATTTGGACCCGGATCGGATTGCAGTTGCCGGGGCATCGGCTGGGGGGCATCTGGCGGCTCTGCTGGGCACGCTGAATTTACCCAAGGGTGAAAGGGTGAGGGCTGTTGTTGATTTCTTTGGTCCCAGTGATTTGCTCACGATGCCTTCCAACTTATCTGGGAATGGACGGACGGATGCGAATTTGGCTGCGACTCGGGGGGCCCTTCTTTTAGGCGGAATTGTGCGTGAGCGCTCTATCTTGGCTAAGCAGGCCAGTGCGTTGTATCAGGTTTCAGAGGTGAGTGCGCCGTTCCTGATTTTGCATGGGCAGAAGGATGCGCTTGTTCCGCTGGATCAAAGTGAGCGTTTAAACGCCGCCTTGCAGCAGGCCGGGGTTGAAAGTGAGCTCGAGTTGCTTCAGGGGGTAGGACACGGTGGCTGGCAGTTTGATACGCCTGAAGTACGTGCAAAAATCCGGGCATTTCTGCAGAGGCACTTCACGAATTGACGTGGACGCGATGATTTTCGGGGCGATTTAGCTCTTTTGAAAACGCAGGCGATAATCTCGGGGAGTCATGCCAGTGCTTTTGTGAAAGCATCTGGTGAAGTGGCTTTGATCCGTAAAGCCGGTCTCGATTGCGATATCTGCGAGCGTTCGGGAGGATGAGCTCAGTAGACGGCCGGCAGTTTGAACACGTACGGTGCGTAAGTATTCAGTGGGCGTGCAGCGTAAAAGTTGTTGGAAGCGTCGATTGAAATGCGTGGATGAGAGCCCTGCAAGGTCGGCCATTTTCTCCATGGAAATGGGTTCGCTGTAGTGTTGTTCGATGTACCGGATCGCGGGATTTAACGCGCCGAAATAACGTTCCTTTTCTGCGGGCTGTTCGATGCCGTACATGGCTCCGGCAATTCCGATCACTTCTCCTTTGAAATCAAACAAAGGAACTTTGGTCGAAATGTACCAATGTGGCCGATTCTCTGGGTGAAACACCATCCAGAGTTGTCCGAGAATTGGGACCTTTCCTCGCATGACACGGTTGTCTTCTGCGATATACGCCTCTGCAAAAGCGGGAGGTGAAAAAGCGCGGTCAGTTTTCCCGATGATTTCGTCTTCAGAGGAAACACCGTGGCTATGCATAAATGCCCGGTTAACCTTCATAAACCGACTGTGGATGTCCTTGCAGTAGAAAAGGGCTGAGGGCAGAGCTTCGAAAAGCTCCATCACTGAGAATGAACCCGGATGCATCGCAAAGAAGCGACGTTGTAGTTCGTGTGGAGCGAGTGTGAGCACGGTCAACCCATACCAAAAGGGATGAGCGAATCAACGTCGCGTAGAATGAGGCTGGTGGTTACGCGAGAATACCTTTAACGACGTTTGATTCTTCTACGCCGGTGAGACGAAAATCGAGTCCCTGGTGACGGTAGCTGAAGCGTTCATGATCAATACCGCAAAGATGCATGAGAGTGGCCTGAAGATCGCGCACGTGTACTGGATTCTCGGCTGCGTGGTATGCGAATTCATCACTGCTGCCGTAGATGCAGCCTCGCTTGACACCCCCTCCGGCCATCCAAATGGTGTAGGCACGGGGATGGTGATCTCGGCCATGCGCCTTGGGGTTGTTGATGTCTCCTTGTACAAACGGAGTTCTGCCAAACTCACCGGCCCAAATGACCAACGTATCTTCGAGCAGACCACGGGCCTTTAGATCCTTGACCAAGGCTGCGCTAGGTTGGTCAGTGTCTTTACATTGAATGGGAAGCTGCGTGGGCAAGTTACCATGCTGATCCCATCCGGCGTGTAGAAGTTGAACGTACCGGACACCTCTTTCAGCCAGTCGTCGTGCGAGGAGACAGTTGTACGCAAAGCTGCCTTTTCGATGTACATCTGGTCCGTACATATCGAGTACACTCTGCGGTTCTGTACTGAGGTCGGTCAGTTCAGGTACACTGGCCTGCATTTTGAACCCCATTTCGTATTGGGCTACCCGAGTGTTTATTTCGGGATCCGAAATTCTTTCTGCTGCGAAATGATTCAATTCGTCCAGCCCATCAAGCATGGTACGGCGTAAGCCGCGGCTCATACCGTCGGGATTGCTCAAGTAGAGAACGGGATCACCCGCACCTCGGAATGGTACTCCCTGAAATTTTCCGGGTAAAAAGCCGGAGCCCCAGTAAAAGTCGTAGAAAAATTGGCCGCAGCTGGCTTCCTTATCGCGGGAGGTCATTACGACAAACCCAGGGAGGTTTTCCGCTTCCGAGCCCAATCCGTAAGTCATCCATGCCCCAATACTTGGTCGTCCTGGCAAGTTGTGACCGGTTAACATATGGGTCACCGCTGGGGCATGATTGATCTGTTCACCGTGCATCGATCGAATGAATGTCAGGTCGTCAACGATCCCTGCGGTGTGCGGCAGAAGATCGCTGATCCACATGCCGCACTGACCACGTTGGCTGCCCCCGAATGCCGCTGGAAGGCAGGGCTTGGCCTTCTGGTTTGCGGTCATGGTTGTGAGCCTTAATCCGCCCAGCACACTCTCCGGAATATCGCTTCCACGGAGCTTTCTGAGTTCCGGTTTATCGTCGAATAAATCGACATGAGATGGGCCTCCAGTCTGCATCAAGTAGATCACCCGTTTGGCCTTTGCTGCAAAATGAGGAAGGCTCGGAAGACCAAGCGGGGTTGCTGTGGCTCCCATCAGGTTGTGCAAAGCAGGAAGCCCTAGAGAAAGTGCCGACGTCGAAAGGAACCGACGCCGTGTCATTTGCAGAGCGTATTGTTGGAGGGGATTCATGTTGGAAATGACGGGGCTTGCAGTGCTGGATAGGTAATAGAGGGAAGGAATGCGCGGCACCTACCCGACGCGATGGAGTTTGTATGGGTACACTTTGCCTGCATTCCACTGACACACGTAGAGGTCGTGCTGATCATCCACGCAGACGTCGTGTCCGTGTTGAAAAACGGGTTGATCCTGCATCAGGATTTCGAGTTGTCCGGAGGAGTTGTAACGAGGTGCCTGGCCGCCGGGGTTCGATATGACTCGATTTTCTTTGTCTAGAATGGTCACAAAACCACGATTCAATTTCGGACGGTAATCGTTTGGAATCATTCCGAAGCATACGCCGGACAGAAGAAGGTCGTTGTGTATCACTGGCCTGCTCATATAGGCCCCTGGAAGGTAGACGGATTTCACGAACTCGCCGGTCGGCGTAAACCACTGGAATTCGTTTTTCATCCGTTCGGTGCATAACAGTAACGGCTCTTTTTCACGCGTGTCGAATACGAGCCCATGGGCTTGAAGAAACTTCCCGGGTGAGAGCTCGCTTTTCCCTCCGAATTTCCCAAGGAATTTTCCATTACTGTCGAATCGCAAAATAAACTGAGATCCGTATCCGTCCGCGACGTAGATCTGGCCATCAGGACCGACAGCCACCTCGGTTGGTGAGTATTTCTGCCCCACGGGATAGGCCCCGCAAGCCTCTGCGGATGGTAGCTCCATAAGAAGCTCTCCTTCGAGTGTGGTTTTGACGACGCGGCCTTTGTAGTCCGCGATCCACAGAACTTCACGAGTTCCCTCGGTGACCAGAGTCAATCCATGCGCTCCGGAAAGGTTATGTGTCCAAGTGCCAAGCAGCTCGCCGTTCTTGGAGAAGATTAAAATATTATTTCGAATGTGGTCGGTGAGTAAGAAAAGGCGGCCGTCTTTTACTTGCACCATCTCGTGGCAATTGCTGACGGGGTTCTGTTTCGGATCTGCCTGACACCACAATTTGTCGACACGGTAACGATGTTCGCCATGACCAATGATAGTGCCGTGAAATTCAGGAGCAGATTTGTCGCTTGCGAGAATGTATGGCGCAGCGAGAAGACTTCCGGCTGCTGCGGTTGCTTTTCCGATGAAGGTTCGGCGGTGGATGTCTGTGCTGATTTTCATGAATGGATTATCTGGTAAGGGTTTCGTCTAAATTTAGGATTAGTAGGCAGAGCGTCGTCCAAGCGGCGTGTTCACTGGGCTCGAGGGTGTTCGAACGAGGACTCTCTCCGGTTGATAGTAGCCGCTTTGCGTCTTCCTGATTGGAACTGAAGTGTTGTCTGGTCTTCTCTAAAATACGCAAAAGAGACGTCTTTTCGCGCTCGTCAGGATGCCGCGCGGTGGCCGTGTAAATAGCAGATTGGATGCGGCTCTGGTCCCCTTCCAGCTTGAGTAGTTTTTCTGCCCAAGCGCGCGCAGCCTCGACATAGGTGGGGTCGTTGAGAGTGGTGAGTGTGTGTAAGGGTGTATTCGTGCGGTAAGGTTTGACGACGCAGCTTTGTCTGGCAGGGACGTCGAAGAAGTTCGCCGGGGCGACACTACGCCGCCAAAAGGTATAGAGGCTGCGTCGGTAAAGGTCGTTGCCGTGCCCCTGAAAATAGCGGTTTTTGCCAAAGCTCATCTCTTCGACAATGCCGTCGGGCTGATAGGGAGATACAGGTTGGCCACCAATTTTTTCGACGAGCAACCCTGAGATCGCAAGTGCTTGGTCCCGGATGATACGAGAGTCCAATCGGAACCTCGGGCCACGCGACAGCAAAACATTTTCCGGGTCCTTTGTGCGGCTCTCAATGGTTGCGAGTGCGCTTTGTTGATAGGTTTGGGTGGTGACTAGTAGTCTCAGGAGCCGCTTGATATCCCAGCCGCTTTCACGGAATTCTACTGCTAACCAATCGAGCAGTTCGGGGTGAGAAGGGAGGGCACCCTGTAGTCCAAAATCGTCAGGGGTTTTGACTAGACCTCGACCGAAAATGAGTTGCCAAAAGCGATTCACAATCACCCGTGACATCAGCGGTTGTTCTGGTGAGGTGAGCCAGTTTGCCAACGCGAGGCGATTGGCTTCAGATCCGTTCGGTAGTGCTGGTAAAAACGCGGGTACCCCCGGTTGCACGACGTCTCCGAGAGTTTCATAATTACCCCGCTTGAGAATGTGTGTCTCGCGCTTTTTGTTGTCTCGCATGACCATCACATGGGGGATCGTTGCACGGATGGCATCCTCTTCAGTTCTGGCGGTATCAAGGTGCTTTTTATATTCAGCAGCTTCTTCGTTTCCAGGGAGTTTTACGAACTGGTCGAGGAGACGTTTAGTGTTACCGTCTTTGTAATTATCGAGTTTTGCTGTAGAAACAGCGCGGCGATCCAATTCCGCTTTGAGACGTTCTTCGATTAGCTTTGGGTCGCTCCGCATTTCCTCGACCCAGGTTTTGAAGCGGGAATGAAAGTCTGTGAGGTTTGGGGAAAAGAGGGATTCCTGAGTTTTCGTGAAGGCTTCGGCAGCCTTTAGTTTTTCGCTTTGCTCGGGCGTTGGCAGTGTGATGAAGGGGGACTCCACCATATAAAGGCTATCGTAGCTGTCGCTGTAACTCTTCTTGCCAAATCGTTTGTCGACATTACCGGGCTCGCTCAGTTGATTGAAGAGTCCGAACATCCCATAGTAGTCTGACTGTTTCAGGGGATCGAACTTGTGGTCATGACATTGGCAACAATTCATGGTCAAACCCAGCCAAGTGGTTCCGGTTGTTTCTACCCGGTCGAAAACGTTTTTGGTGCGGTTTTCCTCTGCGATGGTCCCGCCTTCCGCATTTAGCATATGGTTACGATTGAATGCTGTGGCGACCAGTTGGTCTTGTGTTGGATTTGGCAACATGTCTCCCGCTAGTTGTTCGGTCGTGAACCGATCAAAAGGCATGTTGGAGTTGAATGCGTGGATGACCCAATCACGCCAGGGCCAGTTCATTCGGAGGGCATCCATCTGATAGCCATTGGTGTCGGCGTAACGCGCAGCATCCAACCACTCGATTGCCATACGTTCACCGAAACGTGGTGATTGTAACAAGCGATCCACGACATCGGCGTAGGCTTTGGGAAAGTCTTGATGTGCCGCTTTCTCAAACGACTCTAGCTCATCAGCTGTGGGGGGAATACCGTTTAAATCAAGACTGACGCGACGCAGTAACGTGCCTGGGAGTTCACGAGTATTAAACTTCAGGCCTTGTTCGGTAAGAGCCTTTGATATGAAGAAATCGATGGGATTGCTTCCATCGGGAACCCCGGCGCGTTTCGGTGTCGTAAAAGCCCAATGAGGTTGGTATTTGGCGCCTTCAAAAACCCAGCGCTTGATAGTCGCTTTTTCCGTCTCGCTAAGTGTCTTGTGTGATTTGGCCGGGGGCATGAGTTCCTCCCGGTCGGTGGTGAAGATTCGGGCTATGATATCGCTTTCGTCCGGTTTACCGGGGACGACTGCGCGGACCCCGTCTTTTTCGGTAAAAGCGCCTTCAGGGGTATCCAGTCTGCGCTCGCCCTTTCGGTGATTGGGATCGGTTCCGTGACAGTAATAACACTTATCGGAAAGAATGGGGCGAACGTCGCGATTGAAGGAAAGGTCTGCTGCTTTTGTTATGGGGGTCGAAAGCCACAGCAGGGGGAGGAGCCGATAGGGTAACCGCATAAGGCATGACATTAGCGAAATGGGGTTGGAACGTATTGTATCGGTTGTGGGTATTGTTATAACAATTTGACCATTTCATTTTTGCCTCGGACAAAAAAATACCGCAGTGACAGAACGCCACTGCGGTACGGAAATGAGGAATTAAAGACGAACTATTTTGCTGCCGGTGGCAGGTTCAATACGTCGTTCTTGGTGCTTGCTGCGATCGTCATCACTTGGTCGATGAGTTCTTTCTTGATGTTGAGTTCCTGCAGGGTCTTTTGCAGGTTTTCGGCAACAGCGTTAAAATGCGACTCATTGAGCCCAGGCAGATTAGCGTGTGCTTTGCGCATATCTTTTCCTGTCCATGGATTAGGGCCACCGAATGCGGCTGACAGAAATTCTTTCTGTTTACGGCGTTGCTTATCCATGTTGGTGTCGGCGAAGAAGTGTTTGATTCGATCGTCAGCCAGAACCTTTTTGTAGAAGAGTTCTACTGCGGCATCGATGGCTGCGGCGCCTCCGAGTTTTTGGTACAGGCTGTTTTCCCGAGCTTCATTGAATTTCTTGCGGCAAGCATCTGCTGCGAAGGCATAGGTCTTCCCTTCGTATACCACCGTGATATTTGGGTCCGCTGGTTTTCCGCTGATTGGACAGGTTTTGTTGAGCTCTTCAGCGGCGGTTTTGACTGGGGGTTCCGCCGCCTGCGATGCGACGGGAAGAAGGGCGGCGGAGAGAGTGAGGCAAGAGAGGATTGGGAGGATTGTTTTTTTCATAATGGGTGAACAGTTGCGTGTGAAGATACGTGCAAACAGTAAGAAGCAAGCGGTTCCGTACGTCTCACCGTTTGTTGTCCAAAGGCAGCCCTCTTTTGCTGTTACACCCTGATTCCGATTTCAGCTAGTAAGGGTGAATCCTTATCGTGATCGGAAAATCTCACTCACGAGGCATTCTGTCAGGAGAGTTTGTAGTCCAAGCCCGCTCTTCTTCACGGCTGCGTGGATTTCGTCGATGGTGAAGTCGTCGGCTAGCTCCATGCGGCGCCCGCTGGCATATGTCAGGAATTGGCGGATGAGGTGACGGGTGAACAGGTCTTCTCTAGTCGCGAGAATTACTTTCTTAAAACTGGCGAAGTCCGAATACGTTTCGCCGGACGGAAATTCACCAGTGGCATCGATTTTGGGTGCGGGATCTTTGCTCTTGTTGGGCTTTGGATAATTACTGCGCCAGCGGCCGATGGGATCGAATGTTTCGAGGCTAAAACCGAGCGGATCGATTTTGCGGTGGCATTCGGCGCAGGCTTTATCGGCCCGATGTTTTGCGAGACGCTCCCGGATGGTGGTTGCTCCACTCACGTCTGGGTCAATCGCAGGAACAACGTCGGGTGGCGGAGGTGGTTGGACGCCCAGGATGTTTTCACTGACCCATACACCCCGAGTTACTGGAGACGTCTCGACGCCATTTGCGCTCACGGTGAGTACGCTTGCCATACCGAGCAGCCCGCCTCGGTGGTTGTTACCTTTCAGGCTGACTTTTTGGAAACCATCCGCAAGGCGCAGGGTGTCCTGCTCCGGCAGGTCGTAGAGTTTTGCGAGTTTCTTATCTACGAAGCTGTGCTCGGCGTGCAGGAACTGTTCAACCGAGGTGTTATGTGTGAGTAGGTCTCGGAAAAAGAGACGTACTTCAGCCTTCATCGACGTGGGAAGATCTTCGGCGTAGAATGCGCGGTTTGTTTCGCGCGGCGGCGGCATCCCTCCGAGATCCCGCATGTTTAGCCAGCTGTCGAGGAAGCCGTTTACGAAGCCGTTAATGCGCTCGTCGGATACCAAGCGCAGGATCTGGGTTCTTAATTCCGCATCTTGCGTCAGTTTGCCGGACTTGGCTGAGGCAAGCAGTTCTTCGTCCGGTGGTGCAGCCCAAAGCGCATAGGATAGACGCGCGGCGAGGTCGTATGGATGGAGCGGTTTCTCTGATTCGGCGGTGATTTCGCTCAGATAGAGGAAGGATGGTGAACAGAGAATTAATTTGAGCGTGTCCAATGCCGCTTGGCGAGGTGTCGCCTTTTCGGCGGTCCGCTTATCGTAGAATGCGGCTATGGTCTGGCGGTCTGCGTCTATCAGTGGCCGACGATAGGCTTTCTCGGCGAAAGCATGAAGCTGGTCGAGTGCGTGATCTGCTTGAAATCCACCTTTGCCGAAGACGGTCTGTTCTTCAACGCTGCCAGCTTCTTCTGGAATTGGACCTTGGATTTTAATCTCACTGATTCGGATGTGTGGCAGTTTGCCTTCCTTCAGGAGGTGCGTGCGATCGACCCCGGAGCCTGCGATCGGCCCTTTGAATTCATCCTTGTAGCGTTCATTGACTTTCAGCACGGATGCACGTGACTCGTAGGGGCCGTTTGGAAAGATGAAGCGGGGTGTTTGTCCTGCTTCTAGCCATACCCGGAATTTAAACCACGTGGGTTTGTCATCTGGCACTGTGGTACTCGCTAGTATCGGTTCGATAGGCTGTGGGTAATGGATATGGCCCTTGGTTATATCGCCTGGGACGAGTCCAAGAATAAAGGGTTCCGTGAAATCGATTCCGAAAATCTTGGGATCGTAATGGGTGTCACGATGCATTGCCTGCGCTTCCACCTCGATGTCGTAGAGACCTGATATTGGGACGCCTTGCTTGAAGTCCTCGATGTGGCCGTAGCCGCCCTGACGTGTGTCGGTATTGGGCTGTTCGTAGAGGTTGAGATACCGATAGTTGAAAGCTGATTTGTGCGGACCTTGGAGTTCTTCGTATTGAACAAAGTGACCGTTAAAGTTCCAGGTCTTTGGTTCCGTCGAGGCCTTGCCGAGTCGAGTTTCGACGACACGGTTCGCGGACTGAAAATACTGATCTACTAAAAAACTCGATGTGACGAGTGACTTGCCGATTGTATCAATGTGCTGGGTTGTTTTTTCCTTTGGGAAATTGGCAGTGAGGCCAAGCGTATCCACGCGACGCCCGAACAGAGCGGCGATGGTGTTTTCATACTCGCGACTGGAGAGACGACGCATGACCGTGCGTGAGCCGGTACTCGTGATTTTGTCACGCGCTGAGACGGTGCCTTCACGAAGGATTCGTAATAGGTTCAGACGTTCATCATCTGTTGGATGGTCCGCTTTTTTGGGCGGCATCTCCTTGAGCGTGAGTTGGTCGATGATCTCCTTTGTCGCAATGATGTCCGCCTCTGATTTTAGGGGCAGTTCAAACTTTTCAAAGTTGCGGCCGGCTTTTTTTACATCGTCGCTATGACAATCCAGACAGTATTTTTCTAAAAACTGCTGAACGACTTTATGCGTTTCGGCCTTTTCTTGCGCATGAACAGTGGATGAAACCGCTATCGTTGAAAGAAAAACGATAGCGCTGGTATGAATCAAATTTGATTTACTCATCACGCAAAACGGCCAGTGCTGCTACCGAAAGAGTCAATGTGGACGCCCATGCGTTGGGCTATATCCACAAAGAGATTACATAGGGGAACTTTGTTGGTGCCCTGGCTTGGGACTTCACGGAATTCACCGTGTTTGTAGCCCCCTCCAGCAAGAATCACCGGTAGATCCGAGTTTTTGTGAACGTTGGCATCTCCCATACCGCTTCCAAAAAGTACGGCTGTGGAGTCAAGCAGTGTGCGTTCACCGTCGTTGATGGTAGAGAGACGAGTGAGGAATTTGCCGAAGTGTTCAATTTGATACCGCTCCAAGGTGATAAGGCTTGCGATGGATTCGGGATCGTTTCCGTGGTGTGAGAGGCCGTGGTAATCCTTCTTGATGCCAAGGTGTTGTGGCTGGAAATCTCCGCCGATTTCAAGTGTGGCGATTCGAGTCGAGTCCGTCTGCAAAGCGAGCGCAATCAACTCATAGAGCAATGGGAGATCTTCGACGGCGTTACGATTTGTGGGTTTGTCGAAAGGCGCCGCTGGTTTGGGAAAACTTGTCCATTTCTGGCGCAGTTCCAGGCGCTTTTCGACGTCGCGTACTGCGGTGAGGTATTCGTCGAGTTTGGCTTTGTCTTCGGTATTCACCTGCTTTGAGAGGCGGTTTCCCTCCTGCAGTACAGAATCGAGTATGGAGCCCTGCACGTGATTCTCCTGGACGCGCCGCGTTCTGCGTTCGTTTGAATCGCTGACAAAGAGCTTTTCAAATAGTTCCGCTGGTCCCGTGACTGGTGGCACACGCACGCCGGACTTTGTCCATGCAATTTGGCAGCCGCCGTGGATACCGCCTTCGGAGCCGACTGTAAGGGATGGGAACCTTGTTTCGAAGCCTACCTCATCGGCGAGATACTGGTCGATTGTAACATTGCCGTTCGGGCGGTTTTGCGCTTCGGAGTTTAGCACGCCGGACAAAAATGAGTGGACGGCGAAGTGGCCGCCTTTCACGCCGTGATCCAGTCCGCGATAAAGCGTCATTTGGCTTCGATTTTCCCAAAGAGGCTCGAGTAGCGTGGTCTTTTCGTACTCTGGACCTTTTGTCGTTGGAAAAAGTTGTTTCACCTGGAAACCGAGCAAGTTGCCGACAGCGACAAAACGGCGAGCTCCTACTCCCGCTCCCTTTGCTATTTGTACGGCTGAAGTATCGCGTACGGCGCTTGCCATGAGCGAAGGGAGCCATGGTAGAGCGAGCGTCGTTCCGATGGATTTAAGAATAAAGCGTCGTCGATTCATGGGGGAGAGTAGGGGGATCGGTGTGGAGTTTGAAGTTCGCCTCAAAGGGGCATTACCTTTTTTCGGGGCATTTCTTGGGAGATTTCTTGCGGGAATGCGGCCAAAATGAAGATTTCTAGGGTTTGAAATTTCGTATGTAAAATGGGCTCTGTTTTGTGTCCGTGATGTGTTATCACAATCTTGTTGTGAACGCGCAAACCCCACAGTGCGAGTTGCAAGATGTTTTTGGTGAGTTAAATAGCTTGGGTTCAACTGGTACACCAAGTGATCTTTGGCAACACGGCTCAGAGGTTGATCTATCGGATGGCTATCCGAAGGTTGTTTTTTAATCGAATTTGATTTTTGCGAAGTAATTAAACCTATCCCCCTAAAACATATGAACTTCCTCCTCGAGAGCCCAGTTTACACGATGGCCAGCAAACAGTTTGATCAGGCTGCCGATGTGCTCGAGTTAGACGCAGATCTTCGGGAGCGCACAAAATGGCCTAAGCGTATGATTATTGTGTCGGTCCCCGTGAAAATGGATAACGGGGAGGTGAAGGTGTTTCCGGGTTACCGAGTGCAGCACCATCTCGCGTTGGGGCCGACCAAGGGAGGGATTCGATACGCTCCGAGTGTCGATTTGGGGGAAGTTGCCGCTCTGGCGACGTGGATGAGCTGGAAGTGTGCTTTGATGGATTTGCCGTATGGGGGGGCGAAAGGAGGGATCGCCTGTGACCCTCGTTCGATGAGTTTGCGGGAACTAGAGGTTATGACCCGCCGCTATACCGACGAGCTTCTGCCGTTTATTGGTCCACATACCGATGTTCCTGCGCCGGACATGGGGACGAACGAACAGATGATGGCGTGGATTATGGATACGTATTCCTCGCACGAGGGTCATGCGGTGCCAAGTGTAGTGACAGGAAAGCCTGTTGGAATCGGTGGATCGTTGGGGCGTAAGGAGGCGACGGGTCGAGGTGTCGCATTTTTGGCGAATCGAGCCGCCGATTTGTTAAAACTACCCGCCCACTCGCGTGTGATTGTGCAGGGGTTTGGGAACGTTGGAAGTTACGCTGCGTTTGCGATGGCCCGGTTTGGAGCTACGATAGTCGGGATCGGTGATATTGCCGGAGGCTTGTACAACCCCAAGGGATTGGATGTACAACGGGTATCTCGATATTTTGAGGAGCACAAAACTTTGGAGGGGTGCCCGTTGGGGCAATTTGTGAGTAATGCAGAGTTGTTGACTCTTCCGTGTGAGATTCTCATTCCCGCAGCAACGGATCGGGTGATCACTGCTGAAAACGCTTCTAAGTTGCAGTGTCGGATTTTAGCAGAGGGCGCAAACGGTCCGACGACGTTGGAGGCAGACCAGATTATCAATGAGCGAGGGGATATTTTTGTGATCCCGGATATTCTGTGCAATTCGGGTGGAGTGACAGTGAGTTACTTTGAGTGGGTGCAAGGACTTCAGAGCTTTTTCTGGTCGGAATCAGAGGTTTATGATCGGCTGTATCGATTGATGGAACCCACCTTTAACGGTGTAATGAAGTTCGCCAAGGAACGAAAAGTGTCGAACCGGATCGCTGCACTTGCACTCGGAATTAAGAAGGTCGCAGATGCCAAGAGAGTGCGTGGCTTATTTCCGTAAAATACGGGTCAGAAAGTTAAGCAGAGTGTGCGGCGCGGCGAGCAAGAAGCTTTCTCCATTTTAGAAGCATCCGTTTCAGGCCGGGATCGAGTTCCAAGGTTTCCATTTCATCAGGTGTAAACCAACGCAATTCGATGCTTTCAGAGCTTGTTTTGAATTCGGAATTCTCAGGAGCAATTAGAACGTAGCGCACATCAAAATGAAAATGGGCGGGTTCACTGTCCTTTGCCGGAATTTCATGAATATCCAGATCGAATGGTTTCGGTGAGGCTAGGATGAGGTTTTCGATGCCCGATTCCTCGAATGCCTCGCGTTGGGCGACCCTAAGGACGTCTTCATCTCCGTCACAGTGGCCCCCGAATTGCAGCCAGCGATCGAGTTTGCGGTGGTGATGTAGAAGCGCCTGTTGGCCGTTTGCGCTAACCACCAGTGTGCTGCCTGTGAAATGGCCCGGAAAACAACTGCGATGGAAGCAATTCGGGGTCGTGTCCAGAAGGTGAATCATTCTGGTGCGGCTTTCTTGTTCATCCAATCGGTCTGAGAGATCGAGGGCAGCTAAAACTTCGCGAAACGCAGTACGGCTCATAATGATCCGTTAATACAAAGTTTCGGGAAATAACACGAAGCGCGAAAAATATGTCCAAACAATAGAGGCTCCCGGAGCTTAGACTTACGTCTCACTTTTTGTGCTTCAATCTCGAATTTTTATGCGTGTTTTCACTCGTTTTGTTGCGGTTTGTGTCGGGACTGCCGTTTATCTGGGAATGGCAGCGCAATTGTCGGCAGCAGGGGATAAACGTCGCCCTGACGTGCTGGTGATTCTGGCGGATGATCTGGGCTACTCGGATCTGGGGTGTTATGGGGGGGAAATTAATACGCCTAATCTGGATGCCTTAGCGCAGAGTGGGTTGCGGTTTACTCAGTTCTACAACACGGCTCGATGCTGGCCGTCTCGGGCGGCTCTCATGACGGGTTTCTACGCGCAGCAGGTTCGTCGTGACACGCTTGAGGGCGTTGCGAACACAGGAGGAAAAGGGGTGCGCCCGACGTGGGCACATTTGCTTCCTGAAATGTTGAAGACTTCAGGATATCGGAGTTTTCATTCCGGAAAATGGCATATCGATGGCACAGACATCGGGACAGGGTTCGACCGGGGATACGATCTGGAGGATCAATCGAGGTATTTTTCTCCGGAGAAACAGTTGTTAGATGGGAAACACCTGCCGAAGCCGACTGAGAACTCGGGTTTTTACGCCACGCGTGAGATAGCGAATCGTGCGTTGGAGTTTTTGAGTGAGCACGTGGACAAAACACCGGAAAGTCCCTTTTTTGGTTATATCGCGTTCACAGCGCCGCATTTTCCGCTGCACGCAGAGCCGGGTGACATTCAAAAATATCAGGCACGGTATGCGTTGGGGTGGGATGTGTTGCGCGAAGAACGATGGAAGAATTTGAAGGAGAAGGGGATTATAAACAGTGCCCTTCCTCCAACCGAGCAGGAGGTTGGTCCTCCCTATGATTTCCCAGAGGCAATCAAGATGTTTGGTCCCAACGAGGTCAATCGTCCGGTGCCATGGAATACGCTGAGCCCGGAGCAACAGAAGTTTCAGGCAACGAAAATGAGTATTCATGCTGCGATGGTGGATCGCATGGATCAGGAGATCGGACGGATCATCGCATTTTTGAAAGAGAAGAAGCGCCTGGAGAATACGTTGATCCTTTTCCTGTCGGATAACGGCGCGAGCGCCGAGATGATGGTCCGAGGTGATGGACATGACCCAAGTGCTGCGCCGGGTTCTGCCAAAACGCATTTGTGTATTGGACCGGGGTGGTCGTCGGCGAGTAATACCCCATTGCGACGTCATAAGACTTGGGTGCACGAGGGGGGGATCTCCACTCCTTTCATTGTACACTGGCCGGAGAAGATTAAGGAAGGAGGCGTATTGAGACACACGCCAGCTCATCTTGTTGATGTAGTTCCAAGCGTATTAGAGGTGGCTGGAGCCAGCCTTCCACGCGAGTGGAACGGGGTCCCTGTGCCTCCTTTTCCGGGCAAGAGTATTGTACCTGCGTTTCTGACCGATTCCCGCGTAGAGAGGCCTTATTTATGGTGGAGTCACGAGGGAAACAACGCGCTACGTGAAGGCGATTTTAAGATCGTGAAAGCCAAGGGTGGCGTCTGGGAGCTTTACGATTTGTCTGTGGATCGAGGGGAACAACATAACCTCGCGACAAAGGAGCCCGATCGGCTGAAACGAATGGCTGAGACTTGGACTAAGACGAACGCGAGTTTTGTAGAGTTGCTCAAGAACACGCCATAGTGCCGGACAGAGGCGGGGTGTCCGGGAGAAAGAGCGGCATTTTATCCCAGCGAGGCTACTTGCGTTGCTGTTTAATGGCCTGATCAAAAACCTTCGATATTTCGCCGCGCTCACGTTCTTCATTCTCGAGTTGTCGTAGGAAAAAATCGTACCCGATTCTCTGGCGAGCCTCTTTCACATCACTAAGGCTCGCTGAACGGAGGGAGTTGAGCATGTTTTCCACCGCACGATCGGCCTCTGCTCTTGAGGAGTTCTGACGCTTTACTTTGGCGAGATTGTCCAAGGCGTTCCGGATCGAAGGTGAACTGTATGTGCGTGTGATCTGGCCGTTTTTGCCGAGGTCGTCTAACAGAGCAACGAGTTCACTGCTCGTCTTCTCGATCCGTGTAATCATATCGGACTCCGCATAAAAGCGGGTCCAGTCAATCGGTTGCCACTTTTGTACGCTATCGATCCGGTAACCGAAACGGCGTACCTTCTGTTCACGTGGGCCGAGTTGTTTGACCGTGAGATACGTGGCGATCCCGATTACTTTCCCGCTCGGGACATGGATGATTGGGCTGCCGCTATTCCCTGGTACGAACGGGGCGTCGACCTCAACCAGGTTCGGTCCGATACCGACAATATTGCCCTGAAGCAGGTTCACTACACCTGCCCCTTCTGCATTGCCCAGCACCACAACGGCGTCACCAATGCTGGTTTCACTTTCTACCGATTCAACCGTCGGAAGTGCACTTCCTCCGGATAGAACTTCCAATGCGCCGATGTCGTGTCCTACTGCGGCTGCTGCTGGGCCAACGTTAACGGGAGTACGATCTAGCAACGTAAACTGCGGCGGGCGGACTCCTGCGAGCACATGAATGTTCGTGAGCAGAAACTTCTTACCTTTGATGTCGGCAATGAATCCACTTCCTTGACCGGATTTACCTTCGACGAAGACGAGGCTGTTCCGATGTTCTTTAACGAGGTTGGCGGTATTAGGGCGGGGCTCCGCAGCATGTGCGTTTGTTCCTACGGCGAAAGAGCACATGGCCAGAAACCAGAGACAGGCGCGGAGCTTCATCCACAGCTTGTACTCTAATTAAGCACGGGCAATGAACTCTAAATAAGCAGGTCCTTGACGACTTCACCGTGCACATCGGTCAGACGGTAATCCCGGCCGTCGTGACGGAATGTGAGTTTTTCGTGGTCGAGTCCGAGTTGATGCAAAATGGTCGCGTGTAAGTCGTGCATGTGGACTTTGTCTTCCACTGCATAGTGACCAAATTCATCTGTCGCTCCATACGAGAAGCCCGGCTTAAAACCGCCTCCGGCTACCCACATCGTAAAGCCTCCAGGATTATGGTCGCGGCCCGTTCCATTTTTTTCCGCATACGGGGTGCGTCCAAATTCACCGCCCCACCAGACGATTGTGTCTTCGAGTAAACCTCGGGTTTTCAAATCGGCGAGTAATCCGGCGATGGGTTTGTCTACGGCATTTGCGTGAACTGCATGTTTCGGCATATCGCTGTGCTGGTCCCATGCTGGGTTACTGGAGCTATTGATGTTGTAATTGACCTGCACAAACCGGACGCCTGACTCACTGAGTTGGCGGGCCATTAAACATTTTCGGCCAAAATCGTCCGTGCCCTTCTCTCCAATTCCGTAGAGAGCTTTGGTCGCGTCGGATTCGGCGCTGATGTCGACTACTCCCGGAGCATGGCTTTGCATCCGCCAGGCGAGCTCGTAACTATTGAGAACGGCTTCCAGTTCCTGGTCACCAGGTTTGTGTTTGAGTTGCTCTGCATTCAGAGCTTGTTGCAGATCGAATTGTGAGCGAGCGCTTGTTTCTTCGCGGCCGGCGTGGATGTTTCGAAACGCGATTTCGTTGGCAGGCACCCCGGCGCGTCCCATGGCTGTCCCTTGATAAATCGCAGGAAGAAAGCCGTTGCCGAAGTTGCGTGGACCTCCATTTCCAAGAGAAGGCCCTATGTTTACAAATCCGGGAAGGTTCTGGTTTTCCGATCCTAGTCCGTAAAGAAGCCACGAACCCATGGACGGGCGGACGAAATTGGACGCTCCAGTGTGGAGAAAGAGAGTGGCTGGTCCGTGAGCCACGCCTTCGGTGTGCATGGATCGAATAACACACATGTCGTCCATGTGTTTGGCTGTTTCCGGGAATAGGTCCGACGCCCAAAGGCCGCTTTGTCCGCGTTGTTTAAATTCCCAAAGTGGTTTCATGACGCGCTGCTTCGGAGGCGCTTTATCACCGCGTTGGATAGAGCGTAAATCTGCGAAGTCCCGCATTTGCCCGTCCATTTTAATGAGAGACGGTTTGTAGTCGAAGCTATCGACCTGGCTCACGCCGCCAGCCATGAATAGGAAAATGACCCGTTTTGCTTTTGGAGCGAAATGAGGTTTTCCGGTACTGTTCTGGCTAGGGTTTGCGGATGCGCGTTGTTGGGCGGCTAGACCGGCGAGGGCCATATATCCGAAGCCGCAGCCGATACTTTTGAGGGCGTTCCTTCGAGAAAATAGGGGAGCGTTCATGGGGGAGTCTTAGTTGAGGTAACGGAAATCGATGGAGCCAATGAGGGACTGAAAAAGGGTGGACCAAGCTTCCAACTGAGCTTCGGGGTTAGCCGCGGCTTTTCCAAGATGGGCTAGGCACACTTGCAATTCCTTGTCGGATGCAGGGCGGGTGAGGATGCGTTGGAACACGTGTTGAATCTTGTCTGTATCGGTGCCGCTTGTTTGGAGCATGGATTTTGCTGCGGAGCTGGACTGTTCGATCACGAAGGGGTGATTCATGAAGTAGAGCGCCTGAGGTGCAACTGTGCTGGTGTAGCGCTGACCGATTGGGCTGCTGATGTCCCCGAAGTCGAAGGTCGAAAAGAGTTCGAGCCGGTTGTTTCGGAAGGCTGGGGTATAAACGCTCCGGCGTTTGTCAGTGAAGACGTATTCGAACTCCACTTTTGACGCATCAAATGAATCGCTGGCTGCGGAGTTCGCACCTTTGATATTTGGGCCTCCGAATGTCGGATCCAGCGTGCCGCTTACTGCGAGAATACTATCGCGAATTTGTTCCGCGTCTAATCGCCGGCGATTGGCGTGAGATAGAAGACGATTGTCAGGATCTTTGGAGTCTCGCGCTGCTGCCTGTGCTTCGAGTTGCCAAGTGCGGGACAATATAATCTCCCGGATGAGAGCCTTGGTACTCCAACCGGATTGGATGAATGATTGTGCGAGATAATTGAGGAGTTCGGGGTGGCTTGGTGCTTCTCCTGTGGTGGCGAAATTGTCAGGGGTTCGCACTAATCCGAATCCGAAAATCCAGCTCCAAACGCGATTCACATACACCCGTGCTGTAAGCGGATTCTTTTCACTGCCGAGCCATTCCGCGAGCGCAACTCGGCCACTTTCGCTTTTGTTAAACGTCGCGGGATTGTTCTCCCATGCTACCGAGAGGAACCCCCTCGGCACCGTTGCGCCTTTTTGGTTCACGTCCCCTCTGATCCGGATCTGGGTATCGGCGATCGTATCCTCTTCGCGGACACTCATGACGCCTGGTACGGAGAGTTGTTTTACTTTAAGTGCCGCTAACTCCTTCTCCATTTCTTTAATTCTCGGCTGGAGTTTCGCGATAGCCTCGGTTGTTTCGTCCGTTTTACCTTTCTGAGTCGGCTCGTCTGCTATCTGGTCGCTGGTTCCTTCCGGTAAGAACTGAACCACATCCGCGCAGACATACCCTTTAGTGCCTTCGTTTGAAATGATGACGTAGCTGTCGCCGTCAGCCTCGAAATGATAGGTTCCCAGAGACACAAAGCGCCCTTCGATATCCGGGTTCTTGGACTGGTCGACATAAACGGTTGTGTCGCCCATTGCATGGAAGATGTGAATTGGCACCTTTTGAGCGCGACCAGCCAAGGCTGGGAATCCCAGACGTACTTCGTATTTTCCCGAACGTGGAAGTTTCGGCGTGAACGTGAGTGACTTCGCGCCTTTGTCTTTCCCGTCATCGTGAATATAGCCTGTGCCGAAATACCAGGGTGTGTGCGTAGATGGTTTCCAATAGCCCACCGCCTTTGCGTCGGAATCATCGAGAACAATTCCAGCGAGAACTGATAGGGGAAGGGGAACTCCGGGGGCTAGCGGTTCCGTTTGTTTCTTCGGTTCCGGGTCGGGTTTGGTTTTCGTAACGATGCCGGCTTTTTGCTTTTTGAGGTCGGCGAGTTCGTTTTTGAGGTTTTGAAGCGTCTTTTCGGATTCCTGGATTTTAGCAGCATCCGCTTTTACCGCCTGTTCGGTCGCTGGATCCATGGGAAGTGGGGTGGTGATCCAGGATACGACGTTGTCAGTGTAGTTAGACAGTGTCCGGGTCGACGCGAATATGCCGGCTAATGCGTAGTAATCGCGTTGGGTAATGGGATCAAACTTGTGATCGTGGCATCGGGCGCAGCCGATGGTTTGCCCGAGGAAACCTTTGCCGATCGTTTCGATTTGTTCGTCGATGACGTCGAACCGAAGGCGCTGTTTATCTTGTTCTTCGTAGATTGTCGGGCCTACGGCAAGGAAACCAGTGGCGGTGAGTTGTTGTTTTCGTTCCTCGGGGGTGGTTGCCGGGAGAAGGTCTCCGGCGATTTGTTCCCGGATAAATTGAGGGAAGGATATGTCGCGATTGTATGCTGAAATGACGTAATCCCGGTACTTCCAGGCATCCTTAAAGAGGAGGGTGCGTCCGCCTCCGCTTGATTCCGCAAAGCGCGCAACATCGAGCCAGTGCCGCCCCCATTTCTCGCCGAATTGCTCCGACTGCATGAGTTGGTCTAATGTATTGGTGAGGGCCTCACGGGGATTGACTGTGTACGCTGCGATGAAAGGCTCGATCTGTTCAGGGCGGGGCGGCAGTCCAATGATGGTAAACGTGAGCCGACGCAAGATCTCGTTCGGTGAGGCGTCTGGTGCGGGTTGTAGCTCTTGGGATTCGAGGCTAGATAGGATGAATCGATCGATGAAGTTGTGAGGCCATTGGGTGTTTTTTACGGAAGGCACTTCGGCTTTGGGCTGCGGTGTGTAGGTCCAGAATTTCTTCCCGTCAGCGACGCTCATCGCTGTCGCCTTTTTGGCGCTGCCCCCTGGTAGATCGGTGCGAGGATCTGGCGCGCCCATCTGAATCCACTTTTCGAGAATGGCTATTTCTTCGGGTGGTAGTTTCTTTTTTGGCGGCATCTGGAGATCGCGTTCAACCCAATTGACCGCGTTCATAAATAGGCTGTCGTCAGGTTTTCCTGGGACAATTGCGGGGCCTGTGTCACCTCCTTTGACCCATCCTGGTTTGGAGTCCAAGGCGAGCCCCCCTTTGATCTTCTTTTCGTTGCTGTGACATTCGTAGCAGCGGGAGCTTAAAATGGGGCGGACCTTTTTTTCGAAGAAGTCGACTTTGTCAGGAGACTCCTCTGCGTGAATAGCGAACATGGGAGTCGCAAAAAAGATAGAGAGCAGCGTTCTTGGTTTCATAGGGGCTCAACCAAAGAGTCTAGTTTCCCGAATTTTGGACACGATTTATTTTCGGTTGGTAAAAAACGAGAGACTGGTGCGTGGTTTTTCAGGATGTGTTGCAGTTTTTGTGTCCAAAATGGTGTGAATTGGACTCAGATGTGTGAACCGTTATGAGCGATCCCAAACAGTCCCCCGAGGAGTTCGTTTTTCTTTTGGCCCGTCATGAACGCCTGATCGGCGCTTACGTGATGACGATGGTTCCTAATCCCACGGATGCGGACGATATTTTGCAGGACGCCAAAGTTGTCATGTGGCGAAACTTTTCGCAGTTTCAACCAGGATCAAATTTTGCTGCGTGGGCGCGTAAGGTGGCGTTCCATCAGGTCCTCGCGTTTCGAAAGCGGAAACATCGGGATCGATTGGATTTTAGTGATGAGTTTTTGAATACAATTGCGGAGGAGATGGAGACGAGTGCACCGCATTTGGAAAAGCGTGAGCGCGCGTTGAACGATTGTATGGCGAAGCTTCCCGGGGATCATCGGGAGGTTGTATTGCTGCGTTATCATCAGGGCTTGGAACTGGAAGAGATGGCGTCTCGTTTAAAACGAACCACAACGGCCCTGTACCGTTTGTTGAGCCGGGTTCGGCATGTGCTGCACGGTTGTGTGAGTGAAACCCTCAAGACATCTGATTATGACTATGCCTCCTAAAGGTTCAGAAATCGAACGCGAGGTGTTTGCACTTTGTGACGAAATATTGGACGGGAAAATTTCGGAGGAAAATAATGCCCGACTGGAGGCCCTTGTACTGACGAATCCCGAGGCACGACGTGCCTATGTTGAATACATGCAGCTGAGTGCGGCGCTTCGTCAGACGAGTGCTGGGTTGGCGAGTGGGGCGTTGGAGGATGTTTTACAGCCCTTTCCGGAATCGGGATCGAAGCGCACAAGCGTGTTACCTTGGGTTTGGAAAATTGCAGCAGCCTTTGTGTTGGGGACGGGTATCCCGAGTGCCCTCTGGTTAAATCGGGAGAATTCGCATGTGGCGACGCTCGTGGAAGTTTCTGGTGCACGTTGGGAAACCTGTGTTTTTGCGACGGAGGTCGGAGCGAAAGTCAGACCGGGTAATGTTCGGTTAGCGGAGGGGCTTGCGCGTTTTAGTTTTCGTAACGGAGTGGATGTGACGCTGGAAGGGCCTGCGGAACTGGAGGTGCAAGGTGTCAATCAATGCTGGTTGAAAAACGGCGCTCTGGTGGCCCATGTACCACCCTCGGGGAAGGGATTTGTGGTCCAGACGGATTATGCAAAATTGACGGATCTCGGGACGGAGTTTGGGATTCGCACAGATCGTTCCGGAGATTGTGCGGTTCATGTTTTGAACGGGACGGTTGAGCTTCAGCATGTGTCGGGCGCGGGTTCTGTGCGTTTGAGTACGGGGCAACTAGCATCTATCAACGCGCGCGAAATCCTGAAACTTGAGCGTACGGAGGGAGAGTCGACCCTGCCGTCCAGTGTGGAGGGAGATGTGGGGCGGATTCGGAGTTTTACTCACGAGATCACCACTACAAATGGGGGAGGTGCTGCTGCGTATGTGAGTTCTCCGGGGACCAAACTTCACTTTTCTGATACACTTTTATTGCTCAAAAATGCGCGGGTTTCGGGCTTTTTGAGGAAAGTGTTATTGAGGTTTGATCTTTCGTCCATCGGTGGACGTTCACTGGAGTCCGCGCGGCTGACGCTTAATTTTGATCGAACTGGTTTTGGTTTCGCTTCGTTAAATCAGGACGCGCAGTTTGCAGTTTACGGGATCACCAACGACGCGCTGGATGGATGGGATCCGGGTACGGTGAGTTGGGAAAACATGCCGGCGCACTCGGAACGTGGTGGCGAGGTGGATGTGACGCAGGCGACGCGAGTCGGGACATTTGTGCTGCCGAGAGGCGTTGTGCGCGGTTCGTATTACATCGAAGGGGATGCGATCGCCCGGTATTTACAACAGGACGTGAACCAGCTGGTGACGCTGGTGATTGTTTGTGAAAGCGAAGGGGCGGTGCCCGCAAGTGTGGTTTACGGCATTGCGGGCAATAATCATCCGACACTGCCTCCACCGACTCTCAGACTCCGAATTACTCAATGAACATGCCCCCAAAACTCACGTGTGCTATTCTGCTTTCACTCTCTGCATTCTCCTTCGCTGATCTTACGGAGGAGCAGCGCAAGGTTCCGTTGGAGGTGAATTCACCAGATGGTTCCCTCGCAAAAATCGTCGTGATCGCGGGCGCTCAGAGCCCTGGATCGAAGCCCGGTGGACACGAGTATTTTGCGGGAGGAGTGTTGATTTCCGGGTGGCTCAAACAAACCCCGGGCGTCTGGCCGGTGCTTGTAGCTAACGGATGGCCCGAGGATGAACGGGTATTGGACGGAGCGCAGGCCGTTGTGGTGTATGCGGACGGCGGGGTGAACTTGTCGTTCCTGCCTCCGGAGCGCTGGGCAAAGATGCGCGGGCTAGTGGAGAAAGGCGTGGGTGTGGTGATGCTGCATCAGAGCATTGATATTCCCGAGGCGAATGCGGAGGAACTCAAGGCGTGGGTCGGTGGGGCGTGGACCAAAGACATCGGAGTACGTGGACATTGGGATATGGAATTCAAGGAACTGCCGAGGCACGCGATTTTGAATGGAGTGGAACCGTTTGCGGCCCCCAATGATGGATGGTTGTACAACCTGCACTTTGCGGAAAACGTGGTGCCGCTCTTAGCAGGAGGGGTTCCTGATAAAACGCGATCTACGCCCGATGCGAAAGCGAATGCGGGGCGTTCGGAAGTGGTGGGGTGGGCTTATGAACGGCCGAAAGGAGGGCGCTCGGTGGTGTTCACGGGAGCGCACGAACACAAATATTGGCGTTTGGAGAGTCAGCGTCGATTTGTGACAAACGCAATTCTGTGGAGCGCAAATCTGAGTGTTCCGGAGGGCGGCGCAAAGGTGGAGATGGATAGTGCCGAGCTTGCGAAGAATCTCGATGATAAGAGCCCAAAGCCAGCCAAAATCACGCAGTAACAGGGAGCAGCCAGTGTTAGGGCGGAAGCGCTGAACCAGTTTGAAAGCACAAAAAAAAGCCGTCCTCAGTGAAGAGGACGGCTTTTGTGTTTCCGAGAATGGGTTAAGGAAGTTTGACTTCTACCTGAGCCTTTTCACGGAGGTCTTTGAGCAGGGTCTGCATCTGTTCGTCATGCATACGGCGATTCAAAAAAGCCATTAGCTGCGGTTTAACGGACTCCAAGGTCATTTTTTCAGGGTCTTTCCGATCGGTGACGTTGATAATGTGGAAGCCGAACTGGCTGCGAACCGGATCGCTGATGTCGCCCTTTTTCATACCGAACGCGGCGGTGGAGAATTCGGGTACCATTTGTTCTTTGGAGAAGAAGTTGAGGTCACCGGAGTTTTGTTTTGCGCTTGGATCTTCGGAGACTTCCGCAGCCAGTTTGTCAAAGGCTTCGCCGCCCTTGACACGTGCAGCGATTGCTTCCGCGGCTTTTTGTTTTTCAGCGACGACTTCAGGTGTGGCGTCTTTTGCAACGGAAATCAGGATGTGGCTTGCGCGAACCTGTTCCGGACGTTCGAACTGCTGAGGGTTTTTCGTAAAGAAATCCTGAGCGTCGGCGTCTGTTGCTTTCGGGGAATCTTTGAGTTGGTCTTCGATCCAGTTTTGCTGACGAATAGAAGTGCGGATGTCCTCGCGAAGTTTATCGATGGTTTGGCCAGCTTTGGTGAGCTGCTGATCGAATGCTTCAGGATTCGGGAAACGAGACTTGAGCTGTTCGAGTCGGCCGTTGATGTCTTCGTCTTTTACCTCAACCTGAGCGGAACGTTTTTCGACGAGCTTTTCTGTGATTAGCTCATTGAGAAGCATTTTGTAACCTTCCGTGCGTTGGGCGGCTGGAAGTTGATCGGCTGGGATGCCCTGGCTTGCCAAAACATTGTTAAGAGCCAGTTCGAGTTCTTCTTTTTTGATTTCCTGTCCCTCGACGACGGCGACTACTGCGGGAAGTGGCGCGGCTGGAGGTTCTGGTGGTTTTGCTTTTTTGATTAGATCTTCCAGCACGTTGGCTGGGATTGCATTGGCGTCGGGCGCCTTCTCGGCTTTTGCGGCTGCGGTGGCTGCATCCGGGGCTGGGGTTGGTACACTCGGAGCAGGGGCAGGGGCATCTGCTGGAGCAGAAGCAGGAGCTGCTGCGCTAGGCGACTTTGCGGCTTCGGCTGTTGGGGCACTGGGTTTGCAGGCAACGAGACCGAGGAGTGCAGAGGCTCGGAGGGCAGCGACGAGACGAGAGTTAGATTTCATTGGAAATTACGGATGGAAAGAATGCACGGCCAAGGCGCATTGACCAGTGCGGAAGATAAAAGAAAGCGCGGATTAACGAGTGAAAAGTGGGTGCGAATGGGGCGCTTGTGCCCGAAAATAAAGCAATCCGCTGCGGGTGTACTTTCTTAGCGAAGAACCTGTTTGATGTAGTGAATAGTCACTGCACCAACTGTCTGCAGGCTGGAGGCGCTTAGCTGTTCTAGGGTGTCGTCCGCGGTGTGCCAAACCTTGTAGTCGAAATCGATAATGTCGATGGTGGGTATACGAGCAACTTGATTCAATGGAACGTGGTCGTCCAGGATCGGGCGATCAAAGACTCGAAATGCGTTCCGGACGCCTAGTGCTTCGGCGGAGGCGAAAATCCCCTGAATCAGTTCTTGGGGTGAATTTTGGGGAATAGTGACGGTCAGGTCCCGATCCCCAATCATGTCCCACAGAATACCGAATTGAAATTGGGAAGCCCGGCCCGAATCGCGAAGGGCTTTAGCGTAGTAGCGGCTGCCGTATAATCCGTCGCTCTCGCTAAATTGTTGAATCGCCTCTTCGCCGTCGAAAAACACCAGTTCGAACTGACTGGCGAATTGAGGGTCTTTGGAAAGGGTTTTTGCGAGTTCCAGTAGAGCACCGGTACTGGACGCTCCGTCGTTGGCGCCGACAAACGCGATCGTGCTAAAGTATTTTGTGTCGTAGTGCGATGAAACGATGACCTTCTGTGTGTTTGTCGCTGGAGCTTTTCCTGGGATCGCTGAAAAGCGGGCGATCAGGTTTGCGAATGGTTTTGGGCCGTGAGGGGTTGGGTCTGTGAACTCCTGGCGCTCTACGGACCAGCCGGATTTTTTGAGTTCTTCCGAGATGATCGAGCGTGCCGTTTCAAGGGCTGGCGTGCCTGATGGGCGTGGGCCGCTCTCTACTTGGCGCTTAACGTGTCCAAGGGCGCGTTCACCGTTGAATTCTTTCCAGAGCTCGGTCGGCACCACCTGAGGAACCGCTTTTTCAGCGGCTTTCGGTGAGGGTGTCTCCGAGGTTTCCGGTTTGTTCTTTCGGCCGCAAGCAGAAGTCCCCAGCGACAGAAGCAGAATCAAAGCTGAGGTGACGGTGGGACGAATCATACTATCGCTCTTCATGCGGCAAACCCAGAACTTGGAGCACCCGGTTGAGGTCGTCTGTCCCGTAATATTCGATTTCGATTTTGCCCCGCTTTTCACCGTGTTGGAGAACAACGTGGGTTCCGAGATGACGTTGGAGGCGATTTTGTACCCGTTGCAGTGCTGGAACCAATCCGCTCTCCTTTTTGCTGCGTGCCTGTTTGGTTTGACCGGTCCGTTCCCGTTGTTGGGCCACAAGTGTTTCCGTGGCGCGAACCGTCAGCCCCTTGCGTAAAACTTCTTCCCCGGCTGCAAGTTGTTCTTCGTGAGTGGTGAAGGATAACAGCACCTTGGCGTGTCCGACGGTAAGTCGTTCTTGTGAGATCCAGGTTTGAAGTTGCGGATCTAAGTCCAGTAACCGCAGAGTGTTTGCTATGGATGCGCGACTCATGCCGACGCGTTTTGCGATGTCCTCCTGTTTCATGGAGAACTCTTGCGCCAGACGTAAAAAGGCTTTTGCTTCCTCAATCGGATTGAGATCCGAGCGCTGAATGTTTTCGATCAGAGCCAGCTCGAGCACGTCCTGGTCCGATGCTTCACGGACTAGAATCGGTACTTCTTTGAGGCCTACGATTTGAGATGCGCGCCAACGACGTTCGCCGGCGATAAGCTCGAATTGATCGCGGTTGGGCCGGCAAATGAGCGGCTGGACGATGCCATGTTCCCTGATGGATTCCACGAGTTCCTGCAGGTGGGTCTCGTTGAATACCTTGCGAGGTTGGAGAGGGGACGGGATGATCCGGTCTAAAGTGACGGATTGAATCATCTCCCCCTTTTCGATCACCGGAGTGGGTGAGGCTAAGGGAGTTGCGGGACGATTAGAAATGAGGGCTCCCAGGCCTTTGCCCAGAGCGGTTGGTTTCGCCATAGATGAAAAGCTTACCGTGCCAGTTGGAAAAGGCAAACCTAGTGGAACTGCGCGAGGCCTCGCTGAGCAGGCTGCTTTTTCGGGGAAATACTCCGTGAATGTGCGATTTTGTCACCCAATATGTTAGCGAACGACGCAGCTCTAACGTTTTGCTAGGGTCGACTCCGTTAGCTTTATCGTTTTATGAAAAAACTCTCCCCCCTCTGTTTAAGCCTTCTTTGCGCCTCTGCTTTTGCATCCGAAATACCGGAAGGTTTTGTTTCGATGTTTAACGGTAAAGACCTATCGGGATGGGTGCCTGTTAATGTGGCCCCCGATACGTTTACGGTAAAAGAGGGAATGATTGTGATTAATGGAGTGCCGACGGGGTACATGCGGAGTGAAAAGATGTACGAGAACTTCGTAATGGAATGCGATTGGCGCCATATGAAGTCTGGAGGAAATAGTGGAGTATTTGTGTGGGGAGACGGTATTCCTGCAATGGGTACCGGATATACTCGAGGTATTGAGGTTCAGGTTTTGGATAATGGGTTTAATATACCGGGTAAAAATGAATGGTATACTACCCACGGTGATCTGTTTTCCATCTGGGGAGCAACGATGACACCAGTTGGGCGGGTTGCACAAAAAGGCACCCGGAGTTTTCCGTCAGAAGAACGGAGTAAAAGTTCTCCGGAATGGAATCATTATAAGATTACCGGAAATAATGGGGAACTGCGCTTGGAGGTGAATGGTAAGGAGGTAACGGTTGCTAAAGATTGTGTGCCGCGTAAAGGTTTTATTTCTTTAGAAAGTGAAGGGAGTGAATGTCATTTTAAAAATTTGGTGATAAAAGAACTGCCTTCAAATGGAGTGCCGCCTGAACATGTGGCGAATCCTTATGAAGGGTTCGTTTCTATTTTTAATGGGAAAGATTTTACCGGTTGGAAAGTCCCTCAGGGAGATAATGGCCATTGGAAGGTTAAAGGCGGGTTGATTGATTGTGATGCTCTGAGTGAAGCAACCGGTGATAAAAGTCTTTGGACGGAGAAGGAGTATTCCAATTATAAGCTGATTGTGGATTGGAGGATTAAGGAAGCTCCATTTGTGAATCCGAATGTGCGACAGATCTTACCGGATGGTTCCGAAGCTTTGGGCGCCGACGGTAAACCTCTGGGTTTGTCTCTTCCGGATGCAGATTCCGGCATTCTATTGAATGGAAGCGTGAAACATCAGGTCAACATCTGGTGCTGGCCTGTGGGCTCGGGCGAAATGTATGGGGTTCGGCGGGATGCAGCGATGAGTCCGGAGGTAAAAGCTGGCGCCACTCCGGTACTGAACGCGGATAATCGTGTTGGCAAATGGAACCGATTTGAGATTACGGTGTTAGACGGAAAGGTAACTGTGGTTCTGAACGGGAAAACGGTTTTGCCAGGTGTTCAGATCCCTGGGTTTCCTGAAAAAGGGCCGATTGGGTTTCAGCACCATGGATCGCAAAAGGACGGGCAATGGGTGAGTTCTCCGTCGTTGTTGGAGTATCGGAACATTTTTATTCAGGAATTGAACTAAGCAAGCAGCTTTACGACGAAGAGCATTGGATCTCCTGCATCGGGGGGTAGTTTTGGTGGGGGAAAATAAAAAAGACGATGTGGCGCTATAGTGCGCACATCGTCTTTGTTCTGAATACAGAGGATAGGAAATCGCGCTTGCAAATTTTATGCCGACTCGTCGCTCTCTTTAGCTGCGGCAAGTATTCGGCGCTCCCAGACATACCTGCGTAAAAGCACCTTGAGTGTTGCTGTAAGAGGTACGGCCAAAATGGTTCCTAATAGACCGCCTATTAAAAGGCTCCATACGAAGAGCGAAACAATAACCGTTACAGGGTGGAGTCCCACCCGGCTGGCAACCACGCGGGGTGTGATATAAAAACTGTCGAATTTTTGGACCAAAACAAAGATGCCCGTGACTACCGCAGGGAAAAGCCAACCGGGCTCATTAGGAATCCATGTCCCGACTCCATTCTGAACTGTTGCGATAATAACCGCAGGAATCCAGCAAACCAAAATTCCGAGGTATGGAATAAGGCCCAAGACACATAACACCAATCCAATCAGAAGACCAAAGTCTAGACCGATAACCACAAGCCCGATAGCGGTGGCAGTGCCATTGATGACGCTGACTAGGAGTTGTCCCCGAAAGAATGCGATGATGTATCCGTTAATCTCCGTTAAAGCGGAGGCGACTTCTGTTTTAAATTTTGAGTTTCGGAGGGGGAGGTAATCCTGCCAGGAATCGGATATGGTTTGGGCGTCAATTAAGAAATAGTATAGGTAGATCGGAATGATGATCAGTGAGATCATAAAGCCGAATACGCTTAAGAATCCACCAACACTGCTCCGTAACATCCGGATAGAATTGTTGAAAACCAAGGTGATGGAGTTTTTGACCCAATCTCCTTTTAGGATTTGTTGGAAATCGATCAGTTCCTCTAGCGTAGTTGGTGGCTTAAGTGTGTTATTGGTCTTAGCTGCTTCAGACGTGGTTGTTTTACCCGGTTCTGCGGATGCAGGTTTGGTTAGATCGGTTTTTGGTTCTTCGTCTGCTGTTTCGATTATACTAGGCAATACATCAAAACCGTACTTTTGCCGGATGGAATGCGCGAATTCCCTGACATGGGTGCGAGTGCTTCGTGTGTAGTCATCCGCTTTGTGTATGAGGTGAACTGTCTGGTTGTAAATTGCAGGTACAACCCAAATGGTTCCCCATAATAAAAGGGCTGTTACTAAGCCGAAGACGGTTAATACGGAGGTGCGTCGCTGAATTCCCCAGGAGTGCATCTTCGATACAACCGGGTCTAATAAATAGGAGAGAACTCCGGCGACGGCGAATGGAATAAGAATTGGCTGAAGGAAACTAAAAACCTCTGCAGACACTGCAATGGTTGTGATGCCCAAGGTGGCTAGCGCAGCAATCGCTAATGCGGTTAATGTAAACCAGAGGATCTTTTTTTGCCAGGCAGTCGGATAGCGATCGTTTTTCATTGGGCCCTTTTAAGGAATATATCTGTGAGGAATGTTGAAATCCAAGCGGCGAAGATCCCGATTTTAATCGGTGCACGGGGGCGATAGACGCTGGACTCGGCGTACGAATTGTTCTGGGGAGGCGCCGTAGAGTCGTTTAAACGCGCGCGAAAAATGGAACGGGTCCGAAAAACCGAGTTCTTCGGAAACTTCACGGACCTTGAGATTGGCGTCTAAAAGTAACTCAGCCGCGCGACTCATTTTGAGTCGCATCAGGAATCGATAGGGGGTGGTGTGCGCGTACTTTTTGAAAAGGCGACTGAGATATTCCGGGGTCATGCCGCAACGCGAAGCTGCTTCATCAGCAGAGTGCCAAACGAGTGCGTTTTGTTCCAATAATTGGCGGGCACGCCGATAAGTCGCAAGCGCCCTGGGTTCTGACGCAGCGGCTGGAATGGCGCGTTCCTGCAACTTAAGGAGCAAAAGGCGCAATAGAGTGAGGCAGATTTCCCCCGCGATTGGGTGTTCACTTGAGGCATCGCGTTGAAGACTTTCGAAGATATCGACGATTTCCTCCATGGGTGTGACATGGATCGATGTACCGAGCGCTAATCCGTTCGCTTTGAGTAATTCGAGCGCTGTTGGACCCGTGAAATCGATGTAGTATTTCAACATTGGTTTCTCCGGCGAAGTCCGGATCGTATGGGGAACTCTAGGGCCGTAACTAAAAACGACCCCGGGATAGAGTGGCTGTTTCGTGCCGTTGAGAATGGCTTCTCCTTCCCCTTCCGCGATCAATTCGACGCAGTAGTAAGGGAAGTCGTTGCGTTGGATCAGGTAATCAGGGGTGACTCTTTCACAGCCTCCACACACCAGAGCCAGGGGACTTTGTGCGTCCGCGTTGAGATCCAGGAAGTAGCGCCGGGCTTGCTGCACCTGTTTGGAAACAAATGTGGGGAGCGACATGTGTTGTGTAGGTCAAGAATTGGCATGGAATGGTCAAATAGCAACCTTCCTGCATGCTTCGTTTTCAGGCAGCATAACGAGCGTTCCACAACTGGTTATTTTACTGTTTTGGAACCGAACTGAAGTCTCTCCCTCAAACATTTCTCACACATCCTCCCTTTAGTATGCGTTCCGCAATTACTGTATCGTTGGTTCCCGAAGCGAATGGTGGCCCGTTTGTTTTTTGGAATGGTTTGGAAGACGCTTTTGTCCAGTCTGCTGCGCTCGGTTTTGATGCCGTCGAAATTTTCCCTTCAGGCCCGGAAGCCTTGAATGTTTCGGAGATTAAGGCGCTCCAACAGCGTACGGGTCTGGCTGTCGCAGCCGTCGGTACCGGAGCCGGTTGGGTGAAACACAAATTGCATCTGACGCACGCTGATGCCGAGATTCGCAAGCAGGCCCGTACATTTATCGGTTCGATGATTCGGATTGCGGCGGAACTGGGTGCGCCTGCGATTTTAGGATCTATGCAGGGTCGGGTGGAGATGGGAGTGGAAAGGGCGCAGGCGTTGGATTGGTTAGGGGAGGCTCTTTTGGAAGCCGGAAACTTGGCGAAACAACTTGGGCAGGTGTTTTTGTACGAGCCGTTGAACCGCTATGAAACCAACCTGATCAATCGTCAGGCCGATGCGGCTCAATTCATCGAGGCTCGGAACTTGGCTGGGGTGAAGATTTTGGCGGATCTCTTTCACATGAACATCGAGGAAGTGAACCTCGCGGACACATTCCGGGCCATTGGGGCCCATACGGGGCATGTCCATTTTGCGGATTCGACACGCAGGGCGATTGGACTGGGGCACACGGATATTCAGCCGATTTACGAGGCCCTGAAAGAGATCGGCTACAGCGGCTACTTGTCTGCCGAGGTGCTGCCTTTACCGAGCTCCCAGGTGGCTGCGGAACAAACGATCGCGAGCTTCAAAGCGCTGACCTCCCAAAGCCTGTAATTTCACTGATTTTCCTATGCTTAAACACACATTGATACACCCGAAGATTAATGAGGTTCTGGCTCGTGCGGGGCATCATTCCAAAATTCTCATCGCGGATGGCAACTATCCGGTTTCGACCAAAAAAGGCCCGAATGCGGAGGTAGTAAGTTTGGCGTTGAGTCCCGGAGTGGTGAACTGCACACAGGCTCTGGAAGCCATTCTCAGTGCGGTTGCGGTGGACGCAATCCACACGATGGGCATTCCTCCTGATGACTCGTACGCGCAGGCGGGGGATCCGCCGGTGTGGGCCAGCTACCGTAAGAGTATCCAGGGCGCCGGGCTTTCCCTCGATTTGCAGCCGATCTCGAAGTGGGAGTTTTATGATGCGGTCAACACCCCTGACCACGTCTTAACCATTCAGACGGCGGATCAGTCTCTCTGGGCGAACCTGCTCATTGTGATGGGGTGCCGTACTGCGTAACGGCTGCAAAAAGCGACTTTTCAAATTCAACGATCCTAACAACCCAGACTTTATTTTATGGAAATGCGTACCCTTGGCCGTACTGGCCTCCAAGTTCCTGTTCTTTCCTTTGGCGCGAGTTCACTCGGCCAGGAGTTTCGAAAAGTGAATCTCGATGACGCCCTCAAAAGTGTTCATGTCGCTCTGGATAGCGGTCTGAGCCTCATTGATACCTCTCCATTCTACGGACGCGGCATGAGTGAAGTGCTCCTGGGTTCCGCTTTGCGTGGTATTCCTCGTGATAGTTACACCCTCTGTACCAAGCTGGGACGGTACGATTTGAATCACTTTGATTTCTCTTTCAAACGGGTGCTCGAAAGTGTCGACGTCAGCCTTCACCGCATGGGGACCGATCATCTGGATATCCTTTTGGCGCACGATATCGAGTTCGGGGATATCGATCAGGTGATCAATGAGACGATTCCTGCGATGAAAAAGATCCAGGCCCAGGGGAAAGCTCGTTTTATCGGAGTTTCCTGTTACCCGATGAAAGCCTTTAAACATGCGCTCTCCGGGGCGGATCTGGACTGCATCCTCTCTTACAACCAATACACGCTGCAGAACACGCGATTGGTGGATGATCTTCTCCCAGAACTGAAGGAGAAGGGCGTCGGAGTCATGAATGCCGGACCGTTTTCCGCGCGTCTTTTGACCAATGCGCCGCTCCCGGATTGGCTGAAAGAGCCAGAAGAAGTGAAGGCTGCGGCGCGTGCGGCTGCTGCACATTGCGCCTCAAAAGGGGTGGACATCGCAAAACTCGCGTTGCAGTTCTCCATCTCGCATCCCGATATCGCAACAACGGTGGCTGGCTCCGCGAATCCCGATAACATCCGCAAGTGGGCGCAATGGGCGGCGGAACCGATCGATCAGGAGTTGCTGAAGGAAGTGCTGGCGATTTTCGCACCTGTCAAAAATCTGGGGCATCTCGAAGGACGCCTGGAGAATAACTAAACTGAAGAACCGTTTTTTTATGAAAGCATTACAATTAGTGGAGCCAAAGAATTGGCAGGTGATCGATGTGGCCGAGCCCGGCGAACCGGGAGCTGGCGAAGCTGTGGTTCGAGTGCATCGAGTGGGTATCTGCGGAACCGATTACTCGGGGTACCTCGGGAAAATGCCGTTTTATTCTTACCCTCGCATTGCAGGGCACGAGCTCGGTGTGGAAGTGGTCGCGGTGGGGGCGGGCGTCACGAACGTGGCGGTTGGGGATCGGTGTTCGGTCGAGCCGTATATCAATTGTCAGAAGTGCTATTCATGTTTGTCCGGTCACACAAATTGCTGCGAGAACCATCAGACGTTAGGCGTTCATTGTGACGGGGGACTTCGCCGTCTATTTACGGTTCCGGCTCGCAAACTGCACATTTCAAGAAAGCTGAACTTCGATCAGCTCGCGCTGGTGGAGACGTTGGCGATCGGTTGCCACGCCGTGGATCGTGGGGCACCGACCTCGAAGGAAACGGTTCTCGTGATTGGAGCGGGGCCCATTGGCCTTTCGGTCGTCGAGTTCGCGAAACTCAGCGGAGCGCGAACCATCGTTATGGATATGAACGAGCGTCGTCTGGCATTCGTTCGTGAAACAATGGGTGTGCCGGACACGATTTTGGCCAAAGGAGGCGACGAGGATTTGCGGGCGTTGGAGGCTCTGACGGGTGGAACGCTCGCGCAGGTGGTTGTGGATGCCACGGGCAGTCATCATTCGATGAGTGGCGCGCTCAAGTATGTGGGCTTCACGGGACGTCTGGTTTACGTGGGGGTCACTCAGGAAGAGGTGCACTTCGGGCATCCCTTGATGCACCGTCGCGAAATGAGTGTGATGGCCAGCCGGAACGCCTGGTCGCGCGATTTTTCACGGATCATCAACCTGATCGAGGAAGGCAAAATTAACACGAATCCTTGGATGACCCACAGCGCGACATTGGAGGAAATGCCCAAGGTGTTTACAAACTGGATGTTGCCTGAGAGTGGCGTGTTGAAGGCAATCGTGGCTATTGACGCTTAATCTGTCCGTTAGGTGAGGGGGGCGCGGTGGCCCCCTTCGTTTTACTCTCAACGATTGTATTGTTTATGAGCCAGTTTCTAGACGCGCATCAGCACTTTTGGAGTTATTCGGCCGCCGAATATCCGTGGATTCCACCGGGCTCGGCTCTGCACCGGGATTGGTTGCCGGCCGATTTGGAGCAAATCCAGGCGCCATTAGGCGGGGCGGGCTCTATTGCGGTGCAGGCGCGGCAAAGTCTGGAGGAGAGTCGCTGGCTTTTGGAGTTGGCGGATCGTTTTGAGTCGATCCGAGGGGTTGTGGGCTGGGTGGATCTTCGCTCGGAAGCGGTTGAAGAGCAGTTAGCGAGGTTTGCGGGACATGAGAAGTTTGTGGGAGTGCGTCATGTCGTTCAGGACGAAGTTGACGATCGGTTTCTCGTGGGGAAGGACTTTTTGCGAGGAGTCCGGAAACTTGAGGCGTTTGGCTTGAGGTACGACTTGTTGATTTTTCCAAAGCAATTGCCTGCCGCGATCGAACTCGTGCAGGAATTGGGCGCGCAGCCCTTTGTGTTGGATCACTGCGCGAAGCCTCACATTCAGGCGGGAGAACTGGAGCCATGGGCGCAACAACTCCGGAAGCTCGGGAGTTTTGCGAATGTGAGCTGTAAGGTGTCGGGAATTGTGACGGAAGCGGATTGGACGGCCTGGAGTTTGGAGGGCATGAAGCGGTATCTCGACGTGGTGGAGGACGCGTTTGGGCGTGGGCGGTTGATGTGGGGTTCGGATTGGCCGGTTTGTTTACACGCGTCGTCGTATGAGCGATGGGTGGAAGTTTGTCGCGAATGGACAGGGGATTGGTCGGAGCAGGAGCGGGCTGGGTTTTGGGGAGGGAATGCGGCGAAGTTTTACGGGGTGTAGCGCGAAACGTGGGCTTTTGCGATTAGGTCTCCGAGGCCTGAGGTACTGGCTGTCAGGGCGTCGTATTCAGAGTGAAACGGGAATTCACAAATTTGTCCCGAGTCACTAAATGTCGCGCTTATGGCATCTTCCCCGGTTTTCCCCCTGACGCTCCTTGGTACGACCCTGTTGGCCGCCGCTCCGGAATCTCGAGCCTCGGTTCCTGAGGATATACGCTTTCAAAGTGAGACGTTGCTCACAGGTCTTCCGCAGCCGATGCATCTCGAGTTCGGTCCGGACGGCCGCATCTGGTTCAACGAATACGGCGGCGCTCTCAAAATTTACGACCCTAAGAGTAAACGTGTGACGCTTGTGGCTGAGATGAAAATCTTTAAGTCGCAGGAGAACGGTTTCCTGGCGTTCGCGCTGGACCCAAAGTTCGCCCAGAATGGCTGGATCTATTTCATCTATTCCCCAGTGGAGTTTGAGGGACAGTATCTCTCGCGTTTCAACGTAAAGGACGACCAGCTCGTAGCCGACAGTGAAAAAGTCATCCTCAAATACGAGGAGCAACGAAAGGAGTGCTGTCATCACGGTTCCACGTTGAAGTTTGGTCCCGATGGCTGCCTGTATTTTTCGACTGGCGATAACACCAGTCCCTTCGGGGATAGTCAGGGTTACGCGCCCCTTGATCAGCGTCCGGGCAGGGAGCCGTGGGACGGTCAGCGTACATCTGGGAATACCAATACACTCGTCGGGAAGGTGAACCGGATCTGCGTGCAGGACGACGCTACATACACCATCCCCGAAGGTAACCTCTTTAAGCCGGGGACACCGAAGACGCGGCCCGAGATCTTTGCGATGGGGACCCGAAATCCGTGGCGTATGAACATCGATCCCAAGACGGGCTACGTCTATTGGGGCGAAGTGGGTCCCGATGCGCGAGAAGACGGTCCCCGTGGCTCCCGTGGTTACGATGAGATTAACCAGGCGAAGAAAGCTGGAAACTTCGGGTACCCGTTTTTTGTTGGTAATAACTTTCCGTACGCTGAATACGACTACGAGACCAAGATAGCCGGTAAGCTCTTCGATCCCGCTAACCCACAAAACAAGAGCCGCAACAATACCGGACTCGTTGACCTTCCACCTGCTGTTCCTGCTTTCATCTACTGGCCGTACGCCGTTTCCGAACAATGGCCTGAATTGGGAGCGGGCGGCCGCACTGCCTGTGCGGGTCCAGTGTTCTACTGGCAGGAATCCTTCGAGAAAACCAACGGGTTTCCGAAGCACTTTGATCGCTCACTGCTGTTCTGGGACTGGCAGCGCCCGTTTGTGAAATGGGCCCGGCTGGACGCGAATTCCGACCTCGTAGGTCTGGAACCGTTTGCTCCCACGACGTTCGTGTCGGGTAACACCGAGGAACAGCTCAACAAACAGAAGGACGCTATCGACAACGGTGCGACGATCCTGAGGCGTTTGGTGGATGCGACATTCGGCCCTGATGGTTGTCTTTACGTGCTCGATTATGGCGAGACTTGGGGCGTCAATCCTGACTCCGCGTTGCTCAAAATCTCGTACATTCGGGGTAACCTACAGCCTATTGCAAAGATTGCTGTTTCAGCGGCAGCGGGCCCTGTGCCTCTGAAAACAACGCTATCGGCAAAGGGTTCACGAGACCTCGATGGCGGGAATTTGAGCTATACCTGGAAACTCCAGCCTGGCGACAAGAAGCTTGGTGAAGGCGAGGAGCTCTCCGTTTCGCTCGACACAGCGGGTAACTATACTGTCGAACTCACCGTCACGGATGGTCAGGGCGGTTCCGTAACCCGGACGACACCGATTGTTGTCGGTAACACGCCTCCCGTTGTCCGCTTCGTTTCTCCTCAGGACGGCGATTTTTTCACAGCCGGACAGAAAATTGAATTCAAGGTTGCGGCTCAGGACGCCGAGGACGGATCTTCTGAGACCAAGGCGGCCGAGTTCGGAATACGCACGCTTGTGACCTCGGCTTTTCTTCCGGCCGGAGGAAAAGGAGCAGCCGTAGATCCGGGTCTCGCGCAGATGCGCCAGAGCGACTGCTTCAACTGTCATGCCATGGAGACGCCATTGGTCGGGCCGTCGTTTGTGGATATTGCGGAAAAATACCGCAAGCAACCCGGAGCCGATGACCTCCTAAATAAGAAGGTTCGCCTTGGTGGCAGTGGAGTGTGGGGACAGATTCCGATGCTCGCGCACCCGCAGCATACTGAGGACGAGGTGGCCATTATGCTTCGCTGGCTTCTTGCTCTGGAAAAAGGGAAGGGGGGACCGACGCTCACTCGGGGTCTCGAAGGACAGCTGACAGCGCCGACGGATAACAAACCCGGCACGCTTGTACTGGAAGCGGTCTACACCGATGCGGGAGCTGGCGTGGCGGGACCACTATCCGGAAAAGCGTCGGTAGCGCTCCGGCATCGGCGTCTTGAAGCGGAGTCAGGCGAGCTCGTGAATGCGACCAAGAGTGGCAAACACGTGGGTTCGACCAAGGACGGAAGTACGATCAAGTTTGCCAACCTGAATCTCGCCGCCAGCAATAAGGTGAAGATTTTTGCTTCCGCTGGAGGCGATGCCAAGGGAAGCAAGGTTGAGATCCGTCTGGACTCGCCGAGTGGTCCGTTGGCGGCCACCGTGGATATTACGCACACCGGCGACTGGAATAAGTTTGTCGAGAATGTGGCCAAGCTAATGCCAACGGCTGGTCGGCATGACGTTTACCTTGTCCTTGTGAATCCGGGCAAAGGAGGGTTGATGAATATCGACTGGGTAGAGTTCGCGCCGTAAGCGAGCGAGACTTATTGAGCGTGCCCCGTGTGGTCACGCTCAATGGTTTCTCTCAAAACGCCAGTGCCTTGCTGTGGTAGATCCTGTTTGACCCTTATAAAACGTTGGTTTTGAGCCAATGGATGGCTGTGCCATGGGCGGAAAATTGATCGAATTGGGGATGTTTTCGCAGGTCGAAGCCTCCTCCAAAGCCGTCATGGTTTCGGTTCGCCTCCCACTTGGTAAATCGTCCAAGGGTATACTCCGGATAGTCGAAGGAGCCCCCAATCAAGTGGAGAGCTCAAGCTTTATTTCGTTTGCGCGGGCCAGTCATCCGTTCGGAATGGGGAGGCGGGGAGGCCGGCACCATTGGCGAGGCTGTAGGCGGGCCAACTCTCCCAAGCGTAGCGAACGGCCACAGGTGCTGGAACCTCGGCGCTGCTGACAACGACTGTCTCGGCGATAATCTTTGCTTCGGCGGGTTTCCACTTCTGATCGGATCCCGCAATCTGGAAACCGGTGAGCGGACCGGCTGTGATCGATTTCAATCCGCCGTTGGTGTGCTTGAAGGAAACTGTGATGCTGTTGCCGGTGACCTCGGAGCCAGTGGGCAGTGGGCCGGAGATGGCGGGTACATTTTTGGCATATGCGGTACCAAGCGCCCATAATGAGAGACGTTTGCCGACATCCTGCTTGTTCTTCGGATGGATGTCCTCCGCGTCGCCGAGATCGATGGTGATGGCCATACCCGTTTTGGGAAGCGTGAGTGTCTTGAGCATCGATTCGCGCATACGAGGCCAGCCTTCACCGGCCGAGGTGAAATTCGGCAGTTGCACCCAGGCAAAGGGCACTTCCTCCTGCCAGAGTGTACGCCAGCTTGTGACAAGCTGGGTGAGCTGCTTTTGGTAGAGGCTGGGGTTGCCGGTGTTTCCTTCACCTTGATACCAAATCATGCCTCGTAGGGTATAGGGCACGAGATTGACGACCTTGCCATTGAAGAGTCCGGCGGGACCGCCTTTGAGCTTGTACATGGCTAGAGGGTCTTTGGGCGGCGGGGTTACAAAGGGTGTGCCGTTTGCCTTGGCCTTCTCAGATGCGGCTTTCCAGATGGCGAGCTGTTTTTGATGCAAAGCTGGTGCTTCCGCCGGATCAAACTTTCGGTGTGCATCCAGACGTGTGTCGTAGTTCGCTTTCGTCTCGGGATCGGAGGACTGTACTTCGGCGGCGACCCAAGATTCGATCTGCGTGCCACCAACAGAGGTATTGATGATGCCGACAGGGACGCCTACTTCCCTGTGAATTTCGCGGCCAAAGAAATACAGGGTGGCGGAGAAGCTGCCTACGGTGTCTGGTGAGCAAATCTGCCACACACCTTTGCCTTCTGCCTGTGGCTGTTCGGCGGGGCCTGAGCTTTCGCGGTAGTGGCGGATGAGTGGTAACTTCGCAGCCGCCTTTTCTTCATCGAAGTGATAACAGCCGGCGACAGTCATTGCCATGTTTGACTGACCGGAGCCGAGCCACACCTCGCCCACGAGCACGTCATTGACCTCGATCTTGCGTCCAGCATTGCCTGTTGCAACAAGTACCCGTGGATCTGCGGAAGCAGGGATGGGATCGAGCTTCAACGACCACTTGCCGTGTATATCCGCTGTCGCGGACTTTGATTGTCCAGCGAATTGGACGGTCACGGATTCCGCCGGATCAGCCGAGCCCCAAACAGCGACAGGCTTGTCACGTTGCAAAACCATATGCTCCAAGAAAGGGGATCCCAGCCGGAAGTCGTCTGCAAAAAGCGTGGAGCCGCTGGCGAAAACTGCGAACTGGAGAAGTGTTGTGAATTTAGGTTTCATAGGGGAAGCGCTTGGTAATCGTTTTGGGGGCATTGCGCCCTAGGGTTTAGTGAGTTGATGAAGCTGCAGGTATTGATTGTCTTCTGAGCGAGCCGTGGACGGAAGACCGGGGGGTGTTTGTTCAGCGCACCAAGCGCGTAGTTTTATCTGAAGTTCTTTCACGACTTCCGGGTGCTGTGTAGCAAGGTCCAGACGCTCACCATCTGCGCTTTCCGTATCGAATAGATACCAGCGATTGGGGGCGATGAAGTAGAGCTTCCATCGTCCGGACACTACGGCGGCCTGTGAGCGGAAACGCCAACACAATGCGTCATGCGGCTCGCCTCTTCGCTCTTCAGTGAGATAGGGGAGTAGGTTTGCGCCATCCAGCTGCCATTCCGGTTTGGCATCGACGTTCGCGGCGGCGAGTGCGGTTGTCATGAGGTCGAGTGAAATCACTGCCGGGTTATAGATCTTTCCGGCTGGCAAGCGGCTAGGCCAGCTCATCAGGAAAGGCAACCGATTGCCTCCGTCGGTCAACATGCCTTTCTCCCCGACGAATGGCTCATTGAGCGATCCGTCCCACATGCCTGGCTTGGTGGGGGCTCCATTATCACTGAGGAAGAAGATGAGCGTGTTATTCTCGATACCGCGCTCTTGCAAGTATTGCCGTATGCGCCCCACGCCATCGTCCACCGCCGAAATCATGGCTAGGCCGGCCCGACGTGTCCGGTCCGAGACGCCCGCAAAACGAGCGAGATATTTCTGCGGCGCTTCTACTGGCACGTGAGGCGCAAAGTAGGACAGGTAGAGAAAGAAGGGTTTTGGGTTCGTCTCCTGTCGCTTTAGAAAAACAAGGGCTGCCTCGGTCTGAACATCCACCCGAAACCGCGCATCGTTCACTAGCACTGGTGCGTCGGGCAATGTATTGCCCGCGAGATCAAATGAGGCGGCGTAGTTGCGCATTGCGCCGCAAAAGTATTCGTCAAATCCGCGTCGGCCCGGAAGGTTTGCGTCAGTGACTGGGACATTGTCTCCCCAAAGGATGTTGTTTGCTCCTTTCTGAACATTCTTATTAGTGACTCGATTGGATGCGAGGTGCCATTTACCCACCAACCCAGTGACGTATCCTGCATCTTTTAATCGGTCGGCGATGGTCTTCTCCGACGCAGGTAACGGCCCGTCTTCATTGGTTTCGATGTTGAAGCGATTCTGATACCGTCCGGTGACGATGCCGGCTCGTGATGGCACGCAGACAGGAGCGCTGACGTAGCCGCGGGCGAAGCGAACGCCGCTCGCCGCGAGTGCGTCGAGATTCGGCGTCACCGCGTCTGTACGCGGTCCCTGACAAGCGAGATCCGCCCATCCTTGGTCGTCGGTAAGGATCAGGAGGATGTTGGGTTTTTGCTCAGCAGCACCGGATGCTGGCAATGCGTTGAACAACGCAAACAGGATGGGGAATCCGCCGAAGTATCGGGCAATTTTCATAAACACATGGGGGAGAGAATGGGTTGAATCGTCTCAGTGCGAAATGTTGCTAGTTGGCAGAATTATCCAGTCGGCCTGCACTTCATCGATGTAATGGTCTGTGCGGGTATCTGCGGGGCCGCGTGTGGTAGCGCCAAGAGTGAGAAGCAGAGTCCGGGCATTCGACGGCACGTCCAGTCGAACCCTCAATGTCTGCCATCCGGATTCGGTTCCATTGAGGTAGAGCGACTTACCGGTGTGCGATAAGGACTCCTCTTGTAGTGCTTGCCACCCCTCTGCATTGAGTCGGCTCGCCACCGTAGCCGCGTCATGCTCGAAAACGGCCACTTTGATACCATATTGTTCCTGTCGGTTTGGTTGCGAGGAGTGGTAGCGAGCAGTGACCTCGATTTGCAGTGTTCCTTCAGCAGACGGATAGGGTGGATTGAGGCTGGTCATCGTACTCGCGTAGTAACCTCGGCCTTCTGGCGACGGCCCCAGCTTCAGCATACCTTTACCTGAGAATGTCGGAGGCCGATGTGGGCCGCCTTCGACAATTTCAGTCGTGACCCCGGACCACTGGTTAACCATGGGAACTAGATGAATCTGAGGCAGCGATTCCTTTAGTTCAAAGCCTGGATTGGGCAGCGGTAGTGGCACCCGGCGAATTCCCATGCCTTGCGAGTTCAGCGCCCATGCCATCGTGGCAAAAAACATACCGAACACAATTCCCGCCGCCGCTGCCACGAGCGGTCGGAACCCGAGCCAGGCTGTGAGTTTCCGTGCGTTCGAGGGCTTTTGGGTGCGCTCATCACCCTGACTGGCTTGCAGCACTTCATGGAGCATCGCATGTGCCTCCGCTTCCTGCCAGAAGCGCGCGCGATCTGCCGCCGAGTGCAAAAGCCGATGCTCCAGCTCGTGGAGTTCTTCTTGAGTTATCGTGCCGTGCAGGTGGCTACAGATGAGGTGATCAAGATGATCGTCATTCATGATATGGCCGGTGTTTGGGATTCAATGCGGCGGTCAATGCACTCCCGAAGCGTCTTGCGTGCTCGACTGAGTGCAACGCTGACTGCGGCCGGAGTCCAGGAAAGCAGCCGGGCGATTTCATTTGGCTTGAGCTCATCTCTGTAAAAGAGGTCGACGGTTCGCCGAGCTTGCGGGGCCAATTTGGCGAGACAAAGCGGCAGCAACGCCAGTCGGCGATCATCCCAGGGCTCGTCTGGGGCACTGGCGGCCAATGTATCGAGCACTTCCTCGGACATCCTCAGGGCATTACGTTGATGTGCCGTCTGTGCCTTCATTACTTGAAAACGAGCGATCCGGAACACCCATGCGAGGAAGTTGGAAGCCAGATCAAACTCCTCAGCTTTTCTCTGAGTAACGAGAAAGGTCTCCTGAAGCACATCCTCCGCTGCGACGAAATCTGGGAGCAGCGCGAAGATAAAACCCCTTAGGCGTGGCTGATGTCGGACGAAAAGCTGCAGCACTTGCTGAGTGTGTGGACTGTCCATTATCAGCTAATACCACGAGGTGGGCGAAGCTTAGCAAACTGTGTGGCTTCCGGAATTTTGAAAACTACCGCCTGCGCGTGATCGCAGCTTGCGGTTAAACGTTCCCCCAAACCTACCAACCCAACCATCCACAATTAAACACGCCCCTCCCCAAACTTTGACGTAGACCCGTCCATTTGAGTCCAAATCTGTCCATTCAAAGTGAGCCGGATTGGCTTCTTTAACCTATTCCCTGTGAGAGTTTTCAGAGGGAAGTGCCGGGGAGGGGACTTGAACCCCTAT
>JBAXNG010000017.1:0-107313 GCA_037133875.1 Verrucomicrobiota bacterium | reverse complement strand
TGAGATTAGGTGGTGAATACGAGATCCGGCGATCGAGCAAGAAAGGGACGTTATCCATTTCGATCGGCGTGGAGTTTTGATTGGCGACAGATTGCGAGCGGGTTTGGGTTCGGAATTCGTCTGGAAGCTGGCTTGTCTTGAGTGACTGAGTACGTGTATGTAACGTCGCATGTTTTAGCTTCCTTCCCCCCTATGCGCATCCTCGATACTAAAAACTTGTGCAGGCTCTTCGTTGCGTCGTTGTTGCTGTTAATAAACCTAAAAGCGAGCGCAGCCGAGGATCTAAGTGCGCCTGAAGGCGATCGGAAAAAGAGTGATTCGAAGGTGATCCAGAGGTACGAGAAGTGGTTGGATATATTAAAAGGCACACCGCCTCCTGCGGGCGCATTGATTTGTATCGGTAGCTCCCAAATGGAGTTTTGGAAAACTGTGGCTACGGATCTGGCGCCGTTAACGGTCTATAATCACGGTATCGGCGGCAGCCGAATGTCCCACGCGGCTGATTTGTTCATCACGAATTTAGCGATCCCATTTAAGCCGCGGGCGGTAATTCTTTACGAGGGAAGCAATGATCTCGCCGGTGGAGTGCCACCAGAGACTGTTCTAGAGCAGTTTCAGAAGTTGCACACAAAGCTTCACGAAGCGCTCCCAGAGACCCGTCTTTATGTGCTGGGCCTCGTGCCAAGTCCGGGCAAGCGGTTCGATAAAATCGAGGATCTCCGTAAAACGAACGCACTTCTCCGAAAGGAATGTGAGTCTCAGGCGTGGATGAAATTTATAGATACTACTTCGCCGCTGATTGGTGTCGACGGCGTACCCAAGGAGGAATGTTTCATTCCCGGAAACATCCACATGACTCCTGCGGGATATTCAGTCTGGACGAGTGTGATCGCGCCGGTTGTCATCCCTGCGGAAAAGGTATTCGAAAAATAGATTCGGAAGGTGACCGCGCGCTGTGGCGTGCAGGTGTAACTCAAATCCTGAGATCCAGGCGGTAATCGCCGCGAGTGGATGATGCCCGTGGGATCTAGTTTAAAGCGTTTGCTGACACTGAGACCGGTTATTTCCCGCTGGGCGCTTTCTCGAGTTTGGAGCTGCTCGAAGTTCCCAGACGCTCCCTGCTTTCTCCTAGCAAATGGGTGAGGAGCATTTCTCCTGAAGGGGAAACTTTAAATTCACCGTAGCGAGCTTGAGCGTATTCAGAGGCGCGTCCTTCTTCGAAAAAGAATCCGTTGGTTGCGAATTTTACCTGTCCATTACGTATCCGGTAACGCAGGAAGACTTCCTGTGTTCCCAATGGACGATCGGTAGCTTTACGTGGGTACTGGCCCACCTTTCGATCATCCAGTGTTACGACAATGTGACCGTCGCTCATTTCGGACTTGGGCTCTGCCCGCTCAAATATTTCATCCGCGATTTTAAAACGGAGCGCCATGTAATCCCCCTGCATCAGGGACCGTGGATCTATGGGGGCCAGTTCGAGAATCACAAGCTGGCCGTTTTTGAGGATACGTTCGCGTTCGAAAATGCTCCAGTTCACGACCAGAAGCAGCATTAGCCCGCTCAAGACAGCGATCGTTTTACGCATTGGGAGTCTCGGTGTTTTCCACGGGATCCTGCTGACGGCATTGCCGTAGAAGGATGCGTGTTAGTAGCAGGACCATGCCTAAAGTCATGAGCAGGAATGACTTTACGAGCAGGGTAGATTCGAGGGAGTAGTAGTAATAGGAGGTGTACACCAATAAGCTGAAAATACCGAGTCCGGTCAGGAGTCTGTCTGCGTTGGCAAAACCAAGAAGCAGAATGGTGAGAGTCGGAGCAATGCCGGGTGCTTTGATTGCAGTGAGACCGAGTGTGAGAGTTGCGCTACAGGCGATTTTCCCACACTTGGAAAATGGTGCCACGCATTCACGCTTTAGGAGAGTGAGCAGTGCGCCAATGAGAACCAGAATAACAGCGCAGTGGCCGAGGTAAAATCCGGTAGCGCCGAAATCCAGAGTGGGTGACATGTTCCCGGAAATGACTTTGGAGACTTGGGGGCCTCGGAAAAATGCGGTCTGTATGGCCACGATAGCAGAGCCGTAGATTGCTGCTCGAACGACGCTGATGTACCGGGTCAAAGTGAATTCGGATAGAGTCAACCACGCGACAAGTGCGGTTGTGAGAGCAGGAGTGAAGGCATCGAGACCTAGATTCGTTAGGGTTAATGAAGTTGCAGTGATAGTGGCCCACGCACACCAGATGCGATGAGTGAAGTTTGGGACCAGAAAAAAGAGGGCTACTTGTTCTAGGGCGATACAGGAGCAGATCAGACTGTTGGAGCCTTCGAGCCAATGGATGGGGCCGTAGGCGATCAATATTTGTCCTGTGAGGCTTATCGCGAGACCGAATTGTGCGACGAAATCGCTCTTTTGTTTGGCTCTGAAAATTGCAGTAGCGACGACGCAAACCGCGATTCCGAGGCAAAATGTGATGGTCGGCGTTTTTAAGATCGTTGCGAATCCCGCGCCAAGAAAGGCCAAAAGAAACAAAGCACCCACCCAGCCAGCAAAACCGAGCATCAGACGAACAAACCAAGGAGCGTCGGTTTCGTCCGCCACAGGAGGTTCGCCTGTGACCAGCTCATGAGTCCGAAGTAACGCCCAGAGGGATTCTTGTTTGGCACTCATAGGTTTTTTTCATTCGCGACCTGTTTAAGCCAGGCTCCTCCTGCGGCCGACATGCAGATCACAAATTGGCCAAGAAGCAGGAATATCCCGGAGTCTCCGATGTTCGACATTTGGCCGATCCAAGCGGTGACAATTGTGATGGAGGAGAAGATGGCGATGGCGAGAATATAGATGTCGCGGATGAGCCGACGATAGAGCCGCAAAACCAGTAAAATCCAGAGGATCGCGGACGGAGCCCCCAAGTGACTGTGTTTGCTCCAATCGAAGATATCGCCCAAACACAGTATCGTTGCGAGTCCACCACTGGCTGTGGCTATCAATCGCACAGCCCAGCGTTCGTTTAGCCATCTGAGGCGTGTTGCAGCCAGCAGCTCCCAGACCAGCAGAGCGGTGGTATTGATTGCGAAGGCTACCCAAACTGGTTTTTGGGAAACCGTGGAAGCTCCCCGAGCCAGGGTTGTGAAATAGAGAGAGGATGCGATGTTCAGCAGCAAGAGCCAGAGAAGCCACAGCGTGGGAAAGCGTGCAATCAGGGTCCATGGCAGAATTACTGCAGCCCACGCGATAAAAAGTTCAAATGTGTCTGCGCCGGTCTGGTAGGTTTGTCCGATTAGGGCGAGTAGAGCTCCCGCCAGGAGTGAGGCAAAGAGTAAAGTGGCTTTGCCAACGATAGTATCGACACCAACTCGCCATACAAAAATGAGCGCTACTAGGATGGGTGCCTCCGCCAGAGCGAATTTTGCGAAGCGATCGAGGTCCTGCCAGTTGAATGCGAAGAAAAAGATTATACCAGTGGCGAGGGCTCCAACGCCCATAAACAACAACAGGCGGTCTAGGAAATATTGCCACGTTGTAGAGGTGGGCAGAACGGCAGCGATATTGAGAGCCGAGCGCAATTTGTTTTTGGGAATCAGGTGCTCTTCGAACCAGTTGAGGATTTGAGCACGATTCGAGTTCATTTGATCGGGAGGTTTTCTAACAGAACCCCGTTATACAGGAACGCCGATTTAAACAGGATAACCTTACGGTTGGGAAATGAGAGCCTTTGCATGCAAGCTTGTAAGATCGTGGCGAAGTGTCCGGTGCAGTGTCACGACGAGATCCGAGAACCGCTCGCTTTGAATTACGACATGTGGGCGGAGAAGTTCCGCTGATCGTTGTGCCTCGCAACACCGCTGGAAAGATCTGCAGCCAAGTGAGGATTTAGCAGGGAGCAAACCTCGTGGGCCTCCCGAAGGCACATGATGAACGGGGGATGTTTGCGATGACAGGCGGGGTGGCGCTTTGATGAGGCTCGGAGGCAAGCGAGCTTTCGTCTCGGGCAATCCGGATTTTACCGCGAGGGGAACTAAGGGTTGGAGGAATCGAGCGTCTCCTTCGGATCAGTACGGGGCGGGGTAATAACGCTCGTCTGGATCCAGTGCTTTGCGATTTGGAAAGATGGGCGCCGGCGCGTTTGCTCGCATCACCATTTTGGAAAGAATGAACTCGGGGTAGAATTGATTCGCAGCAGGTTCGTAAACGCTTTCTCCCGAGAATTTGCCGTAAACGATGTATTCGTAGCCATTGTCCGAACCAATCGTGTTGGCTTGGCGGTCGGGCGCGAGTGTCTTGTCTTCGTTCAAGACCACGAGGCGTGAGTCTGCCCAGGATTCGCGCGGTTTACGCAAATAACCCCACATTTTGTAATCGGTCTTAAAGTAGCGACGCCCGATATAATAATCGCCGAGCGGTTCTTTCGCGATCTGCTCCTGCATGGCGACTCGAGAGTGGAGCTCCTCAGGGGAAAAGGTCGTTCTGGTTGCGCAGCTTGTGAAGAGGAGTGGCGAAAGAAGGACTAGAGCGAAGAGGGAGGCTGGCTTCATGGTGTGTTCCGGCGTGGGGAAGATTGTATGGGATTGCGGAAGGCCATTCCACGGAAAAGAGATTATCCGGACAGTCCCGCCAGACTTTTATGGTTTTGGATCGTGAAGCTGAGCGTGGATTTCATCGCTAGCCCAAGGAGTGGTTTTAGTAGCGAACTGCTTGCGTACATCCGCGATCTTCTCGGCTGTGGCTACAGGTTTGCGCCAACCATGCCAGCGCTCTCCAACGTAATTAAGTACGGTGGCCAGTTGCTCGTCATTATAAGCCGCTTCCCATGGTGGCATAAATCCCTCGCCGTAATTGACACCTTCAATGGGGCCCGCTTCGCCCTTGAGCAGGATTTTGGCGAGAAGATCGACGCGATTAGCTTTAAAGAGAGAATTTTTTGAGAGAGCCGGGGCCATCATTTTCTCGCCTTGTTTCACTCCATCTCCATCCGGGCCATGGCAGGTTGCGCAGATCGTTTCGTAAATCTGGCGTCCTTGTTGAGCGGACTTGCCGAGTAATGCTAGCTGCGCCTCGTTTTGTTCGTGGCGTTGTAGAGCCGCAATGATCTCATTCGGGGGCTCGGTCAAAGTGGCTGGAATAGGCAGTTTCGCGGCGCGGTAAGCAAGCACGAGTTGGATACGCACGGCGGGATCAGTGTCTGTGTGCATGCTGCCCAATGCCTCGTTGAACTCCGGTTGTTTTATGTTGGCTTCGGCAAGCTGCACAGCGGCGCGACGCACCCGAGGTTGCTCGTTCTTTAAGGAAGCAAGAAGCAGATCATTCGGCAAAGCCTTCAGGCCTTGTAGACACCACAGTGCATGCACACGCGCGTTTGTATCTGGATGCTCTCTTGCCATTTTGAGCAACGCAGGAGTCGCTGATTGTCCTCCACGCGAAACAATCAGCATCTGAGCCGTATCCCGCCACCATCCGTTCGGGTTGGAAAGATGGGCAACCAATTGTTCCGAACTCTCCTCTAACATGTGAGGCTCCGGCCCGGGTTTTGCATCCTCCGGGAGCAAACGATAAAGCCGTCCGTGCCGCACCACCTCGACCATGCCCCATTTTTTTACGCGGTGATAACGAGCCACCCAATCCTTGCGTTTGTCGGTGTCGTCCGTCGGAAACCAGTTCTTTTCTTGGATAATTCCGCGATACATATCCGCGAATATGAGCGTTCCATCTGGCGCATTCAGACTCCAGACGGGACGAAAATATGCATCCGTGCTGCGGATGAATTCACTTTTTGGAAATGCGTTATCAGCGATTCCGTGACCATTTTCCCAAGTGAATTTGGATAGCCGAATCAAACGACCCACCGGTTCACAGGTAGTCATATATCCGTAGAATTCGGGAAAAATCGGGCTTCGCAGCATGCTTTGCCCGCAACAGGCCGAAAACTCGGTCAGGACGTGCTGATTGACATCATCGTAGTGGCCCGAAGATTGATCCCACACTTTGCAAATTGGGTAAGGCACACGATACCCTTGGGCATGTTCGTTCACCCGCACAATGGGATACCCTGCGGGCAACTGGAAATTGAGAGCCGGATTAGCGCCGCCAGCCAACGTGCCATAAAGGCGTCCATCATCGTCGTGGGTTAAGCCCCATTGACTAATACGTCCGGCTGCGTGTTTTTGTGCGATGAGATTTCCGTCTTGATAGGCAAACCGGAAATCGTTCGTGCATATTGTATTATCAAGATTCCATAGAATGCCTGAGCTTTGGTGTTCGATGTTTGCTGTTGTCTCGGTCCCTTCAAAGACCAACTCCCGGCGGTCTGCAACCCCGTCGTTGTTGTCGTCAAAGTAGGCCCACACCGAACTGCTTCCGGTAAACACAACCAGGACGCGATCCTGAAGTGGAAGGATCGAGCGTGGGAGGACTACGTTATCAATAAACACGGTCCGTTTATCCATGATGCCATCACCGTTGGTGTCTGTTAGTTTTACCACCCGGCTTACAGGCTCCATTTGTCCGGTGCCATATTCATCCTGCATGTAGGTGCGCCACTCGCAGACATACATGGCGCCGTTACCGTCGAATGCAAAGTTTACCGGTTCTTCCACCATCGGCTCGCTGGCGATACACTGAAGACGGTAGCCCTTCGGGACCTCGATGGTTTTGATTGCCTCTGATGGTGGCAGGGCCGGAAACGTGCTGCCTGGATCCCAGCCTTTTTCCGGGGCCGACAATGCAACACTAACGAGGTGGAACGACGTGCAGATGAGGAGGGGGAGTTTCTTCATAAAGCTGGGCTTGTTATAAGGAATTAACCCCGCAGCGTGAACTTCGATGCTGACAAGTTTTGTATGGAATCGGACACGTGATGTACGTGCCGCTAATTTCGAAGGTTTGAGTTTTTCGTTTGTCCAACATACCCACGAGGCGGGAAGGTGGCGCAGTGATGGCACACGGGACGCTACGGAGATTCCTGCCCAATCAGCTTCATCAAACGCGCATGCTGCTCCCTCGTATTAACCACCACGAGGTGCCCAAACTCCGAGTAGTAGCTGGCCGAGGCGCCCTTTGCAAAAGTGATCCCCTTGCTGCTTAGATACGGGATCCAATCCTGTTGATCCATGGGGCCATCTTGCAGCGCTGGAGTCGAAGGGACCCCATAAGTAGTGCCCCACAGGCCAGTCGGTACAATTGGCATGCGATAGGCAAAAACTCCGTCCACGTAACAAGCGCGGCCCCCGTCCGGAGTCGGCTTGTAAGAAACGCCCTTTCTGGGATCTGCTGCGCACGCCGTGGAACACGTCAGAAGACATCCGAGAAGAAAAATTAACATGTTTTTCATAGGGCTCAAATGGGTCGGATCGAAAAAAGGCACGGTTTTGAAACTGACTTCCTAACGATAAGATCGGCAAATGGACCTCGTACTTAGGAGATTTTGGATGCTTTGATCCGGGCAGATGGAGGTTCGTTGTTATGTTCACGCCACGTAGAACGGCAACCGTCGGAGAGACTTCGCAGGGCCGACTTTTCGGTTCTACTTATTGAGTAAAGTCATGCTGGAGCGTCGCTTTTGAATCATACGCCCTTGTGGCTTTGCACGGCCAATCATCAGGAGTGAATCGGTTGCGCTCTGAATTTGGAACCTGCCGCTTCGGCCGATTTTTCAGGAGCGGCGGCGCAACATGGGATCTTTCGAAAGAATTTTCGTTAAATCCGGAGAACTTCGGTAGCTACCTAATGAATCCGCATAGTTCCCACTATGGCTATCGATCTTCTTTCCCCCCAATGAAGCTCTCCCTCCCTTTATCGGCGTTTGTACTCCTGTCTGCTGTCGTTGCTCAAGGAGCCGCACTAAAGCCAGCGGTTGGCGTGAATGAGAGGCACCGGGCGCTTCTCACAGAAAACTGCGAAGGGTGTCATGGCGCCGAAAAACAGAAGGGCAAGTTTCGTGTGGATGACCTTTCGTTCGCGCTAAACGACCTCCAAACGGCTGAGCGCTGGCAGAAAATCCTCGATTCCCTCAATTCCGGCGAAATGCCGCCAGAGAAGGAGAAACAGCCCGGGGCGAAAGAAAAAGCCGATTTTCTGGAGGATCTTTCCCATGTGATGGTCGCCGCACGCAGGAGTCTGAGCGATCAGCACGGGGTCATCACCCTGCGCCGGCTCAATCAGCGGGAATATAGAAACACGCTCCGGGTTTTGCTGGGAGCCGATATGGATGTGAGCGAATTGCCGTCAGATATCGATACGACGCGTTTCGATACGGTGGGGGCGGGGCTTTTTATGTCGGGTAATCAGGTCGAACAGTATGAGTCGATCGCGATGAAGGCTCTCGACGAGGCGTTTGCGCTGCATGCAGTTGCGGGGGGGCAGAAAAGGTTCCGATACGAGGTGGAGGAGACCAATAAGAAGTTCAAGGAGACGATCGACACTGAACTGGAAAAACACGAGCGGGCTTCCCGATGGGTGAAAGCTGTCGATGAGGCCGCCAGTAAACCCGAAAATGCAGAGATTGTGGCCGAATTACGGAAGAACGCCAAAAACGACAACTTCTTCCGCCGCTCGTGGAACAAGATTCCGGGCGCGCCTGCCCCGGAGGAGTTCGGGTTTACCACGAGTGAAAACAATACGGACCAGGCCAACCGCGCGTTTGCCCGCGGCCCGGCTGTGTTTGCGTATCAGATGCGTTACTTGGAGCAGCCGGCGTTGGACACCGGCGCATATCTGACCATCAGCGACCAGGATGGCGGACTTAATTCCGCGCTGTTTTTGAATATACCGGGTGATTTCCCCCCGGGCGACTACGTGATTCGAGTCCGGGCTGGTGTGACTCCTCAGGCAACGCCGGAGCGCCGCTTTTTAGACTTTGGCTTCAAGGGGCGGAGCCGTCCGGTGACCAGTACCCACGAGGTCACAGGCACTATGGAGAATCCGGAGATTTTCGAGATTCCGTTTCACCGCACCCTGGCGCAGCGGGATCAAAACGCCTACCGGTTGTATATTCGCGAAAAAGGGACGGCCGACAGCAACGAGCAAATCAAACAGAAGCTGGATCAGGGCAAGAAACGTAATGGAGTCGGACCGGATTTTGCGATTTGGGTGGACTGGATTGAAATCGAGCGGGTTCCGGAATCGGAAACCTCAACGCCCCCCGGAATTCGCGCGCTCAATATCGTCTTGGATGACAAAACACCTGCCCCAAAGGCCCCCGAGTTGCGGGCCGCTCTGGAACGTTTTGTGATCGAGGCTTTCCGCGGCAACAAACCCACGGAGCGGTACATGGACCGGGTTGTTGCACTTTATGAAGGCGCTCGTGCCGATGGTTCCAAACACAGTGTGGCGCTCAAAGAGACGCTTTCCGTGGTGCTGGCGTCGCCCAAGTTTCTTTACCGGGCCGAACCTTCCCCGACCGAGGAGCGGCGCAAACTTCGCGGCGATGAAATGGCCACCCGGTTGTCCTATTTTCTCTGGGGCGCGCCCCCGGACGCCGATCTGCGGGCGCTTGGGGAAAGCGACGAATTATTGCAACCGAGGGTATTGGCGCAACAAACCGACAGGCTGGTGAATGACCCGCGTTCGATGGAGTTCGTGAAAGCTTTCAGCCGGCAATGGCTGAACTTGGACCGACTCGATTTCTTCCAGTTTAGTGCCGATCTGTATCCCAAGTTTGATTTTGGGACCAAATGGGCGGCCCGTCAGGAGATCTACGAAACGCTGGCTTATCTTCTCCGAGAAAATGCAAGTGTCCGGGACCTGCTCAAAGCGGACTATGTCGTCATCAACAGCCTGCTTGCCAACTACTACGGAATCGCTGGCGTGAAAGGGGATGGTTTCCGGAAAGTGCCCCTTCCGAAAGATTCGCCACGGGGTGGATTGTTGGGAATGGCGGCTGTGCTGGCCATGGGTAGCAACGGGGAACACACGAGTCCAGTGGAACGCGGGGCATGGGTGCTCCGCAAACTCCTCAACGACCCGCCGCCTCCGGCTCCGGCTAACGTGCCGGCCTTGACCCGCCTCGCTGGCAAAGTGCTGACTACACGCGAACGGATTTCGGCACATCAGGAGGATGCTCAATGTGCGAGCTGTCATCGTAAGATTGATCCCGTCGGATTCGGGCTCGAGAATTTCGATGCGGTCGGACTATGGCGGACCGAAGACTCGTTTCAGGCTCGCGACAACGACGGCAAACCTCTTCCAAACGGCAAAAAGACGTGGGTCATCGATCCGTCAGGCGCCTTCCATAGGGGCGCGGCTTTTCGTGACTTCAACGAAATGCGTGACGTTGTCGCCAGCCGCACCGACGCCTTTGCGCGTGGGATCACGTCGTCGCTCATCGAATATGGCCTCGGACGTCCCTGCGGATTCAGTGACGACGAACTCGTCGAATCCATTCTTCAGCGGGCGCAAAAACGTGACTTCGGCCTGCGGGAATTCGTCCATGCCCTAATCCAAAGTGAAGCCTTTCAAATCAAATAAAACTCCCCATGAACACCAGCCTTTCGCGTCGTCATTTTCTGCGCTCCAGCAGCGCGTTGATCGCCCTGCCATTTCTGGAATCGATCGGGTTCCGCCGTTTCGCCTCCGCCGCGCAGGTTGCGGCAAATCCGAAACGTTTGCTTTTTATGGGGCTTGGCTGGGGGCTTACCACGGAGACGTGGTTTCCTGATCCGAAACAAGCCGGGGCAGATTACGAAATTTCGAAAGGCCTGGAACCGTTAGCCCGACACAAGGCTGATTTCACGGTTCTCCAAGGATTGACACACCGGTTTGTAAATGCGGGCCACTGTGGCAGCACATTTTGGCTTACAGGCGCGAACCAATTTGCCGTGCCTGGAAAGAGTTTTCACAACACGATTTCCGCAGATCAAGTTGCGGCGGAGCATTTCGGGCTGAAGACTCGTTTTACTTCGTTGCAGTTGGATTGCGGAACGTATGCGGGGAATTCCGGTCACGGTCCGGGGTTGTCTCTGGCGTGGGACGCTGGTGGCAAACCGATTGCCGGACAGAAAACACCCGTGGAAGCGTTTCACCGTTTGTTCTCGGGCGAAAACACACCATTGGAAAAACGTAAAGCGCTCCTGAAGCGGCGTCACAGCGTTCTGGACACGGTCCTCGAAGATGCACACGACCTCCAGCGGGGGCTGGGGAAAAACGATACTGCGAAGCTGGAAGAGTATTTTGACGGGATTCGTGACATCGAGACCCGTCTCAGCAAGGACGAGCAGTGGCTGGAGATCCCGCGTCCCAAAGCGCCGATGGCAGAGCCGAAACCGGGCCTCGCGGGTTATGAAGAGATCAAGCTGATGTACGACATTATGGTGGCCGCTTTACAAACTGACAGCACACGGGTGATCGGCTACCGGCAACCAGTGGACACTCTGCTGACGAGCCTTGATATCAAGGTGGCTCCGCATGACATGAGCCATTACCACTCGACGATGGCGGAGAAATTCGACGCCTCCCAACGCCGGGACGTGGCCAATAGCGAATTGCTCGCGGGTTTGATCGATAAACTTAAAGCGACCAAGGAAGCCGACGGGAGTTGTTTGCTGGATCACACGACCATCGCTTTTGGAACCAACACCCGAACCGAACACAACGGTGACAACTGTCCCACATTGCTCGCCGGACACGGAGCCGGCTTGAAAATGGGGCAGAATCTCGTGCTGCCCAAGGGGACGCCTTTGTGTAATGCCTGGTTGACCCTGTTAAAGGGGGCAGGTGTGCCAGTGGAGCGCCACGGGGACAGTACCGGTGTCATTAAAGAACTTATCGCTTAACCCCTTTTTCAATTCATGAAAATCGTATCGATCCTTTTGGCTGTTTTTTTACCGGTGATAGTAAAGGCGGCACCGCTGCCCGAACTGAATCCGGTTCTTGGTGAAAAGGGGGCGGTGTTATTTGAGGAGAATTTTAATGCTCCTGATGCGAAGCCTATCCAAACGATTTCAAGCGCCACTTCAATGATTGTGGATGGGGCTTTGTGGGTTTCGAAACTGGCGGATGCAAAACATATTGGAGTTTCGTATCTCTATAGCCTCGGCAAAGATGCGCCGCCTCCATTGACGGATTTTATCATGCAGGCCGACTTTCGCTGGGATAATGGAGAGAACTTCAGCTTTGAGTTCACCAAGCCCGGCAAGGTTGAGCATGGAGTGGCGCCGGAGTTTTTTGTGGGATTTTGGAAATCCAATAACCCGAAGCGTGCCGGTGGGAGCTGGTCGCTTACGGACAACGCGCCAAAAAATCTCGTCGGTAAACTGGAGGCTCCGTTTGAAGACGGTGTGTGGTATCGGGTGATGATTGAAGTAAGGAATGACGAAGTGGCGGTGCAGCTCAGTAACGGGCAGTCGCTACGGGGAAAATGCAGTCTTGCGAGTAATCCCAAACGATCCCCATCGATTAGCTACAACGGAAACGGAGAAACGGGATTCAGTTTTGATAACTTCAAAATCTGGGCGGTGAAGTGAGGGTTTCGGTGAGGTGCTCCTCATTTAATAACTCATCACCTAAGTGCTGAACTCGGGCCGGTCGACCGGTCCACCCGGGTCGTATCGCCCGATCCTTTCATTTTTTGGATTTTACAGTTTGCTGAGCGGACTTCGGGCAACCGTGAACGTTCAGTTACCCGATTGGATCCGGTCGAAAAGGATCTTTTTCGATGGCACGGGGGGTTCCTTTTTGCGTAAAGGTTCGGAAAGGCGTGGAGTCCGAGTGGCGCGTTTAGGACGCAATCCCATCCCCCCGATTTACCCTTCATGAAACTGACCTATTCGCCAGAACAAGTCTCTCTCATCGTTCGTTATGCTTGGGAGGATCGTACCACGCATGGAAGGATGAGCCAGATTACTGCTCTTACCTGAGATGAAGAACGTCATTCACCGAACCGCAGATGTGCTCGTGATTGGTGCGGGTATGGCGGGACTTTCGGCTGCTGCTGGCCGGAGCCGCCTTTTGGGGTCCACGAGTGGAGGGCGCTGCGCTCTCTGGCTGGGCGGCTGCAGAAGCGGTGATCCACGCCGCCGACACCTCTTTTTAAACCTATGAATACCTCGGCTTCGTCCCCGCGTTGGATACGGCGCGTTCTATTAGCGGCAGGACTTTACAACGTGCTTTGGGGTGCTTGGGCCGTGCTGTTTCCCAGTGCTATTTTCAGCTGGCTGGACATGCCACAGCCGAATTACCCCCAGTTTTGGCAGTGCATCGGGATGATTGTGGGCGTCTACGGCGTCGGGTATGTCATCGCGGCGTTTGATCCCGTGCGGCATTGGCCCATCGTGCTGGTGGGTTTTCTGGGGAAGGTTTTCGGCCCTTTGGGCATGGCGCAGGCCCTTTGGAGCGGGCAGTTGCCTTGGGGCTTTGCGCTGAACTGCGTGACCAACGATCTCATCTGGTGTGTGCCCTTCTTTCTGATCTTGAAGCATGCGTGGGACGAATTTCAGAGCGATCCAGTGAGCGGCATGTTGCCGGACGAATCCACGCTTCTCGCCGAAACAAAAAACAATCAGGGCAGCAGCCTCGTGGAACTCTCGCAGAAACATCCTGTGTTACTGGTTTTCCTGCGTCATTCTGGCTGCACGTTCTGCCGGGAGGCCTTGTCGGATCTTTCGGCGGTCCGATCCGGTATTGAGAAAAACGGAACCAAACTCGTCTTGGTTCACATGGGAACCGCGGAGTCCTTTGCGGCCTTCGTGGCAAACTACGGACTCGGTGACGTGCCCGCGATCTCGGATCCGGAGCGTCGACTTTATCGAGGTCTGGGGTTGCGTCGGGGCAAGCTGGGCCAGCTGCTTGGCTTGAGTGTTTGGTGGCGTGGGCAAAAGTCGTTCTTTGAGGGGCATCGTCCGGGTGCCTTGGAAGGCGACGGCACTCAAATGCCCGGTGTGTTTCTCATTCACAGGGGCAGGGTGGTGCGTCGGTTTATTCATGCCGATGCCGCAGACCGGCCGGATTACGCAGCGCTCGCTCAAATGCCCGATTAAGTATGAGTCCCCTCTTGGTTCTTCAGTGTCATTCCGCGGCGACCTGGGCGCTTGTGGGCTTAATCTGGGTCATTCAGTTGGTACACTATCCCTTGTTTGCGCAGGCGGGGCGGGAGACGTTTCAGGACTATCACCACCGCCACACAAGGCAGATCACATGGGTTGTGGCTCCGCTCATGTTCACGGAGTTGGCCACCGCCGCATGGCTGGTGTTCGCAAGTTCCCGCGAACCCTGGTTTCTGGCGAGTCTTGTGCCGTTGGGGGGAATTTGGTTGTCCACCTGGCGGGTACAAATTCCACTGCACGAAAAGCTCGCCAAAGGTTTCGATGCGAAGACTCACGAGCGTCTTGTGGCGACCAACTGGTGGCGCACCGCCGCCTGGACCCTGAGGGGCTTTTGCCTTCTCCTGAGTTATTGATTCATATCGCGAAGTGACTTTAGGTAAGCGTTGTTGGGTGCGGATTTGGCGGGGCGTTCCTCAGTGTCCATCATGCCTCGCACACGGCCTGCGCTTTCCGCGATGAGTGTGGCGATGAGTGTGGCTTCTGGCAAATTCTTCCAATACTTCTTCGGCATCTCCGACTCCAGAGTTTGGGCTAAACTTGAACTGCTGTGAGATGTCGCCGCATTTGTTGCCAGAATGGGAAAAATCCCGCATTCGCAAAGGAGAAAGCTGTGGCATCAGACGGTCTACGAACAAGCGTCAGCGGAATCCCAAGCTTGCTTAGACCTTTCTTGAGCCGGGGAATCACGTCCTGAACCGGCCCTGCCATTGGCGAAAACGCGATCACCTCCACGAGCTGCTGCGCGACGGCCCATTGGCAGACTGCAGCCACGGGATCCTCTCCGGTAAGTGTCAGGGACGGACATTCGTAGTGTATCGCTGCTCTGGCGAGTCCATCGCCGAGCACGGTGCGGAGCGCAATAATCCGTCGCTCGCTCAACCGATACGTTTCGCGATAAACCCGCTCACTCCAACATGCCGCAATGCTCGTTGGCCTGAGCTCTGCCAATGGACCGATTTCGGGGGTGAGATCGTCCGGGTGCAGCCAGATTCCGAATCGGCCGACCGGCTGAATAACAGTGATCGGCACGGGCTGATATGGGGTTTTAACGACCGCGTCTTCACGAAGAAGAACCGCTCTGACTGCGTCATCGGCAAGAAGTTCACGGCCTGCTGGATTCTCGGTGAGATAATGCGGCGCGTACTTTTCGATGTTCGAGAGCCGGACTAGATACGCTTTTCCAGCAGTTTGCAAACCGGCGACCCACCGCCACGACAAGGTGTTGCTGGCGGGATCAGCGTCCAGCAAATGCCTGAAAAAGAAGTCCGCTCCGAGCTCCCAAGGCAAGTGTTCGACATGAATCCAAAAGCTGGCCCACCACATTCGGGCGTGATTGTGAAGATATCCCGTGGCGATCAACTCACGGGCCATGGCGTCCATACAGGCAACGCCACTTTTTCCCGCGATGACCGCTTCGGCGCGAGCGACCCGTTCCGGAGAAAGCTCCTGGCGCAAGGTGCGTACATTACGGCGCCAGCGAGTCCAAATCTCTGGATGCTGGTCGAGCCAACCCTTCCAATAACGGCGCCAACATACTTCTTGGAGCCATTTCTCCACCGACTGAAACGCGTGATGCTTGAGCGTTTCTTCAATCACCTCGTCCTCCAGCAACGTTCGAAACCGAATACTGGCGCTTAACCGCGATACGTTTCCGTGAGCCGGTTGCACCTGATTTCGAGCCGCACCGTACGAAGGCAGCGCAGGCAAAAACGCGTGCAAATGTTCCAGAGCTTCTCGCCGGGTCAGCGTCTCTCTGGACGTCATCGATTTCTGTGGTTCCCGTTCCAAAGCTTGTTCTTACGTACGATGTCGCGCCGCCCATTTTCGGGTTCGGGCGTGCCTGTATAAAAAGAGCGCCGTCAAATACAGCCTCACCCCTGTCTCGGACACCAAACGTCCCCACCAGGACCGCCCCCATTGATACGTAACAGTGTCGATCATGACGCACCCTCCAGTAGTGCATTCCTCAAAACGGTGTTCGTGTACAAACAGCTTAAACGGTCCTTTCACGATCTCATCCACGAGTAAATGAGGGCGCTGTACCGTCTTCCACCGGCAAGTCCAGCGCATCGGAAGTACCCACCAGTCCCTGCATTCCAGCTCGATCAAACGTCCTTCCTCGGCGGGACCGTCGGTTTGCAAGGACACAAGCTTCAGCGTAGGCGGCATGACTTCGGTGAGATTGTGTGGATCACTGTGAAAATCGAACATCGTTTCCGCGCTGGCGACGAGCGGAGTGCTGGCGTGGAAAGTGGAGGTCATAGGTGGGAATTTTTGACAATTAGATGGATGTAACAATGGCTTCCGCAGTCCGGGAGCCAGAGATGATCGCGCCCTCAATCGAAGCGCTCCATGCATGATCACCACACACATATACGCCGCCCACCTGCCGAAACCCAGCCCCAGTGAACCCGATTCCCGGACCTTGTTCAGGCAACGCCCGCTGAATTTGCTCTGTTCGCAGGTGCCGCCATTCGTGCACTTGTTTCCCAAACCAGCTTTCCAACTCCCTGACAGTCCGTGTTTCCAGATCCTTCAGCTCGGGAGTCCCCAAAATGGAAATGGAAATTAACGCCTGGCCAGTGGGCGCATAACCCGGCGCAACATCGGAGGGCACACACACGTTGTTCACTAGCCCCGACCCGCTCCCATTCAGCACGATGATCGCCTCGCCTAAAGGAGAACGATTCGCCGCAAAATACAGGCATGTCACCGACCGCCACGCAGGCTCGGACGGCGCAAAACCGGGCACCAGTTTCGCGGCCGTTGTGGCATCAGTCGCCACCACCACAGCGTCTCCGGTGAGCACTTCGCCGGAGGCTAGATGGACTTGTCCCGCCCCGATCTCAGTCACTTTTGCACCGAGCCGGAGGGTGCCTTCAGGCAAACGGGAAGCCAGTTGGCGTGGGATCTCGCCCATCCCTTGCGCGGGTAACGTCGCATTGCCTCGCGAGAACATTTTGAATGTAAACTCAAACATCCGGCTCGAAGTACGCAACTCACTCTCCAAGAAAATGCCCCCGTAAAAAGAGCGGAAAAAACCGTCGATCATCCGAGCCGAAAAACCTACCCGCTGAAGGTACACCTGAGTCGTCACGTCGTTTTGAGCTGCGATTTCTTCGATACTCATCCGGCTTAACTGCAACTTCAAAAGCGCTACTCTCAGTTTGTCGGTAACCGAACCGACAGGCGCGAGGGCGCTGGTAAGCAAATGACGCGGTTCGCGAAAAGCGTCCATTAGCCGATGTAATCCGTCATGATTCCAGACTAACGCGCCGGGCTTAAATGGGTGCAATTCCAATGCTTCTTTATCCAGAAGCGTACCGGACTCAGGGTACGCATCGAGGAATACCTGAAAACCGCGATCGAGCAAAAAACCGTCTACTTTATCCGTCCGGACCCTCCCGCCGACGGCATCGCCGCTTTCCAAAACTACCGGTAGGGCACCAGCCTGGTGGAGCCGGTTGGCACAGGCCAGTCCCGCTAGTCCGCCGCCCACAATCAAAAAGCGCTTTGGAGAAGGATTCATGCGTAGTTCAGAGTTTGGATCAGGATCGCCCCTTGAAGTCAGCGGAAAATGAAGACGGCATTCACGCGCCGGGACAATGCAGCCCGGCATTCTATTACGTAAACAAAAAGGACGAAGGGGTAAGGCGGCGTTGGGAGCGTTTTAGTAACGCCAACTCTGGGTGAGTTCCAACCAGTGGCTCTTCGGGCTTGCGGGATGAGAGGGCGGGTCTTGGTCGTTAAGGACAGGCATTTTCATAAACCAGGACACCTTCTTCGCGGATGTTCCGTGCTAGGGAAGGGCGAGTCACACTGCCAGGAGTCAAAAGATCACCCTCCCCCTTCACGGCATACTGAAGTTCGTGGAGCAGGTCAAAATAGTGAGTGGCGTAATCAGCGGGAGACATCTCCTCGAACTGCACGAGTAAATCCAAGTCGCGTCCCTCTGTCGCTTCACCGCGGACGACAGAGCCAAAGACCGTTAGGCCCTTTACCGGATGCCGTCGACATGGCCCTGCCAAGAGCTCGTTGAGTTCCGCAAGCGACATGCCGTTCTATCTACCGCATCGGAGTGGCTGTATAAATGCGAAAGCTCCCGTACATGTGAAGGAAGACGGTGGAGTGATTTGCACGGCGTGCAAATTTTTGCGCTCCCCTCTTATTGATCGCTTCGCTTGCCCTTGCGGTGATTGAGTGTCATATTTGCCGCGAAATCTGCGGAGATTATGCCTTATATTTACGAACGTTCCGGGTGGCCTCATTTCACATGGGACGCGGCTCATCTCGCTTCTATCCTGGCCGATGTGCGTAACCGGCAAGGGCGTTTGCTAGGGCGCATGGATGGTTTAGGCTTACGGCTCCGCACAGAAGCGAGTCTCGCCACACTCACGTCTGACGTTCTCAAATCGAGCGCTATCGAAGGAGAGTTCCTTGATCCCGAACAGGTGCGTTCTTCGATTGCGCGTCGGCTTGGCTTGGATCTCGCGGGCCTCAAACCTTCGAGCCGTGATGTGGAAGGTGTTGTGGAAATGATGCTGGATGCTACGCAGCACTTCCAGAGGCCTCTTACGGCAGAACGTCTCTTTGGCTGGCACGCCGCCCTCTTCCCCACGGGGCGAAGTGGAATGGCACGCATCACCGTTGGGCAATGGCGTACTGCGGACGCCGGGCCGATGCAGGTGGTTTCGGGGGAGATTGGACGGGAACGCGTTCATTTTGAGGCGCCCCCTGCCGAGCGGCTTTCTTTTGAAATGGAAGCCTTTCTGAGTTGGATCGAAAAGGAGGACTCTCTCGATCCTGTTCTCAAGACTGGGATTGCTCATTTCTGGTTTGTGACGATCCATCCTTTCGAGGACGGTAACGGGCGAATCGGGCGAGCGATTGCGGATTTGTTACTAGCGCGGACGGACGGGATGCCCGAGCGGTTCTATAGCATGTCGGCTCAAATAGAGGCCGAGCGGAAAGACTATTACCAAACGCTTGAAGCCTGCCAGCGAGGGACACTCGACATCACCCTGTGGTTGCGTTGGTTCCTGAACTGCCTCGGCCGCGCCCTAGATGGAGCAGACACGACTCTCGGCAACACGTTACGGAAAGCGCGGCTGTGGGATCGAGTCAAAGAAGAGCCTGTAAACACGCGGCAAAAAGAGGTGATCAACCGCCTTCTCGATGGATTTGAGGGGAAGCTGACTTCTTCAAAGTACGCAAAACTTTCCCGGTGTTCTCCCGACACAGCGTTGCGTGACATTCAACAACTCGTGCAGAGGGGGATTCTTGTCCAAAACGGAGCGGGTGGCCGTAGCACGAGTTATGAGCTGGCGGAATCCCCGATTCGCTGAAGGGGAGCGGCGGTAGTCGCCGTCGTCGGATTGGGGAATGAGGCAGAGGCTGTGAAGGTCCTGAGACGTAGAAGAACACGAACGAACATCGGGGGGGTGTTCTAGCTTTTCTCACTTTGCCTATTCTGGAGGCTTCTCCGGACCTAAACCCCTGAGATTCAGGGGTGGTGCTCACGAGAGGACTCGAACCTCCACTTCTATTCACCTGCCTCATAGAGAGGTGTTTACACTGTTGGGTGTCTGTCTTGAACGCAGCTGGACACTGTGGGATTTTCTCACTTATTTTCTCAGTGTGGCAAGCCTCCATAAACGTCAAAACTCGCCGTACTGGGTTGCCAGTTATCAGGACTCCCAAGGTCGCTGGTTGAAGAAGTCCACTAAGGCAAAGGACAGGGCGACGGCTTGGAAAATTGCAATCGAATGGGAGGAGCTAGAGTCTGCAGGGAAGGCGGGACGTTTAATCGAGAGCCAATGCCGCAAGGTGGTCTCCGAGATTCACGAAAAGGTAATGGGAGCCCCAGTGGTCTTCTACACATGCCGCGCATGGTTGGAAGAGTGGCTGGCCGGTAAAGCTGGTGCGGCAGAACACCGCACCATGCAGAAATACAAACACGTCATCGAAAGTTTCATTGAGCATTTGGGGGCGCGGGCGGAGCAGCCGTTGAATGCTATCTCGGGAAAAGATATTCGCTCTTTCCGGGATGCTCTCAAGAAAACGGGGATCGCTCCTTCCACTGTGAACACCAACGTTCGTAAAATCCTCAGTGTCCCGTTCCTTGCCGCCTTCAGGGCGGGCTTTGTTCCGGTGAATCCAGTGGCAGGGGTGGAAGCCCTGCTTGACGACTCTGAAGGTGAGAAGGATGTTTTTTCTACAGAGCAGCTTAACGCGCTACTTGAGGCAGCGGAAGGCGACTGGGTGGGCATGATTTACGTCGGTTATTACACCGGCCTTCGTCTTAACGATGCAGCAAATCTCACTTGGGATAAGGTGGACTTGGAGACAGGCTTTCTTCGTGGGGTAAAACCGAGCAAGACGAAGCGGTCGGGCAAGGTGCTGCATCTCCCGATTGAACCGGAGCTGCTTGAATGGCTGGCGTCTCAGCCAAGGGGTGTAGGAAAAGCCCCCGTGTTTCCTTCCATATTTGGAAAAGGCGGCGGAGGAAAATCAGGTCTCTCTAAGCAGTTCATTCGGATCATGCACAAGGCGGGGATCAAGGGCCGTATTGTCCGGATAGCAAGGGGCGAAAAAGGTCGGCAGTTTTCGAGCCTCAGCTTTCACAGTCTGCGGCATACTTGTAATTCAGTAATGCACGCCAACGGCGTCTCCCAAGAGGACCGGATGCGAATAACCGGACATTCTTCTACGCGTGTAAACGACGGGTACACACACGCTGAAGAACGGACAATTCGCGAAACCACATCCAAAATCCCCCGGATACGAGCGAAGGCGTAAGGCGGTAGTGGGAGCACCCTCGCTTTCCCTAGTTGCCAAGATGCAGAACCGGGAGATCTACACGACGTGTAAATCGGGGGGGCGTCTCAAATTGACCGAGATGGCAAAGAAGTGTATTTTACCCTTCAGGTGAGTACGGGAAAACCACATCCGCAGACACGCGCAACCAAGGCCAACCCGCCTAAGGGTACGATTTGCTTGAGACCTTCTACAACCGATTACGCGACCTTTGCGGTGACTACGGCAAGGGCAATGGGCTTACCCGCACCGAAATCGCCAAGATTGAAGCCGAACATGCGCGTTCTTTGGCTGGCGAATTCGGTATCCTCGTAAAGGCGGGGCAGACGTTCGCTTCGCTCCGGGAAGAGGAGGTTGATTTTTGTGGGGCGGAGCATCTCGTTGACCTCAACGAAGACACCGGCCGGTTGGTGAAGATTACCGTTCCGCCTAGCTTTGGACTTGTCCCCGCAATCGTCAGCAGCCCAAGGGCAAATCTTCGAGACGATCCGGTACAACCTGAGTTTCATCGACAGATCGAATTCATTCCGGCCACGCCGCTTGAATATCTCCAACGCTGGCTCATGGCGAATGAGGTCTTTGAAGACGATGTGACCTTAAAATCTGTGATTGAGTGGGAAGACGGCGATCTCTCTTTTCGATCGACCAGCCTCAATATGATGGTGAGTTACCAACTCAGGATGAGATCGACGTCTTTCTGACCGTTTCGGGGTGGAAGAGTCTCCCGAATGCGTTTGGTCATGCTTTGTTCTACAATTACGCCTTCGATGTTCTTGCGATAGATGCCTTGCCGCGTAACTGTTACATCAGAGAAGGGGATCTTCTGCCGTTCGATGTGATTCTTTACCGACCTGACGAAACACTTCAGGAATTTTTGCGGCTATTTTAAGGGGCTAGGAAACCGGGTTTGATTGCTGCCCGATTTGCACGGCGTGCAAATTCCTATGAGGGCGTATCGAATCGACCGCGAATCCAACGGGTGGCCCGCTTTTTGAGTCTTGGTTGAGGCGCTGACCCGAATGGGGGCATATTCACGGTATGATTCTTGTCCTAGATCTACCTGATTCTTGGGAAAGCCTTCTTGTGTTGGATTCAGGATACGCCGCGAACCGAGCCCGTCGAATACTTGTCCTTGGAGGATATCGCGAAGGGATTCAATCTCTTCAAGCGTGGTTAGAGTGAGAAGGGTGGACTAACGAATAGGGTGAGCTGCTGCTTAGATCTGGCGATGGTGGCATTGGGGGCGCAGAACTTGATCGATCTTGCCGATGAAAAGGTAGTGCTTAACGGGATTGAATGTAGCAATGACTTGTGGAGAACCGCATCGAAGGCAAATTATCTTTTCGTTGAGCAGCTTGCGGCCAAGGCTCCTTGTAGATATTCCTAAGTTGAGAGTCGGGATTTTCTTGTTGGAGTGAATCAGAAAAGTAGTCCGCAGAGGTAGGATAGTGGGAACAAAAGGCTAGGAGGTTCAGAGGTCGCATTTTTCCATAAAAAAAGCTTGCACAGGTTATCTGGGCGCCATTGGCCGTTTTGGAGGCCACAGATTGCATCCGAATGACAAGTCGGAGTTGCGAAATGCCTGCGAGTGGACATGTACGTAGGTAGCGGTCGAAGGACAGCGACAGGATGTAGGTATTATTCCGAGGGGAAGTGCCAGAAGGAGCCAAATTTCCAATCGCTCTGGACAGCAAAAATGCGAAGGGCGTTTTGGTAATTCAATCGTGTCCTTAAGAGGGACGCTTTATGCACAACGCTAAAACCTACACTACCGGAAGTAAGGCTGATGCCTCACTTGTTAAACCCGAATGGATAAGAGTTCCCGAAGCGATCCGCGTTAGCGGTCTGAAGCGGTCGAGTCTCTACAAACTCCTCCTTGAAAATCGGATCAAGAGTTTCTCGAATAAAGAAAGGGGGGCTCGTCGAGGTGTCCGCCTGATTTCGCACGACGGACTCATCGCCTACATGGAGGCAAGGTACCAGGAGTCCCTCGAAGATAACCTCCAGCCTATCTCTAGCAGGAGACACACACCTTCGGACGATCAAACGGCTCCGCAAGGAGCAATAACCCCGCATAGACCAGTGAGAAGGTCTCGCCTCTCTGGGCGGTACGCGCAGGCGGCCCTCTAAAACGTCAACTTGGCGCATCAGGGGCGCTTTTGTGCCCCTGACGTGCCTCAGTTTTTCTATTTTTTTATGGAACTTTCACAAAAATTGTCTTTGTTCAGACGTCAGGTAAAGCCGTGCCCGGCTCCGGGTAATGGCGTACACTGCTGGATTCTAAGTGCTGCAAACTCGGCGAAGTATTCCGGCCTTACAACAGCGGAGGCGTACGATGCGATTAGATCCGCGATGACGCGCTCTCCGCAACTAAGAGAGATCGAGAATGCTGTCGAAAAGGCCTACGGTTCAAAAACACAGCTGCGACGAACTTCATCCGTTCAGAGCAAGCCAGCGTATTCAGAAGCGGCCTTGAAGAAATTGGCCGGCAACCTGCCTGGTTTTGGCCCTCTCGATCTCTGGAAGCGTTCCCCGATCGATCCGCTCACGTGTTCTTCCCTGCAGTATCTAGAGCATATGTTTGATCTAGACGACAACGTTGTCCTTCTCTCGCGAACCGACGACGGCAGTCCCCTCATATGGAGACATAGCCAGGAACGCTCGTACTTAGACGAACAGGGCGCCATCTTGGGGAAGGTGAGCGAGAAGGGAGGCTTCTTCCTAATCAACCCTGTCGACGGCATTGAACGCATCAATCCCGTTTCGGGGAAACCATCTGTGCGCTCCGCAGACAACACCCTGCGGTATCGTCATCTGTTACTGGAATCTGACAGAGCTCCGGAGGCGCTGTGGCTTCCAGCGGTTGCTCAGTTGCCATTGCGCATCAAGAGCCTGGTTCGCAGTGGCGGCAAGAGCGTTCATATACTCGTCGAAGTGCCCTCCGGGAGCCTTGAGGATTGGGAGAAGCTCTATGACAGCTTGTTTGCCAAAATGACCCTGTTGGGTGCTGATCCTTGTGCGATGACGAATCTTAGGCAGTCGCGATTACCTGGCGTTATGCGACGAGAGAAAGGCGAGTGGCAGGAGCTCCTGTTCCTAAATCCGCACCCGGATGGGACCCCAATCTGCGAGCTCCCAATCCTCCGTTCTTAACACTCCGAAAAATTTAAAACCTAATTAAAATTAGATGACCCAAAATACCGAATTAGAAGTGCTCGAAGCGTTTTTCGCTGAGCAGAACATCGCTCCAGCAACGATTGCAAACGGCACAGCATTGCCCGAAAAGGGCGATTTCCCGCTTCATCTATTACCCTCCGTTTTGAGGAGCTACGCTCAGGACATGGCTAGAATCCATCGGGTGCCGGTGGAGCTGCCTGCGTTGTGTTGTCTGGCAGTCGTCAGCGGTGCGCTCGGCAAACGCTGGAGTGCAAGTGTGGTGGACGGACACAAGACCAGGGGCAATTTATACATGCTGTTGGTCATGGAGCCTGGTTCCGGAAAGAGCATTGCGACGAAGGTTGCAGCGCCGATCTACGAGCTTCAAGAGACTCGGCGCTCTACATGGGAGCAAGAGACTCGCCCGAAGCTCTTAGCTCAGAAAGCCAAACTCGAGGCCGAGATCAAAAAGCTTCATCACTCCAAAAAGCCAATCGACGCGGACGAACTGTCCCTGAAGTCGCTGCAGCTTGCCTCCGTCGAAAGGCAACTCAAGTGGGTGCCTGAGCTCATTTCTGGCAATGCCACCACCAGTGCGCTAGCGAGAGACTTGTCTCTGGCTGACGATGAAACTCTGTGGGTGCAATCTTCGGAGGCTGCAGAGGTGGTTCGTGTCGCACTCGGCATCTACCGCAAAGAAGGGACGGACATGGACCTGTGGTTGAGTGGATATTCTCACGATCCCTACGCTCAGTCTCGGTCCAACCTTGGAGGCGGCAGTGTTTCACTCAAAGAACCATGTCTAGGAGGCTTGCTGCTGGTACAGCCCAGTATCTTCGATGAAATCAACTCGAACGAAGAAGCTCAGAGCCGAGGTTTGTTGCCCCGTCTCATGGTAGTAAACATCGACGTCGTTCCCCAGAAAGAGGAGGGCGAGCGCAGGCTGCCAAATGAGCATGTAGCCGCCAGCTATACGCAGCGCATCAGAGACATCCTCAAGGCTAGGTTCGATGCAGCTGCGGGCATTGAACTGGTTTGTGGTGAAGAAGCGCGCGAAGTGTTCCGAGAGTTCCACAACACGATTGTGGACTGGCGGACTGGATGCTTCGCGCGGTTTGCTTCCGAGCTGGCTCGCTGGCGAGAGCAGGCAATACGTGTCGCTGTGTGTTTGCAGATCGCAGAGGACCCAACCAGTCGCGAACTGACAGTGGAAACTGCGACTGCCGCAGTGGAGCTGTTCAGGTGGATTGGACTCAGCACGCTGGAGGTGTTGGAGAAATCACGTCTCGATGCCGCGCAGAAGGATCGAGATATCCTGTCAGAGCATTTGGCTGGTTGCGAAGTGCTGATGTCTGATCTGCAAAAGTCCCTGGGATGGCAAAAGTCGAAGGTTCAAAAGACCGTCGCACAGTTTCCCGAGCTGTTCAAAATCGCTGCAACAACGAAGGGCGTAGGACGAAAAGGACAGTGTGTGAGTATGCTGTAGCCTCTCCAGCATCCGAAAATTGTCTGCCCCCCGGTAGCTTTCACGCTGCCGGGGGGTATTTCGTAGATTTCGTAGATTAAATCCGGCCGGTAACGAATAAAACGCGTGTTTCGGTCACTGGCCCGCTGCCTGTCTCTCAAACATCCGATCCTTGCCGTTCCAAGTGTTATCGCGCGCCTGTGAAACACAGTACCCGATTGTTCCTGCCTCGCGGTACATTCAGCCAACAGTCTCTTCTACAATGATTGTTAACCAATTTTTAAAACCTGCTTAAGCTAATGTTTTGGTTGCTGTTAGGATACTTTAGTGTTTGTTTCCATGAATGATCAATTGTCATTAGAGCTTATTGATCAGTGTATTGTATCCAATGAGTGACGACTGTTGCCCGACTTTCAGTGGGTTGAAGAATACGGCTGGAAAGTGAACATTCCAATGATGAGCTTACCCAAGAAAACGGTTAACCTACCGAAGTGGGAGAGGTAATCGGAGAGTGCCAACTTCACTCCGGTAGCAACCTTGTCCGGCTGCTAATTCGTGGTGAACTAACAAATGACGCTGAGACTCCTTGATGAACTGACAAATGAGGCGCAGTGCAACAAGGTGAGTCAAATAGTTGGAGGTTAGTGGTTAATCCTATGTTTAGGTGGCGAGAACGTTGGCTTTCAAAAACCTGCATTTTCTTGTTACCGGCCGGATTTAATCTACGAAATCTACGAAATGCCCGACGTCGATGAGTCTAGTTTCGGTAGCAAACGAGATACTCTACGCAACCGAACGTTTCTCAGAAGTCAGGCAACCAAGGCTTTTGCTACGTGGCGGATCACCGTTCGCTCCACGCCCCTTCGGAGCATCTGGCGCTCGTTCCAGTGCAGCACAAGAGAGCGGCTGTACTCCTGCAACGGCTCGAACTCGCAGGTGTGAATCAGCTTCCTAGAAAGTCCGCGGATGCCAATCGACGGCAATACTCCAGCACAGGTTCCTTGTTCGATCAGTTGTTTCAATTGCAGTAAGGACGTGCACTCGACCGTCGGTTGAAAGTCTATCCCAGCAGCCTGCATAGCCTGACGAACGGCTGTATTTAATTGGCCTCCATCCTTACCGGCAGCGAACGGAAGGCCCTGAAGAACCGACGAATCGCTGAGCGATCTAACCGAAGTGCCTGGCTTCAACAACGAACGTGGTACGCAAAGATGGAAGCTCAGTTGATGTACCAGGATCCGAGGCAGTGATTGCGGGATGGCGTCGTCTCGGACAATGGCAAAGTCGACCCTGCCGTCTTTTACAGCTTCCACCAAGGCGGCACTACGTGAGGTCTCTAATCGTAGGGACGAATTGGAAAGTGCCCCTCCGAGAGCAGGCAAAGCGGGTATTACAATCCAGTCTAGGATACTGGCTCCAGCACCAACGGTGAACGACCGCTTCAACAGGAGTTGTTCTCTCCGAAAATCATCTAGGTCCTGCAATTGCTGACGGACTAGCAGTGCAAGCCGTTTACCAGACTCAGAGAGGGACAATACCTTGCCTCGACGCTGAGTGAGCTCGGTGCCAAAGAAGGTCTCAAGCTCTCCAATTTGTCTGCTGATCTGGCTCTGGAGCGTTACGTCTCGCGGCGCAGCCTTCGCAATAGACCCAGCCTCAGCAAACGCTAGGAAGCTTCGAAGACGATCTAATGAAAGTCCCTTCTTTGAAAACAGGTCTTCAAACATGACTGTGGAGTCAGTGATACTGAATTATCCACGATTCACAACATCCCTGATTGCCCCAAGAATCGACGCTATGAAAGTTAAGGCTTACGACCTGATTGGCGATATACACGGACAATACGAGAAGCTCTTATCGTTGCTCGAATTGTTGGGATATCGCTCCTTGGAGGGCACCTATAGACACCCCGAAGGGCGCACTGTGATTTTCCTTGGAGACTACATCGACCGTGGGCCAAAGGTGCGTGAGGTGCTCCACACGGTCAGGGCAATGGTGGAGGCTGGTGATGCGTTGGCCATTATGGGGAATCACGAATACAACGCGGTCTGCTATCACACCCCAAAGGTTGGAGGGGGATGGTTGCGTGAAAGAACTAGGGCGAACACCAAACAGATCGAGGCTAGTTTATGTGCGTTCGACGGTCGTGAATCCGAATGGACTCAATGGTTGGAGTGGATGCGTAAGCTGCCGCTGTTTCTCGACCTCGGAGAGCTGAGAGTTGTGCACGCTTGTTGGGATGCCCCCAGCATTCAGCAACTTGATGGACAGAGTATTCAGGACGACGGATTCTTGCAGTTGAGTGGAACGAAGGGCACGGCACAGTATGCAGCAGTTGAAACAGTGCTGAAAGGGCCAGAGTTGGACCTGCCAGAGGGGTATAAGATTTCCGACAATGAGGGGCGTATGCGTAAAACCACTCGAGTTCGTTGGTGGGATTTACCGGAGGTTGCCCGGTTCAATGATTTGGCAATGCGCGATAGAATCGATGCACCAGACGAGGTGGATCCGGAACTGCTAAGCAAACTGCCTAACTATGGGCGGAATGAACCTCCGGTATTCTTCGGCCACTATTCCCTCAACCTCGATAAAGGCATCGTTCCGATACGTGGTAACCTAGCCTGCTTGGATTTCGGTGGTGGATACAGCGGTCCGCTTTTGGCGTATCGTTGGGACGGTGAGGCGGTGTTGACGGCTGATAAGTTCGTCAGCACTTACAATGTCTTAAATACCCTCTGCTAATTCGGGTCTGATCGTTCAAGAAATTGCTCTGAACGGGTGTGCTAATAGCGGCATGGGTTGAAGGGTTCTACGAATCCGCGAACTGCGCCTGCCACAGCTAAAAAAGGGAGTAGCCCTGAGGCCCTCCCTTTTAGGTTTCAATGGTCGTCTTCTTTCATCTGCAGCCAGAGATTCACAGACATCTCAGGGAAGCAGATGGTGGCAATGGCGTGGCATATCGGCTCCGCCAACCCTGCCCGGATCTTACGGATGCAGAGGCAGCAGCTTTCGCCGTTGTAGACTTGAATGTAGACCTCCGCACTGTCCCTACGTTTTATGGGGAAGTTAATCAGCTTGGCGTTGATCCTCAGTTGAGGGGCTTCCTCGTACTTCCAGATTCTGAGGGCGAGGGCGATGAATAGTTTAGTGAGTATACGTTTCATATTGCTGGCTGTGGTTTGAGGGCACGATGGCGTTTGGCCTGATGTCGTGTCCTTTAGTGGCTATACCAGCGAAGGGAGGTGCTATTCGGAGGGGGGGCTTGGCTGAGCCGGAACTCACGCTCACAAATCCCCATGCGGCTTTGTCTATCTCGGCATAGCGGGGGTGGACTGGTAGCTCTTACCTGGGTCCTGACCGGCCCAGGTTACAAAGCGTCCGTGTCTGATGTCATTGTCCCCAACGACGACTGAGGAGCGGGTAGGGGAGTCTGGATGAGACACCGTACCTTACGGGGGAAAGCTGGCAGGAGTGCACATTCTTGAGCGATTACTGCTCAATGACGAAGCGGAACCCTTGGAGTGATAGATTCTTCGGAGTACCAGTTTTTTGGAAACGCCGAGCTATCTCGAATTTTCTGATGGTAAGGGTATTATCTATGGATCCTAGTAGCTGAAATCGGCAAAGAATCCGTAAAAATGACCATCATCTGCAGACTCCAGCGCATGCAACATCTGTCTTTTGTTTGGTAGAGTTGAGCTTAGTTTAAGTGAGAGAGCGGCTTGCGGTGCTTTGTTGCATGTCGGGGCAGCTGAAAGGGTCCGAGGGACGAACTCCTTCTGGTTTCAAATAATGCCCCCTGCGCCTAGGGCTTAGGAATGCTTACCATCTAGACCTCGAATCCGGGGAGGAATGACGTGGGCTCGATGTCTCCGGTGAACGTGATTGACTCGGCAGAAAACAATGGCTCCTCAATCACCGGCATTCTTGGGTGCTCAAATTCCTCGAGCTCGGTTGGGAGTGATGCTCGAGTTAGCATCCTGACTAAGAATACACCGTTCCGCTCCTCGCACATCCCCCGGAGGACCAGCCCTTGAGGGACAGGCCCCCAGCGCAACTTTCCGTCCCTATCTGATTTCTCAGCGAACTGCTCGGCTGGCACATCCACAGGAACCAGCCCACGCCGCTCCCACCACGACCGGATCTCGTTCCGTGCAAAGCCGGTCCAAGGAGCAACAACTTTACCGGACGAAGAATGTACACCCAGAGGTTTACCCGGGCGGATAACTTTGCCTTTGGTTAGAATGACGGCACACATTTACGAGAATCGGTCACTGCCTGTGGACCAACGACGGTCCACATCCTCGCTGGTAAGCATATCACCAAGTGCAATCATGTTCTCGGGCGCGGTGATAGGCCGTCCGTAAAGTCTCAGCAAAATTGTCGCTGATGACGTAGTTGGCTTCCACTCCCTCCATCAAACGATCGGTGATCCTGCGAGGACAAACCTATTGCTCATCGTCGGTCGAATCTCCCAAGATATCAGCGCTGATCAATCGGATCGTCTTCCACGTTGATGCTGGGCTCTTGTTTCCTGTAACTCGAATCCTCAGCGTGTGTATGCCTGCGCCTAGCAAGCCGCTTTGAAATATCGGGATAGTTGGCTGACTCGAGGCATGATGCGGCAGGAGAGGGTAGAAGCAGTCAATTAGTGTTTCCTGTTTATCGTCGAGAGAAACGGCCGCCATGCCGCCATCGCTTCGGGTTTGAGCGTAAAGCGCGATTCCCTGACCTCGAAATTTGATTTCAGCGAACGCCCCAGCCTTACTGCTGCTCGCATATTTATCCCAATCTTTATCCGAAAACTGAAGGCGGCGGTGGCCCAGACGCCTTGAGTGTGGCCCGACTCGCGTTGTTTGCGTGTCCGCCGCCCAGTTTTCTCCCACAGGTGCTGGCTCTTCCTCACGGACTGGGCTTCAGACGTGTCCAGGGGAGGAGCGGGATGAAGTAACATCGCTTTTTCGAGCCAGGGAATGAGTTCGCTTAGGCGCACAAAAACGCCAGACTATGAAAGGGAAGAAATACAGAACTGAAGCCAGGATTCCTGTGCTGCGAGAGGCAGACCGGAGTGAAAAAACGGCGGGCTCATAAAGATGCTGGCTGAGGCGATGCTGAAGAATCGGGCATGGGAGTTCGAATTTCTTGCTCCATAAGCGCGCAACTCTACCAATGAAGCCGCTCATTTACGTAGATCTCCTGCCATGATTTTCGGGATCTCGAATTTTGCGTGTTTACCCGTTTTTTAGTCGCAATCGCCTGCAAAGTTTTGGGTTCAGTCCGATCTAACAAGCACGTTTGGAGGTCCGCTAAGACTGATGTGGCTTTTGGTTCGCTTGAACACCGTTCTAGCTTTGAGAAGAGATATTTATTCTGGAAGGTTTCGTCAGACTGGTCGGCAGGGGAATCCGTTGCCACATCTGACGACGTCATATTGGTGGTACAGTTCAATTTACGACGTTCATTCATTTGCCCCCGGAGCCTCGTGTTTGGGGCACATGCTGACTACTTGAGCTCCTTAATCTGAATGTTCTTGAAGCTAATTTTCATCGGTTGTCCCCCGTGGATCTGGAGGCCTAGTTGACCGGAGAGCGCCCGTTTATTTTCATCTTCATCGGTGAGTTCACATACGATTTCACCGTTGATCTTCTGCAATATGTGGTTGCCTTTGGCTATGATAACCACGTCTTTCCATTCGCCTTGTTCGATAGCTTTAGTAACTTTCTCCAGATCATTCACCTTCCCTACGACGTTTTTTTGCCCGTCTTTTTCATAGACCGCTTTTTCACCGCCTAGAGCCATCTGTCCCCGGCCTTCTTTTTCACTGTAGATTTTCCCGAGGCAATTCTTCGGATCTTTCGGATCAAAAACTGGAGTGCGAATATCGCATTGATAACCAGCCATAACCCAGTTGCCGAGGTTCTTGCTGCGGTACTGAATACCTGAGTTGCCTCCTTCGAGTTTGCAAGAAGCGTGAAGCTCGAAGTCCTTGTACTCTGTACCCGTCCAAATCAGGAACGTGTTGCCTTTGCTTGGTTTTTCGGGAGTGGTTTGGCCCACAAGAATGCCGTCGCTAACGGACCAGAAGTCGGGGTTCCCATCCCATCCGGTAAGGTCTTTTCCGTTGAAAAGCGCGGTAAATCCGTCGTTGTCGGCGGCAGCGGATGGCAGGGGGTGAAGGATTGCAACTGTGAGTGCGCTAATGAGGAAGGTCGCTAATTGGGATTTATGCATAGGTTTTTAGAGGGTGGGAGTTGCGAGAGAAGGGATGGGCTATGTTTAACAGGAGACGATTATTGGGCGGGGTGCCTTCATGAGAGTGGTTCTGGTGCTGACCCAGGCGGCGCTGTCGCAATTGGTGCATTCCCTTTCGTAACCGGTCAGTGCATTCACACTGCTCCTAATAAAACGCTCTCACCGAAATGGGCGACTCTCCCGTTCTGGCAAATGTCTTTATGGCTAGGGGATATGCACTACGGAGTCCTAGGTGGACGTTTTCACTATTTACTGGCGGCTTTGAACAGTCTGATTTCCCGAACACTGGGGTGTCCCCAATGTAGCCGTTCGGGGCGGAAGACAATTTTATAGTAGCGGTATCCGCTGTTTTCGGGAAGCCACAGGGGATACCAATCGCGTGAGGTTTTGCTTTTCTGAATGATGCGGGGCTCGCCCGAGTGCCACAATAATCCCGCTGGTCCCAATCCCCCCAGCGGGTTCCATCCGTCCGTTCGGTTTGTCAGATCTTTCAGTAGCTCCGGGGCGTCGCCTCCTTGGATTTCCATGGAAATTCCAGATGTGTCGCCGGGACATACATCGACCCGAGCCAGTTGGACTGGCTTCCCGAAGTCGAGAAACAATACGCCGCATTCTGCTTTGAAATTAGGGAGAGTCTCCGTGTTAGCGTCGATGAGCGGCTCGGGGGACAGGGAAGCGACCTCACCGTGTCCTCGTGCCTCCTGTTCTCCAATATGAGTTTGGTACAGATAGGCTGTAAATTCTGCGGGAGTAATTTGTGTAAATTCTGCGGAGGTTCCGACGAAAACAGTAATGGGTTGTGTGTCCGTGAACTCGCCACGTTTGTTGAAGAGCCTTCCGCGCAGACTCCATACACCTGGGGTAAGCGTAATCTCCTTTTTGAAAGGGGCTGTCGTGATTTGAGTCATCACCCTTTCTTTGCCATCCAGATAATGCGTGTGAGTGGCGAGCACTTCGACCTTCTCTATTTTCTCATAGGAGTAATGTGGATCGATTTGGAATTCGACTGGCACGGGCTGCCCTTGGACAAATTCCCGTTGGGTTGCCGGTGAGGCCCAAGTCATGGTGGGAAATCTGGAAAACTTCTCAAAAAGGGCGCCCTGGTCCTTTATCCAGTCAGGAACACTACCGAGCCGGAGGGCTAATTGCGCCTCGAAGAGCGAGTCGGGATAAACTTCAGTGCCATTGGATTCCAATTCCAATGGATATTGCTCCGCTGCCTTTGGCTCAACATTGAAGGGAGCGCCGTGTAATCCAATGACAGACGGATAGAGAAACAGCTTGGCTTGATAACCCTCATAGTCCTGCGCCTCGAGGTTAAGCCAGTTCCAGAACATCAGATCTCGGTTGTGGTGAGGCCAATCTCCGCCGGGACGATGCTTGAAAATACCGCTGTTGAGGTCGAATAGAGAGGCGTATGGGCCAGATCCATGGCCTTCGATGCCTGCGTATTGAGCGCAGCGCAAGAACACGTTCCCTGCGCAACTCCAAGAAGCTCCCAAGCCATGCCAATACCAGCTGTTTTCACGCGAATAAGCCCACAGATTCCGATCGCTAGCTGCAAAACGCGTAAGCATGTGACCGGGGCTTCCTTCAAAGGCCACATTCAGGATCGTGATGGCCGAGGAATCGGTGAGCTGAAGGTTATGGGCAAGGTCTGAACACCGAAGATTGTTGATCCAACCATTACGACAATTTTTAAAATCAATGGGGGCATATCCATCCGCCCCTGGATTGATGTAGTGCCCCCAACGCTCCCGATGATTTCCGATGAAGGCGATATCTTGGATGCCAACTTCAGAAATCGGAGGGGATATCTCCCTTATTTGGTTCACAAGGCGGAACGAGTCCAGCAGCGGTTCACGAAAGACGATCTCATTGCCTCTGACGGAGACGATCTCATGCCGTTCCTGCATTTTAAACTCCTTCCGAGTTTCCAACGGCAAATCCCCCTGGAGCTTCTGGGTTTGTTCTGGCGTCGTCTTACATGAAATGGCGACTAGCTGCCCTGTTTTCAATGAATTGCTATTATCAACGACAGCCGTGAAAGGATCTTTCCAGCTCGTAATATTTGCCGTGGCTTTTTTCGTCGGTACTTTCTCTGGTTCACCTAAAAACTGGAAAAGCGTGGAGTCAGTGGACCGGGGCGCCGCTTTGCGAATAAAGATTTCGGTCCCACCTGCATAGGCACCGCTGCCTATAATCACTATGTTTGACTTGCGAATAACAAGTCGCCCTTTGGGCACATCAGCCTCTTCTCGGAGATTGTAACGGCCCGGAGGAAAATAAATCACTGCGGGACTACCAAGCGCCTCAGCTGCCGAGATTGCTTCAGCCACGGCATTATAGTCTGATTGGTCGTCATTTGGAACGGCCCCGTATTGGGTTACGTCAAAAAAGGCGTGTGTATCTCTGGTAATTGTCGGCAGGGGACTCTCGCTGTAGTGATAACCCGCATAGGAGTAATCAGGCGTCTGAGTGAACGATTTGGCCGCTTTCTCCTTAATAAACGCAGCGAAGGTTGGGCTGAAGTTCGCTGCTTGTGAGGCAAGGCAGAATTCAGATGGGTTAGAAATAGAGAATGCAGTGACACAAGCTGCAACAAAATGAGAGACCGAAATGGTTCTAAAAGACTTTGTTTTCATTTAACATTCATCGACTAAGGCGATCATCCCGCCCCACGTCCGCAGAAGAAATTTTCCAGCTATCCTGTAGACAGCCACGCACCGATTTTTCCTCGGTGCTGGCTGATCCGTGCGTCTCTCTGTTTTGTACTGCGAGGAGTACCTCTCGGAGATGTTTCAATCGCTACCCTCAGAGCCGTTCCGAACGGATCGTTTTGGTTTCCCCATTGATTCGAAGCGTTACCTCACGCGGTTCTGGAGAAGCGATGCGATAATGGGTTACTTTTCCGTCCTTCCACTCGAGATCCACGGTGAAATTGCCGCGGGCGCGCAGTCCTTTTACGCTTCCGGTCGGCCAGACTTTTGGCAGCGCGGGCAACAAATGAATTTCATCCAGATGGCTCTGTAATAACATTTCGCAAATGCCAGCGGTATAACCACAACTGGCGTCCACTAGAAATGCTTGCGCATTATAACTCAATAGATTGGGACTAAGGCGGTTTTTAATGAGGGATGAGGCGAATTCATTAGCACGATCTCCATCCTGCAAACGAGCACACAAAAGCATCTTATTGGATTTAGCCCACCCATCGTGGGCCCAATCGGTTCGGGCAATGAGTGAAACCCGTGCGGCTTCGGCGAGCGCCGGCGTCTTTTGCATCGAAATCTGGCGCCCTGGATAGAGTCCCACCAAGTGCGACAAATGACGGTGCAGGTTTTGAGGTGAATCGAGCAAGCCCTCTTTTACAAACCAAGGTTTCTCATCTTTACGTTCTTCCTGCCATTCCAGCAATTGCCCCCAACTGCCGATCTTCGGCGGAAGAATGCGTGCTTGTTTCTCGATGAGGATCTTTCTGAACTCGGCATCCACGCCAAGGATGGTCGAAGCTTCAATGGTGTTGTTAAAAAGATCCCAGACCAGCTGCCGATCGTAGGCGGTTCCCTCCTCATTCGGGCCATGCTCAGGAGAAACATCCACCGGAGTGGTCAGTGTGCCGTCGGGCTTGGAAATGAGGCTGGCCACCCAGTAGTCGCACACTTCCTTCATCGCCGGGTAAGCCCGATTGCGCAGATATTCTTTGTCCCCGGTGTATCGGTAATGGTCGTAGCTGTTTTGGAGCAGCCAAGCGCTATCGCCGAGCACCCAAGCCCAAGTGGTTCCGCCAAAAAGCCCGCTCTCCCCCTGAATCAGCCAACCGGGTTTATTAAAGGTCTTGAGCGTGTCAGCGGTCCGCACCGCACGAATCGACTCAATCCATTCGGCATACGGCTCGAAACATTCCGAAAGGTTGGCCACATCCGTCTGCCAGTAGCACATCTGCAAGTCAATGTTGGTGTGGTAATCAGAACGGGTAAACGGATTATTGGAGTTATTCCATTTCCCCTGTAAATTGGTGGGCACCCCTCCTTGCCGCGATGAGGCGATCGTCAGGTAACGTCCATATTGAAAAAGCAGGGTCTTCAGTTGCGGATCACGTTCCTCTTTTTTGTCGAAGTTTTTCACCCGGACATTGGTGGGCAGATCCGCTGCGGGGCTGCTGCCGAGGTCGAGACTCACTCGATTAAACAAATTTTGATAATCGCGAAGATGCTCGGCCAACAACTCGTCGTAGTTACGCTTGGCCGCCGCCTGGATTCGAGAAGAGACTTTCGCATGAGGAGCGTCCCCTTGCCAATGTTTCGTGTGATCCTGGAGGAAATCGGTTCCGGCTGAGAGAAACAGGGTAATCGTGGAGGCGTTGGTAAATACGATTTTATCCCCGTCGATTTTCACCGAGCCGCCCTCGTTCTTTACCAACAGCTGAGATTCATAGTTCAGGGCAATAGCATACGGGGGTTGGTCTTTCTTGGCGGATCCTCCCTTAAATATGTAGCCTTTTAACGAGCCCGCAGCGGTGATCGTCTGATTGTCGGCAGTGATCTTTCCTTCGTGCATGTCGGTGAGCGTCACGGCGCCGGTCAACGCGCCCGGCTTATCCGCGGTGAACCGGAACACCATCACCTTGGCGGGATAGCTCGCAAAGGCCTCGCGACGATAGGTCACGCCACCACTTTGATAGGTAACGGTATGCATACCGCGTTCGAGATCGAGGGCACGCCGGTAATTCGTACCATCGGGCTGCGCGAATTCGACAAACACGTCGCCAAAGGCCTGATAGGACCCCGTTTCCTGTTCATCGCCAATCCACAGCGTTTCTTCGTTAAATTGAATGTGCTCCTTTTGCATCCCGCCAAAGATCATCGCGCCAAGATGACCATTTCCGATCGGCAACGCCTCGGCCTGCCAATTCGTTGCCGGTTGCTGATACCAAAGCGATAAGGATGACGGAGTGGACGGATTGGCGTGAAGTTCGGGAAGCAGCGAAAGCGTCGTCAGCAGGAGGGCGGATAAAAGTGTTTTTTTCATGTGTTAATTTTGAATTGTTTTGGGGGCTGTTAGATTGGGGGTAAATGACGGTTGATTCGTACAGTGCAGTTTCAAAGAACACTGGCTGATGGCTTGGAAGCGTCGTTTTCTTGCAGAGTGTTTCTACTTCGGCGCGCCTGCCTTAATCCATTCCAGCAGGGCCTTCATGGTTTCCGGAGCTACGGTCGGTAACGGGTATGGCGGCATGGAGCGGGTGGCAACCATTCCGTAAAGGTGACTCTTTTCGGGATTCTCGAGGTTAATTTTTGAGACTAAGCCTTCGTATGTGGTGTAGTCGTGCGGACTGCCCTTGCCGTGGCACATTAGGCACTGACTCTCCAAAATGTTCTGTGAGATCCATTGGTAGTTGAGCTGCTCCTTTTTCCATTCCTTTGCAGGTGCAACCGGGCGCGACGCAACGTCCCTGCCCGAGGTACGGTCAAAAAATTCCGTAATACATTGGTAGGTATCACCGGCAGGATTTTTCTCTTTTACGGGTACCGAGAGGATCATGGGTTTCTCATATGCCGCGTTGCCGGCAGGATGATTCGTGCGTAAGCGGTTGATTGTGGCGTAGAGGTCCAGTTTGAGTTTGCTACCATTGAGCCCTTCGATTGCGGCGAAGATCTGCGTAACCATTGAAGGCAAAAGATCAGGGATCTCCAGAAAGAGCTCTCGACCATCCTCGAGAACGTGGACCCTATTCACATGGAGACGGTCATGCCCGATGTCTTCCGGTTGGCGAATCGAGTAATCTGGTGAGCCGTAGCTATGCCGATAATCGACATTATTCCACTGCTGGGAAAATACACTTGCAGCGGCAGGGGCCTTAACAGGCTGGTTAAAACGTAAAAGGATGCCGTTGCTGTGAGCTTGCCATGAGGTGGGTAGCAGCGCGGACTTCCCATTCCAGCGGATCCGGTGCAGAGACCCTTCGCTTATCGCATAGTCTCCCCATCCATCGATTCCGCAGGTGTAGAGCTGGCCGTCGTTAGGGTTAGAACAAAGCTGGAGCACTCCGCTCGCAAACTCGCCGGGAAGCGGTAGCAGTGCCGCCTGAGGGACACCTTCGTTGGGATCGCGGAGAATGACATAACTTCGCCCAGCTCCGTAGCTTGTTCCAAAGAAGCTTTTTCCCAGAGGACCGAAGCGAGAGTCGTCGACAAAAATCCGATCCCCGCAGGAGTTGTCGACGCCTCTGGGCAAATACAGAAGGCGACGATTTTTCGACGTTGTTTTCCGATTTTCGTCGTGTTGAGCCTCGTGCAGCGAGCAACAACCGTTTTCGTTGTCGCCTTCGGAGGCGTCGGAAATGGCGAGTCCGTCGGGGCGTACACTGATATTTAGTGGATTGCGGGAACCTCCACCAATCCGATCGATTCGCGAGCCATCTGCGGACATTCGGAAGATTCCGTCTACTGTCGAGAAGTAGTAGTTACCGCTGGCGTCGCGCTCGAGGCCGTTTAGAGCGGTCCACGGATTCGATCCAGGCATTGGCACTTGGTTGATGAACACAACCTCATCGGCTTGTTCGTGGCCTGTGTGGTCGAGTAGGCGGACAATTCCAGACTTTGTACAGACAACCGGTTGGTCGTCTACTATCTGAATTCCCATCGGCTGATTGAGCCCCATCGCGTAACGTTTCCAAGTGACCGTGGAGAGTCCGTCGTCGATTCCTTTTACCAACCAGATCTCACCGGTTAGCGTCGAAACAAAAGCGTTTCCATTCTTAGTAAATGCAATGCCGCTAAGGCACATCGGCAAATTCCAAGGGTTGTCCAACGGTACTCCAATGTCATCGATCTCGTAGCTGCTTTTGGCTGCAGCAGGATCTGCATTGAGTTGGCATTTGACGTTTAGGGTGCCAGGAAAACGTTCCGGTCCACCTGCAAGCATTTTGCTGGGGTGAATCTGGCTGCGCTCTTCGAGTTTAGCCAACCAGTCGGCTTGTGGTTGAGTTTCTGCGATCCAGCTAAACAGATGTACACGAACACCACTGTTTCCCGAATCTACTCGAAAGGTCTGGGTTGAGGGATCGAATGCGATTTTGCCCTCTCCATTCAACACAGCGAGATGACGGACCTTTCCTGCAGTTACCAGCCACCGGGTACCTGAGCCTTCGACGATTGAGGGCTCATGGTTATTCGCGGCTCGCGGTAGCGTGAGGACAAGCCCTTGTACGGCTTTTTGAAGCTCTAGATGTCGGGCAAGAAATGGTACGCCACTTTCGGATTCAACCTGAGCAAGGTCGAGTATTTCACTGCTACCCAGCGTGGTGCGAAAGATGACGTTATTGCCGTGATAATGGAAACCACACACGCGGGGTTTATCTACGCCGAGCGTCAAATCCTGCCCTGTTCCCTGTAGGAATGCCTGCCCATGGCGACGTGGTTCGCTCAGTCCGTAAATGTCGACTTTATGCCTGAGCAATCCGTTAGGAGATCCCGTCATGCTCCCGTTAAGCAGGACTTCTTTCAAAGATCCGTCCTGAGTCAGAACGATTAGGGCGCGGGCTTCAACGGAACCGCTCATTAAGACCCTTACGCCCTCCTTGACTCCGCGGTCTGTGAGTAGATCAAACTCGGGTTGTTGAGTTCTTTTGTAGGCGGTGGTTGAGGGTTCATTGGTAACGCCCCAATGTCCACGCCGTCCGCCATCCAGTTCCGTAAAAGGCAAGAGGAGGTCCGACGTGTCTTCGGGGTGATCGAGATGCCAGCGCGCCTGACGCTCGTAAAAATCATAAATACGATAGCGATTAATCTCGGCGCCTGAGAACCGATGGTCCTCGCGCCCTCCTTCGGTGGAGCAAAACGGTTTATCGCTCAGATTAGCTCTGAGGGGCATTTCTCCGTAACCAGCTCGAAGGTTCCCGCTCGCCAGAAGCAACAAGATGCAGCTGAACAAAGCGGAGCGGATGGATTTCATAAGGGGGCGTTATTTTAGTTCGAGGGTGGCACCTACTCCTCGCATAAAACCGATATATTGGGCGATATCCGTCAAATTGTTCCCGAGGTGGGCTTCAAATTCAACCGTAAGACACCCTCGGAAATCCATCGATTTGAGCTCCTTCAGGATACCGGCAATATCTAAAATACCCGTTCCACAGGCGATGTCTTCCGATGCCCTGCCAATGACAGCCCGGTCCTTGATGTGCAGACCGTGGACACGATTTTTAAGGATTCTCAAGCTCTCTAAGGGAACCAGTCCCGACGAGGCCTGGTGACCAATGTCCAGACATACTCCCAACCGCGGATCCCGATCTTTCAGCAGATCGAGGAGATACTCAGGGTTCCACAACTTATATTCCGACTTAGTGCTTTTGGGATGGCCATGGTATCCGACTCGGATGTCGTACGTGGCGGCCATCTTTTCAGTGACATCGATAGCATCCACGGACTCGGTAATCAGGCTGTAAACTCCTAGTTCTTTCGCCCGATTAAAAATGCGTTCAGCGCCTGCTTCATCTTTAGGAATTCCAGCGTACATGCCTGAGACTCTGATGTTGTTCCTGCTGAGTGTTTTCAGGAGTTGATTGGTTTGCTCGGCGTTCATCCCGCTTACCTTAATTTTGTCCTCAACGGGATGGCCGTCCCAAATCTCGATGGCAGAGGCACCCGTTTGCCCCACGCGTTCAATAGCCTCAAAAATGTTAAAATCTCTGAGGGTGTATGATTGAACGCTTAAAACGAATCCGTGCTGAACGGATTGTTTTGGCCAGGAGGCAGCGGACGTAGCGGTTGTAGGTTGCTGCGCTTGCAGATGGGCCCCACTAAGAAGTAGGGAAGATAAAGTAAGGAAGTTTCGTCGAGAACACGGGATGGATGGACTCAATGGTTGCGATGCATCGCGGAGATGTGAACGGAAAGGGGAGGGGAGGAACTCGCTCATGTCTTTAACAGTAGCGAATCAATTTGCAGCAAACTCCACTTCCAGTCTCAAATCCTGCGCTTCCAGTCTCAGAATAACTTCGGATCGGCTCAAAGTCTGTCCCGAGTAAGACCGTTTAAAAAAGGACTTCGCGAGTCCGATTCGCAATCGGGCTCACCTAAAAAGGGAGGGCAGATGTCAATCTATCGCCGATCAATGTAAACCAGTGAATCTATGTACCGGCGACTATCCTGTGGTGTGGATCCTCGGCACTGCTGTTCTCTCGGAAACACAACCTAGCAGCTAAAAGAAAAGACCGCGCCGGGTCTTCTCTTCCGCCTGTACGAACTCATCCGCACAGACTGGCAACCCGTACGTCTCCAGGCCGCTCGTTCGTCCCCAATCCTCATTTTCGTCGCCGTCTTACTGACATGCTTGCCTCGGACGGTGTGCTGCAAACCAGCGTCTCACCGAGTTGCAGTTCACGGAATCGTGCATAGGGCATCAGCTCTTCATCCGGTCCTTGCCAGAACCTGCGATTGTTGAACAACAGCACCCGTTCTTCACGCTGTCTGCCGCTACCTCTGGCACAACAACCGTACACCACTGTCCAGTGCGCTTCGTCTGTACCGGGACAATCCACACACACAATGAGCGGATGCCCCTGTTGCAGCGTCTTCTTGATCGTCTCAAACCGCAGCTTTCGATGTCGGAGACGCACCGTAACATTCGCCTTTTTCAATGCGGCATGCAGCCTTTCCGTAGGTGTTCCGGTATCAGGGCAAGGCGCACACCATTGGTAGAACGCTCGTCGATCCTGTTCCCTTGAATCTGGATAAAGCAACTTTACGACCGCCCATCCAGCAGCGACTCCGCAGCTGAACAGGTCGATCTGCGTTGCCGGACTCACATTCAAGCAGACGGACTCGTCCCACTGTCTCAGATCCGGAGGCGAACCTACTTTGACTGCAGGCAAACGAACCGCTTTGGCTAGTCTGCCCCAGCTCCATTTACCCAATTCAAAGAGCAGCCTCCAATCTGCGGGAGGAAACGGGGGATATACGCAGGGTAGGTTCACAGTACTAGTTCGCTGAGAACGCTCCCATCTCTCCATCAAAGAGCCCGTACAGGGCTTCGCCCCTGCGGACTGCCGTGTGAGGATTCACCTTCTTGTGTGTTTCCGTAAACGCGTTGAAGAGCGACCACGCTGTTCGGGGCGTGAACTCTGCATGACTCGGTTCCCGCCATTCCTTCAATACCTCCGGGACTTGGGTGGAAGTAATGACCCCGGCATCCAGTCCTCGAACGACAATGTCGTGCGCTCGCTGATCATTCACTGGGGTCTCGTTGTACGTCAGGATCCGATGATCCAGATCATGCAACTTGCCTCCCAGTTGACCTACAGCACGAGCTGTGAGGTGGCGCAAATCTCGCTCGGCATAACGAGTGTGTTTCCGTGCGATTTGCACCTCACCACTGAACGCGAGATTGTCGCAGCAAAATACTTTTGTGCCTGCTACGAGACCCGCTGGAAACGTCTTATCATGGCTGTTCCGGACTGCAACGGCCCAGCTCCACTCAAAGATTCCACGACCCGGTACTGTGATGTTGAGAACACCGAAGTATCGCTGTCCATCGTGGCTCAGTGCGTGGGCTTCCTCGGTGATGATAAACCCACACGCTACGAGTTGACTGCGTACTTCCGTAAGCACGCTGAAGTGGGGCAGCGGATACCAAGTGTCCGTGTGGTTGGGGGTGGGCACCTCCCACAACTGCTCTTTGCTGACTAACTCCGCTCCGCAGTGGAGCAACATTCCTTTAGGGGGCTTCTGACTGACTACTGGCTGATCGATTACTGCATTCATTTTATTTGGTTTGTTTGGGTTTAAACGCAGAAGGCCGGAGACGTTGTGCCTCCGGCCTTTCTGCTGGGTTTGGTTTGTTTGCGGTTGAGGTCAGCAGTCTTGTTGCTGATCCAACCAATCGTCCTGGCAGCATTCACACCGCCAGGTTGACTTCATGGGTTCGTCCACGTTTTTGCGGACGATGTATAGGTACGTGCCCTCGATGATTTCATTTCCAGTGGTGACATGACCGCAGCCGCAACACGTGAATTTCATCTCGGGCCGTACACCTCGCTTCGAGAGAATGGCCATACCGGTTTGGGTTACTGCCAGTCTGGCACTTCTCCCCAGTTCTCGTGACAGTCAGTGCACCTGCCCGTCATCGAGAAGGGGTTTCTTCTACTCACCTTGATTCTGCTCAACGGCTGAATATCAGGATCATTCAAGCCGCTTATCCGGAATCCACACTCGCAACAGAAGGCAGTCGAATTTCTGTTACCTCGTGGAACTACATTCATAGTCAAACAGCACCTCCTCTGCAGTCGTTGAAGTATTCGCAGGACGCACACTGAAGCCCAGGTGACGGCACCCAGTCTTCCCTTTGCACTCCTGAGACGTACGATTCCATGCTGTGGAATAACTTGGTTCGCTGCCTCTCGTTCACTGGCTCGTGCCGAGTCACAATCAGCTTTGGTACCTTCGTTTTGACTAGGTGATGCAGTTCAAACCCAGATTCGTTCTGTTCTGTAGCCTCCCTGTACAGGAGACCATATGCGGTGAGCTGGAGTTCATTCCGGTGAAACACCTGCTGTTCATTCGGAGTGGTCGCCGTGGTTTTAAAGTCCACGATGCAGCCGCCCGGACGAATCAGGTCGATGAAGCCACGAAGATTTGGAAGACCATGACTGGAAAGGTCAGCTTCTACACCGACCTCAACCGCCTCCGGTTTTTCATCCACAGGAATGGGTGTTTCACGGAGGTACATCTCCACGAGCCCCCAAGCCTTTGACTTCTCTGACACCTCTTCACCGGCATCGAACACCACTGGATTTTCCTCAAGGGAAGTAGTCCAGTGCTCCTCGAATCCAGCTTGGATGTCCTGCACACCACTTGGTTTTCCCAGCCACCGACGCTTACTCCATTCCTGAAGTGCTGCGTGGACGGTTTTACCAGTATGCAGGGCTCCACTTGCTGGTTTCTGAATCTGCTCGATGTACCGGAAGAAGAACTTCGCCCGGCAACTGTGGAACGTGTTGAGCCTGCTGGCGGACACTGGCTCCTCCAGAATCTCACTGACACGGTCCCGCACCAATTCGACCTCAGGGTTCATCGCAATCATCATGACGCCCTCCTATTCCAACCACCGGCTGGCGCACTGTCTCGACGCGGCTTCTTACCGTAACGGGAGAGGAGTTCGTCGATTAGACCGCTGGACTGGATCTTGTTAAGCGTTGGCAGGTTGCCATTGCCGAACATTTCCTCTGCCAGCGTTTCCACGGTTTCGAGTTCGAGGTGGTTGTCTTTGATCAGCTTGAGGATCAGCTCCTTTTGTTTGTCTGATGCCTTCCACTGAACGTCTTGTCGGTTGTTCGGCAACTGCCTCACTGGTGCAGGCGCTGGAATTTGAGTGCCGTAGTCACCATCCGGGACAAACCCCGTATGTTGAATCTCCCGATCCACCGATGACTGGAGTGCTTGGTAGAGACGTGAGGCTTCGAGCTTCACGTCGTCCGTATTGTTGAGTTCGACTTCGACGCTGACGCTGAATTGATGACTGCTGTAGCCGGGTAGTCCCAGCCGTTTGCTGTAATTTGCGGTTATTTTGACTGCCATTGGATTTGTGTTGGTTGGATCCGAGCACAAAAAAGCCCGTCGGTTAGGACGGGCGTTCTGGTGCCGGAATGGTTGTTGTTGGTTGGACGACTGGAGCCGTCCTGTTTTTGAGGAATTAGAATTCCTCGTAATCACGTTCCCGCCGTTTGCGCATCGTGGTTTCCAAAACGAGCTCTGCCAGAGCTCCCACGACTGCCAATAGAACGGCACCCGCGATTTTGCCTACGTCTTTCATGCTGCTCACCTCCTATTCGAGGCCGTTTTGGGGTCTCACAAGCGAGGCTCCCTACCTCAAATGATTATACCTGCTTTTGTGAGTATTTAGAGGGAGGGGCCTGGGGCATCTCACAAGGCCGCATCTATGACAGGCGAAGCAACGCCTCGATTAGCTTGTAACCTTCCTTCAGCACTTTCGGATGATCACGCTCAATCACCAAGTTGCGGGACTCTGGCCCATTTAACCGGATCTGAAAGGCAAGGTAGTGAGTCTGTTTGATGTCTATTCCAGGCAATTGCCCAGCTTCCCGTGGAGTCCAAATCCGCCACCCCAAATCGCTAAACATTAAGGCATGCAATGGGCGTGTGTGCGCATCTTCCGATCTCTTGGGATCATCAACGGATCTATGGGCAGCGTGTTTGTTTCTAAATGGCATCACGTACTCGATTGTAGGAGCATCGTTCATTGGTACATGTTTGGTGATCAACGAGGACTTGCGGAAAGCATTGAGCTGACCGACTCGGTTTAACCACGCTACAGCTTCGTGTAAGATTGCGTGTGGGAACGGTTCCTCGATTGAACGCAATTGGCCGAACGCCGTCATGAAGTTGGTGAAGTGATGCTCAAGCCCGGCCAAGATGGTGGTAACTCCATATATCTGAACAAAATCAGACTCTAATAGTGGTGAACTTGAACGAAATATCAGTGCCTTGGTCCGGTCGGATATCAGTTGGATCTCGGGCAGGGGCACTTCAGGTGCTGGATCCTCTATCCTCCAACTCCCCCGATGGTTTAATAGGCGTGCAGACTCTTCCATGTTTTGACCCCGCCCCCTACTCCCTCCACACCTCAGCCGTAAGCGGTAGCTCGTTGAGCTCCGCACGCGCCTCCCGCCAGCTTGGATAATGCTTAGTCAGTAACCTCACGAATTCGTCGTTATGCGTCGGTTCGATCAGGTGGATCAGTTCGTGCACGACCACGTACTCCAAGAGGTCCATCGGTTTCTTCACGAGCTCCGTATTCAGCCGAATAAACCCACGTCGTGGAGTACACGAACCCCACTTCGTCTTCATCCTTCGCAAGAAATACCCCGTAGCCGTCACCCCCAAGGGTCCCGCCCACTTCTCGATCAACGGCGGTACCACCTCATGCAGCAACGTCTTATGCCATTCGTGTATCACAGCCGCCCGCTTCTCAACATCACTCCCCGGCCGGACAGACAACGTAATCCGGCGATGATCGAGTCGTACACTCGGCTTACTCGCACGTTCCTCCACAGCCAGCAGGTAACGCCGCCCCCAGACCGAATGACTCTCCCGGCTCACATACATCCGAGGCGTCTCCCTCGCTTGCCCTGCCAACGCCTCCTGTTGCTTCCGAATCCATCCCAACCTCGACGCCGCATACGCACGGGCCACCTCCAGTCGCGTTCCAGTTGGAGCCACAAGGGTCACACGGCCGTCTGGTGGGTGGACCGACAGATGAATGTTCTTAACGGCCTTCTTGGTGAACGTAATCAACAAGTCGCCGAGCTGAATGTGTCCTGACATCAGTAGCCTGGCTGATTCTTGATGATCTCAAACAATGCCTTCGTGGCCTCGCGGTCCCTATCCAAGATGGGGAAGAGCGCATTCAACACCTGGCGTTCACGGGTCTCATCCCCTTTCCAGTCAGCCGGGGCCTGTTCCCGCACGACCCTATCGATCCGCAAGGCCAGCTCCGCTCTTTCCTCCAGATCGATCGGGTAACGGAACGAGCTCGCCGCAATGGAGTCTAGGTTGTTGTAGAGAACCATGGCTGCAGTTTTCCCTGTAAGCGTTGCGGGCACTCCGCTGTCAGGTTGTTTTCGCTCCAAACGACGAACAAGTGCCTCAGCGTTCTTCAGGAAAGCCTCGTACTCCGCCACACTCTCGCGGCTTTGTTGAATCAGATCTTCCAGGAGCTTCGACATCTCATCGTAAAACTTCGGGTCACTCAGATGCTCCCGGATGATCGTTTTACGGACGTTATTGATGATCCCTTCCGCGATGGCGTTCTTCGAGAGTTTACCCTTCTCGTTTAGCCTCTTCGCGATGGTGTCGTGGATGCCCGTCTTGATGATCAGATCCGTCAGGGACAACTCCGCAAGGTTCCCGAGCGGTGTTGCACTGTCCGCTTGCAGGTACGTGTTGATCAGATGCCGCATGTCCGCCTCGTAAGGCTTGATGTCCAGCTCCTCGCCGGAGTGCCGCTTAATCGCCGCACGGATGTCGCTGTAAAACTCCACCTCCTGCCGCAACTTGTCCGTTTCCTCCTCCGAATAACCCGCTTGGGCCAAGTCCTGGGCAATCGCAGCAAAGGCACGTACCAATGTCGCCACACTTTTGTAGAACGACACACGCAGTGGTTCAGTCTGGTTCAGCGCCTCCGGGTCGTTGGCGTTCCCACAGAAGTAGTGCAGGAATTGCTCCATCTCCCGTGGCCGTAACACCGGTTCACAAAGGTAATGGACCGCTTCTCTTGCGCCGTCCAACTGCTTCCGGCCTTCTTCGAGCCAGTTCTTGAGGTGGACATTGTTCTCAGCGTCGCCGCCTTCGTCGATGTCCAGTTCATCCGAACTATAAACCGCGATGGCCTCCTGTACCTGCCCGAACAGTTCTTTGAAATCGACGATGTACCCGTAGTCCTTGTCTTCCCCATCGAGTCGGTTGGTACGGCAGATCGCCTGAAACAGATTGTGATCGCGCAGCTCGTTATCGAGGTAGATGTAGCTGCACGATGGCGCATCGAACCCGGTGAGAAGTTTGCTCACCACGATCAGCAGCTTCAGGTTTGCGGGTTCGTTAATGAAGAGCTCCTTTGTGTTTTCCTCGTAAGCCTTGGCTGTCTCACCGTTCTTCAGGACGTGTTTGGTGTACGTGTCGAACTTGTAACGTTCGTCGCTGTTGGCCGGTTCCCGAGAGATCGCACTCGGGTTCGGTTCGTAAGACGTGATGAGTCCGCAGTACTGACCAAAAGTCGTATTCTGGAAGAGCCGGAAATAGTGGCATGCGTCGTAGATCGAGGCGGCCACCAGAATCGCCGTACCCCGGTCGTTATTGAGTCGGGCCTTGAGACTGAAATCCTCGATGATACTGGCGATGATCCGCTGTTTGCGTTCCGCCGCGCTCATCAACTCTTCCATCGTCGCCCAGCGTTTGCGGAGAGCTGACTTCTGAAAGTTGTTCAGACCTTTTGTCTTTTGCTCAAACCAGGCGTCGATCGCCTTTTGGGAAGTCAGACGTTGAGGCACATCGCGCGCCTCGTATTTGAGGTCCAAGACCACTTTATCCTCCACCGCCTGATGAAACTTGTAAGTGTGAATGTAGGTGCCGAAGACATCCCGTGTCATCTGTTTGTCCTTCCGAAGAAGCGGGGTGCCGGTAAATCCCACAAACACGGCTTCTGGAAGCCAACGCTTCATCTGCCTATTCATGTCGCCGCCCTGAGTCCGGTGACACTCATCCACGAATACATAGAACCGTCCTTGAATCCGAGGCTGGGCACTCTTGAGGTCCGGTTCAAACTTATGGATCAACGCACAGAGGAGACGCGGTTTCGTGTCGCCGAGCTTTCGTACAAAATCATCCCTCGAGGTGATCCGTGGCGAAGGCGAGTCACTGCCGATCACCCCGGCATTTTGCATCACGCCCTCGATCTGCTTATCGAGCTCGTCCCGGTCCGTGATGATCAAGATCCTAGCCTCGGAGTCGTACTCGAGCAGCCACTTGGCAAGCAACACCATCAGAATGCTTTTGCCGCTCCCCTGAGTGTGCCAGATCACGCCGCCTTCGTTTTTCCGGATCCGGTCCTGAGCGGCTTTCACTCCAAAGAACTGGTGCTGACGCGGCACCTTCTTTTGCCCTCCGTCGAACAGGACGAAGTTGCGCAGGATATCGAGTAACCGAGCCTTGTTACAAAGCTGAGCCAATGGCCGGTCCAACAGCGCTCCGGACTTCAACACTACGCTATCCACGGTTTGGACACCGGCTTCGTCTTTCCATTCCACGAAGAACTTCTCGGGCGTCCCGGTGGTGCCGTAGCGCAATCCCTGAGAGTCGTTTCCTGCCAGGACGAGTTGCACCGTACTGAAGAAGCCCTGGTTAAAGATGGGCTCCTGGTTCGTAATCAGTTGCCGGACACCGTCCCCAATCTCGACCGAGCCCCGCTTGAGCTCAAGTACACCAACCGCAATGCCGTTCAGGTAAATGACGAGATCGGGCCGCCGCTCATGTCCGCCGCGTAAGGTGACTTCTTCCACCAGCGCGAAGTCGTTTTTGTCGGCGTCTGTCCAATCCACCAGCTTGACAGTCTCATGCGCCTGGCCAATCGCGGTCTGGACCGGTACCCCGTAACGCAGGAGTTGGTAGGTGCGAAGATTGGCTTGGTAAAGGGTGACTCCGGTAGAGTCGGCGGCGGCTTCGAGTTTTTGGAGAGCGGCCGAGATCTGGGCGGCCGAGTAACCTCGTGATGTCAGGTTCACCCGGAGCAGCTCGGATTCAATCGCCCGATTGTTCGCACGTTTGCTCCATTCGCCAAGGTAACGATAGCCCAGCCAATCTGGCCGACTCTGGTCGGTGAACAGGGCAACCACGCGTTGCTGGGTGGTGCGTTCGGAGCGAGGACGATCAGACATGGCTGGGATTTTTCTTTATTCACAGACCGCTGCCGGGGGACGATTTGGGCGCGGTTCCTCTTCCTGCTCATTCGGGGCGAAGCTGCTTGGAGTGGCAAGCGAGGGCGCATTGGTCATCGCCAAAATCTTGCGCAACTCACGCCTCAAAAGTTCTTTTCGTTGGGTATAAAATACTCGAAAATCCTTGAAATCGAAACCGACCCCTTCTGGAAAGTAGTTGTTTTCGATGAAGTTGCGAAGCTCCGACGGCGATAAATTCGCCAGCCATTCCTTTAGAGGCGTGGCGTTCTTGCTGATGTTCTGTAGGTCTTTAAGCAATTGCAGATTGGGGATGCGATCACGCATGTCCCACCAGTCCTGCCATTCCGCCTCGGGAATGCCCACTTCAGCAAAGCGTTCTTTGGTGAAACCTGAGAACGGATGAATGTGATCTTGATGGAAAGTGACTTCGCTGTAGCGCAGGTGCGGGTAAAGCAACGTGAGAACCAAGAACGCGCCGGGTCCCTTCGAATGAGAAAGAAAGCGCTCAAGATCATCCTCAGTGATGGCAAGCCTCTTCTGCTGGGGCAATTCAATCTCGAGGAGCTCGTCAAACAAGAATTTTGGGCGAGTCCCGCGATAGGTCACCTTCCCGGACTCTTCTACGACCTCTGCGCGAAAGGCGCCGCGCAATGTGGAAATGAGCTGTTCCTGCGCGCTGCCGTAGATCGTATTGAGCAGCGCGTGGATGAGATATTTACGCATCCCCACCTTCGACTCCGCATCGAGGCTGCCGCCCTTGTGGATATAGTATGCTAGGATGATCGTGGCGTTCTGGGAAGTGAGCACCGGCCCGCTGAATCCGAACGACGTGAGTAGATCGACCGTCTTTATTATCGCCTCTGCGATCCGTGGCCATTCGTCGCGGATCTTCTGCACATTTTCCGCCTTGAAGGAATTGACCTTGTAGATAACAGGCCCGTCGCTGAGCACTAGGCAACAGCGCATGAGATACTCGTTCGTGAAATTAAAGCCGTCACCTTTTTCGTTAATGGCCTTCATCAACTTTTCGATCTCCTCCCGACCGTCATTCCACGTCGCCACAATAGTGGAGAAAAGCAGATCTGTCTTACTGAGGATCGACCCGCCGCTATTCACTCGCACGAAAATTTTGAGTATGTCTTCGAGGTCGTCCTTCGCCACCTCGAAGTAATTGATGAGCTCATCGCGGTGAATGCGGTCGTGCAGTGTTCGCAGTCCACGCTCGATCATCCGCCGCTGTACAGTAAATGCAGTGCGCTGACGTTCGCTGGCGCAGCCATCGCGGAACTGGTCGATGACCCTTCCAAATTCCGGCTCGTCGTCCCATGAGAGCACCTGCCCTACCTTCATCCAGAAAACCGGCTCCGTCCGTTCTTTATCGCCATTTCCACCATGGACCCGACGCTCTACAGTGGATCCAGCGGTGTCCGGCTTTAGAAAACGAAATTCAAAGTTTTCTTCTTCCGAGAGTTGAATCTTGTCATTCGCATCCAGCGTATAGGGAAGCGACAGCAGGTTGAGATACAGGCACATCTTCGGGAAGTCATCATCGGAACTACCCCGTTTGTAAGGTATCTTTTCTCTGTGAGTTCCCATCAGCCCGAGATACATCGAGCTTAGCCGCTGCTGGCCATCGAGTACGCCGATGATTTCGGGGTGGAGGAATGCCCCCGTGTGGCGGCGATTGTACGGAGTGCGGGAGTCATAATCCGTCAGAAACTCGTAGAAAACATAGCTGTCGGCCTTCTGTCGACGGAGACGCCAGAAAAGGAAGGTGCCGAACGGGTAGTTGCGCATCATCGAATCGAAGAGCAGCTCGATCTGCGGTTTTCCCCAGACGAATTTCCTCTGCAACGCTGGAAGAAAGACTTTGTTCTGATCAATGTCCGCCAGTGCCTGACGGATGGTGCATTTCTGGTAACTCATATCAATCTCGTCCTCCCGGTGAGCAGTTCCTGCATCATGCCCTGCTTGAGCGCACGCGTCTTCTCCCGCCGCTCCTCCAATGCCGCAAGCTCCGCGTCCATGTCCGAAAGCACACCGGCAATCGCGGCTTGTTCGGAAAGTGTGGGAGGTACAGGGATCCTGAACTTGCGGATGTCACCCGGACTTATATGAGGAATCGCCGTAACTGTTTTTACTGAATCCGAGTATTTTACAAATCTGTCACTTCCGACAAATGCGCATAAGTAAGCAACGTCTATAGTCTTTGTCCGAATCCTTGCGACGCGCTGTAACAATAGAGCAGGGAGATCATCCGGGGCTAATCGAGCATAGCTACGCCCTACGAGAGACCCATCCATGGCGATGACAAGATCGCCATCTTTTAACTCATAGCGCCGTATGTCTGGGGTTATAGCCTCCCAATATTGGGTTATATCTTCATCCCAATCAGTTTGCCCTCTCTTCACATTCGATCCTCTTAGTAGGCGCACGCCGGTCGTAGCATATTCTGAACTCGGGAAAGGGTACCCAGTAAGCAAGTCGATACCGTCGCCGATTTCCGTTACGTCCCAATCCTCCGGAATCTTCCCGACTTCAGTTTGCTTGAAGCTCACATTTTCGGGAGTGAAGCCTGGGAGGCGCGTTTGGCCGGTGAGGAGCTGCTGCATGGCGGCCTGTTTGAGGTCACGCTTCTTCGCGATGAGCCGATCCAGCGCCCCAAGCAACCCGTCCACATCACTCAGCGCAGAGGCGATCGCACGTTGCTCGGGAAGTGGAGGGACGGGAGCCAGAACACGCCCGAGATTTTGCTGGCCAACATTGGCGCGAACAGCCCCTTGCCCCATCGGAATAATCTGTGACCGGATGCACGGAGCACGGAGCGCGTAGCCCGAATAGGTAGGATCAAAATTTTCAGCCAGTGGACGCCCGCGAATAACAAACCCTCCAAACACAACAGGCTCAGATCCCAAGTAAGTTGCCGCCAAGGCCACTTCTTCCTGCGTTTCAGACGTTCGATTGAAGAGCACATCGCCTCGACGGACGGAGTAAGACGCAACAACAGATTCAGGCAAAGTAACCTTCCCTGTGATTTCTGGACCGTGGATATGGGAATAAGTTATCGGCTCAAGGACATTAATAAATCGAATGCCTTGTCCATACGCCGCCTTGTCAGCGTTAACCCCGTTTCGGAAAGCAAAGAGTTCGGAGAATAACTTCACCTCCCAGTCCTCCGGGATCACCCCGACCTCGGTTTGTTTATAGCCCGGTTTCATAACGCTTCTCCTTCCTCGGAGGCTTCTTGCAGGGTCAGCTCTAACTCGCGTCGGAGTTCTTCGCGGTTGGGCAGGTAGAGCTGGTATTTCTGGACGAACAGTTGGCTGTTCATCTGGTAGGTTGCGTACTCCACAAGTAACTCGTCTTTGTGGCGCGTCAGAATGATCCCGATGGGTGGGTTGTCGCCTTCGGCGTTCTCCTCGGCTGCAAAATAGCCCAAGTACAGGTTCATCTGCCCGATGTCGTGGTGCTCAACTTCGTTGATTTTAAGGTCAATGAGCACAAAACAGCGTAGGATGCGGTGGTAAAAAACCAGATCAACACGGTACGGGGTGTTGTTGATCGGGACGCGGTACTGTCGACCGACGAAGGTGAACCCCTTGCCGAGCTCCAAAAGGAAGGGTTGGAGATGGTCACAGAGCCGGGTCTCCAGATCCTTTTCACTCAGGGCGTACGGCTCAGGGATCTTGAGAAACTCAAACACGAACGGATCACGCAAGAGATCAGAAGGCTGGGCCACAAGCTGCCCTTGTTGAGCGAGCTGGAGGACGGCTTCTTTGTCCTTCCCAGCGGCAAGCCGGAGGAAAAGGGAGCTGCGCTTCTGTCGCTGGAGTTCTTTGACACTCCATTTCTCTGCTATCGCCTGCTTTTCGTAAAATCCACGCTCCAGGAGGTCATCTATCGCCAGCAATTCGACATAATGCGACCAGCTCAATTGTCCAGACGCCGTCTGGACTTTTGGGTGAGCCAGATAAAACGCCCTCATCATCATTACATTACTCCGACTAAACCCCTTCCCATGCCGCAGCGTCAGATCGCGGCTGAGTTTTTTGATGAGGTTCTTACCGTACTCGGCCCGAGCTTTTCCGCCCTGTTCAAACTCCACAATGTCGTGTCCGATTTGCCAGTACGTTTCGGTGAGGTGGGTGTTGACCGCTTGAGTCGCCCGCACCTGTCCCGCGACGTAGACCTCGGAGATGCGTCCGAGAAGAGCGTTATATGCGGGTTCAGCAGTGATTTCGTGACTCATAAGCCTAGATTTTCAAAAACGTGGCAGATTGGTCCTGCACTGTCGGACGAATTGGTCAGACGCCGTCTGGCAAATCTGGGATTTCATAACCGTGCTCCCATTTTCCTCAGATGTTCATCCACCCGAGCCGAGAGGACGGCTACTTCATCCACGATTTGAGGAAGGGGCGACGCATACCGCTCAGCCAACACGCGGATCCGGCTCGTGAGTGTCTGGGAAACCCGATCCAACTCGCCCTGCACCGCGACCGAAAGACGCGCCAGCCACTTGTGCTCCACCACAAGCGCCCGGACGTCGGCCTCGGTGAGTTTCGGGTACTGTTCGTAAGCCAGCACATCGAGCGCGGCCTCGGCGTCTTTGATGAGACGTTTCAGCGCGGATTCTTTGTCGCTCAACACGAGCCATTGTTTGAGAACGGCGACTTCCTCCTGCGCGTCTTTGTCACCTTTGATTTCCTTGAGGCGGGCATTGATCTCGCCCTTGGCAATTTTATCCAACGCACCGAAGACACCTTCTTCTCCCCCGTGTTCTTCTTCGAGCTCGGTAATGCTGGCAGTTGTCGCCTCTAAATCCGCCTGCAACGCATCAATATCGGCCTGTTCCTTTGCAAAAAAACGTTCGACCAGCAGCGACTTGGGAACCAGATCACAGGTCCAGCCTTTGTCCTTCGTTTTACCCTTCTTGTCGGTCTCCAGAATCCTCGTCGTCTTCGCCACCCAGCCATCCGCCGAGATCAGGTAACAATCGTCCTGCATCGTCTCAGCCCAATAATCCAAGAGGTGCTGATAGGTGTCGTAATTATCCACCAACCTCGCTTCCCGGAAGGTGACGAGCAGATCTTCTGCGATGGTTTCGATCAGGGCTTTGGGGTGACTCTCCTTCGTGAACGCCAGGAAACGAGGTTTGTTCACACTGACCCACTTTGCAAACAGCTCCGTAAACGTGGCGTTGAACGATGTAAACTCGGCGTGCCCCAGGATGGCGGCCTTCACTTCACCCAACGGGAGTTTCATCCGAGCATAACCCGGACGATCCGCCTCAAACAAAGCTGCCCGAACACTCGGCAGGATCTGCCAATAAGCGTCCAGTGCGTCGATGTCCCGCGTGGGGATACCTCCGAACAAATGCCCGTCGATGTCCTGAAGATCTTCCGGTTCCGTGCTGTCGATGTAACGGGGGAGGTTCAGGTTGTAGTCGTTTTTCGGGTCGGATATCTCCTCGATGGACACCATCCGTCCGTAGCGCGGCGTGTCGATGTAGTTGGTGAAGATGTCGACGATCTTGTGGATATCGCGTTCACGGAGACGGTTTTTGTTACCGTCCTTGATGAAGTGTTTTGAGGCGTCGATGAGGAAGATGCCTTTGCGCTCGGCGGCGTTCTCCTTATCCAGCACCAGAATACAGGCCGGGATACCGGTGCCGTAGAAGAGGTTGGCCGGGAGACCAATGATGCCCTTGAGGTAACCGGACTTTACGAGCTGTTGGCGAATCACCCCTTCCGCGCCACCCCTGAAGAGTACGCCGTGTGGAAGAATACAGGCGGCTTTGCCGTTGCTCTTCATCGAACGGATGATGTGTAGCAAATACGCGTAATCTCCCTGTTTGGCCGGTGGTTCACCCCAGCCGAAGCGTTGGTAACGATCCTGGCTCGGGTTGATACCGGTGGACCATGCCTTGTCCGAGAACGGCGGATTGGCGACAACGTAATCGTAAGTGCGGAGTTGTTCAGCGTCCTTGAATTTGGGGTCGGAAAGGGTGTTTCCAGAGAGGATATTCGCCGTGGGAAAGTCGTGGAGGATCATGTTCATCCGAGCGAGACCGGCTGTGGTGACATCCTTTTCCTGCCCTTCGAGCGTGATGTGTTTCCCAGCTTCAGCCGCAATCTTCAGCAACAGAGAGCCCGAACCGCAGGTCGGATCGTAAGCGGTGGTCGAGGCTTTGGCGGACTCCGGCGAGATACCGATGACTTTGGCGATGACCCGACTGACTTCGGACGGGGTATAGAACTGGCCCTTACTCTTGCCGCTCTCCGTGGCGAAGTGCCGCATGAGGTACTCGTAAGCGTCCCCCAGGATGTCATCGTGTTCGGCGCGGTTCTGGGAGAAGTCGAGTTCGGGCTTCTGGAAGATGGCGACGAGATTGGAGAGACGATCGACCATGGCCTGACCTTCCCCGAGTTTGTTCGGGTCGTTGAAGTCAGGGAAATCGCTTCGAGCCAGACGTGTATTGGCGTCGATGAGCGGCTGAATGATCTGGGTGTTAATTTTGTCACCGATGTCGGGCTTCCCTTTAAGCGCGACCATATCCTTAAAACTGGAGCCTGCCGGGATGGTCACAGGCGGAGCGAAGTCATCAGAGTCCCCGTATTTATCGGAGACGTATTTGATGAAGAGCATGAACAGGACGTAGTCCTTGTACTGACTGGCATCCATGCCTCCGCGCAATTCGTCGCAGGAAGCCCAAAGTGAGGAATAGAGAGCGGATTTCTTAAGAGCCATGGGTGGTCGTCACAGTAGAACAGAGGGGGGGCGGCAGGTAAACTACAGGGCGTTTGAGCGAACCTATCACGATGGGTGGGACAAATACGGGGGTACCCCTGAGGGGTTTATGCCGTAAACTTAGGTGTCAGGATCGCTGGCGATCATCAACTGTGGTTTGTGCAATGTCGCAAGTAGCCTAAGGTGCGATCGTTGCACTGGGGTTCAGATTCCGCACAGCGCCCCCTGCTAGATAATCATCATCATGAACAGCTGCCGATTATGTCTGCAAAATCGCAAATTCATCAAAGCTCACTCAATCCCTGAGGCATTTTTCAGAGAGTTGCGAGAGGAGGAACAATCGCCCCGCCTCGTATCTGGGCAGACGGGGTTTTTCGCCAAAGACATTCCTATCGGCGTCTATGATCAACAAATGCTATGTCAGCAGTGTGAGCTAAAGTTCAACAATATAGATGATTACGGGATTAAGTGTCTGCTCCGGGAGTTTGATAAGCACTTTGTTCCGATGTTAGACGGCGGCAGACTTGCGGGCTTCGAGTCCACGGAAGCGAACCCTGATCCCGAGCGTTTACTCCGCTTTTTTGTCGCCGTGTTATGGCGCGCGTCAAAGTCTGCACAGCCATTTTATAAACAAGTGGACCTTGGACCACATGAAGTAGCGGCCATTGAGTGTGTTGTGTCTCCGGATATGCCAGTATCCCCAGTCTTCGACGCAGTGTTGGCGCGCTGGTGTGATGAAGATGAGAGCATCCCGACTACCGCGATGCTTAATCCCATGCGTGAGCAATGGTCTGGCGTTGACGCCTACCGTTTATACCTTGGGAAGCTGGTTGCCTTTGTGAAGGTTGATCATCAGGCATTTCCAGTAGGACTGAAGGCAGTATCGTTACGGTCAGCCCCACCGATACGCTTAGTGGCTCGAAGTATGCGGGGGTCGAAAGACCTGCAAGCGATGCTACACACTGCAAGACGATCGCATGAAAACACGATCAGCGTCCGGAACGGGCGCCGATCGCGTTGAGTTGACGGTGCCCATTGTATTACTGGCGGATGGCGTATCGGGCCGAGTCGCAGCTAGAGTCGCAGCTAGAGTCAAAATTACAGATCGGGAGGCATGGTTCAAATCCAGCATTAAAGTAAACAACCCCATGCCTTTTGCCGTGCCTCGCTGAGGCCGCTTTGGTAGAATAGTGGAACACTGCAGGAGGTCCTATAGCCCCCCTCCCAGTGGTTCCCGTTATGAGTACCCAAGTCCCCAAACAAGAGCCGAAGCTGACAAGAAAACAAATCTGGGAGGCGCAGGAGGCGAAGGCAGAGAGGGACGCGTTGATGCGCCCACTGTGGGAAAGGTCGGAGGATATATTATCAATCCTTCGGCGAACCACCCCCAACGTGACCGAAGTGAACGACGAGGTAAAAGAACGTTGGTACCACCGGACGCAGTCGGCGCCGACAGCTCCGAGGTCATTGGATTTTCCGTACGCCGAGGCTCCCACACCGGAGAACTGGTTTATTCACAAGTTCCCAGTCGAAGCGCGCAGGTACGGGGCGCCCTTTCTGTTTCACTCTGTCGTCAACGGTCTGAGTCATCACGCACTCAGGCCCCAACTACTGAATCAAGATTTCTTCGCGGCTATGCTTGGGGGCGAAAAGGGTCTGGGACATCAAATCGTATATTGCCCCGGCGACGGCTTTTGGTTTTGGGATCCTACCGTTGAGGCTTTTTGTCAGACCACCGAGGCCAAGATGGAGATTTTACTATCGAATTACCTCGTGAAGTACGGTGAGGCGTTCCGCACTGGACTGGACGTAATGTATTTATACGACAAACACAGGAAGCCTGCCGTGTTGAAGAGAGTGGTCACCAAAGCAATGGCGATACTCGAAGCCGACGAGAGCTTCTTCCATGGAGAGCTAGGGCAGCCGCGTTATGTGGAAGGTGAGCGTGTTCTGCCGCAGCCGGTAGCATCGCCACTCATGTTTATAGGAAGCGCTGTGACGAGGCAGGAAGGATCCGTTATGTCCGCAAGTGAGGCATATTTGGAGTATGTCCGTCATTGTGCCCGGAGCGGACAACTCAAAGTAACTCTTACTGAGTTCAAATCGCTTGCAGCTAAGGTGCTAGCTGAAAGGTTCGGGTTGAGCCTGCGCCACGACATCAGGACTAGCGATGGCCGCCAGACGCACGGCTGGAAAAATCTGAAACTCGTCGTCGATATTCCAATCAGCGAGTCAGCGGTCGCTTAAAAATATCGGTGCCGGGGTTGCCGACTGCTCCGAGAGTGCCGAGAGTGCCGAGAGTGCCGGAATCGACTAAGAGAGCGGAAATAAACATGCCCGTAAAGCTGGTCGTCGAGAATGAGAGATACAGGGTCTTCGGCCCCTTGAGACCCGTGAGAGTCAAAGCCATGGGACCGTTTTCCGGTGGACGAAAGCCCCTAAAAGGGTAAAAAACAATTTTCCCTTAACCCGCAATGCTGATTCGGCCCCTCCCCCATGCGTACGCAAAAAGGGATTTCCTATCAGTTACGCAACGTTTGCACTATTGTAGACCCAATAATTGTGAGCATCTTAACTAAACTTCAATCGGCCAGCAAAGGCTGCGTTACTACTGTAATGAATAACAATAGCGAAGTCCGAATAATGGATCCTGATGACGAACTTCGACGCCTCTTTGTTCTTACCAGTGCGCCACAGTTTATTATCCCAGCGGTTGTTCGTTGTTTATATAATCAATACAAGCGATGGGTGAAAAAATCGAATGCGCTTCTTGCTCGCGGTCTTATCCTTTCCTGCCTTCAAGCATGTTCCCTCTTTACAGCAAACGCACAGACAACCTCGGGAGAATGGCAAGCTGAAGTCACAAAAAAGTATCCCGTCATCGGACAAGCAGGCTCCGATTTAAATAAGAAATATATACTCACGGTTACGGAAACCAGAAAGACCAATCCAGACCTATTCAAAGCCGAAGATTGGCCGATGGTAATCGCCGTAAAATTAGTGAATTCCCTTGGTGAATCCCTCCGCGGTGCTCTCCACTCCAATGATATTGCTAAAATCATTAAAGAATCAACGGAGTTCCAATCAGATGACAAAGCCGATTGGCTAAACATACAAGAATTAGGCCGCACGCTCAAAAAGGCTCAAGACAACCTTGCAAATGTAGCAAGCAGAAAGCCAGCTGTTGATGCGGAACTAAAGACGTTCCGAAATAATGCTAAAGTGGCATCCACTCCAAGTGTGCTAAATCGCAATATTACTTCCGGAGAGCAAAAGGCTCAAGAATGGCTCACTAAAGCAGACACCCTCGAGACAAATTACGCGAATCTTCTTTCAAACGCAAAAGAACAGCAGGAAGCCGCGTTATCCGCATTAAGATCGGCTGTTTCCCGTCCACCTAGTAACCAAGTAAAGGTAGCTGGCGCTACCCCCGTAAAAGAGATGCAGCCCCCACCAAAAAACGTCGTAGATGAAGAAAAGACCGTAAGTATTGCATCATTAAAAGAATCGGACCTGCCTCCAGTAAGATATCACAATTTTTCAATGAGCAACCGGGGTCCCTTAATTCACGGTTTTCAATTAGGCATGAGTTTAACCTTTTTCTTTGAAACCATTAAAAAACATTACCCTGATGCGCTCGTTCAAAATCTGTCGGGATTTTATCAACGAGTTCAAATCGGAGGCCTTGTGAATGAACCGGACCTACAAGTGTATCCTACGGCCATTCTTATGAATGACGAGAAACAACGTACCATCGCTCACGTTGTTGCTATTGGTTCCCCGCCAGTGGTCGTTTCGTATTCTTTATACCTACCCCTCTTACTTAAGTTTTTTAAACTTCAGGGTATAAGTTTTAATGAATTCTGCCAAAGCATGATAGATGGATACTCAATCCCAAGCGTTAGAGGAAATGATCTGGAGAAAGTATTCAAAAGCCCTGAAGGCTGGCATGTCTCGTTAAACCAGGACGGTGGCCTGTGCGTCCGTTTAACTGCCGTCCCCATGGAGTCTGAACGTGGGTTTGGAAAATAACAGCCGTAAACCGACGACGACAGGGAAAAGACACCTCGACTCCAGTCACCACCCCTAAGGGCAGAAGAGGGAATTCCGAGGTGAACGGGTTAAGGATCCATCGAAGACGAAGGATAATCCAATTGGGTTGTTTACAAGAAGACCGTTCATTCAAACTATTTTGCACGCCCATCCCCCGTTAACCGGGTTCTCTGTGTGGAAACAAATTTAAAGAAAACAGAATAGAGTCACTATAGTCTTAAACAAAACGAGTGGTGAACCTTTTGCTGTGCTGCTTTTTCGAATTAACCCGCAATGCTGATTCGGCCCCTCCCCCCATGCGTACGCAAAAAGGGAATTCTTCGGTCGAGCTACGTTGTGCAGAGCCTGGACATCCGTCGCTCTGGTTTATGTTTACTGGCTTACCTGTACGCAGGAACCAAAGTCGTGGCTCCTGGGCAGGATGTCGGCGTGGATTTCTCGAGGGAGTACGCTGAGGCGAAAAAGATCAGCGGCCTAGGATTGTAGAGCCGTCTCGGTTCGTCGCTCCCAATAAAAATACGTTCGTTTTCGCGGTCGCTGATCATCGGAGTGACCGGGTTGTAACGACCCCAGACGAGGTTTGCCTATTTCCGGCCTCCGACAAATTGGCCTACGTAGCTGAAAGGGAAGCCCTGGTAGCGAGGGAGTCGTATATTATCCGGCGGTCCTTGTTCCTGTTTTGCGGGAGGATACTTCTTCAGCCTGCTCTTCACTCGGGCAATTTGCCGTTCTCGAAAGCGGTCTAGCTCGCGAATTGCGTTCATCGGGATCCGTTTTCCTTGAGCTATTTTAAAACCAATAGCCCAACATTTCGGCATCCCTTCCGACAAATCGTGGTGGACCTCTCTTCGACCTACTGACATGGCGATGAGCTTTTGCTTGAAGCGGTGAATGATCTGATCAGGTGTTTTTCGGACGGCAAGAGGAGCGGCAGCGGTGTCTGTCGTATTGGCTGAAGCAGGGGCGATTAAGCGAAGCAGGTGATTCGTTTCCTTCAGGACCTGCTTCTTGTGCTTCTCAATCGACTTCTTTCTGACCCGCAGCATTCCGTCGTAGCGAATTTGGTATCCGACAAACTGGATCCACGGGACTGTGGACGTCTTCAGTGGTTTTGCCCAAAAATACGGCTCTCTCGACTTTCCAGCCCAGAATTCTTTGTCGTAATTGGCAACTGCCGAGGGAGTGTGGATCGGGAGTAACAGTTTGTGTAGTGCGGTTTTGTAAGCGCTAAACGCGACTTCGCAGGTTTTCAAGTTGGGAGCCAAAATGACCATGTCATCGCAATAGCGAAGGTATAGGAAAGCGCTGGTAGCTTTGGAGCGGCTATTTTTTACGGCAACGTCAGCTTGGTGGAGTACACAGTTGGCAATAAAGCACGATATAGCTCCCCCTTGGGGAATGCCTATTTGTCCGGTCTGCGGATCATTGTGAATTTCTCGAAGGGCCTCCTCCGGCCATTTGTAGACTGCTTTGGTTCCGTACTTTTTCTTAAGGCAGGGCTCAGCGTCGTTTTTCACGTTACGAGGAAACGTGTAGCAGGCGAGGTAGGCCTGAAAAAGCTGGAGGGCTCTCTGATCTATCTGGAAATGACAATCCCTTCTTGAGGCTGCCGCGATTAAATCAAGCAGACTCTGAAGCGCAACACGATGAGACACACAGTCGTAAAACCCCTGAATATCGCATTCCGCCACATACAGCCCAGCACGTTGATTGCATCTGCGATAGGAATCTATCCTCGTAATTGCGTCATGGTGAGTCGGTGCTGGAATCCCCGGGCGGGCACATCGGAATGCCAAGCTCGAGTCGGTGAACGTTTCATCGAAGACTTCCCTTAGATACTTGGCTGTAATCCCTTCAATGATCTGATCATCCGCAGTGAACTGGGTAATGGCGCGGTATACGCCTGAATCCTTTTCTTTTTCCTCAGCTCGGACCGTCGGTGGAGTGAAGGCAAAAGACGTGTCCTCCAGAGCCCTCTGTCTGATCTGTCTAATCTTCTGGTTCAACCCCTCGACCCACGGGGCATCAGGTGTCGCTTTACGCAAAGTGAGCGTGGCTCGATACAATGCGTCCAAGTTGTGGTCCTTGTCTGGTGCGCGCTCCTCCTTCCGACTCCTGAATCGGTTCCACTGTCTACGGGGAGGTAAAATGGCAGGCTCCTCAGAGAACTCCGGCATTTTCTCAGCAGCACTGATTTGGCGAAAGAAAAGACCCTTGTGGCGAGTCGCTGCCTGCTTAATCCGATTCTTGCAGAGTCGAAGGATGATGGCCTCGTCGGAGAAAAAGTCTTCGAGCTGGTTCATGAAAAAGTGGCTGGCGAAGCGGAGAGTTAAGAGAGAATCGGAATCAAAGAGAATCCACAGGAGCCCTTGGAGGCATTGGTACCCTGCAAAACGCAAATCGCATTGTGGTTTTCACCACGCCCGACGCACGCAACGCTAGCCAAGGAGACAATTGCTGAACCTAACAAGCAAAGGCAACAGGAAACACAGTTCCACTCGAGCGGGGTGCTGGGGGCGGGCTCCAGGCCAGGACGTGGGCGTCGATTTCTGCTTATCCACGACGAAGAGACAGGTCGGGGAGGCGGTACACAGAATCGCCTGTGAGATGAGCTGCATTGGTAAATCACCTCCTAGTGGGGTGAATCAAAGATGGCCTTAGGAGCCAGTTTGCTCTTAGAGCGATTACACTAGGTATATGAGGATTGATCGGTGGGCATCCGGTAGATTCCGTCCCTCAAGAAAGATTTATTCAGAGGAATGCTGGGATGTCGCTTGATTCGACAATCCAAGTTTTTCCTTCACTGAGTCCTCCACAAATTCAAATAAGACAATGAGTTGCCTCAATCTGAAGCCATCCGCTTCAAGTTTATTCAGCATCTTTGCAACCGCTCCAGATTTGGTTAGTTCTTTCGTTCTGAAAGACCTCGGGAAAAAGGCTGGGTGTTGGTCGTAAGCGCGTTCCAGAATCTTCATGAGGTCTGGCATCTCCCTATCCCTCTTTCCTGATTTGTCGCATAAAAGAGTGCGGCCTTGAGCAAAAGAAACTTTGTCTTCGCCAGCACTTAACCCCAGCTGCTGGGTAATTCGCTCCTCTCGAATCCTGTCTGCCGCAGCGCGGCTTTCTAAGGACGTCTTTAATTCCTGACGCCGGCGCTTATGGGCTTCAGGATTTTCATTAATCTTTTGGCGAGTATAATTAACGCCTTCATAACAGGCGTCGATTGCAGCAATTGCGATATCTACAAGCGTGCTGATGCGTTGGGGATTTTGGTCGTCCAAGGCTGTGGGCAATCCCATCCGCTTAACAACGTCTAACACGAGCTTGTGGGCATCCTTCTCAAATATCCAGTTAGCACTGTTCTGGGCGACATCGTGTTCCCCGGGAGGTTTCTTGCTCATGCTGAGCAAAATCAGAAGGACCGAATCTGTTGCATGTCAATCCCCTGTTTATGCAGGGCGATTGCTGACGTTGTAATCTGTCGCTGTAATGCTGGACCGCATCGGCCTACGTTTGATTGGTGCGATTCCTTCCGAGAGCCCGTACGAAGTTTTTGGCCCCAAACTTACAGCTACGGACGCTACCAGACGTAAGCAAACATAGACGGAAGTTTTCTCACTTCTTTTCTCACTTTGCCTGTCCTGGAGGCTTCTTCAGTTCCAAACCCCTGAGATTCAGGGGTGGTGCTCACGAGAGGACTCGAACCTCCACGGTGTTACCCATACGGTTCTGAGCCGTACGCGTCTGCCATTCCGCCACGTGAGCGTTAATTAAAAGACCCGCCCTTTTACAAAGGCGGGTCATCAAAATGAGAACTCTCTCTCTTGAGAGCAATCTCAAAATCTGCTTCTTACACACTCCCTATTAGCTGACGCGCATCGGCATCAGCACATAAAGAAACGGATTCTGGATCTTGATCACCCCAGGGCTCATCTCATCGATCAAATCCAAGAAGACTTCGTCATCCTGAAGAGCACGTAATGGTGCCATCAAATATTCTGGATTAAATGCGATCGCAATATCCGGCCCTTTGTAAGCCACCGCAATCGATTCACGCCCTTCCCCGATGTCAGGCGTATTGGCCGCGATTTCGAGGTTGTTCTTCGTGAACATCAGCTTCACGGAGTTGCTCTTTTCACTCGCGAGAAGAGCAACGCGGTGCACGGCAGCCAAAAACAACTGACGCTCCAAAGTCACACGTTCCCGCATTTCGCCGGGGATCACCTGACGGTAATTCGGGTAGTTGCCTTCTACCAATTTTGACACGAGACGCGTAGATCCTACGTCGAAAGCAACTTGGTTCTGACCAACATGCATTTTGAGTTCGCCGGTTTCTTCAACAATACGGGCGAGTTCATTCACACACTTCGTCGGAACGATGATCTCGACTTCTTCGCTCTGCGGAAACTCCACTTCGACGTCGACCAATGCGAGACGGCGTCCGTCAGTGGCTACCATCGTCAGGCGACTGTCTTTGAACGAGAACAGAATCCCGTTCAGTACGTAACGGGTTTCATCCGTGGAGATCGCGTACGAAGTCTTACGGAGGGCGTCTTTGAGGTCGCCTTGTTTGATTGTGAAAAGCTTGGCGTCTTCAAAATGCGGGAGCGCGGGGAATTCATCTTCCGGAAGACCGTGGATTTTGAAAAAGGTCTGACCGCAGCGGATGGATGCGATGTTCTTGGAGTCGATTTCGACCTGAACCTCGCCGCTGGTAAGTTCACGGACGATACTCGCAAGACGTTTGACTGGAAGGGTGGTGCCTCCTGACTTTTCAACCTGAGCCTCGATGTGGCCACTAATGCCGACGTCGAGATCTGTGGTTGTGAACCGCAACTGACCCTCCGACGCTTGAATCCTCACGTTGGCGAGGATGGGCAGGGTGGTTCGGGAGCTCACAACGTTTTGGACGGTTTGCAAGCCAGCGAGCAATTTCTCTTTGGCGACGCTGAATCTCATAGGATGGGTGTTTGGAGAAAGGAGTCAGTGGACGCAACCTCTTTTCGCAAGAAGAAGCAGAATCTCCCCTAAATGAGTCCGGTGAAGGCTCGAAAGAAAGGCTGAAATTCCCGTAATACTGACGCGATTCTGGGGTGTTTATCGTTGTAGTTGATTGTCTAAGAACGAGATGACCTGTTTTGTTTTGTCATCTTTTGAGATTTTCTCACGAATTTGGCGATGAGCGTGAAGAACGGTCCCGTGATCACGGCCTCCAAAAGCTTCGCCAATTTCGGCTAATGACGATTTGGTGAGTTCGCGGGACAGGTACATCGCGATTTGCCGCGGAAAGGCAATGTTTGCAGGGCGCCGTTTACTAGTCATGTCGGCTAGGCGGACGTCGAAGTGTTCAGCGACACGTTTTTGGATCTGATCAATGGTGACGGCTCTGCGCGCTTCTTCCTGAAGGATGTCCTTGAGGAGCATTTCGATACGCTCGGTGGTCGGCATTTTGCCATCATTCAGGGACGCATAAGAGGCAACGCGCATGAGGGCGCCTTCGAGTCTTCGTACGTTCGTCCGAATTCTTTCGGCCAGGAAATCGATGATTTCTGGCGAGAGCTTCACTTCCATGCCCTGGCACTTTTTCCGTAAGATCGCGACCCGCGTTTCAATATCGGGCGGCTGCATCTCAGCGGTGAGCCCCCACTCAAACCGCGAAACAAGACGGGCTTCCAGACTGGCTATCTCTGAAGGGGGTCGGTCACTGGAAAGGACGATTTGTTTATGCCCGTCAAAGAGGGAGTTGAAAGTATGGAAGAATTCCTCCTGGGAACGCTCTTTGCCTGCCAGAAACTGGATGTCATCGATCAGGAGAACATCCGCCTGGCGGAAGCGTTTCCGAAACTTGACCAGAGTCCCCGTCTGAATCGCTTCGATGAAGTCGTTGGTGAAGACTTCGGAGGTAATATAGAGAACCTTCGCGTTCTTCTTGTTAGCGATGATCTTGTGCCCGATGGCGTGCATCAGGTGTGTTTTGCCCAGCCCAACGCCGCTATAGATAAAGAGGGGGTTGTAGGTTTTGCCTGGTCCTGCCGCGACTGCCGAGCAAGCGGCGTGGGCGAATTGGTTGTTTGTACCTACCACGAACGATTCAAAGGTATTGCGAGCGTTCAGGCCGTTGGACTGGGGCTTTGCGCTGCTTTCCTTTTCCGGTGCCGGTACAGGCGCCTTTTCGGGTTCCTCCAAGTGTGCTTCTGGTTCGACTTCGGGACCAAAAACGAAACGAATTGCGAGTCTAGTTCCGGTTGCCAACAAAATCGCTGAGTCCAGAAGAGACTGGTAGTTACTCTCGATCCAAAATTGGTGAATATTGTTGGGGACTCGGAGTGTGAGGCTTGAGTCGTCTAGAGCGACGGCTTCGATGTCCTTAAACCAGCGGTCGTAGGTGTCGTTGCTCACTTCGGAGCGGAGGGTGGAAGACACCTGGGTCCAAAGCGCAAGTGCTGCGGGGGAATAGGATGGGATTGAAGGCGAGTTGTCCACTGGAAACGAGACTAAGGGAGCGAGTGATTCACTAACGAGCCGATAGCGAGGCAAAAGGCACCGTAAGGCAAAGTGTTGTGACGGATGAGCGAGGTGGCGTAAATTGAGCGTATTTGCGCTTAATCTCCTGATTGAAAGTGGTTTGCTCTTCCTTTTTGTGTGTCAGGAATGTGGCAAAAGTGCAAAGAGCCTGTGAACAGAGGTTCCCCTTGAGGGACCTATGTTTAGCGATAAAAAGACCAAGTTGTGCAGAGTTCTTCACAAGTTATTCACAGCCCATTCGGCCTTCGCCGCTGGTGCGTGGAGCCTAAAAATCGGGCGGGAGTGTAACAAGGAAAAAGGCCCCGAATTATGAGGGAAAAGTTCCTGTTTCGGGTGTCTTTTCGGTTGACCGATTATCGGTCGTCGCGGGGGATTCGCGAACTTAGGATTTGTGGGGAGCGTTAGAAACGGGGCCTTTTTGGGAAGGCGGCTGCAGGAGATGGAGACGTGCGATTTCGAGCTGTTCCGCTGGGGTTTTAAAGAGGAGCGCGGTTAGGAATGTGACGGTAGTGCCGACGGCGATTCGCCAGGGAAACTCTACTCGAGGAAGCCAAGAGGGAGCCCAGAGGATGGGTTGGACTTCTCCGAGGGCCGCTGCGGGGTGCAAAAGGGCCCAGAGGTCGTTGTGGAGTCCACTGAGTGCCGCGACGGCAATAAACCCGATGCTCATTGCCACAAGGTTTCCTTTTTCGCTGCCTCGGTTCTTGGTGAGAAGGCCGATAAGGAAAACGCCGAGTAAAGAGCCGTAGGTGTAACCGAAAATCCCTAAGACGATGGGGATGATACGGGCGTGGAGGATAATCTTGGCGTAAGCGGTAGCCGTTCCAATCACAACCAGAACAAGGGCGAATACGACTGTGCTCCAACGTGCGGCCCTTAAAACCTCGGCATCGGATGCCTGAGGGCGGATACGGGTTTTATACCAATCCTGAGTGAAGCTGGTGGCCAGCGCATTGAGGGCTGTGCTGAGCGAACCCATAGCGGTGGCAAAAATTCCAGCAAACAGGATACCACGGATACCTGGAGGAAGCTCGTGTACAATGTAGAAGGCGAAGGGAGCATCCTTGCCGGGTTGCTGATAGTAGGTCCACAGGAGCATTCCTACGAGCAGGAAGCAGAGCACAAGAGGGAGGTCGGCGAGCCCGGAAAGCACCAAAGAGAGGCGGGACTTGTGGTGGTCGCGGGCTGTGAGCATGCGCTGAACCATGTCCTGGTCTGTGCCGTGGGTGGCCATGGTGGTGAACGTCGAGCCGATTAATGCTGCCCAGATGGTGTATTCGCTTTCGAGAATGCTCTTCACGTTTTCCCAAAAGCCTGCGCCTGCGACCAAACCGAGGTCTATGATGGAAAAATCTTTGGGGCCGCTCAGGACGTCGCGCATGCCCTGCCAGCCATTTGGGATACTATGTAGAAGATTCCAAATCGCGAATCCCAGAGATCCAAACATGAGGGTTGCTTGAATGAGGTCAGTCCAGACGACGGCCTTGATTCCACCGACTGCGGTGTAAAGGGCTGTGATTCCGGTAAGGAAAAGGAGTGCACCGGCGTAAATGCCGACTTGGTCCATGGGGCTAAGAGATTTGCCGGAGGCCAGTTCGTATCCCATGACCAGGACGATGGCGGCTACATAAAGACGAGTGCCGCTAGCGAGAGCGCGTGTGACTAGAAAGAGAGCGGAGGCGGCAGTGCGGGTGTGGCTCCCGAACCGGAGGGCGAGGTATTCGTAGATGGAAACGACCCTGAAATCATAGAAAGGCTTAATAAACACACCCGCGATGATGATTCGGGCCAGTACGGTGCCGATGGCGAGCTGTGCGTAAGTAAAGTTGCGGGTGGCGTAACCCTCTCCCGGTGCGCCCAGAAATGTGGCGGCGCTGATTTCCGCGGCCAAAATGGACGCGAGCACTGCCCACCAGGGGATATTTCGATCGCCTATTGCGAACGAGTCCATGGAGGTGTCACCTCGCCCTGCACGAAGGCCGATGGTGACGATCAGGGTAAAGTATAGGAGAACAACGAGGGCGTCGATCCAGAGAGGAGACATGATGAGTGGGTTATCCGCTTATGCGCTGGGTGATGGAGGTGCGGCTGGACGGAGGCGTGGCATTTCAGTGGGTTTACGCATGACCTTGGAATTACGTCCGCTGGCCTCCCACTTGCGGCGTCTCTCGGGCGGGAGCTCGTCGGGGCTGACTTCCGTGAAGCCACCTTTTTGTTGGAAGAAGTTGTAGGCCTGAGTGGATAGCGCGATGAGGTGTTTTGCACCTCGTTTGGCCGCCAGCTGTTCTGCAAATGCCATGAGTTTGCGTCCATATCCCTTCCCCTCGTGGCTTCTTGCGACGTAAAGACAGGCGAGTTCCGCTAGTTCCTGGTCGGGGTAAAGGTGGACGGCGACACAGCCGACGAGGTTGCGGTCGATTTCGAGAAGCCAGTAATCGTCCAAAAGGGCCATGAGCTCGGTTCTCGAGCGTTTGACTAATTCGGCGTTGGCTATGGATTCGCGGATGAGGGACATAACGGCGCGGATATCCTTTTTGAGGGCGCGTCGCATTTGTTGGTACTCGTTGGAGTAAACCATGGTGCCGATACCTTCATGGCTAAATATCTCGCTCAAAAGAGCTTCGTTGTGGGTTCCGTCGAGTAGGTGAACGCGAGGCACACCTCCCCGGCAGGCACGGGCGGCGTGTTCCAGTTTGGAAACCAGGGAGAGGTCGCCACTCAGGCGGCGTTTTTTGGCAATCTCTTCTGTGTCGTGAATGGACAGTTGGCGCACAAGTTGGTCATCGATACGGAGTGCGCCGCCCGGGGCGAGATAGATGATTTTGACGGCCCGCATGGCTTCCGCTACCTCGACGGCGACTGCGTCGGAGTTTACGCGGAATGTCCGGCCTTCGCCATCGAACCCGATGGGTGGAATGACAGGAATAATTCCCTCGTTTAAAAAGGTTTGAATGGTGGTGGTCTCGACGCGTTCGACTTTGCCGGTCCAGAGGGTGTCTACTCCCCCAAGGATGCCGGCGGGATGAGCCACGATGACGTTCGCGTAGGCTGCTCGGAGATCGACGGAGGCGAGTCCCTGCATCAGCTCTTGAAGGACGGCGTGAGAGGCTTCGATGGCGAGTTTGAGGGTGGTTTCGTCTGTGGTACCCGTGCCGTCTGTGCTGGTGATGGCAATGCCTCGATCCTGGGCGAGTTGGACTAACTGTGCGCCACAACCGTGCACCAAGATAACCTTGATGCTAAGGGATCTTAGGACAGCAAGATCCAGTAACAGATTACCCAAGTTTTGGGAGGCTGCGACTTCTCCGTCTAGGGCTACAACGAAGGTTTTTTCGCGAAAACGCGGTACGTACTGGAGGATGCCTCGGAGGTCGGAGACTTTCATTAGTTAATTAGAAGACTACACAAATGCCAAAAAACGCGCTCTGGCAAAGGGGAAGAAGCAGAAAGCGTCAATCTTGTTAGGGAAGCTTTGGAAACTGGAGTGGGCAGGACGCCTTGAAGTATTGATTGTGCGGAAAAAGGGTCTTCTTATGCTGAAGGCAAAACAAGGAGTCCAGAGATGTCTCGTCCTAAAGAGCGTATACCCGTAAATGCTTCACCCACTGGTTTAAATGCCGCGTTTTCGGGGCTTCAGATGGAGGGGTTGCCCGAGGGGGAGCTTGTAGAATCGAAGGCGCAGGATGGCGTGGTAGCGGCGAAGCCCGGACGGGTAGTGTTGCGGCGCGAGAAGGCCCATCGAGGAGGGAAGACGGTATTGGTGGTGGACGGGTTTGGGGTGCAGCACACGGATGCGCAGATTGAGGATCTCGGGAAGCGCCTTCGGAATAGTTGTGGATGCGGAGGGACGGTGAGGGAGAGGGTGATTGAGTTGCAGGGGGACCAGCCGGCACGGGTACGGAAGTGTTTGGAGGCCGAGGGCTTTCAGGTGGCGGGGGAACGGTAGGAGACGTTTATTGTGATTAAACAAACGGTTAACGGTGGGTTGCTTGTGGTTGTGGAGGGGCTTGATGGCGCGGGAAAGAGTTCCGTGCTGCAGCAGTTGGCTGGGTACTGCGAGGAGAAGGGGTTCTCTGTTATACTGAGCCGGGAGCCAACGGACGGGCGATGGGGGAAACAAATACGGGCGTCAGCGATGACGGGACGTTTACCGTTGGAGGCGGAGTTTGAGTTGTTTATCCGCGATCGGGAGGATCACGTGGAGAACTTGATTTTGCCGGCGTTGAGAAAAGGTTCCGTGGTGATTTTGGATCGGTATTATTTTTCCTCGGCGGCGTATCAGGGGGCGCGAGGATTGGATCCGGATGAAATTTTAGCGCGCAATGAAGTGTTTGCGCCTGCGCCGGATCTTGTGCTGCTGCTGGATTGTGCGGCGGAGGTGTCTTTAGAGCGGATTCGGAAGCGAGGCAGTGTGCCGGATGAGTTTGAGCGATTGGAAGCGCTGGAAGCCGTGAGACGGATTTTTCTAGCGATAAAGAGGCCGTTTATTCAGGTGGTGGACGCGGGAAAAAGTGCAGTGGAGGTGGCCGGGGACTGTCAGTCACATCTAGACAGGGTGTTGCGGGCGAAACTTTGAATTAGGGGGTGAGGCGGGGGGATGCGGCCAACAAGCATCGGGGTTGCGAAGTTGGTAATAGAGACGGGAGAAACTGGAGATGGGCTCCTGAGAGGGGGTGCGTTTCGGGGGTGTCCGCCTCGTAAATCAGCTTACAGAGAAACGCAGGGTTGCGGTGATCTGTGGCCTCATCAGCACAAAACACATGAAATTGAATAAAATATTAGCGCTTGGGCTCTTCGTTGGAGGTGGTTTTCTGTCGTCGTCAATGTCGCCAAATTTGTTAGCGCTCGAGCCGAAGTCTCCGTTGGAGGCAAAGGTGGGCGAAAGTGGCGATAAATCGGATAAAGCCAAGGAGGCGCCGGCGAAAGCGATCCCATTTCAGGGGACGGTGGCCGCAATTGATTCAGCTGCCCGTACTTTCACTCTGAGTGGCAAAACAAAAGACAAGGAGAGAGTATTTAAGGTGATGGATGGCACCGAGATTATGTTGGATAACCAACAATCGAATTTTAAGGCCATTACGGTAGGAGAGTTGGTGAGGGGACAGGCTTATAAGCGTGCGGATGGATGGGATGCTAAGAAGGTCATGATTGGGCCGAAGGAGGAAGGTCCGACGAAACGATAGTCGGAAAATGGGGGCGTCGGGCTGCGTTCGGCGACCCCCTTATGCTTTGTGTGGAGGTGGTTGTATTGTGGAGTTGGAGGAGGGGGAGTGTCCTGTTGAAAGAAAGTCAAAACGCAGGCTTGCCAATGTTTGCAGATGCGCCCAATCTCCCAGCCCTTTTCTTAAAAAGCTGCAAAAAGATATGTCCACCGAACTCATGACAGAATTGCTCGAGGCAGGTGTCCACTTTGGACATCAGAGCAAGCGCTGGAACCCGAAAATGAAGCCTTTCATTTTCGAAAAGCGCAATGCCCTACACATCATTAACCTCGGTGCGACTGTTGAGCAGCTCGATGCCGCCACTAAATTCCTCAGCGCTTTGGCTGCTAAGGGTGGAAAGGTTTTGTTCGTCGGCTGCAAGAAGCAGGCGCAAGAAGCGATCAAAGAAGCTGCTGAAGCTTGTGGTCAATTTTATGTAAATCAACGTTGGTTGGGGGGAACCCTCACCAATATGACCACCATTCGTAAGAGTGTGGCTCGCATGGGGTACATCGAGCAGTTGGAGAAACAACCTGAATACTCCAAGATGGGGAATCAGGAAATCTCTGCTCTTCGTCGCGAGGGAGAAAAATTGAAGCGTAACCTCGATGGTATCCGTACCATGGAGAAGCTTCCTGATGCGATGATCATCATCGACACCGTTCGCGAAGGGATCGCAGTGGCTGAGGCTCGTCGTCTCGGCATCCCTACAATCGCGATTGTCGATACGAATGCAGACCCAGCACTCGTGACTTACCCAATTGCTGGAAATGATGACGCGATCCGTGCGATCCGCGTTGTTCTCCAGAAGCTGGTTGACGCGGTTGTCAGTGGTAAAGGTGGCGGACGTCCTGCACAGGATTTGACTGCCGTTAGCGAATAAACAACAACTTCACTTCTGACTCGGATCCGGCGCAGCTATCCGGATCCCCGTTAGAGCATTGGAGAGTGGCGCTTCTGCCATGTCTCCACGAACTGACCGGCGGCCTCCGCCGGTCGGTCTATTTCCAAACACAACCCCAAATTCCTACACAAAATGAGCGAACTCGTAATTGACGCCCAATTGGTTAAGACCCTCCGTGAAAAAACTGGCGCTGGTCTGATGGAATGCAAGAGGGCTCTCGCCGAAAATAATGGCGACCTCGAGGCATCTGTTGATTTCCTCCGTAAAAAAGGCGCTGCTAGCGCTGCTAAGAAAGCTGATCGTGAAGCCAAGGAAGGCGTTATTGCTCAGGCGATCGTTTCCGGTTCCAAAGTCGGCGTTTTGGCCGAGGTGAATTGTGAAACAGATTTCGTTGCCAAGAATGAAGACTTCCGTGCTTTGGGTGACTCAGTCGCCAAAGCCTTCGCTGAAAATCCAGCTGCTGACGTAGAAGCGCTTCGCGTTGCTGCGGTTCAGAAGATGGGCGAAAATATTCAGGTTCGTCGTCATGCACGCTTGGAAGTCCAGGGAAATGGACTCGTGGCGGCCTACATCCACACCGGAGCCAAGGTCGGCGTTTTGGTTGAAGTTGGCGCTGCTAACGATGCGACAACGCAGACCGAAGAGTTTAAGCAACTCGTCCGTGACATCACTCTGCAGATCGCTGCAGCCAGCCCAGTTTGCGTAACCCGCGATGCGGTTCCTCAAGCTTTGGCGGATCGTGAGCGCGAAGTTTACCGTGGGCAGGTGCCTCCTGGAAAACCAGCGAACATCGTCGAGAAAATCGTCGAAGGGAAGATGGACAAGTTCTTCAGCAGCGTTTGTCTTATCGATCAGTCGTTCATTAAGAACCCCGATCTGACTATCAGCCAGTTGATCGCTGAGAAGAACAAGGCGCTCGGCGAAACCATCAGCGTGCGTCGTTTTGTACGCTTTATGGTGGGTGAAGAAATCGTGGCTGGCGCGTAAGTCTTACGGTATCCGGGTTTTCCGGATGACGTTAAAAACGCCGACTTTCTACGGAAGGTCGGCGTTTTGTTTTGCGGATGCTGCACGCCGCTTAGACGAGTCCGTGGGGGACAGTGTTACGGGCGCACGCCAGAGCCCCTCGTTTGGGGGGCGGAAAGGGTGCTCTACCTCGTGGAATGGGACTCGTCTGGTCTACGGCAATTTGGCACGCCAGTGATCGTTGTAGATCCCGATGTTCTCGAAAGGGATCCGCTCAAAGCCCAAGGCCCAAGCTGGGGAATCCTTGTCCAGTTGCCACGTTTTGCGATCCAGCAACATCGGATCAGCCACAATGGAGTGCTCGTCTGTTCCGTTCGACTTCCAGCTCTCCCACTCCGTACGAGGCGTCGCCTTGTGCAGCGACAAAGCCGCAACCTCAAGCCAACCGTCTGCCTCCTTGAGCTCGATCCTTGGCATAAACGATCGCATCTCCTCATGCCCTCCAGGCTCTCCGGATAATGGGACAACAAATGCCCATTCCTTCTCCTCCCAATCCGTACTGACCTTGATTTCTGACTTCGGGCTCACCCAATTAAAAACCTTGGCCTTGTAAGCAAACATGGCAATCGCCGCTTTCACATCTCGATTGGCCCTAACCCGTGCTTTCAGACGATACGTCGCGCCTTGTTCCAGCGGGATTTCTGCCCCAAGTAAAATCGGGGTCGGCTTCCCTCCCGGTTTGATTTGTAAGGCCACGCCATCCGCTCGCATCTCGCTAAGAGTGGCATTCGCGCCCTCCACTTTTTGTGAATTCCAACGCCACCCTTTCGGAAGGTCGCCCTGATTCCCCGCGTATTCGGAAATCAACTCTTCACCTAAATTAGCTCCAGCCCCCGTGTATCCGGTCTTCACCGTTCCACCCGGGGCCCAGTACAAATTCCGGTCGAATGTGTTATGTGTAAACGGAACCCGCAGAATGCTGACAACAGGCACATTAGCGTCATCGGAAATCAAAATGTTCCGTTCAAATCGGTTTCCTCGCATGGTTAACCCGTTGGGTAAAGGCGCCTCTTTCGGGCCAAATTCCATCCCCCTCATTCCCTTCCACGCGGGTTGATTCACTACCTTCTCATAACCCGCCAGCATCGTCGGCAGGTGTCTGTCCCAGAAGCCTTGTTCGATGGTCCAGCCATGGAAATCCACCTGCCATTGGCCGTTGCCAGCCCAAATATTGTTCGCAACAAGACAATCCCTTGCCCCGTGTCCGTGTAGTCCACCCCTTGCGGCTCTGCTCACAATATTGCCAACCACGTCCGCTCCACTTGAATTGTCGTCGAGATAGATCCCCCAGGAGAAATGCGGCGTCTTAGCTTCGCCATTATTCAGATGCAGCCCCCAGATATCGTGAATGTAATTATGCCGGATGATCGTCCCTCTCGGCGTAATCCAATCTCTCCCGCCGCTGTAAATCGCTCCAGTGTCTTCCGTCTCGCGGCAAACATCGTGGATATGATTCCCCTCAATGAGGTTGTTGTTTCCCCCGTGTTGAATCCCAAAACGCGGTCCCTCGTAGATCCAATTCCGTTTTACGCTGTTGCCAACACCGCTGATGCTGACTCCCGAACCCTGTTTGTAGAATACCCCGAAATGGTGGATGACGTTATTCTCCACTAAGTGTTCGCTCCTTGCCAATGTCGGCACGTCCCCCCCGGAGACGCTGATTCCATCGCGGCCGGCTCCTTCTACCGTATTGCTGCGGATCTCGACGTGATTCCCTCCGGTGACCCGGATTCCGCCACCGGCCCACTCGCCGCAGTTTTTGACCGTGTTCCCTGCAAAACGACAGTGTTCGGCTCCCTCAAAGCTGACCGTCGCCGCGTTTGTGCCTTCCCAATCCATGCCCTCGAAGGCCAGATAACGAGTTTGTTTCGCGGTCATTAAAGATTCCGCCACAACAATCTCAGCGTGGTCGGGGGCGACACCTTGCGGGGGCATCCAGTAAAGCTTCTTTTCCCGCGGATCCACGTGCCATTCCCCTGCGGAATCCAGTTCCTCCAACGGTCCTTGAATGAAGTAGCGATTCCCAAAGCGGATCGAATACGAACAGTCTTTCGTAAGTTTGATGGTCCGAGAAGCGGGATCCAGAGATGAGACAGGGGCGATGCTATTCCACCAGTTGTAGCGAGGAAACACAGTGACTTCTGCGTCCTCGGGGTGTGACCAGCTCCGCACATCTTGTTCTTTCATTAACAAGGTGCGTTTGTCTTCGCCTGGGATATCGGAATACATCGGCCAGTCTTTCCCGTCGGCATACGCCCAGCCTTTCAGGATCGATCCTGTCGGATCAGCGTCGGGATAACGCGCCATGGGTTGCCTTTTTCCCCCCAGCAATACCTGGCGAATCAGTTTTGGATTAGTTTCCCCAAGGGATACTCGTTGAATTTCCCCTTTCCAAACTTTCCAGCCGCTCAACTTGATGCTCCCGAGGATTTGCGGGCGTTCTTCTTTGTAGCCTTTCCAGATCACAGGCGCGTCTGATCGACCTGAGTCTTCAATGCCAAATTTGAGGGCTGTAGTGCGACGGTAGATACCGCCTCGGACACAAACGTTTAATGCGCCCGGAGTTCCCGTTGCCTGCTTTTCCCGAACGGCTTTCTGTGCACGTTCCCACGACGCAAATGGCCCGTCTGATTGATCCTCAAGAGGGGCCGCTAGGTGACCACTCCAGGCATCGTTTCCATTCGGTGAAACAAACCAATCTTCCGCCAGAAGTGGTGACACCAGGAGTGGGAGGCAGAGTAAAAGGATCGAGGAAATGCGCATAAAACGAGGGGCTAGGCGGGAACAAAAAAGGCGCTCTCCCGTGAGGAAGAGCGCCTTTTTGTAAGTTGAATTAAGCTTGAGGAGCAGCAGCGGCTTCGGAAGCTGGAGCTGCCACAGCAGCTGGTGCCTCGGTCGCAGCTTGGTCTACCCACTCGAGGATCGCCATTTCGGAAGCATCGCTGTTGCGTTTCCCGAGTTTAACGATGCGAGTATATCCGCCCTGACGGGAAGCGGAGCGAGGAGCGACTTCATTGAAGAGAGCCTTCACTGCATCCTTGTTGTGGAACAAGTAGCCGAGAGCAACACGGCGCGAGTGCAACGTGTTTTTCTTAGCGATGGTGATAAGCTTCTCAGCGAATGGGCGAACTGCTTTCGCTTTTGCGAGGGTGGTCGTGATGCGGCTGTGTTCGATCAAGCTAACAGCTTGATTTGCGAGCAGCGCGTCGCGGTGAGCTTGGCTACGGCCAAGTTTGACGGTTTTCCGTTTGTGACGCATGGGAGTTAGTTAGTTAAAATATTTTGGCGGACAAACGCGATTAGCGTCCGACCAAGCTGGTTTCGGCGGAGTTGGGTTCAACCAAACCGGATTCGAATTTCATGCCGAGCGACAGGCCGAGTTGAACCAGCTTGTCCTTGATTTCGTTAAGCGATTTCTTACCGAAGTTGCGGTACTTGAGCATTTCGCTTTCCGATTTCTGCGCCAGTTGACCAACCGTGGTGATGTTGGCGTTGTTGAGGCAGTTTGCGGCACGAACGGATAGTTCGATTTCGTTGACGCTCATGTTGAGAAGCTTCTTCAGCTTCTGGTTTTCCTGGCTCTGTTGTGGTTGTTCTTCTGCGAAATCCACAGCGTTTTCGTCGTAGCCATAGAAAGGCTCGAAGTGACGCTTCAAGATGCTGGAAGCCTGAACCAAACCGTCTTCAGGAGAGATACGGCCGTCTGTCCATACTTCGAGGATGAGCTTGTCGTAATCGGTACGCTGACCAACACGAGTGGCTTCCACCGAGTATTTTACGCGGGTCACAGGGGAGAAGATCGAGTCAATCGCGATCACACCAATGGGCTGATCAGGAGTCTTGTTCTCATCACCCGTTGCGAAACCACGGCCTACGCGAACTTCGAGTTCTGCGTCGAACTTGGTCTTTTTATCGAGCGTGCAGATGACGAAATCTTTGTTCACGACTTCGCATTGAGCGGAGTCCTGAATGTCGCCTGCGGTGACAGGACCTTCTTTGTTTACGGAGATCACGAGGTTACGGATTTCGTGATCGTGAGCTTTAAACTTAACCTTCTTAAGGTTGAGGATGATGTCGGTGACATCTTCTACAACGTTTGGAAGGGTCTGAAATTCGTGGGAAGCACCTGCGATTTTAACGGAGGTGATAGCAGCTCCTTCGAGGGAAGAGAGCAGAACGCGGCGCAACGAATTGCCTACGGTGTGTCCGTAGCCTGCCTCAAAAGGCTCAGCAATGAACTTGGCGTAGGTGTCTGTTCTGGAAGTCTCATCTTTCGTGAGAGACGTTGGCATTTCGAAACGGCCGAGGCGGACTGGCATAATATTAAGTGACCGGGTAAGCGGTCTTGGATTCTGATTTCGCCGGGTTTCCCTTGGCGCATGTGGTAACGAGGCTAAAAGCCTAGTCACCCAAGGACCAACGACGAAGGTTCGGGTTTGCGCTAAAAAATTGGGGGTCTGAGCTAATACCGGTCAGCCGAGACTTTCAAGGGAAAATCTCGGTAGACCGTCGGTCAAATATCGATAAATCGCGAATGGGATCGAATTAGAGCGTTTTGCAGAACGCTTCCAGGCGATCGAGCCCCTTCTTGATGATGTCCAATCCTGTTGCGTAGGAAAACCGGACTGTCCGATCGTCCCCGAATGCAACTCCGGGCACCACTGCCACGTGGTGTTTGGCCAGCAAACGATCCGCGAAGTCGCTGGAGGTGAGCCCAAATTGCGAGATGTTCGCTAGAACATAGAACGCACCCTTTGGTTCCACCACAGTGATACGTGCGATGCTGCGGAGACGGTTCACCATGTATTGACGGCGAAGATCGAACTCAGCGCGCATGTCTTCCACTGGAGTCTGGTCTCCCTTAAGTGCCGCGAGGCCACCCTTCTGGGCAAACGAACAGGGGTTCGATGTGGAATGGCTCTGAATTGCGTCGATCGCTTTTGCGATCGGTTCAGGAGCGCCTAAATAACCTAGACGCCATCCGGTCATCGAGTAGGCCTTGGAGAAGCCGTTGATGGTGATGGTCAGGTTGTAGGCGGTCTGCGAGAGGGATGCGATCGAGACATGCTCGGCGCCATCGTAAGTGAGTTTCTCGTAGATCTCGTCAGAGAGAATGAAGATGTCTTCTGTGTCAGCGACTTCCACAATCGCTTCGAGTTCTTCACGAGTGTAGACGGAGCCGGTTGGGTTTCCTGGGGAATTCAGGATCACCATTTTTGTCCGAGGCGTCATTGCGCTCTCGAATTCTTCGGCTGTCATTTTCCAGTCGTTTTCTTCACGTGTCTGAACAAAAACGGGTTCTGCTCCAGCGAGACGCACCATTTCTGGGTACGACAACCAGTAGGGAGCCGGAATAATGACTTCGTCCCCAGGCTGGCAGGTAGCGAGGATGGCGTTGTAGCAGGAGTGTTTTGCTCCGTTGGAGACAATGATCTGGCTCGGTTTGTAGTCGATGCCGTTGTCTGCCTTGAACTTGTCTGCGATCGCCTGACGAAGTTCAGGAGTTCCGCTGGAAGGTGTGTATTTAGTGAATCCGCCGTCCAAGGATGCCATAGCAGCAGCCTTGATGTGTTCGGGCGTATCGTAATCTGGTTCACCTGCTCCAAAGCTGCAGACGTCGATCCCTTCAGCCTTCATGGCTTTAGCCTTCGAATCGATGGAGAGGGTGAGCGAAGGGGTGAGAATTGTAGCGCGTTCGGCGAGTTCCATAGCGATAGATTTTGTGGTGGAAAAGTGGACCTTTGGTTGTGCTTACACCTGATTAGCGGGAATACCAGCTGTCAACGAGTGCTTTGAAATTGTTCTCAGAGATCTGAATGATCCCCATTTCGCGTTGTGCGTTTTCGGCAGAATCCGATGCGTGTGCAGCGTTGACCATGATGGTCTGGCCGAATTCGCGACGGATCGATCCGGGAGGCGCCTTTGCGGGGTCTGTTGGCCCAAGAACGTCACGTGTTTTACGCACTGCATCCACGCCTTGATAGACGAGGGCGATACATTTTTCGGTGCCTGGCGCGTTCCTGAGTTCTGCCGGACATTCGCTGGGTTTACGGCCAGCCATAAACTTGACGATCTGCTCCCAGTTCTCCCGTCCGTTGATCGGACCGAGTAGTTTCCCGAGTTGCTCCTGAGTCTCGTCAGTTAACGCCAATCCGAATTCAGCCTCCAAAACCTTGCGGGCAGTTTCTCCTGAGCGCCCCTGAAGTTTATCCATTAGCACTTCCAAGACCGGACCGTAAAACTGTTCGGCTTGGGCAACACTCATGCGATGGACTTTGAACCCTACAATGTAGAGTCCGGAACGTGAGAACACGTCCATCACACCGCCGGGCCGGGTGCTGGGCACGCGGAAGTTGTCTGGTTTGATGAGCACCAGTGTTTTTTCCACGTTTGCGCCTTCCGGATAGGAAATGCACGAATCCATGACGCCGCCGTCTTTATCGGAATAAGAAGCCCAGAGTTGAAGGTCGGCTTTTGCGCTGGCAGCCGTTTGTGCAGCGATGGCAGCAGGTTCGAAGTACACGATCGAGCCGTGTTCGTCGGTGATGAAATCACCAAAAGTGTCACGAATGGTTTCACCTGAGGTACGTTCGTGGAGGATGTGTCCGACTGCTTCGCGGATCTTTTCGACGGCGTCTTCACCCTTGAAAACGAGCATCAGAACCCGGTTCGAGGCACCCTTGGAGGGGGCAAAATTGTCCAGAACGTATTGGCGGATGCGTTCCTGAATTTCGCGGTGTGACGGATTCTGCTCCGTGACGATGCCTTTGGCGTATTCGGCTACCAGTTCAGCGGACGGGGTGAACATGCGGGCCGCTACGATTTCCAGCGCAGTGCGGGAAATGAGGCGGGATAAAATACCGCCTGTCCGGGATTTCCGGATGGAGTGCGGTGTTACAAGTACGTAGGAGAGTTCTTCAGCCATAGGACAAAAAAGGCCCGCTATCGAGGCCGTCTGAGGTCAGTTCGGCAATGCTCTTTTGCGGGCAGTTAACCTTTCCTGCAGATAATTTCGTCCGCAAGAAAGGGGGGGGAACGGTAGTGCGCTTAGTTTCGGTTGGTCAACGTATTTCCCAGAGTGGAGTGCGACTCATTCAGTCCGGGTTGTGGGGGCGAGGGAGGCGCAGAGTGCGCATGCCCACAAGTGGGGCAATGAATCCAGCCGGGATTCCATTCCGTAGGGAGATCCGTTTCTTCAGATTCGGATTCCTCGCCGTCGGATTTATCGAGTTCTTCGGTTCCGAAGAGTGCTTTCATCATCGCGTTCCCGATGATGTTCATCAACATCCCGAACAACGCCAACCCACACATCATGGTGACGGCTGCGACCAATCGCCCTAGAAGCGTTACGGGATACATGTCCCCGTAGCCAACCGTCGTGAGTGTCACAATGGCCCACCACATCGCCTGCGGGACCGACGTGAACAGCGTATCTTTAGCCCATTGTCCTTCCTTAGACAGATCCACTCCCTCCAGCGATGCGTTGTCGGGTAGGGCAATTTCGAAATAGTTTTCATCGATTTCCCATTTTTTAACGTCAAATGGGCCGCTGAACTCTCCGTAACCGTCCAGGCTAACCTTGCTGCCACTGAGGTCGCCGTGCATGTCGTTCGAATTAACTCGGAGCGTTTTTGCGTCCTTTTTGACAATCGACTGGGTGGTGCCGTTTTTATACTCCGCCTGATAAACGAGGGAGCTGGAGATGATGATCACCGAGAACAACGCTAGAAAATAAATCGTGAGATTCATTCCAAGGGGACTGCGTTTTACCCCGGGGTTCGATGCGGACTGCGCTTGATTGACGGCTTCTCTTGCGAGTTTCAGTACCCGAAGTACACGGAGAACGCGGAGCATCCGAAGTACACTGGCGGATTTCAGGTAGGTGATATCCGCCAACATCAGGAAGGACGGCGCAATCGCCAGAAAATCAATGACTCCCCAGAAGCTGAAAATGTAAGCAAGCTTCCGTTTAGCCGTGAGGATATTTCCGACGTATTCTAGCGCAAATATCGTAACGAAGGTCCATTCGGCCGCGACTAACCAAGATCCCCAGTGTTGTTTAATCGAGTCTACCGTTTCGAGAGCTCCAACAATCGCTGAAATGAAAATGATCGCATTGAGGAAGTTGTGGAGCGGGCCGTACGCTTTGGCACTGGGTACATGTAATGCCTTAAAGAGCCACATCGGGCCGGCCGCGTCCGGAATGGAGAGCGTTTCCACGTGACGATGGTGATGATGATGGCGATGGGGCATGGCAAAAAAGTCGGAGTGGCAGGGGGAGCCGATTAGGCAATAGCACTTCTGTTCCGTGACAACAAAGCGTCATCTTTCGAAACAAAGGCTGATTTTGCCGGAAATGGTTGAGGGGAGTTATCAGTTTTAGGTCTGAATAGTCGCCGATTGTGTTTGGCAAGTGTCTGCTTCTGCGGGTGGCTCAATATGCTTTTGACCGCAAGTGGGACAGTGGAGCCAGGTCGCGTCCCAGCCGCTGGGCATCCGCAGCACAGCAGGCGGATCCGTTTTGGTGTCCAATTCGTCGGTTCCGAACAGGGCGGCCATCATGGCTTTTCCGACGATGTTCATGAGCATGCCGAACAGAGCCAACCCGCACAGCATCGTTCCGGCTGCCACCACCCGACCGACCAAGGTTACCGGGTACATGTCGCCATACCCAACGGTGGTGAGTGTCACGATGGCCCACCACATCCCTTGGGGCACCGAGGTGAACGGTGTGTCTTTGGTCCATGTGCCGCCCTTTTTCAAATCGACGCCTTCGAGGAGAGTTGGGTCTGGGAGTGAGATATCGAAATAATGCGATTTTGGGTTCCAGTCTTTGACGTCAAATGGACCACTGAGATCGCCGTATCCATCGAGATTTACCTTACAACCGGAAAGGTTACCGTGCATGTCGGTGGATTGAATCCGGAGGGATCGAGGCGTTAAACGTTCGATCGTTTGGGTGGTGCCGGTAGCAAACTCGGCGTGATAGACGATGGAACTGGAGATCATGACCACTGCGAACAACGCGAGGAAATAGATCGTGAGATTCATTCCCAGAGGGTTGCGTTTTACCTCGGAGTGTGTGGCTTCTTGAATCCGAGCCATGGCTTCTCTTGCGAGTTTGAGTACCCGCAGGACTCGAATCACACGAAGTACCCGGAGGACGCGGGCGGATTTCAGGGCCGTGATGTTTGCGATTTGCAAAAGGGAAGGGACAATCGCCAAGAAATCAATGAGCCCCCAAAAACTGAAAATGTAAGCCGCCTTGTTTTTAGCGGTGATGATACTGGCGATGTATTCCAGAGAAAAAATAACAACTGCGAGGTTCTCCGCAATTTCCAGGGTATGCCCGTGGTGTTGCTTAATGGAATCTACCGTCTCCAAGGCGCCCAAAATCGCCGACACGAAAATGACGATGTTTAGAAAATTGTGGAGGATGTGATAGCTCCGCGATTGCGGCACGTGCATGGCACGAAATAACCACATAGGGCCAGCGGGTTCGGGTATGGGGGCCGGAAGAGCAGGCTGACTATGGTGGTGACGTGAGTGCGGCATAGGGAAAGGAAGGCTGAAAGGGGAATTAAGGAGAAAGGCGATAGCAATTAAATCGACCCGTCACAAACTCGCATTCGCTAGATTATAACGGGGTGAGCCGAGGTGTGCTTTCAGGGGTGAGGGGGCGATTCGGCTTGGCAGGTCCGGCAAATGCGTGTCTCGTAGAGATCTATGGGACACAATAAAGGCAAAGATAATGTGAAGAAACGCGCTGTACGTCGGAAAAAAACCGAACGTTTGGCTGCTGCTAAAGCTGCAACAACGCCAGCTTCCTAGCGAATGCCGGTTGTTAACTCTCAGTGGGGTGCTTGCTTTTGAAAGTTAAAGCCCCCCGCTGAGAATCTTTCTTTTGTCCGCATCGTTCTTGCCGAACGGTGCTTTTTTTTGCCCAAAACACGCCTTTTCGCGATCCCTTGCAAATGGACCTCGCGGAGAAGGCGCTCCTCGGGTGCCAGATTCGGCTTCGTTTGTTGAATCTAATTTTCCGTCCTCAATCGGGTCGTCCAAGCGGGTATGAACCTTCCCCGCACCACACCATTCCTGCCTTGGCTTGGGGCTGCCATTTGCAGCACCTCCCTGGCCTTTGCTTCGGAGGGGAAAGTCGATTTTGCGCGTGAGATCAGACCTATCCTTTCAAATTACTGCTTTCATTGTCATGGCCCGGACGAAAAGAACCGTAAAGGTTCGGATAAACAGGGCTTGCGCCTCGATACGGAAGAAGGAGCGCGGCGTGATCTAGGGGGGAGTTTTGCGGTGGTGCCCCATCACCCGGAAAAAAGCGCGATCCTGGAGCGGATTGAATCGAAGGATAAAGAGGAAGTCATGCCCCCCACGAAAAGTGGAAAAAAGCTGGCTCCCAATGAATTGGCGCTCTTAAAGCGGTGGATCCAGCAGGGGGCGCCTTATGCCCCCCATTGGGCGTATCAAAAACCCAACCGCATCGAGCCACCCGCGTCGCAAGATCCCGTTTGGGGACAACACATCGTAGATCGCTTTCTTCTGCCCCGAATCCTTCAGGAGGGTCTTCACCCGACGCCTCCTGCTGATAGAGCGACTCTCGCTCGGCGTGTGATGCTCGATCTGACGGGACTCCCTCCGACACCGGCAGAAGTCCATTCGTTTGAGAAAGATAACACCCCAGATGCATATTTACGTTTCGTAGACCGTGTTTTGGCGAAGCCTACTTTCGGCGAACACTGGGCTCGTATGTGGTTGGATCTCGCGCGTTATGCCGATTCAGCCGGATATCCGAGTGATCCGGGGCGAAATATTTGGGCTTATAGGGATTATGTGATTCGGGCGTTTAATTCGAACAAACGCTTCGACCAATTCACGATCGAGCAGTTGGCCGGAGATCTGTTGCCAAACCCGACGGAAGAACAGCTTTTCGCAACCGCTTTTCACCGCAACACCATGACCAATAATGAGGGGGGGACCGTGGATGAAGAGTTTCGAAATGCGGCGGTCGTGGATCGAGTGAACACCACATGGTCCGTTTGGATGGGATCCTCCATGGCTTGTGCCCAGTGCCATACCCACAAGTTTGATCCTCTGACCCAGAAAGAATATTTCCAGTTTTTCGCCGCCTGGAACCAATCGGAGGATGCAGATCGCAATGACGAAGCGCCACTTCGTGAGTTTTTCCTTCCCGAAGAAGCTTCGCGGCGAACTGCCCTGCAGGAAAAAATCCGTAATCTTGAGGAAAAATTTAAGAAGCCGGTCCCCGAATGGACGAGTGGTTTCAGTAAATGGGAATCGGCCTATCCACGGGACCTAAAATGGGGCGGGGCGAAGGGTGCTGCGGCAACTTCGCTTAAGGGAAATCCGATTGAGCAACGCCCGAACGGGTCGTTTTTTGTGTCCGGTGCCGGAGCAAAGGGGGGCGACTCTTATATGGTGGAGCTACCGCTTCCCGAAAAACAGCTGAGCGCGATTAAGCTTACCTCCATTCCGGACGAGAAACTTCCGGGAAAAGGCGCGGGCGCCGGCGGCAACGGTTCGTTTGTTGTCGATCAGTTACGCCTGAATTATCTGGAGGATGGCGCGAAGGGAGCCAATGCCCGATACGTTCGTGTGGAGTTGCTTGGGGCAGCCCGCCCGTTACAGGTGGCCGAGCTGGAGGCTTTTGTGGGTGGAAAAAATGTCGCGGTGGGCATGAGTGCCACAAGTAGCGGTGTTTTTGGGGGCGGCCTTGCTGCCAAAGCCGTCGACGGAAAAAGCGAAGGTGCGGAATTTGTCGCTGCGACTTTAGGCGAAAAGGAAGGCGACTTTTTGGAAGTCGATCTAGGTGCCATGCAGCGCGTGGAGCGCCTTCGGTTGGTGGTCCCCAAGACTGGGGGGTACTATCTGGGGGACGTGAAGATCACGCTGTTGGATGGAGCCAAACGGGTGATTTGGTCCAAACAAGAAACGGATTATCGCGAGCCGATTTTGGAATTCACTCCGGTCGGGGGGCGTGAATTGAAATTCCGGGCGGTTTACGCGACGGCCTCGGCTCCGGGTTATGAGCCGAGCACGGTGGTTGGCTTTAAGGCGATGGAACCCGAGAAGAATAAGAATCGCGGGTGGAGTGTCGGCCCGAATGTGCGCCCACAGAGCCTCACGTTGGTTTTGGACAAACCGCAGGCCATCAAGGCGGGTGATAAACTACACGTGGAGCTTGAGCAAAAAGCCGGTAAACGGGAACAGCATCTCGCCTCCTTCCTTTTGGAAACGACCGCAGACGAACGCGTCGAACAGGTCGAGTCGGTTCCTCAAAACATCCAATTACTCTTCGCGAAAGCATCCTCGGATTGGTCCGCTCAAGAGCAGGCTTTGGTGAAGGATTTTTACGTCCGTAACATCGCCCCGGAGTCGGCTTCAGACCGGACCGAATTGAGAACGGCCAAGAAGGAGTTGGATGCGCTCACGCCTAATACGGTCCCCATTATGAAGGAGCTGCCTGCCGATAAAGCGCGGGTTACGAAGGTTCAGATCCGTGGCAATTATTTGAATTTGGGCGACGAGGTGAAACCGGGGATTCCTGCGGTGTTTTCGGCTCAGCCAAAGGAAGGCCCCGTGGACCGTTTAGTGGTCGCGCGGTGGCTGGTTTCGCCAGAGAATCCCCTGACCGCCAGGGTCACCGTGAACCGTTTTTGGGAAGCGCTTTTCGGGGTCGGAATCGTCCGCACCAGCGAGGAGTTTGGCGCACAAGGAGAGATGCCGGTGCACCCGGATCTGTTGGATTGGCTCGCCACGGAGTTTGTGCGGACAGGCTGGGATGTGAAGGCGCTCTTGAAGCTCCTTGTCACCAGCGCGGCTTATCAGCAGGGCTCGACCGTTTCGCCCGAAGCCCTTGAAAAAGACCCCGACAATCGTTTCGTCTCAAGGGGCCCACGGTTCCGCACCACTGGTGAAGTCATCCGCGATCAGGCGCTTTTTGTCAGCGGCCTCCTGAGCCCCAAGATGTTTGGTAAACCGGTGCGTCCCCTGAAACCTAATATGGGACTCAGCACGGCTTTTGGAAAAGGGAACGACTGGGTCACCAGTACCGGCGAAGATCGTTATCGGCGGTCGGTTTATACCGAAGTCCGCCGCAATAGCCCGTACCCGAGTTTTATCACGTTCGACGCGCCCAACAGGGAAGTCTGTACGGTGCGCCGGAACCGGACCAATACGCCATTGCAAGCGTTTGTGACTCTCAACGATCCCGTGTTTGTGGAAGCCGCTCAGGCGTTTGCCCGCAAGATTGTCCGCGAGGGTGGCCCCACAACAGAGGAACGTCTCCGGTTTGCTTATACGTGGGTGCTTTCGCGGCAACCGACGGCGAACGAAATAACTCGCCTCACCCAATTGCTCGAATCGACCCGAACCGCTCTGCAGACCGACCCCAACCGCGCGAAAGCATTAGCAACAGACCCGCTGGGCCCAGCGCCAGAGGGAGCGGATTTGGTGGAGTTGGCGAGCTGGACGACTTTGGGAAATGTGCTGCTGAATCTGGATGAAGTATTGATGCGTCGTTAGGAGGGATTGTTTCTATGAGCTTTGGCAATATTTTGCGTGAGAATGTGTTGCAGTTTGAAACGCGACGCAGCTTTTTGAAGACGGGCGCACAGTGGAGTCTGGGAGCCATCGCTTTGGAGGCACTCTTAAAACAAGAAGGGCAGGGGGCGCTGCTCCCTGGAAATCCGCTGGCCCCCAAAAAACCTCCCATTGCTCCGAAAGCCAAACGGGTCATTTATTTACACATGTCGGGTGGGCCGCCAAATCTCGACATTTTCGATTACAAACCCGAGTTGATCAAACGCAGCGGTCAGGATTGTCCAGATGAAGTCCTGAAGGGACGCAAGTTCGCGTTTACGAGCGGTGTGCCCAAATTGATGGGGACACCGAGGTCGTTTAAACAGTACGGTCCCGGCGGGATATGGATGTCGGATGCGGTCCCGAATTTTCAGAAAATTGCCGGGGATGTGACCCTGATTCATTCGATGAAAACGGATGAATTTAACCATGCCCCAGCTGAGTTGTTACTCTACACCGGTTCTCCTCGGCAGGGGCGCCCGAGTATGGGCTCATGGGTCACGTATGGGCTCGGAAGTGAAAACGAAAACCTGCCTGGCTTTGTGGTGCTGATTTCGTCCGGAACCCAGCCTAGCGGCGGGCAGGGATGCTGGGGGAGCGGGTTTATTCCCTCGGTTTATCAAGGGGTTCAGTGTCGTTCGAAGGGGGATCCCGTTCTGTACGTGTCAGACCCGAACGGCATGAACCGGGAGATGCGCCGGCAAACACTGGATGCACTCAAGGACTTGAATGAGGCGCAGGCCAAAGAGCTTGGGCATCCCGAGACGGTGACCCGGATTGCGCAGTATGAATTGGCGTATCGGATGCAAGCGGCGGTTCCCGAGGTGATGGATATCTCGAAGGAAAAGCCGGAGGTGTTGGCCGCTTACGGAGCACAACCTGGCGAGGCCAGTTTTGCGAATAACTGTCTTTTGGCGCGGCGGCTGGTGGAGCAGGGGGTGCGGTTTGTGCAGCTCTTTGATTGGGGCTGGGATTTCCACGGGACCGGTCCACAGGAGGATATCCGGGACGGCTTAACCAAAAAGATGGCGCGGACGGACAAACCCGTGGCGGCTTTGATCCTGGATTTGAAGGAGCGCGGATTGTTGGAAGACACGCTGGTGGTTTGGGGCGGTGAGTTTGGGCGGACTCCGTTTCGGGAAGGGCGCACTGCGGGTGGGGCGGTTTGGGGGCGCGACCATTATCCGGACTGTTTTTCGCTGATGTTAGCGGGGGCCGGGGTGAAGCGTGGGTTTGCGTACGGGGCAACGGATGAGCTGGGGTTCGCGGTGGCTGAGAATCCGGTGCATGTGCACGATTTACAGGCGACGATCTTGCATTTGCTTGGGTTTAATCACGAACAACTGACGTACCGGTTTCAGGGGCGCGATTTTCGTCTGACGGACGTTCACGGGCAGGTCGTGAAAGCGATTCTCTCGTAGGCGAAGCTTCGGGGTGGGAAAGAGGTGCGACGTGTGCCGCCTCAAAACGAAACAGCCGCTGTCCTCGAAAGGAACAGCGGCTTTGCAGAATCGTCACGGCTGGGTGCAGCCGCTTAAGTTAGTAGAGAAGGACTACTGATTGTTGAAACGGAACTTCGCCTTCGCACGCTTCGCATTGGCACGGGCCTTGCGCTTCGTTTTCATTGTCGGTGTTTCAAACGCACGTAGACGACGTACCTCTTCCATGATCCCTTCGGATTCAATTTTGGATTTGAGGCGCTTTAGCGCGCGATCGATTGGTTCACCTTTTCTGACTGCAACTTCTGGCATAGTTCTCACCCCTCTCTGTCGACGATTCGATTAGTTGTTTAGCGGAAGGGAGACCCTAGAGTAATGGGAGACCCTGAGTCAATATCCGGATTAGGGGTGACGTTGACGCTCTGTCTTTCTGCGACTAATATGGATGTGTCGGCTTAAAGAAAAGCGGCGGAAAAGTCTGTGAAACTGGCGAAAGGCAACGGTGCCTTGCCTCTTACCGACTATTCCCGATCGCCCTTGCCAGTCGACTTTTACTTTCATGCAGAAACTTGATTTTGCCCAGGCAGTCGAAGAAATCGTCGCTAAGGACCCCCGATTCGATCGGGATGCGTACACTTTCTTGCGTGAAGCCTTGGATTTTACCGTCGCGCTCTCTCAGAAGAAACGTGAACTCCGTGCAGTTCACGTTTCAGGACAGCAGTTGTTGGACGGGATCCGGGTTTTTGCGCTGAAGCAATTTGGCCCAATGGTGGTGACGGTTTTCGATTACTGGGGCATTCATCGCTGCGAACACTTCGGTGACATGGTCTACAACCTGATCCAGTCCGGTATCTTTGGCCGTTCTGAAACCGATTCGCTTGAGGATTTTAAGGGCGGTTATTCTTTCGAAGACGCTTTCCAGGTCCCGTTCCGGCCCTCGACTCCTGCTCGCCCCAAGCGTTCGGTTCGACGCGAAACTCGGGCCCCTTCCAAGGTGAACAAACCTTCGCTGTAGGATTCTATTAACCTTCGCGCAAGAAAAAGGGCCGCCCGGTATTCTGCCCGGCGGCCTTCTTTCTTTGTGCGTCTGTGTGTGGGAGTAAGAGTTTCTCCCGGATGTCCTTCTGCTTCTAGGCGCTTTGTTCTAGCATCCGGCGAATTGGCAACTCTGCCCGTACGCGTTGAGCTTCGGGCAGCGTGATCTCAGGTTCGAGTGAATCCAGCGCGTCCCGTAACTTCTCCAGAGTGTTCCTCTTCATGAAGCGGCAATCCGCACAGGCACAGGCGTCGGTTGGACCCGGGATAAACGTCCGATCCGGTAATTCACGCTCCAGCCGGTGCAGCATCCCGGATTCCGTTACGATAATAAACGCCTTCGCGGAATGATCCCGGCAGTAGTGGATCATCTTCTCTGTCGAACATACCTCATCTGCCAAAAGACGAACGGCGGTGGTGCATTCAGGATGTGCTACGACCGGTGCCCCTGGATGCTGCGCTCGGATTTTCTCGATGCTCTGTTTGGTAAACTCCACGTGTACATAACACGATCCTTTCCACAGCTCCATCGGGCGCCCCGTCTGTTCAATCACCCATTGGCCCAGGTTCTGGTCCGGCACAAAAAGGATATTCCGGTCCTTGGGCGCGGCATTGACGATTTTGACCGCGTTTCCGCTGGTGCAAATCACGTCGGAGAGCGCTTTGACGCCACCAGAACAATTGATGTACGCGATCACGTAGTAGTTCTTGTCTGCGTGCTGTTTGAGATAAGCCTCCAGAGCCTCGGCAGGACACGAATCCGAAAGCGAGCAGCCTGCGTCTAGATCCGGCAAAATCACTCTCTTGGACGGATTTAAAATCTTGGCGGTCTCCGCCATAAAATGGACTCCGCAAAATGCGATCACATCGGCATTTGTCCCAGCCGCCTGGATGGAAAGCCCCAGAGAGTCGCCTACAAAGTCCGCAACTTCCTGGATCTCACGGATCTGATAGTTGTGAGCCAGAATCACTGCGTTACGCTTCTTTTTAAGAGCCAGGATTTCTTCGACGAGATCGACGCCAAGTACGGACATAGGACCGTGGAATATGCCACGAAACCCAACCGGCTTCACCTGAAAAGGAATCCTCCTGTGCACGGATTTGGGTTCGGGCTGTGCCTTTTTCCGAAATTAGATTGCGGCGGGCCTGACTTGCGGCTGGCATCGGCGATATGCGTGTTCCCCTATTCTCATTTGTTACGGCGGTAGCCTTAGCCTCAGCTCAAGCTGCTGTACCGGAAGGCTGGACTGCCGATTTCGCAAAGGCCAAAGCCGAGGCTGCCTCTTCCAAAAAAGATCTGCTTCTGGATTTCACGGGTTCGGACTGGTGCTCCTGGTGTATTCGCCTCCGGAAAGAGGTGTTCGACCTTCCTGCTTTTAAAGAGGCCGCTCCGAAGGATTTTGTGTTGGTGGAACTCGATTTTCCGCAAGACAAGGAACGCATTTCTCCCGAGACGAGTAAACAAAACGAAGCTTTGCAGGCTCAGTATTCCGTAAAGGGTTACCCCACTATTTATCTAGCCGACGCCGAGGGCCGACCCTACGCCCAAACTGGCTATCAAAAAGGGGGCGCTGATGAATACCTGAAGCACTTGGCTTCACTCAAAGAGATCCGGGTGAAACGGGATGCCGCTTTTGCCAAGGCCAGCGGTCTGAGTGGCGTTGAGAAAGCGGCTGCGACGAAAGAAGGGCTCGATGCATTGGGCGAAGATCTCGTGGCAGTTCATTACAAGGAGACGTTGAAGCAGATCAAAGAGCTGGATCCCAAGGATACCCTCGGCGTGGATGCCAAATTCGGTTACGTCGCAGCTCTCGCTGAACTGGATGGTTCGCTGGTTGCAAAGCGGGCCGCTGGGGGAGACGCCCTCCGCGCCGTGGCCGATGAGTTCCTCGCGAAATATCCGAAGGCTACTCCTACCCAAAAACAACAAGCCCTCTTGAGTGTCTTGAATTATCTAGCGCCCCCCAAAGACAACGCGGCTGCTTTAAAGTTGCTGGGTGACGTGAAAGCGTTGGATCCTGATTCGGAGACCGGCAAACAAGCCGCTTCGATTATGGAACGGGTCCAGAAGATGATGGAGGCGGAAAAAGGCAAAGACGCTCCAGCGAAGTAAGCGGCTCATTCCCTCGACATTCTTTAGAAACAAAAAGGGCGCCTCCGTAAAAGAGGCGCCCTTCTTGTTTTTTCAGCCCCACCTAAGGAGCCTCATTTCTGAGGCCCCAAAGGGTGGTGTTATCATTAGCGTTTGGCTGCCAAGATAGTGTGGCTGGTTCCTGTTATTCCGTTGAACTGCTCTGGTGTGAGTCCTTTTGCCTGTGTATCCGTGAATGCCTGAATCGAACGTGTATTCAACGAGTTCAGCTGTGTGATGCTGAATCCGTGGATTGCGTCGACACTCAAGCCTGGGATCGCACTCGTGGTGAGCGAGGTGAGCTGGCCTGAGTTTAGGCGCTCGATATCGCTGTGATCAAACGCCCCAACTTGGGTTGCATTCAGTGAACCGAGAACCGTCGTCGTCAACGTCGATACCTGAGCCGATGTGAGGGATTCGAGCTGAGTCGAAGTGATCCCGCGCACTTGCGCAGTGGTCAAGCTGGCGAGCTGGCGACTGGTCAGAGCGTCGATGCTATCTGCAGAGATCGCTCCGATTTGCGCCGACGTCAGGCTCTTGATTGCCGATGTGCTGAGCGCAGCAACCTGATCATCCGTGAGGATAGCGACTTCATCCGGTGCAAACGTGCTGAGCTGTGAGGATGTCAGAACGCTGACCTGAGCTGAAGTGAGGGCGTCGATGTTGTCCACCGTGAGCCCTGCAGCCTGCTTCGAGGTGAGCGATCCAATTTCCTTCACCGACAGCTGTTGGATTTGGGTGTCATCCAATCCTGCAACTTGTGCACTTGTGAACCCAGCAAACGCCTTCGTGCTGAAGTCGTCCAGCTTGTCAGTCAACGCATCCAACTGATCGTTGGTGAGGTTGCCAACCTGAGTTGAAGTGAGCGAGGTCGCCTGCGGCTCGGTCATCGCGTCGATTGCATCAACGCCGATGGCTTGGAGCTGCTGAACGGTCAGCGCTTGCAACTGGTTAGACGTGAGCACCTGGATTTCTTCGTCTTCCAATCCCGCAATTTGCGAGGTCGAGAGTCCGCGAATTCCAGCGGTGCTGAAGTAGGCAAAGTCACCGAGGCTGAGTGCATCGAGCTGATCGTCGCTGAGTGCAGCTACCTGAGCCGAAGAGAAGGCACCGAGCTGTTTTGTTGTCAGGCCTTCCATCGAATCCACCGAGATTGCAGCGACCTGACTTGTGGTCAGTCCGCGGAGAGCGGAGGAGCTCAATGCGGCGATCTGTGCGCCACTCAATACTTCGATTTCATCAGCCGAGAACGCACCGATCTGAGCCGAGTTCAATGCGCCGATTTGTTTGATCGTCAGTGCATCAACGTTGTCGACTGAGAATCCAGCGATTTGTTTCGCGGAGAACGCCGCCAACTGTGATGTCGTTAGATCGTCGATCTGGCTATCATCGAGGCCTTCAAGCTGCGAGCTCGTGAGTCCACCGAGGGTCTTCACATTCAGGTCGTCCAACAGACCAGCTGCATCCAACGCATCGAACTGATCGTTGGTCAACTTCGCCAACTGAGCCGTCGAGAGGAACGAGAGCTGTTTAGCGGAGAATCCGTCGATTGCATCCGGTGCGATCGCGGCGATCTGAGCTGGCGAGAGAGCTGCCAACTGTTTGTCCGTGAGTGCGCCGACCTGGGTTTGGTCGAATCCTGCCAGTTGATCGATGGTGAACCCTTTGATTGCGGCTGGGTCGATCGTGGCAATCTGCGAAGCCTTCAGTGCGTCGATTTGTTCTTCGGTCAAATCATCGAGCTGTGCAGAAGACAACACCTTGATCTGAGCTGGCAACAAGTCGTCGATCGCCGTTGGCGACAGCGCCGAGATCTGGCTGCTCGTGAGACCCTTGATCTGGGTGTCTTTGAGCGAGGTCAACTGCTTGGAATCGAGTCCTTCCACTTGTTTCGCCGTGAGTCCAGCGAGAACCTTCGGATCAAGTTTTGCAAGGTCTGCACCACTCAATCCATCAATTTGCGCGTCGGTGAAGTCGTCGATTTGACTGGATGTCAGTTTGGCGCCGAGGATCCCAGCAACCTTACTCATGACTGCGTCGTCAAACGCTTCCCGCTGATCCGCTGAAAGCGCAAGGAGTTGTACATCCTTGAAGCCTGCCACGTCTTTCGCGGTAAACGCACCGATTTGCTCTTCGGTGAGTCCCTTGATGGCTTTCGGGTCAAATCCACCAAGCTGTGCGGGTGTCATCGCTGCAAACTGAGCTTCGCTGAAGCCTTCGATTTGCACCGATGTGATGGCCTTCACCACCTTGTCAGACAGAAGCTTCGCCAGCGTACTTGGTGCAAATGCACCGAGTTGATCCGCTGTGAGTGCGAGTTTCTGTGGGTCGCTCAAGTTGCCGACTTCCTTGATGGTGAGTCCTGCAATTTGTTCTTCGCTGAGTCCTTTGATGGCAGCAGTGGTGATCGACTGAAGCTGTTTGTCCGTCAGCGCCTTGAGTTGAGCAACAGTGAACCCTTCAACTTGGTCAGCATCTAGTGCCGCGAGTTGTGGCAATGCTAGCGCTGCTGCAGCCGAGACTGAGAGTGCGCCGATTTGATCCGCTGTGAGTTCACCGACCTGAACCGACGAGAACACCGAAACGTCTTTCGCATCGAAGTTCTTGAACTGTGCGGCCGTGAATCCTGCAATCGCAGACGAGCTCAGGCTCTTCAGCTGAGTGCTGGTTAGCTCATTAATCTGAGCGGACGTGAGTCCGTCCACTTGTGCCGAACTCAACGCACGAAGCACTCCGGTTGTCAGGAGCTTGCCGATTGTAGCGGCCTTGAAGCTTCCGAGCTGTTCGTCAGACAACGATGCCACTTGGCTGTCGGTTAACGCATCTGCTTCGCGAGTGTCGAAATTGGCTATCTGAGTGGATGTCAATCCATCCAATGCCACTGTCGACAGATGCGCCAACTGGGCCGCACTCATCGCGTCGAGCTGACTGTCCGTGAAGTTATCGATTTGCGTAGAAGTAAACGCGTCCATGTTTGCAGTGGTCAGATGCGCCACATCGACATTGTCGATGAGTGAATCCTTCAGGCCTGCCAACTGGTCGTCGTCCAGATTTGCGAAGTCGTCACTGAGTCCATCAAGTTGGTCTTCGGTGAGGCCCGCAAATACATCACCATCCAACGCACTGATGTTTGTTCCCAACGCTAAAAGTTGGCTCGTGCTGAACGCATCAATCTGTGATGCAGTGAACGCGTCTAGATGTGCTGGCAAGATAGCCTGGATTTGTGACGTCGTGAGTGCCCCGATCTGTTCGTCCGTGAGAACAACCAATTCCTGATCGCTCCAGCTTTGTACAACCGATGGAGCGAACCCTGCGATGTCGTCTGCTGTGTAACCTAAGGTTGCGATTGCACCCGAAGACAATGCGCCGAGTTCTTCGTCACCGAATGCGTTTAGTTGATCCACTGTCAATGCCTTGGTCTGATCGATTGTCAGCACGCCAAGTTGATCCGCGGATAGACCGCTGATGCTGTCTGGATCGATCGCTGCGATCTTGGTGCCCAATGCCACAATTTGGCTCTTGGTCAACGCGCCCACCTGGCTTTCGTCGAGGCTGCCGAGTGCATCTGCATCGAGGCCTGCGATAGCCGAAGTGGTGATCGCTGCGATTTGCTCGTCAGTGAGGGAGCTCAACTGATCATGAGTTAATCCTGCAACCTGTGTCACATCGAGGGATGCAATTTGGTTTTCGGTTAAACCTGCGATGGCGTCCGGATCGAATCCTGCGATCTGGGTCGAAGACAACATGTCGAGCTGGCTGGTAGAGATCGCAGCCAATTGCGTGTCGTCAAACGCCCCGAGCTGATCTGAATCAAGACCACCAAAGGCAGCTGCACTCAGAGCGTGGATGTCGTCTTCATCGAAGGCGGCCAACTGTTCATCCGTCAATCCTTCCACCTGAACAGCGTCGAGAACGCTGATCTGTGTGGGCGTCAGTCGGTCGAGCGAGCCGGCATCAAACGCAGCAATCTGAGAAGAAGACAGAGCGTGGATTTGACGTGTGGTCAAAGCGCCAACTTGTTCTTCGTCGAGAGCACCCACCTGGTCTTCCGTCAGAGCGGCGATCGCAGAAGTGGAGAACGCTACGAGCTGAACTGTGGTGAGGGCGCTGATGGCATCCTCGCTCAGGTCTTCAACTTGGGCTCCAGTTAGTAGACCGATTTGAGTGGTCGTCAAATCGTCGATGATGGAGTCCAGCTGGTCACCGTCAAAGGTGACGATAGCAGAGGATGTAAACGCATTGATCTGCGCCGAGTCCAATGCATCGAGCTGGTCAGCATCGAATCCAGTGATCGCCTCGGTGTTCAAGACACCGATCTGCGCCGCTGTGAGACCAGCGATGCTGTCCGGATCGATTTCCGCGATCTGGGCTGCCGTGAAGTTCTGGATCTTGTCGGTCGAAATCGCACGGATTTGGTCTTCGTCCAGAATCCCGAGGTGGGTGGACAATAGGCCGTCGAGTGCGGAAGTGTTCAACGCCGCGAAGTGGCTTTCATCGAGTGTGAGTAACGCGTCATCACTGAGATCTTCGACTTGAGTTGCAGTGAGAACCGCAACCTGAGCCGTGGTGAAGTCGTCAACGATGTTGTCCAGCTGTCCACCATCGAATCCGGCAATCGCCGACGTCGTGAATGCAACCACCTGAGCGGAATCAAGCGCATCGAGTGATGCACCGCTGAGTGCTGTTACTTGTGACGAACCCAAAACAGCAATCTGCGCTGTGGTGAAGTCTTCGATAAGGTCGTCGATCTGATCTTCATCAAAGCCTGCGATCGCCGATGTCGTGAATGCTTCCACCTGTGCGGAATCAAGCGCATCGAGTGATGCACCGCTGAGATCACCGACTTGAGTCGAGGCCAGAACCGTAACTTGAACCGTGGTGAGATCATCCACAAACAGGTCGAGCTGCTCGCTGTCGAACCCAGCCAGGGCGGTTGTTGTGAACGCATGGACTTGATCTGCGTCGAGCGAGTGGAGTGAATCGAAGCTCAGATCAGCCACTTGAGCTGAAGCCAGAACCGCTACCTGAGTCGTGGTGAGATCCCCGAGGATCACGTCGACTTGATCGCTGTCGAGTTTCGAGATCACCGTGGTGGTGAACGCCGCTACTTGATCTTCGTCCAGATCATCGAGTTCCCGATCAGACAGCGCATGTACCGTGTCTCCATTCAGTGCATGGATTTGGCTTGTTGTCAGGCTGTCGATGACGGCTCCGAGTTGATCTGAGTTGAAGGCAGCGACAGCGGATGTGCTGAATGCCTCAACGTCGGAATCATCCAGTTGGTACAGGTAATGAGCCTTGAAGCTTTCACCAGTGACTTCAGTTGCGCTGACGGCGGCGAGCTGAACGGTGGTGAACGCATCCAGAGGGTTCGTTCCGTGATCATTCAGTGTTGCCAACTGCGAGGATGTGAGTCCGGCAAGAGCGGACGAGGTCAACGCCGCGACTTGTTCGTCGCTAAGAGCGTAGAGCTCGACATCACCCATTGCGTGCAATTGTGTGCCCGATAGGACTGCAACTTGATCCGTGGTGAGATCTTCGACGAGGAGTTCCAGCTGATCGCCGGAGAGTGCCACGATCGCGCTCGTTGAGATAGCTGCGACCTGTTCGCCATCGAGAGCGTCGAGTGCATCGTCGCTCAAGTGGGCGATTTGTGTGGATGTCAGAGTCTCGATTTGGTGGGCCGTGAGGCTGTCGACCACGATATCGAGCTGGTCCTCGTCGAGGTGCGCCAGCGTGTCGGTATTTAACAGAGCCACTTGATGGTCTGTCAGGGATGCAAATGCCTCGTCGCTTAATCCAGTGATCTGAACCGAGGTGAGGTTTTCAAACTGGTGGTCATCGAGTTCGTCTACGATTGCACCAAGTTGATCCTCCGAGAATACGGAGAGCGCCGTGGTGGTGAATGCCGCCACCTGGTGGGCGTCGAGTGAATTCAACGAATCCAAGCTGATATCTTTGATATCATCCATTCCTTCGATCACCGCAATTTGGCTCTCTGTGAGGCTGTCGAGAATCACATCGAGCTGGTCGCCGTGGAGGCCGTGGATCGCATCGTCGGAGAATGCTGCGATCTGCTTGTCATCCAAGGCTGCCAAGGAGTCGCTGCTAATTTCTCCCACTTTAAGTGGGTCTAATGCGCCGATCTGGCTTTCAGTCAGACTGTCTAGGATACCATCAAGCTGAGATCCATCCATGGCTGCGATTGTGTCATCGGCAAATGCAGCGATCTGGTTGTCGTCGAGCCCGTCGAGTGAGTCCTGACTCAAGTGAGCAACCTGGGCAGCTGTGATGTGAGCGATTTGCTTCTCCGAGAGTCCATCAAGCAGAACGTCGAGTGTGTCGCTGTCTACTCCTTCAATCGCGGATGAAGCAATCGCAAGGATCTGGGTGTCGGTTAGTGCATGGAGTTGATCGTCGGTGAGCGCGTTAAGGTCGTGCTCGTCCAAGTCTCCAATCTGGGAGTCGGTGAGTCCTGCGATGCTTTCAGGCGAGATGTCACTGATCTGTGCAGGAGTCAACGCGATCCAGGCTTCATGTGAGAGCGATGCCAGTTGGCTATTGTCCAGAGCGCCGATCTGATCCGCGGTAAGACCGCCAACGGCGTCTTCCGTTAATGCTGCGACCTGATGGTCCGTGAGGTCTGCGACCGACTGTACATCGAGTGAGGCGATCTGGGTGTGATCCAAGCTGGCGATCTGGCTTTCATCGAAGTCGCCGATAATGGCGTCGAGTTGTTCACCGTCGAGTTCGTCTATCGCAGCCGTTCCGAATGCCGCGATTTGGTCGGCATCCAAAGTGTTGAGAGCATCGGCACTGACATCTCCCAAAGATTTCACGTTGATTTGTGCGATCTGGTTGCTGGTGAGGTCGCCAATAACAGCATCAAGCTGTTCACCCGTGAGTGAAGCAACCACCTCGTCGGTAAATGCAGCTACTTGGGCCTTATCGAGTGAATCAAGATCCTTGGCGGACAAGTGAGCGAATGCGTCTTCGCTGATGAGACCAATTTGATCTGGCTTAAGGTCTGTGATGACTGCCGCGAGTTGCTCGCTTGAGAGCGCTTCAATGACAGAGTCGTCTAACGATGCAACCTGATGTGCATCGAGGTTGTTTAGGTCGTCGACTGAGAAGTCCGCGATCTGGTCGCCAGTTAACAGGGCGACTTGATCCGTGGTGAAATCAGCAACGATAACCGCTGCCTGATTGCCGGAGAGGGCCTCGATGGCAGTATCCGTTAACGCCGCGACTTGGTGTTCATCTAGATCATCCAAGTTGTCATCACTCAATCCTGCGACTTGATCATCGGAAAGGCCGTGGATCTGGGTAGTCGTCAGGAATCCGACAATGGCGCCGACTTGATCACTGGAGAGTGAGTCTAGCTGCGTTTGATCGAGAGCTGCGACGGCATGACTGCCGAGTTTATCCAGATCATCCACGCTAAGATCTGCGATGACGTGGTTGTCGCCAGTGAGAAGTGATGCAAGATCACTTGTGGTGATGATCGCTTTCTGCTCATCGGAGAGCACGGACTTGTCGGCGATGGCTGCAATTTGTTCGTCAGTCAACGAATCCAGCGAGTGGTCACTGAGTCCCTTCAGCTGGGTGGATGAGAGGGCGTGAATTTGACTCGTAGAGAAGGAATCTACCAAGCTGTCGAGTTGCTCTTCATCAAATCCAGCGATGGCGGACGTGGTGAACGCATGAACCTGATCTTCGTCGAGTGCATCGAGCTCATCAGCAGTTAGTGCACCCAAATCATTCGACGTGAGTGCGCCGATTTGAGTTACGCTGAGGTCATCGATGACGCTCGCGAGTTGATCGTTATCAAGAGCCACCACAGCCGAAGTTGTGAATGCGTGAATCTGATTTTCATCGAGGGAATCGAGTTCGTCGTGGGTGAGTGCGCCGACCTGTGCCGTTGTTAAGACAGCAATCTGAGCTGCGGAGAACTCTTCGATTAGAACAGCCACCTGGTCTTCGTTGAATCCAGCGATTGTAGCTGTAGTGAACGCTTCTACTTGATCCGCGTCCAATGCATTGAGGGTATCATCACTGATCCCGGCGAGCTGATGGGATGTGAGTGCAGCGATCTGTTCAACGTCGAAGTCATCGATGATGACGTCGAGTTCATCTCCTTCAAATGCCGAGATAGCGGATGTGGTGAACGCTTGGACCTGTTCTTCATCCAGCTCGTTGAGTTGATCAACACTGAGTGCATCGAGCTGCTTGTCCGTCATGGAATGCAGCTGATCCGTTGTGAAGTTCGCGAAAGCGTTTGGATCGATCTCTTCGATGTGGGTGGGTGTTAGGGCGACGATTTGTGCCGTCGTTAGTCCTGCGAGACTATCATCGAGTGCGGAGAGTTGATCCCCGTCGAGTTTGGCGATGACATCGGTTGAGAACGCTGCGACTTGCTCTTCATCGAGGTTCTCAAAGTCAGTCGAGTCGAGCTGGGATACGTTGGCACCCGAAAGAAGTTTGATTTGATCCGCGTCGAGGCCGTCGATGACTGCTCCCAACTGATCCACGTTCAGATTGCTTACGACATTATTGGTGAACGCCGCGATCTGATCGTCATGCAACGCCTCTAGATCGGTACCGCCGAGTGTTGAGACTTGATGGGAGGTGAGGTGGCTAATTTGTTCGGTGTCGAGGCCATCAATGATTGCCCCGAGTTTATCGCTATCCAATCCAGCAATCGCAGTGGTTGTAAACGCTCCGATCTGATCGTCATCGAGTGTGTCGAGGTCCGAGCCGTCCAGTTGTTCGAGTTGATGAGACGTAATGCTGGCAATCTGATCAACACTCAGGCCGTCAATGATGGCGCTGAGTTGGTCTCCATCAAGGTGAGCGATAACTTCATCCGAGAATGCTGCTACCTGATCGTCATCGAGAGCCTCTAAATCGGAAGCACTCAGACTATCAAGTTGAGTTGTTGTAAGCACCGCAATTTGGTCAACGGAGAGGCCGTCGACTACCGCTGCGAGTTGATCGTCCGTGAGGTGTTCGATGACGTTGGTCGAGAACGCCGCGATCTGGTCTGCGTCGAGTGCGTCGAGGTCAGAAGCATCCAGCGGTGATGCCTGTGTTGTTCCGTCGATACCCAGAATCTGACTGGAGGTGATATGAGAAATCTGATCTGCGGTCAGGTCTTCAATGATGCTTCCGAGTTGATCTACGTCGAGAGACTCGATCGCTTCACCACTGAATGCGGCAACCTGATCTTCATCGAGTTTATCAAGGCTGCCTGCATCTAAATCATCTACCTGGTGGGCTGTGATTTGGCTGATCTGATGGTCAGTGAGACCGTCAACGATTACGTTTAACGCAGCACCGTTGATTCCCGAGATGGCCTCATCGCTAATTGCTGCAATCTGGTCGTCACCGAGGAGCCCTACGTTGCTAAGGTCTAAGTGCTCAAGCTGGTCTGCGGAGAGTGCTGAGATCTGATCTTCGGTGAGGTCTTCAATGATGTTGCCCACCTGACTTGCGGTGAGGTGTTCGACGATGTGATCGAGCTGATTTGCATCGAAGCCCGCAACTGCGTCATCAGTGAACGCAGCGATCTGGGCGCTGTTGAGTGAGTCGAGTGAGCTTGCGGAGAGCCCATCGAGCTGTTCTTCGCTGAGAGACTGAATTTGCAGTGTCGTGAAGCTATCGATGATGTTATCGAGCTGATCGCCATCAAGGTTTGAGATCGCGGTGGTGGTGAATGCTTCGATTTGATTGTCATCCAAACCGATGAAGTCACGTTTGCTCAACCCATCGAGTTGGGTGGAAGTGAGGATCCCGATCTGGGTTACACTTAAGCTATCGATCACTCCACCAATCTGAGTGGAAGTGAGCGATGTGACTTGATTCTGTGAGAGTGCCTCCACTTGAGCGTCGCTGAGCTGACTGAGCTGGTGCTCCTTGTAGCCGGCGAACTCTGATGCTGAGATGGCCTGGATAGCCGTCGCATCTTTGCCTTCGAACGGATTAGCGGAGTGATCATTCAGCGTGTCTCTCTGGGAGTCGCTAAGAGCCGCAATCACGGTTGGGTTCAGCGCTGCAACCTGGGCGTCCGACAGTTCGTAGAGCTCTTGATCTCCGAAAGCCATGAGCTGGCTCGAGGTGATCGCTGCCATCTGAGTGGTTGTCAAATCAGAGGAGATCACTTCGAGTGCGTCTACATCCAATGCTGCAATAGCTGCGATGTTGAATGCGGCGACCTGAGACATGCTGAGTTCCGCGATCGCGTCTTCATCGAGGTCCGCAACCTGGGCCGATCCGAGCAAAGCAATTTGCGCGGTGTTCAGGCCATTCAGCACTTCGTCCAGTTGACTGGAGGAGAATGTTTTGACTGCGTCTTCAGTGAAGGACTGAACCTGAGCGTCGCTGAGATTAGCGAGTGCATCTTCGTCTAGTCCTTCTGCTTGTTTGTCGTTAATCAGTCCGATCTGTTTTGTGGAGAGACCGTCTAGGACTTCATCGAGCTGTTCACTCGAGAGCATCGCGAATGCATTTGCGCCGATCGCCTTGATTTGGGTGTCGCTGAGGTCAGCAAAGGCATGTGCATCGATGTTCTTAATTTCGTCCTCAGGCAGCGCTGCGATCTGCTGAACGGAGAGGCCGTCAAGGACGGAACTGAGCTGTTCGCCGTGAAGGGCTGTAACGTCGAGGGCATGGACTTGAACATCGCTGAGCTCCGCGAGGGAGTCCGGATTTAATTCTCCGAGCTGTGTGGGGGAGAGCGACTTGATCTGTTTTTCCGAAAGACTGTTCAGAACGATGTCTAACTGGTCTGCATCGAAGCCATCCAATGCTGCACTGCTGAACGCTTGAACCTGATTGTCATCGAGCGTTGCGAGAGTTTCATCCGTGAAGTCTACCACCTGGCCAGAGGTGAGGCTGCGGATTTGAGCTTCGGTGAGGCTGTCGATTAGGTGCTCTGCGTCATCTGCGTGAAGATGAGAAATCGCGGTGACTGTGATTGCCTGAATCTGGTCGTCTGTTAGGGCGTCTAATTGATCGCCTGTGAGCGCTCCGATCTGGGTGTCGTTTAGAGCACGGATTTGGAATGTAGTGAAGCCGTCGATGCTGTCGGCGTCGATCGCTTCGATTTGGTCCGCATCAAGAGCCGAGAGGGATTTGACGGAGATTGCTGCGAGCTGGGTATCATCCAGAGCTGCGATTTGTCCTGTGGAAAGTGATTTGAGGGCGATGGTTGTTAATGCACCAACCTGCTCTTCGCTCAGAGATGCAATATCGTCTTCGCTTAACTTGTCGATTTCAACGCCAGTAAATGCGTGGATTTGGTCTTGCGTGAGGTCTCCAAGGAGGCTGCTCAATTGATCTCCGTTGAGGGCTTCAATGGTTTTGTCGCTGAGGACAGCAACTTGTTCCGCGCTCAGTAAGTCGAGTGTGTCTGCATCCAGAGCAGCGATCTTGGTTGGGTCAAGTTTTGCGACTTGGTCCACCGCGAGCCCGTCGATGATGGATCCCAATTGGTCGGCGTCCAATGCGTCGAGTGAGGACTCGCTGATCGCAGCAATTTGGTTGTCACTGAGCGAATCGAGGGCGTCCAGATCTAGGTCTTTGATAGAATCTGCCGAGATATGGGAGATCTGATCAGTTGTGAGATCTTCGATGATGGAACCGAGCTGTTCACCTGAGAGCTTTTCAATCGCGTCGTTGCTGAGTGCAGCGACTTGGTGTTCGTCGAGTTCGTCTAGGACGTCGGTGGAAAGTTCAGCCACTTTACCTGCACTCAACTCAGAGACTTGTGTGGTTGTGAGTCCAGGCAGGATGGATGTGATCTGTTCTTCGTCGAAGGATTCGAGATCAGACTTGGAGATCAAGCCGATCTGAGTGTCATTGAGTTCAGCGAGATCGTCGGCGGAGAGGCTAGTGACGTCGTCTGGTAATGCAATGTTTTGGTTCGGTCCCGCGATAGCGCTGAAGTTCCGGATCTGGCTGAAGTCAAATGACGCGAGTTCTTGATTCGCGTGGAGTGCGGTGACTTGAGCGATACTCAGAGCGTCGAGATCGTCATTACTTAACGATGCAACCTGTTCAGCGGAGAGTTCTCCGATTTGAGTTGAGGAAAGGGAAGTGATGACGCCGGCCAACTGGTTGTCATCAAGGGCGTGGATGGCTTTTTCGGACAGCGCTTGTGTTTGGGCGTCGCTGAGGGTTGCGAGATCGTCACCGGAAAGATCGGCCACCTGTTCCTCTGTGAGGATGCTGATCTGGTGAGTGGAAAAGCCGTCGACAACAGCCGAAAGCTGGTGCTCGTCGAGTGCCTTGACTGCGTCATCGTCGAGTGCTGCGATTTGAGCATCGTCGAGATCTCCGAGAATTTCTTCGCTGATTGACGAAATGGTGTCGGCGTCAATTGCTGCGATTTGACCAGCGGAGAGGTCTGTTAGGATGGACTCGATTTGGTCGGCGTCGAAAGCTGCAATTGCGGAAGTGGTGAACGCGTCAAGTTGGTGTTCATCGAGAGCGTCGAGTTGATCTACGGAAAGGGCGACGACTTGGTTTTCGTCGAGAGAAGCAATCTGCTTCTCTGTGAGATCAGCGATGCTGTTTACATCGATTTGAGCGATCTGTTCGCCGGAAAGAACGTGGAGTTGGGTAGTGGTGAGGCTGGAGATCTGATGGCCATCCAATGCCGCGATCTGGTCGTCTTGCAGGTTGCTGATGACCTCTGTGTTGAAGGCGCCGATCTGGTCTGCTGAGAGAGAGGCGACGGCTTCGTCGCTCAACTCCGAGACTTGCTCGTAAGAGAGAGAGCCGATTTGGGAAACACTTAGGCTTGGAGCGAGAATATCGAGCTGATCCGCATCGAGATCCTTAAGAACGTCGTCATCGATTGCTGCGACTTGATCTTCGCTGAGGATGCTGAGGGTGTCTGCATCGAGTCCGGCGATTTGGTCTCCGACGAGAGCCGCAACCTGTGTTGTTGTGAGGCTTTCTGCGATAGCGGCGATGTCTTCGCTATCGAGATCTGCGATGACGCTTGTGCCAAAGGCGGCGATCTGGGCATCAGAAAGCGCAGCGAGGTCTTCACCATCGAGATCCGCAATTTGTTCGGAGGTGATGTGCGAGATCTGCGCGGTGGTCAGTTCTTCGAGGACGCTAACGAGTTGATAGTCCTCGAGGCTGGCGACAACAGTGTTGCTGAGAGCTGCGACTTGAACGTCGGAGAGAGCGGAGAGATCGTCTTCACTGAAGTCAGCGACCTGACTGCTGTTGAGGAGATTGATCTGTTTGGCTGTGAGATCTTCGAGGATGCCGACGAGCTGTTCGCTGTCGAGTTCGGTGATGACACCGTTGCTGAGCGCTGCGACTTGGGCGTCGGTCAGTGCGTCGAGTGCGTCTGCATCGAGCTTGTTAACTTGACCGGCTGTAAGTTTGCCGATTTGGGTAACGGAGAGGTCTTCGATGATTGCGCCGAGCTGGTCATCTTCCAGAATCGCAATCGCAGAGGTGGTGAGGGCCGCGACTTGGAAGTCGTTCAGGGCGTCCAGAGAGTCAGCGCTGAGAGCGTTAACTTGGGTCGTGGTTAGGGAGCTGATTTGTTTGGCGGAGAGGTCGTCGAGGACAACGTCGAGCTGTTCAGCTGAGAAGCTTAGGAGGGTCTCTTTTTTGAAAGACTGGACCTGTTTGTCATCGAGAGCGTCGAGGGCGTCGAGGTCGAGAGCGGCTACCTGATCTGGTTTAATTCCGCTGATCTGAGTTGGGGTGAGGTCATGCAGGAACGCGCTCAGTTGCGTGCTCGAAACTGCAGCGATTTGATCAGGGGAGAAGCTCGGGAGGTCAGAGGATGTGAAGGTAGCCATTTTTTGAGAGATGTTGTTGTTGAAAATGAAAAAGGAATCAGGAGGCCGGGTGTTTGTTGAGTCAGTCTCGGTTGTGTAATCTCGAAGTGATGCGATGAAAATGGAGAGTGCCCTGAAGGAGCTGTTTTCGTGCCAGTGAGTGGGTTTGTTCCGGGTTTTGTTTTTGGCCGGCTGATCCGGGAGACGAGGTTTTATCTGTAGCGGACGCCTGTTCAATGCAAATTGGAGGTGAGTGTTAGGTTGCGGGAGTTTGGGCCTCTGTCCGTGTGTTATAGGGGGGTGAGGTTTTTTGCAGTGGGTGCTGCGGTGGGTGCAATGGGGGACGGGTTTGACACGGGGAGGGGAGGGGGGTATAGTCCCCGACCCCCTTCGTTAACCCCGTTGGGATCCAAATTGCTATGACCAGTCATTTACTCGAAGAAGCTTTGAAGCACGTTCCCAGTCACCAAGCGCTGGTGAATGCAGTCAGTAAGCGTGTAAAGCAGCTCAATCAAGGAGAGCGTCCGTTGGTTGAAGCAGGGATCCGGGTTGGGTTTGCGGATATCGCTTTTATGGAAATTATTCAGGGGAAACTCAAACTGGAGATGCCTCCAGTTGAGGAGATGCCTGTCGCGTAAATTCTTGGCTGACAGATTTTTTTAAGTGCCGGATACGATCCGGAATTTGAGATATGGCCGGGGACCGGGGTAGGATATCCGAAATATCGGTGAATCGGAAGGGCTTGAGGGACTTTCATATCCTCGAGCGTTTAGAGGCCGGCGTGGAATTAAAAGGCACGGAGGTGAAGAGTATCCGTGCTGGGTTTGCGAACATTCAGGGCGCGTTTGCGCGTGTGGAGAAGGGGCAGTTGTGGTTGTACGGGCTGGATGTTCGGGAATATGAGAAGGCGAGTTTTTTTCAACATGAACCGAAGCGTCAAAGGCGTTTGCTGGTTTCTCGAAGAGACATCGACCGCTTATTTGCTTTAACCCAGATTAAGGGGCATTCGATTGTGGGGTTGAGGGTGTATTGGAAGGGTGCGTTGGTGAAAATCGAGATCGGGGTAGGGGAAGGTAAAGAGAAGGCGGATCAGCGTGCAGATCTGAAAACTCGTGCAGTCAAACGCGAGATCGAGCGCGAAGTATCGCAGTTTAATCGGGCACGTGGTTAGGGGACGTTTTTGAGAGGTGTGGGTGTTGGTGACTAGGTGGGAGGGGATTGATTGGGATCGGGTATAGAATACTGAAACGGTCGTATTTGGACGTGGAAATAGGCTTGGGGAGTTTTTGAAAAAAGGATTTGCCTCTCGCGAGAAACTCCCAGAGACTCGGCCCCCTCTTGAAACGGGGTCTTAGCTCAGTTGGTAGAGCGCCTCAATGGCATTGAGGAGGTCAGGGGTTCGAATCCCCTAGGCTCCACCACCCTAACACACTTAGGGGGTGGTGGTTGGGGCTTGGTGGCTCTTGGGCTCTTGATCAAAGATTGGGGACAGAAGGGGTAAAATCCTAGTATGTCCCGAACAAGTAACACGATAGGAATCAGAGGGTACCGAGTATTAAGAGAGCAGCGCGGGGTCTACGGGGTCTACGGGGTCTACGTCAAAGTTTGGGGAGGGGCGTGTTTAATTGTGGATGGTTGGGTT
>JBAXNG010000016.1:0-116034 GCA_037133875.1 Verrucomicrobiota bacterium | reverse complement strand
TCGGGACATACTGGGATTTTACCCCTTCTGTCCCCAATCTTTGATCAAGAGCCCGGGGTCGGGTCATCAAACTTGGGGTCTACATCAAACTTTTGGGAAGAGCCGTATTGTCGGGTTCTTTACCGAGCGAATCGAATCTTGTACCAAGGGCATTCCCCATATCTGCACCGCGTTATGACTTCTCCTTCGTCTTCCCCTACCATGGATCTCACGGACTGGCTCCGAAAAGAACATAGACTCCTGATCGGTGGGCAATGGGTTCCATCGGTGTCCGGACAAACTTTCGCCGCCGAAAATCCCGCAACCGGCGAGCCGATCGCCCACGTGGCGGCGGCCGATGCCGCAGACGTCGACAAAGCCGTGCAAGCCGCCCGGCAAGCCCTCCACTCGGGACGCTGGTCGGGATACACTCCCACTGAACGCAGTCGTTTCCTGTTTAAACTGGCAGATCTCATCGAAGCGAATCAGACCGAACTCGCGGCGCTTGAATCGCTGGATAACGGCAAAGCGATCACACACGCCTCCTTCGTCGATCTGCCCATGGTGATCGATATGTTCCGCTACATGGCCGGGTGGTGTTCGAAAATAGAAGGCCGTACCATTCCCATTTCCGCCCCGTTTGCTCCGGGGGCGCGCTTTCACGCTTATACCCGAAAAGAACCTACGGGTGTGGTTGGGCTCATTATCCCGTGGAATTTCCCGCTACTGATGGCGGCTTGGAAGCTGGCCCCGGCGCTGGCGGCGGGATGTACGGTAATTTTAAAACCGGCGGAACAAACTCCACTAACAGCGCTAAGACTCGGGGAGCTAATTATCGAGGCCGGCTTCCCGGAGGGCGTGGTAAATATTCTCACTGGGTTCGGAGAGACCGCCGGTGAGGCTTTGGTTAATCACCCGGGCGTAAACAAGATCGCGTTTACCGGATCCACCTGCGTCGGAAAACAAATCGTAACGGCGGCGGCAACGGACCTGAAAAAACTTTCCCTCGAGCTGGGGGGGAAATCCGCCAACATCATTCTGGAAGACGCCGATGTGGAGGCAGCGATTGTCGGGGCGGCAAACGGAATTTTCTTCAATCAGGGCCAAACCTGCACGGCAGGTTCCCGGCTTTATGTGCAGCGCAAACACTTCGATAGAGTCGTAGACGGGATTGCCAAAGTAGTGGCTAATTTGCCCATTGGCCCAGGAAACCAACCCGACACGTTTATTGGTCCGCTCGTCTCCGAGGCGCAAATGAACCGGGTTCTCGAGTACATCGAAGCAGGAAAGACCGCGGGAGCGCGTTGTGTCTTCGGCGGAAAACGCCACGGGAACGTAGGGTATTTTGTTGAACCCACGCTTTTCGTGGATGTCCAGCCGGGGATGTCGATTCTCGAGGAAGAGATTTTCGGTCCCGTGGTGTGTGCAATCCCATTTGATACGGAAGAGGAAGTCATCGCTCTGGCAAACAGCTCTTGCTACGGCCTGGCGGCGGGCATCTGGACACGCGACATTTCCCGGGCGCACTCGATGGCTTCCCGCCTCGAAGCCGGTACGGTCTGGATCAATTGCTACAATATTTGTGACTCAGCCATGCCCTTTGGCGGCTACAAACAATCGGGCTGGGGCCGGGAAATGGGAATGGAAGCCATTGAGCTCTACATGGAGACGAAGTCGGTTTGCATTCTGCTTTGAGCGATCACAGTAATGTTTTTCGGGTAAACAATTTCGCTGCGCGGATTCACCGACATTCAGTGGGCCTCTGGTCATGAGCGAGTCACCTTGTGAGATCGGAGAATTTTTAAAGAAGCACGGCCTGGAGACGCTCCTTCCTGTTTTTCAGGAGCATGCTGTCGATTTCGAAGTATTGCTTCTGTTGAACGAGGCCGATTTGAAAGAAATCGCCATCCCTCTCGGCCCCAGAAAGCGTCTGATTAATGCCCTGGAGAACTCGCGAAAGGCTCCCTCGTTCTCCCAATCCACGGACCCGGCGTCCGGCAGAAACTTGCAGGCGGCAGAAGAAGAGTTGCGGCAGATTACCGCGCTTTTTTGCGATATGGTGGGCTTCACCGAACTGGCCGGTAAGCTCGACGTAGAGACGCTGGCAGACGTTATTGCAGACTATGAAGAGCGATGTAGAAGCTGCATCCAACAGCATGGAGGCCACGTCCTTCACTGTCTTGGTGATGGAATAGTCGCCATTTTTGGCTTTCCCAATTCCGGCGAAGATGACGCTTCCCGGGCGGTAGAGACCGGCTTGGCTCTTGTCGAAGAGATGAGCCAGATTCAAATCCCCCGAGTGGGACGTCTCCGGGCACGGGTTGGAATCGATTCCGGCGTCGTAATGGTCACTCCGCGGGAAAACCGCGCTATCGGCGATGCATTGAACATTGCGGCCCGGCTTCAAGCCGAAGCGGAACCCAATCATGTCATGGTCAGTGAATTGGTGACCCAACTGACGCGATTCCGCTTTGAATACGAAAGTCGTGGTCCGCGCACATTAAAGGGAGTGAACCGGCCCATCCATGCATTCCAAGTGGTGCGCTCACTTTCGCTTTCGCAACGCTTCGAGGTGTCTTTCCGAAACGACCTTCTCCCCATGCTCGGGCGTCAAGCAGAGGTGGACCGTCTGGCTGGGCTTTGGGAAAACGCGCGGGCTGGCCGTGGATCGCTCAGTGTCGTTATTGGCGAGCCTGGGATAGGCAAGAGTCGCATGGTGGCCGATTTATATTACCGGGCCAAAAAAGAGGATACACGAGGCCTTCTTTTTCAGTGCGCGCCCCAACATGCCTACAGCGCCTTTTTTCCGTTGATTGAAACCATTGAGCGCTTCCTGAATTGGGAACCGGGACAGACTCCATGCGAACGGCTGCGTAACTTTGTCGATATCTTATCGGGCCGGTACGGGCTTGGGGACGTGGATGTGGCGCTCCTTGGAAAGTTCTTTGATATGGCTGTGGAAGACCGACTTCCGACGCCACAGCTATCTGCTCAGCGACAGAAGATCGAAAGTGTTGCAGCCTTTGCGCGCCTGCTGGTGGCCATGAGCGCGGAATGTCCTCTAATGGTGCTGTTTGAGGATGTCCACTGGGTGGATCCCTCAACTCTTGAAGTGCTCGCTCTGCTGCCAAAACAACTTGCGAGCAGCCGCCTGCTCCTGGTCGTTACCGCCCGCCCCGAATTTGAAGTTCCGTGGGAAAACGCCGAAATCCTTCGTCTCCATGGCATTTCAGCCGAAGCTGCCGAAGTCCTCATCCAGCGCTTAACGGGCACAGTCTCGTTCTGCCCGAAACTCACTCAGAGGGTTCTGGAAAGGACCGATGGCATTCCGCTTTTTATTGAGGAACTTACCAAATCGATTTTGGAATCCCACCGCTCCGATGGGACCCCGGCTCGGGAACTTTCGATCGACGACAGTCGGGTGGAAATTCCCGGCTCCTTGAGAGAATTGTTGATGGCGCGTCTGGATCGCTCCGAAGAAATGAAGCGGGTGGCCCAAATCGGAGCGGTTATCGGGCGCGAGTTTCCCAAGGCTCTGGCCGAATCGGTTTTTAAACTCCGGGGATGGGACCCCGAACCAGGGTTTCGCCGTCTGTTGCAATCCGGCTTGGCTTCCACAAAGGGGAGCGGGCAGTCGATGGTGTTCGTGTTCAATCACGCGTTGATTCAAGACGCCGCATATGAGTCGATTTTGAAAAAAAATCGCAGGGCCTGGCATCTGGCTGTTGCCGAATCGATCGAGTCCGGATTCGCCGAAATAGTAAACGCCGAACCGGAGAGGCTTGCGGAACACTTTGCGAAGGCCGACAAGCCACTGCGAGCAATCCCATTCTGGTTACGGGCTGGCGAGATAGCGTTTCACCGATTTGCACATCGGGAGGCACGTTACCATCTGGAAGCGGGTTTGCGGGCAATTGAGCTTTCGCCCCCGGGAAAAGAGCGCGATTTGTTAGAATTAAGGCTCCGCTCGGCTTTGGCGCCCGCCATTGTTGCCACATCCGGATGGGTAGCCCCCGAACTGGAGCCCCTTCTGGAGCCCGCTATCGCTTTAGCGCGAACCTATCAGGACCGCTCGAGTATGGTTCCCGCGTTTCATATCTTGTGGATTCACTCGCAAACAGGCGGATTGCTCCGGAAATCGGAAGAATGGGCTGCCGAGATGATTCAGACTGGCAAAGCAATAGCACACGACGACCTCAGTATTTGCGGGAATCGCTCCATGATGAGTACCACCTTCTGGCTGGGTGATATGTTAAGAGCGCGGGTTCATGGCGAGCGGGTTCGCAGTGCCTACGACTCCGAAAAACACGGCCATATTTGTAAAAGCACGATGAGTGATCCACTGGTGGGGTACGGGAATTTCGCCTCTCAATACCTCTGGATCCTCGGATATCCCGACCAGGCGCTGGAGGTGTGTATCCAAAATCACCAGCATGCCTTACGACTCGCCCACCCCTTTGACCGAGGACTGGCGCTGACGCTAGGAGCGCAGACCCTTGGATTTCGTGGCGACGCCGCAACGCAGATTGCCTGTGCGCAGGAAGCGCAAAGACTCGGGATCGAGCATGGCATCCCAACCATGTCAGACGTGTTACCTTCGGTAAGTCTGGGGGTCGCCCTGCTGCGACTGGGGCGTTTTGAGGAAAGCCGAGACCAACTCTGCGAGGGACTGCAACGCATTGTAGCCTCAGGGCAGAATGTGTGGGTGTCCTATATTCGATCCCTTTACGCGCAGGCGTTGGCGGAAACGGGGGCTCCAGAGCATGGAATGCAGCAAATTCTCACGAGTATCGAAACCTGCCACCGCCAGGAGGAATTCTCACACTTTGCGGAAATTTTGCGCATCAAAGCGCTCATTCATCGAAAGCAGAATGAACCCGAACAGGCTCGGGTGTGTTTAGAGGAAGGATTGAACTTGGCCCGGCAGCAATCTGCCAAAGCGTGGGAATTACGAATCGCCATGGATCTGGCCCGGATGCACTTAAGTCAGAACGATGTCACTGGCGCGGATAACATTCTGCATCCTGTTTACCAATGGTTTGAGGAAGGGTTGGACACGCAGGACTTAACGGAGGCGCGCGCACTGCTCGAATTGTTAGACGGGCGCTCGTCCACAGGCAGTACCGGCAGTCTGTTTAGATAAAACAATAACCGGAAGCGGAGCGCTGGATATTGTCATAATTTTTACGACATGACCGCTATTTCGCCGTGAAGTAAGATTTCAGGCGTCGCACCCCCCTTTGCTCGCATCTTTCTGCGTTCGATGTCCCCCCCCAATTTCCCATGAGATACACCGTCCTGCTCGCAATCGGTTCCTGCCTCAGCGCCCACGCCGCCGACATGGAGTGGGTCACGGTCGGCAACCCGGGAAATCTGCCGGACAAAACGGGGTACGGCGCTGTGGCATACGAATACCAGATCGGTAAATACGAGGTCACGGTCGAGCAGTATGCTGAGTTTTTGAACGCGGTGAACGCCACCGATGCGCACAAACTGTGGGACAAAAACATGGAGGACCCCAGTCTGCGTGTGGACCATACCGTTTTTTGAAACGTAGTGGTGAGGCCGGTTCCTATCGCTACGACATCATTCCTGGCCAAGACCATCTGCCAGTAAGCTTCGTGAGCTATTTTGACGCATTGCGTTTCGCCAACTGGATGCACAACGGCAGGCGCAAGGGCGATACGGAAACCGGGGCCTACACGCTGGATCCATCAGGCTCGGTGCCCGCTCGCGAGCCGGATGCTAGTGTTTGGATTGCCACCGAAGACGAGTGGTACAAGGCGGCCTATTATCACCCCCAGGCTAAGGGCGGACCAGAGGGTGACTACTGGCAGTATCCGACACGCAGTAACGAAAAGCCAAAGTTGCAGGTGGGAACGGATGCTGACAGCAATTCCGCCCGCTATTTTGACAACAGCTTGTTGGGGTTGAAACTTCATACGAACAACGTCGGGCCCCTCATTCCAGTGGCCAGCTGCAGAAACTCCAAGAGTTACTACGGCACCTTCGATCAGGGGGGCGGGGTTTGGGAGTGGTGCGACGGAATCGCGTTCGAAACAAAGCGGGTGATGCGCGGCGGTTCGGTGCGGTATCCCCACCAAGCAATGCTGTCCACGATGCGGACAAACTCAGGTCCGGATTTCCGCAGTCATGACACTGGTTTCCGCTTGGCCCGGCGGCTTCCTGATACGGTGGCGGGCGCTGGCACAGGAGAGGTTAAATCCAAATAACGATGAAACATCCGATCTTTCTGTTTTCGAGTTTGATGGCGGTGTGTGTGCCGGTCGTCGCTTTCGGAGGCGAGTTTGGCGGCCGTCTTGAGCCGATGTTTGAGGCGCACTGCTACGGGTGCCACGACCAGGATGAAAAAAAGGGGGGACTTGATTTGGGGGCGCTCCGCTGGAATCCCGCCGATGGCGAGAACCTGCACCAGTGGACTCGCGTATTCGACAAAGTCAAAAACGGCCAGATGCCGCCTAAAAAGAAGACGCGACCGAGCTCGGAACTGAAGTCCCCTTTTGAGCAAACACTGCAAACCGCGCTGCTCGATTTCAACCGGGGGCAACAGGTCAAGGAGGGGCGCGTTGTTTTACGCCGGCTCAATCGTGCCGAATATATCAACACCGTGCGTGACCTTTTCGGGGTCCCTGCGGAGTTGAAGGAACTTCTGCCGCAAGATGGCACCGAAGGTGGCTTCGATACAATCGGCGCCGCGCAGAATCTTTCTGTGGAGCATCTGGACCGCTATCTGGAGGCGGCGGATATTGTACTCAGGGAGGCCACGGTGCGTACGCCAAAACCCGAGCTTGCGCGGGAGCGAAACGATCTGAGCGAACTCTGGCACCGGAGCATGGGAGACTCCCGTCAGTTGAACTGGGGTTTTTCGCCCGAGGGGGTCTTGGCGGTGCGTAATTTCATGGGTATTAACAACACGGCGCTGGGTTGGAAGCCTCCCGTACCCGAGGCAACGTATCGGTTCCGGGTGAGGGCCCGTGCGATGCTGGACGACGCCCAGGATGGAGGGGTCGGGAAACGGAAGCGCATCAATCCCGCCCAACCTATGACCGCAAAGGTGGGCCAGCAGGGGGTACATATTGCAGGAGTGTGGCCAAAAGCTGGCCCCGATCCACGCATCAACCTCAAGCTCGGCCTTGGAGCCAGTGGCGGGGTAAAGCCATTCACCACGGGACAGTATTATGAGATGAGTCCCACCGAGTATCGGGAGTTTGTGTACGAAGCCCGGGTACCAGCGGGACAGACATTACGGTTGCAGGCGTATCGTACGATTCCTGACGAGCCCGGCGAAGAAGGAGGAATTTATCACGGGTTGTGCGCCGTGGTGGAGTGGGTGGAAATCGAGGGGCCGCTTCTTGATCAGTGGCCACCACGCGGGCACCAATTCCTCTACGGGGATCTTCCCCTGGTGCCGTTGGACGTCAAACAGCCCCAGAAGGAGCTCATTGTGACTTCCGCATCTCCGGAGGCTGATGCGAGGCGCCTGTTGGGCGGGTTCCTGACAAAGATCTTTCGACGGGCCGCAACCGTGGCCGAGGTCGAGGAGCATGTTGGCATATTTAAGGAGCACCTCCAAAGCGGCATGCGCTTTGACGAGGCGCTGCGCATGGCCTACAAATTGGCGCTCTGTTCGCCCGAGTTTTTATTCTTTGCAGAACAACCCGGCCAGCTCAGTGACAACGCGCTCGGGACGCGGCTGAGTTACGCATTGTGGGGCGGTCCTCCGGATGCGGCGCTTGCTGAACTTGCGGCACAAGGAAAACTGCATGAGCCCGGCGTTCTGCGTGAACAGACGGACCGGTTGCTTGCGGACCCCCGATCCAATCGTTTTGTGAGCAGCTTTCTGGACAGTTGGTTGAACCTGCGTGACATCAATGCAACCCAGCCGGACACCAAGCTTTTTACTGAGTTTGAAGACTATTTGCGGGATTCGATGGTAGACGAGTCGGTGGCATTTTTCGGCGAGCTTGTTCGAGAGAATCTAGGTGTCAAAAACGTCGTGCACAGTGATTTCGCGATGCTGAACGAGCGGCTTGCCGAGCACTACGGAATTCCGGGGGTCAGGGGTGTTGAAATTCGTAAGGTCGCTCTTCCTGAACGCTCCCGTCGCGGCGGTTTGCTGACTCAAGGTGCGGTTCTGAAGGTCTCCGCAAACGGGACAAGCACTTCGCCCGTTGTCCGCGGTGCGTATGTGCTCGCGCGTTTCCTTGGCACGCCTCCCGAACCTCCGCCCAAGAGTGTCCCAGCGATTGAACCCGACATTCGTGGTGCGACGACCATTCGCGAGCAGCTCGAAAAACATCGTGCGGACGCCACATGCGCCACCTGTCACGCCACGCTGGATCCGCCCGGGTTTGCGCTCGAGAACTATGATGTCACGGGGCGCTGGCGGACAAACTATCGCACGCTCCCGGAATCCGCGAAGGGCCGTGTCGTGACGATCGCAGGTTGCGACGCGCGTCTCTTTGCCGAGGGGCCAAAGGTACTTCCCGGCTACAAGTTGGAAGACGGCCGGGCTTTTGAAGATATCGACGGATTCAAGCAGTTGCTGCTTTCTAACCAGGAGCAGCTTGCCCTCGCATTCACCGAGAAACTTGTCGCCCATTTGACCGGTGCCCGGATGCAGTTCGCGGACCGGGATGTGGTTTCAGAGGTTGTGAAGCGTGCGCAAAAAGACGGATACGGCGTGCGCTCGTTAATTCACGAGGTCATCCAAAGCCGCCTTTTTTGCGAGAAATAAGCGCCAATCGCCCGAGATGGTTTTCTCTCTAAATCAACAATTAACATCTTTCCTGCTTCAAGAAAGTGTGAGCCAGCCAAGGTCAGTGTCCCTGTGAAATCAAAAGGTCTATTTATGAGCAATTTTACGACTCAACAGCATCTGTCACGACGTACGTTTTTGAGAGCATCCGGGGTGGCGCTCGCGCTTACCTGGCTGGATGCCATGATGCCCGCGTTCGGCGCTGACCCAAAGCCGACTATGCGCTTTGTCGGCATCCTGAATATCTTCAGCTTTCACACCCCATTTCTGTTTCCGGCAGAGTCCGGTCGGGATTACAAGTCGAACGCCTATCTGGATGCGCTGCAGGAACACCGGGAGGATTTTTCGATCATCTCGGGGATGAGTCACCCCGATGTGAGCGGCGGTCACAGCGGGGATCTCTCTTTTTTCACCGGGGCCCCCTGTCCCACATCGCCCACATTTAAAAATACCATTTCTCTGGATCAGGCAATTGGGGAGTCGGTGGGACGGACGACACGGTATCCGGCGTTGTGTCTCACTACAAACGCGGGGCGCGGAAGTTGCAGTTATACGCGCAATGGCGTGACGCTTCCTGCTGAGTCCAGTGCGGAGAGGCTTTTTGCAAAGCTGTTTATAAACGGGACGCCTGAGGAAGTCGCACAGGAGGTGAAGCGTCTCCAGCAAGGCAAGTCCATCCTCGATCGCCTGCTAGAAAAGGCAACGCGCCTCCAGCGGGAGGTGGGCGCGCGAGACAAAGAAAAACTGGATCAGTATTTCACAAGTGTACGGGAACTCGAGCAGCGTCTGCAGCAGAACCAAGAGTATGCGCGGATGCCCAAGCCCAAACCGAACTCGCCTCCAATCAAGGATCCGGCGCCCGGTGAAGATACCGTAAGGTTGGGGTTGTTGCTGGAAGTCTCTCGATTGGCGTTGCAGGCAGACCTGACGCGTTCTGTGTCCATTCATTATGGTGGCACGACAAAGACACCCTCGGATCCGCAGACCAGTTATTCCCATCACGACTGTACTCACCACGGGCAGAGTCCCGACAAACTCGAGATCCTCGCGCGTCTGGAGCGCGACCTTCTTGTGGAATGGGGCGGATTTCTCAAGCGCTTGAAGGATACCAAAGATGACGACGCTAGGCTGATGGATCACACGATGAGTGTACTCGGGGCAGCCATGGGGAGTGCCAATCTCCACCACAACGCCAATTTGCCAATCTTACTTGCGGGTGGTCGATTCGCGCACGGACAACATCTTGCGTTTGACCCTGCGACACCGCCGCCGCTCTGTAACCTCTGGCTGCAGATTCTCAATGAGATGGGTGGGGAAGCCGCCAAATTCGGTTCCAGCACCGCATCAACAGTGCCGGGTTTGCTTGCTTGATGCGCGTTAAGACAAGGCAACCGTCTGTTTGCAGAAGCGTGGGTGATTGAACAACTGGAGGTGTTCATCGTAATTCTGCGCCCTATGGAGAAACATGAGGTGAAATCACTTCCGGGCCGCGAGCGCTTTTTCAATGGATGCGGGTAGTTTCTTGCCGCGAGTGTCAACGCCCTCGGCGATACTGTTGCCCGTGTTGCCGTCGATCAGAAAGGCGCACGGGATTGAGTCGATAAAGTATTTGTGGGCGACCTCCGCATCGCCCGGCACATCTCGTCATCCCAGGGGCCAGTCACTCCGAGTGTTTCTCGAGACCATTCAGATCGCACAAGCTCGAGGGTAAACTGGGCTCTTTAACCTCATTCACTACGAATCAGGCTTGAAGTCTTACCTTCTAAAATTCGGCGGGCATTCGTAGCCCCAATAAGTCCGCACGATATGTTTCGAAACAATGTCCGTCTGAAATTTGAAGTGCCGGCTTGCCCGATTTTCGAAACAATGTTCCCCGCTATCCCTCCTCTCATGAAACACCCCCTTCTTTATCCCCTGCTCGCAACTACACTTGCATGCAGCGCCTTGGCCCAATCACCCGCTACCTCTACCCCTGAGGCTGCCCGGCTCGATCCAGCTCTCGCGGCAAGTAAAACATCCGCAGAATCCGTCGACTGGCACGATGTGCGCCAGTGGGGCCTCGAAGGCCGCGAATGGACCGATCAAGAACGGCTCCGCTACTTCGACAGACTGCCCGCCGCCGCTGAAAAGACAGTCACCCCAAATGTCTGGAAACTCAGTCGCGACAGCGCCGGAATGATGTTCCGATTCAAAACAGACGCCACGGCTCTGCACGTACATTACAAAGTTTCCAAGGAAAATCTGGCAATGCCCCATATGCCGGCAACAGGCGTGAGTGGTGTGGATTTTTACGCGCGAGACGATTCTGGAAAATGGCGCTGGGTCATGGTCAGCAAACCGGCGTCCCAGGAAATGCGTGTGGAGGTAATCAAAGGTCTCGCGCCTGGACTGCGTGAATACGCAGCTTACCTCCCTCTCTACAATGGAGTCGAATCGCTCGAGATCGGCGTCCCGGTAGGCGCACATTTTGAAGGACTGGCACCTCGCCCAAAACCAGTAGTCTTTTACGGCACCTCCATCACTCACGGAGCCTGCGCAAGCCGCCCTGGAATGGTTCACACCGCCATTCTTGGCCGGCGCCTCGACCAACCCGTGGTGAATCTTGGGTTTTCCGGTAATGGCCGCATGGATGCAGCAGTGGGCGAATACCTTCGCCAAATCGATGCCGCAGCTTACGTGATCGATTGCCTCCCCAACATGGGCCCAGCCGATGTTGCCGCGAAATGTGTCCCTCTAGTAAAGCAGCTACGTGAAGCACATCCATCCACTCCAATCATCCTGGTCGAAGACCGCCGGTATACCAACGACTGGATTACCCCAGCAAAATCCAAGTTTCACGATAGCAACCACGCTGCCTTAAAAGAAGCTTGGGACGAGCTACAGAAGCAAAAAGTCCCGACCCTGTATTACATTCCAGGAGACGAATTGTACGGTACGGACGGCGAAGGTGCTACTGACGCGTCCCACGCCAGCGATCTGGGGTTCATGCGACAAGCAGACATTTTCGAGCCTGTCCTCCGCAAAGCTCTGGCGAAATAAGCCAAGCCTTCCGGCACCGCGACTCCGTCGCCACCTTCCGCTAAAAACCCATTGGCATCACAGCCTCCCGAAACGGGCAAGCCATTCTAGATACCACTGAGTTTTACTCATATTGAAGCACCACCCCCGGGCGACACCGGAGGGTGGAGAATTCGGCGTCATCCCCTGAATGATTGGGAAAGAAAAGTCCCTCCGACTCGTATGATTACGATACAGTGATTCGACTCACCGTAATCAAAGCGCCCACAAATGATCCGCAAGACGTTTATTCGGCACATTCTCGACCCGCTTGTTTTTATTGTAGCGGTGATTTTGGTTTTTGAGGAATGGCTCTGGGACACACTCAAGATCCGCCTACAACGGCTCAGCAGACTGCCCGCTGTCGCCGCCTTTGAACTCCAGATCCGAAAACTTCCGCCATGGGCCGCTCTACTGGTGCTCATCCTGCCAGGAATCATTCTGATCCCATTCAAGGTCGCGGCGATCTACCTGATCGCCCACCACCGGCCCTTCTTCGGGTTGTTCACCCTGCTGATTGCCAAGCTCACGGGTACTGCACTAGCGGCCTATTTGTTTGATTTAGTGCGGAACAACGCACGGAGACTCTCGTGGTTCAATGTCGTTTACCTGCGAATCATCGCGCTGTTGGATTCAGCTAAAATATGGCTGCATCGTCATCCTACTTACTCGTGGATCCAGACGTTAAAAGCGCGTCTCAAATACTCTCTGCAGCAGCACCAAAAGCAGCAACCTTGGATTCTCCGAAAACTCCAAACCGCAAAAATCCGAGCCACGCAATTCTGGAATCTCCTGCTCAAAGACTTCACTAAGTAGAGTCACTGAAGCCCCAGATCCAGCACAAAACTTCGATCTATTTTCATCCGAAAAAGAAGGTGGCTAAGAGGTTTTACGCCCCGCTATAACCCTGAGACTCCCGATCATGAACAAATCCTCCTATCTCCCCCTCGCTCTATCTCTAGTCACAGCATCTGCCCATGCTGCAGGCGCCTTCTACGGTGACCCGCCTGACGCAACCCACCCTTGGGCCATCCATGACATGAACCGCCCACAGCCCGTTCGTGTCGAACCCGGCTCCTTTTCGACAAACGAAAAACCAGGCCAACCACCTTCGGATGCCATTATTCTCTTTGGCGGAAAACCGGAGGAGATCGAAAAATGGGAAGCAGACAAACCCACTCCTGAGCCCACTAAATGGGTCGTCAAAGACGGCATTCTCCAGTGTGTGCCAGGCAGCGGCTACATTCGCACCAAACAGGAGTTTGCGGATTGCCAACTCCATGTCGAATGGAGCGAGCCTGTCGATATTGAAGGCACCAGCCAAGGTCGCGGCAACAGCGGCGTTTTTCTGATGGGCCAAGTGGAAGTACAGGTCCTCGATATCTACAACAATCCATCCTATCCCGATGGTATGGCGTCGGCGATTTACGGGATTAATCCACCGATGGCGAATGTGGTGCGCCCCCCAGGTGAATGGCAGACTTACGACATCGTTTTCCGTCGCCCAATTTTTCAGGACGGCAAAGAAGTGGACCCCGGCTACATCACTGTTTTTGTAAACGGTGTTTTAACCCAGGATCACACGGCACTCGAAGGTAAAGGCGGACATAAGGCGCGCTCAAAACCGACTCCATTTCCTGAAACTGGACCTCTCAAACTTCAGGACCATGGCAACCCCGTTCGTTACCGGAACATCTGGATTCGTCCATTACCAAAACGCGCCATCGAAGGCGGTGATACAAGCCACATGAGCGAGGCAGCGACGACGGCGAAACGCGCTGAAATAGCAAAGACGATTCGTGAAGACGCAGCCAAACTGGATGGTTCTGCCAAAATGCTCCGTTTGTTTGAATCCCTTTGCTACGAGGAAAACAACGATGCCAGACAGTCCGCAACCGCGCAGGTCACAAGCTTTGCAAGCGACATTGCCGGATTACAAGCCGAGCAACTCGGATCCAAAAAAGGTGCTGTGCTCGAAGTTGTAAACGCGTTGCGTTACCTCACGAAATTCAAGTTCCTACCCGACGACTTCGCCCCAAAAGTCCAGCTCGACAAAGTCGTTTCCACAAACGGCTGGGATAAGAAAAAATAGCAACTCCTAGTTTCCAACAAAACGCAGCGAACGGGGCGACCTGTTCGCTGCGTTTCTTTTTGTCGAAATCACTCTCTGCCGTTGCTCCGAGAAACCGCCCGCAAAGCCAATCCCACAACCGTTCGTTTACTGAAACGCCTCCCGAACGTCTATTTTGCGGACTTTCCCTGCGGCGGCTTGGGAGCTGTTGGATCCTCTGCCGGACTGCCATGCCAACGTGGCTGCACGTTCAGTGCATCCCACTTTTCCCATGCCGCAATCAGCTCCGTCTTCTTCTCCGGAAATTTCCCGGAAAGATCCTCCTTCTCTCCGACATCACTCGTCACATTAAAGAGCTGCCACCCGCTCTGTGACTTGCTGTCAAAATCCCGCGCATCCACAATTTTCCAATCCCCCGACCGCAACGCCTTTTGGGGCCCAAACCGCCACGCTAAGCTTGAATGCGGTGCCTCCTTTTTTTCTCCCGCCAAATACGGGAGTAAATTCACCCCTTCTATATTTGCCCCGTCTTTCACACCTGCAACTGCAGTCGCCGTGGGTAAAACGTCGATCCCTGACACGGGAAAATCATACGTTGCTCCCGCAGGTAAATGTCCCGGCCACGACACAAAATACGGAACACGAATACCGCCTTCCAAAGTCTGCCCCTTGTCCCCACGAAGAGGCGTATTCACCCCAGTATTATACGCAAGCCAAGGTTTGTGACCTGCCCCTCCATTGTCGCTCATGAAAAAAATGATCGTCTCCTTATCCTGCCCCGAGGTCCGCAAATGCTCCATGAGCCGACCGATCGAATCATCCAGTCCAATCAACAATGAAAGATACGCACGCCGATCCGGGTCAGTAATCGAAGCAGGTACACGGCTCTCGTACTTCGCCAATACTTCCAGCGGCGTGTGCACTGCGTTGTATGCTAGATACAGAAACCAAGGATTACCCGCATGCCTATCCACAAACGCAACCGCTTCATCAGTGAACAGATCCGTGGTGTAGCCGTCCAATTTTTGCAGCTCCGTTCCACGGTAAATCATGTCGTGAGAGTGTCCTGATCCAAAATGCGCTTCCGCATCCTTCCTGAGGAGATAGTTGTGCCCTCCAACCAAAAAACCAAAATAATCATCAAAACCGCGAGCCTGCGGATGATGCGCCGGACTAAATCCCTGGTGCCACTTTCCAATCAATCCCGTCGCGTAGCCCGCACTCCGCAGATAGTCTGCGATCGTACGCTCCTCCACAGGCAATCCTAACGTAGTCTCATCCCCGACATGCGGATTGAACTCGTGCCCAAATCGCGTTGGCGCCCGCCCCGTCAGCATGGCGGCGCGTGAAGGACTACAATATGGCGCCGCCACATAGCCAGACGTACAACGCACCCCGCTAGCCGCCAGTTTATCGATGTTTGGAGTCGGAACATCTTTTCCGCCATGCACACCGATATCTCCGTAGCCGAGATCATCCGCAACAATGAGCAGGATATTGGGCTTATGTTCCGTTGCGGCGTGCACGCAGGCTGCAGCAAAAAATGCGATAGTAGTAACAAGTGGATATTTCATGTTCTGATGGGGATTCGGGGTTCTATGGGGATGCGACACACCGTAAAGGTTGTGCCAATTTCGTTTGATTTGTTCTTGGTTCTTGGTTCTTGGTTCTTGGTTCAATGCTCAGGTCGCGCTCTATTTCGCAACCCGCCCCTTTTCGATGACGCCACGATACGGGATCTCGGCAAAATCCTTCACTCCAATCACCTCTTTGGCAAACGCAGTCTCTGACTCTTCCTTCGGTGTATCCAGAGCCTGATACACCAACCACGAGAGCTTTTTGTCACCAAATGGTTTTCCCGGTTCAGCCAAAGTGCGAACTCCCAACTTCAGTCCACCCTCGCCGCCGTGATCGATCCAGCGGTGATTCTGAAAACAAATAATGGTCTCCAACGGTCTAATCTTATGCCACGTGTAAACAAACGCTGCTGCCTGCAAACGTTGCTCGGTTTCGCTATAATCTTTCGTGTGAAACCCCTGCTCAGAGAGCATCACGGAACGCAGTATTTTCCCCTGATACAAAAACCGGGGCTGGTGCAGATAAGCATCCAAGACCTCTATGTTTTTGGGCGTAATCAGTGGAGTATCAAAACTGAAGATCGCCTTGGAATCATTCCACGCAGCCGGATGAAACAAACTCTGCGGGTAGGGATGATACGCAATTCCCCATTCAAAATCCCCCTCCAAGCGTGATGCACTCTCCAGCACATCCAGCATATCGCGGGTCACGTAATTTTTCCCACTCGAGCCTTCCGGAGTCGTCCAATTGTGAGTGAGCGAGATAAACACCTTCGCGAACGGATTCACCTGCCGAGCCGCCAAATAAGCGGTTCTCATGGATCGAATATAGTGATCCATATATAGGTTCATGGGCTGCTCTCCCATGTTCGTCCAAGTCCATCCGTAATCGATTTCGTTATGGAGGATCCATTGATGAATCACCCCGTGTTCAACACTCGAATACCGCTTCGCAAGAAAACTCAAAGCCGCCCGGTACGCTCTTGCTCCTTCTTCCGTAGTCAGATTCGGCATCGAATAAGTTCCGGGCGCACACGCCTCCGGATGATTCCAAACCCGCTTCTCTTCCTCCTTACCAAACGGAATGAGGATAATTGCGGACACCGCCATCCCCTGATTACTGAAGACAGACACGTTCCGATCAACCCCTGAGATCCCACCTTTTGAGATGTGGTAGATGTGCCCCTCAAACGAGAACTCGAACGTATCGGCGCTCTTCTGCAATCGCATAAACGACTGCAACGGAATATTTACAGTCACGTGTTCCATGCCCATTTCGCCTAGTTCATTCGAAATCTCGCACCCCATAACTCCACCCATGCCTTTTTTGCTTCGGGCACGAACAACTGGGAAAGCAGAATTTCCCAACGCACTTAAATCCGAAACATAAGCCGCGTGTGACAGAAGCTCAGGGCGCGCGTGAGCTTTCAATCGAACCACACAAAAACGCGAAAAGAGTCGATCTCGGCCTTCCGCATAACGAGGAACACTCAGATGAAATTCAGAGCCGCTGACAGGAAATACCGTTTCACACTTAGGATTCTCCCAAGGAGTTTCAGAAGGTAAAATCTCCGCGAGGTAACAATCACCACTGCTCTCCACTGGAAGACAACCGTCCACCTTCAACACATCCCCTGTAGCTGAAACCGCAGTCACCTTCGCCGGAAATTGGGTTTCATAATAACGGCGCATATTCTCCGACAGCACCTTCTTTTGCTCACGAGCCATCTCCAAAGCCGCCTTGGAAGCCACTTCCTCAGCCGACGCACTTCGTAATCGAAGATTTCGAATCTGGAGTCGGACACCTGCCTTTCCTCCCATCTTGAGATGAAATTGATTCAAATCAGGTTTCCAACGACCCTCCGAAAGAGTCTTGAGGTCCACCGCAAACGGCTGCCACACCTCTGTCTTGGGAAGACTCCCCGAGGTAACCGTGTGAGCTTCGTTAAACGGAGGCCCGTAATAGACACGCAGGTACCCCAACCCATCCGGACAAAAATACTCAAACGCCAACACTGATCGATCTTCAAAAACTTGGTCTGATTCCAACTTATTCGTCAGAAAGTAGGGGTCCGTTCCTTGGGTTAGGATATCCCAGATCCCGTTCTCCTCTTTAATGGACAAATCATGGGATTTATTGGGATCCACAAGAACCGGTAATTCGCTGGCCGGATCTCCTGCAAATAAGAGCGAGGAAAGCGCAAAGCAAAACGAAAGCACGCCCCCCACAAGATTCAGGGAAAGAGTTTGGAAACAAAGCGGGGACTGCAGAGAGAGCATAGGAATCTATTCTTAGATGATCCCAGGAGCCTCTGTTTCTTAGAAACATCAGCCCCGATAAACCCGTGCGCGCCCACTCGAGGCCTCAGCAGCCCAAGTCCGATACCGAATCCAACGCGCCACTTCTAAACGTTGAATTCATTGAAGGCAGCTCAAACCAAACGCGACACCAGTTCCCCGATGTCACAATTCAATCGCCTCTTTTCAATCCCCTTACTGACTACGCTGCTGCTGTACGAGATCCCGTAACTTCACCTCCAACTCACACGTAAACGCCGGAGTGTTAAACAGCGGGGTAGCATCCCGGGTTTGCGTCAACCGCTCACGAATTGCAGCCAGCGTCCCGGACTCAGTAGCGTACCGAACCGCGAGCTCCTCGTATTCGGCGAGCGAATTGGAGATCAGCTCCGGCGCACCCGCTGTTCGAAGCAGACTGCCTGACATTCGCGAAGCGAAACTACGCCCGCTGCAAGTCAACACCGGCACCCCCATCCACAATGCATCACTTGTCGAGGTGCCCCCATTAAACGGATAGGTGTCCAACACCAGATCCGTCGAACGGTAGCGAGCAAAGTTGTCATCAGGCGGAACAAGCCCGGTAAACACAATCCGATCCGCCCCAATCCCTCGCTCTGCAGCATAACGCAAGAGTGACTCCTGCGTTTCTTTCTCGTAGGTGAGCAAACACAGCACGCTATCGGACACACGGTTCAAAATGCGCATCCAAACATCGAAGACGTCGCTTCGGAATTTCAACGGATTGTTAAAAACCCCAAACACAAACTTCTCCTCAGGCAACCCAAACTCGCCTCTTCCCTTTTCCGAAGCGGGCAAACGCTTCCGGTCGTTGACCTGGAAACAGTGCTCCATGTAGATCGGCTTCTCCTGAAAAAATGCCAACTCTGACTCCGGTAAAACGTATCGATCCGCGATCGCGTAATCGATATTTGGCAGGGCAGTACTGCCAGGAAAACCGAGATACGTAATCTGAATCGGAGCAACTCGGTCCGCAAAAATCTGGGGCCGACAGCCTCGCGAGAGTCCCTGCAGATCAACAAGCACATCGATCTGCGTATTGCGGATCAGCTCACTTGCCTGGGCATCATTCAGCTCATGAATCGGCACAAACACATCCACCGCTCGCTGGATACGCTGCAACATGGGGCACTCTGGATTCGGAGACCACGAAAACGCGTAGACCTCAAACTCTTCCTTATTGTGACATTCAAACAATTCAGCAGTGAGAATCGAAACTGCGTGAAATGAAAAATTCGACGACAGGTATCCGATGCGAATCTTCCCGTGCTTGTATTGAGAAACGTCGATCTGGTCTCGAACCAACTTGGTGATATCCCCCGCTGACCGGCGGGCGGAACGCAGTTGTTCCTCCGGGTCATCCGTAATCCCCAGAGTGACCAGCGCTGCGGTATTCTCCTTGAGCACTTCTACCGGCACATTGGGCAACTCCCGGTAAATTGGCCACTTACACAACTTTTGCCGATCCGTAACCAAATGCCCGATCAGTTTCGGTTGGTTTGGATTGAGCGATAAGCTCTTTTCATAACATGCGATCGCTTCCGAAAAACGCAGGTTTCGCTCAAACACCAACGCGAGATTATTAATCACCGCGATCTTGTAGCCCAGATCCTGAATCTGGCTCTCGGCCTTTCGGTAAAATTCAATCGCCTTGTAAACGGGAGCTGAACGCTCCATGACAAGCGCTTGATTGTGGAGACTCAGGTCCTTGAAGGCCGGGACCTTCATCGAGATATCGAAACATCGCCGAGCCTCCTCGTAATAGCCGGACTCCATCAGGAGACTCCCCAGATTCAGATTCACACCGAAGGTGTAAGGGGAGTTTTTATTGTGATTCAGCCAATCTTTATAAACGCCTATAGCAGCTTCCCGATTTCCCTCCTGCACGTACTGCGCAACACGCGCAAGCAACTCGTCAAACTCCCGAAGGATCTGCTCCTGCGACTTCATGGGAACAGTCGCCTTACTCGTCCCAATAAAACTACGCGTCCCTTTCTTCATAACTCCTCAAGACGCTATTCAGGCTCCCCTCAGATGTCACGCCAACGCAGCCTCCGTGGCTTTTCCAACCCGCGATGGGAAAATCTCGCTACGATCTATGACCACCACCGGTGTGGCGAATATCCTCACCTTTCAGGAGATAAAAAACTTCTTCCGCGATATTCGTTGCATGATCACCTGCCCGCTCCAGCGCTTTGGCAATCGTCAATAGATGCAGCTCCCGAGCCGTGGTCTGCGGATCATCCATGATTACCGTTTCGGCTTGTTTCGCTACATCCTTGTATTCCGAATCCACCAACCGGTCTCTTCCAATCACCTCCAGCGCAAGATCCGTGTCCTTCTCAACAAAAGCACGAATACTTTGCCGTAACATTCCCCGCACCTCCTCAGCCATCACAGGAATCCCCGCCAAAGACTTCAGTACGGGATAGCGATTCAGATCCCTGGCCCGACGCGCGATCGTTGTCGCCTGATCCGCGATACGCTCCAGTTCACTTCCAATCTTGGTCGCAGTAATCAGAAACCGACAATCACGAGCAATTGGCCCGTGAGTCGAGATATAGGTGACCACCTTTTCGTCGATCCGCTTTTCGAGTTCATCCACCTCGGCATCCTCCGCCTCGACAAGCTCGGCGAGATTATCGTCCCGCTCCAATAGAGCGCGAATAGCTTGGCCAAGATTCCGTTCAGTCAAGCCACTCATCATGAGCAACTGCTCACGGATTTCAGAAAGGTGTTGTTCCCAATAGACGCTCATGACGATAAAAATTTAATTGTAAAAAGGGGGGCGAACTTAAGAAGCCGGGATGGGATGAACGCCGTGGGCCGACTATTAACCAAAACGACCGGTGATGTAATCCTCTGTCTGTTGGTGACTCGGATTTGTAAACAGTTTTTGAGTCGCCCCCATCTCGATCAGTTTTCCTAGATAAAAAAACGCAGTCTGATCTGAACAACGTCCAGCCTGTTGCATGCTATGAGTCACGATTACGATCGTGTAATCGTGTTTGAGCTGCTGAATCAACTCCTCCACCTTCCCTGTCGCGATCGGGTCCAACGCCGAACATGGCTCATCCATCAGGATCACCGCCGGTTCAATGGCTATCGCTCGAGCGATACAGAGCCGCTGCTGTTGTCCACCGGAAAGACCGAGCGCACTGGTGTGCAAACGATCCTTCACTTCATCCCACAAAGCGGCACCTCGCAGACTCTTTTCAACCACTTCATCCAACCGCTTTCTGTCACGAACGCCTTGTAATTCCAGCCCGTAGGAGACGTTCTGATAAATGCTTTTCGGGAACGGATTCGACTTCTGGAAAACCATTCCGACCTGTCTCCGCAGCGCGATGACATCAACCGCCGGATCGTAAATATCAACCCCTTGGATTTTGATATGCCCCGAGGCAATTCGCGTCCCATCAATCAGATCGTTCATCCGGTTGATGCACCGCAGAAGCGTGGATTTACCACAACCCGACGGCCCGATAAAGGCAGTCACTTGTTTAGCTGGAATCCTCAGATTTACGGAATGAAGTGCGTGAGACTTACCGTAATAAAAGTTGAGATCATCTACTTCGATCATTGGGAAAGTTTGGCCCTTTTCAGCTTCAGGAGGCATGGAGACCGATGTTGCGACAGTATTCACAGCTCGAAAATTTAAAGGTAAAGCTAGTTCAGCACTCATATTACCACCGGTAACGGGCGCGCATACGACTTCTGAGAATGACCGAAGAAAGCGCAATCAGTAAAACCACCGCCAGAAAAACAAAGGCGGTCCCAAATTGCACCCTCTCAGTGTATTCGTTTTGAGGGATCTTGGAAGACACCACGTAAATGTGATAAGGCAACGCCATCACGCCTTGAAACAAAACGTCCATCAATTTGTCCACCTGCCAGGGTAACCGATCCCGAACGACGTAAGCAGCAGTGAACATAATGGGAGCCGTCTCCCCGGCCACCCGAGCGATCCCCAAAATCGAAGAGGTTAAAATACCGGGCAGTGCATACGGCAAAACGTTGGTTCGAATAGTCTCCCATTGCGTGGCACCCAGTGCCAGCGACCCATCGCGAAAACCCTTAGGTACGGACTTCAGCGACTCTTCACTCGCAGTAATCACCACCGGCAACACCATGAATGCCAGCGTGAACCATCCCGACAAAAGGGAAACACCCCAACCCGAAAAATTCAAATACGCAAATCCCAGAGGAATGGAAAAACACCCTGTATTTGCAGTCGATTCCAACACCGGAGCAAACAAGACGAACAGGCCGAATCCAAACAAACCAAAAACAATCGATGGCACTCCAGCGAGATTCAAAATCGCCAGACGCACAATCTCCACCAAACGTCCACCCCTGCTGTATTCGTTCAAAAATACCGCGCTACAAATGCCCACGATCAGGGCAATCGTCATGGAACCTACCACTAAAAACACCGTTCCAACAATACACGGGAAAATCCCGCCCGCGCTGTAAACGTAGGTTTCCTCGGTCACCTTCGGATTGCCGTTCTTCTCCAGATAGGCACGAAATGCGTGGTCACCTAGTTCGTGTTTTTGGCCGGCCACCTCAAACACATGCAGGGTTTCCGGCGACTGGGTCAAAAAGGTGGTGTTCACGAAAGGAAACTCCTTCGTGAAAATCGTCCCTGCACCCTTCACAAAGATGATTCCGAACACAATCGTGGCAGCAACCAAAATGCCATAGGTCGCCATACGGAAACCCGCGAACACCATGCGCTCAGCACGCACCGGCGAGTTTTCAGGGGTGGCAAAGGGATTCTTTGAAGCATCCATATTTAGCCAATTGAAATCCGATAGCGTCGAACAATTTGCTGCGCGACATAGTTAATCCCGAGCGAAATGAGGAACAGCATGATGCCGACCATAAACAAAGCACGGTAGTGAATGCTGCCGTTGGGAACTTCTCCCATTTCCTGAGCAATAATGCCCGTCATGGTGTGTACCGGTTGGAAAAAAGCTCCCAATCCATGACTGAAATCGGGGATGGCAATCCGGTTCCCCGCGCACAAAAGGACCACCATTGTCTCTCCCACAACCCGCCCGAACCCCAAAAGAATCGCTGAAATGATCCCTGATAATGACGCCGGAATCAGCACCCGAATCAGAGTCTGCAGCCGCGTCGCCCCCAGCGCAAAACTAGCCTCTTTGAAATGTTTCGGGACATTCGTAATCGCGTCCTCGGCCAACGAAAATATGGTCGGAATCGACGTCAACGCCAACAGACAGCCTGCCGTAAAAGCGTTTAAGCGTTCCGGCATCGGGAATCCCGGAATCCAATTCAACCAACTCACCTCAGACACCGAGCGCAGGACAGTCCCCAAAATTGCGATTCCGAAAAACCCGAGCACCACCGACGGGATCGCGGAAATGAACTCAATGTAAGGTTTGATCAGCGCCTTTTCGCCGGGAGTCGCCACCTCAGAAACGTAAATAGCCGCCGAGATCGCCAACGGCACAGCGATGAGAATCGCAATAAACGATACCAATAACGACCCCGACAAGAGAGGCAGCATTCCGTACCAATCCTGCCAAAAACTCGCGGTGATCCATTCACGTCCAAACAAAAATGCCGTCACCGATTCATGGAACCGCACTGGCTTATCCCAACGCCACGCAGCCAAATTCCCTTCGATACTCGACAATTCCTTGGAGAACTTTTCCACACGAACCAGCAATTTTTGAATCGAAACATCAGCCTTTGCCCATTCCTCGCTGCGAGCCGAGGTTACCAAGGCTCCCAATTTCTGCTGAAAATCTTGGGCCGCTTCTTTCCAGGCTGGGAGCGTCCCCGTAAGTGCCTGCACTTCTTTTCCAAAATCGATCACCTCCACTGTCACCGCCTGCGCCTCGTCTTTTTTACCCGCGTGCAGCAACATTGCTTTCTGCTCCTCTCGGTCTGCATTCACCTGAGCCCTGGTCTTAATCGCGGACGCCGCCTCGGTCAGATCAGACACTAAGCCTCGAGCATCACCCGGCGCTCCGCTCAGTTTACTAGAAAATGCATCAAAGGCCGCCAATGCCTCATTTGCTTCAGCGGGATCCTTACCAGTTGCCGTCAGCGCCTTAAACCGGAGCACACGGATTTCATTCAACGAACGAGTGAGCGAGCTGAACTCTTCGATAGGCTGGCGAATGAGGTCCACGTATTCCAACCCAGCCTTGCGATATACACTCAGGTTCGTCTGGTTTTGCCCAAAAAAACCGATCCCTTCCTTGGTCAAAAAGACCAGAATCAAGACCAAAACAATCACGGCCACCGTGGCGTTCCCTGCAAAAAAGTAACGTACCACATCATCAAAAGTGAGTCCCAGCACACGAACCCTGGTTTTTCCACGCAGGGCAGCGGCCAACGCCTCATTATTCTGTACGTTCTGCATAGCGGTTGAATGGTGAAGCTGCTTCGAAACCACTGCAAGAATCCAAAAATGGGACTTTTGCCACAAAAACAAACGGAGCCCGAGCAGGAAACCAGCACGGACTCCGTTTCACAAGAAACACTATTTAATCGAGACAAACCCAACCTGATCCACAATCGCCTGTCCCTTTCCACTCAACGTGAAATCCACAAAGGCCTTAGCCTTTCCAGAAGGTGTCCCGTTCGTGAAATAAAACGTCGGACGGCTGTATGGATAGGTCTTGGCTCTTACGGTAGCGGCCGAAGGCACCACGCCATCAATTGAGACGACCTTTAAACCAGGTGCCTTGGTGTAGGCGATCCCCACATAACCAACACCATTTGGATTTTTGGCAACCTCGGCTGCGATCTGTTCGTTACCAGCCATTTTCTGTGAACCAGAAGCGTAGTCACGCTTGTTCATCGCCAACTCTTTCCAATCAGAGTAAGTCCCAGAAGAGGTATTCCGTGTATAAATGGAAATCTTGCCAGCATTACCACCGACTGCACTCCAGTCATTGGCTTCACCAGTGAAAATCTGCTCCACCTGAGCTTTAGTGAGGTTTTTGATAGGGCTTTTCTCATTCACCACTACTGCCATGGCATCATAAGCCACAATTGTCGGGGAAAGAGTCACACTCTTTGCCGCACCAGCAGATTGTTCCGTAGGCTTAGCACGGCGACTGGACATACCGATATCGGCAGTTCCATCAATAATTGCAGCAAGGCCTGTCGTGGACCCTTCAGCCGCAATCGAGAACTCAGTTCCAGGGTTGGCGGCCTTGTAAGCCTCAGCCAATTGAGGAACCAGCTTAGCTCCAAGTGTATCGGAACCCTTGATTACGATTTTTTCAGCCTGCGCCTGAGTTAATCCCAGAGCAAGAGCGAGAGAGAGATAAGCAATAGAACGTTTCATTTAAAAAAAAGGAGTAACCGCGATCAGATCAAAATCGAGGCCGGGGCTGCCACTGCAAACCCCGGCCACGATGAGCACACCAAAACTAGAACTTCACATTCAGGTCCAACTGGACCACATGAACGGAACTGGAAGTCGGTCCAACTGGAAGACCGCCGCCACCAATAGACTTACGAAGGTTGTCTCCTACGTAATAGGTCGCACCAATACTGGTCGCATCACCCAAGTTATAAAGGAAACCAGCCTTATACCCAGTCATGTTGGTATAACTCTCAGCCCAATCCGAATCATTGATATTAGGATCAACAGCAGACAATCCTACCCGGCGATAATTTGCCAATACAGACCAGTCGCCTTTCTTCTTATTTTCACCGATCTGGAATCCTAAGAGATAAGCTAATTTATCCTGTGATGTTGGATTTACTGGGTTCCCAGCTTCGTCCAAGAGTCCATAGGAGCGAGTGCGGTCTGCTGCATCTTGGTTATAAGCAATATCCCAGAGAACTTTAGCAGGTTTGCCTGCAATCTTAAACGACACATCCCCAGGGAGAAGAAGCACCTTGAGACCGTCAAGAGCGCGAGTTCCTGCAGCCGGATTTCCCTGACCTCCGCCGTTTCCGTTAGTTGCAGCACCATTACTCCAATAGTAACCAGGAGCCACAGTTAACTTAACCCCATCAAATACGTTCGCAGCCGCGATCAACTGAGCTTGATAAACGAATGCATCACGCTTTTTGGCAGCGTTATTAGCAGGGACCACCGTGGGATCACCGACGTTGGATTCATTGTTATCTGACACCACAAACTGTCCAGCAACAGCCGACAGCTCAAGTCCACGAAGATCAAACATCTTGTGCAGATCCACACGCTGAGTAAATCCTGTAGGATTAATATCAGCATCCCAAACGAGATCCGTTGTATAGAATGGGTTCGCCTGTTTCCCGCCAATCAACGTAACACCATTCGTCGGATTCCATCCCAAGAATGCCTTACTGATAAAGATATTGTAATTCTGGAAGTAATCCCCAGAAGTCCCCGGACTATTGGCCAGAGTCTGGTTGCCACTGTCATTGTTTTGAGTGGTCTGAAGCCCGAAGCCAGCAAACCAGTCTTCAGTCATCTTATAATCCGCATTAATCCGCAAACGGATGCGATAACGCATTTTCTGCTGATCGCCTACGTTGTTACCAGCAACCCCACCGCCGCCGAGAGCCGGATCAACGGCCTGAGCCTGTCCGCGTTGGTTATCATAAACTCCGCGAAGACGAACATCTCCACTCAGCTTGAGCTCCTTAACGGAAGTGCTGAGGTTTAATTTTCCAGCCGAAGAATTAGCTGCGAAATCGCGTGTCATCTGCGCACGAATCGACTCTGCTTCCTGATCCTTCAACACGCCCTTGCGAACGAGAGCGTCAATGAGGGCGCCGGAATCTTGAGCGGCAGCAGTGGCAACAAAAGAGCCAACGAGCCCGAGGGCCATCAGCTGAACAGTAGTGTTTTTCAACATGGTGTGTGTGTAGGTTTGTTCAATTCACACTGCCTACTCCGTACAGCATTGAGTGAAGCGGGCGGGTGGACTGACGCCGCAGAAGCTGGCAGCCCTTTGTTACAAACAGATGACGACACTGTAACAAAACGGTTAGTTCGCGTGCTAATTCGCCTCGATTCCAAGAATCCGCCTCAAAAAAGAGCCGCGCCACGCCCGATTTCCGATCCCTGAGATGGATGAATGAAGAAGACTCACTACTGGCTCTCCATCTGGTCCCGAATCTCGGACCCGTTCGGACCAGAAGCTTAATTTCGTCCTTTGGCTCTGCTAACAAAGCCCTTAACGCATCACACCAGCAGTTAAACCAGATACAGGGCATCGGCCCGGAACTGGTCCGCGGTATCCAACACGCAGCCCAAAGCGGTGAATGGGAGACCGAACTGCGACGGATCATCAACGCCGGCGCGTGGATTCTAACCGATAAAGATGCCCGTTATCCGAATTTATTACGCCAGCTTCCCAACGCACCGATTCTACTGCAAGTTATTGGTACCCTTACAGAAGCCGACCAACACGCCATTGCAATCGTGGGTTCGCGACAATCTACGTTCTATGGCAATGAATGTGCCAAGCGCTTCTCCTATCAGCTTGCTTACGCTGGATTTACAATCGTCAGCGGTCTGGCTCGCGGCATTGACACCGCCGCTCATCTAGGGGCCATGGCTGCCAAAGGCCGCACCATCGCCGTTATTGGTTCCGGGCTCGGGGAATTGTACCCACCCGAGAATCGTAATCTCGCTGAACGAATCACCAAACAAGGCGCCATAGTCAGTGAATTTCCGATGGGATTTCCGCCCACACCTCAAACCTTTCCGTACCGTAACCGTATTGTAGCCGGCTGGAGCACCGGACTACTCGTTGTCGAAGCCGGTCTAAAGAGCGGCGCCTTAATCACAGCAAACATTGCCTCAGAACAAGGCCGCCAAGTATACGCTATCCCCGGCCCAATCGATCGGACAAGCTCCGCCGGGACCAACCACCTCATTCAGCAAGGAGCAAAACTCGTCACATCCTGTGAAGACATTCTCGAGGAGCTCCAGGACATGTTTTCCTGTCTCAAAAATGGAACACATCCCGTAACCCCGAAAGACGAACCGCCCCCATCCCCCCAAGAAGCAGCCCTTTTAGAAGCGCTACACGAAAACGATCGTCCCATCGACGAGTTGGTCGAACACACTGGGTTGGCTCCTGCTCAAGTCGGCGCTGCTCTGCTCTCCCTGGAACTGAAACAAAAAGTCCGATCTCTTCCCGGACAATGGTACCGGCGCGTTTAAAAACACGCGCCAGTCACAGCAACCGATTTCAGTACGCCTTAAGCTTTCTTATTAGCCTGCGCGCGTTGCTCCATAATCGCAATAACGCGAGCATCGAACTCGGGGTATCTGGAGCGAAGCTGATCAAAGGAATCCTTGTTCAGCGTATAAACATCACAATAACTGACCGCCCGGATACTAGCAGTCCGTTTATCTCCGGAAACCAGCGCCATCTCACCAAAAGGCGAACCAGTGCCCAACTTCGCAACGGGGTTTCCGTTTACGAGCACCTCGGCCGTTCCATTTGAAAGGAAATACATACAATCGCCGTGCGCTCCTTGCCGGATGATGAAGTCGTTCGGGAGGAACACCTCGGTGCGCATCATCTTAACGATTTCGCGAATGAAAATTTCGTTGGCGTTCTTAAAGAACTCCACCTTCTCCAAAATTTCGCGGTTGAGATGAATCAGCACATCTACCGCCAGACTGTGAGGCAACTCACCCAAGATTGTCTCATCTTGAATGTTATGCCGCGTCTCCCAGAGATAATGGTAGTAGTCGCGCACCCGGGTCTGCATCGGCATCGGCAGCTCCTTGATGCGCATGAACTCGTTCACCTCCTCAGTGCGCTTGTTAAACGCAGCTTTCGCAGCGTCCAAGTTCGCAATGAGTCCCGAAACGTTACCCACAATGTACCCGTACATGGATACCCCGAGGATCTCTATAATGATGGTGCAGATGATCTGCTTATTACTGTCCTTACTCGGACTATAATCCCCGTATCCAACAGTACCCACAGTGGTTACAACCCAGTATAGTGCGCGGAGATAAGTCTCCCCGTGCTCAAACTTCAAAATCTCAGGTTCGGTTTTTGTTTCCACTAAAACCCCGTCCTTGAGCTCCCACTGTGATTTTCCTGGCGTGGTCTCCATTTCAAAGGGCGCGCCCTCGATATGGACCCATACAATCGACATGAAATGCACCACCTGCGCGAACCAATATCCGAAGGACATCAGACGCATGATGGCCGGATTCATCTGCAGATGTCGCTGAAGGTCACCCAGAACAGTAGACACCTTAAACGTCTTAATCAGAGGAAGCGTTCGGAGCACCCATAGAACGGGATGGTGCGAATTCGTCAGATCCGCAATGTACTCAAACGGAATACAGGCCAGAAAATCGATGAGGAACCAACGCTTCCCGTAATAGTTAGCAACGGATCGCAAATCATCATACACCACGAGCTTGTGTTTTACGGTCGTGGCGAAATCCAAAACCAAATCGATCCACATCGATACAATGATGATCCAGTAAAAACAGAACCCTGGATTATAAAAGAAATCGTAGATGTGAGGCTCCCCGTCGGGGATTTTGAGGTCCCACATCAACCGATACGAAAGCAACACTGTAAATGTGAGGTTCAGGGGGATCAGTCCCACTCCCCAAGCCAGACGGATTTTGCTATCGTGACGAATAAGTGGCATCGCGGTAGACGGCTAAATGAGATTGTGTTTCGGTTCAAACGGCAAATTTTGCAGGGAATGTTCTGGTTCCCCCAAAACCATCACCACTTCGCAACTCCCGCCTAACGGAGATGCTTCTGCTCCATCTGGATAGGCCGCACCACGCTCGGCATCTTAAATCCCCGAGACCGCATCTCGTGCCAAATGTTTGTCCGAACAGCATCGGCCACATCGCCCAAAGACTCTTCGTGTGCCACCCAAAATGAAACTTCATACTGGATGGTGCACTCCCCAAAATCCTTCAGAAAAACCTTCGGGGCAGGCTCCTTCAAAACCCCCGGCACATCCTGCGTTGCCTTTTTCAAACACGCCTTCACCTCTTCGGGAGCGGCGTCCTGCTCAAATGCCACAACCACCGTAGACGCCCGCTCCGTAGTTGGTGCCGACAAATTAGTAATCACCCCTCCGGCAATCGTTTTGTTCGGTACCTCTACCAGAACATTATCAGGGGAACGCATCCGGGTAGCTCTCCAATTCACCTCCAACACTTGCAACCTCCGCCCATCTACCATCAACCAATCTCCTCGTTTAAAGGGACTTCCAATCTGCAATGCTACTCCGGAGAGTAAATTCCCGAGCAAATCCTGACTCGCAAACCCGATCACCGCTACCGAAACGGTCGAGCCCAACTGTAATCCCCCCAAATCCCACCGATAAACCCACTGCGCCACAATCAAAAGTGCCACCCCCACAATCAAAACACTGCCGATATCGGAAACAAACCGAGGCACTCGCATCTCCTGTGTCCGCTCAAACCAACCGTCCCAGAAATATTTTCGAACCAGGCTCACCGATAACAACGCCGCAAAAATAATAGCAACCGCCAGAAGCGCCTGCAGGAGAGACTCCGGCACCTCATACGGCAACACCGGTGAAGCCGCGCCATCCACCTTCACATCAACAGCCCCAGATTTACCGGCCGCCGCAACCTGCATCCCGACCAAAAACTGATAAACCCTCAGAGGCAAATACGCAGCAAAAGCCGATGCCGAAACCTTATACCGCAACCCGAACGGCAATCGAAATTTGCGCCTCAAAAGACGCCCCACACCCAAAACCACCCCAATCAGGACCGGCACCGCAACCAGTGCAGAAATGAGTTCAAGAGTATAACGAGAGGAGTCCATACAGAAAAATAACGGCAAACCCGAACCAACCAACTGTCATCTAGCCGGTGGGCCGCTCCAAGAAAATCCGTCCAGCCCGACGCCGTACAAAACAATTCCCGGGCAGATTAATCCGTGCCGGATTCCTGTTTGAGAGCAGAGCTAAAATCGACTCCACCTCGGCAAACCCCACTCCCCCAACTCCCAAACAGCGGATCCACCGCAAAACACGCCGACGCCGTAAAGCCAGGGGCAATCCCTTTAAGTCAGAAACCACAAGTTCCTCCGCACATTCCCCCAACGCCTCCTCCAACAGCTCTCCCCATTCGTTTTCGGCACGCAACAACTCCGCATTCCTCCATATTGCCTCCTTTACAGGTCGTTGCATCACCGACTCCAGATACGGAATCAAATCATGCCGAATTCGATTTCGGGTCCAACGCGTTTCGGCGTTGGAAGCATCTTCACGAAACTGCATCCCGCACTCCACAGCGAAAGCATCAATCTCCCGCCTCCAAATCCCCAACATCGGTCGCAGCACCCACAACCCGCCTTCCTCACGGAAACTAATTGCCGCCATTCCCCCCAATCCCGCCGATCCCGAGCCTCTTAGAAAACGAAAAAGAACCGTCTCGACCTGATCGTCCGCATGGTGAGCCAACAATACTCGCGGAATCCCCAACTCCTCCGCCACTTCCTTAAAAAACGCATACCGCAACTCCCTCCCCGCCTCCTCCATCCCCACCTTATGCGTCCTGGCATATTCCGTCACATCCACCCGCCGAACACGAAACTCCAAGCCCACTCTTTCTGCATAAGCAGCAGACCACAAAGCATCCGCCCCACTTTCCTCACGGATTCCATGATCGACGTGACACAGCACCAGGCGCTTCCAGCCAGCCTCCAGAAGCAACTCCACCAGTGCAACGGAATCACGCCCACCCGAAAATCCAACTAACAGCCGCTCCTCCGGAAGCACCTGCGTCGACCTCAACGAATCACCCAACCGCTTAATGAGCGAATACTTCACCGCCTTGAGTCAACTCCACCGGTTTTCAAACAAGCGCCAACTCACAGAGGCCCGAGACTTCGCGGTTAGCAAATTCTCGGGCCTCGTCTGGCTTGTACTAGAATACTACGCGATTTTCTCGGCTCCAAAATAAGGCCGGAGAACGTCAGGGATCAGCACAGTACCGTCGGGCTGTTGGTAGGTTTCCACTAATGCAACAAACAATCTCGGTAGCGCTGTTCCCGATCCATTGAGCGTATGGCAGAAGCGATTCTTACCTTCGGAATCTTTATAACGAAGATTCATACGACGCGCCTGGAAGTCTCCAAAACTCGAACAGCTAGACACTTCCAAATAGGACTGTTGCCCAGGTGCCCACACCTCGATGTCGTAGGTCCGGGTTGACCCAAAACCGACGTCACCCGTGCAGAGTTCAATCACACGATAATGCAGGCCCAAAACTTGGAGCACTTTTTCCGCATTCGCCGTAAGACGCTCCAATTCCTCCGCAGATGCTTCCGGCGTCGAAATCTTCACGAGCTCCACTTTATCAAACTGATGCATCCGGATTAGACCGCGTGTTCCGAGACCGGCCGAGCCAGCCTCCCTGCGAAAACATGGAGTATAAGCCGCGTAGCAGATAGGGAGTTGATCGGCTGATAAGATCTCCTCGCGATGTAAATTCGTTACAGGAACCTCCGCTGTTGGAGCGAGATACAGATCATCCCGATCACAGCGATACAATTGTTCCTCAAACTTGGGAAGTTGCGAAGTGCCAACCAAGGCCTCCGGGCGAACCACAAAAGGCGTACTCACCTCCTTGTAACCGTGTTCGCGAGTATGCAAGTCCAACAGGAAGTTCAACAACGCACGCTCAAGCCGTGCGCCTGCCCCAGTAAAACACACAAACGCACTGCCGCTCACTTTCGCCCCTCGCTCAAAATCAAACAACCCGAGCGATTCACCAAGCTCCACATGGCTTTTCGGCGCAAACAAAAACTCAGGCCGTGTCCCCCAGGTCCTCAACTCCGGATTCGCACTGGCATCCGCCCCGAGAGGAGCACCATCATGCGGCAAATTCGGCAGGTTCAAAATCAGATCCCGCTGTCTTTCATCTAATTGAGCACTGGCCTCGTTCAGCTTTGCAACTTCTTCCCCCAAGATTCGCACCTCCGCCTCCACCGAACTGGTGTCTTCTCCCTTAGCCTTTCGTGCACCGATCTCTTTGCTAATCCGCTTGCGATCACTTTGTAGCTGTTGCAAGCGAGTCTCAGTAGCCCTCCGCTCCCTGTCACACTCAAGAATGTCATCGATTCGCAAATGAGCATCCCCGCCGCGAGTGGCTAGGCGGGATTTTACGTAATCGGTTTGTTCGCGGATAAGGCGGATATCGAGCATATAGATAACAAAAAAGAGTGGCGAAAAGAACAAGCGGTTCCGGATGCCAAGGCAAGGCACAAGACCAAGTTCCGCATTACTTGTATCCTAGGGTACTTCCACGCAGAATTTGAAAATGCGATTCGGCCTACTCCTCGTCCTGCTATCGGAAATAGCTTCCGCTGCCCCCTCCAATCCCTTTTTCGCAATGGATACAGCAACAAAAGGCACCCCGGATTCCATCGTGCCAATCGTTGCAGATCTGGGTTTCGCAGGAATGAGTGCTCACATCGGAAATTTCGAAACTCTCACTCCGACGCTTAAGGAAAAAGGCCTCAACCTCTACGCAACCTATTACACGACGGCGCTAGATGCAGACAAACCCGCTCTGGAAGCACAGCCCACCTTACGCGATCTCATCGATCGTCTCGGTAACACCTCAACCACACTCTGGCTCGGCATCACCAAGATTACCCGCGACGGCACGACCCTCCAACCGTCTCAAGTCCCGGACCCTCTTGTCGCAGCGCGTCTACACGAAATAGTCAGTTACGCCGCCGAGCATAAAGTTCCCGTCTCCCTTTACCCGCATGCCGGCTTTTTTGTGGAACATGTCGAACACGCCCTGCTCCTGACCCGACTGACAGCCCTCCCAAACCTCACCATCACCTTCAATCTGTGTCATTGGCTCAAGGTCGAAGGCGACCGCGACCCCACCCCCGTACTCAAAGAAGCCCTTCCACACCTGGGCTTTGTCACACTCAACGGGGCAAATCGAGGGGATACCAAAACACTCTCTTGGAACGAGCTAATCCAGACCATAGGAAGCGGCTCCTACGATTTGCCGGCATTCACTCAGGTGCTGCAAACTATTGGCTACACCGGCCCAATCGGACTGCAGCACTATGGAATCCCTGGAGATTGGAAAGAAAACCTCACGCTTTCGATGACCGGCTGGAAAGCGCTCCCCTGAGAGACTGGAAATCTTATTTGAGCGGCTTGCCCACACTGGGAACGTTCCCCGAACTTTCCCGTTTCAAAAATTCTGTCGGATACACAATCTGTTTTGCAGCAGAGACTTCTTTCCCAGATTCAATTCTCGCGTGGATCAAATCCCAAGCCGTCTGAGCCATCTTGCCAATAGGCTGTGAAATCGACGAAAGACTGATCGGCAAAAATGTTCCAAGCGGAATGTTATCGACCCCTACCACCGACACGTCATCCGGTACACGAATGCCAGCGTCACCCGCAGCGCGCATGACGGCCATCGCAGCCAGATCATTGATCGCAATCACCGCTGTGGGACGAGATGTCTCCTTTAAATGCTTCAGAGCAACCTCATAGACATCTTCTATCGCAGGCCCGCAACGGATAATTTCATACACAACCCCAGAAGACGCACGTTGCAGCATCAACTCTGCAAATAGCTGAGTTCGATGGCCGTCCGTTTGCCCCTGCGCCAACGCACTCACAAACGCAAAACGCCGATGCCCCGCAGTTATCAGCCCCTCAACCGCGTCTCGCAATCCGCTTTCGAAGTCCGAAATCACACAATCCACTATCGGCGCCCCGCCAGCAACCGACCCAAACGTTACAAAGGGCATACCCGCCGAAAACTGCCGCTCCAAAAACGACGAATGGGTCTGGGGATCACTCAAAAATGCAACAACACCGTCAAGTTGACGGTTCAATATTTCCTCCAAGCAAACCTTCTCGCGAGCGAGATCACTGCGCCAACTCTCTATCACCACGTCGTAACCACATTTTTCCGCAGCAAGCGTCAAATAATGAGCAAATGTGGTGTAGAACGGATTCTTCAGATCCGCAATGAGAAGCCCAATCGCATTAAACCGACCGATGCGTAATCCCAACGCAGCACGATTGGGACGATAGCCCAACTCTTCAGCAGCCTGAAACACTCGCTCCGCCGTCTCCTTAGAGGCCCATGAATTGGGGCGTCGGTTCAAAATGGTAGAAGCAGTATTCACAGCCACGTTAGCTTTAGCTGCGACATCTTTGAGGCGGACTCTCATAAACTTCCTTCGAAAAACTACGGTGATCCTCAGATATCAAACACCGAAGTTCAATCGATTCTTTTGCGGAAAACATTAACGGGCCCAAAAAAAATCCCCACCTAAGATCTCCCAATCGAGGCACAAACTATGCTACCTCAATAAACCGCACCGGCTCCCCAGCTACATGAAACTCAAGTACAAGATTACCCTCACCTCACTCTGGGGAGTTGTGATCATTACGGGTGCCTGCCTTTGGGTTGAAAGATCCGTCGTTCGGGACATGGGCATTCAACACGCCAAACGCTCGATGCGAGCAGCCATTCTAGCTGCGGAAGACGTCCGAAAATCCGTCGCCTCAATGAATCAGGCGGGCGCGTTTCAAAAAGACATCTACATCCACGAATACGAGGAAGCAAAGTCGGCAGGAAGAGACATCACGCAAACGGCTCTTTACCAAACCATTCCCGTCGTAGCGTCCTGGAGAGCTCTGGAAACAGCGTCCAAAGCAGAAGGCTTCAAATTTCACATCGCACGAGAAAACGCACGAAACCCGAAAAACCTCCCTACCCCGGAAGAACTTAAGATCCTCAATGTCCTTAAGCCTGGCACTCGCAAAGAATATTTTTCCATAGACGAGAAGGCGAAGGAAATAACGTACGCCCGCCCGATTGTCATGAGCGCAGACTGCTTATCCTGCCACGGTGATCCTTCACGCAGTCTATCGAATGATGGTAAGGATCACTTCGGGTATCCGATGGAAGGATGGAAAACCGGCGAGGTTCAAGGTGCGTTTGTGCTCAAAGCCGGCACTCAGGCGATAGACATTGCTGTCAGTGAAAGCGTCAACAAGGTCACCTACATCCTGCTCGCGGTCGTTTCACTCGCCATCGCAATCACCCTTTGGACAGTCCATCGCATCACGTCAGCCCTCACGCTGGTGGAAGACATATCTGCCGGCAACCTGAATACCTCCTCGTTGTATGGCTCCACGGACGAGCTAGGCGTGACGGTCAGAAAGATACGCAGCATGGTTACTGGCCTTCAAAAGAGCCTCGCTACAGTCGACGCAAACTCACATGCACTAGCTGCCGCCTCGCGAGACCTGAATACAGTCAGCGCAAAAGTGCTCAGTAACGCACAAACCTCGCGCATCGAGACCCAGCACGTCAGCGAAACATCGCTCAACGTGAGCCGCAATCTGCAAAGTGTCGCCGCCGCAACCGAGGAGATGAATGTCAGCATCAACGATATTGCCAGGAACGCCGCTCAAGCGTCGACAGTTGCAACCCGCGCCTCCGCTGTCGCGAAGGAAACAACGTCTGCGGTTACCCAACTTGGCTCAAGCAGCCATGAAATCGGTGAAGTCATTAGTGTCATCACGCAAATTGCAGAACAAACAAAACTGCTAGCCCTCAATGCCACAATTGAAGCAGCCCGGGCCGGAGAGGCTGGAAAGGGCTTCACCGTCGTAGCCAACGAAGTCAAGGAACTGGCCAAACAAACCGCTGTTGCCACAGAAGAAATAAGGGAAAAAATCAACTCCGTTCAGTCTGACACCGAAATCGCCACAACCAAAATCGCCGAAATCGCAGCTATTATTAGCGAGATTACGATGATTCAGATGGCCGTAGCTGCCGCACTGGATCAACAGGCTGTCACCACCTTGGAAATTTCGAAAAATGTACAAGAAGCAGCAGCCGGAGGCTTCCAGATTTCCCAGAACATCCAAAGCGTATCCGATTCAGTTCAGAACACTGCCGAAGAAGCCGTTCGCACAGCCGAAGTAGCCAAAGAACTCGCCGAACTGTCCTCTGACCTACGCCGACTAGTGAACGCAACAACTCAACACGCAGGGCTTTAACCAATCTACATCCACGCAACAAAGCGAGCCCGGCAATTCCCTCTAATTTTTCAAAAAAAACCTTAAGCTCCTCCACCAATCCGCCGACCATCAATTAGAGGTTCTGCGGATACGCGAGCCCCAAAAAGATTTTCGTGACTCAGTAGTAGTATAAAACAAGGAAGTATTCGGATTAACCAAAAAGGAAGTTATGTCTGTTTCAATCAACACCAACACATCTGCGACCCTCGCATCCCAGAACCTCAGCAAGAGCAACTCGATGTTGCAAAAGAGCCTTCAACGCCTCTCCAGCGGTTCCAAAATCGCTAACGCTGCTGACGATGCAGGTGGTCTTGCTGTTTCCCTTCGTATGGAAGCCGCTCTTCGCCGCACAGCTGCGACGACCTCCAACGTAGGCAACGCTATCTCGTTCTTGCAGACTCAGGACGGATCCCTCGCAAACGTCGCGACCATCTTGACCCGTATGTCCGAGCTCAAGACTCTGTCTCTCGACTCAACAAAGAGCTCTGGCGACCTTAATAACTACGCAACTGAGTTCGCAGCCCTTCAGGCTGAGTATTCCAAGACCGTTTCCGAGACCTTCAACGGAATCAGCCTCTTCGACAACGACTCAACTCGTGCCTCGAACGCAAACTCCACGTCGCTGATGATCACATTGTCCGAAGACGCATCTCAGACGATGTTGGTCAACCAATCCGCTCTTTACAGCAACGCTTTGACTTCAGTGGTCAGCGCAACTGTAACGGACTACAACGGTTTGACTGCCCTTGCCGTTTCCACGATCACCACCGCTATCTCCGAGATCGCTACAGATCGCGCAACAAACGGTGCACAGACTTCCCGTCTGCAGTTCGCTCTCGACGCCCTCGCATCCAACAGCACCAACCTCGAAGCAGCAAACAGCCGCATCATCGACGTTGACGTTGCTTCTGAAACGACACGTCTCGCTCGTAACAACATCCTCGTTCAAGCTGGAACAGCAATGCTCTCTCAGGCAAATGCTTCCAGCCAGATCGCTCTCAAACTTCTCCAGTAATTAATAGCCCTCGGAACAACCCCAAAATTTAATTTAACTTATTATGGCTATTTCAATTAACACAAATACTTCGGCAACGTTGGCATCAATGAACCTCAGCAAGAGCAATTCCCTCTTGCAGAAGAGCCTTCAACGCCTCTCCAGCGGTTCCAAAATTGCTAACGCTGCAGATGATGCAGGTGGTCTTGCTGTTTCGCTTCGTATGAGCGCTGCTCTCAAGCGTCTTAGCGCAACAACATCCAACGTCGGCAACGCGTTGTCCTTCCTCCAGACTCAGGACGGATCGCTTTCGAACGTGTCCACGATCTTGACTCGTATGTCCGAGCTCAAGACTCTGTCTCTTGACGCTACAAAGAGCTCCGGCGACCTTAACAACTACGCTACTGAGTTCGCTGCCCTTCAGGCTGAATACTCCAAGACGGTTGCCGAGACCTTCAACGGAATCAGCCTCTTCGACAACAATACCGGTGCTGCAACGAACGCTAACTCCATCTCATTGATGATCACGTTGTCCGAAGACGCGACTCAGACAATGTTGATCAACCAGTCCGCTCTTTACAGCAACGCTTTGACCGCAGTGGTCAGCGCAACTGTAACAGACTACAATGGTCTGACAGCGCTCTCACAATCCACGATCACAACCGCTATCTCCGAGCTAGCAACAGATCGCGCAACAAACGGCGCTCAGACTTCCCGTCTGCAGTTCGCTCTCGACGCACTCGCATCCAACAGCACCAATCTCGAAGCAGCTAACAGCCGCATCATCGACGTTGATGTTGCTTCTGAAACGACGCGTCTTGCTCGTAACAACATCCTTGTTCAGGCTGGAACAGCAATGCTCGCTCAGGCGAACGCTTCCAGCCAGATCGCTCTCAAGCTTCTCCAGTAGTAGCTCTCAGAGTTTGATCCCCAAAACCCCTTCCGTTCGCGGAAGGGGTTTTTTGTTGTCTAATTTGCTCTCGATTTTGCCTTCGCCCGCAAGAGGCACGACAGTGCGTTTCTCTTCCTCACTCAGGCATCGGTCTTGCCGTACAAGCGTGCAAAAATCTCGTCGCTCTCTTTCCAAATCGGGTCCTTTACCGACGACAGCCCGATCGAATCATGAATCACGTGAATCGGCGCCACCCCAACACTTAACCCCTTCGATTTTGCATCCAAACACGCCGCCAAATCGTAGTGATGAAAGCGAAAGCTTTCATTAAACCCCCACCCCACAGCCATCACCGAAGGTACGTGCACCGCCATAAAAACCCCGTCCACAAACAGGGCCGGAGCCGGTGTTGGGCCAAAACCGCTCGCCATTACAGCATCGTACTTCTTCATCACGTTGAAGATGGTTCCCCGCCACTCCTCGCGAGGCGCCATCCAGTGCCACAAACCCGGCCCTTTTAAATCAGCCCTAGCCGCTCCAGCCACTCCCATCAGATGAAAGCCGCACTCCTCGTGCGTCAGAGCCAGTTTCTCAGGTAATCGCGAATCGTCCAAATACGCATCATCGTGGACAAAAACCACGTACTCGTACCCTGCCACTGCCGCCTGGGCCAATTTAGCGTTATAAACCTCGGGTAACCCTCTGGTGTTAGAAAAACTCAGATCCAGATCCACCCGGCTTTCCCGAGATCCGTAGTTTGCCCGGAACGACTTCACTATCTGCAACTCGGATTCTCTGCACTCGGGCTTTGCCGTGCATGAAACCATCAGGACACGCCCCCGGCCAACCCCTCGCGAATACTGCGGCCACACCACTCTCGCACCGTAATTTCGCGCCAAATCCAGTCCCATCGCAAACATCTCCTGAGACGAAACCGCCCCTGTCTTTCCTTCCACAAACGCCCCCAAACTCACCACAACCGCAGGATGTGGCTTCTGGGTTTGCAAGGTCCTAGTCAGTAACGAACCGGCTTCCGCAAAACGTCCAAGATAACACAACAATTCCCCCAACAGCACCACACTCGGAATATCCACACCCGTCCCTTTGGTGTGTGGCTCCAGCACCCCCACCGCTCTCACCGCATTCCCTTTCCGAACCAGCAGTAACGCCAACGATACCGATAAATCCGCCCGCAGCGGCGTCTCCGGATTCCTTTCCAGCCACTCCAGCAGCCCATCGGAATGCCCCTCAGCTATTGCTTCCTCCACTAATTGCCGGGGCGCTAACTCCAATGTCTCGCTAATTCCCAGAGTCGGCCTGTTAGCAACAGATTCCGGATTGACCGACGGCCAGCCGAACGCTTCCGCCATTGCCCCAGCCTCCAGACGGTCCTCCCACCCCAACTCAACCTTTGCCCAGTCCTCGGCAATCGGTGCCGACAGAACCTCTCCACAAAGCCACTCAGGCAATACCTTGGATGAAAAATATACCCCTTCCTGATTTTCACGCTGCCGAATCGATACCTTAGCCCCGCGCAGCGCCGCATGAGGCACCCAATGTCCAGGAGTGTCCCCGGAAACATATTCGAAACGGCTAAATAAAACCGCCGCCTCCGCCAGTGACTCCCCACACAACGGATTCTCTTCAAAACAAATCACGTCCACGCCCTCAAAGCGCCTCCTCCAAACCCACTCACGCGCCTCAGTGTACATCCCTTCTCCCAGACACACCGTAACACGCCCCCCTTTACCCAATGCCGATCTCACCGCCGATAAAAACACTTCAACCTCTCCCAATACCTGCATCAGCCCAGTCTCAGCACCCCCAACCAACACCAAAACGCTACCACCCAACCGATGCACCTCCCAATCCGGCACGTATATCGCCGGATGCCCTATCGTTCGGACATCCCCGAAACCGTCAGCGGTCAAAGCCGCAGCCACATTTCGAGTATTGGCCCAGACAGGAGCCGATTTATCCGCGCCAACACCATCGGCGATTAACCACTCGGAATTCAGCGATTGAATACCTGAGGGGACCCATTTTTTCACCCAGCTGCCACGAACCCCAGCTACATCACGCCACTTTCCACACCATTTTCGAAAGAGCCCACGCAGGCCAAAGTCTGCATGCTCCCAGCTAAAAGTCTGCGGTTTCCTCGAAATTCTCATACCCAGTCAGGTTACCACTAAAGCCCCGAGGCACACCAATCCTCCCACATTTTCCGGTAGCTCTGCTCGATTTCGGCTGTGTATTCCCGCGCATTCGCCAAATGCAACTCACACTGGCCTCGCAACCCTTTCCGGATCTCCGCCAACCGTGGAATATTACTCGCGATTCTCACAGCCGAATCGACGTACCCCACCTCGTCCTTGGCCACAAACTCCGCCAACCCCAAACGCTTCATAATCGCAGAGCCCGCTCTGGCCGCAGCGCAGTTCCCCTCAATCGTCACACAAGGAACCCCCATCCAAGCCGCCAACGAACTAATCGTCAGTCCATTATACGGAAAGGTATCCAAAAGAACGTCTACCTCGTGGTGCAACGCCATATAATCCCAGCGAGGCTTTAGCGGGCTGACATCAATACGACTGGAATCCACGCCCAACGCCTCAAAACGCGCTGGAATCCGGTCCGGCCCTCTCCCAACCACCAACAGACGCGAGTTCGGCACCCGTTGTAACACCTTCGCCCAACACTCAAAAACTCGGTTCGTAACTTTCGCGAGGTTATTGAAAGATCCGAACTGGATATACCCGCGAGAAGAGGCCGGTAACGGATTCACTTCAGGCGCCTCCGGCGGCGACAGACAAAAAGCTCCGCTCTTTAATCGAACAATCTTTTCCGTATGGATATGTTCCGTGAGTCCCTCGGGATCCATCCAGTGATCTGAGATTCGATAATCCATACCCAGCAATCCGGAGCTCTGCATACAGCCTATCATTGTGACCTGAATAGGTGCGGGCTTTCTCGCGAATAACTGCAATCGGGTCCCTGCAGTGTGCCCTGATAGTTCCACCAATATATCGATTTTATCCTCTCTGATTTGTCGTTCCACGATCTCATCCGGAACACAATGAATCCCACGCCACCCATCCGTCCTCTTCCGAAACTCTTCCGCCACTGGGTCTATTACGGCGAAATTATAATACACGAATAATTCAAACTGCGAACGATCCACTTCCTTAAATAAAGGCTCGGCGAAATACGCCACGGAATGCGCCCTCAAATCTGCGGATACATATCCAATCCGCAAACGCCGCCCTTTGTTTCTATCGTTTAAATGAGGCTGCATTACCGATCGCAATGGAATCTCAAACACATCACTAAAACGTCGATATTCCGCAAACACCTCTTCCGGTTTCACCCCGTCCAAGTAATTCATGACAAAACATAAATTACTAGACACCGCCGAAGTCTCCCGACCTGCGTCTGTCACCTTTCGGAAACATTCAATCGCTTCCGCCACCTCACCTAATTGCCAAAGCACACACCCAAGATTCATCCGCGCCTTGGATGAATTTGGATTTGCCAGCAACGCCTCTCTATAAACTCGTTCAGCCCCCACATAATCCCCCGATTGCTGCAGCGTATTTGCGTACGCATTCTGCATTTCTTCATGCCCCGCTCCCAACCGTAACGATATCCTTAACAGATCCAGAGCCTCTTGGGTTCGATACACCTCCTTTAAGGTCGCCCCAAGATTCGCCCGTGCATTTTGATCACTTGGATCCAATCCAATCGCCTTTCGAAAGGCCTCAATCGCTTTTAAAAATCTACCCGTTTTGAAATAGGCGTGCCCCTCCAACATCCAACTCGTGAAGCTCCGCTTCTCGTTCCCGCCATCACGCCGCAGGTAATTCAGCACCTCCAGCTCGTGATCCTTCCCGACTATCAGGTGGCTCACCAAAATATCCGCATAAAGACCATTATCCGGATCGGCTTCTATCGCTTTTAAATACCGTTGCTTCGCATCCTCATCCTTCCCATTTCTTCGACAAAGATCCCCCCAACGCGACCAGACCGAAGCACTGCCCGGCGCCACCGCCAAATGCCGCTGACAGAGTTGCTCCGCCGCTTCGTAAGACTCAGCGGAAAATAACAAATCAAAGAGCGATTCCACCCACTCCGTCCGCCCAACCTCCAACTCCACCGCTCGTGTCCACAACGCCACGGCATCCTCGGTACGCCCTTCCTTTTGGGCTACTTTCCCCAGTTCCATCAGCGCCTCCGCATAATCCGGGTTTTTTCTTAAAATCGTACTCAAGGCCGCAATCGCCTCAGCTGTGAACCCACCAACAATCAGGTTCTTCGCCATCCGAAGCTGCTCAGCCTCACCTTGCACCTCGCAAGCAGCAGCACCGTCCATCCACTCTCCGAATATCCGTTTGTAAACTCCCTCCAATTCCCTCGTGAAGCGGCCACCATCCCCAAACGCCAACCGAACCCGCTCTCTCAAGCCTCCCCGTAATACGTCCAACTCACGTGGCTCCATTGCCGCACGTTTTGCACGAGCCACAAACTCCGCCTGATCCCGCACAACCCAATCCTCAAGCCCTAGCCGAGTGTTGATCGCGGCCCCGGCCCTTGCGGCAGCATCCGCGCCAATCAGCGTCAAACACGGCACCCCCATCCACGCTGCCAGCAGAGTCACGGTCAGTCCGTTGTACGGAAACGTATCCAACAAAACATCCACCTCCTGGTGCATGCTCAAATAGTCATTCACCGAACACCGGGGCCTGACATGAATTCGCTCCCGTAAAACACCTCTATCCTCGAGCGCCCTCATGATTGGGCTATCGCTTTCAACCACCAGCAACAGAGCCGCATCAGGAAGCGCCACCAACACTGCAGCCCAACAATCCAAGACCTGTGGCGTGATTTTCGCCGTATTGTTAAAAGCCCCGAACGTCAGCCGCCCTTTTTGGACACAAGGAGCGCTCGCAATTTCGGGCGCCGTGGGAGGTGGAGCGAACACAAAAGGCCCCGACTGCATTCGCAGCAATCGCTCCGAATGAATAACCTCGGTCTGCCCGACCGGGTCCATCACAGCATCAGTAATACGATACCCCACACTCTCTAGACCCGTACTCTGATTACAACCAATCATGGTTATCTGCACGGGAGCAGGTTTTCTGGCGAATACCAGCAGCCGATTATGTGCAGTATGTCCCGATAGATCCACGAGGATATCTATCTGATCGTACCGGATCAGATCCTCTAAAATATCGTCCGATATTTCATATATATCTCTCCAGACATCCACCAACGACTGAAGCATGTCGCTCACCTTATCCCGTCTCGGCCTATTACTGTAAGCGTAGATCTCCACCTGACTCCGATCGTGGGCACGTAAAATCGGCTCAATAAAGAACGCTACCGAGTGCAACCGAAAATCCCCGGACATATAACCGATCCGTAATTTTCGATCCAAACTCCGAACATTACCATAGCCCTTTCGATTCGCCAAAACCGGCGCCTCCTGAAGGGCTGCGTACTCTTTATAATAATGAAACCGTTTAATCGGAGAAAGCTCAGCGATGTAATTAGACGAGAACAGAAAGTCGCTATGAACCGCAGCGTTCTTCGGTTCAAATTCATGCGCTTTATAAAAACACCCGGCCGCCTCCGCACTTAATCCTGCTCGGAGTAAAGTCGCCGCCCTTTGGGTCAGTGCTTCGACAGAACGAGGGTTTAGTTCCACCGCCTTTTGCCCCGCAACAAGCGCCGCCGTAATTTCCCCCAATTCACGTCGTGCCACCGACAATTGTAACCAGGCCCCCGCTAATCCGGGTTGGTGCTGCACCACAAAATCTAAAATCTCCGCGCCTTCTTGAAATCGGCCTGTTTTAACCAGCGCGACCCCCAAGTTACTCAAGGTATACACCGAGCCGGGATTAATCTCCAAAGCCTTGCGGAAAGCCTCAATCGCGCCGGCATACGCCTTATCCCCAAACAATGCAGCACCCAATAAATGGAACGCCTCAAAGGAACTGGGATCCAAGCGAACCGCAGTCGCAAAACAATCCATGGCTTCGGGAATTCTCCCCACATTTTCCAGCCCATTACCCAACTGACAAATCGCCGACGCCGAATTCGGATTTAATTCTACACAACGACGCAACGGAATTAACGCCTCTTCAAAACAACCAGTGGCCGTTAACGAACTGGCAAGTCGCTCCGCTATGGCGATCGATTCAGATGCCTGGGCGAACCCTTCCCGTAGCCGCTGCAACGCCGCCTCCGGTCGCCCGATTTCCTCGAGCAACGACACTTCAAACAAAGCCAGATTAACCGAAATACCCCCCGCAGCGGTTGCCGCACTAATAAACGGCAACGCTTCCGCCAAGCGGCCCAGAGGACGTAACAAATTGGCCAGCAATACAATCGCCCCCAGAAACAGTGGATCCCGACGGAGCACGGATTCTACAAACGCAATACCCGCAGCGGTCCCCTCCTGCCTGGCCAGCGTCAGAAGATGAAACAATGCCTCCTCATTACGCGGTTCACGCGCCAGAACCTCAGTTAAAATGCGCACCGCAGCCTGATGCCGCCCCGCTTCCACATCGGCAAGTCCCTGGCTCAAAAGTTCTGAGGTAGTAATCATCGCTAAACACACTCCAAGCACCGAAAATGCCACAAAGCTACTGCTGAAAGCCCCAAGATATTTCATTTTCACATGAGCGCGACACCGACTTCATGCTCCCTCAGTCTCTGCATGATGGCCCGAAACGCAGAGGACTCTCTGGAACGGACTCTCCAGTCCGTGGCGTCCCTTGTCAGTGAAATCATCCTCGTCGATACGGGATCCACCGACAAAACCGTAGAAATCGCCAAACGCTACGGAGCCAAAATCCTGCCGGCCATCTGGAATGAGGATTTTAGTGAAATGCGTAACCTCACGTTGGACGCTGCCACCGGCCAGTGGATCCTCGTGTTAGATTCAGACGAATGGATGCTGGAGCGAGACGTCGTTGCGCTGCGTCTTTTGTTGGAGGACGAAGCCCAATCCGGACACCTCCCAACGAAAGCCTTTCGTCTTCTCAATCGGAGTATCGCCCCAAAGGGCCAGGGAGCAGGAACCGCTGCCTATTTAACCCGACTATTCCCGAACCACCCCAAAATCCGCTTTCGCTTCCCCATTCACGAACAAGTCGACACTAGTATCGCGGAGCTGGGTATCCCGACCCTCAATGCCTCGATCGAAATTCAGCACGACGGTTATTGCGACCCCACGATCAGACTCCACAAACAGGAGCGTAACCTGAAAATCCTGCAAAAGCAGCTTCGCACCGAAACGCCCCTCCCGATCACGCACTTTCTATTGGCGGGATGCCTTCTGGATCTTTCGAGGTACGACGAAGCTCTCGACGCCTATTTATCGACCTACGAATCCGCGCTAGCGCGGCAGGTCACGACCCTTGTCGACGCAGCGCTCGTCCGGATTCCAACTTGCCTGCTACACCTCGAACGCTGGAACGAGGCACTCGCCTTTTGTGAGTCCATCCGAGGCAACGCAGCCAGTCACCCTGAGCTAATGCTTACCCATGCGAAGGTTTTGGCGGCACTAGATCGCCGCACTGAAGCAAATGCGGTGATGGAAGCCGTTCTAAAACTCCCAAACGTGCCCCGGATGCCTCCGTGTGATCACGGAGCCTCACTTCTAGAAGCCGGGCTCTGGACTACATCGGAAGCGTTGCGAACCGCTTTTCAGACAAGCACGTCCCTGCCGAGTCCGGGGCCATCAAGTTCCCAATGAATACGATGCCCGTGCTATCTTATTAGCCCCCATTCTGCTAAAGGGGCCATATGCAAGAGCCCGAAAGAATCGAAGAACTCCTCACCCAAATCTCCGCAATTACGTCCGAAGGCTCTTATCAACAAGCCATTCCGTTATTTGAAGAGATATTCGTACTGAGTCCGGGTAACCCCGTAGCACTCCGAGCGCTCGCAAAATGCATGCTCCAGGTTGAACAACACGATCAGGCACTCGCACTGTTGTCCGATTCCATCGATCCCGATTGGCCCGACACCGCGACCATCATTCAGATCTCAAGCATTCTGAAAGGACTGGATCGTAGCGAAGAAGCCGCTGATCTACTCGTCGCAAGCGTTCACGCGAATCCTGAAAACACGGACCTGCTGGCCGAAGCAACCAGGACACTCACTGACTTGGGTCGTGCCGAAGAAATCGAAGCACTCACCCAACTCACCCAGCCAAGCGCATAAGGCACTCCAAGCAATCCAATTACTCATCGGATTGCTCATTGAAGGTCCCAAGAGGTTGGCTTCAACGTAAAAACTCAGGGCTTTAACCGAGCCGCATCACCTTCCGCTTGGGACCGGAAGCCAGCAAACGGGAACGGAGTAGGCGGATTACGAGGGGTGGACTCCCCCTCCAACCGCCCCAACCGCACACGGCGTTTCCGGTCGAACACAGAGTCCATTCTCAGGATTGTGGTCTACAGACCGGTCGGGTGATCGATGAACTCCCAGGGGAGATCAAACTTCTGAGACAAATGCTCAGCCAACGCCTTAACCCCAAAGGTTTCCGTGGCATAATGCCCTCCGTAGAAGACATTCACTCCGAGCTCCTCAGCTAGGGTGTAACTCCAATGCGGCCCTTCGCCCGTAATAAACGTATCCACCCCTTCTTCCACCGCTCTGGCTACTTCACTGCCAGCACCGCCAGTAACCACACCGACTTTTTTGGGTTTGGAAGGTCCTCCGGGACACAGATGCGCCGCGCCCTCGAGTGATTTTTCCAAGCGCTTCGCCAACTCGTGCAGGGAGCAGGAGGTCTCTCCACGCACACCAATCGACTGGCCCTTGAGATTCATAAAAGGCTCCAATTTCTTCAATCCAAGAGCCTTTGCCAGGAGAACGTTATTTCCGACCTCAGGATGCACGTCCAAGGGCAAATGCGAACTGTAGACCGCCAAATCATTTTCAACCGCCATACGCACCTTACGATACATCGGCCCCGTGATGGGGCCGGGATTCCAGTACAACCCGTGATGAACGATCAGGAAATCCGCCCCGCTTACGATCGCCTCAGTCATCACGGACTCACAAGCATCCACAGCTGCCGCGATTTTGCGGACCTCGCCGGAGTTCTGAAGTTGCAGACCGTTGAGAGCCTGCGGGTAATCCGTGATTTGTTTCACGGAGAGATAGGATTGGAGATACTCCACGATCGTTTCAAGAGATGCCATGGGTCCGATTCTAGCGAAAATGGGCTTCCTACTCCACGCTGCGCGTTCCCTATCAGCTAATCTTGCGATAAAAATCCCAGTTGGGTAACTTTCAGCCCCCATGGCAAACAGCGTTTATCATCCCTCCATCGAAGGCGCCCAACACGGCGCCAAATCTCTCGTAGACTTCCTCGCCTACGCAAAACGTTCCGGTGCCGCCGGAGCGCAGCCGAGCAACTATATGCTCCAAGCGGGCAACGGCTTTAAGTCCGCAAAAGAGATCCGTGACACGTTCGATCAAGCTGGCCTCCAAATTGACGGAGTATCCGGTCATTGCCCGATCTGGGTTCACACCACAGCGTGGACAGGATCACCGACGATTCGTCCGTTTATTCCCGAGGACGTTGCAAAGAAATCCCCTGCAGAAATCGAAGCATGGGCAGAAACTTACGTCCTGAACCTGTTGGATTTGCTTGCCGAACTAAACGTCAAAATTTTCCCGATGTTCTGGGGCGTTGCATTTGGTTGGGAACTGGCAACCGGTTACCCATGGGGCTTCTGGGCTGGCCCAGGATTCGACCTTATCAAAGAAGGACAGGAGCGTTTCGTGAACAAAACACGGAAAATTCGTGACCACGCGCGCAAGCTCGGCATCAAGCTTTGCCATGAAATTCACCCTGGAACAGGCGCAGCAACCGCTGACGAATTCCTCTCGCTGGTAAAGATTTGCGACGGAGACGAGTCGCTCGCAGTCAACGCAGACCCGTCCCATTGCTGGGAAGGCGAATCGTTCGAAACTCGCTTCCTCAAGGTCGGCGATCGCGTTTATGCATGCCACATTAAGAACCACACGGTTCGTCCCGGCCTGCCAGTTCGTACGATGGAGCCCAATTGGCCTAACCGCGCGATGCAATTTACGGATCTCGCCACAGGCGATCTGAATATGCAGCGGTACGCCGAGTTGATGCTGCACATCGGCTACCCACAGCGTTACTGCAAAATCACGGGATCCAAATCCGCCCCTCTCGTCGTCGAAGCCGAAAGCGCGCTCAAGGATCTCGATTACACAAGCGCCAACGGCATCGCCTATGTTCGCGACCACTTCCAATGGCCAGCTGCAGGCGGTTCGTTTGAAGACGGAATGGGCGCCTAATCAGGCGGCTTTCCCACCGCGCTTTCTTTTTTCTTTCGGCCTGTTTTCTACAGGCCGAAAGAACAGCGGAACCAGAAACTACATCCGCTCGGGAACTTGGATCCCAAGTAGTCCCAACCCGGTCTTCAGGACCCTTTCCGTAAGGTCACACAGTTCCAGACGGCTCGGACGCAACGCCGGCTCAGCTTTGATCACTGGGCAAGCCTCATAGAACCCGTGGTAAGTGTTCGCCAACTCATACAGGTAATTCGCAAGCCCATTCGGACGATGGTCGACCAATACCTGCTGAACCGCTTCCCCAAACTGGAGGATTTTCTTCCCTAGCGCTTCCTCCGCTGGATCTACCAAGGCAATCGGGGCACCCGGATCCCACACGATCTCGGCCTCTACAAGCTTCCGGAAAATCGACCGGATCCGGACATACGCGTTCTGGAGATACGGGGCTGTGTTCCCCTGAAAGCTAAGCATTTTATCCCAGGAAAACACGTAATCACCCTGACGGTTGGGCTGTAAATCAGCGTACTTCACGGCACCCAACCCGATGATGCGGGCAATCTCACGCCGCTCACTTTCGGGTAATGCCGGGTTCTTTTCGGTAACCAAAGTGTAAGCGCGCTCTTCCGCTTCATCCAGAAGGTCCGCGAGCTTCACCGTGTCGCCAGAACGAGTCTTAAACGGTTTTCCGTCTTCGCCCAAAATTGCGCCAAACCAGACGTGTGCCAACCTCACTTGCTCAGCCTGTTTGGGTTGCCAGCGACGATAAATCGCAAACAACTGCCTGAAATGGAGCTGCTGCCGCCCGTCAGTGACGTAAATAATTTCGTCCGGCTTCCATTTTTCCATCCGAAACTGGATCGTCGCCAGATCCGTCGTGGTGTAATTCGCTGCACCATCGCTTTTAAGAACCAGTGCCGGATTGGAGCGCCAGCCGTCTTTGTCCTTAATCAAAAACGGATCCTGCTCCTGAGGTAAGGCCCCATCCGAAAACACACACATCGCTCCGTCACTTTCTTTGGCGATCCCCAAACTGCAGAGTTCAGCCACCACAGGTTTTAGGCGTGAGTTGTAGTAACTCTCTCCGTAAGTGACATCAAAGCGAACACCCAAACGTGAGTAAATGGTATCAAACTGGCCTTGGGAGAGATGGATCATCTCCAACCAAAGCGACAAATTCTCCAGATCCCCTGACTGCAGTTTTACGAGTTCATTTCGGGCAGATTCGAGAACCTCAGGGGTTTCCTTACACTGAGCACTGACCGTCTTATAAAGGCGCTCCATTTCAGCGAGGGCGTCCGCAGCAAGGGCCTCTCGGTCGAGTAAGTTCTTCCACCCGTATAGCAACATACCGAATTGGGTCCCCCAATCTCCGATATGATTATCGCGGACCACTTTATGTCCGACAAATGTGGCTATTCTTGCAAGCGAATCGCCCAAAAAGGTCGACCGGATATGCCCCACGTGCATGGTCTTGGCGACATTGGGTGACGAAAAATCGATGACAATCGAGCGCGGCTTTTGGGGCTCGGGCACACCTAGCTGTGAGTCTGCGCGGACATCTTCCAACCGAGACTGCACCCACTTTTTACAAAGCCGAAAATTCAAAAACCCAGCGCCCGCAATCTCAACAGCACTACAGATATCGCTCACCTGCAGGCGATCCAGAATTTGCTGAGCCAACGCACGAGGATTCGCCTTGTCCCTTTTGGCTAACAACATCGCGATATTGCTTTGGTAATCACCAAATCGCGTATCCGAAGCAGGCGTCACATTCGCCTCAACTCCGGCGGCATTTTCAACAGCGGCCCGCAACCGAGCCTCGAGCAGTAAAGGGATGGTTTCCATGGAATCAATTTTTGGGAGTTATCCCAGAGTAACGGGGCCCATTTGAACCCCTCAAGAAGGTGGAGGCAACCTAGAACATCAAATCCGATTAGGCTCCTAGACGCGCCTGAACGGACGTTGGCTGGGATAGAACGCTCCCTGCATTGGTAAGACAACAAATAGCGTCAATCGACAGGCCTCTGGGACAAACCTGTTTACAGGGAGAGCAAAGCGCTTTTGTAAATTTGAACCATTACCGGGAAAAGAATCAAAAGCGGCGTCTACCAACTCTTGAAGTGGTAGCGGTGGATCGCTCCATTTATATCCAAAAGCCTATTAAAACTAGGGGCGAGTGCATCTCACCTTAAACGGATCACCTCGCGCCCATTGAAACGAGTAATACCTTTAAAAGAGACAGCTCGCTGCATTTAGTTACTGCGAAGAGGGCTTATTTAACTTCTGTTTCACAATAACTTCCCATTGTGCCCAATCCTCTCCGGCATCCTCTTGGGTTAAAATGCGGAGAAATTCCAGACTCTTCTGTTGGAGAGGATGCCAGCTTTGAGACGCTACCTTCAGTAAATTGGGCAATTTGATCGCATCGGGACGATTTAATAGGTCTGCTGCAACCACCTCATGAAAAGTCTTTCCCATGGATTGATCCGATAGATAGGGAATCAATTTCTCAAAGTCTGTGTCATTAGCCAAATTCGTAATATGCTTTGCTATGACTCCCTGCGCTGGTGCTGATGCTGTTTTAAGCATTTCAATAAGCTTCGCACAGATCACCGAATGATCCTCGGAACTATCGATCGCATCACTCAGAGCTTTTTCCCAGGGTGATATTTCTGCACTCGTGTTTAAAATTGCCTTTTGAGTATCTCCACTTACCGCAGGAGCACTCACCTTTGCGCCGTCCTGCGCTCGAAGCAATTCGGGCTTAGCCTTTTCAACATCACCAGCGGGCCCTATAAGATAAATAAGCAACAAAAGGCTTACCACCAGCAAACTCCCGAGTATTTTCTTCATAACAATCAGATTCTCCGAAAAGAAAAAGGAGGAGCCCTTAACAAGGCTCCTCCCTTTTTAATTTGCTAACCGTCAAAGACGGTCCTGCCTTTGTTACTGAGCAGCAAAATCAGCGAAGCTGCTGTAGACCTTCGTTGCGTCGCCGAATGTTCCGATAAGACCGAACACCTTGCTGCTGCCGATCGTTCCACGCAGAGCGCCATTGGTTGCAGTTAATGCCGAAGGAGTTGCCTTCGCTGCAGCATCACCAACAGCCGCGGTGAGGGAGATTTTACCATTTTTCGCTGTCAAAACGTAAGCAGTCGTGACGTCTGCGTCACCAACTTTTTTCGTAATGCTAGCTGTAACACCAGCAGCTGCCGTAGATGGTTTTCCTCCACCAAGACCGATAACCGTGGCTCCTGTTACTGTAGGAAGCATAACTTTCCCTACAGTCAAGTTCAGATCAACACCAGCAGTCGTCCCTAGATCGGTTGCATGATTGATGGTCAGCACACCATTCTTCACGGGAGCAACACCAACAATCTTCGAAGCAAGGCTTGGCCCTGTATAAGAGAATGCAGCACCATCTCCGCGAACACCAGCCAGAGAAATATTCTTACCAACAGGAAGCACTGTAATGTAAGCGTTTTTGTTGGAAGCAATAAATGCGGACACTTCAGCGTCAGCAGCATCGATTTTCTTCTGGATGGCCTTTTGAGCAGCCGTCTTCGCAGACACCGTAGCTTCAAGCGCCGTCTTTTTCTTGTACTCCTTCAAATCGTCAGCACTGAGTCTCGCATTAAGGAAACGAACGTACTCAGCCTGCGAAGAGTTCTTAGTAACAGTTGCAGCTGCTGCTGTCTTTGCTGTTGCAGCCAACGCCTTAGTCGCATCAGTTACGTCAGTTTGAGCCACCACAACAGCATCCAGAAGAGCTCCAATTGCTGCGTTTGTCGCCATATCTTTACGAGCTGCCGCCACAGCTTTATTAGCATCCACAAGCGCACTCTGCTTGGTCTTCAATGTGGTGGTAGCTGTCGTCAAGTCCGCAACTGCGGCCACATGCGCATCAAATGCAGCTTTAGCTGCCGCGCGAAGCGCCTTACCAACGTCAGAAGCATCTGCAGCTGTTTCGGTTGCCGTCGCATTCGCAGTCACAGCATCTGTCGCCGTCGTAACTGCTGCCGTAGCATCAGTTAACGCACTTGCAAGTTTGTCGGAAGCGGTTTTCTTGTCAGGGTAGAGCGTTGCGAAATTTTCAGCAGTAACCTCTGTCTTTGCTGCAATCAGATACGCAGAAGACGTCCCTGGAACTACTAGTTCATCTGCCTTATCAGCCGCCGCGAGAGCTTGCAAAACCGCAGGAACTGTATCTGCGCCTGCTTTTTTGATTTCAGGAGTAACAGTCACCGAACCAGTCTCAGCATCGATTTTACCGGACAGGGCCGTAACTTTACCCGTGGCAAGATCCAGCTTTTTACCAGTGTATCTCTGGCTCGCACCAGCGACCGTCACAGAAACGAGTGTCTTGCCTTCTTCAGCGAGAACGACGTAGTCACCACCTGCCACCGGATCTGCTGCTTTTACGGACGAGGACGCCGCACCTACTAGAGCTAATGCTACTGCGATTTTCTTCATGAGAATTTAGTTGTTATAAACTGACACTTAATTTTCCAAGTCTTATTTACACACAAATGCACATCGAGCCGTACCGCCCCAAAAGTCAGCCAACAAAGAAGAGTACCGCAACTGACCGCTGCGAAACAGACATCTCCCGGCTAGCCCCTATTGGAAAAGAACAACACGGCATTCGATTATTTGCCCCTATACAGCGCGCATTAGGGCGCCGCCAAAATCGAGCGTCAACCCAAAAAAACTCCCGAGTTCCATACAGGGCAAAATTTGAAGCCCATCAGTTTAGATAAAGGCTGCAACTCCGGCCACCAAACACCCCAACACAACCAACTGTAGCACAACAAAATACCTCGCCCCCCCAACCTCAGAGGAACAGTTTTGGAAAGCTTTCAGTCTTGGTTGAGCCCCGCACCTAACGCCCCGAACTTGCGAAAATAGAAAGGATTTCCTGGGCATCCGCAGCCCCTCCTAACCGTTCCCGAACCCCTCTATCATTCAAAAACTTGGCAATCGCAGCCAGTGTGCGGAGATGAATCTGAAAGTGATCCTTTGGAACCACAAACATCACAATGAACCGAACTGGCGCATTATCTAACGACTCAAAATCAATCCCCTCGGACGAACGCCCAAATGCGGCAACCACCTGAGTCACGCGGTCAGAAGAAGCATGGGGAATAGCTATCCCGAAGCCAATCCCTGTACTCATCGTTTCTTCACGAGCCCGCAAAGACGCCAGAATCGCCTGCCGATCCCCTTCCTTCACTTGCCCTGTAAGCACAAGTGTGTCCACTAGTTCAACGATTGCGGACAGACGCTCTTTGGCCCGCATTTCAGGGACGATCTGCTCGACGGAGAGTAGCTTTCCAAGGGTCATGCGAAGCTTGATAAAATGCGCGATTGCAGGGGAAGAGAAGGATTAACAAACGAACGGGAACAGACAAGCAAGTTGTCTGTGAATTCAACAACCATTTTCTTCAGACACCTCTAATTTTTGCCACTGGCACCAATCGAGTCTCCATTTTTATAAAGAAACAGACTGCCCCTTCTCTGCGGGTTGCCTCCGGCCTGCCCTCCTACTAGAGTCCCCCCAATGGAGAAGATGATTATTGTCGGCACCGGTTGTTCCGGGCTCACTGCTGCTATTTACGCTGCTCGCGCCAATTTCGCGCCTCTCGTTCTCGAAGGACACGAACCCGGCGGCCAACTTTCCACCACTACGTTGGTCGAAAATTTCCCTGGATTTCCCGAAGGCATCGACGGTCCCGCCTTGATCATGAATATGAAATCCCAGGCCGAACGCTTCGGGGCCCGATTCGAATACGCTACCCTCAACAACTTCGAATCCTCTGAGGGTCACATCAAAGTCCAACTCGATGATCGTTGGGTTGAAACCCAAACCTTGGTCATCGCTTCAGGCGCTTCCGCCAAATGGCTCGGGCTCCCCGGTGAAAAAGAACGCGTCGGCCACGGCCTCACCTCCTGCGCCACTTGCGACGGTGCCTTTTACCGTAACGTCCCAGTCTGCGTCGTCGGTGGCGGCGACTCCGCCTGCGAAGAAGCAAACTTCCTCACACGCTTCGCCTCGAAAGTTTACCTCATCCACCGCAGAGATTCGTTGCGCGCCTCCAAAATCATGGCCGAACGCACCCTCGCCAATCCTAAGGTGGAAGTCCTCTGGAACAGTATCCCCACCGAGTACCTCACCGACGCCGAAGGCGAAATGCGCGCAATCAAACTCCAGGACAGTGTCACCGGCGCCGAGCGTGAACTCGAAGTGAAGTGTGTTTTCGTAGCAATCGGACACACACCCAACACGAAGCCATTTAAGGGCAAACTGGATATGGACGCTGATGGTTACCTCATCCAAAACCACGGCACCCACACCAACGTTCCCGGCGTGTTCGCCTGCGGAGACGTCGCCGATCGCACCTACCGTCAGGCTATCACAGCCGCTGGACAAGGATGCGCCGCCGCTCTCGACGCAGAGCGCTACCTCTCCCACCACGAGTAAGCTCTCGCCAAGACTAAGAATAAGCCCCTCCAGGGACTCCTCTTAGTCACCTTATCATGTGGATCGTCCGCTTAGCGCTTAGGCGCCCTTACACGTTTGTGGTAGCAGCCCTTGCGCTGCTTCTAATGACACCTTTCGTGTTACTGCGGACGCCCACTGATATCTTTCCCGCCATCAATATCCCGGTCGTATCGGTCATCTGGCAGTACGCCGGATTGAGCGCTCAGGAAATTGAACAACGCATCATCTATGTCCACGAACGCTCGCTCTCCGCGACCGTAAACGACATCGAACACATTGAGTCCAACTCCTTCAATGGCGTTGGCATCATCAAAGTCTTCCTCAGGGAAGGCGCTTCTGTAGATGGCGCAGTTGCCCAAATCACGGCCGTCGCGCAAACGGTTACCAGGCTCATGCCTCCGGGCCAGATGCCGCCACTGGTCATCCGATACAGCGCGTCTACCGTTCCCGTCCTCCAATACTCGCTCACAAGTTCGTCCCTATCCGAAGGGGAAATTTACGACATCACCCTCAATCAGGTCCGAACCTCTCTGGTCACCGTTCCCGGCGCCCAAATACCATGGCCTTACGGGGGCCGCACGCGAGTCGTCTCAGTCGATCTGGACCTCACAGCCCTCAAAGCCCGAGGACTCACCCCTCAGGATGTTGTCACGGCAGTCAGCTCCCAAAACCTCATCATGCCCACCGGAACAGCAAAGGTCGGGGGCACCGAATACGACATTGAGGTCAATTCGAGCCCCCTGCATCTGGAGGAGCTAAATGATATCCCGATCAAAACCATAGGCGAAACCACCATCCGCCTGCGCGAAGTGGGACAAGCTAGAGACGGCTCTCAGCCTCAACAAAACGTGGTCCGACATGACGGAACTCGCGGAGTTCTCCTCACCATCATGAAAAGCGGGATGGCGTCCACTTTACAGGTAGTCAATTCGATCAAAGAGATGATGCCGAGGGTCCTCTCCACGGTACCGTCCACCATCAAGGTTCAGGAGTTTTCCGACCAATCCCTTTTCGTTCGAGCCGCAATCGAAGGCGTCTTAAAAGAGGGCATCATCGCAGCGGCCCTCACCGCAATCATGATTCTCCTCTTCATCGGTTCCTGGAGAAGCACCGTCATCATCGCCATTTCCATTCCCCTGGCCGTTCTGTGCTCCATTGCAATACTCAGCGCTTTGGGTGAAACGATCAACCTCATGACCTTGGGAGGCCTTGCGCTCGCCGTCGGTATTCTCGTCGACGACGCCACCGTCGAAATCGAAAACGTTCATCGCCAGATGTCCCTGGGGAAACCCCTCCAACAAGCCATTCTGGACGGAGCGGAGGAAATCGCCCTTCCTGCGTTAGTCTCGACGCTCTGTATCTGCATTGTTTTCGTACCCATGTTTTTTCTGACAGGGGTCGCACACTACCTTTTCGTACCACTCGCAGAAGCCGTCGTATTTGCGATGCTTGCCAGTTACGCTCTTTCCCGGACGCTGATTCCCACCTTGGTTCAATGGTTTTACCGCAACCAAAACCTCGCCGAACACGGAGAACACGCCCCGCTCCCGTCCGGTTTCCTTCGCCCCTTCGCTCTTTTCCAACGCGGTTTTGAATCTGCATTCGAAGGATTCCGCCGTCTCTTCGCCGCGTCCCTCACCGCATGCCTTCAGCGCCGCCGGACCTTTAGCGCCACGTTCCTCCTCTTCTGTATTGCATCGAGCGCAATCCTTCCCTTCCTCGGGCGCGACTTTTTCCCAAGAGTGGACACCGGCCAAATCAAGCTCCACCTCCGCGCACGCACCGGAACGCGGATCGAAGAAACGGCACAGCTTGTCGAAAAGGTTGAACAAGCGATCAAGCGCATTATCCCAGAAGACGATTTGGCAGGAATTCTCGACAACCTGGGGATCCCCAACTCTGGAATCAGCCTGAGTTACTCCAACAACGGTCTTTTGGGAACCGGGGACGCAGACATCCTGATTTCGCTCCAACGAGAACATGCGCCAACCTCCGAGTACGAAAAGACGATTCGACTGACTCTGGCGAGGGAATTCCCGGGGACTCTCTTCTACTTCTTGCCGGCAGATATCGTCAGCCAAACCCTCAACTTCGGCCTACCTGCGCCCTTCGACATTCAAGTCCTCGGCCGTGATCAAACCGCCAATCGCCTCATCGCCGGACAGATCGCTGACCGCATCAAGTCAATCCCCGGCATCGTCGACATCCGAGTTCAACAACCAGCGGATCTCCCTAAAATCCACATCGATGTCGACCGGGAACGCGCCGCTTTAATGAATCTGAGTGAACGCGATGTAGCCAACTCCGTCCTTTTAAGCCTGAGCGGAAGCGGTCAAACGCAGCCTGTGTACTGGCTGAATCCCAAAATTGGGGTTCAATACCTCGTAAACTTCCGTGCTCCGGAAAACGCCATCGATTCGATCAACGCTCTCAATGAGATTCCGGTAACCAGAAACACTCCCGGCACAGGAGATGGCCAACTTTTGAGCAACCTCGCGACTTTCCAAAGAACTCAGGGCCCTCCGCTCGTCAGCCATTACAACATTATGCCCGTGATTAATGTCTTTGCCGGGGTAGACGGCCGCGACCTGGGAGGCGTTCTTTCGGAAATCCAACCGATTTTGGAAGAGATCCGCCAGAAACTCCCCAGAGGCAGCTTCATTGAAGTCCGCGGGCAAGCAGAGACGATGCGTTCTAGTTTCGTGAGCCTTGGCCTGGGACTCGCAGCCGCCGTGTTATTGATCTACCTCCTTCTTGTTGTGAATTTCCAGAGCTGGCTGGACCCATTCATCATCATTATGGCACTGCCGGGCGCCGCCGCTGGTGTTTTGTGGGGACTCCACCTGACACAAACCACTCTGAGCGTCCCAGCCCTCATGGGCGCAATCATGAGCCTTGGGGTGGCCACAGCCAATTCGGTTCTCGTGGTGACCTTCGCTCGCGACAAACTCGCTTCCGGGATGTCTCCTTTTATGGCCGCTCTCGAAGCCGCCTCCACCCGCCTTCGCGCCGTCATCATGACCGCGTTTGCGATGATTATCGGGATGGTCCCCATGGCACTTGGCCTCGGCGAAGGCGGCGAGCAAAACGCGCCACTCGCCCGCGCAGTTATCGGCGGGCTCTGTCTGGCGACGCTCGCCACGCTTTATTTTGTTCCCACCGTATTCGCGATGCTAAGCAAACGTCGCTCGCCCTCGGAACATCCGACACATCCAACACTCAGCGGTGAAGAAACAGAACTGCTCACCCCTTCACCTACTCTCTAGAACTTTTCCCGTTCTTTCTCTATCCTCTCCCTTTTTCCAAATGACTACTTCGGCAAAACCCAAAATCGGCATGATCAGCCTCGGCTGCGCCAAAAACCTCGTCGACGCAGAAATCATGTTGGGGTCCGTCCGTGCTGAAGGAATGGAAATCACTTCGGATGCGGATGAAGCAGACGTTTTAATCGTCAACACATGCGCTTTCATTGACTCCGCAAAAGAGGAATCCATTGAGGCGATTCTCGAATCCCACCAACAACGCGGCCTCAAAAAACGAGCAGGTCAACGTCTGATCGTTTCAGGCTGTATGGCACAGCGTTTTTCAAAAGACCTCGCTTCAGAGCTCAATGAAGTCGATGCCTTTATGGGCCTCGACCAAGTCGCGGACACGGGAAAACTCATCCGCCAGGTCTTGGATCGTCCGCTCTCTCCGGCCTTGGTTCCCACGAACAAGAAGGCCGCAAAAGTTCTCACCGACGAAACGTGGGAACCACTGAATCTCGTCACGAAGAAACCCGTTTATATTCCAGACTGGGATACCCCTCGAGTGCGCCTGACCCCGCACCACACGACGTTCACCAAAATCGCAGAAGGTTGTAATCACCCTTGTTCGTTCTGCGTGATCCCGCAAATGCGGGGACGCCATCGCTCGCGTTCGGTCGAATCCGTGGTCGCTGAAGTACGCGGTCTCGTCAAAGACGGGGTGAAAGAAATCAACCTCATCTCGCAAGATACGACGTATTACGGGATGGATTTATGGGAAGAGAAAGCCGGTCCCAGACAGCCCGTGGATTCGTCGCGCGGCACAGCGCTGACGGATCTCCTGCGCCAACTCAACGCAATCGAAGGAGACTTTTGGATTCGCCTTCTTTACACGCATCCAGCCCACTGGAGTGACGAACTCATCGCCTGTATCGCTGAATGCAACAAGGTTTGCCGCTATATCGACATGCCGCTGCAACACATCCACCCACGGATGCTGAAGCTGATGCAGCGCGAAACCAGCAGCGAACACATCGAAAATCTCATCGCTCGTATTCGGGCGGGCATCCCTGGGATCGCCATCCGCACGACGTTTATTGTGGGGTTCCCCGGTGAAACCGAAGAAGAGTTCGAGTACCTCTTGGACTTCATCAAACGCACCCGATTCGAACGACTCGGTGTGTTTCAATACTCGCAGGAAGAAGGATCCAAAGCCGCGAAAATGGAGGACCAGCTTCCCCAAAAGACAAAACAGGCGAGGTTCCGCAAAGCGATGAAGCTTCAACAGAAGATCGCCAAAGAAATCGCCGACTCTCAAGTCGGGTTAACGTTGCGCGCACTCGTGGACCAACCCACCGTTGCCCGCGCAGCAGGCGACGCACCCGATATCGACGGCCGCATCCTCCTCACCAAACCTGCGCCCGTTGGAGAATTCATCGATGTCAAAATCGTCGACGGACAAGTCTACGATCTCATCGGAGAACCGCTGTAAGTTCACTACATTTCCAGTGCGTAAACAAAAAAAGGGGGAGCCTCGAAGGCTCCCCTTTTTCGTTGCTCGTGATTTCCCGGCTAAACCTTGGGAAGAGTCACCCGCTGGCGCTGATTCTGGTATTTGCCGCGCCGCGCCCGGTACGAAGTGCCACACACCTCGCCTTGGAAAAACAGCATCTGAACCACCCCTTCATCCGCATAAATCCGGCAGTCCGCCGCGCTGGAATTGGAGAACTCAAGCGTCAGATGGCCTTTCCAACCCGCTTCGGCGGGTGTGACGTTGGCGATGATCCCACACCTCGCGTAGGTGCTTTTTCCCACACAAATCGCAGTCACATTTGCGGGTAAATGGAGTTCTTCCACAGCCACCCCAAGACCATAACTGCGGGCTGGGAGAATAAAATACACCCCCTTTTCGTCCCGCTGAAGCGTCGTGACTTCCAGATTCTTGGGATTAAAGGCCTTGGGATCCACCACGGTTCCCGGAATGTGCCGAAAGATCAGGAACTCGCGACCTGAAAGCCGTAAGTCATAGCCATAACTTGATGGCCCAAAAGACATCACGGGAGTTCCATCGGGCAGATGACGCACCAAAGTCGGTTCAAAGGGGCTAATCATGCCACCTTCCGCATATTGTTTGATCTGAAGATCGTTAAGTATCACGGGTAAATGTTTTGTTAAGCATTAGCCGAACACCGCAAAACTTTCCACCTTCGCGACTCAAATCCGCTCGCTGACTCCCACTGAAAGCTCCAGTCTTCTATTAACCATGCACCTAATGGACCATATCCTTCGCATAGGTATCGGTATTTTGTTCGCTGGCGGCATTCAATGGATGTGCGGCTAAATCATGCCGACAACACGCACGTTTCGATACTTCCGAGATCCGCTCTGTCTTGGTGCGACGCTGATCTACATCCTGAATCGGACTATTTTCAAACCCGCTTTTGGAACCCACGTACCCCTCCTACGCAATCATTTAGACGACTTTCTTCTCATTCCTGCAGCGCTTCCGTTCCTCCTTTGGATATTCAGAAAGCTAAATCTTCGATCTAACGACATCCGTCCCACCGCCCAGGAAATCACAACTTGGACAATTGTCTGGAGCTTCCTATTCGAAGGAATCTTCCCAGTGCTAGTTCCAAAAGCCACCGCAGACTGGCGAGACGTGCTCGCCTACGCAATAGGAGCCGTAGTCGCCTGGATATTTTGGTCCCGAGAATCCCGCTAAGCCCCCGCGCGAATCGAGACGTCTAGCTTCCCAAAAACATCCGCTTCAAATACGCGATACTCTCATCTGCGATCCGCTCGGGGCCCTCCTCAAAGTGAAACACTTCGACGGAAACAACCCCGTCGTATTTCGCGTCCCGTAAAGCCGCGACGATTGGGGTAAAGTCCACGTCTCCAAACCCCGGTCCCCTTAAATTGCGATCGTTTGCGTGGAAATATTCAAAGTCCCCAGCACTTTCCCGTATAATTTGCGGGATCGGTTTCGACTCTGAGCACATCGCTTTCACATCCAAAATCACAGACATCGCCGGACTTTGAAACTCTTTGGCAAAACGAATCCCCTCTTCGGCAGTGTTCACGAAATCCGTTTCGGCAGGCGATAACGGCTCAAAACAAATCACCACGCCACGGTCCTCTGCCCGTTTCACGGAATCCGCAAACGTCTGTTTTGCGAAATCCCACGCCTGTTCATACGAAACACCATCGAGCAGATTCCGCTGTTTCGGGGACCCCACGATAATCCGATCGCCCCCCAAATCGGCGCAGCAGTTCACCAACTCTACAAAATACTCGGAGGTCCGCCGCCGCACCGCCGCATCCGTATGGGTCAAATACATGCCCTCAGCCTGAACCAAGACCCAGTGCAGGCCCGCGATTCCAATATTGGCACGAGCTGCAGCGTCTCGAATCCGGACGCGCTCGGAGGCCGAAATCTCAGCCACCGATTTCGCTACTGTAAAAGGCGCGATCTCCACGAGGTCGTACCCAGCGGAAGCCGCCCGAGCAAAGGTTTGTTCAAGAGACCAACCCTGGAAAATTTCATTACAGATGCCGAATTTCATGTGCAGATGTTTGGAAGGAATGAATACCGTCAGCGGTTCCGCGAACGCGCCCACAGGAATAAACCTCGGAGCGAGTCAGTCAGGACTGACATAGAAAAGCAGCTATACCGTCGCACTGCTGGTTCAAAATTTTTCATTTTTCCAACTTTGCGTTTGGAGAAAACGAACAAGGCATCCCATCTCATTTCCCCTCCCCTCAAAACCTGCCACTCACCTTTTCTTCAGGACCGCCCCCACCGCCGCCCACTACTTAGGGCGCCCGCCACGCCACGGCATGAACAGAAAAGGAATAGCATTAGTCTTTCACTCATGAGATAAGACTAGATGCAATCAGCTCCATTTTGTGACCTCGGCCTTTCGCCGGAACTCTTAAAGGCCGTCGAACAGATGGGATTCCAGCAGGCTTCCCCAATTCAGGCCGCCACAATTCCAATCCTTCTCACCGGCAAAGACGTCGCCGGCCTTTCCCGTACGGGCTCCGGTAAAACCGCCGCTTTCGCGATTCCTGCGATTGAAAAAGTCGACCCCAACCTAAAGGCCCCTCAAGTCCTGATCCTTTGCCCAACTCGCGAATTGGCCGTCCAAATCGCCGGTGAAGTCGAAAAACTCAGCGCGTTTAAACGCGGTGTCCGCGAACTCGCCATCTACGGCGGCCAAGCCTATGGAGTCCAATATCGCGGCCTCGAAAACGGCGCACAAATCATCGCAGGAACTCCAGGCCGCATCATGGATCACCTGGATCGCGGCTCTCTCAAACTGGACGAGATCCGCATGGTGATTCTCGATGAAGCCGATCGCATGCTCGACATGGGCTTTCGTGACGACATCGCGACCATCCTCCAACAAGCGCCGGAAGGACGTCAGACCGCCTTTTTCTCCGCCACCATGCCTTCGCAGGTGGAACAACTGATCAAGCGTTACACCAAACAACCCGAATGGGTTCGTATGGAAACACGGGCCGAGTCCGCTCCGAACATCGACCAGTGTTATTATGAAGTGTCGCATAGCTCCCGCGTCGGCGCTCTGTGCCGCGTCCTCGAAGCCACGAACCTTCGTTTCGGCATCATTTTCTGCTCCACCAAAAGCGCCGTCGATGGCGTCACTGAACACTTGATTGCCGAAGGATATCAGGCGGATCGTCTCCACGGCGACATGTCCCAAGCCATGCGTGAACGCGTGATGAAACGTTTCCGTGACGGCAAACTCGAGTTCCTCGTTGCAACCGACGTCGCAGCGCGTGGCATTGATGTCGACGACATCGAGGCCGTCATTAACTACGACATCCCACGGGACAGTGAAGATTATGTACACCGTATCGGCCGCACCGGTCGCGCAGGACGCAGCGGCCGCGCTATCACGTTTGTAACGAGCCGCGAGTTCTACGCCTTGGATCGCATTCAACGCATGACGCGGGTCAAGATCCGCCGCGAGAAAATGCCGACCGCAGGAGAAGCCGCCCACCGTAAAGGCGAAGAGCTCGTCAAACTCGCTCAAGCGCTTATCGAAGGCCACAAGTACCAATCCAACAAAGAATTGGCAGCCAACCTCCTTTCAGGAACAACACCAGAGGCCGCAGTCGAATCGTTGCTCTATCTTTTGATCAACCGCAAAGCCGCCGTTGCCAAAGCTCGCAACCTGGCCCCGCCCGCTTCCGAAGAACACCCCGTGCTTGAGGCTGACGCCGAACGCCGTCCAGCACGTCCCAGGCCCGAATACGTGCCGCGCAGTCAGGAACGTTCCGGTTATCAAAAAGACCGCCCTGCCTACAGCAAGGATCGCGCAGATCGCGGAGACAGAGCTGAACGTCCGGCCTACCGCCCCGAGCGGGATCGTCCGGGCTTTCCTCCCCGTAACCGGGATTCACGCCCTCCTCGTCGAGACGCAGAGCAACGAGCAGCATCCGAAGCTGCTCCTGCCCCCTGGACCCCAAAAGGAGCGGCTCGTCTTCATCCAAAAACCGGGGCGCCCAGACCTCCTCGGAAGAGCCCACGCAAGGACTAACAGCCTCAGGACGCAAACCTCACGCCAACCGCACTCCGAGAACTCGTAATGAAACGCCGCGCATTTCTACTTAGTCTTCCTTTATGGATGGGGGCTCTTCAGGCCGTCTCTGCTCCGGATCTTCTCGGAATCCCACTACGGGATATTGAGGGGAAAGAGACCACGCTCAGTCGGTTCTCGGGGAAGGTATTACTGATTGTGAATGTGGCGAGTGAGTGCGGTTACACAAATCAATACGAAGGACTTGAGGCGCTTTACCGCAAATATACGGACCGCGGATTAGTCGTCTTAGGTTTCCCATGTAATGACTTCGGTGGTCAGGAACCCGCAGACAACAAGGAGATCCAGCAATTCTGCAAGTCCAAGTATCACGTGACCTTTCCCATGTTTGCGAAGGTCAACATTCGAGGTGGAGAGCCGCACCCACTTTTCGCCGGACTCACCGGAGTGGCATCTCCCTTCCCCGGACCCGTACAGTGGAACTTCAACAAGTTCCTGATCGGACGAGACGGACTTCAATCAGCCCGTTTTCCATCAGACACGGAACCAGACTCGGGTGAACTGCAAGCGGCTATTGAAAAGGCACTGTCAGCGCCAAAATAGGCAGCACCGTTCAAAACAACTTCGCCGATAAAGCAATAGCCGCATACCCGAAAGGATACGCGGCTATTTTCTTAAGCAGCTTTAACTGCTACCAGGCGATTCCTAGGAACCCGCAAGTTTGTAATCACGAGGATTCGGGAGCGTATAGGTCCCGTCCGCATTCGCTTTTACCGGCGGTTGAGCGTCTGGCTCGAGCGAAGCTGGCATCTGGGAGTCATTCAATTTGAGCGACGCATCCCACTTCAATTCCTTGCCCATATAAACGGAGTTACGGGCGAGCACCGCAGTAAACGTGCTCGTTGCGCCGTAATAGGCGTCATTGTGCGAAATGTTCTTCCGAATGAAGTCGTGCAATTCGTTGTGCTCCACCTGGTACGGGTTCGCACTCTTGCCTTCAAACTTCCAGATGACGTTGCCTTTGTAATCTGTGATCTTCCCTTTTTCACACATCCCTTTGGTCCCGCGGAAGTCTTCACTAACGCGTCCTTGCCCAGGATATTGGCGGCACTGACTGGCAACCGAAGCTCCACTTGGATAGATCAGGTTGACCGCAAAGTGATCGAAAATCTCGCTGGGCTGATCCGTGTTCCGGAAGTGACGGCCACCGACCCCGAACGCGCTCACTGGAGTTTCGCCGAGGAACCAGTTCGCGACGTCGATATTGTGAACGTGTTGTTCGCAGATATGGTCACCGGAGAGGTAATTGAAATGGTACCAGTTGTGAACCTGGGCCATGAAATCCGTCATTCCCTCTTCGCGTTTACGCCACCAAATGCCTGCACCATTCCAGTAGACGTTAGCCTGGATGATATCTCCGATCATCCCGTCTTTCACACGTTTGTAAGTCTCGCGATACGCCTCTTCATAATGGCGCTGCAATCCCACAACGATCTTAAGCCCCTTCGAGTCAGCCTCTTTAGCCGCCTCCAAAACACGGCGAGCGCCAGCGGCGTCTACGCACACAGGCTTTTCCATGAAAATATGTTTCCCTGCCTTTACCGCCGCTTCGAACTGCATCGGACGGAACCCAGGAGGTGTCGCCAAAATCACCAAGTCGCAGTGTTCAAACACTTTCGTGTAGGCATCCAGACCAGAAAAACAACGCTCGGGCGGCAAGTCCACCTTGTCGCCATGTTTCGCTTTCAGGTTTTTAGAAGCGGACTCGACCTTGCTCGCGAATGCGTCGGCTATTGCCACTAATTTCACATTCGAATCCGGCACACTCAATGTCTGATCTGCAGCGCCGCTTCCACGTCCACCGCAACCGACAAGACCCACACGGATCAAGGAGTTATCACCGCTGGCCTGTCCACGCATCACATACGGGAACGCCATAATACCTGCACCAACAACACCTGCAGTTTTTAGAACATCACGGCGAGAAACCGCCGTTGAGAGATTTTCAGACATATTTGGGGGTTAATTTAGTTAAACGCTGCCCGATTCATTCGGAGTCAGCAAAGTTTCAACAGAGATACAATAGTGGCAATGCAGCCTTATGTACTCAATCCCGCAAGCGCCCAAAAATTAGGGCCGTCCCCCGGGAATCGGAGAACGGCCCATAAACCTCAATCGAGGCTGAATACCTTATGCCTGAGGCGCTACGGCTTCTTCAGTGCCGTTGGCCAACTGGTCGCGTTCTTTCATCGCAGCCTTGCGAGAAAGTTTCACGCGGCCCTTGTCATCGATCCCGATGCATTTGACCCAAATAACGTCACCAACCTTGACCACGTCCTCGGTACGATTCACGCGGAAGTCAGCAAGCTCAGAGATATGGCAAAGCCCATCTTTTCCTGGCAACACTTCTACAAACGCACCGAAGTCTTTCGTGGAAACAACTCGGCCCTGGTAGGTTTCACCCACTTCGATCTCAGCAGTCATGCCGCGGATAATCTGGCGAGCGCGATCCATTCCCTCTGGATTGTTCGAGTAGATGCTGACCTTACCATCGTCTCCGATGTTAATTTCACATCCGGTCTCAGCGACGATGCTCTTGATGTTTTTGCCTCCTGGCCCGATGAGCTGACCGATCTTGTCAACTGGAATCTGGATTGTTTCGATACGCGGCGCGTATCTCGACATTTCCATACGGTGCGAGGAAAGAACTCCAGACATATAGCCAAGAATCTGGGTCCGAAGCACCTTCGCCTGATGAACCCCTTCAGTGATAATCTTACTGGAAACACCGGGAAGCTTCAAATCCAACTGGAATCCTGTGATCCCTGCATGTGTTCCACAGATCTTGAAATCCATGTCCCCGAAATGATCTTCACTTCCGATGATATCGGAAAGGAGCGTGTAACGCTTCAGTGCATCACCATCAAATTCAGTCACCAAACCAACGGAGATCCCCGCAACAGGGCTCTTGAGAGGCACCCCTGCATCGAGCAGCGCCAAAACGCCACCACAAACACTTGCCATGGAAGTAGACCCGTTGGATTCCATGATCTCCGAAGAGACACGAATCGCGTAAGGGAAATCCGCTTCCGAAGGGATCACTGGAGCGATGGAGCGCTCTGCCAATGCACCGTGGCCGATTTCACGACGTCCTGGGCTACCAGTACGGCCCGTTTCACCAACCGAGAACGGTGGGAAGTTGTAGTGAAGGATGAAACGCTTTGTGGTTTCTCCGCCAGTGTACCCGTCGAGTTCCTGGGCTTCGCCTGTAGTAGCGAGAGTTGCAAGCGCAACCGCCTGAGTTTCTCCGCGTTGGAATAGCGCTGACCCGTGGGAGCGTGGCAGGAAGCCCACTTCTCCGCCCAACTGACGCAATTCGTCGAGCTTACGTCCATCACAGCGCACGCCACGATCGAGGATCGAGATACGGAACGCCTTCTTCTGGAGGTAATCGAACGCCTGACTCACTTCAAAAGGAGTCGCTTCAGGATATTTAGCCTTCACGGCCGCTGTCACCTCGTTCTTCAAGCCTTCAACAGCCTTACCGCGAGCGATTTTGCTCGGAAGATAGATTGCAGCCTCAATGCGGTCTCCGGCAACTTGGTAAGCGACTTCGAGCAACTCGTCTTTTACGAGCATCAAAGGAACTTCACGCTTCACCTTGGCGACCTTCGCCGCGAGTTCGATCTGGGCGTCTACGAGAATACGAGCCTGAGCCTGCGCGAATTCGAGAGCCTTGAGGAATTCTTCCTCAGGCAACTCATTGGCCGCACCTTCGATCATGATCACTTCGTCACGTGTCCCCACGTAAACGAGGTCCAAATCGCTATCCAAACGCTCAGAGTGCGTTGGATTTGCAACAAACTGACCATGAACGCGCCCCACACGGACTGCACCCACTGGTCCAGCAAAAGGAATGTCAGAAACCATCAACGCAGCCGAAGCGCCGTTGATAGAAAGCATATCGGGATCGTTTTCTCCATCCGCGCTCAAGAGCGTGGAGATGATCTGGGTATCGTAAAGGTATCCCTTAGGGAAAAGCGGGCGTAATGGACGGTCCGTCATACGCGCCGTGAGGATTTCCTTTTCACTCGGACGCCCTTCACGACGGAAATATCCTCCGGGGAATTTTCCAACAGCCGCGGCTTTTTCGCGATAATCTACGGTTAGCGGGAAGAAATCCTGACCGTCTTTGATTTTTGTAGCGGAAACAGCGGTAACGATAACGATCGTTTCGCCGCATTGAACAGTCACAGCACCGTCTGCAAGCTTCGCGAATTTGCCGGTTTCGATAGTGATGGAAGTTGAGCCAATCTGGCTCGTAACATTATGGATCATAGTTTATTATATTAAGATCCGGCTTTCGCGCTTTTGGGTTGCCCCAGGCTCGTAGCCCAGCCGCCTCTCGAAAACCTTCGTGAACAATCGAAGGAAGTAGTGAGAAGGCTGGGCTCCGTCCAAGGGCGGGAAACTTTCAGGCCGGAATGGTTTTGTTCTTTGGGGGGAATAGTTATGGCCTATCGAATGATAGGCCACAAAATGAGACACCCCCGGGAGTGCCGGGGGCGTCGGAAACTTTTGATTTCTCCTTACTTACGGAGATTGAGCTTCTCGAGGAGAGCCTGGTAGCGCTCCACAGAAGTGCGCTTCAGGTAGTCCAGAAGCTTACGGCGACGCGCCACAAGCATCAGAAGCCCGCGACGGGACGCATGGTCTTTAACGTGCGTCTGAAAGTGAGATGTCAACTGAGCGATACGCTGTGTCAGAAGAGCAACCTGCACATCAGCACTGCCCGTATCTTTATCGTGAAGGCGAAGCGCCTGAATGTCCGTGGTTTCTGCCATAAATCCTTGTTTTAGTGGGGGAGTGATTATGCCTTTCTCTCTGAGGAAATCAAGTAGTTCCTCACGCTCTACAAAGTAAATCGGCAAACTAGGAGCACTACTCCGTAGGCCAACCCGCCAAAAACGGCTGCCTTCCAGCGCAAAGCCCCGCTCGTTAGCCAAGAAATCGCGTCTCGGAGCAGATAAGGCATCCCGACACAGAAAAGCCCTCCCACAATCCAAATGTAAACCAGAGATACAAGCCACAAACGGCTCATCTCAGGACGCATCCAAGCCGCCTCTAATAGCGGTTCAGCTACCAGTAATAAGATCATACCCAACGAGCGAACCGCCAAAAACTCACGCATCCAACGCAACCCCAAACCCCATCCAAGCAACGTCGCAATCAAGAATTTACCCCGCAAGGAACTAAACTCGCCCAAATCCGTATATTGCACCAAACCAGCGAACCAAAAAGCCGCTATCGTAAATAAAACGGACCCGATATTTCCGGAGCGCGGAAACGCAGTCAGCCACTTTTTCACAGCTCCTTCTGCCAGCAACGCAGGCAAATGCCCCAGCAACAGTAACGAGCCCACAAGCAACAGGGCGTTTTCCAATGTCAGCGAATAAATCATGCGTCAGGGCGACAGAGAAAACTCAGGAACGCATTCCCTCAATCCCAAACCCTCACGAAAAAACCTTCGCCTGAGCCAACCTCTCCCAAATCTAAACCCCAACACGCCTCCGAAATGCCTCCAGAAAAGGCTTCCAGCCCGGCGGACGCGTTCGATTGTGTCGATAAAGAATTCCTAGCGGCCGAACCAAATTAGGCGGCCCGAACTCACGCGCCACCAGCGTCCCTCGCTCCACTTCCGCCAATACTGTCTTTCGTGGCACAATCGACACCCCTCCCTCAATCTCCACAGCCCGTTTCACCGTCTCCACACTGTCAAACTCCAGGTGTGGACTCAGCCGCACTCCTCGTCCCTTCAAATACCGATCCACGGCCTTTCGTGTAGGAAGATCCGGCTCAAACGCGACAAATTTCTGATCCTGAATACTTTCCAAAACAACATCCACACTGGTCGCCAGCGAATGCTCCGGCGGACAAATCAACACCAGCTCATCCTCGTCAAAAACCTCCATGTGAATTCCAGTACGCCGCGACGGAAAAGCCACAAACCCCACATCCACACTTCCATCCAAAACAGCTGAATACACCTGCGAAGCCCGCCCGTATTCCACATGCACATTCATTCCGGGATGCCCCTCCCGAAACCCGCGTAACCGTTCCGGCAACTCGTACAACCCGATGCTGTACACTGCCGCCACTCGAATCTCCCCAGTCACCCCAGCCTCCACCTCTGACAATCGCCCGGGAATCGCCTTATATATCTGCAAAATCTCGCGACAGGCCTTCAAAAACTCTTCCCCCTCCGCAGAAAGCGTCACCCCGCTCCGACTCCTATCTACTAGGACCACCCCCAACTCCTTCTCCACCGAACGAATTTGCTGCGATACCGCACTCTGAGACACCCCGTTGACCTGCGCAGCCTTCGAAAAACTCCCAGATTCGGCAAGATCACAAAAAACTTGGAGGGTCTGTATGTACATGCGCTTGCCTGCGTGGCACCTTGCCCCTCCCGCCGAAGGCGGTCAAGCATTCCAACAATCACAATGCCAACGCTGCCTGATCGTTTTAACGAAATTTCTATTCAAATGGCCGCCGCATCAGCTCGTTCCGGACGCTCTCCGAACGACGTTCAACTCGTCGCGGTCTCAAAAACTCACCCACCCGAGGCCGTCCGCGAAGCGATGGCAGCAGGGCTCTCCATTTTTGGAGAAAATCGCGTCCAGGAAGCAAAGGCTAAAATCCCACTGGTCGGAGGCAAAGCCCACTGGCATTTCATCGGACACCTTCAAAAAAACAAAATCCGCCAGGCGCTTCCGCTCTTCGATCTCTTTCACGGGATCGACTCTCTGGAAATTGCCCGCGACATCAATCGGATCGCCGGCGAGCTCGGGCTTTCGCCAAAGATTCTCCTGGAAGTAAACGTCGCCGGAGAATCTACCAAATTCGGCTTCCGCCCCAGCCAACTTCTCGAACAGGTCGAAGATCTTTTAAAACTCGACCGCCTTCATATCGACGGCCTGATGGCTATCCCTCCTCCAGCGCCCACTCCGGAACACTCCCGCAGATACTTCGTCGCTCTGCGCGAACTAAAGACACGCATGCAAACCGAAGCAAACCTCCCACTGACTCATCTCTCCATGGGAATGAGTGATGATTTCACTGTCGCCATCGAAGAAGGTGCTACATTGATCCGAATCGGCACCGCCCTGTTTGGTTCGCGCTCTGGAAAAACGTGGCGCCCATCCACCGGCGATGTGCTGGACGATTAACAATGGGTAAGTCATCATCCCGCCCCATTCCCTAGTCAAAACACCCGCGCGAAACGTATCCCACTTCCGCCCATTCTCCCTTTCTTTGGCATGACACCCCGCATCACTCCGCTTCAAATTGCTCATATTGGACAAGAGCTGGCCATCGCATGGAACGATGGGGTGGAGTCGTTTATCCAGCTCGAAACCCTCCGCAAAGCATGCCCCTGCGCCGTATGCCAGGGCGAAGCGGACGTCATGGGACATGTGGACCGTCCAGAGCGGACATTCACACCTGCCAGTTTTCAGCTCAAAGGTTACCAAGTCATCGGCGGTTACGCCGTCCAACCCTCCTGGGCCGACGGGCACGGAACCGGCCTTTATTCTTTCAGTTATTTGCGGAAACTTTGTGAACACGGAGTCACCTCATGAAGTTCGGAACTCGCGTCGCCATCGTTGTTTTGACACTCGGAGCCTGTGCGCTTGCCGCCATGGTTCAGATTCAGGAACGCGCCATCGAACGAGAACCCGTTCCCTCCGAACTTTTTGACGTCGTACAAGCAGGTATTCTTGCTCTTCGAGCTCAGCACTATCAGCAGGCCTATCTGCAAGCCTCCAGCCATTATCAGGACCGCTTCAATCTGGACCGTTTTATCGAAATGGCTCGCGCCGACTGCGTCTCCATTCGCCAAGCCGTCCGCTGGGAGTTTGGTGTTCCAAAACCCGACGGCCCCACCGTGGAAGTACCCGTCAACTTTTTCCTCCAACCCGGCGAAGTCCTTCAGGCCGCCTTTACGCTAGTTCGTGAAAATCGTTCCTGGAAAATCGAGCACGTCAAAATCCCGCTCACATCGAGTCCCCCTCGGACCGTTGGCGGCATCCGTCTTTGAGTTCGTCTCTGAACTCCCCCCTCCTTAGATCGCCCCAATAACGCGATCCGTACTAAACGAGGCCGCCTCTCTGGATCGCATGCCACTCAGCAAGTGCGTCCACTCGCACCAACCAGTTGGCACAGCTTCAATTGGGGCTAAAACAGTAAGCACTGTCTTTATTCTCCCAAATCTTACCCGAATTTTATTTTTTTCGGTAACCGAGAGCCATGACCGTACATCCTCACATTGCCTGAGGTTACTTTTCCGCACAGTCCCCGCCCCCCTTTATCCCACTCAAAAGTTTCCCCCCATGAACACCGCGTTTCCCCTCGCCCGAAAACCCCTCGCCCGAAAACTCTCCCTATCACTACTGAGCCTTATCACCGCAACCCATTGTTTTGCGGCCGATTCCGCAAAAGTAAAAGTCTTGGAATCCTGCGATAAAATCGATCCAAAGACTGTCCGCATCACTGAAGCAAAAGCGAAGTCCATCCCGACTCAGGACCCCGACCATCGAAAGGCGATCGAACTCGTGATGGATTATGCAAAACCCGGAACGTGGTCCGGGTTGGGCAAAGACTTTCCCGAACACTTGAACCTCAAGAAGTACGCATCGATCCGCTTCTGGGTCCGTAGTGATGTCGGAACAAGCTTCAACTTCGGCTTAGGCGGGGACTACAAAAGACGGGATGGCAGAGGTACAGGGTTTCAAGGGGGTGGGTACAAGGCAACAGAGACTTGGACCCAAATCACAATTCCTCTGAACAAATTCACCCGAAACGGTTTGAGAAATTGGGATAAAGAGAAAAAGCAATGGATCGATATCAGAGGAGGCGATCCATTGGATGAGGAAGACATTGAGGGGATCTCGCGCTGGGGACTCAGCAGCTCCATCGATCAACGTGGTGCCTCCACCAAAGGTCACTTGATGTTCGACGCTTTCGAGATCGTCGAAAAATAAGACCGCTCCCCCAGCCGCACTGTTTCGCTAGAAACCTCAGCGCGTATCGTGCACAAATCCTTGAAATGGCCTAGCCCGCCTGACACTCACCATTCCCTCGCCATGAGCAACCCGTTTTCCCTCACCCGAACACTCCCTCTGACACTTCCGTGCCTTCTGGCCGCAACCCATTGTTTTGCGGCCGATGCTGTAAAAGTAAAAGTCTTGGAATCCTGCGATAAAATCGACCCCAAGACTCTCCGCATAAATGATGCAAAAGCGAAGTCTGTACCAACTCAGGATCCTGACCATCGCAAAGCGATTGAACTGGTCATGGATTATGCAAAACCCGGAGGCTGGTGCGGTTTGGGCAAAGATTTCCCCACTAATTTGAATCTGAAAAAATACTCCGCCATTCGCTTCTGGGTGCGAAGTGATTGCGGAACAAGCTTCGGCTTCGATGTCCGCGGAGACTACAAAAGACGAGACGGCAGGAACACTCAGTTTTATAGCGGCACCTACACTGGCACCGAAACTTGGACCCAAGTCACGATCCCATTGAATAAGTTCATACGCCACGAAGTCAGAACCTGGGACAAAGACAAAAAGGAATGGAATGTTCTCAAAGGAGGGGACTCGTTTGACGACGAGGATCTGGCAGGCATTTCCACTTGGTGGATTGGTAGCGGCATCAACAATCGGGGCACCTCTACGAAGGGTCACCTGATGTTCGACGCTTTCGAGCTCGTCGAAAAATAAGACCGTTCCCCCAGCCGCAGTGTTTCGCTAGAAACCTCAGCGCATATCGTAGACAAATCCTGATATGCCCAAACCCGCTTCACTGAAGCCTCCTCCTTCCATTGCAGTGCATTTGTTTCCACCAGCAACTGCACTATTCGTGATCCTTTTTTTGAGCGGCTGCGCAACGCCCCAGGAATCACAACACACCCATGAGGAACGGACCACCCGGCTCGCCCTAACTATCCACGCCCTTTGCCCCAAGGCTTCCAAGAAGGAAACGCAGCTGATTGCCCGCACTGCCACTGAAACAAGTGCCGCGTTGCGCCAATCCTACAAAATCAGCCTCAACCACAACCTGCACAACTTGCAGGTATTTTGGGGGCTCAAGCAACGAGGCCTCTGTTGGCACTGGCAGGAAGACCTCGAATCCGCGCTCACCAACACCCCGCAAAAACAATTCGAATTTAAGCGGGTCTGCGCAAACGCCGGCTCCACCTGGTTCGAGCATCACGCCCTCGTAGTGAATGCAAAAGGCGCTCCGTGGAAAGACGGGGTCGTCCTCGACCCATGGCGACAGGAAGGTGTCCTTTGGTTTGGACCCGTAACGGCCGATCACCATCCTTGGCAGGAAGAAACTGCGGAGAAGTAACGTAGTTCACGGCGGGCACATCCATTGTTTCGGGCTCCGGTTACTCAGGCTTTTTCAGAGATTTACGATATTGCTCCCACTCTGTACGGCGACTCTCGCCAACCGCCCACACCACGCCATTTCGGAGCAACTTTTGAAATCCTGTATCTTTCCAGGTCCGCTCGTCGTGCCCGGATGCCGTGTAAAAAACGCGCCCTTTCCCCTGCTCCCGAACCCATGTCCACGGCTCCCGCACCTCGCCCTCCACACGCTCCATCAAAACCGTACGCCCCTCTTCATTATGGTTCGCGTGTACGTAAGTCTCATCCCACGTCTCATACGCAGACAGCCCCGCCATCACCGGGTGCTCCGGATTCACAATCGCAGGACTAAACACTCCGCTCTTGTGACTCTTAAACCGTGCGCCCACAAGTTTTACAAAATCCGCGTTTTGCCCAAAACACGCACTGGCGCAATGAACCGGGACAAAACCATGCCCACTTTCCACAAATCCTCTCAGCGCATCAAACTGCTCGGGTGTGATTTTTCCATGGTTTGCGTAGAGTAGTACCGCGTCATATTTCTGGAGATTATCGGCCGTTAAAGCATCCACCTTGGTGACGTAATCGATCTCGATTGATTCCGGTGCAAGCGCATCCCGAATAATCGGATAATAAACATTACTGTTATGGTGTGGGCTTTCGTGTCCCAGAAAAAGAACGTGTATCGGCGACGGCTCGGCCATCAGCGAGGAAACACCAGAAACAAAGACAGCGACGGCTGCCAGTGAAATAGAAAGGCTAAATGGGAATTTCATATTGAGGATAATCGGAAACACGGAGAAACCTCGGTGACACAGTTTGGCAACAATCGGCCACACCCAAACAAGCAGACACCGATTGAAATTCGGTGCCTGCTCAAGTACCACTCCCTACAGCGTAAACGCTGGCAACTTCACAATCTCGCCACCCTTCAGCGCCGACTCGTGCGAACACAACCCAACACACGTCCAGTTTGCCGACTGCTTTGCATTCGGGAAGGGATCGCGCTGTTCCACAATCGCACTCACAAATTCATGCACTAAATGAGGATGCGAGCCACCGTGTCCCGAGCCTTGCGTGAACGATAAATGCGTCTCGCCATCGTCCGCATACACTCCCTTTCGAGTAAATGACTGGATCTCCTTGGGCAATCGCGCAGCAAAATCCGGAGACTCCACCTTCGTTGGGATCTCGGGCTCCGGCAATTTAGCGCGATGCAAGACCAACGGTTCATGCTCAATCAGCGGCCATTCAACCGAGGCTTTGTCTCCGTAAACATCGATACTCTCGCGATACTGACGTGCCGTATCGAAAAGACTCCGAATAATCCGCGCGGACAGATCGCTGTCCTTAAACTTGATGTGTGCGGTTTCGACAGCAAACGGAGAGCCGTAATGAGCCTGTAACTCCGGACGAACGGTGCCCGAACCGAAACAACTTACGTATTCCGCTGAAGCGTTCGCCAGCCCGCTCACCGGTCCGACACAATGCGTCGCGTACCACATCGGAGGAAGACCAGGCCAGTAGTTCGGCCATCCATCCATATCCTGTTGGTGACTCGCCTGCACAAATTGCAATTTACCGAGCACACCAGTATCCCGCAATTCCCTCATGTAAAGGTATTCACGCGCATACACCACTGTCTCAGCCATCATGTACTTGAGGCCTGTTTCTTTCACCAATTCCACGATCTGACGACACTCATCAACCGTCGTCGCCATCGGCACAGTACAGCTCACGTGTTTGCCCGCCTTGAGTGCAGCGATGCTCATCCAACCATGATCCGGAATCGGTGAATTAATATGCACCGCGTCGACATTCGGATCCTTCAGCAACTCCATGAAATCCGTGTACCGGGTTGCGATCCCGAACTCGTCGCCAACCGCGTCGAGTTTCTTCGGATCCCGCTGACAGATTGCGGTTAGGGCTGCGTTTGGGTGACGAAGATAGATCGGGATAAATTCAGCTCCAAATCCAAGTCCAACCAGAGCGACGTTTACTTTTGTTTTAAGCATGGGGGTAAGGGTTTGTGTGACTCCCGAAACCTACCAGCTCCCGCCAAAACGCGCTCTGACATTGTTTATGAACAATCAGACACCGCGCCACCTCCACCACCCAGAAAACCACCTACCGAATCAATCACACCCAAATCGATAAATCGTTGTACTAATGTATCTTTCACCATATCTAAGGACAGAGGACGGAAATGCCGCATGATTGGGAGAATCCGGAAATTTCTGAGGCTCCAAACAGAGGCCGCCCCGGAACAAATACGGTGCACCGGACTTTCCAGACAAGGTGCCATCCAGAAAGTTGCCCGTATAGAATTGAATCCCGGGTTCCGTCGTCAACACCTCAAGTGTACGCCCGCTCTTCGGCTCGTAAACCTTAGCAGCCAACCGGAGTTCCCCGTTCGGTTGCCCCAAAACCCAGCAATGATCATAACCCTTCGCAACCCTAAGCTGTTCTTCCGCTGGATCATTTATCGTTTCTCCGATCACACGCGATTTCCTGAAATCCAAAACCGTTCCCTCCACTGCGCGTAATTCTCCGAGCGGAATCAAATCGGCTCCGACCGCCACAAACGTATCCGCATGAATCTGAATTTCGTGATCAAGAATGTCGCCCTGGCCTTCTCCCTTGAGATTAAAGAACGAGTGATGCGTCAGGTTCAACACCGTCGCCCGATCCGTCGTCGCCGTATAATCGATCTGAACCTCCCCCGTATCAGTCAGCCAATAAGTGACATGCACCATTAAATTGCCCGGATACCCTTCTTCGCCATCGGGACTGAGACGACTAAAGTGCACTCCCATAGCCCCCGGCTTACGAACCTCCTCCGCATCCCAAAGCACTTTGTCGAAGCCGACTTGCCCACCATGAAGATGACACGGCACTCCTCCGGGAAAGTTGTTACAAGCGAGCTGGTACTCCACTCCGTCCAAAGAAAAATGCCCCCCTGCGATCCGGTTTCCAAAACGCCCAACCACACAACCAAAATTCGGTGACTCTTTTGGATACCGCTCCAGTTCTGAAAATCCCAGAACGACATCCGCAAAAACTCCCTGTCGGTCAGGCACCTTCAAACTCAGGATTGTGCAGCCATAACTGGTCAGCTTCATCTCAATTCCAGAAGCATTCGTGAGCGTATAAATGGGAAACATAGTGGTCGGAATAAGTAGGCACCGCCGGGCGAGCGGTGCGTGACGCTACGCCAAACGCACCTCCCATGATCAAGCCTCGAACCGCGCAGGGTCAGACTACAAACCCACAACGACAACTCACATGAGAGCCGCAACCCAAGGAAAAACGGGCCTTGGAAGGCCACCACCAGATGCGGCAACACCCTTCCAAAAAACCTACTTCGCCGGCGCGCTGAGTTGAATCTCCAACGAGGGCTGCTCTGGCGTCGCTGCTGTCGGCAACGCGGGTAACAGGAAAAACCCGTTCCCCACGGAGGTCTCACCTTCCGGTGCCTGGCGCAGGATCCCACTAAACTTCACGTCCCGCGTGTGCCTCGTCGCAAGACTCGTAACCACGTCCACCAGCGTAAAACTCCCCTCAAACAGTCCTGTCGCTGGCGTAATACTCACTTTCCACTTCGTGGCGTTCACCGGGGGCGTCACCGACTCAACGACACTTACAGTTGCTCCGGGCGCCAGCGAAACTTTCCGCGGTAACGACGCTCCAAGGGTTCCCAGATCAATACTGTCGGGAGAATAGTCCACGCTGATCGTCGCTGATTCCGTACTTCCACTCACCAACCCGAGCTGTTGGGCAAGCGTGCGAGCCACCGCCGTTTTATTACCTGTTACTGGTGCATGCCACGGATCCAACGACACCCCATATTCCAACGGACCAAACCCAGGCCGATACGAGTTGTCTTTGGGCCCCCCAGTATTCGCCCACACCAAAAACGATTCCTCAGAACTCGACGGTATATAAAAACTGTTCGGAAAACGCTCCGTATCCGGATGCGCCATCAACGACAACTGCCCGCTCAAATACGTACTCAAACGTGATCCGTAGATCAGTAGACGATACCGCCCCTTCGCATCCGGCTTCAGTACCCCCGCAATACCCGTCTTATCCGCTAAGTATCCCGTGAATGTTAAAAATCCAGTCGCGGGCGCAATCACCACGGACGCGTAGTTCGCACCGTGTGGGTAATCCCGTTGTTTCGAATCATTCGACGTCGGCTCGCGGAATACCATCGTGTACGTCCCTGCCCACGGCGCACTCGCCTTCGCCGGCACCGTGTACAAGCGGGAGCCGGTTGTCCCGGACGTTAACTCAGATAAACCTACGCGCCCCAATGTCGCCATCAGCGAATCCCCACTCACACTCACTTTCAGAGTCAACGTAGGTAGATCCTTTCGGGTCAGCGTCAGTGTCGACTCCGCGGCTGTCCCTTCACTATTGGCTTGAAGGACACCCACCAATGTCACCGATTTCGCCTCATTCGTCAGTGTCAGCTTTCCTGAATACGCAAGCGAGTTTAACGGAACCAACAGCTCCAGCTTCCCGATTGGTGCGTGATCCGGGTCCAGCAACAGCGCTTCGTACGCTCCACCGAAGCCAGTCACTAACAAGGTCGCTCCTGTCGAATACACCAACGTGTAATTATTATCCGATCCTCCGGAGATCGTCACAGGGTACGAGCCCTCGGCGCTGCTCGTCGTGGCTGTGGTTGTCGCGGTCGGTTTCTTGTCCAGAACCGCCTCCGTGTCACCGTTCACAAAACCAGAATACGTCAGCGCAAATGTCGGGTTGGCCGCCCCCACAAGACGTGTCTTTGAACCCGCGGACACTGTCAGTGTTTTCTTTGCCACAACCAAGGTCTTGGAAACATCCGCCGCTGCGACGTGGGTAGCGTCACCAGTCTGGGAAACCTTCAGCACCACGGAACCCGCTCCCGTAATGGTCAGGGTCGAACCCGAAACCGTCGCGGGTCCCGAAACCACTTTGTAGGTAAGCGGTGAGCCGGAAGATGCACTTCCCCCTAACAGGATCGGTTCACAGCCGTAAGTCACCGGTGCAGGCTGCGCAAACGCGAGTGTTTGCGGTAACAACACGGACGCCACACTGGTCGTCACTTCACCGGCTGTGTTTTTCACCAAACAATCGTATTTACCAGCCGGCTCCGCCGACGCCTCTGCCACGGTGTAATTTGGATTAGTCGCTCCGGAAATGACTGACCCGTTCTTGCGCCATTGGTAACTCAACGGAACAGGGCTTGTAGCCGTGACGCTGAGTTTAATCGTTCCCTTCGGCTGCAACGTCCCGCCGACTGGCTGGGTTTTAACAACGGGAAGCGAAGGCAGGCTTGCTACCACAATCGCCGACTTACTCTCCGCTCCTCCACTCGTATTGGAGACAAAACAGCTATAACTCCCAGAGGCCAGTGTACTCGTCGGAATCAGGGTATATGAGGCGGCTGTCCCGCCAGAAAGCGAGGTGCCGTCTTTCATCCAAAGATAGGTCATCGGAGTGGTACTCGTCGCAGCCACAGTGAGCTTAATCGACCCCCCAACGAGGACAGTCCCGCCCACCGGTTGTGTGGTGATTTTGGGGACGGGGCCAGGGGTACCAACGGTAACGGTAAACGTTCCGGTGGCCTTATTCTTGGCGTCATCCGTGGCCGTCACGGTGACCGTAGTAACGCCGACAGGGAACACCGACCCACTGGCTTTGGAGTACGTAATGGTCGGACTTGCCGTCAGATTGTCCGTGGCTGTCGCCGATGAATAGGTCACGATGGCGCCAATCGCACTCGTCGGGAGGCCCCCAGGGAAGGCCGTCACATTTGCCGGCAGTTTCAGCACAGGCGGCGTCGTGTCATTTACCGGCGTTACCGTCACTGTAAACGTAGCCACACTGCTATTCCCAGCAGCATCACGTGCGCTGTAACTGACAATGGTGGTTCCGACGGGAAACACGCTCCCACTGGCGGTTTGCACCCCTCCGGTTGGAACTCCATCGTCACTCCCAGACGATCCACTCCCGGCTAGTGTAGTCACTACACCTGCACTCGTGATCTTACGGATCTTGTGGTTATAGTAATCCCCCACGTACACGTTCCCACTTCCATCCACACACACGCCATGGGGAGAATAAAAACTAGCGGCTGTACCACTCCCATCAGCGCTCGCGTACGATCCACTCCCGGCTAACGTACTCACCACGCCAGCGCTGGTGATCTTGCGGATCTTGTTATTAGAGGAATCCGCCACGTACAGAGTCCCACTCCCATCCACACACACTCCATAGGGATTATTAAAACTAGCGGCTGTACCACTCCCATCAGCGCTCCCAGGCGATCCACTCCCTGCTAACGTGCTTACTACCCCACTACTCGTAATCTTACGGATCTTATTATTGGAACTATCCCCCACGTACACGTTCCCGCTTCCATCTACACACACTCCATAAGGATATTTAAAACTAGCGGCTACACCGATACCATCTGCGCTCCCAGACGATCCACTCCCGGCTAATGTACTCACTACCCCATCACTGGTAATCTTGCGGATCTTATGATTGCTACTATCCGCCACGTACACATTCCCACTTCCATCCACACACACTCCCTGGGGACTATCAAAACTAGCGGCTGTACCGGTCCCATCTGCGCTTCCGTACGATCCACTCCCAGCTAGTGTAGTCACTACACCTGCACTCGTGATCTTGCGGATCTTATAATTCCTAGTATCTGCCACGTACACATTCCCACTTCCATCCACACACACTCCTTGGGGATATTTAAAACTTGCACCGGCACCGGTCCCATCTGCGCTCCCAGACGATCCACTCCCAGCTAAGGTACTCACCATGCCACTACTGGTGATCTTCCGGATCTTATGATTGTTACTATCCGCCACATACACGTTCCCACTTCCATCCACACACACTCCATAGGGATAATAAAAGCTGGGGATAACATTCCGCAATGACGTCACCCCCACATCATCGGTGGCCGTCGGGGTCGTATAATTCACCACCGCACCACTGGAGCTTGTGGCTTGAGCTGTAATATTTGAAGGCACCGCAATCACAGGGGGTGTTGTATCGACTACAGTTACATTGAAAGTGTTTGTGAAGAACTCTCCAGCAGCATTGGTTCCACGGACATAAACCGCTGTGGTCCCCACAGGGAACGTGCTGCCACTTAAACCACTCGCGTCACTGTACCCAGACACTCCACTTCCCACAAACGTACTCACGACTCCACCACTCGTGATCTTTCGGATCCTTTCATTATCCACCACGTACACGTTCCCACTCCCATCCACACACATAGCTTGGATATACTCAAAAATTGCACCTGTTCCGGTTCCGTCTCTGTCCCCCGACACTCCACTTCCCGCGAACGTACTCACGACTCCACCACTCGTAATCTTGCGGATCCTGTAATTGTCATTATCCGCCACGTACACGTTCCCACTGCCGTCCACACTAATTGGAAAAACACTATGCCAATAACGAGGCGTTCCAAGCCCACTAATCGTACTCACAACTCCATCACTGGTGATCTTTCGAATATCAGTGGAGCCACGCGAAGTCACATAAACATTCCCAGCCCCATCCACACACAAGTTCCAAGGATCGCTAAAACTGGCGGCTGTACCCGTCCCATCAGCTTTCCCTGCAACTCCGCTCCCGGCTAACGTACTCACCACTCCAGCACTGGTGATCTTACGGATCTTATTACTGTAGATATCCGCAACGTACACGTTCCCACTTCCATCTACACACACTCCATGGGGAGAATTAAAACTAGCAGCTGTACCGGTTCCATCGACGCTACCAGACGATCCACTCCCAGCAAACGTGCTCACCACTCCTTCACTGGTGATCTTGCGGATCTTATCAAGGCTATTATCCGTCACGTACACGTTCCCACTTCCATCTACACACACTTGACTAAGATAATAAAAACTAGCGGAAGCACCGGGCCCATCAACGGCCCCAGACAATCCACTCCCAGCTAATGTACTCACCACTCCACCACTGGTGATCTTGCGGAGCCTATGATTGGCATTATCCGTCACGTACAAGTTCCCATCCGCATCCACAGACACTCCTACGGCAGCATCAAATTTGACAGCGGAAGCAACCAATGACGTGGCTGCAAATTCAGAAGCTGCGGTTGGTGTCGTATAATTCACCACTGCTCCATTTGCACTTGTCGCCGCAACGATAACATCCGCTGGCACCGTAATAATCGGAGTAACCGTCACGGTAAACGTCCCAGTTGCATAATTGTAGGCGCTATCCCTAGCAGTCACTGTGACAGTGGTCGCTCCAATCGGAAATAAGGAGCCGCTGGCTTTGGTATAAGTAATCGTATTATTAGACGTCGCATTAGAGACCGCGTCCGAGGCTGTAGCCGGAGAGAAAGTCACAGGTGTTCCCGCCTCGCTTGTCTGCTTCACTGTAATATTCCCTGGCATCGCGGTGAATACCGGAGGAGTCGTGTCGACTACAGAAACATTAAAAGCCTTCACGACACTATTACCCGCAGCATCGATCGCTGTCGCCCTAAGCGTTTGTGTTCCCAGAGGAAATGTGGCTCCGCTGCTGAAGCCAGCCCCATCGTCGCTTCCACTCTTTCCAGAACCGGCGATCGTACTTACAACCCCACTACTGGTGATCTTACGAATCACATTATTGCTTCTATCCGCCACGTACACATTCCCGCTTCCATCCACACACACTCTCAGGGGATTATAAAAACTAGCACCTGACCCGGTCCCGTCAGCGCTTCCACTCGTTCCTGACCCGGCTAACGTAGTTACGACTCCATTACTCGTGATCTTACGGATCGTATGATAACTAGTATCCGCGACGTACACGTTCGCACTTCCATCCACACACACTCCCTGGGGGTAAGCAAAACTAGCAGCTGTACCGGTCCCGTCAGCGCGTCCATACGATCCACTCCCAGCTAACGTACTCACGAGTCCATCACTGGTAATCTTACGGATCTTCTGATTATAGAAATCCGCCACGTAGACGTTCCCACTTCCGTCCACACACACGCCTTTGGGATTATCAAAACTAGCACCTGCCCCGGTCCCATCAGCGCTTCCTGACACACCACTCCCGGCTAACGTACTCACTACTCCATCACTGGTGATCTTCCGGATCTTATTATTCCCAGTATCTGCAACGTACACGTTCCCACTTCCATCCACACACACTCCCTCAGGGTAAGCAAAACTAGCGGCTGTACCGATCCCATCAGCGCTCCCAGACGATCCACTCCCAGCTAACGTACTCACTACTCCAGCACTGGTGATCTTCCGGATCTTCTTATTACCGGTATCCGCCACATACACGTTCCCATTTCCATCCACACACACATCACTAGGGCCATTAAACCTAGCACCTGTACCGGGGCCATCGACGCTCCCAGACGATCCACTCCCAGCTAACGTGCTCACCACGCCATTACTGGTGATCTTTCTGATCTTGTTATTAGTGAAATCCGCCACGTAGACGTTTCCACTTCCATCCACACTCACTCCCCAGGGATCATTAAAACTAGCTCCGGAAACGACCACTGACGTCACCCCCACATCATCGGTGGCCGTCGGGGTCGTATAATTCACCACCGCACCACTGGCACTCGTAGCCTCGACGGTAAGGTCCGCTGGCACCGTAAGTACCGGGGGAGTGGTATCCACGGCAAATGCGCTCCCGGCAACGAACCAGACGGCCAGCAGGGAATAGAAAAGGTTGGATAATCGTTTCATAAAAGTGATCGAGATGCGGCTCTGGGGAGAAGCATATTCATCTGAAAGCCGCGAGGTGAGCCACTGCCTTCAGCGACAAACAAACAACGGCGGCCCTACTCGCCATCAATCCCGAGCCGAGCCGAGCCGAGCCGAGCCGAGCCGAGCCGAGCCGAGCCGAGCCGAGTAGGAATGGATCAGCCGCCATAAAACGGCGCGGACCTTACGCCAAACCGGCACCCAATCAAGGCAAAAGCCTCAACCGACCACACCCCACATCCCCCAACACCACCCTAGGGCCGTTGTTTTTACAACAGCCCCTCTCCGTTTTGACACTCCGTCACCGGACATCACAATTGAGACGTAAACAGTGGCTCCCCGACGCAAATCGGGGACTTGCCGACGGTGAAATCCCCCTACTGCGCCGGTACGCTCAACTGAATCTCCAACGACGGCTGCTCCGGAGTCGCTGCAGACGGTAACGCGGGTAACAGGAAAAATCCGTTCCCCACCGCGGTATCGCCAGTCGGGCCCTGCCGTAAAATTCCATAAAACGACACGTTCCGCGTGTGCCGGGTCGCAAGACTCGTAACAATATCCACCAGCGTAAAACTCCCAGTAAACACTCCCGTCTCGGGTTTCACACTGATCGTCCACTTCGTGGCGTTCACCGGGGGCGTCACCGACTCAACGACACTTACAGTTGCTCCGGGCGCCAGCGAAACTTTCCTCGGTAACGACGCTCCCAGTGTTCCAAGATCAATACTGTCGGGAGAATAATCCACGCTGATCGTCGCTGATTCCGTACTTCCACTCACCAACCCGAGCTGCTGCCCAAGTGTACGTGCCACCACCGTTTTGCTTCCCGTTACGGGTGCATGCCATGGATCCAACGACACTCCATATTCCAACGGACCAAACCCCGCACGATACGAGTTGTCTTTGGGGCCTCCAGTATTCGCCCACACCAAAAACGATTCCGCAGAACTCGACGGTATATAAAAGCTATTCGGGAAACGCTCCGTATCCGGATGCGCCATCAACGACAACTGCCCGCTAAAATATATCCGAGATTCATAGATTAGTAGGCGATAACGCCCCTTCGCATCCGGATTCATTTTACCCGATATGTTCGTTCCATCCGCCAATTTGCCTGTGAATGCCAGAATCCCCGTCGCGGGCGTAATCACCACGGATGCGTAATTCGCTCCGTGCGGGTAATCCCGTTTTTGCACATCACTCGATGTCGGATCACCAAATACCATCGTGTATGTCCCAGCCCAGGGTGCATTCGCCTTCGCCGGCACCGTGTACAAACGAGTTCCTGTTGTCCCGGACGTTAACTCCGGCAAATCACCCCGCCCCAACGTCGCCGTCAAAGAATCCCCGGTGACGCCTATATTCAGGATCAACGTAGGCAGATCCTTTCGAGTCAACGTTAGTGTCGACACCGCAGCAGACCCATCACTATTCGCCTGAAGGACACCCACCAATGTCACCGGTTTAGCCTCAGTCGACAGAATCAGTTTCCCCGAATAGGCCAGCGAATTTAACGGAACGGTCAGCTCCAGCTTCCCTATTGGTGCGTGATCTTGGTCCAACAACAACGCTTCGTACGCTCCACCGAAGCCATTCAGAGTGAGCGTCCCAGGTGTGTAAGCAAACGTGTAGTTTTTATCTGTGGCGCCGCTAGCGATGATCGGATAACTACCCGAAGCGCTCGTAAGAGCCGCCGTGGTGGTTGCCGTCGGCTTTTTGGCAAGCGAGTCGGCACTATCCGATCCCACCAACCCATTATACCGGAATGAGAATGTCGGATTGGCAAACCCAACCAGCCTCACCGCCGGATCGATCGAGACCATGATCTGCTTCTTCGCCACCGTGATGGTCTGTTTCACGGGTTTGGCTGCCAAATAGACTTCATTTCCGGACTGATCCGCCTGGATGGACACATCTCCAGCCCCCGTGAAGGTCAGCGTATTTCCGTCAACCGAAGCCGGACCCGAGAGCACCTTAAACGTAACAGTCAGCCCGGAATCTGCACTCGCTAGCAGTGCCAAAGGAGCATCCCCATAGGTGAAAACCCCTGCTGGTTTAGCAAACGTAATCGACTGCGTCGCAGTAACTGAAAAATGACGCTCCACCGGAGGTGCCATCTCGTAAACACCGTTTCCATTCTGAGAAGCCCGAACCGTCACAACACCCCCCATTTTGGTGAGTGTCAGTGTTGAACCGGAAACCGTAGCAGGCCCCGAAACCACACTATAAGTAACCGGCAATCCAGAATCAGACGATCCAGAGAGCCGAATCGGAGCCGCACTTGATGAAATAGCCGGCAACTCAGGGAACGTGATTACCTGAGGTATAAGGTTCCCATCACGTGTCCCAAACCACTGAGTAAGCCGCGACTCCTGAGCGAGCAACGAATCTTCGAGGTTCGCCATTTGGGTTAGAGTAAATGCGGGGATCAGGCTCTGTGGAACCGAAGGTTTGAACGAGAATAACGTGTACCGGTTCCTGGAAAACTGAGGAAAATCGCTCCTCCAACCGGGAGCGTGTTTCACAAAAGCATACGCAGAAACCACATGTTTTGAATCTGTCGTCACCAAATCCCTGCGCCCTGCAATCACGTCCGTAGCGCTGATGGATTCCAGCGTACGAACGACATCCCCTCGGGCGATCGTTTCTTTACGTCGATCCTCCTCGCTCTCGATACTCGCAACACACAGTGATGCATCCAGACGTTTGGGAAGGCCAGTTGTCGGATTCACGAAATCTGAAAACGCTAGATAGAGGGTAAGCGACTGCTTAAACCGCGCAACGAACTCCGTCTGAGCAGCAGTCGCAGTACCGGAAGCCGCGAAAAGCGCCGGATACTTGGCGAGCAGGAGTTGCATGGACAACACTCCGCTCTCGCGGTACCGCTGCAACATCGAAAGATCGACGTCCGTATTTTGCGTCTCCACCCACTTCACCAAAGCCATCGTCATGTTGATGAATGCGCGCAGAACTTGGATGTCCCCATAGTCGACGGCCTTCGCCTCTCCAGGAGCGTTACCTGGGCGAAGCTCCGCCGAATTGAGAAGAATTATCGTCTTGAGATCGGTGATTTTGGCGAGATTCACATCCACTGCGGAAAGCTTTTGAAAAAACGTCCCGACAAGCCAGGCCCGCGTCGTACTCGACATTGCACCAGTCGGAACTCCATCCGGATTCTGGGTGAGAGAAAAATTCCAAGGGTCAAGGCTCCCGGAAAACCCAAGTGAATTGAGGGCCGTCATCGCCGCTGGATCGGTCGTTAAACTGTAAAGATCGAGCATCGAGCGAAGGAGTAGCGCGGTTGGATCGGCCGGAGTAGCGCTGAGGGCAGCGGTGATTTTTTGCGAGGCCACTGTGTAGTTCTTATTTGCCAACGCAGCACGTGCAGCAGTCACATTCGGCGAATCCACCGCCACAACAGTCGCCTCACTCCGAAGACTGCCACCGCCCACTGCGGTTGTTTCTGTCCAATAAACCCCGGCCCCCGCAGCAGAGTTGATCGATGGAGTGCCAGTGATCGCAACCCCGTTTTTAAACCATTTTGCGGAAGTATTCGAATTAGAACCCGCCTGTTTGGCGCCACTGAGAACAACACTCCCGCCCTGCACCAGAATGTAACGCGGCGCAGAACCCCCATTGAGGTTCACATTTCCAGTCGCGTTGATCAACTCCGTGGACTGTTCTTCCTGCTCAAACAAAGTGGCCGTAGACGAAACCGATCCACCTCCCTTCGAAACTGACAGCTGGTAATTTCCAAAGTCATCACTCGTCACCGAACCAAAGTTCACTGCAACAGGAACGCCAGTAGCAGGCGACGGCAACCCCCACTCACTATGCACACCGAGCTGCATGGGACTGTCGTAATATGCATCAGGCACCTCCGTCGGCAACCACGAGTTGCCAAGTTGTCCATGATAGTTTTGTCCCCACATCCACAGGACACCATCCGCGGAAACAGCCCCCGCAAAGCCATCCCCAGCAGAAACAACGGAAGCCCCCGCAGACAGAAAACGGTGGTAAACGTAATCTCGCCGAACACCAAACACGTTACCGTCCGGGCTCCGAGCATAAAGATCATAGGAGCCCACCTGTACCCCCGCCCAAATACGATTTTCGGGACCGACTCGAGTTGGCTCCGCTAACGTATAATTCCACCCTAACCCGTACGCACCCTGTGGTGTATGGCCCCAAACCCACAAACTCCCATCTGCTTTGATTGCGGCAGTGTAATCATTTCCGTATCCCGCGGTGGACCGACTCGCCCCCAAAGTCACCCAATCGCTGTCCGTACCGATCTGCACTGGGTCAAAAACATCCCCAGACCACCACCAAGGCAGCCCGAGCGTACCGGTGTTATTGTCACCCCACGCCCACATTGTTCCGTCTGTTTTGAGCGCAAAACTGCGTCCATTACCGGCCGCTATCTGATCCCAATCCACATCGAAACCCACTTGCCGTGAAGAACCATTGGCCCGCTCATAAAGACCGCCATCGCGAGCGAGCGCCAAAACGTGATATCGCCCCACTGAAACCCGACGCCAACGCTTCGAAGACTCTACCTGGGTCATCCCCTGTTGCCCCCAAGGGGTTTGGCCCCACGCCCACATTGTTCCATCACGCTTCAAAGCGACTGTAAACGACTCGCCACAGGCAACACTTTCCCATGTCAGGTCCGAGCCCACTTGTTGAGGTGTTGCGTCTATTTGTCCCGAACTCGAATGGCCAAGCGCATTCGCATTGTTCCAGCCCCAAGTCCACAAAGATCCGTCCCGCTTGATCGCAGCCGTATGATGAATCCCAGCACTCACAGAAGCCCAGTCGTTGACGGCATACGCCTCCCCCGAAGACACAACTGTTCCGTTTTTACTCCATTGATACTGTAGTTTTCCAGTGGTCGGCACTGTGGCAACGAGAGCCGCAGGCTGCCCCTGAAACACCCCTTGACCAACTGGGGCCACCACCGGCGCGGGCACAGACATACTAGCCACAGTGGCAGATGAGGATACCACATTGGCTTTGTTCCCGAGGGTATCCATCACCCGCACATCAATCGTTGCCGTGCCAACCGGAGCCGCAACTTGTGCAGTCCAGTCGTACATCCGTTTACCATCCGCCCCCACAGGCAGACGCTCCGTCAGCACTGCGAGCGCAGATGAAACATCTGTCCCTGTAGTCCTGCGGACGCTCACTCGAGTCACCCCTGACGCATCCGACGCAGTGCCCGTGACTGACAACCAACCAGGAGAAACCTGCGCCACTTTCGAAATCGCAACCACAGGCGGCACCTTTTCGCCTCCCGTCCCCAATTTCTCGGTAATTTTGGGCTCCGCCTCGATGAGCTTCTGCTCAATTTCGCCTAACCGCTGCATTGTGAGGGCAGGATAAAATGCCACAGCGCTATCGTATTTTAAGGATCCGATCTTGTAGGCATTCGCTTTAAACGCCGGCAGCTCATTCCGAATCCCTGCAGGGTGTTTTACAAAAACATACGGAGATGCCGTGATCCAATGCCTCTCTGGTCCCGAGGAAATGCGCACAAATTCCTGAACTCCGGAACTCGCATCCACAGCGGCAATCGACTTCTGGAGGAGCACACAGTCAGAACGAAAACGACGCTCTTTTGTGTAATCCTCAGCAGACTCCAATAACGCAACAGCGGGAAAAGACTCCACCCGCTTGGCACCTGTTGCTGCAGGAAGCGGATTCGCGAAGTCCGAAAATTTCAAATAGTAGTCTATTGCGCTCTTGAGTCGTGCGGTGAATTCCAACTGTGCGGCTGGAGCCGTCGAAGATGCAGCGAACAGCGACGGATTCTTTGCAAGAATCGACTCCAAAGAAAGCAAGCCAGCTGCAGCATCGTTTCGGAAGCTGAGCAAATTGACATCCGTGTTTTGCATTTCGATCCACTTCAAAAACGCCATAAATGCATTCAACCCGGCCCTTAAGACCTGCACATCGCCATAGTCAAACGTCTTAAAATCTACCGATGTTGCTGCACCAAGATCCGAATCCTTGATCACCCCTATCACCGTTGTATCGGTGATTTTCGCCAATAAATCATCCGCTGCCTTCAGCCTTGGATAAAGTGTTCCCGACAACCAAGTCCGCGCTTCGGATGTCAGAGAAGACGCATTAAACCCCATGTGCGACAGAGTAAAACTGCGGAGATCCGAGTTCCCGGCGAACCCCAATTTCGTGAGCATCGTTTTGCTCGCGGGATCCGTAGTCAAACGCACGATATCCGTAATCCCTTTGTATAGGTTGGCCTGCGGATGGTTCGGCGCAACCGCCAAAATTGCAGCCAGCTTTGTGCTCGCCAGATCGTAATTCCGATTCATCAACGCAGCGTGAACCTCCGCGAAGTTGGAAGTCTCCACCACTATAGGCGCCGCCTCACTTTTCGCCACCGCACCATTTGCGGTAACCGTAACCCCATAAACACCCGAGCTCTGTAGATTGGAAAGACTCAGAGTTGTTCCTTTCTCATCCGCAATAGCCGCACCATTACGCAACCACTGATAACTATAATTCACACCCGAAACCGCATCGACTGATACGCTGAGCGTCTTATTCGCCCCAGAGGCAACAACACCGCCCTCCGGCTGTTGGGTTATTACAGGCACCCGCGTCAATTCGATCTGTACGCTGGTTGCATTATAGATCACCCGAACACTCACGGTTGGGTCCTCCGAAAGAACCTGTCCGAACGTTCCTGTGACTGACGTCGCATTTGCGATCGTAAACGTCTGAACCCCTGGCCCGACAGTGTCGACCGCACCCGACTCTGCTGAAACCACTAATGTTGCTCCATCAATGGCAAGAGCGCCGCTAACGTTAGTCAGATCAGCCGAGTGACTCTGGAAATTGTATTGAACACTCACTCTGGTCCCAGGAGTTAATTTAACGTCCGCGCTGATATTTTGTGTTCCGATGGATGCACGTGCCTGAACACATCCCAACACACAGGCGAGGATCAAACACAAACCGATCCATCTTCGAAAAAACACAATATTCATACAAGTCATTAAAATCCAATTACTTAACAAACATCACCCCTATCAATTCAGCGACCAAAGGCAGAGCGACGCCAATGCGGCGCACCAATACAGCAGCAATCGCGCCCCCTCGTCAAAAAAACAATCAATCAGCTCCTTTGGGCGCCAACAAATCCAAAAGCAACACCTGCCTATCCCCCGCCGCACTCTTCAATAAAAACACCCCTGCCTGCGCCCCCGTTAACATCAACTTGCACTCAGAAAGCTCTTCCGACCTGACGCGCCCAAAAAAATTCACCCTCCTAAACTCCCAACTATCCACACCCGGCACAACTGCCTCCGCCAACAATCGCGGGTGAGCCTCTGCTCCAACGAAAAACTCGACGCGACGCAACTCCTGAGCGTCCAGCTTTACTAAAGAGCGCAAGGTTGCGCGGATATCTCGCAGGGCTGCGACATCTGGTCGCGAAAATCGGATCTGGACTCCATTTGCAACCACCAACGGAAGCACAGAAATTCGCAGAAACCCACGCTTCTGAGCGCCCTGGACCACCTCCGAAACAGAAACGCGTGCAGCTGGGCTATCCATCGGCAGGCCAATGCCAAATTGAAGACCACTCAGTTTAGCCTCACCTGCCCGCAAATCGAACGCGGCTCCGATCACGAACAAGCCAATCAACGCCCCCCTCACGTGTCTTTTGTTCAACGGAAACATGCCCATCCAATACTCCCAAAATCCGCACCGCACCATTCCATATCGCTCCCCCAGCTCTACGCCAGCAAACGCTCAACCAACCACCAAAGCGCCGCCACCAGCGCAACCCCAGACACCATCCGCTGAAAAACCACACTCCATTCAAAACGCCGCACCCACAAAATCAGCGGCAGCAACGGCAACACCACCAGCAACTGACCGCTTTCCACCCCCACATTAAACAGCAGCAAACTCTTAAGCAGCCCTTGTTTGGGCAATTCCAATTCCCGCAACGCTCCTGCGAAACCAAACCCGTGGATCAACCCGAACCCAAACGTTAACAGCCAACGCTTCGTTCCCGCGCCTCGCACCAGATTCTCCATCGCCACCCACGCAATACTCAGCGCTATGGTGCTTTCCACCAACTTCTCCGGCAATCGCACCACCTCAAAAACCGCAAGCGCCAGCGTCACACTGTGGGCCACCGTAAACGCCGTCACGATCCCCAATAACTGGCGCCACGTTCCAACTACCACCAGGAGCGTCACCAAAAACAGCAAGTGGTCGGTCCCCGTCAGGATGTGCTCCACCCCGAGCTTCACCATCTCAAACCCGGAAACCTGAGGCCTATTCTGCGACACGGCCTCCGGATCGTAGAGAAGCCCCGTAAACTCCGAAGTCAGCACCGTCTGCTGCGAATCCCCTCCCTGAATCACCGCAGCAATCACTCTGTGTTTGTCCCCCAATTTCTGAAACACATCCGCCGAAATCCCAAACGGCTTCCGTCCCTCTTTCCACGCCCGCTCAAAGTGCAAATTGACGTGCACCTCCTGTAGCCGGGCAACGTCGGCCTCTTCTTCGGCACCCTGCCATTCCGGCGGCGTTGCCTTCCCGAGATCCACAGCCTCACCGTTCACTTTGAGGCGGAATAACTCCCGCACAACCTCATCCAAACGCGCTCCCGCCTGCGCCAATTCACGACGTTGCACTTTACCGTCCCCGTCCAAGTCCAAATCCGCAAGACGGCGCAACGTCAACAGATCCGCATTCCAATCCACAACCAGCACGTCAGCTAACACGTGGATCCGGAGCAAACTGGTATCAGCGACATGAGCCAATGCCCCCTGCCCCACAAGGAAGCCAGACCCGAACAGGAACACCAGAGCACGTGCCAGTCTTAGGAGCCCAGCGTTTAACAAAAACCCAAACATCACAAAATCGACTCTAGCCACCGGATAGCGTTTTCAACCCTAATTACACACGGCTTCCCCGCTTCATGAGCATGAATTCTTTCAGATCTGCGGTAACCCACATTATAATCGGGGGCTAACATTCCACTCTGTTTACTTATGAAACTGTTCGTCCTTCATCCTGGCAGCGATTGCCCCGACCAACAGTTCGAGAATTTTGCAGGGACCCCTTCCTCAAAACTCCCCCCTCCCCTTGGTTTTCACGGTTTCGCCGCCTGCACCGGCGGCGCTTTTGTACGCAAAGCCGCCAGTATTCCCGCCTCCGAAAAACGCGTCCTTCTGTTACTCGATGACAACATGAAACGCGGACGCCAAGCCGTCATTGACCTCCGGCGCGCCGGAAAGATCGTGGTGATCGCCTTTCACAACAGTAGCACTCCAAAACTCCTCGAACAGCTCAAGAGCCCTGGCGCGCTGGAGTTGTTCCAGGAAATTTGCACCCGCGCTCACGCCGCCATTTGCCCGGCCCGCGATCTCGAACCCGTTTTTCGCTCCTGCGGCCTGCTTTACGTGGAAGGGATTCTTCCGCCCATTCCAATGGATGAAGCCGAGTGGAATTTCGCGTCCCGGCCAGAAACACGATCCGGTATTTTTCTGGGGTCCTGGGATTGGCACACCCCATCTAAAAACCATCTGCTTGCATTGATGGGGCTCAAGGAAGTCGCATCCCAAATGTACGAACCCGTCACCGTCTTCAACCTCAATGGATGGCGCGGACGCCAATGGCTTCGCCAGTTGAAGTATCCAACGGGATTATTACAAATCGTCGAGCGCCGTCTGCCTTACCCTGAGTACCTCCGAATTGTCGCCAAACACAAACTGGTGTTCCAACTGGATTCGAGCAGCGGAATCGGACGAGTCACCGCCGATGCCTTACTGGCTCGCATCCCGATCGTCGGCGGCAACGGCGCACTCGAACGCGTCTTGTTTCCTGAATATTGCGGCCACGGCAATCAGACCCCCGATCTCTTTCAAGCAGCCTCCCGCCTGCTCGATCACGGCCACGACCGGGAAAACGCCGTGGACCGTGCGATGGAGTTGGGCAAGCACCTCGTGTCCTTCGCCAAAGTCGAACAAACCATCGAAGAACTTTTCCATTACTTGGGATAAATTCCCCCGCAGTGCGCCGCCGATTTTGATCTCCAACGAGTGAATACGCCGCTCCCCAAACTCATCAGGCGAACGGGTCAACTGCTCCTGATTTTGTTTCTCGCCACACTCATTGGATTGGGGTGGTACGGATACAAACGCGGGTTCACCAGACGCTGGCGAGAAAGTGTTTTTGAAGAATTCAGACGGCACGGCATCGAAATCACCTTTCGCAAACTTACACTCGATCCGTTCCGCGGATTGGTCGCGCGCGACGTCACCCTTTTCGACACCACCGACCGACGACGCACTATCGCACAAATCGATCAAGCGGTTCTCAACGTCGACCTTTCGCGTTTCGCAAGGGGACGCCCCTTTCTAACAGCGCTGGAACTACGCGACACACGCCTCTCTCTCCCCCTGTCCCCGGAGAACCCCACCACCAAACGCCTCGAAGTCCAAAACCTTTCGGCGCGCCTCTTTTTCCCCAATAAACAAGTCCAGCTCACACAAGCCTCGGCAAAAGTTTTGGGCTGCCGGATCCGGGCTCAGGGCTGGGTCGCCAATCCAAATGCGCTTCCCGACAAAGACGCGCCCGGCCAATCCAAAGTGCTCCAGGCCGCGCAAGCGATCATCGAAGCGCTGCAGACGCTCCGACTCAAAGAAGAATCCCCCCTCGTACGAATTCAATTCAGGGGGGACATGCTAAAACCGGAGTCCATACGCGCCACCGTACAAATCTCCGCAGAGGATTTTGAAATCCACAACGTTCCCCTTACCTCCCTCGAATGCAGCGCAACTTGGAGAGAAAATGCCCTGGAACTTCGGGATCTCACCATCGATGACACTCGCGGGACACTCCGTGCCTCAGGCCGATGGGATCCGCTCCATGAAACGATGGATTTTCAATGCGAGTCTTCGCTGGATCCAACGAAATGCGCCGCAGCGTTTGGCTTTGCTAATGCGGCTCAAAAGCTGACCTGGAACACCCCACCTTCGATTCAACTACAGTTTCATGGCGACGCCTCTACTCCCTTTCGGATCGCTGGTTTTGTTTCCGCGCAAAACTTTTCCTACAACGGTGAAGCCTTCGAGAAAGCAAGCGCCTACGGCTCGTATCAACCCGGCAAATGGTCTATTCGGGAACTCGACATCAAACACCGCGCCGGTTCTCTCAGCGCCAATTTTTTAAACACGCCCGAGGAGTTACACGTTAAGGTCTCGAGTACGCTCCCCATCGACGTCGTAAACAACGTCCTCCCCTCAGACCTGCCCTATCCGGCGTCTTCCTTGTCAGCGATTCGCAGCGGCGAACCCACGCCCATCGATATCGCAATCGATCGTTCCGCACCCGAACCCATCAATGCCTCTGGCACCGCTTCGCTTAACCTCCAAAGAGGCAGCATCTACGGCTTCCCGATCGAGCGAATGGCCGCCTCAATCCAATTGTCCGAAGGACTCCTCGAGTTGAAAGCGAACGACGCAAAAACGCTTGGCGGCACAACAGCCCTCTCCGGAGCGATAAGTATCAACCCGAACACACCGAGCCATAAAATGGCACTGGAATTCTCCGGACTTCAATTTGGTGAAATCGCTCGGCTTTGGGCGCCAAAATCGGGATCCGGCGGCACCCTGAGTGGCGATCTTCAGTGGGACAGCGCCAACAGCACCGTCGCGCAGGCCAACGGACAGGCTAACTTCAACATCATTGACGCAAATTTGCTCAGCCTGCCACAGACAGAGCCGCTGAAACGCCTCATTTCGAGTGTTGCTCCCGAAATTGAAAAGAGCACAAAACAACAGGGCTCAGCTTCCTTCGAGATACACAACGGTGTGCTTTCCACCTCGGATCTCCGCATCCACACCCCGGCGATCTCACTCCAATCCAAAGGGTCTCTGGCGCTCGCCGATGGCTCACTGACCCTCAGCAGCCAATTTCACTCCCGAGACCATCCCGACAAAACATTCGAATTCGTGACGGACGGAGGAATCCAGAAGCCGCGTTGGCGCAAGAAAACGGCCGAATCGAGCGCCCAATAGCCATGCTCCGCTCCACGGGCGGCGACGTTATGGTCAATACCGTCTAGTGCAACAGAGGCAGGTCGTGTTCCTGCAGGATCAATTCGGCGTCGAGTTTGAGAAAATACGCCAATCGCCGCTGGGTTTCAGCTTCATCGATCCCCTTAGCCAGGAGCAGATAAGTGGCGTAATGGTTGCCCTCGCTTTCCACTAGCCCAGCGTAGAAGTCGGCCAAGCCGGGATCCAAATCACGCACTCCCTCGGCCAAGATCTGGAACTTCTCGCAGCTGCGTCCCTCTACGAGTGAAAGGACGAGTAAGTGATCAATCACCTGCTCCTTACGTCCCTTTCGCACTTTCGCCATCATCCCGCTAATCCAAGGGCTTCGGATGGGTTGGCCAAATGGAACGCCCCGTTCCTTCAGTAAGTTCAAAACGAGTTCGAAATGCTGCAACTCCTCGATCGCGATGGCGTTCAGTTCACTGACATGGGGGTACAGCTCCTGATATTTTTCCAAATTCAAAGCAGACGTCGCCGCTTTGCGCTCCAGATGAGCGTGATCCACCAATACGTCGTAAAGACGCGCCCTTACTTTAGGGAGCCAGGTATTCGGTAACTTTTCGTGCCAGAGCAGCATTCGGGCAAAGACGGTTGGGTTCAGTGAAGCAGGCTGGGATACAGGAAAAAGCAGCGGATTCCATCCACAAAACCCGGCTTCTATTCAGGAAACATTTGAAGAGGCGCTTCTGATTTCCTCGGATCCAAGTGAAAATCAGGACAAAAAAATTGCAGCCCCCCGAGGCCGTCTGGCACTCGGAGGGCTGCTGTTCCCCCCAGAACGATTTCAAAGTCTCACATCTAGTTATTCATTGCAATCCCTTTTTAGCAAAAATGATTCGAAAAAATTCATAAATACCCACATTTACCTACCCACAAATATCTTACACTCCACGAAAAACATCAGTTATTTTTAGCGGGCACCACTCAAACTAGGCACCGGAACAGCACGTGCCCGATCCTGTTCGAATCGCGCGTCCATCCGCTTCCACTGCACCTCCATCTCCTGGAGCCTTTCGTGGTTTGCCTCTGCAAGATCCAGTAATTCAGAACGATCCGCCAAAAGATAATACAATTCGGCAGGCCGCCCCTTCAAGGCAACCCACTTCCAGTCCCCCAAACGAAACGCTCTATGCCCCTCCCCTCCCCACCAAAGGCCTCGCGAAGCCATCGGTTTGTTTTCCTTCAATACCGCACTCAGATCGACCCCGTCAGCCAACGGAACCTCCACATTCCCAATTTTCTTTGGCCAAACTCCCCCGGCAATCTTCAGCACAGTTGGGGTGATATCCGCTAAATGCACCACTTGATCTCGTACCTCTCCCCGGGCCTTCAACCCGCCCGGCCAATGCACAATAAGAGGAGAAGCGATCCCCCCTTCGTGCAAAAATTTGTGCCCATATCTCCAAGGCGTATTCGCTAGACTCGCCCCCTGGGCTTCCAGGCACAAATACGACAAGCCGCCTCCCACGCGCTCTTTAGGATCGTTGGCCCGACGCACCTGCCTCTCCGCACTCGCACTTTGGCCGCTGACAAAAACAAATAGCGTATTGTCCCAAACCTTCGCTGCCTGAATTTGCTCCAACAGTCGCCCCACTTCAGTATCAAGCCGCTCGACCATGGCCGCATGAACTTCCATGCGGGTTTCAAACGCATCCTGCTCTGTACGAGATAACTCAAGCCAGTTTCTCGCAGGCAAAGTCGGCTCGGACAGTTCCGCATTCGCAACCATCCCCAATCCCTTCAGCCTCTGTAATCGCTCTTTGCGAAGCTCGTCAGCACCCCCATGAAACCGACCCTTATATCGCGCAATATCCTCTTCGGCAGCCTGCAACGGAGCATCCGGTAAAGACAACGCGACGCATGCAAAAAAAGGCGCCCCGCTATTCTTCTCAGCGTGTTCCCGTAAAAATTGCACCGCATTTCCAGTGACAACCGAACTCGCGTACTCCGAAGCCTGACTCGGCTCGAGTACCTCCCCATCCAATGCTTGCCGGAACGGCCCAAACTGGTGCCCCGCCTCCACCGTATAAGCCCTATCAAATCCCGCATCCTTGGGCAGCCCTCCCACTAACCATGCTCCCGCAAAATAACTCCGGTAACCCATTGCTTTGAGTTGGTCCGGCAACATCTTCGCCCAGGTCGGTAGCGCCAACCCGGCCCTTACTCCTCCGCTCTCCAAGGAGGCATCCCGCCTCAAATGCCCCGCAAAATACCCCGTCAAAAGGGCCATCTGCGATTCCGCTTCTTCACCAGAATGATACGCCTGAGAAAACTTTACCCCGCGCCCCGCCAACCAGTCCAAACACGGCGTCGACGCCTCACCCCCATAACAGCCAAGATCCGAAAAACCCAACCCATCCGCCATCACCACAACCACATTCGGCAACCGAGGCGCAGCATAAAGCGGCACGGAAAAGCTGAGTACGGCGACAAGAGCCAGACGCAGAAGGGGGAAGCGCGGCATTGGAATTGGGAAGTTAAGACAACACGTCTACCCACCAAACAGCCAAGTCATAGCGCCAAAATCATGCGTTTTACCACATTACGCCATCCGATTCCCCACCAGCATATTACGATCCAACAAAACCCTCATACCGAGCAACAATCCCCGGCGCACGCCCTCACTTAACGTGCAACCATTCCCAAACCTGCTCATCCATTTTGATTCTGCAGCGCTCCTTTCATCCATTAGCGTATCCGAATGAACCGCTCGCTCCGCATCAACATCGCCGCCGGAGCCATCGGTATGTTTTGGCTCGTCGTTCCGCTGGGCGCCCCGCTTCCTCTGCTCATGCAGTCCGTGGCCGCCAGCGCAACTCAACTTGGAATCCTTTCTGCCGTCTGGCAAATAGCCACTCTCGCTCAAATTCCAGCCGCGTTCATCGCGGAATCCATGCCTCAAAGAAAACCTCTTTGGGCCGTCACCTCGATCCTCCACCGGATTCTCTGGGCAACCCCGGCTGCCCTTCCTTTGCTATTTCCCCACAATCGCGAATTGTGGCCCGTCGTACTCATCTTCGCACTAGGCTTGAGTAATATTCTGGCAAACCTCGGCACCGCCTCTTGGCTCAGCTGGATGGCTGACATCGTCCCACCCGAATCAGCCGGCCGTTTCTGGTCCATCCGCCAAGTCATTCTGTCCATCAGTATGATCATTGCCACAGCGCTTTACGGCTGGATTCTCGACTCCTTCGGCAACACCGATACCCCCTTCCGGGGCTTCCAGTGGGTCTTTCTCCTATGCTCGCTCACAGGGGTTCTCGACATCGTACTGCACTGTTTCGTAACAGAACCCGCACACAAACGCCCGGCAGTCTCTATCCCCTGGAAAACACGCTTCGCCAAACCTTTTGAAAACAGAGGTTTTACAATCTTAACCACTGCGCTCGCAGCCTGGATCGGAGCCCAGGCGTTCCTAGGATACACCATCGGTGTGCCCGGTTTTTTCAGTATGGTTCACCTTCGGGAAACCTTCGGTGCATCCTACAGCCAAGCCTCCCTTATCTTCATCACCGCCTGCCTCGGAGCGGTTTTATTCACTCCCTGGTTAGGTCGTTGGATCGATAAAGCGGGCGCTCAGAACGTCCTCATCCGCCTTGTGTTCCTTGGCCCAATCTCCATGGCCCCTTGGTGTTTCATTCAACCAGGCTCCGTTCAACTCGGACCGTTCACCTGCCCTTCAGCGGTCCTATGGATATCGCTCGCAGCGTTATTCCAAGGCCCGATTTACACAGGCACTCTCCTCTGCCAATACCGACTCATTCAAGTTTACACCCGCCCCGAAGGCCGAACCATGGCCATGGCCCTCCACAGCAGTATTGTCGGTCTCGGCGGTGCTATTGCCGCTGTAGGCGCTGGATTTCTCAAGGACCTCATCCCCCCCGAAAGCCTTACACGCCTCCCCGGCCACTTTTATAGCTTCGATCTGCTCGTGCTTCTCCACGCCATGTTGGCCTACGGTGCCGTTTTTCCGCTTACGAGAGCGCTACAAAACGAACCCCCACCGGAAAGCTGACCGCGTCCTTTCTATTTCAGGGCCTCTAACTGCGTCGCGACTTCTTCCATCCCATCCAGCGACACAAGCACTCCCTTAGAGTCCAACAACCACACGGTTGGCAATACGTTCACTCCCCATCTGCGGGCCAACGACCCCAACCATCCGCGCCCCTCCCACGCAATCACCCAGTTTTCACCATAAACTTTGCGGACCCGTTCCATCGCTACACGATCTTCATCGAGGCTGACTCCAATCCGCTGAATGTTCGGATACTTCTGCAGGGACTCGTTCAACGTTCTCCAAGCCTCCAGCGAAGGAGATGAGCTTGCTGAAAAGTAAATCACCACGGCAGGTTTGCCCCGATAATCTTCCAACCGAAATTGTCGCCCGTTCAGATCCGTAAACCGCAACGGCAAAACCTTTCCCAAAAGATCCAAACGCGCCTGATCATCCGAGATCCGCTTCTTCAAATCAGCATCCGGATTCGCCCGAATCGCGCCCTCTAACAGATCGCGTTTCACCTCAGGCTCCCGATCAAACCGGGTTGCCACTTCGACCAGCAATCTCGCCAGCCTGCGATCGGAAGGATAGTTCCCTCTAAACTCGCGAGTCGCCGCTAATAACTCCTGCCGTTGCGTCGCACTAGGAAAACGATTTCTACGCATCCACTGGCTGATCCGAGTAAATGCAACCTCCGCTTTTTGATCCCGACTCCCCGCCGTATCCAGGACATCCAGTAACGTCTCAGACTCCGCCTGCAACTCGGCTTTTCCTTCGATCTCCGCCCGAATCGTCAATACTCGAGCCAGCCGCATTTTCGCTTCAAACAAACGAGAATCCTGCCCACAAACCTCCAGAAAACGCCGCAGAGCCGCCTCCTGTTGGGCCACGTGTTTCCCATACAAAACCTTCGCCTCATCAGCTGTTTTAGGGATTTGGCCCGGGCCCGAGTCCAAGGAGACCACAGCATTCCAGAGCACGGATAAATCTTCCGCCGCCACACACACCGACACCCCACTCGCCACTCCCACAAATACCGCCGCTCTTTTAACACACTGATTCATGAGTCGCTCCTTTCTGTACCCCGGCAGGGCCCCTAACGCCCTGCAACCTTCCTCGGCGTACGCCCAAAGACCCACTCCAACCCACGAGCCAAACGATCCTCAATATAGTCCGCGTGTCCGTCCTTTGACTCATAAAACACCACTTTACTGTTGTCTTTGATTAACGACTCCATAACACGCGCCCCCTTCTGTGCACCGAACTCATCATGCTCAGCTCCATCTAGATAAATCCGATGATAGGGCATGAACACCAACGGATTTCGACGAGCAATCACCACCGGATCTTCTTCAAGCCAGTTCTGCCAAACATCTTCCTGCCAATGTCCCTTCTCATCGTATAGCCAATGAAATTGTCCCGGCTCATTCGGCCCCTTCGGCGCATACGCCGCCGATAATCCGAGCATAATCGATACTAACCCATTGCCGGGACGCGCCATCTTCTCCCTTGGGGCGATATACGAACGCAGCTGCATCGGAGTCACACTGGAAACCACATCCGCCTGAGCTAGAGGACGATGAGTTACTTCAAAGTCAGAATCCGGTGATAACGCCACGATCGCTCCAAATTTCTCCGGCGCCATCATAGCCACACGCAACGCGCCGAAGCCCCCGCTGGAATGACCTGCTATAATTCGATCCCGAGGTGTAACCGGCGTCCCATACCGTTTTTCCAAGGCAGGAATCACATCCTCCAAAATATAATCCGCGTAATTTCCCTGCGCTGGCGAATTGAGATACTGACTCCCGCCCCAGCGATTTCGACAATCCACAACGACCATTCGAAGCGCAATCCCCTGATCAGCCAATTGTTGGAAAACCGTGGCAAAATGCCCCCCGTTAGGTCCCAAAAAATCCTCGGAAGACCCACCATACCCCGGCAAATAATAGCAGGTTAGCAACTTGGAACTAAACCGAGGCAACTCCGGAGTGAATACGGCAACTCGACGCTCCACCGGATCCCCCAAGGGATTGTCCGCCAACGCACGTCCGGGAACCCGGACTGCCTCAAAATGAGGGGACCCCTGCAATCGCCCGCCAGAAGCCACACTAGCAATCGCCAGCAAGGCAGTAACATAACCCCATAAACGCATATTTTTTCCGATCTATTGTGCTAATCCTACCCCTATGAACCGCATCCAATTAGAGCATCTTTGATACCGCTCAGGAGGAAAGGTGCAACCAGCGCCCCACCCGTTGCCAGAACGAGGATCCTTTGGCTTGCCCCTTTGGTTTCCAGTCCCCCAACGCGGCCCCAAGCGCCTCGCTACCGACCACTTTGGATCGCTTGATTACAACCCGCTGCGCAGGAGCATCATTCGTATCAGTGGCACTCGTTCCAATGGCCTCTAAAACTGCCATACCTTCGATGACCTTCCCGAAAACGGTTTGCGTCCCATCCAACTCAGCGAGCGGCCTCAACACGAAATAAAACTGGCTCCCGTTCGAAAGCCGCCCTGGATTAATCGCATCCGGTAATCGCCCCATTCCCACGGCGCCACGTTCATGTTTACGGCGAATTTCCGGTGCCAACGTGTACCCAGGCCCTCCCGTACCCAGATCGGTCTTTTCGTTTTTCCGAGTCAGAGGATCCCCCAACTGAATCAGCGCACCGGGCAATACGCGATGAATAGCCGTACCATTATAAAACCCTTTGTTCACCAGTTTCGAAATATTGGCGACGTGCCGAGGAGCGTCGCCATCAAAAAGCTCAATCGCAACCGGATCCAAAAGCTCCTTATTGCGTTCAAACTGCAACAAAACAACCTCCGCCCCCCACGTCGATGAAGACGCCAAAACGAAAAGAAGAGGCACACCAAAGGATCGAAAGTTCATGGAAAATATAAGTGTTAGGAAGCCGACGTATTCAAAACTCTAACTGACAGAACACTTGCGAGTAAAACCTTCCCCGATCTTAGAATCTCACCAAAGCGATGCCGTTCGCTGACTGAAATTCCATCGAATCGACTCCCCTCTTCACATAGGCCAGCACAACCCCCTCTCCGGAAATATCGTACACGACACTCGTAATTTTTCCTACGGGCTCAGCTCCTGGAGCGTTCCCCAGAAACAGGCCCCCTCCGATATCCGGCAACCGTTCTCCGGAAACCATTTTCAGACGCACCAAACTCCGGTTCACATGCCCGACACTCTTTAATCGAGAAATCACCTCCTGACCGATGTAACAGCCTTTGTGGTAATCGATATGAGTGAGTTCCAACCCGGCTTCCGGAGGGAGTGTATCTTCGCCTAACTCGCCCCCCCACTTCGGAATTCCCTGCGCCACGCGTAACTGCTCCCATCTGGCCTCCGACGAAAACTCATCCGCCAAAATCCTTTTCACGTCCTCAAGCTGCGTCGTTGGCAACCAAACATCCCATCCGATCTGCCCCAAGCGTGACACCTGCGTTATTTTCAGTCCTTGGAACTCTGGGCGTCCACTGGGATCAGCTCCCGTGAAATGCAAGAGACCGAGGTGTCCGGAAAGATCCTCCAAAACGACATCATCAGCCACGATGTATCGATCCAAACGTGGCGCGAGTGTTTCGTGCTGCCCGGGATCGGAATCCAGAAGGATAAAGTCGGGGAATTCAGTGACCCAAACAACAGCCTGTAAACGACCTTTAGCGTTTGTGACACACGCTGGAAGAGGTTTCTCTGGGGTGAGTCGGCGTAAATCCTGAGTGAGCTGGCCGTTCAGGTATCGGAGGCGATCTTTGCCTGAGAAGCGGAGAAAGGACCGTTGGGAGAGATCAAAAGCTGTGACCGGCAGTGGCCGAGGAATTTGCACGTTAGAAACGGGATCGGACATAGAAGCTATAACAGGATAGATATGGGATGATTGGATCGGGAACGGAGGGTTTGATAAAACATTCACTAATGGAACACTGAATAGAAGCTTGCCATTTGGAAGAATCCTGAGATGTTGGAAGACCGCTACGCGGAAAAGCCGGTATAGCTCAGTGGTAGAGCAGCTGATTTGTAATCAGCAGGTCGTCGGTTCAAGCCCGACTGCCGGCTCCCTCTCTACGAGGGACTTACAGAGATTTCTCTCTCGTATCTTTACCAACCAGACAGTTCTATGACCGTTTTGGTACGATTTTAAGTAAACTTTGGTAAAGGTCCCCTTGTCGGTTCTCGGAAAACACGGAGAACCTTAGGATGCAAGCCATCGAAAAAAACCTCTACCAACACAAAAATAAGTTCTTCTACGCACTCTGGACAGTAAACGGACGGACCGAACGCCAGAGTTTAAAAACAAAAGAACTCAAAGAAGCCCGGCGTTTGTTAAAAGAACTTTTCCGCCCCCCTTCTAAATCAGCTCCCTCAGTTCTAGAAACGCCTGTCCCTCAGCAGACGCAGCCAGTTTCTATAACAGGAACCCCTCTAGTTCAGGCTGTTGCACCTGCGTTGCCCCCGGTTACCGCCACAGTTCAGAGACCTGACTTTTTAACCGCTCTCCGACGGCATGTAGAAAATACGGCGTTCAAATCGCCCGATACAAAAAGGAACTTCGTCCTGCGGCAGAGAACTCTTCTTAATTTCTGCACCAACTGGGACACATTTGAGCCAATCTCTATTTGGACCCAGTTTGCGAATCAGGGTTCGGCTTCTGCTCCCAACCAACTGCGCTGGTTTCTGAATTCTTTTGTTACGTTCTGTAATAGTAAGGGGTGGCTGGATGACACATTCCTCACCGCAGTTAAAAAGATCCCTCTAAAGCGGGTCGCATCCCGAAAGATACAAGTACCTCAGCCACAGATTATTTCCGAAATTCTAAAAATGGCGGAAGTGGAGAATAAAGAACTCGGAAGCTTTCTTCGGTTTCTGGCCTGCACTGGACTTAGAAAAACTGGAGCCAATTCAGTGAGGTGGGAAAAGGTCGATTTTTCAAATTCACAATTCACGGCTCAGATGAAAGGGCAGGAGTCGGTTACATTCCCGATGATCCCGGAAGCTCAATCTCTCCTAGAGGAAAGGCACATGAAAGCCGGTCGCCCGTCGTCTGGCTTCGTATGGGGATTTGGAGAACGAGCCCTCAAGAAAGCCGCACGAATTCTTAAAAAATATGCTCAAGGGATGGGGCAGAACACCCTCACTCACTTACATGCCCTCCGCCACTATTTTGCCTCAATCGCTCTCTCAAAAGGGCTTACGGCTGGCGAAGTAGCCCAACTACTCGGCCACAAAGATGGAGGGAAACTCGTAATGACGGTTTACGGACACGTTTTACAAAGCCAACTCCGACTGAAGACCAACGGTCTCTCCATGACGACGTAGCACTCCGATTCTAGAAAGAAACAGAGACGGCATATGCACCAAGAAGGCATACCTACTGCATAAGACACGAACATCATAATATAATGATAATAAATACATTACAATACACGCCAAGTAATATGGCTCGTGTTTCCTTTTTCGACAAAATCTACATCAACTCCTGAATCACCAATGGCACCAATCAGAGACGAAGCTGAAGATTTTGGTCCTCAGTTAAAAATACCGACGGGGGCGTCACTTCGCGAGGTTCGCCAACTCGTGCTGGAGTTCAGAGCTAAATTTGATCAGATGCTCAAATTCCTGAAGGATCCCTCAGAGGCACCAGCATTTTTGGAGGAACATATTTGGCGATGTCTTCCGAGAGACCGAGGTGAGTTGGTGTCATTGATAGAATGTCTTCGGGGCATCTATTCGATGAGGAGACTCCACGAACCTGTGAATGCCGTCACAGAAATACAAATCCTTCTTTATGCGAAACTCGCTTCAGTAGTTTGCACCCAAAACCCGTGGCGTTTCACTAAACGCACCCTGCTGTTAACCGAGGAACTCCAACAGCTTTGGCCCCTTTGGGAAGCAAAGCTAACCCGAGCTATTCGACTCTCATTTTGTGAACAAGCCACGCCAAGGAAAGCCGGAATGATCCTCCGAAAATTGGAAAAAATGATGAGAGAATCGTTCGGGTTAAAAATCTGTTGGGCCGTTGCAAAACACGAAAAGGAGTGGAAGTGGAATAAACAGGGACTTACCGGCTGGCATGCGCACGGAGTGATATGGCCGGTGGAGGGAGAAGGTATTCACAGAACAACATTCGCCCGCAGAATTAAGCGGTTGCAGGAATATCTAATACAACAAAACGTCAAACAAGAGATTCAAGGGCAACACATTAAGCCTATTCGAAAGATAGCAGAATACATCAACTACATCGGACGCAACTTAGACCGAGGGAAAAAGCACCGCAAACAGCCAAAAGAAAAATCTAAAGGAGTAAAGCTATACGGCGTACCAGAGCTTTTGAGTGAACGACTCACAGAAGTCGTCAAGTGGAAAAAGGCTCGTTCCCCGTCACGGCCAACTCCATTTTACAAACGCTATCATGAAGAACGAGCGAAACTTGCATCAAAAAAAGGAATGTCTCCTGACGACCCAGATCTCAAGTTTACAAAAGCCGAAGGAGCACTGATCTACAATCGCCTGAAAGAGATGCCCGCCACCGATCTCCCTGCCGCTCCAATTGTTCGAGGGCGCGACGGGCACTCATATCTCGTTGAGGCATTCATTACAGGAAGATCAGGTGAGCCTATTTATTTCCATCTCATTCGGCAGGTACAACTTACAGACTCCGGAGAGGTAGTTCCGGATGAGATGAACGGAGCGGCCTTTGAGTGCACTCTCCCGGATCTCGCGCGACTTGCGCAACAAAACATAACGGACAGAGCACCAATCCGGGACGATATCCATCCACTAACGGGACGTCCCTTCGGCACGGCAAATGAGAATTTTATCAATACCATTCTCCGTGGGAAAATACTGGGCCAACTGGACCACGAAAATTGGATAAAGCGACATTCCGGAGCCAGACCTGCATCTGATTGAAGCACTTCACCCCAACCAATTCATGAGTACTTGCGCAGTCGGAATAAGCTCTACCGCAGCAATTGCACCCACGATTATTCCGAACAACTTCCAATGTTCGGCCCGGTTTTGTTCCTGAACAGCCTCAACTTTTAATTCTTCGTAGTCCGATTGCGGCACGATCTCAGGAACGGGCCTAGGAGCAGGCGTTACCTTTTTAGACTGAGCAAGCTGCGATTGAAGCTCCTTAATCTCTGCCTCAAATTTCTGCCTATACTCCGCCTTCGCTTTTTCCAACAGTGGTGCGTCTAACAACTGCATTAGATCAAAACTCTGCATTCTAAAAAAATCGGCAATATCCATGATCTGACTGTGCGCGATGGAGCTTGGCACCTCGCTCAACTGCCCCCACATAACGCCCTTAGCAATCATACGAGGATCAATCCCATCTTTGGGATAAATGCAGACACTCCGCAGCAATTTTCCGTACGGGTAAAGAAACGCAAACGCCCTCGTTCCTTTTACTTCACCAATTCTGCCCTCCCGGATTTTTGAGCGTTCGAGCGATTCGTTGCCAATCAACATCCAATTGGAGACAGTCTCGGCAACTGGGAGATTCATTTTCTCGCGAATGTATTCTTGGACTTCCGCTGCGGCGTCCTCATTCGGTGGCAGCGCCGGAACCCGGAGTTCTTCGGGGATCGCATCAAGTTTAGGCTGAAGATCTTTCAGCAACTGCTCGAAGCTCTTTTTTTGGCCGTTAAATTCCGGACCGTCAGGGGATAGTGCGATGTTCATAGAGTTTTAGTGATTTCGTGGGTTTTAGTCGGCTGTGGTTGAGTGATTGTTGAAATGGAATCCAATGCCGTTGAAACGACCTGAAAGGCTTGATAAGCAGTTCTTGCCAAGCGAATTGTTGCCTGAACCGGTGGAGGAAATAGTGGACTCACCAACCGCAAAACTTCCCATCCAATCCGCTCCGCGCCAGGGGATCGAACAACCGAATCCCTCCGGGCTTTTGTTTTCCATTCCCTGTAATGTTGTTTCGCCTCAGCAAACCGAGTTTCACCGTCCGTTAGTTCAGAAACTTGCTCCTCAAATTTGGCATCGACGACTGAGTGCAATCGGACGTCCAAAGGAATGGTATCCTGACCATGCCTCGCCCGGAACTTTTCAAGATTTTGCCGCAATCTAGTGTCAGCGGGGTCACCAGCGCCAAGGGCATGGACGCGCACTTGTGCCACGGACCAAGGTCCCACCGAGGGACAATATTTCTTACCCACGAGCGTGTTATCAACACCTACACGCGAATAAATTACTCCGAAGTGTATCTTATTCGAGTCCAAATGGATATATGAACCAAGAACGTCCCATCCCGTATCTTTTTGAAATTCCTCCACCACAACCTGCCGAAGCGGTTCGAGCCACGCAAACAGGAGCTCCTTGCGTTCTTCCGGAACTACACCGGCATTTTCCCAAACCTCCAACTGCCGATTAATAAATGTCATCTGCCACGGCGATAGGTTCGTAACATTTTCATTTACTGCTGGTTGACTTCGTTTACGACGGACTGTGGAGACTTTTTCACCTCGTTTCATCTGGGCGTAATTCCAGCGCCGGTTCCAATTTACAGAGGAGAGATGTTTCTCAAACTCGGGCCCCGTAGCTTCCAGCTCCTCACAACCGACACCGACAAAATAAAGGCCTTTGCCCAATCCAAGGTCGTCGGCCCGAAGTTTAAAAATCTCGGATGGGTTTGTCTCAGAGGCAGCCTCAGGAATCCACTCCACCATCCGCTTTTCCCGGCGTTCACGCACATGTCGCGCATGAGTTGCTGAATCTGCATTGGCGTGGCGAATACCATCCGCATTTAGAGATCTTCTAAGGCCCATACTATTTTACCTATAAATCGTTTTATCTGAACATTAGCCTGATTAAACAGGGCCCACAACAAGCGCCAGACAATACGATATTTTATCACCAGACAATCTCAATAGAATCATCGTCAAATATCGCGGAAGCAACACCTGCACAGTAGTTGACCTATCTAAATAAGTGCATCAAAATTACAAAATGAAAACCAATGCACTGAGATCTGAAAATATCACAAAAGCTTTAAGTGAAAATCGTTTCCCTCTCTGGCGGGGCCGACCAGTCGCACTACCTCATCATCTGGCCTCAATATGCGGTGTAGCACATTCAACTATCCGATACGCGTATACACGAGGCTCCGTTACATTCCATGTGCTCGATAACTGCGTTGGGTTTGTAGACGTATTAGATCTACTCGTGTACTTCAATAACGTAAAGCCGGGAAGGAAAGCTTAGAATTGGGGAAAATAAGTCTCCAACTCCAGCACTGGCCGGTGTTCAGACAATGGAGAACAGCCCACCCACACACTAACGAAAAATGTGTGTAAATTGCTAGATGGTGTTCTGCACACTTGCGTGTGCAGCTATTTTTTACACATTTTTATCTACCCACTCTCCCACCTGCAATTAATACAACTGCCGCTCAAAAGCCGGACTACCTGCTAGGAGTCCCTTATCAAACCACACCTTAAAGAGCTTAACCTCACAGTTACTCTGTTCGGCTATGCGAATAGACGCTGTAACAGCAGGTAGTAGTTTAGAAAAACGCTGGCACTGTTGTTTAGATTTGGTTTCAGAGAAATTAAACAAGAGCTGCACACCGCACTTTGTCTTAACGTATAAAATCTCTGGTTCGCAAAAACGAAGCTCGTAGGCCCTCTCCATTTCGCCGCTTTCAGCTTCTTTTAACAATAGTTCAATATGATCAGCCACGTCAGACTGTAACAGCGCGTCTGTAGGTGTGATTGTTGAGGTTCTGGAGTTCGTGTAGGTAGTGTCGGAGCAGGTCTTCATTTGAAGCCTTGTCCTTTTATTTTGAGATTAGTCCACTTTTTTTTGATGTTTTTTCCGCTCTTGAAGAACACCCTCGTTTCCTTCAATTCTATTTGAATGACCGGCTTTGAAATCCCCCCCCCGAGAACTCTCTTCAATGCAAATTACCCCCTGAAGAGCGGGCACTTCTCGTGAAATGCGAGGAAGAGATTCAGCGCATGTCAGACCTATTTCACAAGGACGTGCCCACTGCTATTGCCCTTCTGCTTTTATTAGCTCTGCGTATCGTTGGCTTTCTTGTAGCAATGTAGGTTCTAATTGAGCTGGCACTTTTTGCTTTAATGCTTTTAGTCTACTTTGCAGTGAGTTTGTTTTTGGTGAATTTGGTTCCTCTAAGAGTAAGGCTGTGTTTGTCCAAAGATAGGCCCAGCCAATTCCTTGTGGTGTAGTTTCTGCAGCACCTACGTTGTCTTTATATATTTGCACGAGATACTTGCAGGCTTGAACCCCATTTTTAATAGCGGTCTGGTTTAATAGCAAAATGCCTTTTTCTTTGTCTTGCTTATTAGTGCCAGTTGCTTGAAAATAACTTAAGTGTGCTTGTGCAGTGAGGTTGCCTTGTGCTGCAGCTTTTTGAAACCATTCCATGGCCTTTGGCTTATTTATTGGGGTTCCCGTTCCATACAAATAACAACTGCCTAGTCCGCATTGTTTTTGCGGATCTCCTTTTTCTGCGGCTATTTTGGTTTCTTTAAACTCGGTAGTCCAATCAAATGCGAATGCGGTTACAGACGTTACCGCGACGAGTAATGTGATTTTAAATATTGTTTTCATTTTATTTATTTATTTAAGGAATGGTTTAGCTTTGATGCCTTGTAGTTTTTCTGTATATTTTTGACTTGTTGCTATAATTTTTTGTTCTGTTTCTTCTGGGAGTTTTGCCTTGATGGCTTTTACTTTAGCTTCCATTGCAATGGTTGCGCCGGTTTTGATTTTTGCGATTTTCGCAAGTTCTAAATTTACATTCAACCAGAGGTAGTTCCATTCTAGCCCTTCTGGGGTTGTTATTGCTGGGCCTTCTCCTTGTCTATTTAAGCTGTGGAGTGTGATAACGGCACTTCCGTCGTCTTGTGCTGCTGCTTTAGTTAAAAATTCGATTGCTTTTGGAATGTCTTTTTTGACAGTGCCATTGCTGTATAGATTGCCTAGCACCCGTTGTCCGTAGGGGTCATTTTGATCCGCAGCTTTTTGTGCCCATTCTAGTGCTTTTTGCGGATTTTTTGCTGTTTCTTTTCCTTCTTCGTAGAGTAAAGCAAGATTGGCTTGCGCATTTGAGTTGCCGCCTTCTGCGTCAGTTTTTAGTCGGGCAAATTCTCCTGCAAATAGGTTAATGGCGGTTACGATGAGGATGGTTGGTATTAGGATTTTTTTCATATTCTACAATTTGACTGCATTGCTACTAAAAAACGCTAGCTGATTTGCTTTTCTCGGTAATAGCTCTTTGATGATTTCTTGCAGGGTGTATTTGCTTTCTTTTTTTGTCTTAGTGTCCACCGCCTTAACGCTCATCGCATCCACCGTGAGCGCTTGTGGATTTATCAAAAAGAAGCCACCCGTTGATTTTGGCAAAATCACGAGCCTATTGTTTCTTGTGCTCACCTTTATTGCCTGCGGGAGCGCATGTTCCAAATATCTATTAAACGGCTCCCTTTCATTTGCATTTGTTAACGTGTGCTTGGTTAGCGCATCTGCATTTTCCACGACAAGCTTTATAGCTTCCATTGTCGGCACATCAACTTCCGTCACCTCTTCGACTTTTTCCAGCTTCAAAACATATGATAACATTTGCGGAACATCACTTTCCTTAAGTGGGTACGGCAACTGCCCCCTGGCCTGATCCCAAAATATAATGGTTTTCATTTGCTCATTGTAGCCAATTATTGTCAGCGCGTGTCTTGGTATTATTCCAATTAATGGGATATTGTCATTTAAAGCGCTTTTTATATACGCGATCGTGTCCGGAAGCGATTTGTACAGCACCTCAGGGCACTCATATCTTACTTTTTTGAGCGCTACCCCAGTACACTGATACCCTAAATTTTTCGTTGCACCAATTAGCTGGGATATTGTTGCACCTTCCCTTTTGTCATTTAGTGTTTTAAACAATTCGCTTTGTGTTAATGGCAAATCTGGGTTTTGGTATTTTAAAACATTTAGAGCCGCAGCCGCCATGCAAATCCCCTTTGGCTCTTGTCGTTCAAATGGCAACGCCAAGTAAACAAATTCCCCTTCTTTTATTATGGTCTCTCTGTGATATTGCGTTTCCGCACTACAGTTACTCGAAAATAAAATAACAATTAGTATCCTGAAGGCGACTCCGCAGCTTACCGCCATAAATGATATCGAATTTAGTGTAAGGGCTGTTTTGGTTTCGTTTTTCACTGATTGTTTTAGGTGTGTGCCCCCGAAATTCGACGCTGGAGAATATAAGCTTAAGCGAAGGCCGCAAGAATTAACCAGAACGAGCGCCGTACTTTCAGTGGGTGTCACTCGGCCTTTCCCAAGGCGATTCTCGGTGGGTGCCTCCATGTTCCTTGTCAGCCCTCTTTGCAGCCCGGCTTCGGGCACTGCGAAAAGTACGGGGACTCACTCAAGAGCAAGCGTCCAGCCTAATTGGCTGTGACTACAAGTATTACCAGCGGTTGGAGGCTGGCAAAGACGTCCGCCTTTCCACGCTGGCGAAAATCGCCACCGCCCTCGGAGTTGATCCAAGCGAACTCCTCAAAACAGAAGAATCGACGGAAGCGGAAGTCGATTTCCAAATTTGAATCCCCGGCCCAAACAAAGATTTACAAAAAGTAAAAGAGGTCGCCAGTGTCGTTAGCCTGCGTCCATTCAAAGTCGTATCTTCGCCCGTTAACGGCAATGAATTAGACAAAACTACATCTATTCTATCCACAGAATGCCCCCTGTCGGCAGAGCTGCCGCACACCTCTCCAACCGAATCGGGTAAAACCCGCATCCCATTGATTCAATTTGGTTTGCTCACGGTGTTTCGGGAAATGCCCCCAACGCCTGATCCCTCTCCAATCTTCGGGATCACCCTTACGGGCTAACTGGCGCAAGGATTTCACGAATCCGACATAAAGCCGCTGCGCTTTTTATTTCGTTTCGCTCCACTGCGTTACGTCCTTGCGCCATCGGGCATTGGGTCAGCAATTCGACTCCGTCGTTTGCTTGGCGTTTTGATTGCCATGGCTATCAATCAAAACACCAAAACAAACACAGGCACTAACGTTTACGAATCCGTAACCACTCGAATCATTGAACAACTGGAGAAAGGAGTTGTTCCTTGGAAAAGCCCCTATCTTGCAACCGTTGGGTTCCCCCGCAATTTTGCGACTGGGAAAGCTTACAGGGGAATCAATACATGGCTTCTTGGAATGCTTGGTTTTTCTTCCCCGTGGTTCCTGACTTTTGTTCAGGCCAAAGCGTTGGGTGGAAACGTCAAAAAAGGTGAAAAGGCCGCCTTTGTTGTGAAATATGGCACTTACGAAACAGAGGACGAATCCGGAGAAGAACACAAAAGAGGCTTCCTGAAATCCTACAGTGTTTTCAACGCCTCCCAGATTGAAGGTATCGAATTCCCTTCGGTGGAAATTCGCCCTCCTGTCATCGACACTTGCGAAGAAGCAAAACGAATCGTAGATGGAATGCCCAATCCCCCGGTGATCAAATATGGAACGGCCCTTGCGTTCTATCGTCCGTCAGATGATTCCGTCCACATGCCCAATATAGAGGATATGACATCCCCGGAAAGTTTTTGGGGAACCTTGCTGCATGAACTCTCCCACGCCACAGGAGCCGAAAAACGGCTCAATCGTAAAACCCTTGTAGAAAACAAAGGAATGCACGCATCAAAACAAACCTATCTGGAGGAAGAGCTTGTATCTGAAATGAGCTCAGCATTTCTTTGCGCTCATGCTGGAATCTTTGAATCAGAATGTGAGAACTCTGCCGCTTATTTGCAAGGGTGGCTGACAGCCCTGAAACAACCCGATGCTAAGAATTGGATCATTCGGGCCGCATCGCAGGCACAGAAGGCAGCGGATTACATTTTGAACAATCAAAACGCTTAGCCTGACACGGTACGCCCTCCGCAAGTGTCGGGGGGGCGTCTTCAGCAAAAAAAACAGAAACCCCGGAAGTTACCGGGGTTTCTGTTTTTAAAAGCCCCGCCCCATAAATAACGACACTGGAGATCCACTCACGCCTCCGCTTCGTCGCCCAAAATCAGCTTGTTGACCTCAGCAACCCGGACAAAATGGGCGTTGCCAAATTTTGTAATTTTGCAGCCTTTGCGAAGGATGGCTTCACCCAAGCCGGTGAATTTCGCAGTATCGACCAAAGAAACGAACGGTGCGCCTTTGGTGTCGGCCTCTGTGAGAGGGCGAATTGTCCGGATGGATTTAGGAGGTTGGTTTGCGGGAGATGATTTTGAACTCATCTCAAGTTTTTCCTTTTTCGAAAAAATAGGACAAGGGCAACTTTCAACAAAATGTCAGTCAGCTCATGCGAGCCTTATGGCCTACGGCTCAAATGTGACTCGTGCTGAGAAAAAAGGGGGAATTTCTGTTGAGTTGTTTGTTATGTATATCTCAAGCCTCTGATAGGAGACTGCCCCACTTTTTATGACCTTGTTTACGCCACGGCTTTGGTTCCTCCCTTTTCTTTTTGTTTTTGCGTCATTGATCCCATTGCCTGTGCAAGCGGGGCTTGAACCAGCTGAAGTGAGTGCTTTTGAGGGTTATAAAAAGGCGGCTCAAAAGGGTGATGCAACCGCGCAACGCGAGCTGGGAAAGTGTTATTATAAGGGACTTGGCGTGACCAAAGACGCAGTGGAAGCCGTAAAGTGGTACCGAAAGTCCGCGGATCAGGGAGATGCAAAGGGGCAATTCAATCTGGGGGTTTGTTATGACAATGGACTCGGCGTGGCCAAAGACGATGTGGAAGCCGTCAAGTGGTACCAAAAGGCGGCCGATCAGGGTGTGGCACAGGCGCAAGGCAATCTGGGGTTTTCTTATGCCCATGGCGAAGGCGTGGCCAAAGACGATGTGGAGGCTGTGAAGTGGTACCGAAAGGCCGCTGAACAAGGTGATGCAATGGCGCAACGCGAATTGGGAGTTTGTTATTTTAATGGACTCGGCGTGGTCAAAGACGATGTGGAAGGCGTGAAGTGGTCACAAAAGGCGGCTGAACAAGGTGATGCAACGGCGCAAGGCAATCTGGGGTCTTGTTACGCTAATGGACTCGGCGTGGCCAAAGACGATGTCGAGGCCGTGAAGTGGTATCAAAAGGCAGCGGATCAGGGCGGAGCAAAGGGGCAAATCAAGCTGGGATTTTGTTATTATAATGGACTTGGTGTGGTCAGAGACGCCGTGGAAGCTGTGAAGTGGTACCAAAAGGCAGCGGATCAAGGCGATGCAAAGGCGCAAGGTTATCTAGGATGGCATTATGCCCATGGACTCGGCGTGGCCAAAGACGATGTCGAGGCCGTGAAGTGGTATCAAAAGGC
>JBAXNG010000015.1:0-116569 GCA_037133875.1 Verrucomicrobiota bacterium | reverse complement strand
ACACTGGGATTGTTCTGATGAATGCCTCGGGGCTTGCCCCGAGGATCTCTTTACTTGGGAACGATTTCCCGGCTTTTCTTGGGCGCATTTTAATGGTGCTTATTGGGATATGCACCCCTTCCGGCTTCCTATCCTTTTCCGGGCCAGTGTGCTGATTGCCGGGGTTCTCTGGGGAATCCTTCTCGAAGTGGGGGCGGTGGAACCTGCTTTAACAGTGGCTCAACTCAGGGCGTTGCCGAAGCCGGCGTTTTCAAAAAGCGATTCTGCAAACGGTTATCCAGTGGAACTGGACGGGGTGGTGACCTACCTCAGGACTACGGAGCGGGATTTTAACTTCAACCTGGAGGACGGGACCGGAGGAGTCATGGTTTACTCCTCGGGCCGAGCGGCCTTGACCCCTGGGCAACGTGTTCGCGTCAAAGGAAGTGCCACTATTGGGAGGACGGGGCTCAATGTGCTGAATGCAAGTCTGACGCTTGGGGAGGTAGTGGGGTTTCCTCAACCTTTGCCGGCTTCCATTATGGATTTGTTATCGGGGCGCTTCGAAGGGCGTTTTGTCGAAGTGGAGGCCTCTGTTCGACGGGTCCGGTTGGAGGGGTTGCAACCGCAGAGACTGGCGTTGGATTTGGGGCCTCAGGCGCATCCGTTGAGTGCCTGGATTACGCATTATCAAGGGGCCGAAGGACGATTTTCCTCCGGCATGATAGTGCGTTTACGTGGAGTTTGTGTGCGCTGGGTCAATTTGAGAGGCCAGCCCATCAGCACGAGTCTTTTTGTAAATAGCGTGGAGGATGTCAGCGACTTGTTGCCCCCCAGCGATCCTCCTGTTTCGAGCCTGATGGAGGTTCAGGAATGGGTGGGTTCGGATGAGACAGCCCCGCGTATGGCGTGTCTAGGCACTGTGACTTTTCATCGTCCCGGTGAGTTGACCGTGATTCAGGAAGGGAACCGGGCTATTCGCGTTCGGCCGGGGCAGTCGCCGGTCCAAGATTCAGGAGCGGGCACATCAACAATCGTCCCCGGCGATAAGGTGGAGGTGGTTGGGTTTCCGGTGATGGGTGAATATACTATCGAGCTCGAATACGCGGAGATTCGGAAGCTTTCCAAGGGAGATAAGGTGACGCCAGAGCCGCTGGCTGATGCGAAACAGGCGGTAATGGGGGCTGGGGTTTTGGATCGGGACGGACGTCTGGTTCAAATGACGGCTGAAGTGCGAGGGGTGCGGGAGAGGGATTCGGAGACGGTTCTGGAGTTGGTGTCTGGGGATAAGGCGTTTCCGGCATATTTGCGGGGAGGTCCCGTGCCGGTCGGGGTGCGGGAAGGCGCTAGGGTAAGGCTTAGTGGTGTATGTTCCCTTCATGTGAATCCTACGGAGCGGCGGCTTGGCATTGCGCCGAAGGACTTTAGCCTATTGCTGCCGGAGCCCGCGTCACTGGAACTGATCCAGAGAGCGCCTTGGTGGACGAGCCGGTATCTGGGTGTTGCCTTGGGTGGATTTGTTGGAATCGCGACGCTTACGGCGGCTTGGGCGGTTGTGGTTGGGCGTAAAAACGCGGCGCTTCGGCGTGAAATCGCGGCTCGAATCGCGGCGGAAGACCGGCTGGATGAGGATCGGCGGCGAGTTGCGGCGGACCTACATGACACCTTGCAGCAGACGTTGCTGGCGGCGGACCTTCAGTTGAATGCAGCGTTACGGACTATTCCGGTAAAACCGCAGGCGGCTTTGCCATTGGTGGAGTTGGCGGGGCAATTACTGAAGCGGAGTCGGGGGGAAGTACGGGATGCTGTTTGGGATTTGAACACCGAAACCAGCGAGGTGCGGAGTTTGAGTGGGTTGTTAAGGCAGGCTTGTGATGAGGCGTCGACGCCTTCGTCTCTGGAAGTGCTTTTCAGCGTGGAGGGGCGGGAACCGGAATTGTCGGCGCTTGTGATAAGCCAATGTGTCCGAGTGGTCCGAGAGGCCATTACCAATGCGCTCAAACATGGCGAGGCTCAGCTCGTAAGTGTGTCTTTGAATTATCAAGAGGGAGATATTCGTCTCGAGGTGAAAGACGATGGAATTGGGTTTGAGCCGAACCGGGCGCTGGGGCCGGAGAGTGGGCATTTTGGTATTGCTGGGATGCGGGAGCGACTTCGGCGTTTGGATGGAAAGATGGAGTTGGAAAGTGCGCCCGGAAAAGGGACGGTCCTTCGATTTATGATTCCCATTTCTATTGAGATATGAGCCGCGCAATTCGAGTTTTACTGGTGGACGACCATCAAATCGTCCGGATGGGGTTACGGACGGTTTTTAGTTTGGAACCTGATTTGGAAGTGATTGGGGAAGCGTCTTTTGCCGATGAAGCCGTGGAGGTTTATACAAAACTTTTGCCGGATGTGACGCTGATGGATCTGCGGATGCCGGGTGGTGGGATGAATGCATTACGCCGGATCCGGGAGTTGAACCCTGAGGCGAAAGTGCTGGTCTTAAGCACCTCGGAGCGGGAGGAAGACATGCATCTGGCAGTGGAGTCAGGGGCTGTGGGGTATGCGCTGAAGTCGATTCCGCCTGAGGAGTTGGCGGAGGCGATTCGGGTGGTATTCGGAGGTGGGACTTGGGTGCCGGCTGAGGTGGCGCGGAAATTGGCGCAGCGGCAAGCGAGTCCGGATCTTTCGCCGCGCGAGATGGAAGTATTGCAGTTGCTGGTGAAAGGGCTGACCAATCCGGAGATTGGCGCGGTTCTGGCGATTTCACGGAGTACGATCAAGGTACACGTGACGCATATTCTGGAGAAACTGGGGGTTGCGGACCGGACTGAGGCGGCTGCCGAGGCGTTCCGGCGCGGGTTGCTCTCGGAGTAGGAGGTGTAAAAGCGGGAGCGGCCGGCTTTTGAAAGTTGGGTAAAACGGGCGGCGTAATTCGGAACAAAAAAGCCCGACCGTTTTCGGGTCGGGCTTTTGTATGGAGTTGGATGAACGGTTAGAGTTTTACGAGAGCCTTAATTTTATCGAAGGTTTTGGTGCCGATCCCCTTGACCTTCGCGAGATCTGTTAGGGTTTTAAACGGGCGCTTCTTTAAAATCGTTGCAACGAGTGTTTTATTGAGACCTGCGATGCGGTTAAGAACCTCGGCTGTAGCCGTGTTGATCGAGATCCGTGAATCCTGTTCGTCCTCGGAGGATTTAGCTTCGGATACGGTGGGTTTGATTTCGGATGCTGCCGGTTTGGTTTCGGATACAACAGGGCTGGCTTCGATGGCTTCTGCGCTGGGTGCAACTGGTGCGTGTGCCTTTTCGTCCGTGGTACACGGGCTGGCTGAGGGTGTGGGAGCGTCAAAAGTTAAGTAATCACGGGACACAAAGGCGGCGCCGTTCCATTCGCGAAGCATCACCACGAGGTGTTTTGCCTCGGTTGAGGGGCGTTCTGCATGCAATGTGAATGTCCCCGGAGTCCAGATCTGTCCGGCTTCCAGATTCCCCAGAATTGCTCCGGCAACGGGTTCGCCGGTGAAGCGACCGCCGGTGTACGGGGTTGCGGTTGCCCAGACTTCTACCGAAAGAGTGCCGGAGGTATTCCCCGAGGCGCGCGGATTCTCGATACAATCTAGGCTGAGCGTGACGGTGTCCTCATTTAAGGTGATACCTACAGTGTCGCAAAAGCGCGGGTGTGCGAATGTTTCGGAGTGTGCGTAGGTCGAAAAGTCGTGAAATTCGGACGCGCCTCCGTTCTGGTGTGAGAGGAGTGCCAATGTGATCACGTGAGCGCCACGTCCGGCCGGAGTAAGAGCACCGGAGACACTTTCGAAATTGTCGACGGCCCCTGTGAGTTCGGACATCGGAGGAAGCGGCACTTCCGTAATGAGGTGCGCGTTCTGGAGGTCTTCAGCGTTTGTGGGGATGCCCGGAGTGGCGAGAAGCCGGAGGCTCCAGGTGCGTCCTGAATCGGCCGACGGGAGAGCGTCGAAGGATGCGTTGAGAGTTACCGAATCAGATTCGAAGCGGTATCCGTGGGAGTGACCCAACGATGCGATTTTGGTGTTCGGGGTGGATGTGAGCGTTGATTTCATAGAGTGACTGCGTTGGCTGTGGGTTGTGAGTTTAGCGGCGTAAGGTGGTGGGATTGCGGAGGTCTAAAGTGTGAGGAAACTCCGGTGATACTTCGACTGGGGCCGGTGGGACGCGGTGTCCGGGTGTGTGGCCGTGGGCAAAGAATCGGGAAAGACGGCGGGATTCGGCTTCGTAAGCGTTGATTGGGAATGTGACGTAGCTGCGGCCGCCGGGATGCGCCACGTGGTAGGTACAGCCGCCCAGGGAACGATTATTCCATGTGTCTATAAGATCGAATACGAGGGGAGCATCGACACCAATGGTGGGATGCAGGCAGGAGGGTGGTTGCCACGCCCTATAGCGTACTGCGGCTACAAACTCCCCATTGATGCCCGTGGGTTGGAGGGGAACCCGATGGCCGTTACATGTTACAATGTAGCGTTCCGGAACGAGCCCGGTGACCAAAACCTGCACGCGTTCGACGGAGCTATCAACGTAACGAACGGCACCGCCGGCGGCGTTTTCTTCGCCCATGATGTTCCACGGTTCAATGGCGTGTCGTATCTCGAGTGACATTCCTCGATAAACGGCGTGGCCATTAATCGGATAACGGAATTCGAAGTGAGGTGCAAACCAGTCCAATTCGAACGGGAGCCCCCATTCGTTCAGATCTTGAATGACATCCGCAAAGTCCGATTGCACGTAGTGCGGGAGCATGAACCGATCGTGAAGATCCGAGCCCCAACGAACTAGACGTGCCGGAGAGTACGGATGATCCCAGAAGCGCGAGATTAGACCTCTCAACAGCAATTGCTGGGCAAGACTCATTCTTGCGTGGGGAGGCATTTCAAAAGCACGAAGCTCTACCAATCCGAGACGGCCCGTTGCGGAGTCGGGGGAGTAGAGTTTATCGATACAAAACTCTGCGCGGTGTGTGTTGCCGCTGACATCAATGAGGAGGTTGCGGAAGATACGATCGACGAGCCATGGTTGGACGCGATCGCCGGATTGGGTCAGGCGATCGAGTTCGCGGAAGGCGATCTCGAGTTCGTAAATACTGTCGTTACGCGCTTCATCGACCCGCGGTGCCTGGGACGTTGGCCCGACAAAGAGACCTGAAAAGAGGTAACTCAGGGACGGGTGATTGTGCCAGTATGCCAGCAGACTCTTAAGCAGCTGCGGGCGGCGCAAGAACGGGCTGTCCGAGGGATGCGCTCCGCCCACAACGATATGGTTTCCGCCACCGGTTCCGGTATGGCGTCCGTCGACCATGAACTTTTCAGTGCCGAGCCTGCAAAGGCGGGCTTCGGAGTAGAGGGTTTCCGTTTTCTCGACGAGCTCCGGCCAAGTCTCAGACGGGTGAATGTTGACCTCGATGACTCCGGGATCGGGGGTCACCTTGATGCTATTCAGACGAGGGTCGTGAGGAGGCAAATAGCCTTCGATCACCACGGGCATATTGAGGTTTGCTGCGGTGGCTTCGATCGCTGCGAGTAGATCGAGGTAATCTTCGGTGGTTGGCACCGGAGGCATGAATACAAACAGGTGTCCTTCCCTTGGCTCGACACACAGGGCAGTGCGTACGATCCAGTCGGCGGACTGATGAGGTGCCGGGAATGTATCGCTCGGGGGCAGGATACGTGGCCGGGGACGGATATGTTTTGGCGCGTTCTCGGCGGAACCATCGTAGTAAGGCCACCCACGGAGGTCGAACGGCGTTGAACGTGGATCGAACACTGATCCGGAAGCGCCGCTTGTGGTGTTGCGGAAATATTGTCGGGCCAAAGCGGTGCGATCCGGGAGCGGCGGGAGTTCCAGGGTAGGATCTGGTTCGAAGCCGAATCGATAATCGACGGGTGCGTACCAGGGCTGGGAATCGAGCGGGAGGCGGTACCCCATCGGTGAGTCACCGGGGATTAGAAACATCGTTTCCGGGCGGAGGAACCAAGGGCCGGAACTCCAGCCAAGGACGTTGCCGCGTAGGACGCGTTCGAGGGGAAGCGCAAATCCCACGATATGGTGGAGGCCTTCTTCGAAAACCTTTGCGAGGCGTACCCTTTCTTCGGGGTCAGTCAGATTGTTTTTTAAGGGATCGACGTTTGTGGGGAGGCGGCGTTCTTTCCAGAGATAGTACCAATTGTCTTCGTATCCTTGAAGAAGCCAGCGGGTGTCGACGCCGAGGTTGTCGGCTAGCTGCTTTGCAAAACGTTCTGCATCGGCGCTGGTGAGGCCAGCGGGTTTATCGAAGTTGTCTAGGAGCGCTGGATTTTGCCAGATGGGTTGACCGTCCCTTCTCCAGAGACAGGTGAGAGACCAGCGAGGAAGGGATTCACCGGGATACCATTTACCTTGCCCGTAGTGAATGAAGCCGCCTTTTCCGTAGTGCTGCCAAAGTCGTTTAATGAGTTGGTCTGCAAGTTTGCGTTTAGTGGGTCCCACAGCGGTGGTGTTCCACTCCGGACCATCCATATCATCGATCGAAATGAACGTGGGTTCGCCGCCCATGGTGAGGCGCACATCGGCATTCTGGAGCTGGTGATCAATTTTTTCGCCGAGCGCGTTGATCGCAGCCCATTGATCGTCGGTGTACGGAAGGGTTACTCGAGGCGATTCGTAGATGCGCCGGAGTTCCATTGCGAAATCGAATTCGACCTCGGATTTGTCGACAGCGCCACTGATAGGGGCGGCGCCAGAGGGTTCCGGAGTACATGCGAGCGGGATGTGACCTTCACCGGCGAGCAGTCCTGAGGTTGGATCGAACCCGATCCAACCCGCGCCCGGCAAGAACACCTCGGTCCATGCGTGTAAATCTGTGAAGTCCGTTTCGGTTCCGGAAGGGCCGTCGAGTGATTTCTGGTCCGGCTTGAGTTGAATGAGGTAGCCGGACACAAAACGTGCGGCGAGGCCGAGCTGGCGGAGGACCTGCACGCAGAGAAGAGCAGAGTCGCGACAGGAGCCGCTTGCCTTCTTGAGTGTTTCTTCGGGTGTTTGTACGCCGGGTTCAAGGCGAACGATGTACTGAACGGCTTTGTGCAGGCGTTGATTGATATCGACGAGAAAGTCGATCGTACGCCGGGGAGTCTGATCTATGGTTTTGAGGAACGCCGCGAGGAGCGGTGTTTTTGTCAGATCATCTTTTCTTAAAAAGGGGACGAGCTCGGTGGTGGCTGTTTCGTCGTATTGAAACGGGAATTGCTCCGCGTTTTCTTCCAGGAAAAAATCGAATGGATTGTAGACGGCCATCTCCGCGACGACATCGACTTCGACGGAGAACTCTGTGGTTTTTTCCGGAAAAACGAGGCGTGCCTGATAATTGCCGTGAGGGTCCTGTTGCCAGTTGATGAAGTGGTCACCAGGGCTGACGCGGAGTGAATAGGAGACGATCGGGGTGCGGCAGTGCGGCGCGGGGCGCAGACGGATGACCTGAGGTCCGAGGGTTACAGGGCGGTCGTAGCGATAAGAAGTTTTGTGATGAAGAGCGGCGTGAATGGCCATGAAACGGTGTTTTGCCAAACGTGTCCCAAAGTCTGTGTGTATCTGTAAAGCTAATGTTGATGATTCGAATCATTCATGTGCGTGGGGTGCTGCGAGTGAGGGGGCCTGAATTGGTGGTGCTTTGTTACTAACAGGTTACAAGGATGGATGCTTGGTCAAAAAATGACAGTTGCCTAAAAATGACCACGCCTTTTCGCGCTCTGGGAAACCTCGAATTGTGTATCGAGAGCGTACCAATCGGAGTCAGATATCGGGCTCAGTGTTCTTGAGAAGCAGTTAGGCGAGTGCGACGATTCGCGCTTATGGACACCAACGCATTGGCAGCTTCGAAGTTCCAGTTCCTGCGCTGGTGGCATGAAACGCCACTCTACATTCGGATCATGGGCGCCTTGGTCACGGGGGTGATTGTTGGCGTGTTCGCAGGGCCAAGAGCGGATGTCTTCGCCCTGCCCAGCAAACTGGTGCTCCAGCTTTTGGGGACACTTGCGCCGCCCTTGATTTTGGTAGCGGTGATTCAGGCGTTGATGAAAGCGCAGTTTGAAACGGGAACAGCGGGCCGGCTCATTCGTCTTCTGCTCCTGAACACATTGGTCGCCATCACCATTGGCTTGATTGTTGCGAATGTCCTGAGGCCGGGCCATTGGGCACATGCGGACTCCGCAGTTTCGCCCGCAGGAAGCGCGCAGGCCTCGTCACCGGGAATGCTCCTGCAATTCCTGGAGAACATCCCCAAGAGTATCCTGGGTCCTTTAACCGACAACGGGAAGGTACTGAGTGTGATTCTCATGGCAGTCGCTTTTGGGTTGGCATTACGACGGGTCGGAGATCGGCCTATTACGCGGATAAGCGATCTTGTAAATGCCACCTTCGACACGCTGCTGACGCTCCTTCACTGGGTGGTAGATCTGATCCCTTTCGCAGTATTTGGAATCGTTGCGAGTCTCATCGGGACCAAGGGTTTTGGTGCCTTCCAATCCTTGGGTGCCTTTGTCGTGGCGGTATTGGCGGGTTTACTATTACAGACCGGATTCTATCTGATTCGGATTCGGTTGGGTTCGTGGATCAGGCCGATGGAGCTGTTATACGGGACACGGGACGCGTTAGTGATGGCGTTCTCTACGGGTAGTTCCACCGCAACGATGCCGGTCACATACGAATGTTTGTGGAAACGGGTGGGGCTACGGGAACGCTCCGCGAGTCTGGGGGCGTTGGTGGGGTCGAATTTTAACAATGACGGCACCGCATTGTATGAAGCGATGTCGGCGTTGTTTGTGTCTCAGCTTTTGTTGCAACAAGGCATTGGTTCGGCGCTCACGTTGCCGCAGCAATTACTGGTGGTGGTTACTTCCGTAGTCGCTTCGGTGGGGGCTGCCGGCATTCCGGAGGCTGGCCTAGTGACGATGACGCTCGTGTTTAATGCGGTCGGGTTACCTCCGGAATACATCGCGGTGCTGCTCCCGGTGGACTGGTTTCTGGACCGTTGCCGGACGGCCGTCAACGTGCTCGGGGATATCAACGTGGCATGTCTCTGCGACGGGCGGGAACGGGAGACCGAAGTCTAAACGGTGTCGAGTCGATAACCCAATGTGGAGGTGACTGAATGTCGTCGATGTCTCTGCGGAAGCTTTTGCATCTATTTTTTGGTTGGTGTTTTTGGACGCATAATGCGCCAACGATTGGCGTGATCGGGGAGAACTGCTTCGCGTATGGCAGCGAGCCGAAGGCGGGTGGTTTACACTGGAGAAATTGGATGGACTAGACCTAGTGACTGCTGGCCGTTTTTCACCAAAGTTCGTCCCTTTCGTCCAATATTTCGGCGCTCGGGTTCGGACAAGCTTATACCCGTATCTCGTCGTATTACGAAACCGCAGCACGCTTATCTTCTCCCCATTTCCTTGCCCCCATGAAAAAACTCTTCCTTCTTCTGCTGCTCAGTATCCCAGCATACGCCTCCGCCAAACCCGCTCTGACACCGAATATCATTTTCATTCTCAGTGACGACCTCGGTTACGGTGATGTCGGTTGTTACGGCGCGAACAAGGTTCAAACCCCAAGCATCGATCGTCTCGCAAAAGAGGGGACTCGTTTCCGGGACGCACATTCAACGGCGTCCGTTTGTACTCCAACTCGGTTCGCATTGATGACCGGCAAATACGGATGGCGGCAGAAGGGAACAGGCATCGCTCCCGGAGATGCCGCGCTTCTAATTCCCCAAAATGCACCCACGCTACCGTCTATTCTGAAGAATGCAGGCTACACAACAGGGCTCGTCGGAAAGTGGCATCTGGGACTGGGGGATACCGTCCCGAACTTCAACGACGAGATCAAACCAGGGCCTTTGGAGGTAGGGTTTGATTACGCATTCTTTATTCCGGCGACCGGCGATCGGGTGCCCTGTGTCTTTGTGGAGAACCACCGAGTCGTCGGTCTGGATCCAGCGGACCCAATCGAGGTCAGTTACGGCAAACGAATCGGGACGGATCCAACCGGATTGGAGCGCCCCGATCTCCTAAAAATCAAAGCGGATAAGTCCCATTCACAAACGATCGTAAACGGAATTTCACGGATCGGTTATATGACCGGTGGGAAATCGGCGCTGTGGAAAGACGAGGATATGGCGGATAAATTGACGGAGAAGGCGATCGGCTTCATCGAGAAGCAAAAGGCGGATAAACCGTTTTTCCTCTATCTCGCCACACACGATATTCACGAGCCAATGGTTCCTCATCCTCGTTTTCGTGGAACGAGCGGATGTGGCTGGCGTGGTGATGTGATTCATCAACTCGATTGGACAGTCGGACAGGTGTTGGCCGCACTGGAGAAGAAGGGCATCAGTAAAGACACGTTAATCGTGTTCAGTTCCGATAACGGCGGTGCTCTTAAAGACACGTACGACGATGGCACCAATGAGCTTCATGCTTTGCAGCCGCCGAACGGAATCTTGCGCGGTCATAAGGGTACTCTCTATGAAGGCGGGCACCGGGTTCCATTCATCGTGCGTTGGCCGGGGCACGTTCCTGAAAATGCGACGTCGGATGCCTTAGTGGGGCTTGTGGATTTGCCTGCGACATTCGCTGCGCTTACTGAACAAACCGTTCCTAATGGTGCGATTCCCGACTCGGTGAATGTTCTGCCAGCGCTGTTGGGGTCCAGCGAAAACAAAGGTCGCGAACAACTCGTCCTCCAAAACAATGGAGAAGCGCCGCTAGCTCTGCGAATGGGCACTTGGAAATTGGTTCAGGCAAAAAAAGGAACCTTCGAGCTCTACGACCTCGCTCAGGATTTGGAAGAAAAGGTGGATCTGGCTTCCACGCAAACCGAGCGCCTTACCCAAATGAAAGCGGCTCTCGAGGCGGAGATGGCAAAGGGCCGATAGGCAGAATCGAGGACGTTATCGAAGTTTCGATGACGCCACAGGAAAGCCTCCGGATTTAATAGTCCGGAGGCACTGCCTGAATAAGTCTAAGCGTGCAGGATCTCCTTCAGCACGTGCCCGTGTACATCCGTTAACCTCCGGTTGAGTCCGCTATTATAAAAAGTCAATTTCTCGTGGTTAATCCCGAGGAGGTGTAATGCCGTGGCATGGAGATCGTAGCACCATGTCGGTTTTTCTACGGAACGAAATCCCAAGTCGTCAGTCGCGCCGTGACACGTTCCGCCTTTGATGCCGCCTCCTGCCATCCAAGCGGTGAAGGCTCCTGGGTTGTGATCCCGTCCCTTGCCTTGTGCAGCGGGTTGGCGACCGAATTCGCTCGTGCAAATCACGAGTGTACTATCAAGGAGTCCACGTGATTTTAGATCCGTGAGGAGGGCAGCTGTGCCGCTGTCGAGAACTGCGCCCCAGTAACCGTGGTCGCGCACGAGATCTTCGTGGCTGTCCCAGTTTGGCCTTATTTTCTTTGCTCCGGTGTTTTCGGCCCCGCAAAAGATTTGGACAAATCGAACACCTCGCTCGACCAGACGTCTGGCCTGGAGGCATTGACGGCCGAAGGGGCCGATGTCCTCGTGATCGAGGTTGTAGAGTTTACGCGTGGCCTCGGATTCACCGCGGATGTCAGTGACTTCCGGGACGCTTAATTGCATCCGTGCTGCCAATTCACACGCGGCGATGCGAGCTTCGAGTTCACTGTTTGCCGTGCGGTCAGCAGCGTGTGTTCTGTTCAGTATTTGCAGGAAGTCACGGGAGGCAGCCTCGCTTTCGCCGCGAAGGTGACCGTAGTTCTTTGGCGGAAACAGATCGGAGACCGCTGGTTTTTCGACGTCTGTTTCGAAAGAGGTGCCTTGGTATCTTGCAGGTAAAAAGCCAGCACCCCAGTTCACAACTCCTCCTGGCGGCAGTCCTCGAGGATCAGGCAAAACCACAAAGCCCGGTAGATTCTGGCTGGCACTTCCGAGTCCGTAGGTGACCCAGGCTCCCATGCAGGGAAATCCTGGAAGGATATTTCCGCTGTTGGCCATGAACATGGCTGGACCATGCAGGGCCGTTTTCGTCTGCATCGAGTTGATAAAGGCGATGTCGTCTACGCATCCGGCCAGCTTTGGAAACAGGTCACTGATCCAGCGGCCACATTGTCCATGCTGCTTGAACTCCCAATAGCTCCCTTGGCAGTTGCCTGGCTTGGACGCAAAGAACTGCACTTTGCCGTCTGTATCGAATGGCTTGCCCTGACGTTTGGTGAGCTCGGGTTTATAGTCCCAAGTATCGACGTGGCTCATCCCACCCGGACAGAAAATCTGAATCACGGCTTTGGCTTTTGCCGGATGATGGGGGGTGGGAAGGGGAGACGGTTCGGTTGCGGCCTGGGCTTCCTGGAGCATGGTGGCGAGAGCGACGCCACCAAGCCCGCCTCCCAGTTCCCAAAGGAAATCCTGGCGGGTTACTAACCGTTTTTTTCCGACGCAGAGGGGAGTGTGATCCATAGGATTAATCGAGGTATAGGAACTCGTTTGTGTTTAGTAACATTCTGCAGATCGCAAAAAGGTTCTGCTCGCTGAGCAAAGAAGTGGCCGCGGCTAACTCATTCGGTTTCGGCTGGCGCTGGAGGACGAGTTCAAAGGCCCGTCGGAGGCGTATCTCGCGGCTACCGCTTTCATTTTCAATTCGAGTAGCGAGGTGTGCTGCGTGTTGCAGAATGAACTCGTTGTTACTCATCGCCAATGCCTGCAAGGGGGTTGTGGTGTTCACCCGTGCTGGGGTCATGTTGGCCGGGTTGGGACAGTCTAGCGTGGTGAGAAATTGCTGAGGCGTAGTGCGAACAATAAACCGATAGATACTGCGCTTCCAAAGCTCCGGATTTTCCGGGGCGATGTATTGATAAATGGGAGCGTATGCCTCGATGTACCGGAAATCGCGGAATCCAGGCCCGCCGCGTTCGGGGTTCAATGTGCCTGCGACTGTCAATACGGCGTCTCTTACGGATTCGGCGTCCAGACGGCGTGAATTTTGACGCCAGAGAAGGCGGTTGGCTCCGTCGAATTCCTGGGCCTTTTTATCTATGGTTGTCGATTGCTGACGGTAAGCGGCGCTGGAAACGATCAGTTTGTGGATGTGTTTTATCGACCAACCGCTCTTCAGAAATTCAGAGGCCAGCCAGTCGAGGAGTTCCGGATGTGATGGTTTGTCGCCGGCAATCCCGTAATCACTGGGGGTGACAACGAGCCCTTGTCCGAAATGATGATGCCACAGCCGGTTTACTAATACGCGGCGTGTCAGTGGGTTTTCAGGATGGGTGATCCAGTTCGCCAGAGCTAAGCGGCGCTGACCTTCAGGGGTTGTGGTGTCACCGAAATCGGGTGTCGCATGTTTAGCCCAGGAGAAGGCTCCCGGTATCACGCTTTGCCCCGGATCCTCCGGGTTGCCTCGGCGGTGGATAAACATCTCGTCCGCCTTTGATTTACTGACAACTGCATAGACCTGCTCGGGCTTCGGTAATGCCTCAATTGCTTTGTTGAGACGTGTGCGCTCCCTCTTGAATTCTTCGTTCTGGAGGCGGTCTGAGTCGGTGAGTGTTTCAGGTGCGTCAGCGGAACGTAAGCGTGCGTCTCCCAAAAATAGGAGATCGCTTCCGATACCATCGCCGCCATCCGTTGCCATGATGGTGAGGAACTGAGCGGTTGTTGGCAGAACTAGATCAACCGCTACGGAGTGGGTTTTGCGGAGCTTGGGTTTGTGCAGGACACGAACGCCGTCCGCGTAAATGGCGAAGTCCCCGAGGCTATTGGCTGCGGCAGGATTTGCACCGAAGCCAACGGCCGCAGAGAAACGAAGTGCGTCCAATCCAATCGACTTACGGATGGCCGTTAGGTCAAACACGACGGCACTGTTTCCATGAAGCCCTAGGATCGAATGACCGTCCGAGGCGTAATCAATATCGTTGATACGGCTATGAACTTGCGCGTTGAGTGGACCATTGCGGATGGCGTCCCACGAAAAGCCGCTCGTGTTGGGAATATCGGTCAGGATAATGGAGTCGGTGATTTTGATTTTCCCGCTTCCGTCTTCCCCGGTGCTTGGAAGGAACACCCCTTTGATGAAGTTGGATTTCGCCTTGGTTTGGTTGGGAAACGTTGGTGGCCGCAGCGAGTTGACTTTGATGTTGCGATGCCACCCAAGCTTTTGTGTGGTGACCTCACCTGATTCGAGCACGATCCCCGCGCCTTTGGTGCCGGAGCCGTGACCATCGCCTCCGCCGACTATGTCTGCGAGGTCGAGGGCTTCACCAGATGTGCGTGCGATCTTCTTGGAGACGTCGGTGAGTTGGTTTTGGAGTTGGGTCTTTTGGGTTTTTAGGCGTTCAGCCTCAGGTGTGTTGATGTCCCGGTTTTCGCGTGTGACACCGGAAAAGACGGCGCAAAGCTGAAAGTATTCCCGTTGGGTAATCGGATCGATTTTGTGGTCGTGACACCGAGCGCAGTTCACCGTAACGCCCATGGTGGAAGTGATCACTTGCGTGACCATGTCGTCCAAATCTCCTGCGCGTGTGGCGCGTTTGAGCACATCGCTTTTGGTTTCCACGTTCCCGACAAAGTCCCAAGGTCCAGCGGCGAGAAATCCGGTTGCGATTACCGACTGTGCGTCATTAGGGGCGAGGACGTCTCCGGCGATTTGTTCCTTGAGAAACAGATCGTACCGTTTGTCAGAGTTTAGGGCGTTGATGACGTAATCTCTGTAGTGCCACGCATTGGGCCGGAGTTGATCACGTTCGAAGCCGTGGGTGTCAGCGTAGTGGGCAATGTCGAGCCAATGTCTGGCCCAGCGTTCGCCGTAATGGGGCGAAGCGAGCATCTGATCGACGAGTTTTGAGTAGGCCTCAGGATCCTTGCTGTGAACAAAGTCGTCCACCTGTTCGGGGGAAGGTGGGAGTCCCAGGAGGTCGAAGCTTAATCGACGGAGTAAGCTGCGGCGGTCTGCTTCGGGAGATAGGATCAGGCCTTTTTCTGAGAGTTTAGCGGTTATAAATGAATCAATAGACGCGTTGGAATCGCTGGAGGTTTTTACGGGGAGCACGCTCCAGTGCTGGAGACGGTTGTCGACTGTAGCCAATTTGTCAGATTCGTTTTCCGGCCAAACGGCTCCCTTTTCGATCCATTCTTTTATCAACGCTATTTGTTCGGGGGGGAGGGAGTCTCCCTCTGGAGGCATACGTTCATCGTCGTCTTTGCTGACGACACGTTTGAAGAGCAAACTTTTGGTAGTATCGCCGGGGACGATTGCCGTTCCGTCATGACCGCCTTTAAAGGCAAAGGGCTTGGCATCGAGGCGAAGCTCGCCTTTCTGTTTTTTAGCTCCGTGACACTCGACGCAATGTTTCTCCAGAAGTGGACGTATTTTGGCGTTAAAGATCTCGCCTTCGGGGGATGGGGTGGCTGTGGTGTTGGTTTCTGCGGGGAGGAGAAGAGGCAGAGACAATGCGCAGGAGAGGATCCAAAGGAGGGGGCGCGGGGACTTCATATTCTCGGTTGGGCTGGGAGAGACGGTCGATGACTGGGTGGTCATGTATACGGAGTTTAGCACGAGTGCGCTTCAGTGCGTACGTCTGTGGTCTCAATGAGTGGCACGCCAGTCTCATCGAAAACGGGGGGGGGCAGGTTATTGTGATTGGAAGGGAAAGGGGCGCACTGTGCGTAGCGAATTCCGTAAGTGAGAGGAATCAAACTGCGACGTGGACCTTTTGGCTTTGCCGTGTGTTCCCATTCAGATGGCTGGCTGGAAGCGCAGAGTTGACGGGCTGTTTTCCGGAATGATATTCCGCAGCCCGCATGAATAGAGCGATTGCTGGGATTATAGTGTTGTTGGGGGCTGTGGCGGCTCACGCCGAGGATTTACAGGTCACCGTAAATCGGAAAACGAGCGGATTTGCGAATGCGCAGGATACTCTCAAAGGCGCAAAGGGTAGTACCGCGGCTGCCCACGTGCAGAATCAAAAATGGAAGGCGGATGTGAAGGTCCAAAACCGTACTTCGAAGGATATGGAAGAAATGGAGGTCCACTATAACATCTTCGTGAAAAGACAGGAGTTAGGGCAAAAGGTGGGAGAGGACAAAATCGAGGTCGTGAAGGGAGATTCAAAAATCCCTGTACTAAAAAGTCAGGCCGCCGAGGCTTTTGAAATGAGCGAGGTGGAATTACATCAATCGACGTTGCTTGGAAACGTGATGTTCAAGAACGGGGGACAACAACGTGTCGCAGATGATGTACTCGGGGTCTGGATCAAGTTTACGCGCGGGGGAACCGATGTTTCGGAATACATGAATCCGCCCGGCCTTAACAAGAAGCACAAGTTTGAGTAATACTCCGTCGCTCTAAGTGGGCGCGGTACAGTTTAATACGGGCATTTGGTTCATCGAGCGCGATGCCCGTATTGTTCTACCCATCTGTTCCCGGGGGGCTGATTCCTTTGAGAGAAACCATCGAAGGTCTGCCTCTGGATTACTGTCTGTTTACGGAATAATCCGGCACGGGCGGGATTGCGATCTGCGTTTTAGGAAGGCGAATTGGCTGATCCTTTTTCAGTAATGATTAATATAACCGACTCCAGCAGCTCGCTTGGAGTACGTGTCTTTTTGGGTTGATTTGGGCGATCTTGCTCAATGGCTTTCTTTAGATCTAAATTACACTGGATGGCGGTATTAAGGTATTTGGATTTAAAGGCGTAATTAACATTTTGCGGGATACGTCCGCTTTGAATATCGTTGGCCGTAGTTGTTAAAACGGCCGTAGTCATGCCCACAACTTTACCTTCTGAATTTAGTAGCGGTCCGCCCGAATTTCCCGATTGAAGAGGGACGCTGATTTGGAAGGTACGTGGATCGTCCTTGAGACCACTAAGGGCACTGATATCGCCTTTTGTATATTTGGCGTTAAAGCCTTGGATTTCCGGTTTTGGAAACCCAATTGTAAAAATCGGATCCCCAAGTTTAACGGTGGCCGAATCGGCTATAGCAATGGGTTTACTGCTGAGGTTTGCCTTAAGAATGGCCAAATCGTTTTGTGGATCGGTACTGATAATCTCGGCTGGGATGTTTCCAGTGGGACCTTTGAGTTCGATTTTCTTAGCTCCGAATATAACATGGAAGTTTGTTGCTAGGTATCCATTCGATGTAATAAAGAAGCCTGATCCGTAAGATATCTTTCTGGGTGTCGTTATTTCTGGTTTGTCATCTGGTTGGGGAGCGGTTTTCTTTTGATCGGTAACGTTCGCTGTTATTGTTGCGGCGGCTCTTTGTATTTCCAAAATTTGTTGGCGAGAGAACTTTAATTCCAGCAGTTCAAGGCTGGTTTTTGCATTTGTAATACCATCCGCTGCGGCAAGACTTAACCAGGCGTAAGCGGCTGTGAAGTTTTTTGCTATCCCATCTCCTCTAGTATAACATTCGCCCAACATCCATTGCGCCGTTGTGTTTCCTTGTTCTGCAGATTTTTGATATAAATCAGCGGCTTTTTTTAGGTCTTTTTCGACGCCTTGAGCTTTGTAGTAACAGTCGGCCGCACCTAGTTGCCCTTTAGCATTCCCGAGTTCGGCAGACTTGCTGAACCAGTCAAAAGCTTTCGCGTAATCTACCTGAACGCCTTCGCCGTGTAGGAAACAGCTTCCCAAGTGGTATTGCCCGTCGGCATTTCCTTGTTCCGCAGATTTGCGATAGAGCTCAACTGCTCTACTGAGATCTTTGTTAACTCCGATGCCATCTTGATAACAAAGCCCTAGGTTCCATTGTCCAAATGGGTTTCCTTGTTCCGCAGATTTTCCGAACAATTCAAACGCTTTGGCTGTATCTTTGGAGATTCCTTCTCCAGATAGATAACATTTTCCCAGGCGATATTGTCCGTAAGGATTTCCTGGTTCTGCGGATTTTTGATACCAATCAACGGCCTTTTTAAGGTCTTTAGGTACGCCTTCGCCGTTTTCAAAACACAATCCGACTCGGTACGCGGCGGTTGAGTCCTTTTGAGACGCTGCTCTCCAAATATACTCGAAACCTTTAGTCGAATTTTTATCTACACCTGACCCTGATAAGTAACAGATTCCAAGTTTGTATTGCCCTCCAGGATCTCCCTGTTGGGCGGATTTTGTATACAATTCCAGGCCCTTTTCGCGGTTCATTTCAACTCCGGCTCCGGAATAATAATGTTGTCCTAGTCGCCATTGGGCACCTGAATTACCTTGATCCGCCGAACGCTGATACCATTCCACTGCTTTTTCCTGATTTTTATCTACACCTTCGCCTTTGGCGTAAGCGTATGCGAGGCGCATTTGCGCGTCGCTGTCCCCTTTTACTGCAGCTTGTTTGAAGGTTTCAGCGGCTTTTGTTTGGTTTTTGTCTGTTCCTTTTCCGAAATGGAAACACGAGCCGAGGCGGACCATAGCTTCAATGAAACCCTGGTCCGCTAGCTTTTGATATAATTCGAAAGCTTTAGATTCATTTTTGTCGACCCCTTCTCCAGCTTCGTAACAGATAGCTAATCTTAACTGGGCTTCTTGGATTCCTTGGTTTGCGGATAATTGAATTTGCTCAAATCCCTTTTTGAGGTCCTTATCGAATCCAATACCCCAAATATAACACAGGCCAAGTCGCCAGAATGCTTCCGGATTCCCTTGAGTAGCCGTTTGTTGCAAGCCGGGGACGGCTTTTGTAGCCCACTCTCTAACCGCTTTATTATCCCGAGAAACCCCTTTTCCTCGAAGGTAACGCGCGGCCAAATCGAATTGAGCGATGGGGTCTCCCGATTCTGCTCGTTCTGTGAGGGTGCGTATCTCTGCTGCGGCCTTTTCTTTAATCGAGGCATCACTTTCGGCGGGTATCTGCGCGAACCCTGTCCCGAGAAAAAGGACGCTGATTGACAAAACTGTGAGAGGTCGGATTCCGGTAATCGCTTGTTTCACGCTCATTGCAATAGCCTCGGACCATATAGCCAGCGGCGCCCGCGCAGTATCGAAACATTTCAAAATGTTTCGGGCCATGAATAGTCACGATGCGTCGATTCTCTCGAGGTTAGGGAGCGGGGTGAAGGGAATGAAGCAGGCGGAAATCGGTACGCGTTTGGGTGCGCTCAAAATGTTCCTGAGCCGGGTGGACGGGCTTCTTAATCTCCCATGGAGCCTGCGATCCGATGGGACGAGGGGGGCGTGTAGATGGTTGCCTCAGAGAGTCGAAACAAAAGTACCAGAACACAGCACGCCCAAGAATAATGTGTCTGATACTTTTTGGGGGAGTATCAGGTGGTTATTTAAATCAGGAAGGTCTCACCATGAACAAGGATAGATCGTTCGAAACACGAGAGTTCTGCATTTCGAGACGTGGCTTCGTAAAGCTCGTCTCGGCGTTACCAGGAATGGCGCTTTTGGGACAGGGGTTGGCAGACGCCAACTATTCTCTCCCTTCCAGCGGTTCAAAGCTGACGTCACCATACCAACCGGACACTACCTCCTTTGTTCCGCCGCTTAGGGCGAATTGGACTGTCTCTGCCGCGGATTTTTCGCTGCAAGCCCGATTGATGCAGTTATCGAAAAGTTTGCCCGCGTAACACACCATCTCGGCGGCGGTGTTTTAAAAAAGTCTTCGGTCGCGAGCAGCTTCCCGCGCTTGGCGAGCAGTGTCTTCGGCAAGGCATCCTCCGCATGGATCCATGCGAGCGATGTCAGCGCGAGGAGTGCTGTGGTAATACGCGGGAAGGGGAGCTTCATGACTTGTGCGTAACCTGCTTGAGAAACTTCCACAGCTCCAGCGTGGGCTGATCGTCCGCACCGCCGAGATCGCTGCTGATGGTGCCGTGGTTCTTTCCTTCCGCGGCGACAACGCGCGCGGAGATGCCGAGCTCGTTGAGGTTGCTTTCGAGCCAGTGCGCTTGCGCCTTGGTGTCTTCGCGCGAGGCGACGTGAAGAATGAGGAACGGTGGGATGCCCTTGTCCTTCGCGAGGTAGGCGATGGGCGAGACTTCGCGTTGCGCGGCTTCGTCAGCGCCGAAGACGTTGGCGAATATCTTCGAGATGCCGTCGCCGTTGCCGTCCTTGATCCGCTTCGGGATGGCGTAGGCGGAGACATCGAGCGGCACACATCCTTGGAGCACGTTCATCGGCACGCCCTCGGCTTTCAGATAACGATCATCCGTGCAAACCAGCGCGGCGAGATGTGCACCCGCGGAGTGGCCCATGACGATGATCGAGTTCGGATCGCCTCGATGCTCTGCTGCGTGCTGATGCACCCAGAGGATGGATTTTGCGACGTCGCTCATCATGTCCTTCAACGTCACCGCAGGCAGGAATCGGTAGTTCACCGACACGAGCACGCAGCCCTGATCGATGAACGCCTGCGGCTTTTTCTGCAGACCCGCCTTGTCGCCCGCTTTCCAGCCGCCACCGTGAATCCAAACGATGACCGGATGATCCTTCCCATCCTTTGGAGAATAAACATCGAGCGACTGCAACTTGTCTTTCGCGTCTGTGTAAAAGATGTCGCGCTGAACCTCAGGTTCGGCGGCGAATGCGGAAGTGATGAGCAGCAGCAGAAACAAAAGTGAACGCATGGTGATGTAGATGTTGATTCAGAATTTCCAGCGCTTCTTCGCGCCGGTTGTTTGCAGTTCGATCAAGGCGAGCTCGAAGGCCTCCTTCTGCACAAGGAGACAGGTTCGTGCCAGCACCAACTTTCCATGAACGCCCCGGCATTCGTCGGCGTCATTTTTATGATGCTGTTCTTAACTTTTCGTCCCTGAGGAAATGCTCGGTCTCTATTTTCGTGGAGCGTGTGCGCTCAGCGTGAGGAAACCTCCCCCAACAGTGCTGCAACCATGCTGGGGAGAGCGGGAAATTATCAGCGGTTTGGTAAAGCTTCGATTAGTCGTAAAGCGAATCGCTGTCCCAGCTCGAGCTGTCCGTGACTTTCGTAATGGACCTATGGAGGTAGGATCGGCATTGCTGCTGCGTGTCAATTTGGACCGTTTGTGGGATAGGCAAATTCGACTGCGTATCACGCAAGAAGATAACGGAGAAAGTGAGGCGAGTAGGGGGTACGTATTTCTGGAATGGCTTAGAGACGGGGTCTATTGCCTGACCATTGTACCGCTGAACGCGACAGGAACCAGGTCCGGCCTTTGTCGTTGTTACCCTGAAAGAACAACCAGGTCTGCCCATCACGCGTCGTGAATATGCCCGGATGGCCGCTCTCCGAGGAATTCCACTCACCCGGGTTGCCGTTGCGCAGCAACGGTTCCGTTGAAATGCGTTCCCATTTTAAGCCGTCGCGGCTGATCGCGACAGCGACCTGTTGAGGATCGTTATTGTAGCCACCTGCGTAGAACATGATGAGTTCATCGCCCCTCCGGCAGATGGATGGGGCCTCGATACACTTGGTCTCCCAAGGAAGTTCCGGCTTGAGGATAGGAGCGTCGCAGAGCTGCTTCCAGGTTGCCCGTCCGAATCCCGATTTTAGATCCGATCCCGCCACGCCGAGCATCTGGATTTTCATTTCCGGATCTCGGGTTGCGAAGTAGAGCAGCAATTGATCTCCCTGAACAAATACTTCCGGGTCAATCGCGCGGCCGCACGTCCAATCGCCTGATGGATTAAACACCGGATTGCTCGGATTGCGGGTGAATCGCAGGCCGTCCTCGGAAACCGCGTGGCAAATGCCATCCTTCTTACCATTGCCGTAACTTGCGTAGAAGAGATGCACTTTCCCTTCGAGTACAATGGCGCTCGGGGAGCAGAGTCCGTTCTTTTCGCACTGTTGCTCCGGCCAGAGTTCACCGATTTTTTCCCAGTTCAGCAAATCCCGGCTCTCCGCGATTCCAATCGACCAGCCCTTGGGTGCGTTCTGTGGCGCAAGCTTGGCATCGAAGGGCGGCAACGAAAAATACATCAGGTAGCGCCCGCCGAACTCGACCACGTGTGGGTCCTTAGACAAAGGCCGCCCGAGGCGGGAAGAGTCCGCCCATTTCATGATCGGTGACGCGGCTGGTATAGACGGTTGCTGGGCTTGCGCGGCCAACGGCGCGAGCAGCAGGGCGATGAGGAAAGTCAGGACATGTTTTATGGCGACAACCTGACATATAAGTTTCGTAGACGTATCGTCGGATGGTTGGCTGCATTGTCCGGGTCCGATAGTGGGAGAGCTGAGACTCGGGACGGCGATCGACGCAGTGCGAGAACGCTTAAAGTGATGACGGGAAAGGGTGTGTTCAAGTGGGGGAGTCATCGGGGGATGTGTGAGTTGCGGTGAATGTTTTGTCGGCTTGGAACCTTGGGTTTCAGTAAGTACACCTCGAATTGGCCCCAATATTGTGGCGGCTCTTAGTATATTTGTGCTCGATTGGCGTAGAATTAATGAAGCCTCTGTTTGGCCTTGCCGTGTCTTTGGTGTTAGAGGCGGGGCGCAGGCGGACAATCTCTTGTATTTTCAGGTTCCGTTAGATTGGCGCTGGCCCACATTCACATTAAGCGCTTCTTCGATATTGGGGCTACTTGATGAGATAAATAGATATACAGAACAGAGGTATTTAGGCGATGTTGCGTCTTTCCTGAATCATTCTAAATGCTCGAGTGTGTGGCTGTCTCGCCATCTGTTGCACTTGGCTTACAGACCAGTCATGAGTTTCGCTGGATTAACGGTCGGTTGTTTTTAGCGCTGTCTACATAGGTGCTCTTGAAGCTCTCGCCCACCATTCTTCAGTGGGCCCCTTATCGATTGCGATTTCGGCCGGTGAGTCGGAAATATTCGGTATCTGAAAGAGCAGCGTTGTCCACCCAGGCGCGCGCTGCGTCAGGGGCCGCCTTAAACCAAGTAGAGGCTACTATCTCCAATGCGGAGCTGCGCTGCTGAGTAGAAGAATTTGGTATCGTCAAGGCCCAGTCAGCTGCGGCAGATGGATCATTACTCGCGATTTTTTCCACAAGCCCACGCACTGCTGCCGCGTAATCCGGAGTGCCGGATAGTGCCTCGAGACGCTTGGTTGCGGCTGCCACATCCTTTCCCGCCTCGTTTCGTAATGCCGCTATAAATGCACTTTCCCTTGCGGCTCCTGGTGGAAGAACGCCCGCGATTTTACCTAGCTGATCTCCGAGTCGATGCGCCTCTTCTAGATCCATTCGTGATAATGCCGCCACGACCTCAGGCCTCTCTTCCGGACGTGCTTCTGGCCATCGTAACATAGCCACCAGGGCTGCGTCCCGGCACGGGCCCGCGGGAAGGCTTAGAGCGTAAGAAATGGCATTTTCGCCACTGTTTTTGTCCCGCTCTTTCATGCCTTGGATAGCGTTAGCCGCAGCGGATCTGGCAGCAGGAGTCTCTGACAGAGCGGGGGCAATAGCGGCAAACCTTGCCGGTGAATTAAATCCCAATTGATCAAGGGCATACCGGCTCCGCTGCTGAACCTCCGGTATCTGACTCAGAGTCCACGCAGCGAAAGCATCTGGGTCCTTTTCGGCCCAACGAGCGAGACTCTGTGAGTTTCTGATTTCTACACCGCTGTCTGGGTCGTGGTTTTGCGCCCACAGATCCGCTGCTCGTTTTGGATCGAGCTCCGCCAGTCTCTTGAATGCAAACCATTGCTCTTGTTCGCTACGAACGCCGTTTTTGTTTCGAATCAGAGTCTCAAGCTCTTCGGGCGTGGCTCTTACGAGGCTGGTCGTTCGCATCCAACGGGACAACATGCGCTTTTCAGCCACAGAGGCAACTTCCTCAGAAATTGTTTCCGTGTGTTTGATCTCTGGAAACTCGTTCCTGGGTAAAGTTAAGTCTGCGGTAGAATATGCACCCCGAGCAGGAGACGCATCTGAAGTCGATACCTTAGGCACCAGTGCTGAGCCAATTGACAACGTGCGCCCGCCCCAAAAGCCTGCGATTGCTAAAACTACACTCAGAAAAAGGAGAGCTTGAGGAGACATGCGGTAGGGGGCTGGTTGTTGCAAGTGAGAGGATCAATTCGTCTTGATGGGTGCAAAACGCCGATAAAGCTCCTGCTTTTGGTTGTCCGAAATGGGCAACTGAGGAATGAGTTCGGAAGCCCTTGGGCGTATCCCACCGAAGCGACCGCTGCTTATCAGGACCGCATAATAATCCATCTGCGATTGTTCCGAGAGAAGGGACGCCCCGGCGGCAATGGATGCGGCTGGGCTTCCCCACGCGAAGGAGCGTGAAACAGCCTCCCATTGGACGGCGGCAAAGACACCATCACGGAACGGCCCCTTCGGGAGGGATTCGATCCACTCGAAGGCAGATTGCCGGTCATTGAGGGCTAAGCCCATCCACGTACCTGTGGCAGCCTCCTTGATAAATACGGGTTCTTTCTGCTTTTCCGCGAACGCGATCGCGGCATCTACCCCGGCTCCCGTTTGAACAAGACTCAAGGCTTCCCAGTTGAACCACCATTCTGCTTTGGATGTGTCGGGAATGGCCGAAAAAAGCGCGCTCGCTGCCTGGGGCGACTCTTCCCTCAGGCGTGTCAGAACGCCATTCAGCATGCTTTTAAGAATCCGATCCTGCGGGAAACTCGAATCCCCGTCCTGCTTTCGATTCGCGGTAAGTTCGGCGACGATGTTTTTGACGGTGGCTATCGCCGATGTCGGGTCTGTTTTTGCAGTCTCCGCAATCAAATGGCCAATCGTCTGGCCAACATACCTGCCGTGGTCGTTTTTGAAGTCGAAATCTTTGAATGCCGGGAGAGCAGCCAGGGCCCTTGCCGCATCGGGTGCAGATCCGGAAATGGGCCGCGAGTGAATTTCTTGAAAAAATTGGACCAATACGTTTTGAGCGCGCTCCTTTGATAGCCCTTGCGCTAATTGCAATGCGTTCGTGAGGTCCTGTTCCGAAACAGTGCACAGGACATGGACAAGAAGATTTTTATCACCGAGGTTTTGCGCAACATCAAAGGCGCGCTGTGGATCGAGATCCGCCAGTCTTTCAACGAGCATTCTGCGAATTTCTTCTTGTTCGATCTTCTCGGAGAGGTGGCCTTTGAGAAGCTCCTCTACTTGGTCCCCAGAAAGGGTTGAGATCATTCTCGCGAGTAGAACGATGGTGGAAGTAGGAAGGTTATCGGTTGAGTTAAGAGAAAGGCGGTTCAGGAAGGCGGCCTGTTTCTCAATGTCCAACGTGTGAAATGGTTTTGTTTCTGACTGATATTTGAGATTACTCGTTTCAATGAAGCCTTCACCGCCAACTCTTTCCAACTGGTGGGTTCGGGTGTCCGCCAAAGCTTCATCACGTGTAGGGGAATAATGGCCGATGACACCCCCAGTCACGAGAGAGCCGGTGAGTATTAGCAGGGTATGCCTTGGAACGGACTTCATGGAGCCTCGAACATCACCTTTGATTTGTCGAACGGGAGAGCGCTTGGAGTCGAACTCAGGGGCTGGGTTGGCGGATCTCTATCCATCCGGGGCTACAGCTTAGCGAGGGGTTGCCATCTACCAGTTGTGAATACTTGTATACCAACTGTCGCCGGTGTCTTTGGCGCGAATATAAAGGGAGAAACGCGTGTCAAATCGCGGATCGACCGGCGCTTTTTCCGTCAGAATAATGTCAAGATTGACCTCGCTTGCGACCCTCAGATTCCGCACCCAGAGCAGTGTTCGTAACCAGCAGGCAAACATTGCTCCTGAGTAGACTCGGACTCCCACCGCAAAACCTCTCTCCAAAGGCAAAATTAAGCCTCGGAGCAGCCGAAGTCGTGAGCCGATAGCCTCAAGGCGATAACTTGTCGGAACCGCCGAGAGTTGGGTTTTATTGGCGCCAATAGTCGAAGATGGGGCGTACATGGTTGAGGCATGGGACGAAGGCATACAGATCCGTAAGAAACGTCACTGCACCATGATCTATCGCAATGACGGCTCAAAATTGTACCTTATTCTAATACAATTGTGCTATGCCCGGTCGTTGCAAGTTGACGGCCCAAAAACGACGACTAACTAGAGGTGTATCCGACTATGGCACTCAAGAAATTGCTCCTACTTTCAATGTCGCTTGTGGTGGCGTCTGCGTCTGCGTCAGCTGCAGATAACGTGAAAGCCAAGGTGATCGATCCGTGTGATCGAATTGATCCCCGAACCTCTATGCTTAATTTGGTAAAAGCTAAGGTTGTTCCAACGAATGATCCGGATCACCGAAAAGCTCTCGAGCTCTCCATTGACTATGCGAAGCCAGGAACGGATCCAGGTTACGCCAAAGTTTTTCCTGCTGGGATGCTAAACCCCAAGAAGTATTCAGCTGTACGCTTTTGGTATCGAAGCGACAGCTCGACAGGTTTTATTCTTCAATTGATTCGAGACACGCCCCGAAAAGACGAAAAGGTGCCGTGGTTTAGCGGCGGCAATTTTACGGGAAAAACTGAGTGGATGCAGGCGACTGTTCCGCTTGAGAATTTTAAGCGGGCAGGTGCTAAGATCTGGAAAAATGGAGCGCAGGTGGTTTTGCCAGGCGGCGACCCTATCGACGATGAAGACTACGCGAATATCGTAAAAATTAGGTTTGCGACTGTCATTGATATGCGGGGCACCAGTGCTGTGGGGCACTTGATGTTCGATAAGGTTGAATTGATAGAGAAGTAGCGCGCCTCTACCTCGTCTTGTGTGCTGTCCGCTCGTTGCGTGTTGGATCGCGTTTGAACCGAGTGGGCGAGCCCTCCAGTTTCCGTGTGTGCTCGTCACGTAAATGAGGCCATGCGCGAAGATGGCTGTGGGGACCGGAATGTCACTTCCGCCATCAAGGGTACAGAGCTTCTCACCCGTCAAATAGTGATTGCCTGATCTTTCGTGGCAACCGTTTGCGACGATTTGTGTGCGCAGGCTTTACTTAACGGTTTCTAATTTCCCGTTTGGTCCAGTTTCGCTCGCAGCAGCTTTCAATGCTGCTTTAGCCGCCTCCGGCGTTGCAGTGCCGCTCCCCAAGGCTGATCTAATCATTTCTGCCACCTGATGTGCCTGAATCTTTTTTCCCTCTGGCGTATAGTGGTAAGTGTCTGTCCAGAACTTCGCGCGATCTAGCGGATCCATCAGAGAGAAGAGATCATCGGTTGGAATGTGCGCTTCCTTCATTACGGTCTCAGCCGCGGAGTTGAGTTGTTTGGCCTTTTCGGTAAGAGCGGGGTCCCTGAGTGGCGTCGATGTGGCCCAGATGACTTTGGCGCCTTTTCCTTTTTCCTTGATAAGGTTCAGCGCGTTGCGAAGGCCAGTTTCCCATGCGTTAACGTCGGTATTAAGACTGTGGAGTCCGTTGTTAAAATGAATAACCGAGTAGTCGTATTCTTCTAAAATGTAACTGAGCTGTTTTAGGTACGAACGGTCTGTACCGCATTTTGATGTAGCCCAGAATGACACGTAAGCTGTGCCGGCTAGTTCATCACGAACCAGTGATTGATATCCATTACAGATCGAGTCTCCCAGCAGGAGGACTCGGGGCAGTTTGTTGTCATTGGCATTATACCAATAGGCGATATCCCATTCGGTGCCTTCACGCGTCTTGGGGGCGGCGTTTGCGTCCACAAAGAGGCTGAGACTGAACAGTAACGGCAGGATGGTACGAGAAAGAGCCATGTTAACAGTAGGGTTCGTAGAGCTTGTATATCGTAAAAATTAGGTTTGCGACTGTCATTGATATGCGGGGAGCAAAGGCAGAGGGGCACTTGATGTTCGATAAGATTAATTGGTAGAGAAGTAGCGCACTTCTACCTCGTCTTGTGTGCTGTCTTCTCGGTGCGTGTTGGATCGCGGTTGAACCGAGTGGGGTGTAAAATGGTCTTATTGAATCGAGTTCTTACCTGCGCCGATCGCGACGATTGAATGCCGTGTGCGAAAGAGTAGCATTCCGTCGACAATAGCGGGTGTGGTCATACAGGTCTCTGGGAGTTGATACATTCCCTTCAAATTGAATTTTGACTCCGCCGCTACGACAAAGACTGTTCCGCCTTCACTTGTGAAGTAGACATTTTGTCCGTCGGAAACCGGAGACGACGTGAAGCCTTGGACGTTCTTCGAGAGACGTTCGCTGAAATGAACGCTCCCCGTTTTTGCGTCGAAACAGGTGAGAATACCGTTGTCCAGACACGCAAAGAGAAGGTCCCCCACAACAATAGGTGTCTGCATATAGTTCCCCCGGCGTCCATGGGCCCAGACGATGGACGCGTTTGTTGCTCCCGGATCATCGGGTGTAATGTTGCCGGTAGCTTTGGGCCGGATGGCACGCATGGGCCTCCAGTTTCCATGTGCGCTCGTAAGGTAAATGAGGCCATGCGCGAAGATTGGTGTGGGAACCGGAATATCGCCTCCACCATCAAGTGACCATAGCTTCTCGCCCGTGGCGAAGTCATAGCTCGCGGTTTCGTGCCAACCGTTCACCACGATTTGTGTGCGCTCGGGTGTCTGTACGATCGTCGGCGTGCCCCATGTGGGCACATCTTTGCGCGGCGTCCGCCAAAGTTCATGTCCATCTGTGACATCATAGATCGTCACGAAGGAATCCTTTTGGACGTCGCAAAGGACGATGATTTTGCCGTCGTGAATGATGGGCGAACTTCCAAACCCCCATTGTGCGGTGGGCGATTGGTAGTAGCCCGAGTCCATCGGACCGAGGTCTTTTTTCCAAAGTAACTTGCCTTCCGTGTCGAAACAGAAGAGTCCCTCGCTGCCAAAGATAGCGGCGATATGCTGGCCATCTGTCGCTGGTGTGGAGTTGCAATGGCTGGCCTTCGTGTGGCGTTGCACTTTTGGGACTGCTTTTACAGCCAGTGTATTCCAGAGGGTTTTCCCCGTGTCCTTGTCGAGCGCCAGGAGACGCCATTCCTGAGCGCCGTTGTCGTCTGCCGAGGCGATGTCTCCGTACAGACCGACCTTCAATTCCGCTTTTTTTTGCGACACTACTGTTGCGACATAGATGCGATCTCCCGACGCGATTGGACTCGAATGCGCAAGGCCTGGAATGGGCGTGTTCCAGTGGATGTTTTCGCCGCTCTCGACATTCCAGGAGGTGGGCAGGGCGGTGGTCGTATCGACTCCACTGGCGGAAAGTCCACGATACTGCGGCCAGTCTGCGAGCGCTTGTTGCATTAGGCTAACGAGTGAAAGCAAGACGACTGCGGTCAACGTTTGGGGGTACATTTGAAGCGGTAGTGCGTATGAGAATTAACTCGTGCGGGATAGTTGTGTATTTGGGGTGGGGCACGAGGCTATCGGGCAAAGTGTCGAGGCAACGTGGGAATTATCGTTGTATCCATGTTTTGTCGGGGTCGCCGCTGTCATAGCCCAATCCATATATGAATGAGTAGTAGCTTTGAGCTGTGACGTAGAAGTGGCTGTCGAACTGGTGATCGACCGGCGCGATCTCGTCCAAAACCATCTGCCCTTTGGTAAGCTGACCGTCCGAAGAGGCTTCAGGTACTTGGCGCACCTGATATCGGGCTAAGGCCGATCGATCGACCCCCGCCCTGAAAAAGGGCTCCAGCGCTGTCGTGGAGGAGGGGAGTTGATTGGAGTTTGCGGATTGGTAGGCCTTCAGTGCTTCAATTGTTTCTAAGAGAAAGCGTTTTTTCCCTGCACGGCGCGCATCGGACATCGCTTTGCGAAGTCCATCTTCGGATTGAAGGTCTGCAGATTCGGCAACCTTTAACCAATCTCCGGCGGTTAGATTTGCTAGCTCTGGAATCGCTCTCTGCGGAAGCTCTGCGAAACGTTTATCTAACACTGCTGCCTTATCAATTAGTTGGCGGAGATGCTGTGCAAAAGGAGAGTCCTTGGGATCCGGGGCGTCGCTGGCTGTTTTTGCGCGCCCGTCGCTCGCGATTTTGGCGATCTCTGTGCGAAGTGCGGAGACTTCCTGTTCTAGTTGGGTTTTCTCGGACGCAATCCCACCGACACGGCTGGATAACAGGTCGCGCTCTTCGGAAGCGTTTTTAAGTTCGGCCTGCAATTGAGCTTGCCGACGTTGCGTGCCTTCACGCTCCGATTCGTGTGACGAAACGTGGTAGAAATGAGAGAGAGCGGCACCCGCGAAAAAAGATGCCGCTCCCATGCATACAGACCATCGAGAGAACTTCATGTACGTGTGATGAATTCGTAAATCATCCCTGCCTATTGTAACCGTTTCACCTTAAAGCTGCGGAACTCCACGGGGTCGTTGTGACCGGCGAATCCAATGTGTCCACTCCGGTGATCGAGTCCCTTCGGAGGATGCGCAATTTGGCTGCGATCAAAAGTGTCGCAATCCACATCGAGGATCTTGGTGCCGTTCAGCGTCACCGAGATTTTCTGGCCACGTACCTCAATTTCCTCGTAGTTCCAGGTGCCGACGGGACGCAGGTAGCCGTGTTTGGCTCCGACGCAGTGGTAAAGCGAACCGTGATACTGAGTGGGTAGTAGCGGGCGATCTTTATGATCCTCGTTGTAGCCGTCGCTATCCAGGACCTGGATTTCGAAGCCGTCGCTTGCGGATTTCCCCCCCAAGGGAGTGCGCAAGGCGATGCCATTATTACCGGCATGAGGGAGTTTGAACTCCACGCGGATAATGCAGTCTTCGTACTCCTCTTTGCTGAGAAGGTCGCCGCCTTTATTGGGTTTGCAAACAATGGAGCCGTCTTTGACTTCGTAGCTGTCCACAGCGTTTTGCCAATTATTGAGGTCCTTTCCATTGACCAGTTCTACGAACCCCTCGTTATCGCTTGAACGAAGTTCCTGGTCGGCCTCTTCAGGAGTGATTTCGTGGATATAGATGTTGCGCCAGCGGATTTCGCTGCCGTGGGTCTGGAGTTGGATCGGGCCTTTGGGAAAGACGCGATCCTTAATCCAACCATTGGCGAGTTTCTGTTCTTTTGGGGCCGATGTATCTGCAGCACCGGCGGCCGGAGGTTTGGCCCATGCGATGTAACCGGCTTTCTTGTTTGCGAAGTAGTTTTCGAGCACGCAATTGTCGACAACGGTTGTGCCGTTAAAGACGACCGTAACACGCTCTCCGATCATTCGGATTTTGAACGAATTCCATTCACCGAAAGGTTTGTCCATCTTAATGGAAGGGTCTTTCCCTGGTGCACCTTTACTGTTGTTCCAGAGGCCGCCAGAGCCTTTGTCCTGGCCGAGGCCACGGGGATCGCCTTTGGTGGAATCCCAAATCTGCACCTGAGGAACGCCCCGCAAATACACGCCGCTGTCACCCTCGGGAAGGGCTTTGTATTCCAGTAACAACTCGAAATCGCCGTAGTCCTTGTCGGTGGTAAGATACAGGCCTTGTCCGTCGTTGATGAGTTCTCCGTTACCGACGCTCCAATGTTGGTTGATGTGGTTTTCGAGTGGCTTACCGTTCTTGTCTACGAGTCCGCCTTCGATGGATTGTTTTTTGTAAGCAGCCCGCTCTTCCGGCGACATCTTCCAGAAATCCGTGGGATCCTGAGTTCCCCAACCGTACCAGCCAGAAAGATCTTTTTCGTTGAAGAGAGCGGTGAATCCAGTCGGAGGGACGTTGTTTTCTGCTAATGCTGGAAGGACAACCAAAGCTGCCAACGGCAGCAGGGTGAGAAAGGTTCGGATTTTCATGAATTAGAAGTTTGGGGAAGGGGATGTGTTTTCGATGAAAGGGTGCAGCGCTTGTGGGATCGTTGTATCAAGTGTGTAGTCGGAAAGAGGTACTGTTACGACGTTTCGGTAAGCTTTGCCGATTCTATGGAAGCGTAAGTAATACTGATTGTTGGGGGAGATTTTCAGGAGCCGCATTTTTGAGCCACTGGTGATCCTTCTGTATCGGAGCGGCGGTCTTCTTTGAAGAACAGTGCAAATACGACGACCAGCACGGCTGCCATAGCTGCCGGTATCAACCAGATGGCCTGCCAATCATGTACACCGCCCTTTGTGTAGTGCTGGGCGGCAATTCCCGAGAGCCACGAACCCACGAACATCCCGGCACCGAGGGTGATCATGGCGTGTAGCCCCTGTGCTGCCCCACGGATTTCTTCACCCGCGCGTTTGTCCACATACATGCGGCCCATCACGAAGATGAAGTCGTAAGACATGCCGTGCAGAAGGATCCCAGTGAAGAGCATCCTAAGCGCCGATGGGTTTTGATGAAAGAAGGCAAAGAGCCCAAACCGTACGGCCCATGCGCCAATGCCGAGCAGAAGGATACCTTTGGCTCCAATGCGTAGCAGCAACACCGGCAGCAGGAGAAGGAATGTCACGTCCGAGACCTGGCCCAGCGTCATCTTCGCCGCCGCGTTGGGAATGTTCATCTCATTCATGAAGACGTTCATCCAACTGAAGTAGAAACTCAGCGGCACGCAGATGAGGAAGGAGCAGGCCATGAAAGTCGCAAACGAGCGGTCGCGAAAGAGCTTGAGCGCATCAAGGCCCAGGAGTGAGCCCAGAGATGCGGGTGTACCGGAACGCTTTGGAGGTGTGTGTGGCAGTGTCAGCGAATAGAGTCCCATGATAAGCGCCGCGCCGGAGGCCAGACGGAACATTCCTGCGTTGTGCTCCAGCTTTAACCCGCTCACCACAAGACCGGCCACAATCCAGCCAACGCTTGCCATAAGCATCACGACTGGGAACTCCTTCGCCGGATTCTTGGAATGATGCAGCGTCAGCGCATTCGTTAACCCATGTCCGGCCATATAAGTGATCGTGTAGGCGAGTAGTACGGGGTAGAAGCTCCCAAAGTCATTCAATGTAGTGACCCAGTAGAGCAAGCCGGCTCCGACGAGGTGTAAAAAAGCGAGGATGTGTTGCGTGGCAAAAAAGCGGTCCGCGATGATGCCACCAATAAATGGCGACACCAGCGCACCCACCGCAGTGCTGCCATACACGAGCCCGACTTGTCCGCCCGTAAAACCGAGCTTGGTTGTCACGTAAGTGCCCATGGTGACATACCAGGCTCCCCAGACAAAATAGTGCAGGAAGACCATGAGCCAGAAGCGGACGAGGAGGAGTGGTTTCATATTCTAGTTTTGGGTTTTAGCGGATCCAGACGCCCTTTCCTGTGCCACCTTTCGGTGTGGTTTTCGGGTAGTCGGCGTTGGGTTTTTGTTCGATGACCCGGATGACCTGTTCGATGGGAAGATCGGCGGAAGTGTCTTTTACACGGACTCCCGAAACGCTGACATTGCGTAGAGTGCAGTCTAGGTCTGGAGAGAAAATTTCGCGCCATCTCTCCGGTGTGTTTGGGTCACCCTTGTACGTCGCCGATTTCGGACCGAACTCGATGAGGCGATAACCCGCAGGAAGTGCAAAATTGAGCTTCACGTCCCGTACGGTGAGCTTGTCGGTGTTCGCGTGGATTTGAATGCTACCGGGGCGGTTAAACGTGAGCCTCTCGAATGTGATGTTTTTGAGTGTGCCGACACCAACACTTGTGTCGGTGTCGCGTGCAGCCTCGAGGTTGGGTTGGTCGTAGAGTTTATAATCGCGGATATCCGTGACGTCCCGAATCGTAATGTCGTGGATGGGGCAATCGAGGGTGTTTCCGTTGCTGAACCGTTTGATTCCTGGAAGAAGGCGAATGGCGTCCGTGCCATGTTTTCCTATGGGTGCACCAGAAACGTGTTCGATCGTAATGTTATGAATCGGGCCGAAGGTGACGTTGTATTGTTTCCAGTCCCATGCCGTGAGTGACACAGGATCGTCGTGTGAATCGCCTCTGACGTTGCGGATAGTTCCGCCGCTTGCGGGCCCGTCCACGTGTACGCCGTCTCGGCCATGCCGATCGAGTGCGACGCCGTCCACTGTGAAGTCGCGGATGTTGCCAATGTGCACGGCAAAGGCGCGGCTCTGGCGGACGGTCACGTTTCGTACGATGGCGCGGCGGACGTTGTGGAGCAGGATGACTCCGTGGGTGCCGGGCACGGGTTCTTTTTTGGAAGAAAGGCCGCGTTGGTTGCCGTTGTGGTCTTTTGCGCCAGTTGCCAAGGTCGTCCAGATACCGCCTTCGATGGTGATGTCGGTGTCTGGTTTTGTTTCTTCGGGTACAGGTTTGTCGGCAAATCCGACGATATGCTCGTTGCGGACCATACAGGTGTTGGTGCCGGGTATCAGGCGGATCTCGGCATCAGGAGCGGCGATAAGTTTCTGGCCGGACTTCAGGATGATTGGCCTATCAATGTAATAAGGCTGGTCACGCTTTGGCAGCGTCACGGAGTTGTCCTTATCCAGAGCTGCCTGGATGGCTTCGTTCCATATCGCGCTTTTTATCTCGTGTGACTCCACCTTTGCAGACGTATCCGGCCAGGACTCCGTCCATGTTGCGTGACGGACTTGAGATGGATCGACGTCAGCACCGTAAAGGTGAGCGAAAGCCGAGAGTAGTAGTGCCGATGGGTAAAGGAGTGACGTTTTCATTCGATCGAATGCAAATCTGCTAGGGATGCGGCGGGACTTTTATTTATTACGAACGATCCGGTCGTGTTGGTGTGGGAAAATCGGCGTGTGGATTGGCGATGAGACGGTGTCTGGATGGTATACCGGTGCTACGGAGCAATATTGTGACTGATTGTGGTAGTTTTGTGCGCGTTCTGTACGGATTGTGGTTGGTAACGAGGTAATAGTTAGATTGTTGTGAGTCGGCTTTGACTCGGGTGGGAGATCGCGTTTTCACCGCAGTTTTGCTCAAAAAACGTTCTGTACTCATGAAGTGAATCGGTTCTTATGGGCGGCTGGAAACCTGTGCCCCGCTCGCGATGTTTATTCAATTCTCCTCACTCACGGTTCTGCCTCGCGGCGTGTTCGCCTTTGTCTCAGCGTTGAACCTTTTGGCTGGAGACTTGATTGCGGGGCAGCCTCCGGTGGCCTCGGGGGATGGCGCAGCTGAGAGACCGAGTTTTGGTGCGATCCGTTGGGACGCTTGGTATGGCAGGGGCGGTGTGACTCAGGCGGTCGAAATGTCCCTCGGACAACCGAAGTACCACTACCGGCTTCCCTGGTTCGCGAAGCTGTTAGGGGAGGACAGAGTTCATATCGACGGGGATTCGGATGAAATCATGGCCCGGGAAATTGGTTATGCATCCCAGGCAGGTCTTAACTACTGGGCGTTCCTACACTACTGGGACGATTCCCGGGAGTTGGGCATTGGATTAAGCCGTTACCTCGCGGCGAAAGAGAAACGCGGAGTGCGATATTGTCTGCTCGAAGAAGGCGGGCGGCTCGACAAGCTCGGAACCAGTCTCTGGCCAAAGATTATCGAGCACTTCAAGTCTCCGGATTACCAAACGGTGCTTGGGGGGCGCCCCTTACTTTATGTTTTCGAGAAGACCAACGTTCTCGGGAAAGAACAGTGGCGGGAGTTCAAACGGCAAACCGTCGAAGCCGGGGTTATGGCCCCGTATCTTGTACTGATGGGGTGGGATGCCGCGCAGGACGCAAAGGATATGGCCGAACTTGGGTTCGATGCGATTTCCGCTTACGCCCGTGGTGGGGCGTACAGTATGGAACAGCCGAGTTACGCTGAGCAGGGGCGTCTTCTCAAATCGAGTCTTTGGGATCGATGGGAGAAGCAGCGCACTCCATGTGTCACGCTTGCCAGCGCCGGATGGGATACACGTCCAAGGAACGAACGCCCCCCTTCGTGGATTCGGAGCCTAGTGCCTCAGCCAGCCCCCGATCCAACGCCGTTTTCGGAACAGAAGCCCCTGATCGACTCAGTGACTGCAACACCAGAACAGCTGAGTTCCCATTTTCTGGACGCGATCCAGTGGACGGAGAGACATCGAGATCTGAATGTCGCAAACACGATCATTGTTTATGCGTGGAACGAACACGACGAAGGCGGTTGGCTTCAACCTACGTTAGGTGCTGATGGTTTCCCGAATGAGGAGCGGATCCGGGCGTTGGGGGAAATTCTGCGGCCTCGTTCAGTGCAGCCTCTAAAATAATTTGCCGTAAATGTGAGGTGAGAGGCTCTGAGGCTTGGTGCAGTGTCCCTTACGTTGTGGTGGAGCTGGAGTGTGGGTTGGTAATATTCGACAAATCAATAAGTTAGACAGATGGGTTGTGGGTCGTTTGGACTCGAAATCGGTTGCAAACCTCGTTGGAGTGTGAAGATTGGCGCAGTGCTTTCTTCCGTGAATCCAGAGGTCGTTTAGTTCAGCAGGTTCCCGATTTTGGGCAGGATCCGGAGTGAAGGCGCAACCCTGAGCACATCATGACCGCATCGTATTTGATTCATCCTCTGACGACTTTTGTGTGTGGAGCGATCCTTTCGTGTGGAGTGCTTCTCTGGTGGGTTTCGGGAGCGGCAGAAAGGAACCGATCCGAGGCATTTGTGAAGGAGTACAAACAGGCTTTGGTGAAAGTGCCGGTGGCTGCATGGGATGCGAATTCACCTGAGGAAACGGTAGCAGTGGAGCGGTTTAAGGAGTTTTTGAGGAAGGTGGGTGATGTGCGGTTTGTTTCTGAAAATGCACGAAAGGTCTATTCCGATGACGCGTTTTTGGACGACACTTTGGTGGTGCATCACGGAGCGGCTGCGATTGAGAAATACTTCCTCAAAACCGCGACGACGGTCAGTGCGTTTAAGGTTCAAATCGATGATGTCTCGCGCTCGGGCTCGAACTATTACGTGCGCTGGACGATGGAGTTTGCGGCTCCTGCCTTGAGTGGAGGCGAGTTGGTGCACTCTGTGGGGATAAGCCAGATCCGGTTTAATCCAGAGGGCAAGGTGGCGTTTCACCAGGATTTTTGGGACTCCGGAAAAAACTTTTATGCACACCTGCCTGTTGTGGGGGGCGTGATAGGGCTGATCCGGCGTCGCCTGCAGATTGAATAGGATTCCCAGACTATGAGGCGTAAGCGTATAGCGATAGTGGGTACGGGGATCTCCGGGTTGGCGAGTGCGTGGTTTCTTTCGAAGGAACACGACGTCACGGTTTTTGAACAGGAGCAGCGTATAGGTGGGCATTCCCATACGGTTTTGATTGAAGAACACGGGCTGATGATCCCTGTGGATACTGGGTTTATGGTGTACAACGAGGTGACCTACCCTTTGCTCACGCGTTTGTTTCGGGTCCTGGATGTGGCGACTAAATCCACCTCGATGTCGTTCAGTGTACAACATGTCGAGGACGGTCTGGAGTTTAACGGTGGCGGTATCAACCTGCTGTTTGGCCAGCGTCGGAACCTTCTCAATTTGCGCTTTTGGAAGGCGCTCATTCAAATTGCACGATTTAATCGTGAGACAGTTGAGGAACTGGAGGCGCCCCGATTTGATGATCTTTCTTTGGGGGACTACGTTCGGGCTCGAGGTTATGGCGATGACTTTTTGCGGTGGTATCTTTCTCCGATGGCGGCTGCGGTGTGGTCGAGTCCGCCCGAAAAAATCAGGCGTTTTCCGGCGCGAACACTCATGCGGTTTTGGCACAATCATGGGTTTCTCGGGCTGGATACCCAGCATCCGTGGCGTACGGTTTCGGGAGGCGCACGTTGTTATGTGGAGAAATTGATAAAGCCGTTTGAGTCATGTATTCGGAGCGGGGCAGGTGTCCGCGCCGTAGTTCGCAGTGGCGAGGGGAGATCTCGAGTGATCCTAAATGATGGGACGGAAGATGATTTTGACATTGTCGTCGTAGCGGCTCACGGGGATCAGGCTCACGGGATGATTGGAGATGCGACGCCGCTGGAGACGGAGCTGCTTGGTAAGTTTAAGTACCAGCCAAATGAAGCTGTGGTACACACCGATGCCTCGGTGATGCCCAGAACGAGGCGTTGCTGGGCATCTTGGAATTATCGCGTGGAGCCCCAATCCGAGGGCGGGTTGGGGTATTCGACGCATTATTGGATGAACGAATTACAAGGGGTCTCAGAGCGGGAGAACTATTTTGTTTCGATCAATCCATCGGCTCCGCTTGCCGCGCAGCGAATCAAGCGGCGCATTCGGTACGAACACCCGATTTTTGATTTGGCGGCTGTGGCTGCGCAGGAACGCCTTCCCGAGCTGCACCGAGAGGGGCATCAAACCGGGAGATTTTTCTGCGGGGCATGGCAGCGGTATGGCTTCCATGAAGACGGTCTTTTGTCTGCCGTAACGGTGTGTACCGAGATTTTGGGGAGGGATCCGTGGGCGTGAACGCACTTTATGAATGTGCGGTTTCACATTGTCGGGTGAAGCCGCTGCGAAACGCATTTGATTACGGTGTATTTATGTTTTGCGTGGATGTGGAGGAGCTCCCGAAACTCGCCCGGGAAGTTTCAGTGTTTAGTCACAACGGCTTCAATCTATTCTCGATTAACGACAAAGATCACATTGATTTGGGTGTTGGGGGAGGGATACGAGGCAACCTTCTGGCGTGGCTCAAATCGCAAGGGATGATTTGTCCCGAGAATACAAAGGTTCGTTTACTGACGTTTCCGAGTGTTTTGGGGTATGGGTTTAATCCGGTGTCCTTCTTTTATATCGAGTCTATCGATAGGGAGTTGTTGGCTGTTGTAGCGGAGGTGGTGAATACGTTTCGGGAAATGAAGCTGTATTTGCTCCGAGAAAAGGGCGTGGACGGTGTGTGGAAGCGACGTGTCGCCAAAGATTTTTATGTCTCACCGTTTTCGGATCCGGGGCTTGAATTCGATTTTCAGATTGGTGTGCCGGACGAGAAGTGGCGGGTGAATATTGACGAGTATCAGGGGCAGGAACGCGTTTTGTTGAGTGCTATTCGGGGCACCCGCCGGGAGTTAAACGCGGGGACGTTGCTCTGGTTTGCTTTGAAGTACCCGCTGTTGTCGGTGAAAATTATCGGGCTGATTCACTGGCACGCATTGCGGCTGTGGTGGAAGGGGTTGCCATTTGTTCGGAAGGTTGAACGCGTTGAGGCTCAGAGGGATGTTCTGCGGCCGCATTCTAGCTTGAAATAATATTCACCATGAACGCACTTTCTCATCTTGAAAGGGATCTGGTCCCGGAAAAGCCCGCCATTCTCCCCACCTCGGGTTTTGCGGAGGCTGTGGTGGTCCGGTTGCTGGAGCGAATGCCACGAGGCGGGCTTCGGGTAGAATATGCAGACGGAAGAGTCCGTTTTTTTGGGAGGCCAGGAGCTTTGGTTACCGCGCGTGTTTGGATTAAGAACGATGCCGAGTTTTTCAGGCGCTGTGCTTTTTATGGAAACATCGGGCTGGGCGAAGCCTACACGGATGGGGTGTGGGAAACGGATGATATAGCGGGGGTGATTGCTTGGTTCATTGATAACATGAACGCAATTCAGGGCGCAGATACGTCATCCGCGCATTTGCCCGGTGTGAATATCCTGAGGGTGGTCAATTGGTTCCGGCATCTACGGCGGCAGAACACTGTCGATGTGAGTCGCCGCAATATTGAGGAGCATTACGATCTGGGGAATGAGTTTTACCGGCTTTGGTTGGACTCCAGTATGACGTATTCGAGTGCGCGTTTTGATCACGACGAGCAATCTTTGGAGGATGCGCAGAGAGGCAAATATGATGCCCTGTGTCGCAAGTTGAGGCTCCAACCTGGCGAGCAGGTGTTGGAGATCGGATGTGGTTGGGGGGGATTCGCTGTGCATGCAGCGAAAAATTACGGAGTGCGTATGACGTGCCTCACGATTTCAGAGGCGCAGGCCGAGTTTGCTCGAAAGCGGATTATGGCTGAAGGCCTGCAGGACCAGGTCGAGATTCGGATTCAGGATTACCGGCATGTTACCGGTTGTTTTCACAAGATTGTGTCGATTGAGATGTTGGAGGCGGTGGGCGATAAGTTTCATAAATCGTTTTTTTCGAAGTGTGCGGAGGTGCTTGCAGCTGATGGGTTGCTGGGGATTCAGATGATCACAGTGCCCGACTGTCGGTATGGTAGTCTGAAGCGCGGGGTGGACTGGATTCAGCGCCACATATTCCCAGGATCATTGTTACTGAGTGTAGGGCGGATTAATCAGGTGCTTTTGAAAACTGGGGACTTGTTTATGCACGATCTCGAAGACCTGGGGGCCGACTACGCACGAACACTCGCAACGTGGCATGCCAACTTTAATTCGGTGCTGAGCGAGGTCCGAGCTCAGGGGTTTAGCGAACGGTTTATCCGAAGCTGGAACTACTACCTCAAATACTGCGAGGCAGGTTTTGCGACGAGAAACGTCTCAGTGGTGCAAGCGATTTACACACGCCCGAACAATCCCAAATTGGCCAGGTTTGACCGAGTGCAACATCGGTGCGAGGAAAGGGGGATGGCACGTGAGTAAGGCCCCAGACTCGAAGATGGTGCGACGTGTTTTTCTGCTGAATCCAACGACTCTATGACTGTTGTGGTGTCGATTGTTTTGTCATGCCTTTTGATGGTGGGCTTTTTTTTCGCTATCTGGGAATGGGCGAGACGCATCGATAATTACGCGTTGGTAGACGTCGGTTGGGCTTTCGGGATTGGGCTTACAGGTTTGTTTTGGTTGTTGCAGAGCAATGGGAAGCCACGGCATTGGGTGGCCGCTGTGATGTTGGCTTTTTGGAGTTTTCGCCTCGGCGGGTACTTGGCCAAACGGGTGTGGAAGCAGCATCCCAGAGAGGATTCTCGGTACGAAAACCTGCGCGAGATTTGGAAGGGAAAAGTACCTTCCTCGTTCTTCTGGTTTTTCCAGGTGCAAGCGGTCTCTGTTGTGGTCCTGGCGATGCCTTTTCTCGTAATTGCACGAGATCATTCAGCGTCGTTGGGGCGATTTGAGATGCTGGGAGTTGTGGTTTGGTTGCTAGGGATTTTGGGTGAGGGCATCGCGGATGCCCAGATGTCCCGTTTTAAGGCGAAGAACGGCAGTCCTTCAGCGGTGTGTGAAGAAGGTTTTTGGAAATATTCACGGCACCCGAATTACTTTTTTGAGTCGCTTGTCTGGGCGGGTTTTTACCTTTTTGCCTGCGGCTCTCAATGGGGGTGGGTCTCGATCCATGCACCGGCCATTATCGTTTATCTGCTGCTTTTCGTGACCGGCATTCCTCCTGCAGAGAAAGCGGCTCTGCAAAGAAAGGGAGACGCATATCGACGTTATCAAAAGACGACCAGCCCGTTTATCCCGCTTCCTAGGCGTGGTGTTTCTTAAAATTGAATAATCTCATGAGTTTCATCGACGATCTTCTAGCAAAAGACATTCTTCCCGACGTGCTGATCCGTGTGGGGATACGGCAACGTCTCGCTGCTACGCTGGAGCCTTTTGAGCGTCTGAGCTGCGAACAGCGCCAACAGAAGCTGATGCAACATATTGCAGAGCTCAGAGCCAGCCCCATAGCGGTTGCGACAGCTGCCGCCAATGAACAACACTACGAGTTGCCTACGCGCTTTTTTGAACGGGTGCTGGGCAAACACCTGAAATATAGCTCGGGCTATTGGGATGAAGGCGTCACGGATATCGCTCAATCCGAGGCTCGGATGCTCGATTTGACCTGTGAGCGAGCGGGTCTTGTGGACGGGGATCGTATCCTGGAATTGGGATGTGGCTGGGGGTCGTTGACGCTCTGGATGGCCGCGCATTTCCCAAATTCCAGAATCACTGCCATTTCAAATTCGCGAACTCAAAAACAGCATATTGATGCGCAATTGCTGGCGCGTGGACTTACAAACGTGGAGATCAAGACGGCGAATATGACCGACTACCCGGGGGAGGGGGCGGCGACATTCGATCGTGTTGTTTCAGTGGAGATGTTTGAGCACATGAAGAATTACGAAGTGCTTCTGGCTCGGATTGCGAGTTGGTTGAAACCCGGCGGCTCGCTGTTTGTTCATATCTTCACACACCGCGAATACGCTTATCATTACGAAGCGAAGAGCGCCGACGATTGGATGGCGCGCTACTTTTTCACTGGGGGACAGATGCCTTCGGATGATCTATTGTTGTATTTTCAGGATGACCTGAAAATCGAGCAGCACTGGCAAGTGAACGGTGCGCACTATCAAAAAACATCCGAGGCGTGGTTGAGGCGTATGGATGATGCGAAAGAGGAGTTGTGGCCTTTAATAGGCGAGACCTATGGCGCTGAGCAGCAGATCCGTTGGTGGGTGTACTGGCGCCTCTTCTTTCTGGCATGTGCGGAGTTGTGGGGATTTAGAACCGGCGAAGAGTGGTTCGTTTCACATTACCGCTTCAGAAAGCCGGTAACGGTTTCCAGTGCTGCTTAAACTACGCCTTGCAGAAACCTATGCTTCGAGCGGAGTCCGGCTTTAGGGATTCGGTTTCATGCAGGCTTACTTTCGCCTGCATGAAGTGAAGCTCTGAGAACGCTCGTGCCTAGAACCACAGAGCCGCTATTCGGCTTTACGCAGGGACCACACCAGTTTGCCGTCTGCACTCGCACCGCGTGCAACGAGATCGGGTTCGGCGCCGGTATTGTCTTTGACGTAAGTCCCAGTGATTGCAGTGTCTTTCGAAGCGTTCGGTAATCGGACACTTCCTGTGAACAGACCTGTAGTTGGGGATGCGCTAAGGGTTTTTACTACGGATACCGCTTGGTCCACGAGCGAGGTCGGGTCGAGTTTCGGGCCGGCGACCGGGGTGGTGAACCGAAGTGATGGGTATTCGGTGGGGGTTTCTCCATCCGAAAGAACGAGTGTGTAATCCTTTTCCGCGACAATCTTGTCGCTCGTTGTAAGGCTCGTCGGCCTGAAGGCGGACAGCATGAGCTCCGCGTAGGCGAACCCGCCGATTGCTTCAATCGAGTGATCCGATGGCAACTCCCAGGCCTTATTATATCGAAACCCGCTCAGCGCGGTCTCTGTGAGTTTCGTGCTTTCAAGAATGGAGCCCGTCACAAAAAGCAGTGAATCCGCATTGATGCTGTAAACGCCGGACGATTTGCGCAGCGAAGCATTCATGAAGGAATAAAAGTTTTTGGTAAGGAGACTCTTGGCCGCCTTGCCTGATTTTTCGGTGTAAGAGAGCGTTCCCGCCGGAGCTGCCTTGGGCGCTCCGATAAACGCAATTGCACCGTTTCTCGCGACACTCGCGGATCCAGTAAATGTGGTGTCTCTGGTTTTCCAAACGTAAGCGGCCGATGAACCGCTGTAATCCCAAACAAAGGAGTCCGCGATGGTTTCCCATGCGAGGCCTGTGGAGGTTGTGATGTATTTTCCTGTGGCAGCTTTTGCGCCAGTGGTGGAGATCATCCCGGAACCCGTCAGGTTAATCGGAGCGGCATCTACCGCTAGATCGGGGTCCGTGAATTTGAGCGTTGCGGATAAGACCGGCACTTTGGTGGCGGACGACTCGGAATCGATGGGCGACTCCAGATCTGTTTCTACAATGGAGAAAGAAAGTGTGTGAGTGGGCCCCGTTTTGGTTGGGGTAATCTTTACTGTGGCGCTTAATTTTTCCGGATAACTGCTATCCGGAGTCGAAAGAAGCGTGCCCGAGATTGGGATGGTCAACACTACAGGGACTTTGACTGCCAGATCCGGAGAGGCAACAGCGCGTGTTGTTGCCGTGGGATCGTCCGTCTCTGAAGGTTGTTCGGTGCTGGGGTATTTCTTTTCACTAGGCAGCCAATAATCCAAATCGCCTTCCTCCTCGTTGAACGGGGTTCGTAGATCTACGAGTTCCACTTTACCGCTGAACGTTCCGCTGGCGGTCGAGGTAATTGTCAGGCGCGCTCGGAACGCGTTGCCGTCTGGCGTAGCGGAACGGACACCGTCCAATTCATTCAGATCGTACGCGTATTTAAGAGGGTTGGTTTCCACACCGCCGGGATTGGTAGCGAATTCCCCGTAGGAAAGGTTGGCCTGAAAGGTGCCGGCTGGGGAAATCTTTTGGTCGATCCGAAAGGATTCACTTGTTGTTGTTTTAGTGGATACGACCCCGTCTGGCTTCACGTACGAGCGGGTGGCTTCGATTGAGTATGTTCCCGAGGCAACACTTCCCAAATTGAACGTGACGAACCCATCCAAAGTAGCTTCTGCTGTGGCGACGATTACTTTGGCCCCTTTGGCGGTTGTTGTGACTAGATTGACTGTGGTGAGATTTAGTTGTCCTGGGGTATCCAGTTGAACTTGGAGTGTACTAGAAGCCAGCCCCTTCCATCCCAGGGAGTCTTGAGGCTGTAATACAAAGGGGTCCGTGATGTCGCCCGAGAGGTCGGCTTGTTTGAGGGTGACCGGCAGCGAAGTGGTGGGTGTGAGAAGAATGCTGCCGTAACCTGTTACAGTTCCATCGGCCGCCTTGATTAACACACCGGAGAAGGCTGATGCGGTGGTTCCTGGCACGTAGGAGAACTTTCCGGAAAAGGAAGCCGCGCCGCTGGTTAAAATCGATAGTGAGGAGTTTTTTCGGGCGAGCAGCAATTTGCTAATCGTGTTGGTTTTAGTGAGCAGGGCTCCGAATCCGTCGAAAGATTCACCGTCACCTTTGTCCCCAAATTTGGCGAGGAACGTGCTGGAGACTGTTCCTCCGAAAATGTTGTTGGCCGTGGTTGTCGCAAAGATAGGCCGTGCTGCTGTGTTGGTCGATTTGAGTAAATCCCAGTTTAATTCGTCAGAGGCACCATCTGAACCGACGCTCGGTAAAATCGCTTTACCGATTAAATTATCGAGTTGGAGTGCTGAGAGCTGGCCCTGCATGGGCAACTTTCCGGACAACGCATTGAAATAGATCGAGCCACTTGTGGCTGCTGCCGTAGTGACCCGGAGTTTGGATGAATAGGTCCACTTTGTGCCATCGGGTGCAACTCCTGCGAGGGCTGCAGTGGATCCAGTGGCAGCTCCTGCGAAAGTGAGCGTAACGGAGCCGTAGCCTTGGAATTTGGTTAAACTTAGCTTCCGAACCAGAATGAGACGTTGAGCGGTCAGCTCGGCAGTTTGTGTGGGGCTGATACCCGGTGCCTGAAGCTGGGAGTCTATGGCTGTGATTTCCGTCTGAATACTCTCAGGAGTTTGAGTGGTTAGATCTGAGCGATGGGCGAAAACATGAACGCCGCTCATTGTCTGGCCGGTGGCCGGCTTAAAGGCCAGTAATCCCGCGACGGGAGAGGATGGTGTGGTTGAGGAAGTGACACTTAATGCAGTGTTACTCAATGTGTATTGAAGACTGATTGGGGCGACCCCTTTGAGCGTGGATAGAGTTCCTGAAAAAATTCCGTCGTTAGCGGCGGAAATTAGTTTGCCGGTAACTGTTTGAGAAACCCCGGATGCAATAACTTTCCCCGAAAATGTCCTGGTGGTAGGGGTGCTTGTGACTGCAGGAGCCACGGTGATTTGTACCAAAGTCCCGTTTTCAAGACGGGCTTCGTAATCACCTGTCACTACGTCGCCGAGTCCCAGGGCTGGAAGAAGAAGCGTAGAGCCAAGGGCCAAAGCGTGAACGGAGAGAATGTTGGATGTTTTACTCATCTGTAAGGGGTGCAGGTACAAGAGTGGCAGTTGGATCAGACGCAAAAGTTGGAATGAGCACTTCTATAGGCGGAACTATAAGCGAAATGATGAAACCATTAAAAACCATTGAAAACCGTTGCAGGAAGCGAAGCGATTCTCTCGGCCGGAGTGATGGCTAGAGATCGAATGTTCCCCTGAGACAACATAATCGTATTGGGAGCCCCGAAAGTCAAATGACGCTTTGTCAAAAAAGGCGGCGAAATGGTGATTGGATCAGGGATCGGAGAATCCCGGAACTGTTACCGCTGATGGAACGCATTGCCATGATCTTGGGGCTTGGTCCGAGTGGATTTGGTGGGGTGAACTTTTTGCGGGAAATGAACTTTTGTGGGAAAGGGTGTCCGAAAATGGCGGCAACGGACTCCTAGGGGTAGAAACCCCATCTATCTCTTGTATGAAACGTTCCCTCCGCTCTCTATCGGCGTTTGTGCTAATGACGCCAGGTTTATTCGGCGCTTCTCCTATGGAGCCCACAACTCCGAATCCGGGCCTGCGTTATTATTACGATGTTCCAAAAGCGAATCCCCCGCAGAAAATCACTGTGGATGTCGCGATTTACGGAGGAACACCTGCGGGTGTTGGGGCGGCGGTACAGGCGCGTCGAATGGGGAAGACTTGTGCGTTAATGGTGTTTCGTCGCCATGTCGGAGGCTTGACGTCTGCGGGTTTGACGGCTGTGGACTTAGGTAAAGCCGACAGTATTGGCGGGATGGCAGCCGAGTTTTTGAACCGGGTCGGCAAATGGACCGGATTTCGTGCGGCAGACGCTGAGAAGACGTTCCGTGCGATGCTATCCGAAGCGGATGTGCCTGTTTATTTTGAACATCGTCTGGCCGCTGTCGAAAAGGAGGGAAACCAGATTCGGGCGTTGGTTTTCGAAAACGGGAACCGGGTGGAGGCGAAAACGTTTATTGATGCAACCTATGAGGGCGACTTACTGGCGCGCGCTGGGGTGAGTTATCATGTGGGCCGGGAGGACAACTCGGTTTATGCGGAAGAGAACAACGGGTTTTATATCGCAAAAAGCCATCAGTTTCGGTTTCCAGTGGATCCCTATCGTGTTGCGGGGGATCCATCGAGTGGGTTGCTTCCGGGAATTTCGTCCGAACCCGCGCGTCGTGCTGGAATTGGCGACAAAAGCGTGCAGGCCTACAACTTCCGGATGTGGCTGACGGATGTTTCCGAAGGGCGTCCTTATCCCAAGCCAATTGGCTACAATCGTGACGATTATGCGCTTTTATTGAGGTACCTGACGAGTGCCCCGGAGGGGTTCTTGTGGGATTTCACCTATAAGAACGGCCCCATTAAGTTGAATCGCGGTGATTGTAATAGTGCCGGCCCCATTTCCACGGACTTTGTGGGGGGAAGTAACGATTGGCCAGAAGGAGACTACGCAACACGCGAGCGAATTTTTCAGGCTCATGTGAACTATCAGCAGGGTATGCTTTGGTTTCTGGCAAATGACATGGAAGTTCCTGAAAAAGTCCGCGCAGTACCTCATAAATTTGGCCTCCCCAAAGATCAATTTGAGGAAACGGACGGTTGGCCCCATGAGCTATATGTGCGTGAAGGGCGGCGTATGGTTTCGGATTACGTTATGACTGAACATGACTGCCGGGGCGAGCGGCGAGCGGAAGACAGTGTTGGCCTTGCAAGCTATACGATGGACTCACATCACACCTCGCGGGTGATTGTGGATGGTGTCCTTCAAGCGGAAGGTAATGTGGAAGTGCATGTTCCCAAACCGTATCCTGTGAGTTATCGGTCCATTGTGCCCAGAGAGAAGGAGTGCGCGAACCTGCTTGTCCCTGTGGCGGTATCGAGTTCACACATGGCTTTTGGTTCTATCCGAATGGAACCGGTTTTTATGCTGCTAGGCCAGTCAGCTGCCACGGCTGCAGCGATGGCTATTGATGCCAAGGTGTCCGTCCAAAAAGTGGATTACGGGCTTTTGCGGGAGCGGCTTTTGAAGGACGGACAAAAGCTGTCGCAGTAGCGTTCCCCTCCAACTATTGGATCGAGGCAGGCGCGCCGATCAAGAAGTGTGGCCTGAGCGGTGTTTCCGTGTCTTTCTGACCTGTTGAAGGACAGGTCTCTTTGGTCGGGCCGGCGAGATTCGAACTCGCGACCTCTTGAACCCCATTCAAGCGCACTACCAAGCTGTGCTACGGCCCGACGAAAAGAGGGGGGCTAGAATGGAGTTTCAACCGCAAGGAGGCAAGCGTTTTTCAGGCTCCCGTCAATTTGCGGCAACACTCACAGCTGTCCGCTCTGAGTCTTCCGAAAATGATGCGAAGTCAGGCGAGGATTAAGATGCTCGCTCTCTCAGGTCCAAAAATCGGGGATTGGAGCCTACTTACTTCCGGCGCGGCGCTGTTCCAGTTCTTCCCAGCGACTGTATAGGAGCGGGACTTCGAGCTTCTTTGCCTCCATCGAGGCTTGAAGTTCTAAGGCTTCGTGGCCGTGTTTTGCGTAAAAATCCGGGGACGCAAAAAGCGATTCGATCCGCTCGATCTCCGCTTCGGTCTCGAGGATTTTCTCCTCCATGCCTTCGAGTTCGCGTTCTTCTTTGTAAGAAAGCTTCGTTGTCCGGTTCGTTTTTGCGACTTGCGGCGCGGCTTTAGCGACGGGGGCAAATGCCGCTTCTTTCTGGCGAAGCAGCGCGTCTCGTTTGTCTTTGTGGCTGAGATAATCTTCGTAGTTCCCTGCGTCAAAAACGACCTTCCCGTCTCCTTCGAATGCGAGGATGTGGGTGCAGATTCGATTCAGAAAATAACGGTCGTGGCTCACGACGATCAGTGTGCCTTCGAATTGCACCAACGCTTCCTCCAACATCCGGAGTGTCGCCAAATCGAGGTCGTTGGTGGGTTCATCCAAAAGAAGAACGTTCCCGCCGCGTTTGAGGATTTTCGCCAAAATGACTCGGCTCCGTTCTCCTCCGCTGAGTTGGGCGATGTTTTGAGTGATCCGTTCTTCGGTAAATAGAAACCGGCGCAGGTAACCGCGAAGTGAGACTTCTTCGGTCCCGAGTTTGACGGTTTCACGCCCTTCGCCGACTTCGTCCCAAATCGTTTTATTGGGATCGATCTGCATCCGGTGCTGGTCGATCTGATTAATCTGGGTGCGTGGCCCACGTTCGATTGTGCCTCCAGTGGGCTCGATTTCCCCGGTGATCAATTTCAGGAAGGTGCTTTTCCCAATCCCGTTTCGTCCTACGATTCCGATCCGGGTTTTGGCCGGAATATCGAGTGTGAAGTTTGAGATCAAAGTGCGGCCCCCGATCTCGTAGCTCACGTTTTTAAGAGAAATGACCCGGTTCCCCAACGATGGGGCGGGTGGAAGAATGATTTCAGCGTCGCCCTGGCGTTCCTGAGGCTTTTGACCTGCGATTTCGAAGTAGCGTTCGACGCGGTCCACGGATTTGGTGCGGCGCGCACTTGGGGCGCGGCGCACCCATTCGAGTTCGCTTTTGAGGAACTTTTGACGGCGATGTTCCGCCTGTTCCGCGATTGCTTCACGTTCGGCCTGTGCAATCAGGAAGTCCGTGTAGTTGCCAGGGAATGAGTAGAAGTTGCCCTGCGCGATTTCGACAATCCGATTGGAGACGCGGTCCAGAAAGTACCGGTCGTGGGTGACGAAGAGGCAGGTGCCTTGGTAACGAGCGAGAAAATCTTCCAGCCACTGGATGGATTCGGTGTCCAGATGGTTGGTGGGTTCGTCTAGGACCAGAAGATCGGGCCGCGCGATGAGGGCGCGGCAAAGGGCAACGCGGCGTTTTTCCCCTCCACTGAGATTCCGAACGATCCGGTCTGGGGCAGGTGCATGGAGATTGGTGAGGAGCGACTTGGAACGCGATTCGAGGGTCCAACCGTCGAGCTGCTCGATTCGTTCGAGGAGAGTCGCAGCTTGATTGGACTCCGCAGGAGTCTGTTCGTATTCGCGTAGGAGCGATTGGACTGCCGCAGCACCATGCATGACGGCATCGTGTACGGTGGCGTCTTCTTCGAGTTCGAACTCCTGAGGTAGATAGCCGGTGAGCATGCCGCGTTGCTGCGTGATTTGGCCGGCGTCAGGTGCGATGGCACCCGCTGCGATTTTGAGAAAAGTCGATTTCCCGCAGCCGTTGCGCCCAACGAGTCCGACGCGTTCTCCCTGAAGAATGGCGAGGGTGGCCTGATCCAGAAGGGGATTGCTGCCAAAAGCGACGCTGATTTGGTTAGCGCTCAGGATCGCGTTAGGTGGGATAGGATCGGCCATAAAAAGGGTGCGGAAAAGGGGGAGCGGAGTGTAGCTCAGATGCGCTCAGGAGGGAATAGCAACACTAGGAAGATGGCAATCAAGCTGTCGGTTCCGGCGTGAGAAGCTTGTGGCTCGCAATTTCTGCTCTTGGGTTTACCCTTGGTCCTTCGATGAAACCGTTTCAAACACTCGCGCAGGTGCGCTGCCCCGATGGCTCCAACATCACTCTGCACGAGCATGACGGTGAGCATTACATCAAACATAATGGCCGGCAGTTGATGAGCACCATCGCGACGGTGTCGGAGCTGCTTCTGGCTGATTTGGGATGCCGACATCTCCGTAATTTGGCGAAACCCCGTGTCTTAATCGGTGGTTTGGGGCTTGGGTTTACCCTGAAGCGTGTTTTGGAAATCGTGGGCCCAAACGCTGTGGTCCACGTTTCCGAATTGCTGCCGGAGGTGGTGCAATGGAACCGGGAGCTTTTGGGCAAGGTGAACGGCCATTTGCTGGACGACCCCAGAGTGGAGGTCATCGTTAAAGACGTCTTTAAGGTCATTCACGAAGCAAAAGGCGAACATCGGTATGACTCGATTCTACTGGATACCGACCACACGCCCTCTTCCTGGGTGCAGGCCAAGAATGTTCGGTTGTACGAGCGCGCTGGATTTGTGGCGGTAAGCAAGGCGCTCCGTTCGAACGGACTGGTGGCTTATTGGTCGGCTGGGGAAGAACCTGAGTTTGTGCAGAATCTCAGTCGGTCCGGTTTCCGGGTTCAAACGTACGAAGCGAAAGCTCACCCGACCGCAAAACGGGCGGTTCACAGAATTTACGTCGGTGAACAGCGACCGAAAGAGGAAGGCGCTCCTGCGGGGGCACCTTCTCAGAAGCAGGCCTCCAAGGGTGCGCCCGGCAGACCTGCGCCGGGTGCTGGAATTCAGAGAGCCAAGGCTCGGAGACTGGAGCGCGAGAAGGCTTCGGCGAATCCGTTTATGTCGCCGGCCCGGATCGCTGGATTGGAGAGAAAAGAGATGCTTCGGGCCGAGCGCCGGCCTTCGTCCAAGAAGTAGGCGAGCGCTTCGAGAAGGAGTTCGAGTTGTTCTTCGGGAGCGACTTGGATTTCCTCGGGGAAGTGAGCGTCGAGAATGGCAGCGCCGAGCTCCGTGCTTTCACTGAGTTCTTCGGCCCAGCGAAGGATCGTTTCGACGGGTTCATCATCTGAGCGTTCTGCGACCATTTTTAGAATGTCGGCTCGGGTCGGGACGTTCAGGAGCAAGGCCAGGAAAAAGCGGTGTTCCGGATCCTCGACAGTTCTGCGGAAAGCGACGAGGCCGTCCCGGCGCACGATTTCATTAATCGTGGCCTCTACTCCGGTCGCTAAAGCGCCATGTTTTTTGCTGAAAATACCCAGGGCGGTCTCCCAAGCGCCCAGGCTGTGTAGATAAGAGAGACAGTTTTGGAGAATGAAGAAGCCGCGCTCGAAATCGAGTTTGCGCAGCATGTCCAGAACGAGCGGACCGTAGGACGGTTCGGTGAGTTGTTCCAAAACATCGAGAAGTTCTTTGCGTCGACGGGTCAAGGTATCGCTCAGAAGCGGATCCACTGCGATGTGGGGGGGCAAATAGGTGAATTGAGGACCGGTGCCGGGATCGGTGTGGGTGCGGACCACGACCGTGATTGAGGGGCTTTCGAGGTGGAAAAGAGAATGAATGTACTGGGTGCCGGAGGTAATTTTCTCAGTGCGCCCTGTTTCGAGCAGTTCCGAGCGAACCATTTGGATGTCACCTACCTGGATGTGGGATGAAACAGGGGTGCGGTTCTGGAACTCGAACAACGAGTGGATACTGGAGCCTTGGAGGACGTGGAACGCGCCCGAAAACATGTGCTGGTGGATGTCGGTTGTGCCGTCCAGCCAGAACAGGATTTGGATATAGAAGCGCGGATGATCGAAAACGATGAGCTCGGGTTGTCCGAAGGTGGACTGGCTCTGGAATGGTTGATGATCATCCAGAAGGAATTCCTGGATAAGCTCAGAGATGTCGACGTGTTCGGCGGGGGACTTTTCTTCAATCGCTTCGCAGGCGATATCTGGGAACTTTGCGAGGACGAAGTTTTCGGCGCTCCATTTGTTTAGAATGTTTTCGCCGAGCTCAGAGAAGAAAGGGTCCATCGAAGGAGTCTCCGGAAGTTGAAGATCTCCCACAAGCAACAACGGCTGAAAGTGGCCGTGCCACGCCCATTGGGGCGCAGTTATCAAATGGCCTTCCCCAGCTGCGGCTGGGGTAAAAGCCGATCGGCGGCTAACGCAACGAAGGAGGAAGACCGGCTACGACTTCCTTCAGGCGCTCGGATTGGTCTCTCGGACAAACGAGCAGGGCGTCCCCAGTGTTTACGACGATGAGATTTTCGACTCCGATCAGTGCAACGTGTTGAGTCGGATCGATCGAGAAGACGATATTGCCTCTCGCGTCCGTGGCTTGAAGCGATGCGTTGGTGGCGTTGCCGTCCATGTCGGAGGGCCAATATTTTCCTGCGGCGGGCCAACCTCCGAGGTCGTCCCATTGGAAGGTCGCTTCGACGGCTAACGCATTTGGCAGTTTTTCCATGACCGCGAAATCGAAGGAGATCTTTGGAACGGACGAAAACCGTGCAGCGAGGAACGCGCCGAGATCGGTCGCCTGTTCCAGATCCTTGCAGAAGACGGCTAATTCCGGAGCTGTTGCATGGAGCGCGTTTTGCAGCGCTTTGACGGTCCAAACGAACATTCCTGCATTCCATCGGAAGTTGCCTCGGCAGAGGTATTCCTTTGCGACGGCGGTAGTGGGTTTTTCGTGGAACTTGAGAACAGGAAAAGCATCAGCCGTTTCCTGAGGAGATTTCGGAACTGCGTCTCCTAATTCCAGATAACCGAACGCAGGACAGGGCCAATCGGGTTCGATCGCGACCGTGACGATGCTCGAAGAAGCGCGAGCTGTGGCGACCGCGTTTTTGAGCGTCTGCTGAAAGCTTTCAGTGTCGGGAATATGATGGTCCGAAGGTAATACGATCGCCGTAGCGTGAGGGTCGCGGGAGGCAATGATACCGGCGGCGAGAGCCATTGCGGCGGCCGTGTCGCGGCGTTCGGGCTCCACGATGAGGTTTTCAGGCGAAAGCTGCGGGAGCATGGCCCGAACCGCTTCAGCCTGATCGCATCCGGTGAGGACTAGGATGTGATCGGGAGCGATGAGGCCGGAGAGACGATCCAACGTGCTTTCGAGAAGGGTGCGATGGGAAAAGAGGGCCAGATGATGCTTGGGCCGAGCCTTACGACTGAGGGGCCAAAAGCGTTCCCCGTGTCCTCCGGCAAGAACAACGGCATAAAGCGAGGGATCGGTTGGAGAAGAGGAGTGTGGAGCGGACATGGCCGGAAAATGAGTAAAGTTAAATTGCAGCATAACCCCGAAACGGATCAAGGGCACGCCTTGGCTTTCGTTTCGGGAAATAAGCTTCGTTTTTACTCAAATTCCTCACGCTGTGTGGCCGAAGCGCGAGGCGATATTGGAGCTAATGCCCGGCAATTCGCGCTAACAGACTCGCTTGGATGGTTTCCCGGATGCTGTTGCAAGGGAAACGCTCCAACACTTCGTTCAGGAACCCAAAAGTAATCAAACGGTACGCGTCTTTAGTCCGAATTCCCCGAGCCTGCATGTAAAACAGCTCTTCTTTGTCGATCTCCCCAGTAGTCGCACCGTGGGAACAACGAACCTGGTCCGCCAGAATCTCTAGCCCAGGCATCGAGTTAGCTTCCGCTTCCTCGCTTAGTAAAAGGTTCCTGACCTTTTGGTAGGCGTCGGTTTCGTGAGCTTTGGGTTCTACCCGGATCAAGCCCGAGAAAATCGTTTTGGCCGTATCGTAGAGCGCGTTTTTGTACAAAAGATCGCTGCTGGTGTGCGGGGCACGATGGTTTTGCAGGGTGCGTTGGTCGAACTCCTGCGCATTGTCGGCAACCGTCACCGCGAGCATATCACTACGGGAACCGGAACCGTTCAGGTGGCTGACACTTTCAGTGCGAGCGTGTTTGCCCCCGAGATGAAGCGCCAGATTGGTCGCATTCCCCCCAGCCGCTACATGGGTTGTATTGGATTGGATACAAGTGACCTCGCGGCTCCAATCCTGGAACGATACGTAACGTACGGAAGCGTCTTTCCCGACCCAGAGATCGTTTACCCCGCAGGCAAGGCCTGCCGAACTGTCGGCGGACTGATACCAATCGACCAACGTTACGCTGCTCTGTTCCTCCGCAATGACCAGCGTATGTGGGAATACCGCCTGTCCGGCACCGGCCAACCAGTGAAAAGTCTGCAAAGGTGCCTCTACTTGAACGCCTTTTGGGACGTAAAGAAAGGTCCCGTTCTTCACGGAGGATCGATGTAATGCGGCAAACTTCAGGGAGCCCAAGGCAGGGTCTTCCTTCATGAAATGCGCTTTGACGAGATCCCCGTGGGTGGAGAGGGCGTCCGCCAATGGAAGGAACACCACACCTTTGGGGAGTTGAGCCGTGGCCTGAATGAGCTCGTCGTTTGCGAAGACTAGCGAGCCTGAGGCATCACTCACACCTGTCGAACGTGTCAGTAGATCGGCTGCGGCGTCTTTGGCGAAGGGTCTGGCCGGGGCGAAGTCTTGTAGATCAAAGGCCTTCAAATTGGCGAATCTCCACGATTCGTCGCGGCGAGTCGGGTTGGGGAGGCTTTCGTATTGTTCGGCGGAAGCGCGTTGTAGTTCCTGAAACCAATCCGGAAGGGATTGAGATGCGGGAGACTGGACGGTTTCGAGGAGAGCGTTGCTCATGAAGTCAGGGCTTGGCGGGCAAAATACCCGTGGCGAAAAGAGGTGATTGGAAAATGCGGGCTACAACGAGGGTGGAATTATCCGACGGATCCTTCCATTTCGAGGTCGATGAGGCGTTTGAGTTCCACGGAGTATTCCATCGGGAATTCACGAACGAGATCGTTCACGAAGCCGTTGACGCTCAGACTCATGGCCTGAGCTTCGGTGAGACCGCGCTGCTGCATGTAGAAGATCTGTTCCGCACTCACCTGGCTTACCGAGGCCTCGTGCTGCACCGAGTTTCCGGAACCGCGTACGGTGATGGCCGGGTAGGTGTCAGTGCGGCTCTGGGAGTTGATCAGAAGCGCGTCACACTCAGTGTTGTTTTTGCAACCCTTGAGGTGCTTGGGAATATGAACCAACCCGCGATAGGTGGAGCGGCCTTGTCCGATCGAGATCGACTTCGAAATGATGTTCGAAGTGGTTTCGTCGGCGGCGTGAATCATTTTGGCGCCGGTATCCTGATGTTGCCCATTATTGGCGAGAGCGATGGAGAGAACTTCTCCACGCGCTTTCCGTCCTTTGAGCACCACGCCGGGGTATTTCATCGTGAGGCGGGAGCCGATGTTGCAATCGATCCATTTCACTTCCGCTTCTTCGTGGGCAATAGCGCGTTTGGTCACCAGATTGAACACGTTTGCGCTCCAGTTCTGGACGGTCACGTATTGGATTTTGGCACCTTTCATGGCGACCAATTCGACTACTGCGGAGTGAAGGGTGGCCGTCTCAAATTTCGGCGCGGTACATCCTTCCATATACATCACCTCAGAACCTTCGTCGGCGATGATCAGCGTGCGCTCGAATTGGCCAAAGTTCTCCGCGTTGATCCGGAAGTATGCCTGAAGCGGGTGTTTGAGCTTCACGCCGGGTGGAACGTAAATAAACGAGCCACCTGAAAACACGGCGGAGTTCAGAGCGCTGAATTTGTTGTCACCAGTAGGGATGACTTTCCCGAACCACTTTTTGAAAATCTCAGGGTACTCTTTCAACCCTTCCGTGGAGCCCACAAAAATCACGCCCTGGTCGCCGAGCGCTTTCTTCATATTCGAATAGACGGCTTCGGAATCGAATTGAGCCTCAACACCAGCGAGGAATTTGCGCTCCTGCTCTGGAATCCCGAGGCGTTCGAAAGTGCGTTTGACGTCGTCCGGAACCTCGTCCCAGGAACGGGTAGGCCGTTGCGCATTCGAGAGGTAGTAGCGGATCTTTTCGAAAATGATGTTGTTCAGATCCTGACTCGCCCAGTTGGTGGGCATCGGCTTCGAAAGGAATACGTCGAGCGCTTTGTGACGGAATTCGCGAATCCAGTCCGGCTCGCCTTTGACGTCCACGATGTAATCGATGGTGTCGTGGGTAAGACCGATCCCAGCGTCGAAGGTGTGTGCTTCGGGGTAAGAGAAATCACCGCGGGTACGGTCGATTTCGAGTTGGCTGATGACTTCGGTGGACATGGGCGAAAAAAGGTAAGAGTGGGCCTGCAGAGATGGGGTTATACTGCGGCTGGTTCGGCGAGTTCTTCGCGAATCCAGTCGTAACCTTTGGCTTCCAGTTCGAGGGCGAGTTCAGGACCGCCCGTGCGTACGATCTGACCATTCACCAGAACGTGAACCACGTCCGGGGTGATGTAATCCAAGAGACGTTGGTAGTGTGTGATCACCAGGGCACCGAATCCGGGGCCGCGTTGTGCGTTGACACCGGCGGAGACGATTTTCAGGGCGTCGATGTCGAGGCCGGAATCGGTTTCGTCCAGAATGGCATACGACGGTTTGAGCATGGCCATTTGGAGGACCTCATTGCGTTTCTTTTCCCCGCCCGAGAATCCTTCGTTCACGGATCTCGCAGTGAACGCACGTGGGATTTCCAGGCTGTCCATTTTTTCGTACAGCTCGGCGTAGTATTCCGTGGCTTCGAGTTCTTCACCTTCTGCGAGACGGGCGGAAAGAGCGGCGCGGATAAAGTTGGCGTTGCTTACCCCTGGAATCTCCATGGGGTATTGGAACGCGAGGAAAACACCGGCACGGGCGCGTTCGTCGGGTTCCAGACCGATGAGACTTTTACCATCGAGAAGGATTTCGCCACTGATGATCTCGTAGTCGGGGTGACCGGTGATGACTTTGGAGAGGGTGCTTTTTCCCGAGCCATTGGGTCCCATGACGGCGTGGATGCGTCCTTTTTCGATTTCGAGGTTTAAGCCGTTGAGGATTTTTTGGCCGCCGGCGACACGGGCGTGAAGGTCACGAATAATAAGGCTCATAAAAGTGGCAAAAGTGGCAAAAGTGGGAAAGTCGTAAGATCGGTGTAGGTCGGCTAAATCTGGGTTAGCCTAAATAGGTTTCGGAGGGGGCGCATTTGGCGCAAAGTCCCTGAAAGGAAACTTCTTGTTGAGTGATGAAAACACCGGGCGGTAAGTTCCAGATCCGTTCGGGTTGTATTGGGTTTTGAAGTGGGAGATCCGTCACGGAACCGCATTGGGTGCAGAAGAGATGCGCGTGTTCCTGAAGATTGGCACAATAACGAGAGGGCTGGCGCTCGTGGTTTACGATACGAACGAGGCCGGAATCGGTGAGGGCCTCGAGACAGTTGTAGACGGTTGCCAGCGAAATGGAGGGCATCCGGGTTTTGACCCGCATGAAAACATCAACCGCACTGGGATGATCGGCTTGTTCCATGAGAGCTTCGAAAACCGCTTTGCGCTGCTCGGTCTGGCGCAGCCCCTTTTTAGCGGGCGTACTTTCTTGAAGGAGCGGTTCGATCTGGGAGGACATGGCGAGGGAAGTTCGCACACATCGGATTCCTTATCAAGAATTGTTCTAATTAAGCTTGGTTTAGGTCGGCGATTTTATCGCTTCCTTCTGAAAATCCTTCCAACATATCCGCGTTCCTCCGGTTGACTGCTCATACCGTTTCCACTCCAGCTTCCCATGAAATCCCCCTTAGCTCTCTCTATCGCTTCCCTCCTTTTGTGGACCTCCTTCGCTTCTGCTGAAGACTGGCCCCAGTGGCGTGGACCTCAGTTCAACGGATCGACCTCTGAAAAAGGTCTGCCGTCCGCGTTTACGTTGGAAAAGGACGTGCTTTGGTCGATCCCAATGGCGGGCCCTAGTGCTTCTACCCCCATTGTGCTCGGCGATAAGGTGTTTTTCTCAAGTGTCGACCGCGATAACCAGACGCTCCATGCCAACTGTATTGATCGGCTCACTGGAAAATCGATTTGGCAGTCCAAGGTCGGAGACGGCTATAAGCGGGATGATAAGAGCAATTACTCCTCTCCATCTCCCGTAACGGATGGAAAAGTCGTGGTTTTCTTCTACGGCAACGGTGATCTCGCTGCGTTTGATTTGTCCGGTAAAGAGCTCTGGAAACGGAATATCGAACAGGAATACGGAGAGTTCGCCATGCAATGGACGTTTTCCGCAAGCCCACTTCTGTTCGATGGGCGGCTCTATCTTCCGATTTTGCAACGGGATCAACCGGTTCACAATCGGGGTAAAGAAGGCGGCGAATCCTACATTCTTTGTATAGATCCCACTTCCGGAAAAACGCTCTGGCGCCATGTCCGCCAAACCGAGGCGCAGTCTGAATCTCGCGAATCCTTTGCGACTCCGATGCCGTTTGAGGTTGGGGGCAAAATGCAGATTTTGATTCTCGGGGGCGATATGGTTTCCGGTCACGACCCTGTTACGGGCAATGAATTGTGGCGCTGGGGAACGTGGAACCCAACTCGTATCGGTCACTGGCGTTTGGTTCCCTCACCAATAGCGGGGGCTGGCGTGGTCCTGGCTTGTGCGCCCAAAAAATCCCCGGTTTATGCCGTTAAACCAGGCTCTGGAGTGTTGGACGAAAAGGCCTTGGCCTGGACGAGTACGGATCGTGCCGTGACCTCGGATGTACCGACGCCAGCTTTTGCCGAAGGCGATTTCTTCGTGTTATCCGATGTCGCGAAGGCGATTTCCCGAGTCGCCCCCGATGGGACCGTGAAATGGACGACGGAAACGCCGGGTAAAATCAAATACGAAGCCTCTCCTCTGGTGGCTGATGGGAAGATCTACATCGTCAATTTTAATGGCGAAGTGGTCGTTCTCAATTCGGGGGACGGAAAGATTGTCCACCAAACCACCTTTGGAACCGCGGAAGACAAACAGGTGCGCTCGATGATCGTGGCCTCACACGGCCAATTGTTTTTGCGCACCGATACGCGGCTGTTTTGCGTAGGCAAAGCGAAGTAACGAGTTCGCGATAGTGAGGGGGGGCGCAAGTCCCCCCCTTTCCGCCACGGTTGCCCAGTCCGGTTAAACCATGGCATTCGCCTTGAAAATATCCTCCGGGATTTTCCCGTCCCGGTACAAGTGCCGGAGCGAATCGTCCCAGCGTAGGTTCCCTTTGTAGCGCAACGCGTCTGCCAACGAAGTCGCTCCGCCATCGTACGCCCGAATCCCGGCGGCAACGGCGTCACTGGTGTTCTGCAAAAACTCGGTGACCATCACCCGGCCGTTAAATCCCGTCAGCAAGCCTTGGGATAATACAAACGTTAGCGTTTCACTCAGGCGCGCCAAAATCCCGGGTTGCTGGTCCTTCGGGAAAAACTCGAGAATACGGTCTACCGTTTTGACCGCGCCCCGGGTGTGTAGGGTGGAAAGGACCAGATGTCCGGTTTGAGCCGCTTCGATACAGGTTTCCATGGTGACCCGGTCCCGGATCTCTCCGATCAGGATAATGTTGGGTGTTTTGCGTAGCACTTCCTTCAGTCCGCTCTGGTAAGTGAGCGTGTGGCGGCCGACTTCCTGTTGGGTCACCAGAGACGGAGCGGGGATTTGCAGTCCCGGCGTGTTGGGATCGTCCATCGTTGTTGGGTAGCGGTATTCAATCGGGTCTTCGATCGTGACGATGTGTTTTTGCATGTTGCGTCGGACCCAATCGAGGATCGCAGCCAGCGTGGTGGATTTCCCGGAGCCGGTGGGGCCGGTGACGAGCCCGAACCCGAAGCGGCGTTGCATGAGTTCCTTGAGATTGTCTATCACGCCCTGATCGACTCCGAGGTTTTCGAGGGGGGTGATGGTGCCTCTGAGCCAGCGACAGGTGAGGCCCAGCCCCGTTTCGCTGAGGTGAATTTGCACACGCATCCGGACCGGAGCGCCGAGGGCGCCTTCGTCGCAACTCAAATCAATGGCGCGTTTTGTTTGTAGAAGCTCCCACATCTTTGCGGTTCCGGAGAGACCGTCCGTGACTTCCCACAAATCGATGGCGCGCTGGGTGTACAACGTCTCAGCCAAAGTCCGGATCATCTCCGGGGTTTGAATTCCGAAGGACTCCGGCATTTCCAACCCGCGATTGGTGTGAACGCAGATCAGGCAATTGGCGCGCAATTGGACGTCTGAAATTTCGCGTCCCGCGTACGTTTCGGCCAGTTGCGCGAACAGGTTTACGTTTCCTACCGGTGTGCTTGAGGAAGACATGGTGTGGGGCGTTTTTGCGGCGGTTAATTTCGGGAGATTTCCTCGATGACAACGAGCCAGTTCATTTGGTGTACAGGGGGGAGTTCGGCAGGGCTCGTCAGCGGTTTGAGCTCTGCTGCGATCGAGTCGGTGTGGGTGGTGTCGTCGCTGCCGGATTTGAGGTCCAGGGGTTGCCATGCTCCGGAGTTCGTCCCACTCAGCGTGCTGATTTGGCCGTGTAAATCGAAGGGCCGGATGGCTGAGGTGGTGCCGACTCGGAGTTCCGCCGCGAAAATCGAAAGCGGCGGATAAAAGACGCTGGACGCTGGGAGTGCGGCCCCGATTGGGGGAGCGGCCAGAGGGGTGACGTTCAGATCGTCGCCGACGTAGATACGAAGGGGGGAAACGATGGATAGCCCGGTGGTGTAGGTGGTGAGATTCTGTCCTTTACGGATAATCACAGCCATGTTGTCGGGGGTTGGCGGCTCGGTGCTGGGGAGGACGGTTAGAGGGGATTGGGTGTTATCGGTTCGAAAATGAATCGCGTTATTCACTGAGACTGAGGCGCCGCCTTGGGTGAGTAGCCAAGCGTTTAAGAGGGTCGGGTAGAAGGTGAGGCAGGAGTGGTTGGAGTCGGTGAGTTCCGTCTGGAACGGAAGAATGGTGCCTCCGGCCTGAAGCAGAGTGGGCCAGTTTACGCCTCGCTGTAAGACGACCTCCTTTGAAGTGCCCGCCGCTGTCTGGAAGGAGACCCGGATAGTGGTAGGCGTTTGGTCGACGCTGCTCACCATGGCAGTTGCTTTGACTGTGATAGCGCAGCGTTCGCCTCCGTTGCTGTAAACGTCCCAGATATTCGAGGAAGGCGTGTCCGTGCTGCGTTTGAGGAAGGCCGTCCCTTTTTGAATCGGCTGAAAGTTGAGTCGTCCCGAGTTGGCGCTTAATGCGATGGGTAAAATATCGGTGTTACTCTGTACCTGGAGAGATTCCCTGATGCCGGCGGTATCAAAGTCGTTTCCTATTTGGGTGCCGCTAAGGGTCACAGGGGCAGCTAGGCTGATGCCTTGTTTTCCGCTTATCCGGGAGGATCCGTAGGTGTTAGTGAGCGCTAAATGATCGGCGTAGATTCCGCCTGTGATGGAGATGGCCGCGCTATTCCAGGAGGCGCCGTCTTTATAGGTGCCGATTTGTGCGAAGGTGGCGGCTTCGATGGGTAATTGGGAGGGGATTTCGTAAAGGGAGAGAACGTAATATTTGGTGACGGGTTGAACGATCTGAGTGCCGCCTGAGATAGGGGCGCCGAAGGTGACGGCGAATGCCCACCAATTTTGTTTGGCGACGATGGGTTGGCCTGGGGCCGCGTATCCAAAGCGGATATTGGGATAGGGGATGTAATTGTAGAGGGGATATTTGGTGATATCGGCCAGCAGCCCCGGAACCTGTTCGGCGTAAATCTTGGTGGTTGATACGATCGGACGGAGTGCGTCGGCGGACTGAAGGGTGGCTGTACTGCTGAGAAGAGGCGGGATTTTGCCCGCGAATTTTGCGTCTTTAAAGAGGTAGGCATAATCGGTTGAACCTGGGGTCACTGTGCCTGCGATGCCGCTGAGCGAGGTGATCCACGTTGCGGCCTGGGTCGAGGAAGAGTCTCCGGTGTTCCCGGTGCGAGCGGTTTCGATCCCGAGCGCCGACTTGAGTTGAGGGGGTAGTGCGGACGTGGTGGAGGCCAGAGTTTGTGCTTTGGCAAAAATGGCGTTCCAGGAGTAGGTATCGGAATCGGCGTAATTGTTTTTTAAGCAGGAAATGGCGGCTTGAGGAAAAACGGTGACGATTGCGCGGAGCAGGGTTTCTTCGCGTTGTTGGTAATCATTACGCAATTGAGTTTTCGCTGCCTGGTCGCGGTTCATGAGTCCTGATCTTAGAAGCATCAGGAGGGTGAGCGTAAAAATGAGTCCCAGAGAGGAAACGACCGGAAGAGCGGCGATACCCTGGTTTCGTTTGGGGTTCATCGGGCACCTCCGTAGTAGGTGATCTGTTCATTCGCAGGGCCGATCAGGGTTATGCTAAGGATTCCCTCTTCGGATTTGAAACTCGCGGAGTGGATTTGGCTGGAGACCGTCCAGAAATGTTCAGGCGCAGTGCTTGCGGGTGTATAGAAGCGGAGGGCTGAGCCGGTTTTGGTGGGTTCGATACACAGGACCCTGAAATCCGTGGTCTGGGCAGCGGATTTAAAAAACAGTTTTACTGCGCTTCCACTGTTGAGGGTAGGTGCGCCAATTCCCAAGGCTGCTTCCTTGGTGGGATAAACGAAATAATGGTCGGCGCTGTTCAGGATCCGGTTGAGTAGGTTGCCGATTTTGGGCGCTTCGGATGTGAGAAAAAGCTGTTGCTGCGCCATTTGCAGAAACGTGACGTGTTGTTGCATCATGGCGACCAGGGCGCTCGAGAGGATCATCAAAACGGCCATGGCCGAGGACATTTCCAGGAGCGTGAACCCTGTGTTTCCACGGTAAGAGGTCGGTTGTAGGGCGCCCGGTTTCATTGGGTGCGGAGGGTGGTGCGCGTTTTAGCGTAGGTGTGTTCGCCGACCGCAAAGGTCAGAACGGAATGAACCCGCCAAACATTCATCGTGAGATCGACAGTGTCGGCCGGGGTCTCGTTGGTGCGGAATCGGGTGACTTGGGCTTGTACGGTTTTACCGGATGCAAGGACACCTAAGGTTACAGTTTGGGTGGAGAACGGTGGGTTATCTTTGTTTTGATCTGGCCACTGGGAACTCGAAGCGGTGAGATCGCTCATCGGGATACGGTTGGCCAAGGCAGTTTCCCTCGTGAGATAAGCGTCTGATAGGGTTTGATAAACGATCCATTGGTTGCCCGAAATGGCGAGCAGTGAGCCGCGCATGACCATTAACGCCAGAAACACCGTGAGTCCCAGCGCCACAGTGACCTCCATGAGGACAATCCCCCTTTCCCTAAAACTGCGGGATTTGAGTAGGGGCGAGTCAGGTTTCATGGGGGCGGCTCGGGTTTCCGCGACTTATGGGCCGGGTTTTTCTGCGGTACTTAGCGTGGCCCTCGACGAAATGACGCGGTCGACTTCGAATGTGATATTCAAAAGACGTTCTCCCGCGCGTCCGAAAAACGGCGTCTCGGTAATTACTTCCAGAGTGTAGATGCCATCTGCGGAGGCGTATGCGGATAGGTTGTCGATGGCGATCTGCACGTCTTGCGGAACGTTGGTGGGTGTAACGCCCTGAGCTGGATTGTAGGTGGTCCCGTACCGGCGTTCGGTACCGGTGATGAGTGTGCCGACTTTTCCCAGTACGGCGTTGCCGGGGTAGATTTGGGCGTAGGTGCGGGAGTCGGGGTAGAGGTGGTTCATCGTGAAGGTGATCGTCGGAATGCGATCGATGAAGACCTGGCCTCCGGTGATTTTGTCTACGGTGGCGGTGGCTACCGGCCAGATTTGGACGGTGGGCTGGCTGAGGATGGTGTCCGGAACCTGGTCGGCGGCGTAGCGGACGAAGGTGTAGCTTTGCTGGCCGCATCCGGTCATGAGGGTTGGCGAGGTTAACTCATGATAAACGGGGCCCCAGACGATTGAACCGTTTCCCAGATTGTAACTATGAAGTGGATAAGTGGCTTGGTTCAGCGGTGAGTAGCTGGCGAGATCGTAGTTCATCGCCTGCACCGCGTAATAAACCGAGTTTTCGGCCAATGACGCGCCGGCGGCGTTCACGAGCCCTGAGACGTTGGTGGTCACGGTAAAAGGGCGGTCTGCGCGGGTTCTCTTTACGTAGGTGGCACTGGTCGGATCACCGAACACGTAGGGATCCTCGGTCGTAATGGTAAGGGTGGCGGCCGGGGCGTAGGCGTACACCAGTTTGGTGTCTAGCAGGTAAATGTTCGTGTCCCATGCGGTGCCGCGAGCGAAGAGCTCAAACTTTGCGCCTTTATCACTGACCGGTAGAGGGGACGTGTAGGGGCCGCCAGGGGTGGTGTAGGGAATATCGTAGACCTGTCCTGTGGCTAGGTCGGTTTGCCGGACAAACGAGTCCGTGGTTACGGCGCAAAGTGAGAGTGCGCAAAGCTGGCTGATCCCAAATATGGTCCGCAGCTGGTTCATAACTCGGATGGGTTAGCGTTTGTTTATGGCTGTGCTTGAGGTGGGGCTGGATTGAGCCGGAGTCGATTGTGCGGGCTCCAAAATTGTGATCGGGCATCCTGAATACACCGCGATGACGATACGCGTTTCGGTTTCGACCTGTTTGAGAATGGCGCGAGCTTCTTTGGTGTCGCCATGAGCCATGGGCAAAGACACCTCCTTTGCTGTGATCCAGCTTGAGTTACGTTTTAGAAAGTCCGGCCAGAAGAGCACATCCCCCTTTGGTTTGGGGATTACTCGTGAGCGTAGGGTTGCAGGTAAATGAAGTACGCAACCGATTGGCACGATCGTGAAGTGGTCTCCATCTGAGATCAGGATCGATGAAGTCAGCAGCGAGCTCTCACTGGATGGCGGTGTGCTGGCTGGGCGCGTCTTTTGGGCTAGTGACGCGAGATGCTGGTTTGCGGTCTGGGCGAGTCCACGCAGGGTCGTTTCGTCGATGACGTCGTGAGTCGGGCCTTTTCTGGTGGTTCCTTCGGCAGAGGCTGGCGCGGAGGAGAGAGGCGATGGGGGAGGGAACTGAGCCGATGCCGTAAGCTGGCAAAGGATCCACCCGCACAGGAAAGCGAGCGTAAAAAGGAGGCGACTGACACTGGGGGGGAGGTGTCGCATAAGTCACGCGGAAGTGACTGCGGTTTTGGCGAGTAAATCGCGGATTGAGTATCGACCGTAAGATTGAGCGGAATCGAAATTCTAGGTTTTACAGCGGCTCGGCGGGATGTGGATTTTTCGTAAGCGAAGGTTACGGGAAAGGCGACGGCTCTGGCTTCGCTGTGGTTTTGGGAGGTTTGCGGTTATTGGCGGACGATAAGAGCGGTCCCCTTTGGATTGGGATTGGAGGTGGATTTTTTCAGTTCCCACATCCCGTCTGGGAAAGTGAGGCTTCCGGTGGGAATCGGCGGCGCTTTCTGGTATTCGCCCAGAATGTTAAAGAAGCCTGTGGGTTTCTTGCCGTTTCCTTCTCCCTGCCAAACGAGATCGACGTTGATGGGACCTGTTTCCCCAACGAATGAAGCGGAAGGGGTTAACGTCAGTGTTTTGAGCGGGCTACTATTGTAGGTTTGGATGTTAGTGAAGGTGAGCTGAATGGCGTTTGCCTGTCCCGAACCGCAACTACTTCCCGAGTGTCCGCAGTTACTGGAACCAGAGCCGCAATTACTGGAGGAAACGAACGCTTTAAACAGGACCAGCCCGCCATTGCCTTGCGTGCCCGAAGATCCCGGTGCGCCAGTGGTGGTGCCCCGCGCTTCCGTCCCGGAGAAGATGAACTTGTAACAATTGGGGAGTGTCAGCGTATTACGAAAGGGGACTGCAGTCGCCGACTGACTTCCGATGGGCACACCGGGCGCGTTTAATGCGACATCGGCAAGAGCCGATCTGCATAATCCGAGAATGAAACAAGGCGCCAGAGAGGCCGCCAACCACACCGAGCATGAGCGAGTTTTCATGGCTTCGAACGGGTTTAGGGTTTGGAGTTGCTACGGCTGGGAGTATGCCGAATCTACGAGCGCAACTCAAGAGTAATGTGATATTGCGGCCATAAAATATCACAATCAGGCCTATGGCCCAGATGGAATCATTCAAAAATTCCACTCCTAACGAATCCGCAAGCGTTCCTCAAAATACTGCAATCCCCTCCGCCCCAGGAACCAGGAACCAGGAACCAGGAACTAAGCAATCCGCAGATGCTCTCGAACCCGTTCAGCAGTGAAAAAATCCTCCCCGTCGATGATGTGACGAAGCGCTTTGACCAAAAGCTCCGGGGCATCGGATTTGTTTAAGTAACCCGAGGCTCCCGCAGACATTGCTCTGGGGCCATAGGTCGCCTCATCGTGCATCGAGAGCATGAGAATGATGATGTGTGGATAGGCATCCTTCAGCATTTCAGCCAGAGCGATTCCGTCGACGGTTCCTTTGATGGAGATGTCTAAAATGACGATCTCCGGAGTGTACACTGGGATCCACTCCATGGCGTCGTCTGCGTTGTCGGCGCTTCCGCAGATTACGAAGTCGGTTTCGTCTTCGAGCAGGAAACGAATCCCCATGATCATTAGCCGATGATCATCGACGATGAATACCTTTCTCAGCCGTTGAATGCTGGAAGAAGTGTGGGAGGGTGACGTTAAAAATCCCATAGACCTTTTAGAGCTTATGGCGTGCCAGACCAGTTGATTGTTTGGGAAATTGTTAAGGAAGTGAGCCGGTGGCTGGGAAAATAAAACAACTCTTCCCCAAGCGGTGAGGCTCAGGGAAGAGTTTGTTATGGAGGTAGAGAGCTGTTTTTGAAACTAAAGAACCTAATGGGACTGAGCCGAACTTAAACGGGCGGTGCTTTGGGGGTTCTTAAGCTGCGTCTTTCTTTTTCTTCTTCTTCGCGGAGGGAGGCTTAATGGCGGCTAGTTCTGCGTCGTCGAGTTTGCCATTGTTGTTGGTATCGAGCAGTTTAATGGCAGGATCACCGTCGGTGAATGCTTTACGAATCGCCTCCAATTCTTCGGGTTCAAAGATGCCGTTTTCGTTAACGTCAAACTTTGCGACACCGTAAGTGCCAGTGGATGGTTCCTCTTTTTTACCTTTGGCGTGAGCCGCAGTGGAGCCCATCAAGAGAGCTGCTGCAACGGTCAGTATGGGGAAGGTCTGTTTCATGGAGGGGAATGGGATCGGGGTTGGGGATGTATTTTTGTGACGTTCGTGAAAAAGCGACACCCACGTTAAGCGCAGCGTTGCTTCACGTCTTCCTTGTGTACGGAAGGCCGCGCCGAATTCAAGGCGTGGAAATGAACGATGCGCACTTGTTTTAGTCCCACACAACCGCTTTCGCGGTGTGCTGCGATGATATGGGTGGAGCGTACAGCATCTGGTGGTGTCTGTGCCTCCGCGGGCACGTCGACAGGGGTGGCGACGTGCCCGCCTTTTTTTTGACGCGTTGTAGGCACGCGTTGGGCGCTCCGGGTATTATACCGGGATTGCCCAACCCGCCCAACCCTGCCACAGCCTCGCGGGAGCAAAACGCTCTAGGCGAGTATCCCTTTCACCAGATTTCCGTGCACATCTGTGAGGCGATAATCGCGTCCCTGGAATCGGTAGGTGAGCCGCTCGTGATCGAACCCCAACAAATGAAGGAGCGTCGCGTTCAGGTCGTGAACGTGAACCGGATCCCGGACGACATTAAATCCGAGCTCGTCGCTTTCTCCGTAAACGTGACCTTTTTTAACCCCGCCCCCAGCCAGCCACATCGTGAAACAACGGTTATGGTGATCCCGACCATCATTGCCGCCGCCTTGTACCATTGGCGTGCGTCCGAATTCGCCGCCCCAGACCACGAGTGTATCTTCCAAAAGCCCTCGTTGCTTCAGATCCTGAACCAATGCGGCGCTCGCTTTGTCAGTGTCTTCGCAGTTTTTCTTAATCGCTTTGGTCAGATTGCCATGTTGATCCCACGCTTCGTGGAATAGTTGAACGAAGCGCACGCCCCTCTCAATCAGCCGCCGTGCAAGCAAACAGTTCCGAGCATACGTCGCTTCTTTCACATCCTTGATGCCGTACATCTCGAGGATGTGCTTCGGCTCACTACTCAAGTCCATCAGCTCCGGAGCGCTTGTCTGGAGACGATACGCCATTTCGTAGCTTTGAATACGCGCTGAAATTTCGGGGTCACCTGCGTCCTCCAACGAAAATTGGTTCAACGCACCGAGGGTATCGAGGGACGAACGCTGGACCTTTTCGTCTATGCCTTGTGGGTTCGAGAGATAAAGAACGGGATCTCCCGCACTTCGGAACGGCACACCGCTGTAGGGCGTTGGAAGGAAACCGGAACCGTAATTGCTGGCTCCGCCGCTAGTCCCTTTGGCACTCGTGAGAACGACGTACCCCGGGAGGTCTTCACCTTCCGAGCCCAATCCATAAAGTGACCAGGAACCGAAACTCGGACGCCCGAATTGCTGGGAACCTGTGTTCATTAAAATCTGTGCTGGGGCATGATTAACTGCGTCCGTTTGCATGGAACGGATCACACACAGATCGTCTGAAATGCCCGCAATGTGCGGTATCAGCTCGCTGAACTCGATCCCGGATCCCCCGCTTTTTTCGAACTTATATTTAGCCCCGAGTAATGAGGAATTCGGTTTAATAAATGCGGCACGATAACCTTTAAGTAACTCGGGGGGCGGAAGTGTTCCATTTCGTTTCGCTAGTTCGGGCTTGGGGTCGAATAACTCCAACTGACTGGGAGCTCCCGCCTGAAACATATAAATCACGCGTTTTGCTTTGGCAGGGAAATGAGGCTGCTTGAGCTGAGTGGATGCCGCCGCAGAACTCTCGGGGGATAAAAGGGAGTTCAGCGCTATGCCGCCGACACCCACACCGCACTGATTGAGAAACCAGCGGCGTGTGATGTCTTGACCTAAGTTCGAGAGAGGAGTTGAGGAGGTGTTTTTCATTTTGGGGCCTCTTGAGGGTTTGGTTCCGATTCGATAGCGCTTAGGATTTAGTGAGCGTTTCGTCTAGATTGAGAAGGACACGCCCGACGATGGTCCAGGCCGCAATCTCGTTCGGGGTTGCGTTGGCGGGCAAATTCTCGGCCTTGGTCAGTGAGGAGAAGGCGATCTTTCCAGCGTGTAGCTCCCCTTTAAGTAAACGTGCACGGCTTTCTTCCAGAAGTTTGATGAGCGCCGCGGCCTCGGCTGGTTTGATGTTGCGCGCCATACACAACTGATACGCGTAGTCTGCGCGTGATTGATCATCGCTGCCGCCTTCTTTCAAAACTCGCTGCGCGAAGGCTTGGGCTGCTTCCACGAACGTTGTTTCGTTTAGTCCCGTCAACGCGGAGAGCGGTGTGTTTGAACGGGGGCGTCTTGCGCAGGCCAAATCACCGTTCGGTGCATCAAAACTGCTCATCACCGGATCCGGCATGGAACGTTTCCGGAACACATAAAGTGAGCGGCGGTAACGTTCCGGTCCTTCGGAGGGCGTCCAGTACGTGGGTTTGAAATAATTGAAATCCAGAACACTTTGCGGAACGGGTGGGAAAATGCTGGGGCCACCAATCTGAGAGTGTAACAATCCAGCGACGCTGAGCGCGTTGTCGCGAATAACCTCTGCCTCCATTCGGAACCGCGGGCCTCGTGCTAGAAACCTATTTCTTGGGTCGCGTTCCCGTTGTTCCGGAGTGACTTTGGACGACTGCTGGTAGGTTGCGCTAGTGAGGATTGTGCGGATGATATGTTTCTGGCTCCATCCATGCTCCATCAGATCTACTGCGAGATAATCGAGCAATTCGCGATGCTCCGGGATCGCTGCTCTGGTACCAAAATCCTCCGCAGTTTCACATAAGCCGCTTCCGAAAATCGCCTGCCAGATTCGATTCACGGCAACCCTTGCTGTGAGCGGAGCGCGTTTGTCGGTTAACCATTTTGCGAAAGCAAGGCGGTCCTGCTTCTGACTGGGATCATAGGGATTGAGCGTTTGTAACGGGTGCGCAGCGACGGTCTGTTTGGGTTTGTCCCATCCGCCGCGATCTAGCAGATGTGTTTCTCGGGTGTCTGACGAAGTGCGATCCGCGAGGTGAAGAACCGAAGTCTGCGCAGCGGGGTATTTTTTCCATTCGGCGTTGATGGCGGCGTTGATGTCTTTGGCTTCTTTAACCGTCTTCCGCCAGGCGGTGAATACGCTTTCGTTTTGTTTGGATGTCCGTTTTTCCGGAGCCGTTTGGAGTGCGTACACCGCAGCGTAATCAACTGGCTGTGCCTTCGGCTCGGGGGCTGTGGTGGTGCTGATTCGATAGCGCCCGAGCATTGTGTTGTGGCGCCCGTTGTCGTCTCCGCTGTGGTGGTATTCGAGTAGGACTTTGAGCTTAGTGCCGACAGGAAGATCGAGGGGCTTCTCGAATTGCACTACAGCGACGCTTTCCTGATTTCGTTGGCCGAGTCCTCGGTCGGCTCGCCAGCCGGTGTCGAGGTTTCCGTCGATCATGTACTCGACTGGACCACGAGTCCGTTTGTGTTCTTTATCAAACGAGGCTTTCCATTCGTCCTCGAGAGGACTGGCCGCTTCCGAGAAGTCGGCCGTGGCGTTCACCAGTTTGAGGGGCTCCCACTTGTCGGTGTTTGGGAGCTGATAGGTGACGATCATCTCCGAAATCGCCCAGGTTCCGTATTTACTCCGGCCGGGCCCGTTGAATGGGAGGTCTCCGTGGGTGAGTGCTTCCAGGCGAAGTCCGGTAACGCCCGTTAGGGCGGGTTCGAAGATCGCGTAGATGTCTACTTTCGTGGAAGGATGACCAAGTGTCAGAATTGAAAGATCTTCACCTTGGGTTGGATGATTTAACCCGGAGGTGCTTTCCATCTCGATGGCTTTGAGCGGAGTCCATGGGAGTTCTTTTTCGAGAACCGATTGTTCCCAGGCCTGAAGTTCCTGCTGCCAGTTTGGGTGAAGCGTTTTGAGTTGTGTCTCTGATTTGGAAATGGCTTCAGCGATGGCCTGGATTTGTTTGTGCTGAGCTGGTGTGTAGACCCAGGATTGTGCTTCGTACGTGTTGTTGAAGTACGCAAAAATCCCGTAGTATTCCTCCTGCGATATCGGATCGAACTTGTGCGTGTGACACTGCGCGCATTGCATGGAGAGCCCGAGCGTCGCCTTACCGATGCAATCCATGCGGTCGAACATCTCGTCCATGCGAAACTGCTCGGGAACAATCGCGCCTTCCTCATTGGTCATGCTGTTTCTGAGGAAGCCGGTCGCTACCAATTGGTCTTGCGTGGCTGATGGGAGGAGGTCTCCGGCGAGTTGTTCGGTCAGAAACCGATCGTAAGGAAGGTCGGCATTGAGGGAGGAAATTACCCAATCACGCCAGGCCCATTGGTCGCGGGGGAGATCTTTTTCGTAGCCGTTGCTATCGGAGTACCGAGCGGCGTCGAGCCAGTGGCGAGCCCATTTTTCGCCGAAGTGCGGCGATTTTAGGAGCCGGTCGACACAGGCAGCGATGGCGCTTTGGAAATCCTTCTGACAAGCTTCTTCAAACGCTTTTACTTCCTGGGGTGTGGGGGGCAGGCCTACCAGATCCAGATGGATTCGCCGGCATAAAGTAGCGGCATCCGCACGCGGGGAGGGTTGGATTTTAAGTGCCTGAAGTTTGGCTTGTACCAAGGCATCGACAGGTTGGGTGCCTGATTGGATGTCCGGTTTCACCGGTGTCTCGAAGGCCCAATGTTTCGCATATTCCGCACCGTCAGCGATCCAGCGTTTTAAGGTGTCAATTTGGGCTTGGGTCAGGGGTTTCTTTTCCTTGGGCGGAGGCATGATCTCGTCGGGATCCTTGGCCAAGATGCGTGTGATCATGGCGCTCGCGTCCGGTTTTCCCGGGACGATAGCAGGGCCGTCGTTTTTGCCGCCTTTGAGAGCCGCGTCGCGGTCGTCGATTCGTAATTTGCCTTTACGGGATTCGTTGTCGCTTCCGTGGCAATGGGTGCAATGTTCAGCCAAAATCGGCTGGACCTCGCGTAAGAAATCTACTTTTTCTGCAGCCTTTGCGGAAAAAACTACGACGGGTAAAATGCCGGCAAATGATGCGATGACGAGCTTCATGGGGAAAGGGGGGAGGGGGAAAGGGATACGCAAGATATAACACGCGATAATCTGCGATCTTAGATGGAGTTGTATTTGAGGTGATTTGCCGCTTTGAAAGACTGTGAAAAAGAGGCTGGGCCTGATTTTTCGACAAGCCGAGTCGGTGAAGAGATGCTGCCTCTTCGTGTGCAAGTCCTCTAGGTGTTCCGAAGCGACCTTTAGTAGTTTTTGCGCATCACGTGAACATGGCGTGTTCCCGTGTACCGGAGAAAACAGAGGTCTCGATGGCGTTATCGACGCGCTATGAAATGGAACGATGGCCGGGGCAAAGAGGAGCGAAACCTGCTCAGTTGTCGCCTTTCAGGGCGGCGCGCCACGCCGGTCGCTATTCTCCGAGATAAGGACTTCTTATTTCTCCCATTCCGGACCGAGAATATTGACCATAGGATGAATGTCCCGAGGGAGTTTGGTGCATTAACATTCCCGATACAACTGAACGCTGGGTTTCGAGAGCGTCTTCCCGAGCACTGGCAGATGCTCTGGCCGCAATACTTCTCCAACGAGACTGAAAGGAATTCCTACCGAAGGGTAGCGGAATACGGCTCTAATGCGAGCCTCAGAGAGCGCTCTTCCAAAGGCTTGGCCAAAAAACCGTTCATGCCTACAGAAAGACAAGCGAGCCGATCCCTTTCGTTGGCATTTGCTGTTAGCGCGATAATAGGGAGATTACAACCAGCCCCCCGTAAACGACGCGTTGCCTCCACCCCATCCATGAATGGCATCCCTCGGTCCATAAGGATGACGTCTTGCCCCGACGCCTTTGCAAGCACCTCCAATCCATTGCTCGCTGTCGTGACGACGCACCCGAGTTCATCAAGAACTGCCTTTGCAATGAGCTGGCTAATTTTTGTGTCCTCAGCCAAGAGAATCCGAAGATTTAACTGAGCTTTCTTCGTGGATTGCCCTGCCCGACTGTCGCTCTCGGGGCTAGAAATACACCTCATTGGGAGGTTCACGCGAAAGGTCGCTCCGCTTCCCAAAACACTGCGCGCAGTAATACTGCCTCCGAGCCATCCTACGAGGTACCTGACTATGACAAATCCAAGTCCAGTTCCCTCAGATGTTTCTCTTAGAGTCACATATTCTTCTGAAATGGTGGGGAAATGTTGTTCGATTGCTTCAGGACTCATCCCAGGACCGCTATCACGAACAACCAACTGAAGTCCCTCTTCGGAACCTACGAGTCGAATTTCAACAAATCCAGATTCCGTAAATTTGACGGCGTTCGAAGCCAGATTGAATACGATCTGTTTAAAATGGGCTGCGTCTCCGAGTGCCCACAGGAAAGCCGGTGCCTTCAGATCAAATTCGAGATTCTTCGCCACCGCGATTCTCCGAACTGACTCGAGTGCAGACTCAAGCTCGTGGCGGGTATCAAATACCATGTCTGTTACCGGAAGCGATTCGACCCTCGAGCGCGAACTCAAAATGCTGTTGGTCATTGAGGCAAGGGCCCTTGTCTTTGAATGAATCGCATTCAGTTGAACACGGAGAGATGGGCTCATGCTTTCCGTCAGAGCTTCGGCAACCATCATGGGTACCGCTTCAGCCAAACCTCGAATTTCTTGGCATACCAGAGCCCGCAACTTGGGCTGGGACATAGCCTGCGGCGCATCTCCTGAGCTCGCATGTTCGAGTGAATTAGACGTACTCATAGAGTATAGCCCACATCAGCCACGAACGAAGGCAACCCTAAAATTGGCGCACAAGTGCGTGATCCGACCAATCTGCAACCTTTCGGCAAAACCCAACGTCGGGTCCAGTTCCAACCGATGTCCGTTGTTTTGCCTCGAAGCTTCCTAGCGTCACCTTTCACCTCCCAATGTCGGAGATCCGCTAGATCCTACCGTTGACTAGAGGCGGATATTGTCTATGAGGCGGGTCTTGCCGAAGAGGACGGCGAGCGCGATCACAGTGCCTTTTTCAAGTTTGGGAACGGGAAACAGGGTCGATCCGTTCACGATTTCAATGTAGTCAACTTTCGCGAGGGGCGCGGACAGGATATGCTTAGTGATCCGCCGTTGGAGGCTTTTGACGTTCGTTTCTCCGGCAAGGAAAGAGGCGCGTGCTTCTTTCAGGGATTCGGAAAGGACTGTCGCTTGCGCGCGTTCTTCCGGGGAGAGGTAGACGTTGCGAGACGAAAGAGCCAGGCCGTCGGATTCTCTGACGGTAGGCGCGAATACGAGGCGCACTGGGACGTTGAGATCCCTGACCATGCGCTGGATAACGGCACATTGTTGGAAGTCTTTTTGGCCAAAAACAGCGACGGTTGGTTGGCAGATCTGAAAAAGCTTAAGAACCACGGTGCACACGCCACGAAAATGACCGGGGCGTGAGGCTCCGCAGAGCCGCTGGCTGACTTGAGATTCATCGACCCAGACGGAGGAGTCGGGAGCGTACATTTCAGCAGGCGAGGGCGCAAAAACGACATCTACGCCGGAGGCTCGGCAGAGCGCCTGATCCTTTTTGAATGGCCTTGGATACCGTGAAAGATCTTCGGTTGGGCCAAATTGTGTCGGGTTGACAAAGACGGAGGTCACCACGGTGCCCGAGCTCCCCGCGAGTTTTCGTGCTCGTTTGAGGAGCGATACATGGCCCGCATGAAGGGCGCCCATTGTCGGGACAAGGACGATGGGCTTCGGAGCTGAAAGACAAAAGCGCTGGGTGGCGAGGACGGATCGGAGGGTTTTCACGCGGGTGGGAAAACGGGTCTATTCGAGGTTATTTATGGAAGACGCAGGTGACTTCGCAGCCTGTGCCCGAGACGACATTGGCAACAGTGACCTCCGCTTTAATGAGGCGGGCGCGATATTGGAACAGGTGCAGACCAATGCCTTGTTTGCCTTTGTTCGCCTCGTTGAGTCCGATTCCGTTGTCGGTGATGGAGAGTTTTTGAACGCCGTTACGCACTGTGCCAACGATGCTGATTTTAGTGGCCTTTGCGTGTTTTATGGTGTTTGAGACCGCTTCCTGAACCAGACGATAAACATGGATGGACGCGTCTTTTGTGACACTAAACTCCGGGTCGAATTGGGAAGTGCAATCGATGGAGGTGAGTTTTCTCGTCCGTTGAGCGAAATCTTCCAGCGCACGTTTGATTCCTCCACCTTCGAGTTCCACGGGATAGAAGGAACGCGCCATGTTGCGCGCGGTGACGATCGCTTCCTTAATGTAGGTGGTCAGTTCCGCTGCGGATTCGGAAAGGAAATGATTTTCAGTGGCTAATTTGCCTGCAATACGCTGGGAGAGCATGCCCAGACCAGTCAACTGCTGGCCCAGGTCATCGTGCAGGTCTTGCCCGAGGCGGCTTTGTTCACGTTCACGGATTTCGAGAACTTCTTGTTCGAGTCGTGCGCGTACGGTGATCTGGTTTTGGAGAACGAGCACTACTGCACTGGACGCTCCCAGCATCAGGGCCAAGAGCCCAAGGACGATCATCGAGTGATTTCGGGCTGTGCGGATTGCGTCTATCCAGTTTTCGGCTGGGTAATCGACACCGAGAACCCCTTCGATTTCCCCTTTGGCATTGTAGAGGGGGGTGAAAGCACTGACCCAGTGGCCCCATTTGTCGGAGTAGGGCTCGTCCATGAAAGCGGCGACGCCGTTGAATGCTTTTTCTAGCGCGGGGATTTCTTTGTCGTACACTTCCCCAATTGGAGTGCGTTGCTCGCGTTCCCCCTCAAATTTGCCGTCTCGGTTGTAATCCGTCTCGGAGTCTACAATCAGGATGTTTTTGCCCTCTGGCGTTTTCCGCATTGTGTAAATATCCGCGACGGAGGGGTTAACTTGCTCCCATCGGATCTGGGCTTCGATGATGGCGAGGTAAATAGGGTCCTGAGGGTTTGCGTTGTTTGGGAGCTTGGCGTGCCCCATTCGTTGGACTTCCTGTGCGTAGGTTGGGGGAAAGCCTTCGACCATCTCTTGGACCTCGTGGCTGGCGGCTTTTCCGGCGCTTTCGGTGTAGATCCAGCCAAATCCAAGTAGCCCTAAGAGAATCAACCAAAGGCCCCAAGGGAATGATTCAGATCGCCCCGTGCGTTTTAGCCAGATGTAAAAAGCGGAGTAGCAGGTTATTATAACAATGGTGAAAATGGTGTAGTCCATAACGGATGGGGGGTGGAATCCTTAGAAGCGAAGTTTTACCAGAGTCGTGGGGATGTTTCAGTGTCCGACTAAATGAACGCGAGGGAGTTCGGGGGAGTTCGGGGGAGTGACGTCGGTTGAATTCGTATCAGATTTTCGTTCAGGGTTGGAGCAGCAATTATGTAGATTGATGGGATTAGATGGTGAATGAGTGTTCTTTCGGGAGTAATCCAGGGAAGGTGACTCTAGTATTAAATTGATAACGCTCAGGAAACTATGGCTATTCGCGTCGCACTCCAACACGTTACTCGGTACAAATACGATCGGCTTGTGACTCTGGCTCCGCATGAGGTTCGTTTGCGTCCGGCGCCTCACGCCCGGACTCCGATTCTTTCCTATTCGTTGTCGGTGTCTCCTGAGACGCACTTTGTTAACTGGCAGCAGGATCCATACGGGAATTTTAGTGCGCGTTATGTTTTCCCAAAAGAGACGAAGGAACTTGTCTTCACTGTTGCGTTAGTGGCTGACATGACGGTGATTAACCCATTTGATTTCTTTGTCGAAAAGTATGCGGAAGTGTTTCCGTTCGTCTATCCGGCGCGTGTTAAATCGGAGTTAGCGCCCTATTTGAATGTGGAGGTCCCCGGGCCGCATCTTACCAAATGGCTTGAGGCTCTCAAAAAGGATGGGCCGCTACCGGGCACAGGTACGACGGACTTTTTGGTCGAAATCAACCGACGTCTGATGGGAGATATCCGTTATCTGGTTCGCTTAGAACCGGGTATACAGACATGCGAGGAGACTTTAGAGAAACGCTGCGGATCCTGTCGAGATTCGGCGTGGTTGCTTGTCCAAATCTTTAGGCATCTAGGATTGGCGGCACGTTTTGTCTCTGGATACCTGATCCAGTTGGCTGCCGATGTGAAGTCCTTGGATGGTCCGAGTGGTCCGGAGAAGGATTTTACGGATCTGCATGCCTGGACCGAGGTTTACATTCCTGGGGCGGGTTGGATCGGTCTGGATCCGACATCGGGGTTAATGGCGGGAGAGGGCCATATTCCGCTTGCCTGTACTGCTGTGCCGGGAAGTGCCGCTCCTATCAGCGGTTTGAGTAGCGTCGCAGGGGTGGAGTTTGAATTTGAGATGTCGGTGATTCGCATGCACGAGGATCCTCGGGTCACCAAACCTTTCTCTGATGAGCAGTGGGAGCATGTCCAACGACTTGGAAAGAAGGTGGATGCGGAGTTGATCGAAGGCGATGTCCGGTTAACCCAAGGAGGAGAACCCACGTTTGTTTCGATCGATAACATGGACGGTCCGGAATGGAACATTGCGGCTTTGTCTCCGGAGAAACGGCATCTGGCGGGCAAGTTGGCGGAACGTCTCCATGAGAAGTTTGCGCCTGGGGGCATGTATCATTTTGGGCAAGGGAAGTGGTATCCTGGTGAGCCTTTGCCCCGGTGGGCGTTAGGACTCTACTGGCGCAAGGATGGAAGACCGATCTGGAAAGAGCCTGGATTGGTAGCGGATCAAGAGCGGGACTATGGGTATAAGTCCAGTGATGCCAAAGGATTCTCGGAAGCCTTGGCGAATGCTCTGGAGTTGTCCAAGGAATATGTAATCCCAGCCTATGAGGATGTGTGGCAGGCGATTCGAGACGAGTCGCAGGTGCCCGTGAATTTGGATCCTCTAGCGGCGGATCTAAAGGATCCTGCTGAACGGCGGCGATTGGCGCGCCTTTTAGAACGAGGCCTTGGCGAGGTCGTCGGGTATGTGTTGCCGCTAAAGGCCGTGGAGCGCAAGAGTGGCGGCGGTCCGGCGGAAACCGTTCGCATCTATGACGCCAAGTGGTTGAGCAGCCGGTGGCCGTTGCGTCGGGAGCATTGCTATTTAGTGGCAGGGGATTCGCCGATGGGACTGCGCTTACCTCTTGCGACATTGCCTTGGGTGGATCCGAGTGAAAAAGAGGTGCCTCACAGTGCGGATCCATTCGATATGAGGCGTCATTTGGATGACGGCAAAGGTGCTGGCAAGCTAGGTGGTGTAGCCAAGGAGTTCGCAAAACCTGAGGAGAAACCAGAGCCCAAAGAAGTGATTCACACTGCGTTGTGTGTAGAGGTTCGCGGTGGGTGTTTGTATGTTTTTATGCCGCCACTGGGCCATTTGGAGGACTATCTGGCGTTGGTGGGTACGGTGGAATCCGTTGCCAAAAAGCTCAACATGCCTGTGTGCTTGGAGGGGTATACACCTCCTCGGGATCCTCGGGTGCAATCCATGAATATCACTCCGGATCCCGGAGTCATTGAGGTGAATATTCATCCCTGTAGTAGTTGGGAGGATTTGGTGGCGACCACCACTACGCTGTATGAAGAGGCGCGACGGGCGCGTTTGGGGACTGAAAAATTCATGCTGGATGGGCGGCACACGGGGACCGGAGGCGGAAACCATATCACGTTTGGAGGTGCGACCCCTGCTGACAGCCCGCTTTTAAGGCGTCCGGACGTACTCAAGAGTTTGATCACGTATTGGCAAAATCATCCTGCGCTTTCGTATTTGTTTTCGGGCCAATTTGTGGGCCCGACCAGTCAGGCGCCACGGGCAGATGAAGCACGGGACGATAATTTGTACGAACTGGAGATCGCGTTCCAACAGATGGAGCGTGTTTTGCCAGAGGCTAAGGAGTCCGGCCGTCCCTGGCTTGTGGACCGGTTACTGCGTAATTTGCTCGTGGATTTGACGGGGAATACGCATCGAGCGGAATTTTGCATCGATAAGTTGTATTCTCCCGACGGGCCTGCGGGTCGATTGGGGTTGGTGGAGTTTCGTGCGTTTGAAATGCCGCCTCATGCGCAGATGAGTCTGTTGCAGTCCTTGCTCGTGCGTGCATTGGTGGCTCGTTTTTGGAAGGAACCGTATAAGGCCAATGTGTTGCCTTGGGGAACGCGTTTGCATGATCAGTTTATGCTGCCGCATTTTGTGATGCAGGATATTCGCGACGTAGTGCGTGATTTGAATGTGTTTGGGTATGCATTTCAGGATGAATGGTTTGCTCCATTTGTGGAGTTCCGTTTTCCCCGTTATGGATCGGTGGTTTATCAGGGGGTGGAGCTGGAGTTGCGGCAGGCCATTGAACCGTGGAATGTATTGGGCGAGGAAATGTCAGCCAACAGCACGGCGCGGTATGTGGATTCGTCGATTGAGCGTTTACAGGTAAAGGTGCGGGGCCTGACTGGCGGGCGTCACATGGTTGCGTGTAATGGGCGGATGGTGCCTCTACATCCCACAGGTGTTCACGGGGAGTTGGTGGCCGGAGTGCGTTTCCGGGCCTGGGCTCCACCTTCGGCGTTACATCCCACGATCGGGGTGCATGCGCCGCTAACGTTTGACGTGGTGGACCGCTGGAGTGAACGGGCGATCGGGGGGTGCACCTATCACGTTTCGCATCCGGGGGGACGGAATTATAACACTTTCCCCGTGAATGCTAATGAAGCGGAAGCGCGGCGTTTTGCGCGGTTTTGGGAACACGGACACACCCCTGGGCCGATGAGTATTCCACTGGAACACCCGAATCCGAATTATCCGATGACTCTGGATCTGCGAAGGGAACCTACCCGCTAACGGTTAAATAGCCGGATGCAAGGGTGCTGTGTCGAAAACCTGAAAATGGGAGGGAACTCGCCATTCACTCGACAAGAAGGCTCATTATGCCGAACATGAGCCGAACGCTGAGGTGATTATGCGGCTTTCCTCCCTATTTCGATTTAAGAACATTGGTACCAAGTTAGTCGCCATCTGTTTGTGGATGGGGATGGTGCCCGTGATGGTGACCGGATACCTTTGTTATAATAAGGGGCGTGACGCGTTATTGACGGCAACGGGTCAGGGTTTGGAGATGATTGCCAATGGGATGGCGGATGGCTTGGATCGTAGTTTGTTAGAGCGATACAAGGAGGTGCAGGTTTTTGCGCACTATCCCGACATGCTGATGGCGGCCGATAAAACATCCGAGGCGATGGATTATTTTGCCAAGCGATCCCCCTATTACGACTTGATGGTGATGGCAGATTCCTCGGGAACGATTCTGGCAGCGAATACTGTGGATTATGCGGGGCAACGTCTTGATACCGCACGTTTTATTGGGCGTTCGGTTGAGGGTGAGGAATGGTTCCAGAAGTGTATGGGAGGGGCAATCCCGAGTACCTCCTCATATTACAGCAATTTGTTTGAGGATAATTGGGTCGCTGAACTGTTTGGCGGGCGAGGCCTCAGTATCAATTTCGCAGTGCCGGTAATGGATGCTGAAGGGAAAATTGTACGCGTATTATCCTGTCGGTTGGCCTGGCGTCGTTTGATTGATGGTCTGGTGGACGACTCCAAGAAGTTGGGGCGTCACATGGGGCATACTTGGCAGGTCCACATTGTGGATAAGGGAGGCGTGGTCATTGAGGATCCGGATCCGAATGCCGTGATGAGATTGAATTTGGCGCAGACGGGATTGAGAGCGGCGAAGTCCGTTACTCTCGGTATGAACGGTTTTTCGGTGGAAGAAAATACGCGTTCTCATCGGCTTCAGTTGAATGGTTATTCGCCATGTAAGGGCGAGGGCGAATTTAGGGGCTTTGGCTGGGGAGTGTTGGTTCGGCAATATGTGGATCAGGTGACGAAGGATGCCGGAATGCTTCGTAATTTTGCTTTGATTGTTGGGGCTGTCGCAGGGGTGATTGTGGGGGCGGTGGCGTGGTTTGTAGGACGAAGTATTGGTCGGCCGATGACGGTGGCTGTGATGACCTTGGAGAAGGTCGCGGATGGGGATTTAACGCAGCGCTTGAATGTGGATTCACAAGACGAAGTGGGGCGAATGGCCAGGGCTTTGAACCGTGCAGTGGAGAGCTTTTCCAGAGCGATTCGGGGGATTGATCAGCGGGCGATTATTTTAGCTAAATCTTCGGCTGAACTTTCGGGAGTGAGCCGGAAGCTTAGTGATGATGCCGACGAAACCGCAGCTCAGGCGAACGTCGCATCTTTGGCGGGCCGACAAGTGAGTGAGAGCGTGCAAAGCGTTGCAGGTGCAACCGAACAGATGGCGTCCTGTTTGCGTGAGATCTCGAAAAACTCCAGTGAGGCTGTCGCGGTTGCTAGCCGTGCTGTGGAAGAGGCACTCACGACCAATGCAACCATGGTGAAGTTGCGCTCAAGTAGCGCTGAAATCGGTGAGGTTGTGACCGTGATTAACAACATCGCCGAACAGACAAATTTGTTAGCGTTGAATGCGACGGTTGAAGCTGCACGTGCGGGTGAAGCAGGAAAAGGGTTCGCTGTGGTTGCTCACGAAGTGAAAGAACTTGCGAAGCAGACCGCGATGGCAACCGAATCGATCCGAGCGATGATTCAGACCATTCAAGACGACAGTGAATCGGCTCGACATGACATTGGCCGAATCACGGCGGTTATTCATAAAATTAGCGATTATCAAAATTCTGTGGCGGCCGCAGTGGAAGAAGAGAGCACGACAACAGACGAGATTAGTCGAAACATTGTCCAAACGGCCCGGGGTAGTGCTGAGATCGCTGAGAACGTCGCTGGTTTGGCGGAGACCGCCACCAGTACCAAATCAGGAGCGGCGGAGGTTGAGGACTCTTCTGCCGAATTGGCGCGTTTGAGCTCTGAGTTACGCCGGTTGGTTAGTCAGTTCCGCTATTAAGGAACACGCTTGGGTTCTTCTGACGGTGCTCATAACCCAGTGTGCACCACGGGAACGTCTGATGCCCGAATAATACAGGACTTTCTAAGATTTGGGTTAGGGTGCTCTGTTCGTATACCAATTCCTCCATGAAATGGGGCGGGTTTGGGCGAGTCTTCTAAAACGCGTGGATCATATGCCGGATAACTTAACTGATGGTGTTTCAGGTCAAGCTCGTGCGCTTAGCGCACCTGTGAGTGCTGAGTCCGACCCTAAGGGAGGGAGGTTTCCTATTGTCGGAATTGGCGCATCTGCGGGTGGTTTGGCTGCAGTTTCGAAGCTGCTTGAAAATTTGCCGAATGAGAGCGGCATGGCATTTGTTTATATCCAGCATTTGGATCCGTCCCACAAAACGGATCTGCCTGCATTACTCAGTCAGCTTACCAAGATGCCGGTGAATCGAGCTGAAGAGGGAAGCGTACTTCAGCCCAACCACGTTTACGTTATTCCGGAAAATGCAGTGATGATCTTGGACTCTGGGGTACTCCACCTGAGACCTAGAGACAAAGGGACGCCTGCCGAATCTTCGATTATCGATGAGTTTTTTGTATCGCTTGCGCTCGATATGCAGGATTTGGCAGTTGGAGTGATCCTTTCCGGAAACGGTTCCGATGGATGTTTGGGCTTAAAGTCGGTCAAACAATCGGGCGGGATCACTTTCGCGCAAGATGAGTTGTCTGCGAAATTCCCCGAAATGCCTTTGAGTGCGCTCCGGAGCGGTGTTGTGGATTCTGTGTTAACGCCGGAGGGCATTGCTGGTGAATTGGGGGCGATTGCGCGGAATATGGATTTGAGACGTGCTAGGGCGCAGAAGCCCGAACTCACTGACCTGAACGACCACGACTACAGTCGTGTGATGACCCTTCTGCGAAAGGGGGCTGGAATTGATTTTTCGGATTATCGGGATAACACGATCCGCCGTCGACTGGCTCGCCGGTTGGCTCTTCGCCACATGGATTCTCTCGAAGACTACGTTCGGTATTTGGAGAAAAACCGCACGGAGGTGGAAGCTTTATGCCGCGACATTTTGATCAACGTGACTTCGTTTTTCAGAGATCCGGAGGTTTTTGAGGCGCTGAAGGGAACTGTGTTTCCTAGGATCGTTCAGGGTAAATCTCTCGAAACGCCAGTCCGAATTTGGGTGCCAGGGTGTTCTTCGGGACAAGAGGTGTATTCGATCGCGATCGCACTTCTGGAATACATGGATTCCATGGCGATACGTCCTCCGATCCAAATTTTCGGAACGGATTTGAGTGACGCCGTTGCGATTGAGCGCGCCCGTAGTGGGTTTTATCCGACGAGTGTTGCTTCCGAAATTTCACCGGAACGATTGAGCCGATTTTTCACCAAGGAAGATCATGGCTACCGTATCGCTCGTAATATTCGGGATATTTGCATTTTTGCCAAACAGAACGTGGCGGTGGATCCGCCCTTCTCTCGGATCGATCTTATCAGTTGTCGAAATCTCCTGATTTATCTCTCAAATACGCTACAGAAGCGGGTCATTCCTTCGTTTCATTATTCGTTAAATACGGACGGTTTTTTGTTGCTCGGCTCTTCCGAGACCGTGGGTCGTTTTACGGACTTGTTCCAGGTAGTCGACGGTAAGCATCGCATACATAGTAAGATCCCCACAGTGACACGTTCGTATCCTCACTTTATGCCGGTTGCATCTGGGCCAACGCCGAAATTGTCGAACCCTGTTGTGGAGCGTCCTCCGAGTGCGGTGGATTTGCAAAAAGAGGCGGATCGGGTGTTGCTTAACCGATTTGCGCCGGCTGGAGTTTTGGTGGCTGAGGACTTGGAAGTATTACAGTTCCGAGGGCGAACGGGAGCCTACCTTGAGCCGGCGCCGGGAGAGGCGAGTTTTAATCTATTGCGGATGGCTAGGGAGAATCTGTTTTCACCGATTCGATCTGCAGTCGATGAAGCGCGAGCGAGCCTAAAACCAGTAAAAAAGAGTGGTGTTCGTTTTCGTGACGGTTCTGAACTCAAGGATGTCAACATTGAGGTCATTCCTGTAAAATTACCGGGATCGAGTCAGGGGGGGTACTTGATTCTATTTGAGCCAGTCACGGCTATGGAAGGCGGGCCTGCCCGGGAGATGTCGCCCCGTCTCGACGCAATCGATGGGGGCGAGATAGAACAATTGCGGCAGGATTTAGCTAATGCGAAAGAGTATTTGCAGTCCATCATTGAGCAGCAAGCGGCGAGCAACGAGGAGCTGCGTTCTGCGAATGAGGAGGTGTTGTCGTCCAATGAAGAGCTACAGTCGGCGAACGAGGAGCTTCAAACGTCCAAAGAGGAACTGCAGTCGACGAACGAAGAAATCACCACCGTTAACGAGGAGTTAAATAACCGCAATCAAGAGCTGGCTCGTGCCAATGACGATCTGGTGAATCTTCTGAGTAGCGTAAAAATTCCTATCGTCATTTTTGGAACCGACTTATGCATACGCCGATTTACTCCGGCTGCCGGGAAAACGTTGGGACTGATTGCTGCTGATGTCGGACGGTCGATTTCCTCAATCCGGCTGCCACTTACGCTCCCGCACATAGAGGATCTAATTGCCGAAGTCATCGCGAACGTCACGGTGAAGGAAAACGAAGTGCAGGATACAAGCGGCCACTGGTATCTGCTTCGACTCCATCCGTACCGTACTGCGGACAACCGGATTGATGGGGCGGTTGCAGTGTTGATGGATATCGAGGAAGTTCGATTTGCCCGCGAAGTGCTACGCGAAACGCGCGATTATGCGATGTCGATTGTGAATACGATGTCGCAACCGTTGGTGATCTTAAATTCGGATTTAAGGGTCGTGACACTCAATAACGCGTTTGAGGCGATGTTTCATGTTTCGCTTAAGGATTGCTTAAACGTGCCCTTCTTGGAGATGAGCCAGGGACAATGGAATGCACCCGTCCTCCGCGGTTTGTTTTCGGATATACTGGAGAAGGGAACTACGTTCGTGGGCTTCCAGATTGAACACGATTTTGCTGATTTGGGACGGCGTGTCTTGCTGCTGAATGCCCGACGTATGAACAATCCCGGGCCTAGTAACGAGATATTGATCGCGTTCGAAGACGTCACTGAACGGCAAAAACAAACACTCCTGAATGAGGCACGGCTTGAAGAGGTCATCGCTGCGAATGCCGCAAAGGATCAGTTTCTGGCAGCATTAAGCCACGAATTGCGTACTCCCTTAACTCCCGTTTTACTTACGGCATCGGCATTGGAGCAGAGTGTCAATTTGTCTGAGGAGGTGCGGCAACAAATCCAGTTGATTCGGCGAAATGTCGAACTCGAAGCTCAGCTCATTGATGATTTATTGGACCTCACGCGCGCTAGAAAGGGCAAGCTATCGGTAAAACTTCTGAGCTCCAATGTGTGTGCCTTGATTGAACAAAGTATTGAGATCGTCCAATGCCGTGCACAGACGAAAGGGGTCGCGATCCGATTTGTTGATGATGCCGTTAACTGTCAGGTACTCGCTGATAAACGGCGGCTGAAACAGGTGTTCTGGAACCTGCTCAATAATGGCGTGAAGTTTTCTCGTACTGGGAGCGAGGTTCTGGTGCATGTCACGAATATCGGGGAGGATGTCCTGAGGATTGAGTTTAAGGATCAAGGCATAGGGGTGCCGGTGGATCAGCAGGGCCGAATTTTCAATGCCTTTGAGCAGGGCGATCACGAAGTGGTGGGGCGCTCTGGTGGCCTTGGCTTGGGATTGGCGATCGCGAAAGCAATTACTGTTCTGCATAAGGGATCTATTCGCGTTGAAAGTGAAGGCGTAGACAAAGGCGCGAATTTTATCGTCGAGTTACCTACCGTGAACCTCTGTTTGAGGCCGAATTCCGCATTGTTGCCCGATGAAGCCCCGACGCTGGGGCGCTCGGAAAAGGTGAGACTTTTGGTGGTGGAGGATCATTTAGATACTGCTTCGGTAATTGTGAAGTTACTGCAAGCGAAGGGATACGATGTGTGGGCTGTGCATTCGATTGCGGAAGCACAACGTGCGGCATCTGAGCTGTCGTTTGATTTGCTGATTAGCGACATCGGCTTGCCTGATGGAAGTGGCGTCGAGGTGTTACGCCTTGTGCGGGAGGTGTCTGATATTCCTGGAATTGCTCTCACGGGATACGGTACCGAGCGCGACCGCTATCGGATCTTGGAGTCCGGGTTTGCAGAGTTCCTGGTGAAACCCATTGATTTCGCAAAGTTGAACGCGGCTATTGTGCGGGTGCTTTCTACTCACGCTTAAACTTCGTTTGAGCACGGCATGGACGTCTCTTTCGGCTATGGGCTTCGACGTCCTTGGGTGTTGGATGACAAAGCGAGTTCTTAGGTGACGTGGCGCAAAGCTTCGATCGGGTTCATCATCGCGGCACGGCGTGCGGGATAGATTCCGAAGACGATGCCGATTGCAACCGAGATGCCGAAGGCCAGAGGGAGGGACCAAGGAACAATGATCGGCGCCATAGTACGTACGACGTCCGGTAGCGCGGCAATAGCCTTCGGGAAGGCTTTTGAAACGAGTGCCATAGTGAGTGAAAACGCGGGGCCGCACATTAATCCGCCGATTGCGCCAGTGAGCCCACCCACGACTGAAAGAACAACTGTTTCCACTAGAAATTGCCGTGTGATATCAGCGCGCTTTGCGCCAATCGCGCGCCGGATGCCGATTTCCCGGGTTCGTTCTGTGACTGTGGCGAGCATGATGTTCATGATGCCGATGCCTCCCACCACTAGCGAGATTGCCGCAACGAGCCCCATCATGGCGATAAACATGAGACGCGTATTCTTGGCTTGTTCGAGCAACTCAAGCGGAACCGCGATTGTGTAGTCTTCGTTTTGATGCGTGCGCCGGAGAGTTTGCCGAACAACTTCGGCTGTATCTAAGACCTCTTTTGCGTCGTGTAGTGACAGTGTGACTTGGGTGGCTATTGGAGTGCCGCTTTCGGTGTGTGCGTAAAAGTCGCTGAAACGGTTCCACATCGTGCTGATTGGAATATAGACGTCGCGTGTGAATTCTTGCTTCGCTCTGGCGCCAGGGATTTCTCCAACCGCTCCCTTTTGTTCCATTATTCCGATGACTGTGTAGTAATCCGCGCCGATGTGAATGGCGCGTCCGATGGGGTCCTCGTAACCGAAAAGTTCCGATGCGACGTCGGGAGCTAGCACGCAGACTTTGTTTCCTTGAGTAACATCGGCTGCAGTCACGAAGTGCCCTCGGGAGATGCTCATTTTATGGAGCGCCAGGTAGTCCGGAGTACAGCCTACGAGACGTCCGTAGTATTGTTCTGTTCCGTAGGCGAACAAACGCTTTGGCAATTCACGAATGGGAATCGCTTTTCCAATACTAGGGATGGTTGCTGCCAGGCGTGCATAGTCGTCTTCAGTGATACCAAAAGCTTTGGGCCGCGCGGAGCTTTGTTGGGGAGGGGGCGGAGTTGTGGTAAGGATGATGTTGTTTGCGCCAAGTTCGGCGATTTGCTGTTGCGCTTTAGCGCTGATCCCTTCTCCAATCGCGAGTAACCAGATGACGCTTGCGACGCCGATAAAAATACCCAAAACGGTTAGCAAAGAGCGTAGAGGATGAAGCAGAAGATTTTTAATACCCAGATGGGCGGTGCGAAGGACGGACGCGAGAGTGCCACCTTCTGCTGCAAGATCGTCTTCGTCGTGATCTGGTAGGAACGGGGTTTCAGTGCCTTCGAAATCGACGGGACGCAAACGCGTGTCGGACTGGATGACACCGTCCCTAAGCCGGACAATACGTCTGGCATGAGCGGCGACTTCTTCCTCGTGTGTGACAAGAACGATGGTTTTGCCGTCGTTATTGAGTTTTTCGAGTAGATCCAGGATTTCTTGCGTTGTTTTGGTATCGAGATTTCCGGTGGGTTCATCCGCAAGGATGTAACGCGGTTGATTGGCTAGCCCCCTGGCGATGCCGGCGCGTTGCTGCTGGCCTCCGGAAAGTTGGGGAGGGCGATGGGTGAGGCGGTGATCCAGACCGACGAGAGCGGCCAGTTGTTTGCAGCGATCCCGTCCTTCTTCGGTAATCTTGCCCTGGTAGGAAAGCGGCGCCTCGATATTTTCAACAACCGTGAGCTGCGGAATGAGGTTGTAGCTTTGAAAAACAAAACCAATTCGGGATGCCCGGATGGCGGCGAGTTGGTTGTCGTTAAGATGGGCGACGTTGTCTGGTCCGAGGAAAAAATTTCCGGACGTGGGTTTGTCGAGACAGCCGAGAAGATTCAGAAGGGTGCTTTTTCCGGATCCGGAAGGCCCCATAATTGCAATGTAATCTCCTTCGGGGACAACCAAGTTAATTCCCTTGAGTACCGAGACAGATTCGCCTGCCAGGGCGTAATCTTTGCGGATGTCTTCTAACCGGAGAGCCGGGGTCATTGCAGCAAAAGCGTCTCTTCGGTGTTGGACTAGCGAGACGAGAGTTTCTGGCCTGCGAGTTTTGGCGATTTTTCGGCGAGGGATTTTCCGTCTGAGGAGGGCGACGGTGCGGGCTCCGGAAGGGTGACGTTTCCTTCGTGGGTTTGGGGGGCAAGGATGACTTGTTCGCCTGGGGTGAGTCCTTTTTCGATGATCACAGACTGTTCATTGGCGGCTCCAATAGACACTTCCCGAGCCTGAATAGAGTCGGTTGCAACTAGACAAAAGAACCGCTTTCCACGCTCGAGAACGGCTTGGATAGGGACTTGGATGGCGCTTTCCTTTTTTTGTACTTCGATTGCGACCTGCGCAGTCATTCCGGAGCGGACGCCGGACGGAGTTTCATCGATGTATATTTCGGCACCGTATTCTTTGGTTGTGCTGTAGGAAGAGACTGCCGGAAGGGGGTATTCGCTCACAGTCCTGACTACTCCCGTGAGCTCTGTGTTTGTGAATGCATCGAGGCGGATTTTGGCGCGCATGCCTACCTTTACTTTATCAATCCGAGACTCATTGATCCGGGCGATGACCTGCATTCGTTTTGGATCGGGTAGCCGGATGATCACCTGTCGTTCGCGGACAAGTTTTCCTTCGGCAATGAGAGGTTCTCCGGTCGGCAGATTTGCGTAGACGACCTGTCCGGATGTCGGGGCGGTTATCACGCATTTGGAGAGCTGATCCTCTAAGGATTTTTCACGTTCGAGATCGAGGCTGTGGCTGTTTTCGCGTGAACGAAGACGAGCTTCGGCGGTTTCCACGTTAGCCTTTAGGCGGTTGGTGTTCTTTTGTTTGGTGTAGCGATGCATCACTTCAAGCTTGGTGGAAGCGTTCTCCAGTTCTTTTCGCGCCTTTTCAACAGCAAAACGGTCGGCTTCCAATTGGACTTCTGTGACATATCCGCGGGCTGCGAGGCGGTCGCTGTATCGGAGATATTCTTCCGCGCGACGAAGGTTTTCCCGAGCGACAAATTGATCGCTGATGAGGACGCCTTCTTCCTGGCGGAAGGTGCCGGATTCATATTCTTCGAGTGCAAGTTTTGCCGCTTCGAAATCGGTTTTTGCTTCTACCATCAATGCACGACTGCTGTTGGTTGCGATTTGCTGCTGAGTCAGATCGGATCGTAATCCCGAGTCGTCGAGCTTTACGAGGAAGTCGTTCTTTTTGACGTAGGAACCTTCCGGGACGATTTGGATAATCGGAGTTCCAGCTGCGAGTTTAGACTGAACCTGACAGCGAATTTCAACATTGCTCGAACTCGATATCTCACCGCGTTCTACTACTTCCTGTAGAAATGGAGATTCCGCCACGAGCGCTGTCAGCGGGGCCTGCCCGTTAGGGCCTAGAATGGGCGACTTGGGGGTGTCTCTCGTGAACCATAGCAGACCGGCGGCAACCGCTGCGATGGATCCACCGCGAATAATCCAAATACGACGGCGTTTTTTTGCAGATCGCACTGGTGTGTGTGTGCGGTGTGAATCCGAGTTCACGTGAGTTTCGGAGGGAGTGGGAGCGGGGGCTTGGGAGTTCATCGGACGGTAGGTGCGGCCTGACGGAATGGGGGGTGAGCTTGGGCAGTTTGATTACTCGTGGAGTGAACGGGTGCGGCTGAGACTTCAGTCCATTTGGGGATTCGGTGAGAGAGTGTGGACTCTGTAATCGCACCGGGATCTTTCCAAAGTCCGTTGTGATCGATGCTCATGGTTCCGAGTTCAAAATCTAACACGAGGCGTAACACGTCGTAACCGACGCGAAGGCTGAGAAAGTCGTTTTGGGCATCGAGGAGATCGCTGAGTGCAGAGACAAGATCTCGGGCGGTGGTTGCGCCGAATTGAGGTGTTGCGCCGGGCTTTGGGGGTTCGTCGAGGCGGAGTCGAGCGAGGTCAACTTGGGCGATCGCGACTTGAACTGCAGCGCGGCGGAGCTCGAAGTTGAGTTCTGCTAGGTGAGTAAGGCGAAGAGTGTTTCGAAGACTTTGAGAGATACGGTCTTCGAAGAGCATATAATCACGTCGGGCTCGCTGGTATTCGATCTGTGCGTCTCGGAAATCATTGCGATCGGCAAGTCTGTTGAGCGGAGAGTTGAGGCGGAGGCCGGCTTGGAGGCTGCTGGTGCGGGCATCAAAGCTAACGGGGTGATTTGCGTCTAGAGTTCCTGTAGTGCCAGTCACCGTGAGGGTGAGCGCGTTGCGAAGATGTTGTCCGGAGAAGTCTACTTTTCGCCAGTTATCGACGAGACGGGCGCGTGCATTCATCCAGTCGAGGCGATTTTCTTTAGCCACCTCTAGGGCCTTTTCTTCCGAAACGTCCACTTGTGGGAGGACAGCGATTTCGAGTCGCGTGGCAGTTTGATTGAGGGAGGCGCCAAGAAGTATGCCTGAGAGTCGGCTGGCGAGGTCGATTAAGGTGGATCTTGCAGTTTCGAAATTCGTGTTTTGGACTTCCGCCGCGATGGCTTTGAGCCCATCGCCTACAGCTGTCAGGTCTTTCGCCTGTTGAACGGAGCGATCGGTGAACTTTGCGAGTTTTTGATCCAGCGTGGCAGGGTTGAGTCGTTCAGGCTCTATGCTCAGCAGGGCGGTGTCTGGGCTTTTTAGAAGCTCGGCCAATTGCGCTTTCCTTACCGGGAGGATCGCTGCGAGAGATTTGATGTCGTTTTGGGTAACGCTGAGCAGAGCGAAGAGCGGCTTCTCCAGTCCCTGCAGGCCGTGGATATATTCGGTCAACGTTTCGGGAGTTAGTGGGATTTCGCGGTTGCGTATTTTGGAGAGTATCCCGGAGAGTTGCAGGTCTATGGATGTGGCAGAGGGATCTGCTGAGCTGAATTGATCCAGGAGTGGATCCTTAATAATGAGCGGGACGTTTGGGGGCAGGCCGATCTCGATTTTATAAGCGTCGACGCGTGATTGGTAAGCTGCGCGGGAGGAGAGCAGGTTGCTTTGGGCGTTGAATAGCGCCTGTAATGCTTGGTCGACTTGGAGACGGCTGGTGATGCGGCCTGCATCAAAGGCTGCGGAAAGCTGATCAAAGCTTTCTCGTAGTCTCGCTACGTTTGATTCGAGGTTTTGGATACGCTTCTGTTCTTCCAGTATGCCCAAGAAACCGTCTGCCCGGGGGGCACCGGTGCGACCGCTGGGTGTGCCAGCGATGATCCCGAGCCCGGAGGCACCCACGATTCCATTGCGGGAAGGGCCTTCGCCTGAAGCGCGCCCACTGACCGTTTTGACATAGAATCCGTTTTGGAATTGTTCCATTTGGCGTACGTTTGCCAAAAGGGTGCGCTCGGCTTGAGTGAGTTTCTCCAAAGTTTGCGCCCGGCCTACGAGACGCAGCAGGGGTTGCACCAAACTAAAATTAAGGAGCGAGTTTGATGTGGATTTGAGGTTGTGCCCGTTGAAGTCCCAGAGAAACGAATTTGCAAATCCGGCAACCAGTTCGCCGCCGCTCGATGTTAACCAACGCACATTACCGTCGGTCAGAAAGGATAAGTGTCTTTTCTCCGTGGCCGTCGCTGGGTTGGCTGGTAGCCCCGAGTGAAACTTTCCGTCCCATCCTGATTTCGCTTCATTGTTGAGGGTGGCTTGGGGCGATAGTTGAAAGCGCTGGAATGTGACGTCTAGAGCGGAGAGATAGAGGTCTTCCTTTTCGCGTTGGAAATCGCGGGAGTTGAGAAGAGCTAGGTGAACCGCGCTTTTTTGGTCTAAAATGATCCCGCCGTTTTTGTCTTTTGGCAGAGAGTGTTTCCACTCGTCGTTTCGGGTGGTGTCGGGAGCGCCTGATTGTTGCCATTCCGACGGGCCGCTTTTGCCGTCTACCGTTTGCATGAGCTTATGGGAAACGGGGTCGTCTTCCGGCATGGGGGGGCGATCGGGATTCGATGGATCAAAAAGTCGCGACTCCGGATTAGGCTCAATATTTGGGTTGAGGGGAGTGTCCCGCAGATCGAGGGCCTCCATTTTTTGCCGGATGGCAGAATAAACCTCGGCGTCCGCTTTTTTACGGTACATGGAGCGAGAACAACCGATCGCTGTCCCGATTAGGGCAGTCACACCAACGCCAACGACAACACGACGAATAGAACAGCAACTCACAGTTCATTAAAGAGCAGCGAATAGGCCAAATCTAAGTTTGGGTGCTGGCTCATTTATTAGAGTATATTTATCGTGCTGTAGAGCGTTGTTTAGGAGTGGTTTATTTTGAAGTTTGGGTGCTGAAGATGAGGTGGCGGCTAGCGATCGCTTTGCAGGCTTTGCCTCTCATATATGCGATCGATTTCGCAAATTTGCCCTTTGGATACTGTCGTTATTGAGCAAAAAAGACTGGCGGAGGGTTATCGATCGGGAGCAAATGCTTCCAGAAAGCCAAATTCCAATGCCAAGGCTTCATTAACCCCCGTGGTGCCCAGATGTTCTCGCAGTTGGGTAACAGAACGAACGCGGCTCAGGGAATCAGATGGTGTGAGTTTCCGTGCGACTGCACTGGAGTGGGCTTCACATTCCGGTAGATGGCGCGCGGGTTGGTCTTTTTGGACGAGAAGAACGTCGGTCCAGAAGGCTTCGAGCGTTTCCAATAAGCGGCTTCGTTCAGCGAGGTAGGCTGCCTCGGTGCGTGCGGCGTAAAGTTCGTCACGTTGAGCAAGCCACTTCGGATCAACCGTTTGTTTGTATCGTTGTTCCTCGGCTTTTGCTTCTGCTTCCATGGAATCCTGAACGGTTTCCTTCGCGGTCGCCAGAAGGGCTTGGAATTGCTGGGCGAGCCAAAGACCGGAGGCAAGCGAGGGTTTTTTGGAGGTGAAAAAAGTGTCTAGCAGACTGATGAGGGCCAGTTCGTTCGGGGAGCGTTCGGGACGTGAGGTCAGGCGGAGGGGGACCTGAACGCAGCGGGATAGGATGGTTTCTAAAAGTTGCTCGGGTTGAGATGTTAAAAGGAGTATGTGGGTTTCTGGCGGAGGCTCTTCGAGTGTCTTCAGGAACGCATTTGCGGCCTGGGGCATGAGCCGGTCCGCATCAAAAAGGATGGCGAACTTTTTGCCCCCTCCAAGGGATCGCATCCGGATTTGTTGTTCCAGTTCACGAATTTGATCAACCAGGAGTCGACGGGATTTGGACTCGGGGGCGGCGCTGTGGACATCAGGATGAGCGAGGGCAGCCTCTGGAGAGCATCCGAGGAGATGGGCGCAGAGCGATGCTGCCAGATCCCGTTTCCCTGTGCCGTCAGGACCGGTGATGAGGTAAGCGTGAGCCAAACGGTTTTGGTTGTGCGCTTGTAGCAAAAGTTCGAGAGCCTCGGGGACGGCAAAGGGCATTTATTGGGAGTATACGAGAAATGCGGACGCGGCAAACGGAAGCGTCGGGCTTGTTCGTCGTTGGGGAAGGCAATGATGCGGATTGAGAAATAAGGTCGCGGAGCCGCTTGCCTGTAAAGCGCTTGGTGGTGGTTAGCGGATCAGCACCTTTGGGGCATCCACAGGAGTCGTCGCCATACGGTCCCGGCTGCGGCGTGACTGTTGTACGAAATCATTGTTTTCACCAAAATCGGACCAGGGGCCCCGTGGCACTTCGTTAAATTCGACGAATTTCCAGTCGGTGACATCGGTTGGGCTGAGGCGTAAGTAGTCACGCACGGCGGGGGAAACGTCGAGTCCAGCGCCTCCATTGAGGTTTGGGGCCGGTCTAGCTTTGCCGAAGACGTATTCCCAGTGGTCGGTTCGGAACGGACCGCAATCGCTCCATTGTGCGTAGCAAACGCGTCCACCACGGCTGCGAATTGCGATCCAGCGATCCCTGCAAACACTTTGGCCCTGTTTGACAAAAGCCTGTCTGAACCAGGGAATAACCGTGCGCGCTTCGGGTTTAAAATCTCCTTTCGAGACATCGTTGTACGGAAGGGCGAAGTAAAACGGGTTTAGTTTCGGGATGAAACCTGCGGGAAAATAGCCGCGTCGCTTGGTTGGGTCTGGATTATCGAACCCGCCAAAGGAGTCCCTCCAACTGGCGTCCCAAGAGGAGGAGCGGTTGTGGACGGGGTTGTTGGTGCTTGCTGCCTCACCAACCCAGAAAGTGGTGGTAACAATATTGGTTTTCCACGGAAACCGATTGGCGTTGAGTAGGGACGCCATACTGGGCCCCTGCGAGCTTGGAGTGCGAATCTCCGGTTCCAGCGATTGAATGACGCTTTCTCGGAGGCGTTCCGCGTAGCGAACGAATTCCGCTTTTTCGGAAAACGGTGAGAAACCTTCCGCGTTTAAGGGGAGGGAACCGAGCAGAGGGAAGGCTGCGACCAACCCGAGTGTTATCTTTGGAGTAGAAACCTTCATCGGGAGCTAGGACCGGATACTACCCCTGAAAGGAGGGGGGGTAAAGGCGCAAATTTTACCGGTGATGTCTGGCTGGGGGTATTAATGGGGGCAAAAATATTCATAGGAACCCATTCTTCTTGCTTGTTCTTATGAGCTGATTCGTTCAACAACATCGCTCCCAATTCTACCTATGAGTTCCCAAAATCAGTTCCCTAAACTGCATAATGCAATGTGGCCCGGTTTAGTCGGTAAAGAGCCCGGCACGGACCATCCGCCAATCAGCCTCGAGCGTATGCTGGACCTTACGGTTAACGCCTCTGTGAACGGAGCCAAGTTCGATGGAGTAGACCTTTTCTTGTTCCATCCTCATACCGATCCGGATGCGAGCGATGATTCTATCAAACGCATGGCTGATTTGATCGCTAGCAAGGGGTTGGCTGTTGGTTCGCTTGTGGCTCCTGTTTGGCCTGGAACGGTTGGGGATTCTTCAATGGGCGGACCTGATCAACGGGCGCGTTTTGTTTTGGCTGTCAAAAAGGCTTGCCGCATTGCACGTATTTTTAACGAACACGGGGTGCGTAAATACGGGATCATTCGTATTGATGCGGCGGATTCACCCGCGCATTGGGCTGAAGACGCAGTTGGTAATAACAAGAAGATTGCGGAGACGTTCCGTGAAGCTGGGATTGTTGCTGCTGCGCACGGGGAGCGCCTTGCCGCTGAAGGGGAAATTTGCTGGGCAGGGATGCATTCCTGGCGGCACATGGTGGCGCTTTTGGAAGAAGTGGGAATGCCTGGCACTGTAGGCTTCCAGGCGGATTTGGCGCACACCTACCTTTATCTCCTAGGGTACAATGCTCCCGAACACGGTCTGTTGAAACCCGGTCATACCGAAGCTGAATTTGAGGTCGCCTATAAACAGATGACCGACGCGCTTCGCCCTTGGACGATTGATTTCCATGTGGCTCAAAACGATGGCTCGGTACATGGCACGGGATCTCACGACAAGACAGGACGCCACTGCCGTGCAGACGATCCAAACGGAAAGCTCGATATCGCGAAGTGCTCGGGCTACTGGCTGGAAGGCGCTGCAAAACGTGGAATTCAGCACGTTTGCTGGGATGGTTGTATGTTCTCAAACGAGATTCTCGAAAAATCAGAGACATGGAACACGATCCTGGGAGCGATGCTGAAGGTCCGCGAACTGCACGGATGGAACGCGTAATAGCGAGGCCTCGAACTGTCTAATTTAACAAAGAAACGATTTTATTATGTCCAAAAAACCACTGAATATCGGGATCGTTGGGTACGGCTTCATGGGCCGCACGCACGCGAATGCCTTCCGTCGTGTCAGCAATTTCTTCGACCTTCCATACACCCCGGTTTTGAAAGCCGCGTGTGGGCGTGATGAGGCGAAATTGAAGGCTTATTGTGATCGTTGGGGTTGGGAAACCGCCGAGACCGACTGGCGCAAAATGATCGATCGTAAGGACATCGATGTGATCGATATCTGCACACCGAACGATTCTCACGCTGAGATTGCCATCGCAGCCGCACGCGCCGGGAAAATGGTGATGTGCGAAAAACCGCTCTCCATGGACGGACCTCAGGGGGAAGAGATGGTGCGCGAGATCGAGAAGGCCGGAGTCGCGAACATGGTCTGGTACAACTACCGTCGTGTGCCTGCGGTGACGTTTGCGAAACAACTCATCGACGAAGGTCGTTTGGGGCGCATTTTCCACTACCGGGCCAAGTTCCTTCAGGACTGGACAATCAGTGCGGAACTCCCACAGGGTGGTGCTGGTCTCTGGCGCTTGGACGCAGCTGCAGCTGGATCCGGGGTAACTGGAGATCTTTTGGCTCACTGTATCGACACCGCATTGTGGCTCAACGGAACGATCGGTTCCGTGAGTGCGATGACGGAGACGTTCATCAAACAACGGAAACACACGGGGACCGGAGCCGTTCAGGAAGTGAAGATTGATGATGCTTGTGCGTTCCTGGCTCGATTCGATAACGGATCCCTTGCGACGTTTGAGTCCACCCGTTATGCGCGTGGCCACAAGGCGCTCTATACTTTGGAGATTAACGGAGAAAATGCTTCGATTGCTTGGGATCTGCATGATCTGCATCGCTTGCAGTATTTCGATTACCGCGATCAGGGTAGCTTGCGGGGATGGCGCTCGATTCACGTAACGGATGGAGATCATCCTTACATGAGCAACTGGTGGGTGCCTGGTCTCCAGATTGGTTATGAGCACACGTTTGTGCATCAGGTGGCAGACTTCATTGTGGGCGCAGCGACTGGTAAGTTTGCGGCACCAACGTTCCGTGACGCACTTGAGACCCAATACGTTTGTGATGCAGTTCTCGCTTCCGCCAAGAACGGACAGTGGGAAAATGTGAAACACGCTTAATTGGAGCGCGAGACACGAGCTTTGCTCGTGCGTTCAAAGCGGGGCGATCGGGTAATTCCTGGTCGCCCCGTTTTGTTTTGAGGGGCGTCGAGATTCTTGGTTAATCTCGAGAGCATGACCAAAGCCGAACTCACCAGCCGTATTTTGGATGCCAAGAAGTCGCACAAGCTCACTTGGGCCGCCCTTGCCAAGGCGACAGGCCTTTCCGAGGTGTATACGACCTCTGCATGTTTGGGCGAAAATGCGCTTCCTCTGGACGCTGCAGAGCGTCTCGCTACCACCCTTGAACTTGGGGCGGAAGTGGTCGAGGCGCTGACTGAGTTTGCGAATAAAGGAGAGGCTGCGCCTGCTGTATCAAAAGAGCCGCTTCAGTACCGCTTCCAAGAGATTATTTACGTTTACGGACCGACCTTAAAGGCGTTGATCGAAGAGAAGTTTGGCGCAGGAATCATGAGCGCGATTGATTTCACGATGTCAGTCGACAAGGTCGAAGACCCAAAGGGCGACAGAGTGAAAATCGAGATGTGCGGCAAGTTTCTAGCCTACAAGACTTGGTGATTATTCAACCGCAGAGTGGTTGTCGCGCTTGAAGAGTTGTTCGAGTGCGGACTCGCTTCCAAATAAATCGATGCGCTGACTCGAGCGCGTGATCGCCGTATAGAGCAGGTTTCGGGAAAGTAAGGCGGACCCGGGTTCGGACGGAAGTTCGATGGCTACGTGTGCCCACTCCGAGCCTTGGCTCTTGTGAATGGTTAGGGCAAAAGCAGGCCGATGTGCTGGCAATTGCGCGATGGGAATGAGTCTTGGAATTGGCGTGTTTGATGCGAATAGAGCCAGCGTTCCGGGTTCGTGAGGGGCGGGACCGATGATGACGCCAACGTCTCCGTTGCTGAGTTCCAGTGCGTGATCGTTGGTTTCGATGATGATCGGACACCCGTGTGGCAGTGAGGCCGAGTGCGAATGGTTTGCGTGAGCGTTTAACAAACTGATGCCTTCGGAGTTTGCATTGTCTACTTGGGCATTGCTACTGCATAGCAGTTGGAATTGAAGGAGAGCCTGCAGCGGTTCATTTAAGGCCTCGGTTGAGTGCTCCGGTGTGAGGCCGCTCCATCCAAGTGTCGCACGAGCCCAGGATTCCCATTGTGTTCTGCAAAGATCTCGGCGATGGCGTCCCGGTTTTTCACGATACCAAGCGAGGTTGTCCTGAGGGTATTTTTGAAAAATGGCTGAGATTGCGTCGACGTTGCTTAGGGAATCGGGGCGGCATAGCGCCGCCAAATCGAGAATCCACGGCGCGTTCATTGCCCGGCGGCTGTATTTGAGCCCAATCACCAAGCCTGGAAGCGGCTCGAGTGAGGTGCCGGGACATTTTGTCAGACCGCTTGTGAAGTCGGAGATCACCTTTGCAGGAGGGCATTGCAAACGCGACGCGAGCGTCTCCTGCAGTTCGATGGGCAAATGGGTGTGACTCGAGCGCTGAACCAATTCGGTTAACATCCCTCCAACTTCAACACTTTCGAGTTGATCGTTATCGCCCAATAACAGAAGCCCTCCGTTTGCCGGAAGCGCTGCGACTAACGCATGCATGAGTGCTAGATCGACCATGCTGGCTTCGTCTACCAACACGAGGCTGGCATCGAGTGGCCTGGATGAGTTGCGACGAAATGGACCTCCGCGCTCTGGGGGAATTGGACTCCACTCAAGCGCTCTGTGTAGAGTGCGTGCGCGGATCGACTGTAGGAATGCGGTTTCATCTGGGCTGAGTCCGTGTAGATGAGCCGTTGCCTTGCTGATTGCTTCGGCGATGCGACAAGCTGCCTTTCCGGTGGGCGCTGCGACCAGAATAGACTCGGCGTCCAGGGCGGGCTCGAGCCGTTTTCGCAGAGCTAATATTGCAGCGGCGGTTGTAGTTTTACCTGTGCCTGGCCCTCCAGTTAAAACGCCAACTCGAGCATCGAGAAGATTGGCAATAGCGAGGCGTTGTTGTGCGTTGTCGAACACGATGGAGGAGCCATCGGAACCGTACAGTTGTTGGGCGGGAAAAAGTGAATTGAGGGCGATGGCCACCTCTTCGTTAGAAAAGCGACGAATCGAGGCAGCGTGGCGGCTCGAAAAAAAGCTTCGGATACTATCCCGGTAACGCGCATAGCGAGGCAGTTGAAGCGTGTTGTTTTCGAGATGAAAAAGTTCAGGGTGTTGTTGAAATGCGCTTTCCAATTCGGGCGTTAACCTGCGCCCAAGCCGGATCCCTCCGCGTCCGTTGTTTGCGTGTCTCAGAAGCGTTGCGAGCCAATGAATCAGGGCCTCCGTGGTGACGCAGGATTCGCCGTGTTCGTTTTCAAGCGGCCCGGGGTGAGGCGCTGAAACGTTGGTGTTCCAGACCAGTTGAGCAAGGTCGAGGAATCCATCGGCCGGATCGGTGGAGTCAGTGGAAGGCAGCTTCATCGGGATGGAGTAAACAGGATTCCCAGTGCCTCGAGGGCGGCCAGAGAAGGGCGTTCCGTCCAAACGCCATCGCTCGGAAAGCCGCGCACGAAGAGGTAAACAACACCGCCGAAATGATCTTCGTAGGTATAACCGGGGAGCTGTGTGGAAAGGTGGCGATGGAGCGCCAGAGCATAAAAGCGGGCCTGAAGCATGTAGCTCTTTTGCAGCATTGCCTGTTCAAGGGTCTCGCTCCTGTAGTCGGGCAGTTTGTTGCTTTTGTAGTCAGCAACATACCATCGGCCCTCGTGTTCGAAAATAAGGTCGATGTATCCCTGAAGAAATCCTGCAAAGTGACCGAAATTCCAGTTTTGAATCGACGCAGCCCAGTCGTGTCGCGCTTCGGATGCACCTATTGCCGGATCCGCCAATAATGCTTCTGAGAGCTTCACGGATGTGACGTGTGAGGCTGGCAGGTGAAATTGCATCTCGGTGATGCAACCAGAGCGTACCATTTCGAGATTGGTCGGTTTTGATTCCGGTAGATTGATCGGTGTTGAAAGAATCGTGGTAATTGCTCTTTCCCAATCTTCAAACGGATCACGCGATCCAATGGCGGTTTTAAGGTCTCTTCGGTTGCCCAAATATTCTTCGAGTACAGTGTGCAATGAATCGCCCAATATTGCCCCAGCTGCACCGAGAGGTTGCAATGGGTCGATATTGCTAGCGTCCGCGACTACGTGAAACGACGGATCCGCGTCCCGATCCGCAGGGCTGAAGTGATCGTCATCGGACTTTGATAGACTTGAGAAACTATGCGTGCGTTGAAACGCGAAGTGATAGGGCTCAGATTTCGGGGGAGGTGATAGATCCGAAATGAGGCTTTCTGTAATAGAATGGTGGGGAGGTGTTTCGAGTGTGGGATTGGACACCAGTGCTGCGTGGGGAACTTGCGATAACGCATCTTTCCACTCGGAGAAGGAAAGGTCCTGTAATCGGAGAAGATGAGCCAGGGCGGATTTTTTCGCGGAATTATCAAATTGAGCTCCACCGGAATCGATCGCCGCCATGCCAATGTACACACGATGTCTGGAGCGCGTTAGTGCAACGTAGAGTTTGCGGTGTTCCTCTTCGTCTTCCTGGCTGAATTGTGTGCGTTGATTGGCATCGAATCGGGGCGAGCCGATGTCGAGCAGCCATCTGGACTGTTCCCGAACCAGCGCAGCAGGGGTGGACTTACGCATCGGCATCGACATCACATCCCAGAGAAAGGGACAGAAGGTGATGGGATACTCAAGGCCCTTGGAGTTGTGGATGGTTACAAGCTGGACCGCTTCTGCGTCGGTCTCCAATTTCATCATCGCACTTTCGGCCGAGTCAGGGCTCCCAGTGCTTTCTGCTTTTGACGCGATCTGGCGTGAGAGCCAGAGGAGCAATGTTTCAGGGGAGCGCCTGCCCCGTGCATGTTCGTGTTGAAGAAGAGCGGCAACGTGTTGCCAGTTCGTGTAGCGTCGCTCCGCATCGGCAAAAGGGAGATTGGATTTGACGGTGCGCGATTCTGATAAGTGCTGGAGAAGAAGCGGGAGCGGTCCGGAACGAGGGAATTCCGCAGCAGCAACCTGAAAGAAGGCGGTGTACTCTGTTTGTAAAATGGGGCGCTCGCGGAGGTCGCGAAGCTGCTCCGCCGTAAAGCCTCCGAGAGGTGTTCCTAGAAATGTCACTAAAGAGGTCAGTACATTCCTCCGAGTTCGCAGGGCTTCGAGCAAATGAAGCCAGGCCAGGACGTCGGTTGCCTCGTCACTGCCGAAGACGCTACCCAGACTTTTCCCTCCGGATTGGCTTGTGATGCCTTGCTGCGTCAGTGCTCTCCGAACGATGCCAAGGTCTCGATGTCCACGTGCCAAAACGGCGATATCGCCTAGTCTGACACTGCGTAGTTTTCCACTGTGACGATCCTGGATCTGGACTCCCTGGGACAAAAGCCGTGTGCATTCTGATGCGATTTGAGCCGCGATGTCGTTCTTTGCGTTCTCGCGGCGACCGGAATCGCTCCACTGAAAAACAAGAGCGGGTAAAGCTTCTGGATCCTGGATTCTGCTTTCCGTCGCTTTTGCGGAAACAGGCACGTAGAAGGTTTGTTCATCCCGTGAAAGCGCGTCAGGAAAAGAAAAGTGATGTCCGTATAAACTGTTCAGCGCTGTGATTAGCGGCTCGTCAGAGCGATAGTTGACCATCATTACGGGTGCCTTTGTCACACCGGAAGCGGATGCGAGTTGTTTGTAACTCGCCAGATCGGCGCCACGGAAACGGTAGATGCTTTGTTTTGGGTCTCCGATGACGATAAACGAAACGGTCTGCGGATTTCTAAAGAGCTGATCGAAGACGTAGATTTGAACAGAGTCGCTATCCTGACATTCGTCGATAATGGCTGCCTTAAGACGTTTGCGAACAACCTGAGCCAGGCGGCCATCCTGCCCTTGGGTGAAAAGCGCCTCCTGGATGATGAAAAGAATATCGTCAAAGGTACGGGTTCCCGCGTGGTTTTTGCGTTGCGGCAATTTCAAAGAAACCGCATCGGCAATTGTTGTGTACGGGATTCGCGCTGCGTCGTTTTGAAGTTCTCGATACCGATTCCAAAGTTTCAGAAACTCGGCGTTGTCCGGGCCAACCTGCTTTTCTTCGATTTCCTTCCATACAGAGTCGATTTCCAGAGCGTCGATTCTGCGGGCGACCGCATTTTTGGTGTTGGTATTTTTGATCGCAGAAAGGACGCGTTCGCGCAGTTTGAGGATGGAGTCTTTGACGGATTCGAGTTCCGTATGGATGTTTGGATCTGCACCGACTCTCGGGGTTTTTGGGTGCTCGGCGACCTTTTGCGCAATACTTCGGAGTTGGTCGGGGGTGATTGCCGGATCTTCTGCGAGCAGCATTATTTCATCATCTGCGATTTGCTGGAGGATCTCTTCGCAGTCGGCCGATAATGAGAGGTCTGCGTCGCAGCCGAGTTCAAGGGCGTGTCTGCTAATGAGGGATTGGCAAAATCCGTGGATGGTTGAAATAGGCGCCAAATCGAAGCTGCTAATGGCTTTCGAAACGGTCCGGATGACGGCGGAAAGAGACGTCTTGTTGGAATCAACAAGGGCACGAATGACGCTGAGTTCGGGACATTGTGTGGGTGTTAAGCTCTGCTCCAGTTCTTTTGTGGTTTTTAACGCAGCGTGGAGTGAGGAGAGCAGGCGTTCCTTTAGTTCAGCCGTGGCAGCTTGGGTAAAAGTGCTGACGAGGATTTGTTCAATGGAGAGGTTTTCTTCAAGAAGAAGACGGAGCCAGAGGATGGTGATGGAGTAGGTCTTACCGGTGCCAGCGCTGGCCTCGATGGAATGCGTGCCTCTGATTGGCTGCGTGTATGGGTCAAAGGAGAGCATGGGTCAGTTTTGATCTGCTTCAATTTTCCACTGGTGGAGGAAAACTGAGATTCTCCAGGCAAGAGGGGCGTGCGGGTCCGGAAGCCACTGCAGTGGGTTGGCAAGCGGTGGCGTCCAGATAAGTGGATTTGAACACCCTCTGAAGAGATAACGGGTAGTCGGGGAATCGCACGGTCCCGGGCCCATTTTTTCAGTGGTGGTGGCCCATTTGCTGTAAGCTTGTTCCAAAGCGGCTTCCACGTCCTGTGAAGTGGGGTTGGTGATTGGTGGAGTTTTAAGCAGGGTAGCTTTCAACGCTGCCTCTGCTGCTTCCGGCCAAAATGGAAGGGCTATTTGTTGGGCCAGCTCGAATAGAGGAAGTAATCGTTGGAGTAAGTGGATGGCCCGTTCTGGTGTTGGCAGAGATCGGTCTTTCGGCTTCTTCGTGCTACGGTAGTAAGCCTCCACCCGGTGGAGCGAATGACTATCATCTGGGGTTGAAGCTGCCAGAAGCAGAGTCTCGAGTGTGAGGAAAAGATCCTGTTTATAACTAAAGGAAGACGGGCTCAGGAAGATGGCTTTTTGTTCGTCCGGAACGACGTACCAATGCCCGTTCAGTGAGCCTTCAATGGTGTAGGATTGCTCTTCGGTGGGGTAAGGGGGTAACGCTACGCGTATTACGCCTGACAGTTTTTGGCTCGGATGAACTTTGGTTAAAGGAACCGGCAGTTCCTGAATGATTTTGTTCCAGAGATTTTCTCCGATTTGTGCTCTCGGAATCTCCCCAGCGACTTCGAGACGTCGTCGGATGCATGCGAGGTCTTTTCCTTCGATCGACGATGTCAGTGCGATATCTCGAAGTGCCCAACGGTGCAGGTTGTTGGAATCCAGTAGATCACCAGACTCCAATTCTGCTGGTGTTTCCGGGAGGCGAATGCCGAGGCGGTTTAGCAGAAGTCGTCCCGGTTCTTGTAGAAGGTCGCGAAGGGTCGAGGTGGCGAGCTTTTGGCGGGTATTTGATGCGCGGGATGGGGGAAGTGGTTCGCTCCACAGTCCAGGGTAGGGATGCAGCTTTGTACGCGCTTCCAGTTGTTGTGCGGCTGAATAGTCCTGGGTCAGATGATTTCGGGCGGACGGGGGGCGTTTGGATGCAAAGGAGACAGTGCTGAATCCGTTGAGCGGATGCTCGAATTCCAGCTGAATCTGGGAGTCCGGTGTGAAGCAGTTTTCTTGTACGGCCTTGATGAGGTCGGCGAGCGCAGTGGACGGTGGCCTGTGTTTTGCATCCTCATCGGAGCCTCCCTGGTAGGAGAGGACGAGCCGTTCCTGACAGGCTAGGATCGATAGCAGTAGAGCGTGGCGATCGGCTTCTCTGAGGCTTGGATCGCCAGGTTTGCGAGACTGGGAAAGCGGATGCCAGTCGGGACGATCATCGCGACGAGGAAAGAGACCGTCGTCGAGGCCTGCGATGAGCGTTAGCCTCGCTGGTACCCCTGCGTATTGTCTCAGATCGGCAACACAGATGCCCCCTGATCCGCGTGAGCCGCCTTCTGAGATGCTCTCGAGTTTTTCGGTAGTGATTCGAATAAAGGCATCGGCCTTTAATTCAAAAGGCATACCTTCGACGGCTCTTTCGAGCTGGGGCAGGATCGAAGTGAAGAGTTTGGTTTGGTGTAAAGCTGACGCCCCGGTGGTGCAGTCCAGGAACGTTTCGGCGAGTTCGATGAGTTTCTTATTCCAAAATGGAATGGTGTTCGGGTTGCTGTCGCACCAGATCGAGCGCGCAGCTAGCAGAGCGCTTGTGAAGCGGGCGAGACGAGCCAGTGTTGCGAGACTCAGACCGGATGCGCGTTCCAAGGGAACTGCGTCGCCGCCGCCTGCTGATAGAGTGAGTAATTCATTTCGGTGTTCCGGGGCGACGATAGCGCCGAGGCCGAGTCGTTGGATTGCCCAAACGAGGTTCCAGCGATTCTCTGGGATGTTTTGAAATTCGCGGCGGTGGGCGGATTCCAGCCCCCATCGAAATTGGGCGTCTTTTAACCAGGCGATGACATCGAGTCTGTCCTGGGTTGCTTCTTCAAATCCAAATTTGGCGGCTATTAATGGATTTTCTACGAGTGTTTGGATGTCCTCGAGGTTGAGGCGGCCGCGGAGCTTTTCGATGAGGAGAGTGAGGCTTTCTGCAAGGGGTGACGGGACCGTTTGTCCAAAGCCCAACATTCGAAACGGGATGTAGGGGTGTTTGGGATCGTCGGAGCGCAGGGCCGCCTGGATGTAGGGAGCCTGGCGTTTTGGATCTGCGAGAAGAAGCAGGATATCTTCATAGCGTAGATCCGGGGATTCATGACGAGCTTGCAGAATGCGGTCCCGGCAGACTTCCAGCTCGCGGAGTGTGCTCCTTGTTGAGTGGATGGTGAGGGAGGTGTCGTTGGGATTGAGCGCTGCACGCTCTTCCGGGGGGATCGGTTTGGAGGAGCGGCAGGAACGTTGTAGTTGGCCGAGCAGAGAGGGAGCGGGTGGAGGGCTTTCGAGCCAAAGCCCGCCGTCGCCGTAGGAGAGAAATGTTTCGCTAAGCTGCTGATGAAGGTCCTGGGATGACTGGCCAAGAGCCCAAAGAAGGGCACCCGGATGAAGGTCCGGGTCATCGTTGTGTTCGGATTTTCGGGCGCGAATAGGCGAGTCTCCCCAATATTCACGGCTTGGAGCGAGTGCGAACAAGTGGATGTGGTCGCGGTGTTCTTCCGAGAGAATCTGGAGGAATTGTTGGAGTCGTTCGTACTGAACCGTGGGGATGCCGCTATCGAGTTGGATCCAGAGATGAGGAATGCCACCCCGATTGGTCCAACTTTGGATCCAGGATCGGGTGGATTGCTCAAATGTGGTGGAATTGAGAGCGCCGATATGGGACTGGAGCGCTTCTGTAACGGCGGGGTGCTTGTGGATTTTATCGAGAAACGAATTCTCTGCCCAGCAATCGCTTGGAGATCGGCATTGCAGGCCGTCGTCGATGGCTTTGGCTACGGTTGTGGCCCAGGTGAGAACACTTGCGGTAACGGGCGTAAGAGGATCGGTGCCGTGAATCGGGAAATCGGAGAGATGCGCGAACTCGTGGAGGATGGAGGCGCAGACGAGGCGGAGCCGATCGAAGTCGAAGCGCTTACGTTGTTCTCCGCTGGCTGCCTGTTCGATGAGAACGCGTAATTCGACTTCCTGCGTGTGGGCTGCGATTCCGGAGCGCTGGGCCCACAAGTGAAGAATGGCTTCTGCACGTCCCCGGCCCGGGAGGATCAACCAGTGACGGGCTCTGGGATCGCGGATTTCGGCCAAAGCGACGCTCATCTGCGAGAGTAGAGCTTGGGGTGTTTCTGCCAGAGTCAGCATATGGGAAGCGTGCGGTACGGGCGCGGAGATAAGTAGTGCGGATTATACCGGATGGCAAAAAGCTAACGATAGAACGCCGCAAGCGCCTCTCCGAAGCTGATGATATACCCAAAGCGAAACCGGTGTGATGGTCGCCTGGAGAGGAGACGATCGGTATACCGGATTTTGGGTGTGGTTAAGGCCGGGTAGGTACGATTCGGGAAGTGTTAGCCGACTGAAATTGAGTCTCGATAGTGCCGTGAATGGTAACGGGTTCGGAGTTGTTGACGCACCCAGACAGAAGGAAGCTGGATAACAAGACGGCGATGAGAAGGAGTGCTTTCATTTTGGGTTCGGAAGATTTGGATTGCCGTGTGACTGGAATTGAATGTCGCCAACGAATGAGACGTGGGCTAGTAAGAGCGGGATTTGATTAATCCCAAAACGATTAATTCCAGCCACCCCCAGTTTGCCGTTCCTCCCCACTATGAAGGTTTTCCTCCATCTAAATTCCCGAGAGACAGAAGACATGATGCGTGAGGTTGTTGCTCCTCTTGGGGTGACGATCGAGAGCAGTTCAAACCCAAGGGTCACCAAAGACACGATTGCTGCTGCGGATTGTCCTGTCCTGGCTATTTTGAGCGTGAGCGCAGGACAGGCCTCAGCCCTTACCCTATGTGAGGAACTCACTGCGACGCACACGAACAAGCCGGTCTCTGTGATTCTTTTGGGGACTGATAATACGGTCAATTCAGTCGCTAAAGCATTTGCGTCTGGTGCAGATGATTATATCGCATTGCCTTGTAACGTTACGGTGCTGGCAGCGCAAATCGGAGCAGCAGTAAGGAGAATGAAACGGTTTGGCCCGACTGAAAAAATCAGAGAGCCAAGTTCTTCCAGTCGGAAAACTGGCTCATTACTGAGCACTCCGACTTCCCGGGCCTCCGAATCGGTTCATCATCTTGGAGAGGCTTCTACTTCGGCACGGCCTTCTGAAAATAGAGTCAAAGATGAGTTTCTTTCTATTCCGACGCTTCGGGATGCGAAAATACACACTCTCAATGGGTTCAAGGAGCTTCAGGTTCCGAGTGTCGTGGAATTGGAAAGTATTCCCTATCTCGAACCAGAGACAACAATCGGAGCTTGGTCCACAATCTTAATTCCGAGCAAAAATTTGTGGTTGGATGTCCTTGTTGAATCGGATCAGCGGTCTGCCGATTTCTTGTTTCATCATTTTACGGGTACAAACGCGATGACGTCCCACGATTCTACCAGTGCGATGATTCAGGTGGTGAAGACGCTTAAAGAACAGGTCAAGGCTTCTTTTCAAGCTTCTGGGGAAGAGGTGATTCTGCCGATTCTTCCGCGCCGCGTACCTACCTCTGAATTAGGCGAGCTCAGCAAGTTTCTGGTTGATAGAATTCGACTCGCTGTTGGCTCAAGCCACATCCAAGTGTGTGTGAGCTATTTCGTTTGCGAGCGTGTTTCGATCTACAAACAAATTACTGAGCTTCGTCCTCGAGACATTACGGATGAACTTATCCCTCTTCCGGAATCCAATCATCCGTTACTGAACCGCGGTGTGATGCTGGATGAGAGGAAGTTAAAACTACTTCGGAACCGATTTCTGACTCAGGAATCACACGCAGGCATACGCGTGTTCGAAGCTTCATTGGTTTCATCGATGATGAGTGAAGCCACGAACGGTCTGTAGGCGTTTGCTTTTGAAATGAAGGAGAGCAGCGTTTTTAAACTCTGTTCCCCGCAAAAAAACACCAGCCACTGACGTCAGAAACGTCGTGGCTGGCGCGCAGACTTTGGCCCGAAGGGGGACGAAACTATCGCGTCGGTGAATAGTCTGTGGGGCGCATAAAGACGGATTGCACACCGTCTTTGACTGTGAGTGAACCACCTGCTTTTTCTTCGGAGGCTTTGCGGGCGGCGATCCATTCGGGGTCGTTTCTAAACGACGCAAACGATGCTGTTGCAGCTTCGCGGCTCTTGTGGGCGAGCAGATATACGAGGGTGTTCTCTGCGCCTTGATCTTTATCCATAGGGGACCAGTAGCCGAAATGGGTCATGCCGTATTTGCTGAAAAGGCCCATGGTATGATTGCGGAAGCGTTCGTGAAGTGCGTTTAAGCGACCTGGTTCACACGTGTAGATCCGGAGTTCAAAAGCTCTGGGTTCATCCGCTTTGGATGGGGCGATCGCAGGAGAATAGGGGGTGGCCGTGAGGTAAGGGTTTTCGAATTTTTCAACGAGCGGTCCATTGGCTTCGGATGCTTTAAAGGCAGCCTGCCAATCGGGATCAGCCATAAAGGCTTTCCACGAAGCCTCACGTGCGTCACGGCTTGGGTAACTCAAAAGGAAGGTGAGAATTCCAAGAGGTTTGTTCTCTTTATCCAACTGTTCCCAGAAACCGATGCTGTTGATGCCATGTTTCTGAAAGAGAGCGAGGGTGTGTTCTCGGAACCGTTTGTGAAGCTCTTCCATCTTGCCGGGAGCGGCGTGGTAGGTGCGGAGTTCATAACAACGAGTGTCGGGTTCTGCGGCAAATGCGCTGGAGGTCAGTGCCAAGGCGACCAAGGGGGTAAGGATCTGTTTCACGTTGGAAATGCTGCCTAAAACAAGGCGAGTTCAAAGAGTAAAAGTGTTGGAGGCGAGTGACAGGTGTCGATCGTTGGATGATTGTTTTGAGAACTATGAATCGGTAACGTTTTTGGGATGAATCGCATTCCCTCACGCTTAGTGAAGCCCCTCATAGGTTCGGTTTTGGCGCTCGTTTCTCCGGTGACTTCTTTGAAGGGGGAGCAACAGTCACACGTTTGCCGATACTGTTCGGAGCACCTTGCTCCGTCTTCCGTGGAATCGCCGAGTTATAAGAAATATGCGAGGGATCGAGTGGTTGATATTGAGCATTTGACACTCGATATTACGCCCAACTTTCAGCAACGGACGATTAAGGGAGCGGTAACCTTTAAGTTTAAAGCCATTTCCACCCCGTTGGAGGAGCTTCGGTTGGATGCGGTAGATCTTCAAATTGGAGCCTGCACGAGCTCTGAATCCGGGCTTAAGCATCAGGTGACGGAGCGTGAAATAGTGCTCAATTTTTCACCTGCGATTCCCGTGGGAAAAGAGGCTACTGTGACGATCGAGTATTCCGCGGAACCGAACAAAGGGTTGTATTTTCGAACCAAGGAAATGGGGTATCCCGAGAGTCAATTGTGGACCCAAGGAGAGTCGGTCGAGTCGCGTTATTGGTATCCGTGTTTTGATGATCCCAGTGAAAAGCTGACATCTGAGGTGATCTGTCATTTGCCGGCAGGAATGGTCGCGGTATCGAACGGGCGTCTGGTTTCAACGACTCCCGATAAAGACGGGTTAATGGCAACCCGTTGGGTGCAGGAGAAGCCGCATACGAATTATCTGATCGCGCTTGTGGCGGGGGAAATGGGCAAAGTGGAGGATAAACATCGCGATATCCCTCTCGAGTTTTGGGCGATCCCTTCGGATTTGCCCTACGCAGCAAATTCGTTTCGGCATACGCGGCACGTGATGGAATTCTTCGAGCGCGAGATTGGCGTGAACTATCCTTGGGCGAAGTACGGGCAGGTGACGATCCGTGACTTCCATTGGGGTGGGATGGAGAACACGAGTATCACGACGTTAAATGCGAATACGTTGTTCACGAATGACACGGAAAACCTTTTCAATAGCGACGGGTTGGTGGCACACGAGTTGGCGCACCAGTGGTTTGGGGATTTACTGACGTGTAAGGATTGGAGTCACACGTGGTTAAATGAAGGATTTGCGACGTATTACGACTGGTTGTGGGAGGGGAATTTTTTAGGAAACAACGAGTTGCTCTCCCATTTGTATGGATCGTCCAAAGAGATCACCGGCAAATCAAATGAGACTCGAGGTATTGTTTGGCGGAAGTACAAAGAGCCTTCGGAGATGTTTAATTATCTCGCGTACCCGAAGGGGGCTTGGGTCTTACATATGCTCCGTAGTCAGCTGGGGGCGGAGTTATACCAAAAAGCGATTCGCACATATGTGGAACGCTTCTCGTATGGGTCAGTGACGACCGACAATTTGCGATCGGTTTTTGAGGAGATCTCGGGGCTCAGTCTGGAACGTTTTTTTGACCAGTGGGTTTATGGCGTGGGAGCCCCGAATCTCGACGTGAGTTATTCGTGGGACGAAAAAACGGGTCTCGCCAAAGTGGCGGTTAAACAGACGCAAAAGATCTCCGAGGAAGCGCCGTTGTTTCAGTTTCCGCTGACAATCCGGTTTGGAGTGAAGAACGATCGAATCGATCGAGTTGTGCAGATTCGGGAGAAGGAAGAGGATTTCTATTTTCCTCTAAAAGCTGCGCCGGACAATGTGCGGATTGATCCGAATTTGAGTGTTCTGGCAAAGGTGAACTTTAACCCTGCGCGTCCGATGACGTTTGTGCAGTTGGAGGACAATACGGATATGGTTGGACAGTTGCTTGCACTGGAGCAGCTATCGGACAAACCGGATAAAGAGGCGGTGGGCAAAATTCAGGGGGCGCTTTTGAATGCCGAGTATTATCAGGTGAGGATTCGTGCGGCTGAGGTGTTGAGACAGGCGCGTTCAGCGGAGGCGTTATCGGCGTTGCAAGGAGCTTTAACGCAATCGGACGCTCGGGTTCGGAACGCAGTCGTAACTGCGTTGGGAGGGTTTTATGACAAGGCGGCTCTTGGGACGTTGTTAAAGGTCGCGCGTGAGGAGAAGAATCCTGGAATCGTGGCTACGGCGTTGAAGGCTCTGGGCCCGTACCCGGATGCGGAGGTGAAGGATGTGCTGATCGGCGCGCTATCGCGCGGGGGCTATCGGGAACGGATTGCGGACGGGGCGATTCAAGGGATGCGGAAACAGGGGGACCCCGGATATGTGAAGCCGTTGATGGAGTTTGTGAAGGCGCGTGGTGCGGATTTGCCGTCGGCTGTATTGGCTTCGGGGCTAGAGACGTTGGGGTCGTTGGAGCGGTTTGAGTTAAAGAAGGATGATGTCCGGGGGCTGCTGAGCGAGTACGTGACGCATCCGAAAGAAGGGGTCCGAGTAGCAGGTATCAATGCGCTTGGGAATTTGGAGGATGCGAAGGCGATTGCTTTACTGGAGACGTTTTCGGGGGCGAGTCGTGAGAAAGCGGAAAAAGGAGCTGCCGAGAAGGCGCTGGAGAAAATTCGCGGAGCCAGAAAAGAGGACGAGGAACTGAAGGGGCTGCGGAGCGAAGTGGCGGAGCTTCGAAAGAATGGACAGGAGCTGAAAAAAGAAGTGGAAACCTTGCGCAAAAAAAACGAGCCCAAGCAGTAGCGACTGCCTGGGCTCCTTTGCTGCGAGCGGGTTTTAGCGACCGCGGTTAGCGGGTGTTGAACCTGGGATGATGAATGATTGCGCGGACGATTTCACTGAGGGCGAAGTTTTTCGCACGCGCTTGGAGCATGATGTTTTCGATCATCTCAACGTCCATAAATCCGCAGGGTCGGCCTTGGATGTATTCTAACAACGCCTCGATAAAGGATTGGGCGAATAGGTCTGGTTTAGCTGCGATGATGTCTCGTAAACTTTGGAAGTCTTTGAAGGCTGCTCCTTTGTGGAATGTGCCGGAGGGGTCAATGTCCCAACTCTTTTTGCCGACGCCGGCTTTTTCGTAATTATCTTGGGTGCGCCAATTGCCTGCGGCGTCGAAGTTCTCGAGACCGAGGCCGATGGGGTCAATTTTGCGATGGCAGGTGACGCATTGTGGCTGGTCTTCGTGAGCTTTGAGGCGTTCACGGGTCGTGAGAAGTTCGCTGTCCAGACGCGAGAGTTCTGGAACGTTGGTTGGTGCGCGAAGTGGTTCATGGAGGATCTTGCGCAAGACCCAAGCGCCGCGGTCTACGGCTTTGGTGCGCTCGCCATTACTGCCGAGGGCCAGAATGCCCGCCATACCCAATAGTCCGCCGCGCGGAGAGCCGGCAGGAATCGGGATTTTGCGGAATTCATCCCCGGAGACCCCTTTAATTCCGTAGTAATTGGCGAGGATAGCGTTTCCGATGATGTACTCAGACTTGAGGAGTTGAGAAATATTTCCACCGGTAGTGAGGACATGGGTGACGGTTGCAATAACTTCGTTTTTCGCGGCCAGTTTAGTGGCGTTATCGAAGTCCTGATAGGCTTTGGCGTTGAAGCGGATGTTGTTCAAACGATCCAGATCAAACCATTGCCCCACAAAAGCGCTGACGAACTTGGACGCCTTGGAGTCCGTTAAAAGACGATTGATTTGTTGGTCCAATACGGTTGGGCGCAATAATTCGCCGGAGGTTCCGAGCGACAGGAGCGTGGTGTCAGGTGGTTCGCTCCACAGTAGGTAGGAAAGTCTGGAGGCCAAACGGGCGCCATCACTTTCGAATGGGAGATGCGGTTTCATCTTTTCCGCAAATGCCCGGTTTTCCGGGACGAGTTTGCCCAGATTAAGCTTTGGTGTTTCCCCCGTTCTCAGACGGACTGTGACGATATCCCCATCGATATCGAGAAGTTCTGCTTCGACTTTGGCCCCCTTAGCGTCGCTCCAAACATGCCACAAGTTGATGGGCTCCGGTTTTAGCGGAGGAGTGTTTTTGGCGTTTTTTGGGGGTTCGGGCGTCTCTAAAGGAGGGTCTGTGAGGTAGAGGAATTCGGGAGCCGAAAGGATGATCGTAAACGGCTCTTTGAGCGCTGCTTCAAAAGGTGCCCCGCTATCCCGTTTGGCTTCGTAATGTTTAACGAGGCTATCAATAAATTCGGCGTCGATATAACGCCCCCGAAACGCGCGAGTGGCAAATCGAGAGAGAATCTCGCGGGCGTATTCCAGATTCTTTTGGTAACTGGAGGCCTTCGGCAGGACTTCAATAAATGGCGGTCCTTTGAATAGAAGCTGTTTGGACAAGTCTTCAGCCTGGGGTTTTCCTGTCGCCGGGCTACCCGGAAGCCCCATTGCCGGAGCGGTAGTTCCGAGTGCCGTTGAAGTCGACTGCGGCGCCGCGTTAGGTGGGGCGCTTTCGATTTCCATCGAGTTAATCCAAAGTGCTGGCGCTGGGCCCGTACCATTCTTTTTCACGTACTCCGCAAACGCTTCTTTCACGAGTGCTGGATTCGCTGGCTGTTTTTCGCGAACCGAGAATTCCCGGCTTCCAGTGAGGCCGATGGTGACGGGAATTTCAATGACCTGAGGGACAGCTAATGTGCCAGTCACATGGTGACCGCTCAGAACGGTGAATTCGGAGCGATCTTCCCCGTGTTGGCCGAATTCGATGAAGCGTCGCTTTTCTGGTGAGTCATCGAGTGCAGCAATGGTGATGCGTACAATGTATTTTCCAGTGGGCCAAGTGCTAAGGGCGGCGATGGATTCGGTGGGATTGCCGGCGTAGGTAGTCAGGTAAGCGCCGGTTTGTTTCAGCGGTAACGCCAGATAATCGGTGAGATATTGATGCAGCAGCTCGTATTGAGCCTGCGCATGTTTTGCATCTGCTTCGTCCTTGAACTTAAACTCCTTAGGGGATTTGTGGCCTCTTGTCGTCGCCCATTCCGTATAACGCGCATAGGCCTTGTCGATATTCTCCAAGGTCGTGGCGATCTGTTTGTTGGTGTTTTCTTCGGGCTCGGAGTGACGTTTGAGAACTGGACGCGCCCCAAATTCCTGCGGGGTTAACAATCGCTCTGCGATTTGAGTCGCAAGTGATTTGTACTGAGCGAATAAATCGGTTGAAATCGGGGTGGATGAGAGGACAGTGTCAAAAAATCCGGAGTCGCTGTCCGGGGGAAGCTCATTGTCCGCGACGTCTAAACCCGTGAGTGCCTGGATCGTGCTGTGGTATTCTCTGCGGTTGAGGCGGCGGGATTTGGTTCGATCGGTTTCGTGGGGGAGCGAATTGCGGGCCTGGGCGAGAGCCATAGAGAGCGACTTGACGAAGTCGGCTTTGAGGGCATCGTTGGGCTGCTTTTCGTTTTCCGGAGGCATCTCTCCGTTACGAACCTGATTCAAAACTTTGTTCCAACGGTCCGCGATGGCGATGCTGGAAATACTAAGGTCCAGTTCATCAATCCGAAAATTGCCTTTTTGTTTCTTTGGTCCATGGCAATCGACGCAGTGATCGTTAATGAGAAGTGACTCGGAGTGAGGGATTCTTGCAAATGGAAGCGGATCTGTTGCTCCGAAAAGAGGGAGAGTGACAGTCGCTGCAAGCAAGCCGAGTACGGGTGGAGAAAAACGGGACATATTGGCAACAATGAGAATGGTCTGATTGTGGTGCAGCGTGTCAAAAAAACGCCGGTCACACTTAACCCTGATCTCCTTGGCGGATGAAGTGTTATTTCGTACGATATAAGAATCGTGATGTTAATGTTAACTACCGCTCCTAATGGGCTGTTGGGATTGAGGGGCTGATCTCTGCTTTCTAATTATGGGTATCAAACACCTCTATATTTCGCCGGGGCACAATTATTTTGGGCATTATGGTCAGGCGCCAGGTACGCACCCGGTTTTGGAGGTGGAGGAGGTGACTTGTTTGGCTGGTAGGGGGATTCAGGGGGATCGTTTTTTGGATTTTAAGCCGGATTACAAAGGGCAGATCACGTTTTTTGAAAATGAAGTTTATTTGCTTTTGAATGAGGCGTTTCCGTTGGTTGGTCATCCCCCGTCTGTGTTTCGCCGAAATGTCATTACAGAACGGCTGGATCTACTGGCATTGGTGGGGGAGGAGTTTGAGATTCAGGGGGTTCGGTTCTTTGGAACGGGGGAATGTTCTCCGTGTGAATGGATGAATCAGGCTTATGGCGACGGGGCAGAAGCCTTTTTAAAGGGCAGAGGTGGTTTACGTGCGCGGATTCTGAGTGACGGGGTTTTACGTCGAGACTAGCGAGGTGGGGCGGCGGCTTGCTTCAGTTGCTTGGAATTGGCAGGTTGGGTGGATGTTCTCCTTACCCTCCATTCGGTTGGTTCTTTCTGCTTCGGCCCTTCTGGGCAGCATTGTTTTGGTAAATGCTGCTGAACCCGTTGTTGTGAAGCTTTGGCCGGATGGCGCCCCAGAGAAAGCCGGGGTGCATATTGAAGCGGAAAAGGTGATGCCTCCCAAAAACGAGAAGGATGTGCTCCGGTTGACGAATGTGACGGAGCCGACTCTCACAGTGTACCGGGCTGAAAAACCGAACGGAACAGCTGTGATTGTGTGCCCCGGCGGTGGGTACAGCATTTTGGCGATCGAACACGAGGGGACTCAGGTTTGTGAGTGGCTGAACTCTCTGGGGGTGACGGCGGTGTTGCTGAAGTACCGAGTGCCAACACGTGAGGTGGCTGGTTATGAGCCGCTTCAAGACGCCCAACGTTCCGTAGGGCTGGTTCGGCACCATGCTCAGGAGTGGGGGATCAATCCCAACCGGGTGGGGATTCTGGGGTTTTCTGCCGGGGGCCATTTAGCGGTGATGGCCGCCCTGCATCCTAATGAGCGGACGTACACTCAGGATCCAAACCTGGATGTGGACGATGCTACCCCGAATTTTCTGATTCCAGTGTATCCTGCGTATTTAGTGAGCGCCGAAGATACGTTTACTCTGTTGCCGACGGTGAAGGTGACGGATAAGGCGCCGCCTGTTTGTTTGGTTCATGCGCATGACGACAAAGGCAGGACCAGTCCGAGTGCGAGTGCGTTGCTTTATCTCGAGTACAAGAAGTTAGGGTTACCTGCGGAATTACATATTAATACGAAGGGCGGGCATGGATTCGGGATGCGTAAGACAGGGCTCCCGGTAAGTGAGTGGCCCCAGCGTGTTGGAGAGTGGCTGCAATCGATGGGTTTTTTGACCCCTGTAGCACCTTGATCGAGCGATTGATAATTGGACGTTGGCGCGTTTGAGGTGTCGGCGTTAGAGTTTTTTGACCGTTATGGATTTAACTCAGGAACAGAAAAACAAGGTGGCCGGATGGATTTCCGAAGGCCTGACATTGGCCCAGATTCAGGAGAATTTGGGTAAGGAGTTTGATATTCGGCTGACCTACATGGAGGCGCGGATGCTTGTGGATGACCTGAAGCTGCTGCCTAAAGAGGCGGTTGTTCCGGAGCCACCAAAACCCGCTGAAGAGCCAGCGCCACAGGGGGCAGTTCCGGCTGAGGGTGAGGGTGAAGCAGCGCCGCAAGGTGTTCCTGGAGATGTTTTAGTGAAGGTGGATACGCTCACTCGACCTGGTGCGATGGTGAGTGGCAGTGTGACGTTTTCAGATGGCGAAAAGGCCGGCTGGTATCTGGATCAGACAGGACGTTTGGGAATGGTCCCCCCGAGTCCGGGGTATAGGCCGCCACAAGCGGATATTCCGACGTTCCAGATGTTGCTGGAGAACGAGTTGGCTAAGCTTGGAATGTAGCTTGAAGTAGGCGCTATCCGATGGGATGGCGCCTTTCTTTTATGCCCAGAAAAGAGCCAGATCCTGCTTTGGAACGTTTGCGAGTGATGATCGGGCTAGTCCTGATCCTCGTGAGCGGAGCGGTTATTTGGAGAAGCCGGATCCAGCCTTTTTTGGATCGAGGTCCTACGAGTCTTTGGGAATCCAGAGGGGAGATTCGTTCGAAGTTTACAGAGTGGCTCCAGCAAGAACGGCTTGAGGAATTAAAGCGCCAATACCAGCAGTCTGAGAAAGAGGCTGCCGCGAAGGAAAGCGCCAAGAGTGAGCCCAAGAGTGAGCCCAAGAGTGAGCCCAAGAGTGAGCCCAAGAGTGAGCCCAAGAG